>CAWGRY010000012.1:0-6400 GCA_963825165.1 uncultured Bacteroidales bacterium | reverse complement strand
TAACCGCTGTTACGGTAACCGCTGTTACAATAAAAATATATTATTCCTGAGTTATTTTTAATCTTGCGACAACTCCGCCAGGTGAATTCTGCTGACCTTTCAGATTTCCTCAAGTGAAAACGACTGGTATTCAATCTGGTAGTCGCCAAGCTTATTCGCCAGGTTCCTGGCGCTTTCCTGCAAAACCTTGGGTCTGAAGCTTGCTTTTTTCATTTTTACTTCAGCAATAAGAGCCTTCTTATTCATTTCATCAATTGCAACAATGTCGATCTCGTTTCGGTTACCCTTTTCCCAATAGTTACCGATCGCAGAATAATCGTTGCTCAATGCAATTTTCTCCCTGAAATATTTTTCGAGAAATAGACCTGAATATGTATCGAAATCGCGCTTAACCACCGCCTGAAGATATTTGTAATTCCCGATTTCAACCGCACTCCGGTATTTGTAAACAAAACGAAACCAGAACGATAAGAAATTGTCGTTAATGGCATACCTCTGAATTTTTCCACCGGGTTTTGCCAGGATGGGCCTGATGCTCCTGATCACCATATATTCCTTTTCCAGTTTTTCAAGATACCCACCTATATCTTTCAGAAGTATTGACTCTATTTCAGGTCTGGATGTTTTTGAGGAAGAAATGAGAGACAGTATGGAGAAATAAATAGCATAATCCCTGCCGAACTCTTCAATCAGAACGTTCTTACCCTCATCGATCAGCAAAGAGTTTTCCCTGAATACCTCTTTTATCATTTGCGGAAGTGTGTAAATTTCCTTATCACAAAAGAGCTCAACGTATCTGGCAGCCCCGCCAGTAATAGTATAAAATGCAAGGATATCTTTATTTTTAATGTCTGAAAAACGGATTTTAAGGAGGTTCTTCAAAACATCGATACTGAACGGCTGCAGGCTGATGCGTTCACTTGCCCTGCCGAACAATGGTTCCTTCTCATCTTCAAAGATTCTTTTCATCATCGAATGAACTGAGCCGCATAAAATGAGGTTCATTTTTGCTGTTGGTTTGTACTTGTCCCACAATTTCTGCATTTCACCAAATACACTGCCGTTTACATTCAAAAACTCCTGAAACTCATCGATGACTAATGTAAAAGGCTGAGACCCGGAATGCACTAAAAGGTATTCAAACAATCGCGCAAAACTGTTAAACTCTCCCAGAACCTCAATCTTAAGTCCCCTGCTGATCTCCTCAATAAACTCCTGGCAAAGTAATGTCTCATTCTTCCTGACAACAAAGAGGTATATGAACGGATGCCCTTCGAAAGCCTTCAGTGTCAATGTTGTCTTACCTATTCTTCGTCTTCCTGTAATGACAGTCATAGTGGCCGATTTCTCAGACCTTTTCCGTATCCCTTCCAGGAGTTTCAACTCATTTTCACGATCAATGAATTCCATAACCTTTTCTTTAATTCGTCAAATATAGTAAATTTATTGTAACCACCGTTACGGTAACCGCTGTTACAATAAAATAATTATTTATTCCACTATCTTTTTATGTCTTGCTTTTTTTGATTTATTAAAGAACTGCAGGCTGGGTATGCGGATTTGCATTCAGACTGCATAATTGCATAACTCCCGATTATGTTGAAATTATATTTACAACTTTCCATAAAATCACACTTTTTTGTAACTATGATTTTAATTTTCTTTCTGAGCAAGAAATGTTATAACTATACTTACAACTTTTGTCACATGCCGCGTATATTGATTTTTATATGAAAATTAAAGCCCGTACTTTTAGATTACATGATATTAAAAGTGACGCAAGAATGAAAACCGGCCACGATGACGATCATCTGCATTCGTTTTTCAAATCGCCTATAGTACCATGCTCCATGCCACGACAATTGATATCTTTGCGGAAAATCAAATGATTAAGTCATGTTTTCGGGAATAGTAGAAGAAGCTGCGCCGGTGGTGCGGATTGAACACGAAAAGGATAATATTCATATAACCATGCGGTGCTCATTCACCAACGAGTTGAAGATCGACCAGAGCATTTCGCATAGCGGTGTATGCCTCACTGTGGTTAAAAAGGAGGGCGACACTTACACCGTGACAGCCATACGCGAAACACTTGACAAAACCAATCTCGGCCTCCTGAAGCCGGGCGACAAGGTGAACCTTGAACGCAGCACACGCCTCGACGGCCGGCTCGACGGACATATGGTGCAGGGTCATGTCGATCTCACGGCTGTCTGCACCTCTGTGCGAGAGGCAGAGGGCTCCTGGTACTACACCTTTGAATATGAGCCTAAATCCCCGGAACACCTCACTGTCGAAAAAGGTTCTGTCAGCGTTAACGGCGTCAGCCTGACAGTCGTTAATTCAAAGGATACCTCATTTGAGGTGGCTATCATCCCATTCACTCATGAGGTGACTAACTTTCACCAGATTGAGAAGGGTACAGTTGTGAATATTGAGTTTGATATACTCGGGAAGTATATTGCGAAGATAGTGCGACAGCAGCTGGGCAGGGAGTAAGGTCTGAGGGTCCTTTCCTGTTGAGGAGCTGAGGGGTTGAAAGACTGAAAGGTTGAAAAGTTTTCTGTTGCCTTCCCTTCGTTGTACAGTCCTGTATGCTGCGAATGTGATCAAAAAATCCGGTGGTTTTAAATTTCATCATCAATATTTATACCGGCTACTGAATTAAACGGTATGACTGTAATACCATTGCTCCTTTTCTGCGTTGTATCGCCACCATATACTAAATAGCCTCCCGTCGTATCCGTCAATTTATTCCAGAATTGAATGCCTTTGAATAAATCTTCAGAAATTGTCTGTCCGGACTTTATTTCAACCGGCAACCGCGTGTCGCTCCCTTCCAATAACAGGTCGATCTCATGACCCTTGCTGTCCCTCCAGAAAAACAGGTTGTTCGATTTGCCGTTGTTATATCTTCTTTTAAGAAAGTCAACAATCACCATATTTTCAAACAGACTGCCTCTCGATGAATGAAAGGCCAGCTGGTCAGTGCTTTCAATGCCAAGTAAAGCAACAGCAAGTCCCGTGTCATAAAAATAAAGCTTAGGCATCTTTACAACACGCTTGCTGAAGTTTTTGTGATAAGGCTGTAATCTGAATACAATAAAACTCGCTTCCAGGACTCCGATCCAGGAACTGACGGTTTTAACATCCACACCGACTTCAGATGCCAGGCTGCTCATATTGAGAAGCTGACCGATCCTGCCTGCACAAAGCCTGAGTAGTCTTTCAAAAACATAAAGATCCGTGATGTTCTTTATCAGCCGGACATCTCTCTCAACATATGTCCTGATATAGTTGGCATAAAACCGTGAGGCATCCGTTGAATTGTTGTGTAAAGCCGGATAGCAACCCTTAAATATTATTCCGTTGATATTCTTCTCTCTAACGCCTATCTCACTAATCGTCAGAGGTAACAAAAACAAATAGCCAACTCTTCCGGCAAGGCTTTGAGAGATACTTTCCTGCAGAAGGAAATTATTTGATCCTGTCAGGATAAACATACCGTTAATGTGGCGTTCATCCAGTATCTGCTGCAGATATGAAAACAGCTCCGGGACTCTTTGAATCTCATCAAGGATGGCTCCCTCAGGATAATTTGACAAGAATCCCCGCGGATCCTCCATGGCAAATCTGCGCATATCAGGATTTTCAAGGTTGACATAAGGTTTCCCTTTAAACACTTTCTGCACTAATGTCGTCTTACCGGATTGGCGCGGGCCTACCACTGCCACAGCCCTGAACTGAGCAGCAAGGATTTTTAATTCAGTTTCAGCTTCTCTTTGTATCATATCACAAAGGTACAATTATGGATTCGGATTCCAAAATTGCACCTTATTGGTTTTCTGGTTCTTTTTCACTGCCTGCGGGATTCGAAAGAAGTATACTTACAGTAAAACCGGCTACCCGTACTTCGTGGACCAGAATTCTTCAGGGAGCTGTAACATTTGATATCTTTGCCTCACATAAAAAACTCATGACCAGCAGAAAAATAATCGTTGCCATTACGGACGCCAGTGGCGCGATATATGCCCTGAGTCTGACTTAAGCGACTGCGTGAACTGCCGGAACCCCCGTCAGAAGTTGCGGTAATTCTGACCGGCAATGCTGAAGAGATCATGCTCTACGAGACAGGCTCCGTTTATGTTCCGTCAGGCACAGAAAAGATTTGGGACAACAAGGACTTCAATGCACCATTTGCTTCCGGTTCATCATCGTATGACACCATGATTATTTGTCCTGCATCAATGGGTATGGTCGGCAGGATAGCCCACGGCGTCTCTGATGACCTCATCACCCGTGCAGCTGACGTGATGCTGAAAGAGCGCCGCAGGCTGATATTGGTTCCGCGTGAGACCCCTTACAGTCTCATACACATTAATAATATGAAGCTGCTCACCGAAGCCGGCGCTGTTATTTGCCCCGCCACACCTTCTTTCTACAGCAGACCCCGAACGATAGACGAGCTGGTGGCAACAGTAATCGACAGGGTGCTCACGCTGGCCGGATTCACCATTGACACATTCCGGTGGAACGAATAGGGTATGACAAACGGATGAGATTCACAATTGTCAGATACAGGTGAAACAAGAAGTGCTGCATAAGAGAATAAGATCGCTCCTCCGGCTTCATCACCTTCTGAGCATCGCCACGGTCAGCGAAAGAGGTCCCTGGTGTGCATCATGCTTTTATGCATGGGATGAGGAGAATAACACCCTGATTATCACCACCGATACAACCACCCGCCACGGTTCTGAATTTCTTGCCAACCCTTCAGTGGCAGGCACCATCGCCCTGGAAACCTGGCGCGTAGGTAGAATAAGGGGTATCCAATTCACGGGGCTTGTCAGGGAGCCATCCGGCGAAGAGCTCTCCCGTGCAAAAAAGATCTATCTCCGCCGTTTTCCTTACGCAGCGCTTACCGAACTTCATCTTTGGTTCATTGATCTGAATTATATTAAGCTGACAGACAACCGACTGGGATTCGGGAAAAAGATTATCTGGGAAAAACCCGGTTAATCAGTATAAAAATCCGAACAGCCAGAGCGGTAACCTGTTTCCGGTCCCGTATTCGATCCCGTCAGCAACAACATAGCTGTTGCTGATATCTTTTATCTGTTCGAATCCTTTTGTTTTGCCGCCGGTTTCAAAAATAAATCGTCCGTCAATTGTAAAATCTCCCTCCTCAGCGTATTCAACAATATGATTCTCGCTAAGCTGGTTTACAAAAAAGGTCTCCCGGAGGTTTCCGATGTTGACGCCGACAGGAGACAGGGCATGCATGAGGTTAGTATTCTCAAGATAAATCTTGTCTGGCTTTTGTAACCTGGTTATTCCTTTAGCATTCCTGTACAGGTTCTTTTCCAAATGTGCCTCTTCCAGGTACCCGAGATAAGAAATGACTGTGTTGCGGGTCAGGCCTGACCTCTCGCTCAGCTTAACAATATTAGGTACGAATGGAGCGGACTCGGCAAGGATTTTAAGCAGAAGCTTCAGTTTTGGGACATTCTCCACCTCGACCTTCCTCAGTAGAGGTAATTCCGTTTCAAGAATCAGATTGATTATCTCCTCCAGCCTGTGGAAATACAACTCAGGGACCTCAAGAAAGAAGGGATAATAGCCCGATTTAAGGTAGGAGCTGAAATACTTCAGAGGCTTAACATTATTCAATATCTCCTGTGCCTTATCCACGTGGCTGGCAAGGATATCCTCAAGCCTGACAACCGGAAGGTCAAGGCCGAGAGTGAGATTCAGATACTCCCTGAATGAGAGTCCCCGCATGTTATAAACAACAGCCCGGCGACTGAGATCAACCCTCGATTTCCGGATTTCAAGAAGTGATGAACCAGTAAAAACTATCTTCAACTCCGGATAATCATCATAAATATTTTTTAATTCCTGCGACCAACCCTGATATTTATGCACCTCGTCCAGAAAAAGGAAGTGACCACCCTGTTTTACAAACCTGTCTGTAAGGTCGGTCAGCCTGTTCTCCGAAAACCATATATTGTCAAGGCTTGCATAAAGAGAAGAGCCGTCTCGGGGGAAATTCTTCTTCATGTACTGCAGCAGCAGAGTTGTTTTACCCACACCACGTGCGCCTCTGATGCCAATCATACGGGCCTTCCAGTTAATTATACCGGCATAGCCCCTTATGAAATCCAGCGAGATATTGTCAAGTAATCTGTAGTATCTTTCAAATAGCTGGTCCATTGTTGCTTTTTCTATTAAGCAAATATAATCATTTTTTGCTTTCCCTAAAAAGCATTATTCATAATAATGTATGAAGATCTGATGTTTGAAAGTCTGAAGGTCAGGGTTTGTCTTGTTCTTCAGACCTGAGGCCTTCAGCCCTTATACTTAACCTTATATTTCCGTACCTTTGCCAGACCATGATCGA
>CAWGRY010000011.1:0-150255 GCA_963825165.1 uncultured Bacteroidales bacterium | reverse complement strand
AAAAGAAGACATAACCGTAAAAAATTACATAAATGACCTTATAACCTTAAGAACAACCTATGAATAACCCCGAAAGTAAATTGATCATTGCCAGGTATTATGAAGCGCTGAACACTCTCATAAATCTCGGAGTATTGAAAAGCAAGAGAGCCTTTGCTCTTGATCACAAAATCGAATACACCTCATTTTCACGTTGTGAACGTGAATTGGCAAGTAACCGGTTTCAGCTGGACTGGATTAAATACCTTATTACTGATTATCCGATTAATCTGGAGTGGATTATTTTAGGGATAGGTGGCATGCTTAAAAAGCACGATGTGAAGGTGTAGGATGCTTCAAATTAAGAAGACATACACAGTTTTTACTCGATAAAGAGAAAGGGAAGCCTGATGCGAAACTTCGTTACCGGATCAGGTGGAATGGTAATACTGTGGCCTTCAATGTAGGCTACCGGGTTACAATTGACAAGTGGAGCCTTGAAACTCAGCGGTGCAATAACGGTACGTCACATGGAAAGGCGAAAACCAGTGCTGCTGATATCAATAAGGCTATTCAAAGCATGGAGGACACTGTTGCTGGCGTCTTCTATGAATTTGAGTCGTCTGACAGAATTCCTACAGAAACCGAACTCCGTTCAGCCTATAATGTTTCGATTGGGAAAGAGAAAAGTCCCAATGAAAAGAACTCCATATCATTCGTTGCGAATAAATTTATCCTTCAGGCAGGAAGCGAGAACGCATGGACCAAAGGGACGATAACCAAAGTGACAACCGTTACTGGTCACCTTGCCGAAATACTTGGAGACATCCCTGTTAATGACATTGCTGAGACTGATCTGGCAAAGGTCATGACTTCACTCCTTAAAGATGACCATAGGAATACCACTGTAACAAAAGACTTGAAGATCATAAAGTGGTTCCTTCGCTGGGCAAAAAGAAACAGATACTACTCCGGTGACGCACATGAGACATTCAGCCCAAAGCTAAAAGGAACCAGCGGCAAGCTCAAAGAAATAATATTCCTGTCATGGTCCGAGCTACTGCACTTATACCGGCTGGAACTGGACAACCCGGCAGATGCTAACGTCAGGGACGTTTTCTGTTTTTGCTGCTTCACCGGCCTAAGATATTCCGATGTAGCCAAGCTCAAAAAGGTTGACGTTCACGAAGACACTATTTCTATTGTCACCACGAAGACAGATGAAGTCCTGAAGATTGACCTGAATAAATATAGCAAAGCCCTACTGAATAAGTATAAGGAAATACCCCTGCCCAGAGGCCAGGCCTTACCTATCATCTCCAACCAGAAAATGAACGAACACTTGAAGGTCATCGGTAAACTGGCTGAGATGAATGAACAGATCAGGCTGGTCTATTTCAAGGGGAATAACCGGTATGAGGATGTTTACCCCAAGCACGAACTACTTACCACCCATTGCGGAAGGCGTACATTTGTTGTTAACGCCCTTACTTTGGGAGTCCCGGCAGAAGTGATTATGAAGTGGACCGGGCATAGCGATTTTGATGCAATGAAGCCCTACATGGAAATAGTGGATAAACTCAAAGCGAATGAAATGCTGAAGTTCAATAAGGATTAGTCCCCGTTTTCAAAATCGGGGACCAAAATCGGTTTGCCATAACGAATTTTGATGACTTTCGCTGAACCAACCCAAAATGTAATTCACTGGAATTTCAACCAGTTGAACTTCCCAGAACTCCCATGAAATGAGGGTCTGAGAACCTCTTTCTCCGCAGAGCAGATCACTTCCGCTCGTCGCCTGACGAGCGGAATTTTTATTTTCTGGCATACCGAACAGGGCTTGCCCGGGTGAGGGATGACAGTAAAATAAAAACTCACATGAGCGTAGCGAATGTGGGAGTGATCTGGTCTAACGGTTCCCCCGTCAGGGATCATGAGCGCAGCGAATAATCCCTCTTTCTCCGCCCAAACACTTATAAATCCTGTAGATAAATCCTGAGAGCGCTGCTTTTAAGGGTTTTCTATTTTTATTGGTTCCATCGAAAATGCCACATCAATACCAGAAGCCAGGAGTATTTGTTGATTTTGGCACACAGAGAACAATCTTTGGGACACAAAGAACAGTCCGTTACACAAGAAAGGTTTAACTTGACTTCAGATTTTTAGTGTTATAATTTTACATATTATGTACTCCAGAGTCATTAAATGCTAATGATATGAGAAGAATAATTAAATCAAGGGCTTTAATGAGACTAAGCATAATAGTAATTATTCTTGGTATTGTTACATTGCCTTGTTGCGAACTAATGGGGGACCTTGGTTGCCCTTGTTCCGGGGATACTCCATGGTCAAGTGATCATGCAAAATACTGCTATGCATCTGAGTATCAATGCGCAATTGATACTGGGGAGCAATGTTATGATTGCAGTAAGTAGACTTTTTAAGTCCTTCTATTGGCTCCGGGGGCTATTCATTTGGCAGCAAGACGAGGTCCTGGTTGCCACACGATCCGGGGCTTTTTATTTGGCAGCTAAACACTTGCCCTGGGTTGCCACACGATCTGGGGTTTTTTGTTGATTTTGGCACACAGAGAACAATTTTTGGGACGATTGGAGCACCGGGTTGTCGAACTAAAGCCGAACTTGTATTCATAAAACTAAAAACCTGCTCAAATGAAAACACTAACTAAGATTTTTAGAGTACCACCTGCCTGCGGTAGTATTGCCGTAGGTCTTGTTATTTGCTCATTATTCCTGTTACACTCATGCAAAGAGGATCCGACCACTTCAGACAACCTGATAGGTACATGGACTTCCGATGAAATTACTCTAAATGCCACGGTTAACGGCAAGACATTGTTACAATACTATATGGACGAATTTGACCTGACTGCTTCTGAAGCACAGGTATATGTTGATATGGTTAATTCGATTATGGAAGATTTTTTCCCGCAAAATATGACAATCCAGTTTAAATCGGATAATACTTATACGTCTTCAACGGATGGAGAACCTGATAGTGGAACGTGGAGCCTAAGTTCTGACGAGAAAAAACTTACAACTGATGCCGGTACCGTAGACCAGATGATACTTGATGTTATTGAGCTGACTTCAAGTAAACTACACCTGCAGGTAACACAAAACCAACCCGAAGATATCAATGGCGATGACGTACCGGAAACATTGGTGGTCATCGTCGATATGACTTTCACAAAGTAAGGGAGGAAGCTTTAAAAGCATTCATCGAGGGTGTATTCCGCTTTGGATTTTCTATTATGTATCCGCGCTCCCGGGCATCAGCTCCGGGGGCTTTTATGATTTTGGCACACATAGAACAATCTTTGGGACGCATAGCAATGTCTGTTAGAAATAAAAGGTTGAACTTGACCTGGTCTTTTTGCTGTTATGAATTTGACTGACTAATCACCTTCCAGCTATGAAAAGGTTACTGATAAGCGCCATAATTTTGGTTTTTATTTCAGTCCAGGCAAATGGACAGCAATCACAAGACACCCTGTATCTGAAGAACGGGTATAAGGCAGTCGGGAAATTGCTCTGGCAGTCAAAGACAGAATGGAGGTTCCGGTCATCAGATGGAATATTGTTCTCCTTTCTACCCGATGAGGTAGAAAAAGTTGTTACCACCCCGGAAATGATAATGAGGAAAGTTAATCCTGACACATTAAATGCTGACCAGCTTAATCTGTACATTGATAAAGCTGTCAAGATGAGAAATACGGGGAGGGCTTTAACATTAACTGGTGCTGGTGTTGTAGCAACAGGTATTGTCCTTGGAATAATCTTCCTCTACATGCCAGGCGAACCGGGTGGAGACATGGATGGTCTTTTAGCTGCTTTTTATGTCACGGGTATTGGCGGATTGGTCGGAATTTCCTGCACAGCAGTTGGCATTCCTTTATGGACAGTCGGAGGCAGCAGGAAGACTAAAGCGGAGCTTTCGTTGCAAAAGTTTAATGTTGCGCCAGAAAACTCAATGGGGGTTGGACTGGGAGTAACAATAAGGTTTTAACAGAATACGGGTATATTAATTAAAACCTGCCATGAAGAATTCTAATTACCTGAAGGTTGACCTCACTATATTCGTGCTATTCTTTATTGCCTCATCGTGCAGTACGACAAAAAAGATGACTCTCTCATGCCCTATACGTTCAATCCATTATAAAACCGTAACTTCTTTAAACCATCCTCGACATAATGAAAGGCTCAGCGTGGTTTCTTGCGGGGATCGCAAAAGGAGTTATTCCCTCCGTAAACCTGCATTCCGATTGAACACGAAACAGAATAGGCCGCCAAACACCAAAGAAGGAATCAGCAAAGACCAAAGTAGTCCTGGTTCAGCACGGTCTGGGAGTGTGATAGTTACCAATAAGTTAGTATATGAAACTAACCTTTATGCCGCAATGGTTAATTCAGGGGTTCAGAGTGAGGGAGCGTACTCAATGAGTTCTGTGCCAGAAGAAAAGGTTTCAGATTTTGGTAACAATGAAACCAATTATGCAAGTGTAAACATTAATCCGATAAATGCAATTCCGGGTTCAGAGATCAATTATCTAAGGTATTCAGAAGAGCTGCTCAGTTTTAATACAATCCAGGTGGTTACTCTTCCACAGGAAGATACGATAAAGCCAAAAAAATTGAACGGAATGGCTTTGGCAGGGTTCCTGGCAGGTTTTGCAGGATTTTCTCTATTGTTTAGTCTTTTTGTAATCCCTCAGAGTCTTCCGCTATTTATTGTAGGATTAATTATCGGAGTGGCAGGTATAGTGCTTTCTGTCAAAGCCTTAAAAAAGATAAAGGAAAACCCGGAAAAATATAAAGGAAAAGATTTGGCAAAAGTCGGTTTAGCCAGCGGAATTGTGTTTTTAATTTTATGGCTTGGTGCCTCGTTTTTAGCACTTATTGTGTCGCAAATCAGTTGAAAATAACCTGTCCAAATGGACCGCAAAATCTAAGAATTTCCATGGTGTATTAAATATTACCAACTAAAACATATCAGCTATGAAAAAGTACATCTTGTCTATGGCGTTTATTCTATTTGGCGTAGTATTATCCGGACAAACATTCCAAAAAGGAAACTATGTCGGTTTTCATGTTATAACTGTAAATCTTAATCAGGATGTTACTTTGGATCAATATATGGATGTTTATAAAAATAAGCTGCTTCCCGTATATGAGGAGAATTTTCAGAGTAAGTGTTATTTAGTAAAAAGCAGCCAGGGGGAATGTGAAAATTGCTATGGCGTGATCATTGCCTGGAAATCTGAAGCAGATTGGAATAAATTCTGGAATAAAGGAGGCGGACTAACAGATTTAGGAAAAACCGCAATGGAAAAGTTACAGCCACTGATTGACGAACAAAAAAAGTTAGGAACCTACACTTCAAAATACACTGATTGGGTAGTACAATAGTATATTTTTCATAATGTATTAAAGCCCTCGGAAATCATTTCCGTGGGCTCTTCTGACTTTGATCAAAGGGCAATCACTCCTAATCAGACAGAGATCCCATCCCGGGAATGCAGACATGACTTTCATGGGCCTCACGAATCCCTTCAAACAAATCTGCATTTAAGCTGTTATTAAATCATATAGGCCAATTAAATCTGTGGAGTAAAATGAGAAAAGTAATTGTTCTGTCTTTTATGACACTGGACGGTGTTATTCAGGCACCCGGCGGACCGGAAGAAGATACTTCCGGCGGCTTTAAATATGGTGGTTGGGTATTTACCTTTTTTGATGAATTTGTAGGTAAGGTCATGAATAAGCAGATGAGCAAAAATGCAGATCTTCTACTCGGAAGAAAGACATTTGAAATATTCGCATCATACTGGCCTGATCATGAAAATGAATGGCCAGGTATCAACCAGGTTACGAAGTATGTAGCTTCAAACACCCTCTCTGCACATGGCTGGAACAATACAGTTTTCCTGAAAGGGAATATTGTAGAACAGATTAAAAAATTAAAGCAGCAGGATGGTCCTGACATTCAGGTGCACGGAAGCGGCAACTTAATTCAGACATTATTGAAGCACGATCTGGTTGACGAACTTTGGCTGAAAATATTCCCTGTAACACTGGGTAATGGCAAACGACTGTTTGAGAATGGCAGCATTCCTGCCAAATTCAGTCTTCTTGAATATAAAGTTTCACCAGGCGGTGTGTTTATTGCTAATTATAAAAGGAATGGCGAAGTTAAAACCGGGTCGTTTCTGTAAGTTGCTGCACCCGGACACGCGTGCCTGCCACCAGAATCGTTTAGTGCATGCGGTATTCAGTTGATTTGCGACGTTTGTGAATCGTAAAAAAGACGGTGTAAAATGACGGGTAACAGTTTCGTAATCCCGAAATTTCCCTTTCTCCTCGCTTTTTCTGACCTTTGGTGCCACAATGATCCGAAAACAATATGAATAACAATCTTCCGCTGGAAGTTAAAGAAACCACCACTCTCCTGCCTTTCCTCATCGAGAACCTCAGGAAGATGAGCCGCGACAATGTAAAATCACTCCTCCGCAATAAACAGATCACCGTCAACGGCCAGCCCGTGACACAGTTCAATCATGAGCTCCACCCTTTGGATAAGATCAGCATCGTCGCTGAGAAGCTTACCGATAACATCCTGTTGCGTAATATGAAAATCGTCTTTGAAGATGAGCATATAATAGTTATTGATAAGAATGCAGGACTGCTTTCAATGGCTTCCGATAATGAAAAATACCTGACTGCCTACAATATCCTGAGCAACTATGTCAAGCTGCAGAGACCAGGAAACAAGATTTTCATCGTCCACCGTCTTGACCGCGACACCTCCGGACTAATGATGTTCGCGCGAAGTGAAAAAGTACAGAGCAAGCTTCAGCGGGACTGGCAGAATAATGTCACTGCCCGTATGTATACAGCCCTCGTGGAGGGTGAGGTCACCGAGCCTGAAGGCACCATCAAGTCTTATATATTTGAAAGCAAGGCGCTGATGATGCATTCATCGCAGAACCCCGCCAAAGGTGATCTTGCCATCACAATGTTCAAAACGCTGAAAACCAACAAGGATTATTCCCTTCTCTCGGTCACCCTCAAGACAGGCAAGAAGAACCAGATAAGGCTGCACATGCAGGAGATGGGCCACAGTATTGCGGGCGACAAGAAATACGGCGCTACGGGTAATCCAATCGGCAGGCTGGGGTTACATGCAAGCGTCCTGGCTTTCATTCACCCGGTCACCGGAAAGGAACTGCGCTTTGAGTCGAAGGTACCTGCAAAGTTTCGCCGCCTTGTCTAGAAAGGCCAGAAGTTATTGTCATACCATATCTGCTCCCGCAGGTCCTTGTCAATCCTCATCAGCCACCTCTGATGCCCCCTCTCCCATTCGGCAAGCATTTTGTACGTAGCCTTTTCATTTGCATCGTTGGCTGACTCAGCCCTCCCGGCATAGAGTTCCACGGCCCTGGCCTCAAAATCCATTGCAGCACTGATAGCTGCGGCTTCAAAGCTGGCAGCGGTGATCTGATCCTTCATCGCCTCAGAAAGAACCAGCTTTGACGCTTCCTCCGAGGGTTTGTCAATATGAGTGGCAAGCTCAGTGAAGGACTTATGCTTTTTATAATGAGCAAACTGGTGTGAAAGGAAGACAATGTGCTGCTCTTCCTCTTCGGCTATCATTGAGAATATCTTCCTGACAGCTTCGCTTTTTGTCTGCGCGGCAATGTTTGAATAAAAGGCCTTGCCTCTCAGCTCGAGCAATACCGCCTCTTTCAGAATGTCAGTCGTACTTTTCGTTTCCATCATTATTTACTTTTATGCAGGTCTGAATACCGTATTAATAATTATCAAAAAATTTAATCCGCAGATAAAAATAGCAAAATTCTCCGGAAGGAATCATGATCTCCGGCAGAAGTCAGGTTATCAGAATGTCTGCAACTCATACAGCTTTTTATAGATCCCGTCAGGAATCATCAGCAATTCCTCATGAGTGCCTTTCTCTTCGAGGCGGCCATTTTCAATCACCACTATAATGTCGGCATGCTGGATCGTAGAGAGGCGGTGTGCTATGACTATCGATGTGCGGTTCTCCATCAGCTTTACCATGGCATCCTGAACAAGGCGTTCCGATTCTGTATCGAGTGCCGAGGTAGCCTCATCAAGGATCAGTATCGGAGGATTGGCCATGACAGCGCGTGCTATGCTTATCCTTTGTCTCTGTCCGCCGCTGAGCTTATTTCCACCCTCGCCAACTGTGCTATTGTACCCATCGGCTGTCTCTATCACAAAATCGTGTGCGTTCGCAATCTTCGCCGCCCGCAGAACACTTTCCTCGTCAGCCTCTTCGGTCAGTGCAAATGCTATGTTATTAGAAAAGGAATCATTGAAGAGAATGGCCTGCTGGCTGACTATACCCATCTGGTGACGCAGATCCTTTATGTTCACATCCCTGATATCCACGCCGTCTATCAGCACCGCTCCCTTGTCGGGATCGATGAACCTGGGGATCAGGTCTGCCAGTGTCGACTTGCCTCCTCCCGAGCGGCCCACGACGGCCACTGTCTGGCCTTTCCTGATGGTGAGATTGATATCTTTCAGCACCGGCTCATGGTTATATGCGAACCACACATTCCTGAACTCTATGCTGTCTTTGAATCCGCCGATCCTGATGGCATCGGGCTTCTCCGTAATTGTCTCCTTGGCATCAATGACCTGGTTGATCCTGTCAATGGAAGCCATCCCTTTCTGTATGTTGAACCAGGCGCTTGAGATAGCTTTTGCCGGCTGGATGATCTGTGAGAAAACAACCACAAATGCAATGAGCTTGTCAGGAGAGAGGCTGTCTGTACCATTCAGGGCAAGTTTTCCGCCGTAATATAAGACTACCATCAGGACGATGGTTGAGAGGAACTCACTTACCGGGTGTGCGAGATATGCTTTACGTGCTACCCTCCGGAATATTTTGGTATACCTCTCATTGGCTTCCCTGAACTGACCTTCCATCTTATCCTCGGCATTAAATCCCTTGACAATTCGCAACCCGGAGAGAGTCTCCTCCAGGACTGAGAGCACCCTTCCGAGAGCCTGCTGGCCTTTGAAGGAGGAGCTCCTTAGCGTCCGGCTGATACGTGCGATGAGCCATCCACTGACCGGGAGCAGAAGGAATGCAACCAGGGTAAGCTGCGGACTGATGATGATCAGGTAAGTGACAAAAATAATTATAGTAAAAGGATCACGGAACAACATTGAGAGAGATGACATTACCGATACTTCAATCTCATGCACATCATTTGACATCCTTGTCATCAGGTCCCCCTTGCGCGCTTCGGAAAAATATGACAAAGGAAGCCTCAGAATCTTGTTATATACCTTTTTCCTTATGTCCCTGACTGTGCCTGCCCTGAGGCTGGCCATACAGTTATTGGCAAGAAAAATCAACAGGTTTTTAAAGAAGCTGGTAATGACAAGGATAATAACAACCATCAGCAGAGCCTGTCCCTCTCCATACTGTGTAATTGTGGATGAGAAAAACCAGTTGGCAAAGTTTTTTATATACTCGGTTGAGAATCTGAAGGCTCCGGGATCAGGTACCACCGCTACCCTTTTAAAGAGTATCTGAAGGAAAGGCACTATCATGGTATAGGTGAAAAGGGCAAAGAAGGCGCTAAGAATATTATATGTCATATTCTTCACTGCCAGCCACTTATATGGCTTCAGATACTGCAGAAGAATCCTGATACTATTCATGCTAAGCCGTTATAACCCGGTATAGTTAAACGGAGTGACGGCTTTCATCTCTTCTTTTACCGCGTCACTGATGTCAAGGCTGTCAATGAAGAGACGTATCGCCTCACCGGTGATTTTTTCATTAGTCCTGGTAACCCCGAGGAGAGCTTCATAAGGTTTCGGGAAGCCTTCCCTCCGAAGTATTGTCTGGAGAGCTTCGGCTACAACAACCCAGTTATTCTCAAGGTCATTCTTTATCCTGTCCTGGTTGACAATCAGCTTTGAAAGTCCTTTTTTAATCGATTTCCAGGCAATCAGTGAATGAGCCATTGCCACACCGGTGTTTCTGATAACGGTTGAATCGGTCAGGTCACGCTGCAGCCGTGATACCGGGAGGTTTGATGACAGGTGGCTCAGCAGGGCGTTTGCAACGCCAAGGTTACCCTCACCGTTTTCGAAATCGATAGGATTGACTTTATGGGGCATGGCTGATGAGCCAATCTCGCCTGGGATGATGGTCTGCTTGAAGTAGTCAAGCGAAATGTAGCTCCATAAATCCCTGCACAGATCGGTCAGTATCGTATTGATACGGCATATACAGTCAAACAACTCAGCCAGGCCGTCATAGTGTTCAATCTGGGTCGTTGTCTGCTGTCTGTCAAGCCCCAGCTGTTCACCCAGCAACCTGTTGGCAAAACCGACCCAGTCTATGGAAGGATATGCGACTTTGTGAGCGTTCAAATTACCCGTGGCACCGCCAAACTTTCCGCTGTATTTTGTCATCATCAGTGTGAGAAGCTGACCATCGAGTCGTTCCCTGAACACTGCGATCTCCTTGCCGAGTCTGGTCGGCGTGGCGGGCTGCCCGTGAGTGCGTGCGAGCATTGGTATATCTGCCCATTCGTTCGCCATGACATCAAGTGCATCACGCAATACCGCCAGCAATGGTATCATGACCTCTCTCATTGAATCCCTTATAGCCATCGGGATGGCAGTGTTGTTTATATCCTGGGAGGTCAGCCCGAAGTGCACAAACTCTGACCACTGCTGCAAACCCAGAGAGGCGGCCTTTTCCTTGACGAAGTACTCAACGGCCTTGACATCATGATTGGTCACTGCCTCCTTTTCCTTGATGTAACCGGCGTCGGCAATGGTGAACTCTTTGTACAGTGACCTCAGCGGCAGCTCCATTCCCTCCGGAAAAGTGCTGAACTGCGGTAGTCGGGCCTGCGAGAGCGCAATGAAATATTCCACCTCGGTAAGCACACGGTAACGCATGAGGCCATACTCCGAATAATAAGGAATAAGCTCTTTTACCCGCTCTCCGTAGCGGCCGTCAACAGGTGAAATTGCCTTTAAAGGGTCCATTTTGTCATCTCCTCACCGTGGTTTAATCTGAGCACCAAAAAACAAAAATACTATTTTGTACTGGTGTAAAAAAATTGAACCTTTGTATTTATCCGCAAGAACAGCTAATGAGATGAGAAAGATCAGGGTTTCGGCCGTCAAATACATAAACAGTTATCCTTTCATGTTAGGCTTGCGTGACGGCGAGGTTGCTTCCATGATAGACCTCGAAGTGTGTCATCCGTCGGAATGTGCTGACAGGCTCCTTTCCGGCAAGACTGACATAGGTCTTATACCTGTTGCCATGATCGCCTCAATGGCGGAGTACCATCTGGTAAGCGACTACTGCCTCAGCACCCAGGGTGAGGTGCGCACGGTGCTCCTGGTCAGCAATACACCTTTTAATGATATTAGAAAAATTTACCTGGACTTCAGGTCAAGGAGCTCAGTGACTTTATGCAAAATCCTTGCAGTCAAGGCATGGAAGAGGGAGTTTGAATGGTACCCCGCATCGCGCGATTTTGAAATCACTTCGATGAAGCCAGGTGAGGCGGCAGTCATGATCGGGGACCGTTGTTTCGAGTATGCACATCTCTTTTCATCGAAGATTGATCTCGGTCTTGAGTGGAAGAAATTCACCGGGCTGCCCTTTGTCTTTGCCTGCTGGGTGTCATCGAAACCCCTGCCTGATCATTTTATCACTCTTTTCAACAAAGCCCTCGGCGAAGGTCTGAGCCGTAAAAATGAGGCTGTGGAACTGCTGAAGGAAGGAGCCAAAGCCACACCCGGGGAAGTCATTGATTATCTCAACAACAATATCGATTTCAATCTTGATGATCTTAAGAGACAAGCCCTGCTGAAGTTTATCGGATATATAAACGAACTTAAGCTAAACCCATGAAGAAGCTGGTTGCATCACTCACTACCGCACTTATATTTGCTTCCATCACTGCCGGAACAATGACGGCACAGGAGACTGCCGACACCTCAACACTGGTATATCTCTGCAGGATGGACAAGATGATAGCCTCACCACTATGGCGAAGCGTAAAGAAGAGTTTCGTTCAGGCTGACACCATGAATGCAGACTACATGCTCATACAAATGAACACTTACGGCGGTCAGGTGGATATTGCTGATTCAATGCGGACACTTATTCTGAATTACCGTATCCCCGTGATAGTTTTCATCGATAACCAGGCTATCTCTGCCGGAGCGCTGATTGCCATAGCAGCGGACAGTATCTACATGAGACCCGGGGGAAGCATCGGTGCTGCCACCGTTGTAAACCAGACTGGCGAAAAAATGCCTGACAAGTACCAGTCGTTCATGCGTGGCATGATGAGAGCCACGGCAGAGGCACACGGGAAAAAACCCGTGGTCACTGACGGCGACACTGTCTGGGTATGGCACCGCGATCCGGAGATAGCGCAGGCGATGGTTGACCCGTCTATAGTTATTGAAGGAATAGTCGATACCGGACAGGTTCTGACTCTGACACCACTCGAAGCCATTAAATACGGTTTCTGCGAGGGAGAAGCCAGTACGGTCGATGAAGCATTGGCTAAAGCCGGAATCAAGGAATACACCATCAGAGAACTGAAACTGACCCTGGCAGATAAAATAATCATGCTCCTTGTGAACCCCGCCGTATCAGGTCTGCTGATAATGCTTATCATCGGAGGCATCTATTTCGAGCTGCAGTCGCCTGGCATTGGCTTCCCGCTTGCGGCAGCCATCGTGGCCGCACTGCTCTATTTCGCCCCTCAGTATCTTGAGGGTGTAGCCCGGAACTGGCACCTGATAATATTCATTGCCGGGATAATCCTTCTTTTGATAGAGATTTTTGCGATACCGGGTTTCGGCTTCACCGGAGTGCTGGGAATAATTGGCATTGTCACAGGACTGGCGTTTGTAATGGTTGACAAGATCGTCTTCAGGTTCGGACCGTCAATCGACGGCGTCAGGGAAGTGGTTTCTGCTTTTGCCATTGTATTAATGTCAGCGCTGCTGTCAATTGGTCTTTCACTGTGGCTGTCAAAGAAGCTCTTTTCTCCCAACCGCCTCTTTGGAAGTCTTGCTCTTGAGACATCTGCAAGACAGTCTGACGGGTTCATAAGCTTTGATACTGAAAAACTTATAGCGCTGGTGGGCAAGACAGGCACTGCGCACACGGTGCTGCGTCCCTCAGGCAAAGTACTCATCGATGGCGAGGTTTATTCAGCGGTGGCCGAAACAGGCTTTATCACAAAAGGATCAGCCATCACAGTCAGAAGAGAGGAACAGGGTCACCTTTATGTTGTTGTTTCCGGACAGGCCTCATAACAATACCGGTGATGATCATCAGGGAATATCATAAGGGCGATTTCGATGCGATCATGAACCTGTGGTGCGCCACAGGCATGGGCAGCCGCATGAGAGGCGACGATGAGGCAACGGTTGAACGCAGCATCGAGATGGGCGGCCGGATGCTCGTTATGTGCAACGATGACCCGGGAGAAAGTATCATTGGCACCTCATGGATGACATTCGACGGCAGACGTCTGCATCTGCACCACTTTGGAATTGACCCTGCCTTTCAGGGACAGGGCCACGCCAAAGAGCTGCTGAGAGAATCACTCCGGTTCGTGAAAGCAAAAGGATACCAGGTCAAACTGGAGGTACACAGGTCCAACACAGTGGCTGTTGACTTGTACCGGAAGGCAGGGTTTGAATACCTTGGCGATTTCGACGTCTACATTATCAGGGATATACAATCCATTGAAATCTAAAATGTTAAAATAATCCTAAAGACGCTTTTTTATTTCCTTTTTCAATAAGATATGAGTATATTTGGAGAAATCTATCCAATTAAAATCATGGCACGAACAATTACTTTTTCTCAACTGAGGAAGATCAAAGACCAGCTGCCTGATGGCAGTATCAGGAAGATTGCCGATGAACTGACACTCTCTGAGGAGACTGTCAGGAATTATTTCGGCGGATGGAACTTTGACAGGGGGCAGAGTGCCGGGATCCATATAGAAAAAGGACCCGAAGGGGGTATAGTCACTATAGAAGACACAACAATACTTGAGCTCGCCGAAAGTATGCTGTCACGCTAATTCGCCCCCCTGACTGGTAACATGTAACGACGCCCCACGAGGCGTCGTTACTGTATAATACTGATTATTTTGCAGACAAGAAACGATGAGAAAACACCTGGTAATTCCGGCCCTTTTGCTGATGCTGGCGGCAGGCCTTACTGCCCAGGATCAGAAAGCATTTCAGCAACTCAGGTATGAATCAAACCACAGCATGACATGGGATGAGGCAATAACCTATTACAGCTCCCTTGCCCGGGCTTACCCTGAAGCACAGCTGAAAGAAATGGGTATGACAGACGCCGGAAGGCCCCTGCACCTGTTCATCATCTCAGGTGATAAAGAATTTGACCCGGTAGAGATCCATAAGAAAGGAAAGGCAATAATCCTCATTAATAACGGCATTCACCCGGGAGAACCTGAAGGTATTGATGCCAGCGCCAGGTTTGCGGCTGATATCCTGGCCGACAGCGGAGGGATGAAGAAGTATCTCCGTAACTGCGTCATCGCTATCATCCCTGTTTATAACATAGGAGGCGCCCTGACACGCAGTCCTTACTACCGCATTGACCAGAACGGCCCGGAGGAAAAGGGAGCCAGGCGCAACACCCGCTTCCTCGACCTTAACCGAGACTTTGTGAAGCAGGATTCACGAGATGCGCGGGCTTTCGCTGAGATATACAGTTACCTCGACCCGGACGTGTTTCTTGATACCCATACGACAAACGGCTCTGACCACCAGTTCACGGTAACTCTTATCGCCACCCAGCCGGAGAGGATGTACCCGGAAATGGAGCGGTTCTTCCGCTCAAAGATGCTCCCTGAGCTCTACAACCGCATGCGCACCGATTATGACAACGAGATGGTACCTTACGTCCAGTACACTGACAGAGGAGAGATTAAAGCCATAATGGGTTTTGAGGAGCAACTCTACTATTCAACAGGCTATGCTTCCCTGTTCAACTCGTTCAGCTTCATGACTGAAACGCTGACATATAAGCCATTCGCTGAGAGAGTTAAGGGGACATTGCAGTTTATTAACGAGCTGGTCAGGTTTACTTCCGAAAATTTCAGCGAAATGCTCAGCCTGAGGAAAGAAGCCAACCGCAGAACACTCACGGAAAGAAAATACGTACTAAAATGGGAGATGGATACTACCCGCTGGGATCTGCTGGCCTACCGGGGTTACAGGTATGAAGAAACTACCGCCCCCATCACCGGAAGAAAAACAGGCTTTTATAATCATGACAAACCTTATGTCGACACAATAAGGTATTATAACTACTTCAATCCTGCTGTCACCGTTACCGCTCCTGACGCCTACATAGTACCCTTTGCATGGGAGGAAGTTATTGAACGTCTTCGTAATAACGGGGTGGTCATGCATCAGCTTGAGCGTGACACTTCAATGATGGTTGAATCATACTATATTGAAAGCTATGAGCCGGCTAAAAGGGCATCACAGGGTCATTATTTCAACACCGGTGTAAAAGTTAAACCAAAGGTCCAGGAGATTGAATACCTGAAAGGTGATTATGTCATTCCTCTGAACCAGAGATCCAATCAATACGTTGTTTATATGCTCGAACCGCAGAGTGAGTCCGGTTTCTTTGCATGGAATTTCTTTGACTCGTTCCTGGAAGGGCAGGACTGGTATTCTGTCTGGGGATTCGAAAGCCATCTGAAAGAGCTGCTTGACCATGATCCCGTCCTCAGAGCTGCCTTTGAAAAAGCTAAAAACGAGGACACTGAAATGGCAACCGACCCTGTGGCTCAGCTTCAATGGCTCTATCAGAACACACCGGTATCTGCACTGGAGAAACGAACCATGTTGTATCCTGTCGGAAGGCTGATGAATGACAACTGGAATTCAAGAGGAAGATAGGCCTGGGTGATGATGTTACCTGGCAAAGAAATCCAGGACTGTCTCATCTTCCAGCCGGGCCGTGAGATTGTCGCCTTTCTTCACCGGGCCAACCCCTGAAGGTGTCCCCGTAAAAATGAGGTCGCCTGTCTTAAGGGTATAATATCTTGAAACATAAGATATTATTTCATAAAACGAAAAGATCAGATCGGAGGTATTACCGGTCTGTTTTCTTTCTCCGTTGATGTCAAGAGTAAAGTTGATGTCAGCCAGATCGCCAAACCGCTCCTTAGGTATGAAATTGCCAAGCGGCGCTGAGCCGTCAAATGTTTTTGACAGTTCCCACGGTTGTCCTGCCTGTGAAAATTTTTTCTGGAGGTCGCGGGCGGTGAAGTCAATGCCAACCGTCAGGGCATCAAAATACCTTTCAGCATATTTTGCCGGGATACCCTTACCGAGTTTTGATATACGGAGCACAATTTCTGCCTCATACTGAACGTCAGCGGAAAAATCAGGAATGAAAAACGGCTTGTTTTTCTTCAGGATTGCAGAATCGGGCTTGAGGAAGATCATTGGTTCAGCCGGTACCGGCTTGTTCATCTCAGCCGCATGCTTCCTGTAATTCAGGCCAACGCAGATTATTTTCATAACCTTATCAGGCTTTACCGAATGAGCGCAGTTTTATTGCCGTGAGCACCTGTTTTGTGTTCAGGGGGAAGTCGCCGTTCATCATCCATGAATAATAGGAAGGCTCTTCCTTCAGGACCTGTTCAACAGGTTTTCCCTTATGCTTGCCGAAGTTGAACACTTCGGTACCCTGTTCGTTGAAGACGATCCTGCCGGCAAGGTCGGCATTGTTATTGAAAGCGCTGAATGAAGACAGTTTCTCAATATCATTTTCGAGATCAGGATACCTGTCGAGCTGCGCCTTCAGGATCTCGTAGGTAGCCGCCGCATCTGCCCTGGCGCTGTGAGCATTCTCGAGCTCCCTGTCGCAGTAGAATTTATAGGCTGCGCTAAGCGTCCTCTGTTCTTTTTTATGGAAGATGACCTGTACATCAACATACCTGTGCCGTGCAGGATTAAAGTCGACGTTGACGCGAAGGAACTCCTCACAGAGAATTGGTATGTCGAATTTCATGGAGTTGAAGCCGGCAAGATCGCATCCCTCAAGGAAAGAGGCTATTCTTTTTGCCACATCCTTGAAATGCGGTTCATTGGCCACATCAGCGTCGGTGATACCATGCACGCGTGTGGCTTCGGGTGATATCGGTATGCCCGGATTAAGTCTCATGGTGAGCCACTCCTCTTCTCCTCCGGGGCCCACCTTCATGGCAGATAACTCAACGATACGGTCAGAAGCGATGCTCACCCCGGTGGTCTCAAGATCAAGGATGACCAGGGGTTTCCTCAGATTTAACTCCATTTTGCCGGAAATATCAGGCGTTAATCATCATAGGCATCAGCAGCATCAGCAGGTCTTCCGCCTCGTTGCTTGTCTCAGCAGGAAGAAATAGCCCTGCCCTGGTGGGATCAGCAAGCTCAATAAGGACATCCTGTGACGTGATATTCGAAAGGATTTCCAGAAGGAATACTGATTTGAAACCTATCTCCATATCATCACCCTCGTAAAGGCATTTGTGGCGTTCGTATGCAGATATTGAAAAGTCAACATCCTGTGCCGAAACAGTGATCTGGTTTGGTGTGAACTGAAGCTTCACAAGATTGCTGGCCTGGTTTGAAAAGACCGATACCCTGCGAAGAATATTATAAAACTCAAGCCTGTCTATACGCACCTTCCTGGGGTTGTTTTTCGGGATGACGGAATTGTAATTCGGGTAGTTTCCTTCCACCAGCCTGCAGACAACCTTATAATCAGAGAGATTGAAGAACGCGTTCCTGTCGTCAAACTCCACTGACACAACGCCGCTCTCCTTCGGAAGGATATTCTTCAGCAGCGATGCGGGTTTCTTGGGAAGGATGAACGAAGCGCTGTCGTCAGCCTTAGCGTCGCTTCTCTGGTACCTCACCAGCTTATGTGCATCGGATGCCACAAACGTAAGTTTCTCTGATGAAGCCTCGACAAGTATGCCACCCATCACGGGACGCAGTTCATCATCAGCGGTGGCAAAGAGTGTGCGTGATATGCCTGCAAGAAGAACATCAGCTGCAAGATTGAAGGTAAAACGCTTTTCCTTTTTGATAACCGGAAGGACCGGAAAGTCTATGCCATTCTGACCAACGATGCTGAAACGGCCGTTCTCGGAGTTGATTACCACAGCCATGGTGTCAGGATTGACATCAAATGTCAGCGGTTGCTCTGAAAACTCCTTCAGCGTATCAAGCAGTATCCTGGCCGGGAGGGCAATGGTTCCGCTGCCGGTTATATTGTCAAGCCTCATGCGCGTGATAAGCGTCGACTCAAGGTCAGAGGCTGTTATTTCCAGGTCGTTACCGCTGATACTGAAAAGAAAATTGTCAAGAATCGGAAGGGTATTCTTTGAGCTGATCACCCTGCTGATGGCCTGCAAATGCCCGAGAAGCTCTGTGCTTGATACAACAAATTTCATATAGTCTGTTTTAAAGTTAATCCGAATTACACCGTTGCCGCCCGTCAACTCATTGATTTATTGAATTGTCGGCTTTGAAAACCGGGTTATCAATATTACAAAAAATAATCTTACCCTCAAACAAAATTATTTCACTGATTTATAATGCCTCTGCTTTAGCCTGTTATAGGCTACACCTGCAATGATAATCAGTATCACGGGGATAACGGTATTGACGAGCTGCCACAGAGTGCGCTGATCCTTTGTCCTGACCTGGTCGAGCAGCCTGGGTTTTATCTCGCGGGAACGCATTTCTATCAGTCCGTTGTCATTGACAAGATAGTTTATGCAGTTTACAAGGAAATCCTTGTTGCCGAAGGTCTGCTGCGTATACCTGTCGAAGCCCAGCGCCAGCGGCTCTGGTGTACCTCCGCTGCTGCTCACTTCGTTCCTTATGATATCACCGTCAGCCACGACGATCATCCTGGTGGGTTTGCTTATTTCAATGATATGTCTACCGGCTTCTCCGATAATGCTCTCAGTCATACGGTTAGTAAATGCCGATCTGAACGTGCCTTCAAGCAGCAGGGCTACAGGCAGGGCGCCGGCTGTGAACTGTTCCTCGGGGATCACCTCATCTGCTTCCTCCAGTGAAATCAACTGCGGGGGCATGACAGTACGAGTATGTCCGGATGTTGTCAGCAGAATGCTCTTCTTTACTCCCGGATCACGTCCTACCGTATCAATGGAATTGGCGAACTCAGCCTTGACCCTGTTCAGGTTACGGGTGACAGGATGATTTTGTGACGGCCTCAGCAGCGGATAATAGACCCACGGCGCCGGCACATACTGTGGCTGCCCGTCGGGATTATCGACCCTGAGGGGAATAAGCAGACATTCAGCATCCTGTATGATGACCGGGTTGATCCTTGCACCGTACCTGAACAGCATATCATCGAAGGAAAGAGGCTCGTACAGGGCTACCGTGGACCCTGACAGAAGGCTGTCGGCATTGACGTTTACCTCCTCGGCAAGCCAAAGCACCCTCCCGCCGTTCATGATATACTGGTCAATGATGAATTTATCCTTCTCATCAAACTGCCTCTTCGGTGCAGCAATGATAACAGCGGCATAACGGTCGATGATACCCGGATTGCCTCCGATTGTTCCCCTGTCGATGTTGTAAAATTTTGCAAGTTCAAGGGTCAGATCGGCAACATATATCTCTTCAAGTTCACCATGACCTTCAATAAAGGCTACACGGCTGACTGAGTCTGCTGTTGCCGTGGCTATCGCCTGAATGATCTCATATTCAAGGCCCTCAGTTGAGTGAAGGAGGTTGGTCTCAGCAGGAAGTGACGGGTTGTTCCTGAGGAAGTTGACCGGAATTACAGTCTTGCCGCATGATACGGTCAATGAAGGGAAAATCCGTTTCTGTATCCTTCCTCCTTCCCCGTCGCTGGCCATGACGTTGACAGGCATGAGTCCGCGGCTGACGAGCTCTTCGTGAAACCTGTTCCTTTCGGTGGCATCAGATGAACCGGAAGGGTTAACGAATCCGAAAGATACCTTTCTCCCCGAAGTGATGCGGAACTCGTCAAGATACTGCCTGGTGTTGCGGCGCAGTTTCTTGAAAGCCACAGGCATTTCTCCGTCAAGGTAAACTTCTATATGAACGTCCTTATCGAGCTCCCTGAGGATCTTTTTCGTGGGGCCGGCAAGGGTAAATCGTTTGTCTTCGGTCAGGTCAACCCTGATGTTCAGCAATGAAAGCAGCACAGTTACCAATGCCACCGCTCCGATGATCATAAGAGGCTTTTTCAGGGAGCTGCGCCGCAGGGAAATCCTTGCAGCTTCATTGAACAATACCGTAACAAAGATGAAATATGCGACGTCACGGATATCAAGCACCCCCCTGCTGATCGACTTGTAGTGCTCATTGATGCCCAACCTTGATACATACTCGTCTACAGATGAGAGTCCCGGCAGCAATGCAATTGAATCAAATCCTGTAAAGACTATGAATGACAGGACAGCTGCCAGAATGAATGAAACAACCTGGTTTTCTGTCAGTGAAGAGGCAAAGAGGCCTATGGCCGAATATACAGCGGCGAGCAGGATAAGGCCGATGAATGAACCAGCTATACCTCCCCTGTCAAGGTTGCCGGGGGTCTCGCCGAGCACCCATACCGATACAACAAACACTATGCAGGGCAGCAATGAGATCAGCACCAGTATTACAGAAGCGAGGAATTTGCCGTATATTATTGCGCCCTCGCCAAGGGGACGTGAATAGAGAAGTTCGAGTGTCCCTGACCTGCGTTCCTCGGCAAGCAGTCTCATGGTTACGGCAGGAACCAGGAAAAGAAAAAGCCAGGGTGAGAGAACAAACAGAGTATCAAGACCTGCATAACCGCTGTCAAGCAGATTCCACTGTCCGGGCATAACCCACATTATCAGGCTGTTGGCAAGAAGGAACACGATCATGACAATGTAGCCTGTCAGCGAACTGAAAAAACCTGATATCTCTTTTCTTAAGAGAGTGAACATAGCTTTTGGTTTGTTGTAAAAATATTGAAAACTTTCATGGTCTTTGAGGCATTTGAGCATTTTTGATTTCAGTGACGGCAGTGCCCGGGTAATAGAACCCGGTAATCTGATCATATTTCATTTTGGCGGCAGCCATAGCCCTTGCCCCGTCCTGACAGAGTCCCACACCGTGGCCATAACCCCTGCCCACGAAAGTGATGCTGTCACCCGAGAGGGTAAGCGTGTAAAATGATGAACGGAGATTAAACCGTTGCCTGATATCTTCCCTGGAAATATGGATTCCTGCAACCGTGTTGCCGATGGCCCTGGTTGGCTGGCTGCCAGGGGGAGAGAATAGCACAGTATCCTGCCCGGGCTCCACTCTTTTTGTTTTCAGGAAGGCGTTCCACTCGCTGAGGGGTACGCTGGTCTTCCATTCTGATGACCTCGAGTAGCCGCACCAGGGGTCTTTAACGGATATAAGATAAGGGTATTTCGCGACCCATACGTCTGATGATGAAGCTGTCACCCCTCCGCAGTTTCCATGAAAAGCTGACACTATGAGTATGCTGTCGCGGTCGACGATTACCCTGTCTGACGTAGTCAGGCAGGCGCTGACAATAGTACTGTCGGTAACTACCCCCGGGTAGACCTGGCAGTGTGTGTCATCGCACAGATTATAGCCGTCAAGCACATGTCTGTCAATATTACGGTAGACATATGTCCTTGCCACGACGGCCTGTGCACGGAAATATTCTGCCGGGCCGCTTTTCCCTGCCTCAGCCCTGACAACCCCCGGGAGATAGTTCTCCACGGAAGTGATGTTAAGCACCTGCAGTGACCCGGGGTAAGACCTCACCCTGAGACTGCCGTCGAGGGTCTTCGGTTCTTCATTCCTGCCAGGAGCCCGCAGTGTGAAAATAGCATCTGCCGAGAGAGGCACCATGCTGAGTGAATCTGTTACAGAAGTAGCGCCGGTGAGTGTCCGGTAGATAATCTTGTCATCATGCCTCGTAATAGCGACAGTTTCATTAACCATGATCTTCAGGTCATTGACTTTTCCGTCATTCAGAAGAAACTCGCCTTTCACCGGAGTAAACACAACCGTAACCGGACGCGCACGGGCAAACATCCTGATGCTTACCTGTCCGGCAGAGATTACCGGCAGAAGCAGCAGAGCGATAAAGGTCAGGGGTTTTGTCATGGTCATCTTCCGGTGTTCTTCAGGTTCTCAACTATATCCGATGCAATACGCGCCGATGCGCCGGTGTCGCCAAGCATCCTGCGAAGCTGCTTATAGTCAGTCCTGATAATATCATGTTTATGCCCGGTCCGGATTATGCCCTGCAGCTCCCTGCACAGTGTCACCTGGTTCAGGTCTTTCTGTATCAGCTCCCTGATCACTTCCCTGTCCATTATCAGGTTGACGAGTGAGAGAAAGCGGACCTTAATAAACATTTTGGCTAATCTGTAGGTGAGTGAGCTGGTCTTATAGCAGACTATCTGCGGCACATCAAAAAGTGCAGCTTCGAGTGTTGCGGTACCGGACGTCACAAGAGCTGCTTCTGCAACTGAGAGAAGGTTATATGTCTTTCTGTAGATTACTGTTACAGGCATAGTCCCTATTATTTCCCGGTATATCCTGTCAGGCACGTGCTCCATACCCGCAACCACAAACTGGTAGTCCGGGAGGCTGGAAGCAACACTGACCATCTCAGGCAGTACCTTTTTTACTTCCTGCAATCTGCTGCCTGCGAGGAGAGCGATCACAGGCTTTTCGGCAAGACCCATGGAGTTCATAATTGTATTACGGTCAGCGGAGTTTCCGCGCCATGATTCTACCTGGTCAATAAGCGGGTTCCCAAGATATATGGCATCATAACCGTGCTTCCTATAAAAAGCTTTTTCAAAAGGGAATATTATGTAGAGCCTGTCAACATACTTTTTTATTTTTTCCACCCTTCCCTCTTTCCATGCCCAGAATTTCGGGGAAATATAGTAGAAGACCCTTATTCCCAGATGTTTAACATACTTGGCAATTCTCAGATTGAAGCCCGGATAGTCGATGAGAATAACAACATCCGGTTTGATTGTATCTATCTGGCTGCGGCATTCGGTAAAATTTGCCTTCACTTTCCGGATATTGACCAGCACTTCCCATGCTCCCATGAAGGCTGTTTCGCGATAGTGTTTGAGCAGCTTTCCCCCGGCCTCTTTCATCATGTCGCCTCCCCAGCATGAGATATCTGCCTCCGGGTCAGCCGTGATCAGGTTCCTGAGGAGGTTTGACCCGTGCAGGTCGCCCGATGGCTCTCCGGCTATGATAAAATACTTCATCCTAAAAAAGCTTTACCCCGAAGACCACAAGAGCCCAGATAATTGTAATACCGAGAACCCCTTTTGAGGCCCTGAGCATGTCAAAATGGTTGAAAAGAAGGAAGCTGATGATGTTCGTGAAAACTGCAACGCTCATGATCTCAGTCACATTGTCGGCAGCCTCCATTTGTTTGAAATATTGTTCAAATGAAGAACCGTGACGTGTCATAAGGAAAAACACGAGGAATGCCAGCGCCGGCAATACCAGGCCTGAGATCACTCCCGTCAAAGCATTATTAAAGCGTTCTCTGAACCACATATCAGAATTTTGTTTTGAGTTCACCGAGAAAACCGTAGGCAGTCATGTCTGTAGAGACAGGTACCACGGAGACATAACCGTTTTTCATTGCCCACTCATCTGTATCTGTCGATTCAGGTTCGTGATTGAGGAACCTGCCTGTCAGCCAATAGTATGTCTTCCCCATGGGGTCTTTTCTCTTTTCAAATTCCTCCTGCCAGCATCCCCTGGCCTGGCGTGCGACGCGTATACCTTTAATCTCCGGTTCCGCAATTGCAGGCATATTCACATTGAGGCACACACCCTCCGGCAGGGGATCACTGAGGATGGTTTTGCATATTATCCTTATGTATTTCTCACATGCCGAGAAGTCAGCGGTGGGCGAATAGCTGTTGAGTGAAAAGCCCGCCGAGGTGATACCGTAAAGACAACCCTCGAGGGCCGCCGCCATCGTGCCGGAGTATAAAACACTGGCAGATGCATTTGAACCGTGATTGATGCCTGAAACGATCAGATCGGGTTTTCGTTCCAGCAGCTGGTTGACAGCGAGTTTCACCCCGTCTGTGGGCGTCCCGCTGCAGGCGTACATTCTCAGATCGTCCGTCTCCTCAAGAAGCTTGACCCTCAACGGCTGCTTTACCGTCAGCGCCTGTGACATAGCACTGCGACTCTCTGTAGCCGAAATAACCACCACCTTGCCAAACTCTTTCATGACATCGGTCAGCGTCTTTAATCCTGCTGCATACAGACCATCATCATTGGTGATAAGTATCAGCTTGTCATTATCGTGTATGATCATCTACCTTTTTATTGAAGTGCAAATATAACTATTATGATCATCTGATTTATGATGCTGCTATGATGCCTCTAACCTTTTTTATTTACTTTTACACCTTGGAAAAATCAGACTAATTATACCAGGATGAAGATCTCTTATAACTGGCTCAGGGAGTATTTGAATTTTGATGCCGAACCGGATGAACTGTCAGCTATTCTGACAAGCATAGGCCTTGAAGTTGAGGGTGTGGAAGAATGGGAATCTGTTAAAGGGGGCATGAAAGGCGTGGTCATAGGCAGGGTGATCACCTGTGAAAGGCATCCAGATGCCGACAGGCTCACTGTCACCACGGTAGACACGGGAGGTCCCGAGCCTGTTCAGATAGTCTGCGGCGCACCCAACGTTGCTGCAGGACAGGTCGTTGCCGTGGCAGTGCCCGGCACAATGATATTCAAGGGAGATGAACAGTTTGAAATAAAACGGTCAAAAATACGCGGACAACTGTCCGAGGGGATGATCTGTGCAGAAGATGAGCTCGGAATAGGCACTGATCATGAAGGAATAATCGTACTTGACCCTGCTGCAAAGATCGGCTCTCCTGCTGCTGATTATTTCGGTATCGCCAGTGACACGGTCTTTGAAATAGGACTTACGCCAAACCGGATCGATTGCAGCTCGCACTACGGTGTAGCGCGTGACCTTGCTGCCTGGTTCAACCTCCGGAAACCTGTCAGGGCCAGGCTGCCCGAGATAGGCAATTTCAGGAAGGACAAAAATGAGGGTGCTGTATCAGTCACGGTAAAAGATCCGGAAGCGTGCATAAGATATTCCGGACTGACCATCACCGGAATTACTGTGGGCCAATCACCTTCATGGCTTCAGACACGCCTCAGATCAATAGGGCTCAATCCCATCAACAATGTGGTTGATATCACCAATTTCGTTCTTCACGAGACGGGTCAGCCCCTGCATGCTTTCGATGCCTCAGCAATAACAGGCAGTAAGGTAATAGTGCAGACACTTCCTGACAAGACTAAGTTCGTGACACTGGACGGTATAGAGCGCGAACTGTCATCGTCTGACCTGATGATATGCAATGAAAAAGAAGGAATGTGCATTGCAGGTGTGTTCGGCGGACTCAGATCAGGAGTAACTGACACAACCACCAGCATTTTCCTTGAGAGCGCCACGTTCAGCCCCGTGTCTGTACGGAGAACATCAAGAAAGCATGACCTTCATACTGATGCTTCTTACCGCTTCGAAAGAGGAACAGACCCCCTGATGACCATCTACGCACTGCAGAGGGCAGCCCTGCTGATAAAGGAACTGGCAGAAGGCCAGATCACTGGTGATATCGTGGATGTATATCCGGCACCCGTGAGAAAAGCTGTGGTAAGGCTTTCTCTTGACCGTATGACAAAACTAATAGGCAAAGACATTCCGGTTGAGACTGTCAAGACGATCCTTTACAGCCTTGACATTAATATCACTGATGAAACACCCGGCGAGCTGACCCTTGAGATCCCTCCGTACAGGGTCGATGTCACCCGTGAAGCTGACGTTACTGAAGAGATACTGAGAATATACGGTTATAACAACGTCGGCATGAGCAATGAGATGCACTCGATGTTGTCATACACTGAAAAGCCTGACAGGGAGAAGGTGGCGGTGAATATGGCTGAGCTTCTCTCGGGCAACGGATTCGCTGAAATCATGTGCAATTCACTGACCCCGTCGGCATGGTTTGAGACAACCGGCGACTTCGACACTGCTTCAATGGTGCGCCTGGCTAACCCACTGAGCAACGACCTGAATGTGATGCGGCTATCGCTCCTCCCGGGAATGCTGAACACCATTGCCTGGAACATCAACAGGCAGAACAGCGATCTCAGACTCTTTGAACTGGGATATGTCTATAAGAAAAAACCCGGGAAAGGAACACTGGAGATAACCGACAATTACAGTGAGAGGCAGATCCTGGCACTGGCGGTGACGGGCAACATGGACAGGCAAAGGTGGAATATGACTGAAACAGCTGCAAGATTCTTCCATATAAAAGGATATGTGGGAATGTTATTATCAAGGTTCGGCATTTCAGAAAAGGAGATAACCGTGACTGACGAATCTGCAGGATGGCTCAGGGATGCAATGAAATACACAGCAGGAAGTCTCGATATTGCATCTTTCGGCCAGGTATCGAAAAAGTACCTCTCCATGTTTGACATAAAACAGGATGTCTTCTATGCCGAGATCAACTGGGAAAACATCATCAGAACCATTAAAACCAAAAACATCCGCTTCAGTGAGTTGCCAAAGTACCCGTGGGTACGCCGCGACCTGGCACTGCTTGTCGATAAGTCATGCAAATTCAGCGATATAAAAGACCTTGCCTTTAAGACTGAGCGCAATATTCTCCAGGAAGTTGACCTTTTCGACGTTTATGAAAGCGATACCATAGGAAAGGATAAAAAATCGTATGCCGTCTCATTCATACTGAGAGATGACAGGCAGACCCTGACCGAAAAGAGTATTGAAAAAGTCATGGGTGCGCTTACAAGGGCTTTTGAACGGGAGTTTGGGGCTACTCTGAGATGAGTAAACTGCTTGGCAAGACAAACGATTATCTTTCACTGGTTAAGTTCAGCCACACCGTCTTTGCATTACCCTTTGCCCTGATTGGTTATTTCCTTGGTGCAACAAGGGAAGGTTACGGTTTCGGTCTCAGGACATTCCTCCTGATGCTGGCGTGCATGGTCTTTGCACGCAGTGCTGCCATGGCTTTCAACAGGTATGCTGATCACAGGTATGACAGCATGAATCCCAGGACTGCAACCAGGGAGATACCGTCAGGCAGGATAACAAAACGCAATGCCCTGATTTTTGTCGTCATAAGCTCTATGCTCTTTATTTCGGCCACAGCTTTGCTTAACCGCCTTACTCTCATCCTTTCTCCGGTAGCCCTTCTTGTGATTCTTGGATACAGCTACACAAAGAGGTTCACCCCCCTCTGCCACCTGATCCTTGGCCTGGGCCTCAGCCTTGCACCCATAGGTGCATATATTGCAGTCACCGGCACTTTTGCCCTGCTCCCGGTTATCTATTCAGGTATCGTGCTGACATGGGTTAGCGGATTCGATATAATATATGCAATGCAGGATGAAAAATTCGACCGCCAGACAGGCCTGTACTCGGTACCTGCAGTCACATCACCCCGCAAAGCCCTGCTTGTATCTACCGCTTTGCATGCTCTCTCTGCCCTGTTGGTAGTGGCGGCCGGACTGTCTGGTGAGGGAGGGATAACATACTGGGCAGGCGCTCTGATCTTCCTTGCTCTGCTGGTTTATCAGCATTCCATTGTGAAACCGGACGATCTGAGCAGGGTCAACCTCGCCTTCGGAACAACGAACGGCATTGCAGGGGTGCTCTTCGGCATACTGGTGATCGCAGATCTGCTGATCAGGTAGATAGTCTCTTTATACCGGCCTTCTAGAACTTAAACACAAAAGATAAGCCCATATACTCCTTGAACTGTACCATGGGAGCCTTCTTCTGGATACCGTTAATATCCATGACAGGATTGTTTTCACTGTCAAAGACCGGCAGTTTTGTATCATCATCATATATGAGGTGAATGTTCAGCCTCAGTTCAGTGAACCAGTTGATGTTCATTGTGGTGATCATCTCCCAATCAACATCAATGTTCTGGGGCTTTGAAAGAAAATTGCTGAACAACTGCAACTTGTTGGTCATATTTACCTTTTCAAAGAGCGAAACCTTACTGCTGACAATAAGGTAAGCTCCTAATTCATTTTTTGACCTCCTGTCTGATGATATACCGAACTTGGTCTGATTGATATTTGCAGTATCAGGCACGTAGGTGCCTTTGTATGAGAAGGGAGAAAAGCTGATTGATGTATTTTTATCCGGCTTATAGTCAAGTCCGTAACCGACAATAACAGTGGCAGGATTAAAGAATTTGGAGACTTTTACCGAATCATTGGGGTAATTGTACCCCGGCAGGAACTGTGTCTTGAACTGGAACAACCCGCTAAGGTCAAACTTGCCGAATGCCTTATGGCCTATCTTGGAGTTTATCTCAATGAAATCGAGGTTCTTGTTTATGTCCCACGGCTTTCCAGATGCCTGCAACCCGAGTGCGAACCTGACCGTGGTGGCCGAGTTCACTTTTGTGACCTTATTATTATAGTTCAGATTACTGGTTACATTGAGGATGGATGCGATATTATCGTCGCCGCCTTTTGCCCAGTTCGTGACCACACCCTGTGACAGGAGATAGGATAGTTCGCTCCTGAATTTCCAGTATTGCGGTTTGATCTTGCTGAGTGCTATCATGCGCAAATCTTCTTCCGTGGCGGTAGTCACATTGACCTGCGGATCGATATACCCGTGTTGCCATGTCTGCTTTTTAAACTGAACCCCTTCCTCCACCCTGAGCGAAAGGGTGTTCCTTTGAGGGCTCCCAATCCATACAGTCACCGAGTCGCCCTTGCCGTCGGGCAGCCAGAACCTGACAAGGTTATCAGTCGTCGTGTTCAGCCATAAATCAGGACCGTTGCCCGCCTGGTCAGTGATCCTGAGCAAGGTCGAATCACGCGCTTCAAGATAGCCGATGAGAGAACCTACAGCTGCCTCCAGTGAATCGCTCATATAAGGATACTCGAGATATCTGAAGGGAAATTCGCTGGTACTGAGGAAAGGTTGATGAAGAGTGTCGGAAATCACCAGGACGATAGTATCAATGTTTCTCTCAGGCAGAATGATCCTTATAGAATCAAAGACATAATAGTTCTCAATTGGGACCCTTATCCTTTCAAAACCGTAACTTTCCAGGAAGCTGACAGTAGAATCTTCCGGAGGTGTGGAGGAGAAATATATCAGGTGCCTGATGGATTCGCGCAACGGATCATTGCTATGCTTCCATATACCGGCTGAAGAATATATCTTCCGCAGGAATCTGAGAGCCTGCTGCCGGTCTAGGTGAATATCCGCCGGACCTGTTATTTCCTGTAATTGCACCCCGGTGATGTGCTTGCTTATCTCCTCCGCGACAATGACGCTGTCAGTCTTCACAGCAGGCAGAGTCTCCGGTTTATTAACTACCTGGCCGGATAGTAATGAGCTGCTGTACAGACAATAGAATATCACAAGAATTTTTATGGTTCTCAGTCTCATCACACAATGTTTTTAGCATTTTCTGGATTGTACCCCAAACGTAAAAGCTATATTTGCAAAAATAGCCATTTCCATGATCTTCCTATTTCAAACGGACAGAAACAGGAAACTGATATTCCAGAACATCAAAAACAGGGACGCCTTCCATGCATTCCCCAGGAACTACTGATCCCGGAGCTCACCCCCAATTCTTAATTCCTAATTCTTACTTCTTAATTTCAAACTATGAAACTTCCATATTGTGAACCATTTAAGATAAAAATGGTAAAGTCCATGCACAAAAGCACTCTTAAAGAGCGCCAGGAATGGATAAAAAAAGCTTCCTATAACCTTTTTAACCTTAGGTCAGAGCAGGTGTACATCGACCTTCTTACCGACTCAGGCACAGGCGCCATGAGTGACAAACAGTGGGGAGCCATTATGACCGGTGATGAGAGCTATGCAGGAGCATCATCATACTATAACCTCAAGGAAGCCATCAGGGATATTACGGGTTTTGAGTATTTCCTGCCGACACACCAGGGAAGGGCAGCCGAGAATGTTCTCTTTTCCGTTTTGGTTAAAGAAGGTGATGTCATTCCGGGCAACGCTCACTTTGATACCACCAAAGGACACATTGAATTCAGGAAGGCTACCGCAGTAGACTGCACCGTGGCCATTGCCAGGGACATCACTGCCGTCGATCCTTTTAAAGGAAACGCTGACCTGGAGCTCCTTGAAAAGGTGCTGAAAGAGACTCCGCGTGAAAAGCTGGGATGCATCATCATGACTGTCACCAATAACACGGCCGGGGGACAGCCTGTCAGTATGGCCAATATGAGAGGTGTGCGCAGGCTGGCAGATAAGTTCGGTGTACTGCTGATAATTGACTCCGCCCGCTTTGCCGAGAATGCATGGTTCATTAAAAACCGCGAGGAGGGCTATGCTGACAAAAGCATCAGGGAGATAGCACGCGAGATGTTCTCCCTTGCCGACGGCATGACTATGAGTTCAAAAAAGGATGCCATAGTGAACATCGGCGGCTTCATCGGCTTCAGGGACAAAGAGCTGTTCCGCAAAGCAACCACGTTCAATATTATGTTTGAAGGCTTTGTCACATACGGAGGCATGGCAGGCCGTGACATGAATGCACTGGCACAGGGTCTCTATGAAGGCACTGAATCAGACTTTCTTGAGTCACGCATCAGGCAGGTTACAAAGCTGGGCGAAAAGATTCAGGCCGCCGGCATCCCGGTGCAGGTCCCGATTGGAGGGCATGCAATCTTCATTGATGCCGGAAAATTTCTTCCGCAGGTACCTGCCTCCGAATTCCCTGCCCAGAGACTCGCTGTCGAGATTTACCTTGAGGGAGGTGTGCGCGGCACAGAGATAGGAACGCTGATGGCTGACCGCGACCCGGTGACACGCCTGAACAGACACCCGGAACTGGAGCTCATCAGGCTTGCCGTGCCAAGGAGGGTGTACACGGATAACCATATGGATTATGTGGTAGCAACACTGACCAACGTGTGGGAAAGACGCAAAGAGATCACCAGGGGCTTCGCAATAAAATGGGAAGCACCGATAATGCGACATTTCACCGTAGAGCTTGAGCTTCTCCCTTAATGCAAAAAGCATATCTTTGACAAAGGATAACTGAACCACGATGATACGATCAATGACAGGCTATGGCAAAGCCATGCTTGAGACAGCACACCGGAAAATAACTGTTGAGGTCAAGACGCTGAACAGCAAACAGGCCGATATCAGCGCCAAGCTACCGTGGATTTATAAGGAGAAGGAGCTGGAAGTGAGAAATATGATTCTCAGGAAGCTTGAAAGAGGCAAGATCGACCTTTATGTTTCCTTTGACGCGATGGAAGACGAGCCGGCGCCGGTGATAAATAAAAATATCGTCAGGAACTATTACGCCCAGATGAAGGAGATCAGCGATGAGCTTGGCCTCCCGGGCGGCAACGAGCTGCTGGGCATCGTGATGCGTCTGCCCGAGACAATGAAAACGGAAAGGCCTGAGCTGACTGAGGAGGAATGGAGCCAGGTTTCCGGGCTGATTGAAGATGCCCTTTCAATGACTGATCTCTACCGTATTGAAGAGGGTAAAGCCCTGGAAGCAGATCTGTCCAGATCAGTGCAGAAGATCCTGCAATCGCTCGAAAACCTTGCCGCTGTTGAGGGTGACCGCCTGGTACGCATGCGCGACAGGCTCACTCATTGCTTAAAGAGGCCGTCGGCACAGAAAACATCGACCAGAACCGCTTTGAGCAGGAGCTGATCTTTTACCTGGAAAAACTGGATATCAATGAGGAGAAAGTGCGGCTGAAAAAGCATTGTGACTACTTCACCGAGACCATGAATAATTCAGGCCTGAACGGCAAGATGCTTAACTTTATCTCACAGGAGATGGGGCGCGAGATCAACACAATAGGCTCGAAAGCAAACGACGCTGCCATGCAGAAGCTGGTGGTAATGATGAAGGATGAGCTTGAACGTGTCAAGGAACAATCGCTCAATGTTCTGTAAATCTGATGGTAAGGAGCAATAATAACAAGGTCCTGATTATATCGGCTCCGTCGGGAGCAGGTAAATCAACCCTTGTGAAACATCTGATCGCATCAGGTCTCCCTCTGGGCTTTTCCGTTTCCGCCACCAGCAGGAAACCAAGAGGGCACGAGGTGAACGGGAGGGAATACTATTTCATCCGTGCTTCGGAGTTCAGGAGAAAGATCAAAGCCGGGGAGTTCGTCGAATGGCAGGAGGTGTACGAAAACCATTACTACGGCACATTAAGGAAAGAGATCGACAGGATCACCGGCGAGGGCATGATACCCGTGTTTGACGTAGACGTGAAAGGCGGGATCAACCTGAAGAAGATCTTCGGCGACAGTGCCCTTTCCATCTTTATCATGCCTCCTTCCGTGGAAGAGCTGAGGGCAAGACTGATAAAGCGGGGTACAGATACATCTGACCAGATCAACATGAGGGTTGAGAAGGCTTTCTCCGAGATACTGCTTGCTGACAGTTTCGACAGGGTGATAATCAACGATGATCTCGACCGGGCTCGCCGTGAGATCGGATCGGCCGTCAAAGCATTCATTAAGAAAAAATAATGGAGACAGGCTTGTTCTTCGGTTCATTCAACCCGATTCATATCGGGCACATGGTTATTGCCAATTATATTGCCGAGTACTCGCCGCTGAAAGAGATCTGGTTTATTGTCAGTCCGCATAACCCATTGAAAACCAAAGAGACGCTGCTGAGCGACCGCGACAGGTTATATCTGGCAGAGCTGGCTATCGGTGATGACCCGCGGTTCAGGGTCTCCGACGTGGAGTTCACCCTCCGGCAGCCGTCGTACACCATTGACACGATGGCTTACCTGACCGAAAAATATCCTTCCCGCAAGTTTACCCTCATCATGGGTGAAGATAACCTGATGACACTCCATAAGTGGAAGAATGCTGAGGAGCTGGTAAAAAGATATCCTATTGTTGTCTATCCGCGGCTGAAACCCGGAAGAAAAAGCAGCAAGAGGCTTCTTGAGATACTGCAGATGGCATCAGTCAGGGAAATCAGTGCACCGGTGATGGAGATTTCTGGCACTTTCATCCGCACTGCCATCAAAGAAGGAAAAGATGTGTCATGGTTTGTACCCGCCCCGGCATGGAAATACATACGGGAAATGCACTTTTATGAGTAATTGCCGATGTGCGATGTGCGATTGTCGATTTTTCCACTCGCAAATCGCAAATCGCAAATCGCAAATCGCAAATCGCAAATCGCAAATTAACTGACCTTTCGGATAATTTCCATTCCTCTCTTAATGGCTTCTTCATTCAGTGGAATGAGATTATGATATCTTTCCGGCAGTGATTTCTTTAATCCTTTGATCACGAATTCTGTCATGAGGATGGGCTTCACCTTCATGAAACCGCCAAGAACAATCATATTGAACACCTTTTGCATTTTCATTGCTGACGCTTCCTCAGCCGCATCGATCCGGTAGATAGTAATGTCTTTTCTTTCCGGATGACGGGTAATGCCGTTGCTGTCATATATCAGCGTGCCACCCGGCTTGACCGAATGTTCAAACTTATCCATGCTCTGCTGATTAAGGATGATGGCTGTGTCAAAGCTCCTGAGAATTGGCGAGCTTATCCGTTCATCGCTGAGAATGACGTTCACATTGGCCGTTCCACCCCTCATCTCCGGTCCGTATGACGGCATCCAGCTGACTTCCATATCCTGCATCATTGCGGAATAGGCCATTATTTTCCCCATTGACAGCACACCCTGTCCGCCAAAGCCTGCAATTATTATTTCTTCTGTCATGATTTTTTTCAAATTTATTCTGAAATACACATCGCAGAGACTCACTGTTGTCGCGCCTCTGTGTGAAACGTCTACAAATCTTTCGGAACTTTTATATCTCCCAGCGGATAGAACGGAAACATGTTCTCCTCCATCCATATGTTAGACTGAACCGGTGTCATCTTCCATCCTGACGGGCAGTTTGACACCACCTCGATAAAACAGGTCCCTCTCTTGTCCCTCTGATACTCAACCGCTTTCTTAAATGCCTTCTTCAGCTTCCTGACGCCGGCGGCAGTATGGACACTCTGACGGGTGACATAGCATGTCCCGGGCAGCAAGGCAACAATGTCGGCCATTTTTATAGGTGAGCCCATTGTTGCCACATCACGTCCGTAAGGTGACGTAGATGACTTCATTCCCTCGAGGGTTGTGGGGGCCATCTGTCCACCCGTCATACCGTAAATGCCGTTGTTAATGAAAATCATGAGAATATTCTCTCCCCTGTTGCAGGCATGGATGGTCTCTGCCGTCCCGATTGCGGCAAGGTCACCGTCACCCTGATAGGTGAAGACGAATTTTTCAGGCATAAGACGCTTGACGGCAGTACCCAGGGCCGGCGCTCTTCCGTGAGCCGCCTCCTGCATATCGACATCGAGATAATTGTACATCAGTACTGAACAGCCTACCGGTGAGATGCCAATGGTCGTGCTCTGAAGATCCTCTTCCTCGATCACCTCGGCCAGTACCCCGTGAACCGTTCCGTGACCGCAACCCGGACAGTAGTGCATCACATTGTCCGTTAAGAGCTTTGATTTTTTATAGGCCAGGTTTTCCGGCTTTACTATGTCTTTTATATTGAATTCTGCCATCTCATTAACCTTTTATGAATATTTTCAGATTTTCCACCACCTCTTCCGGTGTGGGTATCATGCCACCCATTCTGCCGTAGTGGCTCACGCGTGTCTTGCCGTTGACTGAGAGCATCACGTCCTCGACCATCTGTCCCGTGCTCATCTCCACTGCCAGCATTCCTTTAACCTTTGATGCAAGTTCGTTCAGCCTCTTCTTCGGGTAAGGGAAGAGTGTTATGGGTCTGAGGAGGCCTGCCCTGATACCTTCGGCCCTTGCCAGCTGTATAGCCTTCTGGCATATCCTGGCGCTGGTGCCGTAAGCAACGAACAGATACTCGGCATCGTCAGTCAAGAACTCTTCATAACGGATCTCATTTTCTTCAACCTCTTTGTACTTGGCTACCAGCTTCAGGTTGAACTTCTCCTGGCGCTCAGCATCAAGGTCGAGTGAGGTGATAATGTTACGCTCACGTGTCGCAGGCTTGCCTGTTGTAGCCCAGGGAAGGATCTCTTCCGATCTCTTTTTCTGTGGTTTGAGATATACCTTCTCCATCATCTGTCCGATTGCGCCATCGGAGAGTATCATCACAGGGTTTCTGTATTTAAAGGCAAGATCAAATGACAGTTCGACGAAGTCAGCCATCTCCTGCACTGACGAGGGTGCCAGAACGATAAGGTGATAATCGCCGTGTCCTCCTCCCTTTACCGCCTGGAAATAGTCGCTCTGTGCCGGCTGAATTGTCCCCAGTCCGGGCCCGCCTCTGACTACGTTCACAATAAGGCAGGGCAGTTCAGCGCCTGCTATATAGGTTATCCCCTCCTGCTTCAGGCTTATGCCCGGGGATGAAGATGAAGTCATCACTTTTTTGCCGCAGGCGGCACCACCGTAAACCATATTTATAGCTGCCACCTCGCTCTCGGCCTGAAGCACCACCATGCCGGTCGTTGTCTGCGGGTTAGCCTCCATAAGATATTCAAGTATCTCGCTCTGCGGAGTGATGGGATACCCGAAATAGCCATCGACACCAGCCCTTATCGCCGCTTCAGCGAGAGCCTCGTTGCCCTTCATCAGTTTCAGTTCCTTTTCCATTAATAAATCTTTTTGTTTCTTTTCCTTCTTATCCCATCTTCAGCTTGTACACGGTGATAACCCCGTCAGGGCATACGACCGCGCAGTTGGAACAGCCGATACATGCATCAGGGTTAGCCGCATAAGAGTAATGATATCCCTTACCGTTAACCTCTACTGCCAGCGCCAGCGTCTGGGTAGGGCATGTGACAACGCACACTTCACACCCTTTGCATCTCTCTGTGTCAATAACCACAGCACCTCTTATCTTAGCCATCTTGTTTGTATTTATTCTATATTAATATTTCTTTATCAGGTTGTTATGGGATTATTCTCCCTGAATAACTTCAGTCTTTCTTCAAGCAGTGGCATCTGTTTGCGTCTCACCTGTGAGACACAGGCCCTGAGCCCTTCCTCTCTTTCGCTTCCCGTAATGCTTAAGGTTATGGCACCAATGCCGTATGCCAATAATTCCTGCAGCAGTCCGCCGCCGGTAAAGCCGGGATATGATATGGTAAAGTAAAAACCGTCAGCCAGGGGCTTCTCAATATCCCTGTCGTAAACAATGTTGAAACCGTTTTCTATAAACAGATTTTTCATGATAGCCGCCTTACGACCATAGTCCTTCGTATTTTCGACAAAGTTATAAATCCCGTCGTTAACAGCTTTAAGAATCGCAGCAAAACCGTACTGAACCGAGTGAGTAACTCCGGAAGAGAGGGCATAAAGGGCTCCGAATATCATGGCCCTGCCAAAGATCTCCGACGAGTAATATCTCAGCAGGTCAGGGTAATGACGGTTATAAAGGTGGTCAGACATGACCATGAGACCGATACGCTGACCGGCATAGCTGAATATTTTTGAGCTCGAAATGAGCAGGATATAATCATCACAGTAGCGAGCCACCGTAGGCTGGTAAGGAGGCTTGCCCGGAACTGAATAATCACTCCGGAAATCCATCCCGAAATATGCCAGATCCTCGATCACGATGGCGTCATACTTTTTTGCCAGAGTTCCTATTGTACGGAGTTCATCTTCGGTAAAGCAGATCCATGAAGGGTTGTTGGGGTTTGAATAGAGAATTGTTGACACCTTGCCGCACTGAAGTGCCGATTCAAGTCTTGCAGCCAGCTTTTCGCCGCGGTAGTCGTAAACATCAAACGAACGGTAATCCTGACCAAGCATTCTTGTCTGTGTCTTTTGAACGGGGAAGCCGGGATCAAGGAAAAGAGTACCTTCCTTGGTCCGGTCGTTCCTGTTGGCTACCAGGAACCCGGCCATTGCTCCCATCATCGCACCCCCGGTAGGAACGCAGCATTCGGCGTTCACGTCTGTATCAAGGAAAAGTTTAACGAACCGTGCCGCCTCACTCTTCAGCTCAGGAAGGCCTTCAATGTCAGGGTAGGCCGAAGCCACCCCTCTCTTGAGAGCTTCGATCTCAGCCCTGACAGCAACATCTGCTGACGGCAATCCGGGCACACCCATCTCCATCCTTATGAATTCGACACCTGTCTCCCTAATAAGCAGGTTGACGACCTTGACGATCTCCCTGATACTTGCATGGCCGATATCAGTGATCCCGCTGTCAGTGATCGCCTTGCTTACGGTTTTGTGATTTATGGGGGTATTTTTCATATATTTTCTATTTTAAGCCCTCATCAGTGCCCACAAGATAGAAAACATTAATATAATGAAAGCTGCTATTTGTCACATTTGAATTTTGTCTGAGGGTCTGAGGTTTGAGGGTTTGGATAATTTGCGATTTGCGATTTGCGATTTGCGAATTATTTGATTTTCAAATTCTTAATTCTTAACCCTTAACTCTTAATTCTTAATTTCCCACTACTGCCTGCTGTCTGACCCGACAGTGCAAGAATCACGCCCAGAACAGTGCTCAGGAGGGCGGCAAAAAGGATCTGGAATTCCGGGGGTAACAGAAATGTAATCGTCTGTGCGGGGATCCAGAAGAGGGGAATTGTTTTTTTAAGCACGAAGCCCCACATCGGTGTCCAATCAACAGAGGCGAGGAGCTGCGCAATGTCAGGCACTTTCAGTAACCTGCTCCGTTCTCCGTGTGCTGAAGAGATATGCAGATCCGTTAGCCTGTGTGTTACCATCAGTACGGGGGCATAAAAGATATTCAGGAAAAAGCTGATGCAGAATGCCAGCACGATTTTCGGCACGGTCACCGGTCCGGCCATGACGGCTGAGGTATTTTCCATACCCAGGTGTCCTATTACAGACGGTACTCCGTTGCCAAAAATCATAAATGCGGCTTTTACCGTCATGCCCAGAAAGCCCCATACCAGGGCACGCGGTAAGAGTCCGAAACCGGACGGGAGATAAATGCCCGTTCTGATCCTGCTTCCGAGCATCTCGCCCAGCGTGGCGAGCAATGCAAACTTTATGAAACTGGCTGTAAAAGCCCATTCGGTGCTGAACCACACAAAGAAATCATAGAGCCTGTGAGACAGGAAAAATGGCAAGAATAATCCGGCAAAAACAAGAATAAAAATTATATCAGAACGCTTCATTTGAATGTGCGATTTGCGATTTGCGATTTGCGATTTTACCGACTTTCAGACATCTCTATCGCCTGGATCCTTATCCGGGCATCAACAGCCACAATCTTATCAGGTGTGCCGAGCAGGGGGTTGATATCCATCTCAGATATTTCGGGCGCCTCGGCAAGCAGGTCAGACAGCGAGGTTATCACTTTTCTGAATGCCTCTTCACTGATGCCTTTGCTGCCACGGGCGCCTTTCATGATCTTATATGATTTGAGTGACCGTATCATAGTCTCCGCCTCCTGTTCCGACACAGGCACCAGCGAGGTGGCCACGTCTTTGAAGACCTCGATAAAAATGCCACCCATCCCGGCCATGATGAGATGTCCGAACCTGCCTTCTCTCTTCGCACCGCAGAAGAGCTCCATCCCGCTTATCATCTTCTGTATAAGTATTGCCGTCACTTCCGGCAGCTTCATCATCCTGGTAAATTCGGCAATCACATCCTCACTGGTACTGATATTCAGTGCCACGCCTCCGATATCTGATTTATGCAGCGGACCAATAACCTTCATTACTACCGGAAAACCCATTCCGGCTGCTTCTCTCACAGCATCCTCCGAAGAAGAAACGACTCTCTCCGGTACTGTATTAATACCTGCCGCGTTAAGCAGCATAGTCACTTTCTCGGGCGGCAGGTAACCGTTCCCGGCTTCCCCGATGACAGACCGTATCTTTTTTCGATCTGCGATCGATGACCGCCGGTCAGTCTCCGCAGGTGCCGGGGTACCGGATACCTTGCACAGCGCCCTGCCGAAAAGCACTTCATCGGGAAATATGGCGTTGCCCTTCGCGGTGAAGTCAGCTATCTCTCTCTTCACATTGATGACTGAGGGCATTACCGGAAAGACAGGCTTATGGCAGGTGCGTATCTTTTCGTGTATCAGATCGTAGACATCATCCACAGGGAAGAGGCCAGGGCTGCCGAAGATCACCGCCATGGCGTCAATATTGCTGAACTCGTTCTCGCATGCATCTATGATAAAACCCAACTGCCCGGCTGTTCCTGTTGCGAGGAAATCGATCGGGTTGGCTACCGATGACCCTGCGAACAGCTTCTCGAGCAATCGGTCAGCAGGCCCGCCTGACAGACGCGGTATCTCAAGACCACCTTCGCTGAGCGTATCGGTAAGCATCACCGCCGGTCCTCCTGCATGTGTTACTATTGCAATGCGTTTGCCCTTCAGTTGTTTATAGGTAAAGAGCCCAGCCACATAAGCCAGCTCAGTCCGGTTGAAGCATCTGACGATGCCTGCCTTGCGAAAGAGGGCATCCACGGCGCTGTCAGGCGATGCCATGGCTCCGGTATGTGATGATGCTGCCCTTGACCCGGCTTCCGAGGTGCCGGCCTTGATGGCAGCAATGCGGCACCCCTTCCTGATGAGTGAGGCTGAATGTTTCAGGAACCTTGAAGGGTCACTTATGTTTTCAATGTATAACAACTTGATCTTCGAGCTGAGCGCAGGATCAAAAGTCAGGTCAAGATGCTCAAGCACATCCTCAACACCGACCTGTGCGCTGTTACCCACCGACCATACACTTGAAAACGGAAGGCCGTTAGTGCTGGCCGCCTCAAGTATAAAAACCGCAGTGGCGCCGGAACCGGAAATGAAATCAATTCCTTCCGCTGATAGCCTGGGTATCGGCTCCGTGAAGACACCGTGATAGTTCTGGTTAAGAAATCCAATACAGTTCGGACCGATCAGGGTACCTCCCGCTTTATCGATTGTTTCCACTATCTCTCTCTCAAGCGCAGCACCTTCTTCATCCTCCTCGCTGAACCCGGCCGAAAGTATGATAAAGCCGCCCGTTCCCTTTTCCTCAGCGAGAGTGCGTACTACGGCAGGACAAAAACGTGCTGCAACAGCCAGTATCGCCATATCGGTCTGAGGTAAAAGGGAAACATCAGCACAGGCTTTAAGGCCCTGCACAACAGATGCCTTGGGATTGACGACAAAAACATCTCCCTTGAAACGGCCTGCGATAAGGTTTTTCAGCACCTTGCCTCCGGCTTTGGAAATATCATCAGATCCGCCTACAACAACAATGTTCCTGGGATTCAATAATTTATCACTGATCATATTCAGGATTTGAGTTCTTTTATAAAGATAAAAACATTTTGATATATAACAAATGACACTACCGGGTTTATCGGTTGTCTGTCATCCCTTATCTGTCATTTGTTATCCGTTATCTGCTTTTCTGTTGTCTGTTATTTGTTGCATAATATTATATTTGACTTCCCGAAAACTAACAGGAAGTTTACAGTTATCACGAAATAATAACTCATGAAAAGTAATTATCTTAAAATTCATTGCAGAGCAAGCCTGATCCTTCTGATTGCCTTTTTTCCTATACTTACCTACGCACAAATAAACAATGAAATAGATCCTGACGGACCGGGGTATGCAGAAAACTGCACCAGTATTATGGTTGGCAGGCTGGCATCCGCAGACGGATCGGTAATGACTTCGCATACATGTGACGGCAGATACCGCACCTGGCTCGAAATTGTGCCGGCCAGAACGATTGAAAAAGATACCGTGCATCCGGTGTACTGGGGCACCCTTCAGACCGAGGCAGCATGGGACATGACCAATGTCACCCGCAAAGGCGAGATCCCTGAGGTGGCTTCCACCTTTCAATACCTGAGCACCGCTTACCCCTGCCTTAACGAGAAACAGCTTGCCATAGGGGAAACGACAATATACGGACGCAAGGAGCTGATCAACGAACAGGGCCTGTTCCTGATCGAAGAGCTTGAAAAGATAGCCCTTGAACGGTGTTCAACTGCGAGGCAGGCCATAGCGCTGATAGGATCACTGGCGGATGAATACGGGTACGCAGACCTGGCCGAGTGTATAACCATTGCCGACAAAAGGGAAGTATGGCAGCTCGAGATAGCCGGCTCAGGCCCGGGCAAACCGTCAGCATTATGGGTTGCACAGAGAATACCTGATGACCATGTGGGGATAGCTGCCAATATTCCAAGGATATCGGAGGTAGACTTCAATGACCCTGATTATTTCATGACCTCCCCCAACCTTCGCAAGAGGGCGAAGGACCTGGGTTACTGGGACGGGAAAGCTCCGTTCAAATTCTATAAAGTGATCAATACGGGCAAGCCCTATGCCATCAGGGAATTTTTTGTGCTCAGCACCCTCGCTCCATCCCTTGGCCTGACCATGGATATGGAAGAACTTCCCTTCTCCGTCAGACCGGAAAAGAAAGTCTCGGTCCGTGATGTGATGGCTTTTTACCGGCAGACCTATGAGGGCACACCTTATGATATGACACAGAACCTTCTTGTCAGGGTAACAAGGAAGGACGAGGCCGGTAATGAGATCACTGATACCGTAAGGTCACCCGTTGTATCAAACTGGATGAATAATGACCTGCGAACCCTTATCAACGAGTTAAAACCGGGCACGATTGAGAGACAGCGGACGATAGCCATTGCCGGATGTTCATATTCGCACGTCATCCAGTGCCGTGACTGGCTTCCTGATGAGGTGGGTGCTGTTGCATGGTTCTCTTTTGACAATCCCGGCCAGAGTCCCCGCATACCGATCTTCTCCGGTACCATGTCACTGCCCGAAAGCTTCCGGATCTGCGGGCAACACCGCTACCGCGAAGATGCAGCCTTATGGTCATTCCGCGAAGCCAACAGGCTGGCGACAGTGAACTGGGAACGCGGACGGAAGCTTATAGAGCCTGCCGTTGCTGAGATGGAAGATAAAGCATTTAACGAGCTTCCAGCACTTGAGGAGAGAGTGAAAAGCCTCGTCAGCGCAGGTAAAAACGATGAGGCAAAGAAAGCTGTTACTGAATATACCGGCTCCTTCGCAATGGCATCCATGGGCCGCTGGCAGGAGATGAAAAGGACCCTCTGGTACATGTTCGGAAGAGGCTTTTGAAAAAGTTTTTAGACAATTCAAACTTTTGCAGCGAATTGTTGTTTCAGTTATAAGGATAAATGAACAGATGACCTCCACGATAGCGTCAATACTTGATAAAAAGGAATTTGAAAAATCTGATATCCTTGAGTTGCTTAGGTGCGGTGACGAAGACGCGACACTGCTCTGCAGGACGGCTGCATCAGTAAGGAACAAATACGTTGGAAATATAGTATACCTCAGGGGCCTTATCGAATTTTCCAATATCTGCGGTAAGAACTGTCTGTATTGCGGTATCAGGCGTGACAACAGGCAAGTTGAACGCTATACCATCACCAATGCCGAGGTGATTGAAGCAGCCATGAAGGCATACCGGTTGAATTTCGGTTCAATAGCAATTCAGTCGGGAGAGAATTCATCGGAAGAATTCACGAGCAATGTCGAGTATCTCGTACGCACCATTACGGAAATGACCGACGGGAAGCTTGGCATCACCCTTTCACTGGGAGAGCAGAGTAAAGATACTTACCGGCGCTGGTATGAAGCCGGTGCTCACAGGTACCTTCTGCGCATTGAATCATCAAGCTCGACACTCTACCGCAGGATCCATCCTGATGACGATATGCACAGATACGAGAGAAGGATCGAGTGTCTCAGGTTTTTACAGGAAACAGGATATCAGACCGGCACCGGCGTGATGATCGGCCTGCCATCGCAGACCCTGACCAACCTGGCTGAAGATATATTGTTCATGCGCGATTTCGACATAGATATGTGCGGCATGGGCCCGTTCATAGAGCATACAGATACCCCGCTGGGCAAAAACGGTACAGATAATCCCTTCCTGAGAGAGCGCTTCAACCTTACCCTCAGGATGATAGCCATTATAAGGCTGGTGATGAAAGACATTAACATCGTTGCCTCCACTGCCATGCAGTCCATTGATAAGCTGGGGCGTGAGATGGCCATAGGATCCGGGGCAAACGTAGTCATGCCTAATCTTACACCCAGCAGGTACAGGGACGGATACCGGATCTATACGGGCAAACCCGGATACCGTGAGGTAGATGAATCAAATATCAGCGGGTTGAGGCTTGAATTGCTGTCCGGCACAAAAGTCGGCATGGGAACGTTTGGCGATACGCCTCACTACGCAAGGAGGATTGCCGGAAAGGGTATCAGGAAGGAAAACAGATACGTCCGATAGCAATATCATCAATATCACGCAGTGCCCTCTCAAGAGAGATATACTGTTTCACGTCACCGGTGAGCTCCAGAATGATAAGACCCGCAGGCTCGCCGAAATAAACTTCGTTAACACCCAGCCTTGTCCGTATCACGCATCCGAATGTCGTCAGGATACCCTGAACCTGCAGGCCAAGATCATCGCGTCTCGGCACCATGATTCCCAGCAGTGTTACTCCGTCGCACTCCATCGAGGCGTCTGAGAGTCCGTGTGAAAAAATCATTTCTCTTACGGTGATGCCCTCTGTTTTTTTCAGTTTTCCGGCCAGCTCCTCGCAGTCATCAGGAAGACCGGCAAGATGAATGATCATGTAGCCTTCGCGACTGCATAATTCACTGCTCAGCTCATGAAAACCGAGGCGTGTGCTGATAATACTGCCGTACTGTGACAGGGTCTTCTGAACAAGCCCTGACTCTTTGATCCTGTCCGTGATTTTGATACCGATTACTCTGACCATGACTTAAGTTTTTAATAGTAAAGGTCTCTCTCTCCGTTCTTAATGCGGTCAATCTTCTTGTTAAGGCCATCCTTCAGTCCCTCGTCAAGACCAGTCATGTTTTTTTCAATAGCCTTCCAGCCTTTCGCGGCAAGTTCGGGAGAAGCATAATCCACAATATATTCTGACAATGTCAGTATGGCGTTCGGAGTACAGTACCGCTTGATGAAACCGGGGACAGAAAATTCCATGAAGTGTTCCCCGGTACGCCCCAGGCGGTAACAGGCTGTGCAGAACGAGGGGATATAATCATTTTCGATCAGCTCATCGATGATGTCGGCCAGTGACCTTTCATCATTGATCCTGAACTGTTCCCGGTTAAGATCCTGTGTCTCGTTCTTTGAAGCGGAATAACCTCCGATTTCCAGTTTTGTCCCACCGTCAATCTGCGACACCCCGAAAGCCATCGCCTCGGTACGTACCTCATGTCCTTCGCGGGCAGTGAGGATCAGTCCCGTATAGGGTACGGCAAGGCGAAGAATGGCTATCAGTTTCATGAAGTCATCATCGCTGACATAGTATTTCCCGTTCAGGTTAAGCGATGATGCGTCCTTGATTCTCGGGAATGAAATAGTATGCGGTCCGACATTATAACATGCCTCGAGATGGTTGGCATGACGCACCAGGCCCATTACTTCAAAACGCCAGTCATACAAGCCGAAAAGAGCACCTACTCCGACATCGTCAATGCCGGCTTCCTGAGCCCTGTCAAGTGAGGTAAGCCTCCATTGATAGTCGCTCTTCTTACCTCCCAGATGATATAATTTGTAAGCCTCCGGGTCATAGGTCTCCTGAAAAATCTGGTACGTGCCTATTCCTGAGTTTTTGACAGTCCGGAACCCGTCAATATCCATAGGTGCAGCGTTGATGTTCACCCTGCGTATCTCACCTCTCTCCTTCTTAACACCGTAGACCAGCCTGACATTACCGGCAATAAATTCAGGACTGTATTCAGGGTGTTCGCCGTAAACAAGTATAAGCCTCTTCTGACCGTTTTCCTCGAGAGCCACAACCTCATCCCTTATCTCATCATCGGTGAGTGTCCTTCTTCTGGCATCCCTGTTCGTGACCCTGAAACCGCAATACTGACAGTTGTTTCCACATTTGTTACCGATGTACAGAGGCGCAAAAAGAACGATCCTGTTGCCGTAGACCTTTTTTTTCAGCTCCCTGGCGCCGTCTTTGATCTCATCGGCCAGTTCACTGCTGGCATTGATCAGTACAGCCGTCTCTGCAAGAGTAAGCCGCTGCTTGTCAAGCGATTTTGATATTATCTCTCTTACTCTGACTTTATCAGGTCTTGCATTAGTCAGGAAAGACCATATCTCGGCCGGATCGATGAATGGTTCCATCCGACGGTCTGGTATACTGCATTTTTCTGGATTAAACTTCATTTCAACACATTTAAAAATCCACCTCACTTATAAACGCACAAAGATACTGATTTTAAGGCCATGTTTTGCCGTCAGACTTCAGAAAATGAGTTCCTGCATCTCCTCAATTCCTTTAGCAATGGAGCTCTGCACCGGCTCTCCCGGCTTATAGGCAGCAAGCCTCTTATGAAAGAAAAGTGTCATTCGCTTCCCGGGAATATCATCCTCGTAATTTTCGAGATGAACATATATATCAGGAAGGTCGCCATTATTGTCAGGGATAAATACCATCCCCCTGGAAAAGAAGGTATCTGCCGCACAGGAAACTGCATAAAGGCCATGCGGGGGCACCAGTTTGGTCTTTTCGGTTACAGGGATTTTTATAAAAGGAATACCAGGCGAGAATGCCGTGTCATCCTTTGCCGCAGTACCAATAATTATATAGAAATGGTCAAGGTATGCATTGGCCCGCTGGATATAGCCTTCCGACAATGCCTGGCGTATGCGGGTCGAACTGACCGTTTCATTCTGCACTTCCTGCATAGGAATTTCTTCAGCCTCAAATCCGTATATGCTTTTCCATTGCCAGAGCTTGCGGTAGTCGCCCTCCTGATTAAACCCGAAATGATGGTTCTGACCCACAACTATAACCTTCGATTTCAGGATACCGCAGAGGATGTCCCTTACAAACTCTTCGCTGGTGATATGTGAAAACTCCCTGGTGAACTCGATGATTATAAGATTATCAAGGCCGGTCTTTCTGAGCATCTCGACCTTCTCCTCCTGCGAACAGATAAGCCTGAGGCCTTTGCCCACGCTTTCAGGATACAGAACTGCCCTTGGGTGGGGATGGAAAGTTATCAGGGTTGATTCTCCGTGGTGTTCGGAAGCCAGTTTCTTAAGCCTCCGTATGATTGTTTTGTGGCCTATATGCACACCGTCAAAAGTACCTGTTGTGATAACCGGTGATGGTATTACGGCAGCTTCCTCAAAGCTTCTGTATATCCTCATTATACTGAAGGCTGCTGTTTTTCCCTGACAAAGTAAGCCACCTTTTCGATTGAGGTGATCATATCAAACTCCTCGAGATGAACATTATCAGGCACATTAAGGGGCACCGTGGTGAAGTTCATTATGCCCTTTATACCACTTCCCAGGAGGAGTGCAGTGACAGTGACAGCCTGGTCAGGAGGCACCGTCAATACCGCGATTGTGATGTCAAGCTCGCTCTTCAGTCTCCTGATCTGGTCAATCTGATAACATTTCACCCCTGCCACTACCTTATCTACCTTCTGGGGGTCAATATCAAAAGCTGCCATCACATTCAGGTTGGTCCTCTTTCCCCTGAAATAACCGGTGATGGCACGCCCCAGGTTACCCATCCCGATGATGGCAACATTCAGTCCGCCAGGTGCATCAATGATCTCTCCTATAGTTTTGATAAGCACCCTGATATCATATCCCTTGCGCATTACGCTGCCATAACCGATAAGCATCAGGTCACGTCTTACCTGCACTGCCGTTATATGCAGCAGCGCTGCCAGCTCATGTGAGAAGATATAATTGCGGTTTTCAGCCAGTGACCCGAGGAGGGCCCGCCTGTACTTGCTGAGACGTTCAACTGTTTTTCCCGGTAATTTTTTCATAGCTGAGTCTTTATATTTGTCACCTGTATTCTGGGGATGATAACCGTGAATGCTGAGCCCTTGTCAGGAGTGCTCTCCACATTGATAACACCATGGTACAGTTCAACCACCTTTTTGACTATTGAGAGTCCCAGGCCGCTGCCTCCGATATTCCTGGTCTTGTCATTCTTTATCCTTGAAAATTCCTCAAACAGCATTGTGCTCTCTTCCGGGTTCATGCCTATGCCAGTGTCTTCAACAGTAATCATGAAATCATTGTCATCACAATCGACCGTTATGGTCACTGTACCCCCTGCCCTGTTATATTTTACAGCATTTGAGACAAGATTGTTAAGGATGATCTCAAAATCATTGGGGTCAGCCCAGATTTTTTCACAGCCTTTGATGTTTGTGACGAAATTAATATCCTTGTGAATGGCATAAGGGCTGACGGTTACCACGGCAAGCGAAACAACCTCCTTCAGATTGACATCCTGCAGTTTCTCAACCTGTCTCTCGAAGCTCACCTTTGTAAAGTCAAGAAGGTCCATGATCAGGTTTCGCATACCTTCAATGCGTTGCAGTGATCTGTCAATTGCAGAGCTATATTCCGAAATTGAATCACCCATCTGCCTTTCCTGCATCATCCTGAGGTATCCTTCTATTGCATTCAGCGGCGCTTTAAGCTCGTGAGACAGAACCGACAGAAACTGAAACCGGACTTTTTTTCCCTCCACCTTGAGCTTGTGAGTAATGCGTCTCAGATACTGCTGTTTGGTTATCTGTTCTATCGAGGCTTTCAGTTCCTGCGGAGTAAAAGGTTTGGGAATAAAATCAACTGCTCCGTCATCGTGTGCTTTCACTGCCACATCAAGGGAAGCGTATGAAGTTATCATTGCCACGACGATGTCATAGTTCTTCTTTCTGACATACTCCAGTACTTCTATGCCCTGTATACCCGGCAGCTTATTGTCAAGCAAAAGGATATCGGGCTTTTCCCGGTCAATAATCTCGATGCCCTCCTCGCCTGTGGCTGCTTCGAGGACATCATAGGTATAATCCTCATCCATAAATGGATATGTGACATTAAAGTTGCGCAGTATCCTTGCAACGCCTGACCTTATGCCAGGTTCATCATCGACAACAAGAACTTTCAGCTGTGCCATGTTAGATCTTCAGCAGTTTTTTTATTTCCTGGTCAAGCTGTTCAGGCCTGACTCCTTTTTCAAGATAGAGATCAGCCCTGATCCAGTCGCGGTCCTGATCACTGTTGAGCCCGAACGTGATGCCCGTTTCACGTGCCACGGCAGTGGCAAGGATCACAGGCACTTCTGGATACCTGCGTTTCAGCTTGTAGCACAGGATGAAACCGCTGTCGTCACTTTCCATCATGAGGTCAAAAACAGCCAGGTCAGGCTTCATCTTTGCGATGACCTGTTCCGCTTCTGCCTGGCTTTCAACCGCCACGACCTCATAGCCACAATTGCGCAGGTAAAATGCTACCTGGAACAGGTAATCAGGATCATCATCTGCAACCAGAACAGTATAAACTTTTTTACTCATGCTTTAACTTTTATTATACCCTGTTAAAGGCAGTTCATTCTTCAATCAAATATTTATTCAGGTCTTCTCGGGAGGATGATCCTGAATGTTGTCCCGGTGGGGCCCCTGGACGGATCAGCATTTGTCTCAACGGTGATCTGTCCTTTATGCATCTTCACAATGCCGTAAGATGTTGCCAGCCCCAGGCCTGTTCCCTTTCCAAGGCCCTTGGTAGTATAGAAGGGTTCGAAGATCTTTCCCTTATCCTCCTCCTTTATACCGGTACCAGTGTCAGACACGTTTATTATGACATCACTGACTGTATCCTCCAGGTTTATCTCAAGTGTCCCTCCGTCAGGCATGGCATCGATAGCATTCCTGAACAGGTTGGTCAGCACCTGCGTCATCTGCTCGGAATCGATCGCGGCATCAGGATTGGTTGTCCGGTCAACGATCACCGCCTTCACATTGTCTGGGAACACGACACCGGCTACACTCTGTTCAGTCAGTTTTCTTATGTCAAGTTCCTGGTGGTTCACCTGGTTCTTTCTGGCAAAGTTAAGCAGACCCGCAACGATCTTCTTGCACCGTGCGGCTTGTTCTGCAATAAGCTGCAGATCCTGTCTGACCGGATCCTCTGAACTGGTTTCATCAAGCAGGATGTTACTGTACATGATGACCACGCCGAGGGGGTTGTTAAGCTCATGAGCAATACCGGCGGAGAGCTGACCCATGTGAGCCAGTTTCTCAGACTGCTTAAGGGCGTTCTGCATAGTTGTGAGTTTGGCATTCGAGAGTGCCAGTTCCCTGACTGATTTATGCAGCTTTTCTATTGAATACGGAAGGCACATCTCCTCCTCGGCAAATCCTCTGATAATTGCAATGGCATGGTCATAGCAGGTGTCATACCCGCAGGCACCGCAGTTCAGATGATCTTTTGCCGTAAGCTTGCCCATCGAGGCGAACACCTTTTGCACCTCTTCATCTTCGGCTGTCATCTTGCGCTTATCCTCCGCCCTGAAGCTGGCGGAGAGATCAAGTTTGTCATATAATTCAAGCTCTTTCCTCCACTCATCCATATTCAGGCTGTCCATTTTCTGTTGTGCATAGTTGCTCACCAGGGCTCTTCTGTTATACTGTTTACCGCCCTTGCTCATGCCGGGACCCATAATACAACCCTCACAGCATAGCAGCTCAAGGTGCTGCTTACCGATCATGCCCTCCTCGAATTCCTTTATAGCCTCCTGAAAGTCAATCCTTCCTTCCGCAGCAATGATATTTCCGCTGATGGCATCATCGTTGGCGCCGGCAGTCTGAAGAAGACCCCTCGTCACCGGGAAGATAGCTCCGCGGCCTCCGAGGGGCGGATCAAACTCCGATGGCACAACAGAATCAGGTTTTATGCCTGCCGCGTCAAGCATTTCCCTGAGCTCAAGAAATGTGATTGCCGCATCAACCTCAGCATTCTCCGCTTTCTTTGCAACGCATGGGCCAATGAAAACAACCGGTATGTCCTCTCCGTATTTCCGGCGCATTACCCTTGTCATTGCCACCATGGGAGAAACAACAGGGATAAGGTTGTCTGTGAGATCAGGATGATAGAACCTTATGAAGGTAACAATGGCCGGGCAGTCTGACGAGATATAGTTTTTCACATGGGTGTCGCTGACCAGGTTATAGTAGCGGTGAGCCACCAGATCGGCGCCGAAAGAGACCTCGGAGACATAACTGAATCCCAGAGCCCTTATCATGCCCACTATATTTCTGTGATCAGCCACATCATGAAACTCGGCCGGGAAGCTTGGGGCCACTATTGCAGCCACCTTACCGCCCTTTTCAATTAATTTCCTGACCAGGTCGACAGTATTCGTAAAGACCTTTGCACCCTGGCTGCATACCTTGGTGCAGTTGCCGCAGGCGACACACCTTTCATCGATAACCTCTGCCTGTCCGCCAACAATCCGTATAGCGCGTGCCGGGCACTCCCTTACACATGTGTAACAGGTCCGGCATAATTCTTTTATGGTATAAACAAGCATAATTTACTGTGCTTATAGCAAAACATCTCTTTTGGCGAAATGGGTATGAAACAGATTACTGCCTGCCAGCTCTGCATATTTTTTAAATACCTTGTCATTCAGCTCAGCTACCGAGGGGGAATTTTCGGGACCTCTTACTGCCTCCAGCTCATCTGACTGAAAAATAAACCTGGAGCGTTGACGGACTGCTTCTTTTGACCCTGCAGGCACCATTCCTCCTCCGTTGACACACCCTCCGGGACAAGCCATCACCTCTACGAAATCATAAGACGTTCCGTTGTCAATCATCTGTCTCAGCTTCTCAAAGCCCTTCAGACCGTCAACCACTGCCACCGAGTAGGTTGCACCACCTGTAGTAAATGTCACCTGCCGGAATGAGCCGCCTGTACGCAACTTTTTTATTGCCTGCCTGTCAGCTTCTTTCTCTCCGGCTCTTACAACAAGTGAACGGATGACAGCTTCCGACATACCTCCGACGGTCTCCGCCAGGAGGGCTGAGGAGCTGCGCAGTGACATGGGTTCATCGGCCGGCTCAGGGTCAATATTTGTAATATCGATGCCGTAAAGAATGATCAGTCTCGCCAGCTCCCTGACAGTCAGTACGGTGTCAATATCGCTGATTCCTTTCCTGGTCATGCTGTCGCGGCGGGCTTCAAACTTCATCGCGGTGCATGGAGTAACGGAAACGGTATAAACGTGTGACTTTTCACCGCTGACAGGAACAACTGATTTTATTATTGCACCAGTTATCTGCTGCGGTGCCTTGAGTGTTGAGAGCAAAGGCAGGAAATCAGGGAAGAATTGTTCGCAGTACTTGACCCATGCCGGACATGCCGAGATCACCAGTGGCCTGCCTGATTTTGCATTCTTTGCAGCAATGACAGCATCTGTGAGTTCTGTAATCAGTATATCGGTACCTGTTCCTGAGAGAAACACTTTTTCAAATCCCGTCTTTCGGAGGGCGGCATTAAGCAGCCTGTCAAAATCACGATGGTACTTGACGCCCAGCTCTTCAGCGAGGGCATAAGGCACCAGGGGCGAATACTGTATCACGCGTATGACATCACTCTTGCTAAGCTGTTCCTGCACCTCGGAAAGGTAATGTTTTTCGTGCAGGGCGCCTGTGGGACAGACAAGCACGCACTGGCCGCAGTGAATGCAGCTTGAGAAATTCAGGTCGCGGTCCATTGCCGGACCTACATGTGTGTCGCGGCCTCTGCCTATAAAGTCTATTGATGTTGCCGTGACAACCTCTTCGCATACCCTTAGGCAACGGCCGCAGAGTATGCACTTTGAGAGTTCTCTTACTATGGCCGGGCTCGACTGGTCACGGCGCGGCTTGATCTTTCTGCCGTGAATGCGCCGTTCCCTGATCTGCATCTGATCCGACAGCTTCTGCAACTCACAATCGAGGTTGCGGTCACAATAAAGGCAATCGTCAGGGTGGTTCGAAAGAAGAAGCTCCACTATCGTTTTTCTTGCCCTGATAACACGGGGTGAGTGGGTCTGTATCTTCATCCACTCCTCCACAGGGGCAGAACAGGCGGTCACCAGCCGGTCACGGCCTTCCACCTCCACCACGCACATACGGCACGCGCCGGTGGGGGTGAATTCCTGCATGCGGCAGAGGGTGGGTATCATGATCCCGTTGCGGTTGAGCGCCGAAAGAATGGTCTCTCCCTTCTCCGCCCTGATGCTCTTGTTGTTTACTTCTATCGTGAACTGCATGGCTTACCTGACTGTGACAGCACTGAACTTACATACATCATAACATATGCCACAACCGATACATTTATCGTCAACGACAAAGAAAGGTTGCAGCCGCGTACCGTAAATGGCATTGACGGGGCACTTTGCTGCACATACAGTGCACCCGGTACATTTATCCACATCGATGCTGAATGTCCTGAGCCCGCGGCAGACATTCGCCCGGCATCGCCGGTCGAAGATATGCTCTTCGAATTCTTCGCGGTAGTTGCCCAGTGCACTGGTGAAAGGATTAGGTGCTGTCTGGCCCAGCCCGCACAGGGAAGTATCTTTCATCACCGAGGCGATTATCTCCAGCTGCATCACACCCTTGAACCTCTCAAGAGTGGCATTGGAATCTTCGCTGTGGGGTTTGCGGATAATATTTTCAAGTATCTCCAGCATACGTCCCGTACCCTCACGGCATGGTATGCACTTTCCGCAGCTCTCCTTGTGGATGAACTCCATATAATACCTCACGAAGTCGACCATGCAGGTCGTTTCGTCAATGATAATCAGACCACCCGACCCCATGGCGATTCCATGCTCCCTGAGAAGATCAAAATCGACCTGCAGGTCCAGGTTCTTCTCTGTTATGAAGGTCCCTGACGGACCTCCTATCTGAAGGGCTTTAAAAGCGCGTCCGTCCCTTATACCGTCAGAGATACCCTCCACAATGGTCCTGAACGTGGTTCCCATCTCAACCTCTATCAGTCCTGTAAACCGCCCTCTTCCGCCCAGGGCGAATAGTTTAGTGCCCTTGCTTCCGGCCGTGCCCATGGTCCGGAACCACTCCGGTCCGCGGGCCATGATGAGCGGGACATTCATCAGAGTCTCGACGTTGTTTATGACCGTTGGCTTTCCAAAGAGCCCGTGGGAGGTTGGATAAGGGGGTTTCAGCTCAGGCATTCCGCGTTTGCCTTCGAGACTGCCTATCAGGGCTGTCTCTTCGCCGCAGACAAAAGCTCCGGCCTCCTCCCTGATCACAATATCAAGATTGAAACCGCTTGAGAGAATATTATGACCTATGATGCCGAAATCGCGTGCAGCTTCAAGAGCGATCTTCAGGCGTGCAAGCGGATGAGGCGATCCGGTTTTCAGGAAGACCAGCGCATTTGATGCACCGATTGCATAGGAGGCTATACATATTCCTTCTATCAGTCTGTGCGGGTCACCCTCAAGCATCGACCTGTCAGCATAAGAGCCGGGGTCACTCTCCTTGGCATTGCAGATGAGATACCTGTTGTCAGATGGCGAATTAAGAGCATACTTCCACTTCAGTCCAGTGGTGAACCCGCCGCCACTGCGTCCTCTCAGCCCGCTGCGCTCAATGAGGTCACAAACCTCCAGGTGAGTGTAGTTCCGTATCGTCTTGAGAAAAGCCCTGTATCCCCCCCGCGCTATATATTCCTCAATACTCTCAGGGTCATAACAGCCACAATTGTCGATCACAACACGCTTCTGCATCCTGTAGAACGGGATGTCCTCAATGAAAGGGATGTCATGCCATGCTTCAAATCCTGTCGAGCCGGACTGAGCGACAAGGTCCTCCTCCGGCATATCGTTATGGAAGACACCGTTCAGCGTGGCTTCCATCTTATCCTCGGTTATGTTTCTGAATATGAGTTTGTTTTTCCCCGGGAGGTGAATACAAACCATTGGTTCAAAGACCGCCGGGCCATGACAGGCAGTCCTGACTATAAGGCCGGTAATGCCCATATCCCTGAGATACAGATCAGCGGCAGCAGCGCTCTGCTCACTGCCGGCTATAATCGAAGCCGAGCCTGACGATATATAGATGACCGGGACTGAGGGCTTGTCGCGACGGATCTCTGCCAGCCGTTTCCCGGTGGCCGCAGGCAAGGTGTCAGAACCATGCCTGAGAACCTCCTCCGTCAGGAAAGTCATGAGCTCGTTAGTTTCTTCCCCTTTCATTTCAGATCAGCCAGTGCTTTGAGTTTTGTTATCATTTCAGGTACATCCTCCGCTTTGACGTGAACGTGATATTTATCACCCACGCTTAGTACAGGGCCTTTATTACACCCGCCCATACATGAGGTCAGCTCATAGCTGAACCTGCCGTCGCGTGTCGTCTGTCCCGGTTCGATACCGAGACTGTCCTTTATGGCGTTGATGACAAACTCCGAGCCGTTGATGAAACAGGTAGTACCATCGCAGATCCTCATGTGAACCCTGCCTGAGGGGGTAAACCTGAACCGGTCATAAAAGGTAGCCAGCCCATAGATCTTTGTAGTAGACATTTCCAGGAAACGTCCTATCAGTACTATGGAATTCTCGGAGAGATAGCCTTCTTCGGCCTGGACTTCCTGCAGTATAGGGATCAGGTTTTCGTGACTGCCTGCCCGGTACTGCGTGAGAATATCTTCAATCTTTCTCATTTTTAACCATTGCTCTTATTCAGGTTAGCACAAAAATATCTATTTTTGTTGTTATTTCAAAAACATTGTTATTTTATTAACAATTAATAACTGAAATAGAGGGCAGTCTTATTGAAGCGAATAAAAAATGTTGTACTTTTGAGAAGATGTGACTTAAATGACTACCGTTGATACAATCGTTCCAAATTGAACTATGCCTCGGAAGCTCTTGTTTTTCAAGAGGTAACAGAGAGGTGGTACAGGTGGTCAGGGACTATCTGAAGAAAAACCACCTTGATGATAAGGTAGTATTGAAAGGCGCACGCTGCACAAACCGTTGCAGCGAAGGCCCTTATTTAACAATTAACGGAAGAACCTTCGCCCAGACCAGCGTGCAGGATGTTGAAAAACTCCTGGAAAAAGAACTGGCTCTGGCAGGCAGATGACCTTAATGCAAAGAAAATGAACAGCACCGGTCAGGTAATATATATAAATGAAGATAACTGCCGCAACTCTTATTCCTGCGTCAGGGTGTGCCCGGTAAATGCTCTCGAGGTAAAGCCTGAGAGAAAGCACCCGGTGATCATCGCCGACAGATGTATCGGATGCGGGCTCTGTTTTCTCTCGTGCTCACCAAAAGCCATCGAATACAGAGATTCTATCGGCACGGTAAAAGAGTTGCTCAGGTCAGGCCGTAAAACAGCTGCCCTGATAGCCCCGAGCATCGCGTCCGAATTCGATGACATCACTGACTACCGCAAGTTTGTGGGGATGATAAAGAAGCTTGGCTTTGACTATGTCCATGAAGTCTCCTTTGGTGTTGACCTGGTCGCTTACGCCTACAAGAAACTCTTTGAAGAGTCAAGCGGAAAGTATTACATCACATCCAACTGCCCGGCAATAGTTGAGATGATCGAAAAGTACCATCCGTCCCTGGTATCCAACCTCGCCCCTCTCGTCTCGCCTATGGTGGCCTCTGCCCTGGTGACACGTGATCTCTATGGAGATGAGATTGCCAATGTTTATATCGGTCCCTGCATTGACATAAAAGCCGAGGCAAACCTTTACGCGGACAAAAAACTTGTAGAGGCGGTACTGACTTTTATCGAGATCAGAAAGCTCTTTGAAGAGAATGAGATCCGGGAGAAAGGAGTCAAAATGGAGGAGTTTGACCCTCCTTACGGCAACTGGGGTGCGCTGTACCCCTATCCGGCCGGTATTCTTCAGGCTGCCGGCATCAAGCGTGATCTCGTCTCCAGTCATGTCATCACAGCCTCGGGAGCTGAGGATGTCAGCGAAGCCATAAAGGATTTCAACCACCATATTGATACCATAAGACATCACTTCAACCTCTTTTTCTGCAACGGATGCATGCTCGGACCCGGAATGATAAGACATGATGAACGTTTCAGGAGGCGCTCGCTGGTTAAGATGTATGCAGAAAGACGTGTGGAAGCCCTCGATAAAAAACAATGGGAACAGGATATGAAGCGGTGGTCTGTCCTCGACCTGTCACGCACCTTCACTCCCAATGACCAGAGGATCCCCGAGCCATCAGAAGAAGCTGTAAATGAGGTTATGAAGATCATAGGCAAGGAGAAACGGTCCGAGGAACTGAACTGCAATGCCTGCGGTTATGGCACATGCCGTGAATTTGCCATCACTGTGGCAAAAGGACTGGCAGTGCCGGAGATGTGCCACACCTATAACCTCCGCAATAAACAGGAATATATCGAAACCCTCCGGCAGACCAACAGGAAACTATCGGAGACCAAGAAAGCACTGAAAGATTCAGAGGAGCAGGCAATGCGTGAGAAAGATACTGCACAGGACGCCTCCGAGACGATGAACAGCATGCTTAACAAGCTGCCCAACGGTGTGGTTATCGTTGACAATGACCTTAAGATACTTCACTCGAATGAGAGTTTTCTGGATATCATTGGCGAAGATGCAAAAGCTATAGCTGATATCATACCGGGTCTCCGCGGCGCCGATCTTAAGACCCTGCTGCCCTTCAATGTATACAATATTTTCTCTTTCGTGCTCCGTGAGAACGAATCAGTCATCAGCCGCGACGTGCAGCTCAGTGACAGGATGTTCAATATCTCCATTTTCCCGATCAGGCAGAACAGGATTGCCGGGGCGGTCATCCGTGACCTCTTCTCTCCGGAAGTACAGCGTGAGGAGGTCATCACCAGGGTGTCAGATGTGATCGACAAGAACCTTGACATGGTTCAGAAGATCGGGTTCCTCCTTGGCGAGGGAGCCTCTGAGACCGAAAAGATGCTGAACTCCATTGTTGAATCGTTCCGGCAGAAAAAGAGTGAGCCGGGTAAATAACCCGGACGAAGGCATGGAACGGGATTTCTTCATCGAGGTTAACAGCCAGCAGCGTAATCATCACGGTGAACGCATCTGCGGCGACGTCTTCCTCTCAGTCAATGTACGGGAAGAAAACCGCATCATCACTGTCCTTTCTGACGGCATGGGCAGCGGAGTGAAAGCTAATATACTGGCCACCCTGACCTCCACCATGGCGCTCAATTTCACCCGTGAGCATAAGGAGCCTGACCGTATCGCAGAGATAATAATGAATACACTGCCGGTATGCTCGGTAAGGAAGATAAGCTATGCGACCTTTTCTATCGTTGATATCGAGAGCGACGGCCGCGCCAACATACTTGAGTATGACAACCCCAGATGCATTATCCTGAGAGGTAATCAGCCATTTGAACCTGACTGGAAAGACGTGATCCTTGACAATGGCAGGAACGCAGGAAAAATACTTCACAAATGCAGCTTCTATCCTGCCAAGGAAGACAGGATCATTCTGCTCTCTGACGGCGTGGCACAGAGCGGCATGGGAAGCAATGCCTGGCCTCTCGGATGGGAACGTGACACAGTACAGCAGTATGCTGCATCACTTGTTTCCGGTGAAGCTTCCATCTCTGCAAATGCCCTGGCCGGGAAGATTGTGACGATGGCCTATAAATATGATAATTACGAGGCTAAGGATGATATCTCATGTGCCATACTGTATTTCAGGGAGCCGAGAAAGCTGCTTATCTGCTCGGGACCGCCTTATGATGAAGGGAAGGACAAGGAGCTTGCAGCCAGGGTGACGGGCTATAACGGCAAAGTGATTCTTTGCGGCGGAACCACTGCCGATATTGTGGCAAGGGAGCTCAACAGGAAAATCGTTGATGAACTGGTCTTTGAAGACCCTGACCTGCCTCCCGAGAGCTTTATGGAAGGCATTGACCTGGTCACTGAGGGAATCCTTACCCTGCAGAAAGTAAATGAACTGATCAAAGTATTCAACAACAGCGTGAAGCTCGGTAAGGGTCCGGCAGACAAGATCGTTAAAATGATCATGGAAAGTGATGAGATTAACTTCATTGTAGGGACACGCATCAATGTCGCCCACCAGGATCCCACACTGCCTGTGGATCTTGAGATACGACGGACCGTGGTAAAGAGAATAGCCCGAATTCTGGAGGAAAAGTGGCTTAAGCAGATCAGTATTGAATATATCTGATATACCTTGCTGCCGTCCTGTAAAGAAATGTCATTACCTCAGACAGCGACAGGTCTCGCGGTAAACGTCTGAAAACCTTCACTCCTTCTATTTCACGCTTGTCAGTAATCTCGCCAAGGGTATCAACAATGGCAAGAAACAGTCTTCCGAATTTTTTACCTGAGCCGGTATCTACATAATAATAAGTCACCGGCTCCAGAGTAAAGTCAAGTGCGCCGGTTTCCTCCATAAGCTCCCTCACGGCAGCTTCCACGCTGTCCTCACCCTTGTCAGGGTGACCGGCAGGGAGTTCATACCCACCTCTCTTACGATGTCTGACAAACAGCCATCCTCCGTCATACCTGACTGCAATAACAACGTATGTGACCTGTGACGGCACATCAGGTGCTGATATCAATCTGACAGTTACCATGCTGTAAAAATACCTCAAAAAGACTGTATTATTCCGGGGACCGGGTTAAAGTATTACTTTTGTCACAAATTTGTCCGATGTGGATTTTCGTAATTCTGTTACTGGCAGATATCTATATATTCTGGCGTCTCATTGGTGACATGAAGCACCGCAGCAGAGCGCTGCAGGCAGTAGTGCTTACCGTTAAAGCGATACTGAGCTTTATTCTGCTGTATTTCATTATCAGACTGATTACTTACCGGGGAGAGTTTGCAGACCCTGCAAATGCCTACAGGTACATAGTATTCGGAGCTGTCGCAGCCCTGATCCTTACAGTAGGCTTTTTATACCTTGTGACAAGCATCGGCACCCGCCTGCTTGGAAGAATCCTGCACCGGAAGCTCGGGGGACTGGTACTTGCAAATATTATCATTTCCGGGATGCTGTTGCTCCTTTTCACAGACAGCTTCTTCAGGCAGCGTTTTGATACGAGGGTTATGAGGCAGGATGTCAGGATCAGTAGCCTTGACAGCAGGCTTGACGGCATGAAGATCGTACTGGTATCAGATCTTCATCTCTCTTCCTGGCAAGGGCATTATAACAGGCTGGAAGCAGTCGTCAGCGCCATCAATGCCGAGAACCCTGATCTGCTTGTCAACACCGGCGACTTCATCACATTTGGCTGGCAGGAGTTCGGCAACTGTGACACGATCCTCCGGAAAGCCGGGGCTGGCAGCGGTGCCTATGCAATATACGGAAACCATGATGACGGAACCTACCACCCCGGTTATAATGAGAGCTACGGTAAGGAATGCCGGCAAAAGCTTTCGGAAAAGATCACGGCGTCAGGATACTCGCTTCTGTCTGATACAACAGTGCTTACAGAACATAACGGAGCTCGGATAGCCATAACAGGCATAGTCACCCATGGTCACCATTTTAGCATGAATTACGGTAATTTTAACAAGGCATTTGATCTGATCCCTGACAGCGTATTCAGTCTTTTGCTTGTTCATGACCCCGGCGCCTGGGACGTGGCTGAACAGTACGACGGGATGCCGCAGCTTGCACTCGCAGGGCATACTCATGGAATGCAGGCAGGATTGCCATTTCCGGGAGGTTATATCTCACCTGCTTCGATTTACCATAAGTACTGGAGAGGCCTTTACAGTAAACAGGATAAATACCTCTATGCCACCACAGGCATGGGGACAATAGGCATGGCCCTCAGGATATTCATGCCACCCGAAATAGTGGTTATTACACTGAAGAGTAAATGACAATTTTGTACTTTTGAATACTTCTTAAAATTTATTTAACCGCATGAACGTTAAATCAGTTTTCTTCCTCGCCGTCCTTTTGGTTACATCATCATTGTACTCCCAGGATAAAGCCCTGAAATCAATTACCAGGGACGAGTCTGAGAAACACATGAAATACCTTTCTTCGGACGCCCTTGAAGGACGCAGGACCGGTAGTGAAGGGAATAATGCTGCCGCTGCATATATAGGTACCGCTGCACTTGAAATGGGTCTTAAGCCCCTGCCTGGTCAGGAAAACCTTTTCCAGTCGCTTGATTACCTGAGAGTAACTACTATACCCGGAGAATCGATGATCTCCTTAACTGATTCAGCCGGCAACCTTTTCCATACTTCCCGGATTGAAGCAATTATGACTCCCGGTGACAGTGTAAGTTTCAGCGCAGATGTAGTATTCGCAGGTTACGGTTACATGAATACGGAGGAAAAATACAACGACTTCTCAGGCCTTTCGCTGAAGGGCAGAACAGTTATTATTATGACAAGAAAACCGGATCTGAAAGGCAACGGACTGCCCTCACCTGAGGATGTTCCAGGCGAAATGGACGAAGCTCGCAAGTTGTCTTTGGCCATGCTGCAGCAGGTTAAAGCCGTCTTCTTCGTCGGTGATCCTGCCCTTGGGGAAAACATATCCTCTGATCTCATCCCGATGGGCAGCTCCTATCAGCTTAAGCCTCTCTTCAGGAAACAATTCTCCTTCAACCTGAATGCCTATGTCATCACCAGGGAAGTTGCCGATCTTATGCTGGGCAAAGCAAATCTCACCCTGAAGCAACTGCAGGACAGTATAGCTCTTTTAAAAAAACCTGTTTCATTTGTCATTCCCGACCTGAAGGCTGAAGTAACCATCAATGTGGCCAAAGACACTGTTACCAGCTCTAATGTGATTGGTTATATCGAAGGATCAGATCCTGTCCTCAAAAACGAATGCGTGATTTATACCGCTCACTATGATCATGTGGGCAGGAACAGCTCTGGCAATATTTTTAACGGCGCCAACGACAATGCTTCAGGCAGCGTGGGGCTGCTCAATGTAGCCCGTGCATTTACGTCACTTAACAGGAAGCCACCCAGGAGCATTGTCTTCCTGTGGACCACAGGAGAAGAAGAGGGCCTCCACGGTTCCGGTTACTATATCGATAACCCCCTGTTCCCTCTTGACAAAACGGTAGCTGACATCAACTTTGACATGATAGGCAGATCGAAGCGCGAGACTGATACCGGTGCCTCACTAAGCGGCGAGATTGATATCACAGGCCGCGATACCATAAAGATAGTATCCGGAGGTGATACTCCCGGTCTCCTTAATGATGCGATAGCAGCATGTACACAATCGGGTATCACCGTTATTGATGAAGGAAAGGGTTCACACTTCTCGGGATCAGATCATTATCCTTTTTACCGAAAAGGTATACCGGTACTTTTCTTCTTTTCCGGACTACACAAGGATTACCACAGGGAGACAGACGATTTCGAATTCATTGATTTCGACAAGCTGGTGAAGGTGTCCAGGGCAGGATTTCTAACAGGATATAAGGTAGCTTCCACATCCGGGAGACCTCAGATAATCAAACCCGAAAAATAAGGTCCTTTCTTACTCCTCATGAAAAAAAGAACAATCACCATTGCCTCTGAGGAGGTTGAGATTGATATTGTCAGATCGTCACGGCGTACAATAGCTTTATATGTAAGGCCCGGCGGCACCCTGCAGGTCAGGGCGCCGTGGTACGTGCCCGTTTATGCATTGCTGCAGTTCGTACATCAGAAGACCGGATGGATAACGAGACAGAGGGAGAGATTAAAGGAGGTTAAGCCGGCAATTGAAATGAAACAGCTTAATGACGGCAGCATTGTACCTTTCCTTGGAAGAGATATTGCCATAAGGCTGATACCAGATACCAGGCCAGCCTTTGAGCTCCGGGGTGATGAATTGCTGATAGGTTTTGCCGGTGAGATCTTTCCTGATAAGGTCGCATCAATTGTTGATGCATGGTATCTCCGTGAAGCCAGGAAGTATTTTGCTGCCCGCACCTATGAGCTTGCAGAGCTCCATTCTGATAGACTGCCGCAACCACGGTCAGTAGGTGTACGAAGGATGAAGAGACGCTGGGGCTCGTGCCGCACCGGCGGTGATATCACATTTAACCGTGAGCTTATGAAAAAAGACCCGGCGCTGGCCGATTATGTAATCATCCATGAGCTGTGCCACCTGGTGCATCATAATCACGGAAAAGAATATTATACCTTGCTTGAGAGCATTATCCCCGAATTCCGTGAGAAGCGCCGGATTCTGCAAAAGTCGTGAACTCACGCATAGAATAAATACGACAGAAGAATAGCCGTGACCGACCCTACGATATCGGCAGTCAACCCGCACAGAATAGCGTACCTTGTGTTTTTTATGCCTACAGAACCGAAGTAAACGGCAATGACATAGAAGACAGTGTCTGTCGATCCCTGCATGGTACACGCCATCCGTCCTACGAATGAGTCAGCGCCGAAATTAGTCATGACGTCGACCATCAGTCCCCGTGATCCGCTTCCGCTCAGAGGTTTCATTATTGCCACAGGAAGGGCATCTGCAAATTGGGTATCAAAACCCAGCCATCCGAAGAAAGAGGCTATGCCGTCAACCATGAGATTCATGGCCCCTGAAGCCCTGAAGATGCCAATCGCTACGAGTATCGCCACCAGGTACGGTATTATTTTAACTGCTACCGTAAAACCCTCTTTGGCACCCTCGATGAATGTATCATAGACATTGACCTTCCTGATCAGGGCCAGGACAATGAATGAGGTGATGACAAGGATAAGAATTAAATTCGCGGCAAAAGTAGAGTAAGCAGTTATTTTCTCCTGCGGCAGAGTGCTGAAGAACCAGACGATCCCTCCCAGGATGGCTACTATAACTCCGAAGTATGCCAGAACGACCTTGTTCAGGAGATTGATCTTCTGGATCAGGGCTACGCTTAATACACCAGCCATTGCTGCCACAAAAGTCGAGATCAGAATAGGGATAAACACGTCAGCAGGGTTGGCAGAGCCGAGTTGTGCCCTGTAAACCAGGATGCTTACCGGAATTACCACCAGTCCTGAAGCATTTAATACAAGGAACATGATCATTGGATCCGACGCCTCATCCTTTTTAGGATTGGCCTCCTGCAACTCCTTCATGGCCTTAAGTCCCATCGGAGTGGCAGCATTGTCAAGTCCCAGCATGTTTGCAGCTATATTCAGAACCATCGAGCCATAGGCAGGATTGTCTCTGGGAAGAGATGGGAACAGTCTCCTGAAGAGCGGGCCGACAATTTTTGTGAGGCCACTGACTACACCTCCCTTTTCACCGACTCGCATCAGGCCCATCCAAAGGGTAAGCACACCCGCGAGGCCGAGAGAAATTTCAAAACCGGTTTTAGCGCTGACGAATGTTGAACTTACCAGCTTGTTGAAAATTTGCGTATCTCCAAAAAAAATAAGCTGAACAAGAGCAAAAACAAACCCGATAATGAAAAAGGCAACCCAGATATAGTTTAAGACCATATTACATCAGTGTGAGCGCTTAAAAATAAGAAAAATTATATTCGAAAGCACGGAAAGAAAAAATCAGAGCTCATTGACCTCAACTATTTCAAAAGGAACCCGGAGGATGGTCTTGAAATCTTCGCCGGCATCAAGCATATTCTCATCTCCGTTCTCGCAGAACCATCTGATCAGGACTTCCGTATTACCCTGGTGAAGTTTTTCGAATTTCTTGAACATGGTATGTATCCTGTTGGAGGAACTGGTATTGAAGTACTCGAACTTGACATTAAGGATGGTCCGGTAGGCAGGCTGTGCGCTGTAGCTTTCCAGATAATCGAGGAGAGGGGCATAAAAGCCAAAAGAGTTCTCGGGAATGGACTTCCCCCTGATTTCAAAAAGTCCATGCTCCGGATCAAAACTGACTGATGGTGTCTTGGAGGTCTCCTGTATCACGAACTTTTCCATAATTCTACATCTGCAAAGCATAAATTTAGCAAATCTCCGTTAAATAGACAAATCAATTTCTTCCCGGATAAAAATTCACTTAATTTCATATCACTTTTTGCTACATTTGAACTTGTACAAGTTGACTGTCTTCAGGTATATTCTCACAATGAAAATGAAATTCGGCTGCCTTTGCTTTAAGGAGATAGTATTTATTATCATAATGGCTTCTGTTTTTCAGATTGCCGGAGCAAAGGAAATCATCGTGAAAGGTACTGTGACAGACGAGTCAGGAGCGCTGATGATGGATGCCGGAGTTTCGTTTTTTCTTAACGCCACGGAATACAGGTCAGTGACAGGTACAGACGGAAGTTACTCGGTGAGGGTTTCAGGTGCGTACAGTGATGTCCCCGGCCAGTTCCAGGCAGGCATTCCATATCCTGTACCCTTCAGCTACTCTGTGAATATCCCCTTCATTGCCAATACAACCGGAGACCTGGTATTCACAATATACAATATTGCAGGGCAGAAAATCAGGGTAATGAATTTTGATTCTGTTGCTGCCGGCAGTTACAGGGTGGTATGGGATGGCTGCAGCCAGGGTGGCTCACCCCAGCGTCCCGGAATATATGTCTTCGCTCTCACTTTCAGGGGAAAAACCTACAGCGGAAGACTGGTCAAGGCTGCAGGTGCCTCATCTTATTCTTCCGCTGCCGGCCTTGAGCCGGTGATGATGCCTCCGGAGCCACCGCAGACGGAACAGTCGCTTCGCTTCAGTGTGATAACCGAAGTAAGCAAGTCAGGCTATTACCCTGTCAGGCTCACAGATATCACCATCTCACGTGACACCGCAATCAATTTTGTGCTTTCTGCCAGGCAGGAATATCCATTTAAGGTGTCAGGTGATTATATCGCCAGATACGTCGGGCCGGATTACAGGTCTATGAATCTCAAGGGTGTAAATCTCGGGTCCTCACCCCCCGGCTACTTCCCCGGTGAGATAGCCTATGCCATTGCCCCGGAGGTTTATGAACAGTGGATCAGGCGAATCGCTGAGGCCGGCTTTAACACAATCAGGGTCTACACCCTGCATCCCCCGGTATTCTACGAGAAGCTTGCAGAATACAACCAGCGAAATCCCGCGTCGCCCCTCCTGCTCTTCCAGGGTATCTGGCTTGAGGAGGTTGAAGATGCCTCGGACCCGTCAGCCTATGACCTCTTCAACCGCAAACCGGGTTTCATCAATGAGATTGAGGAGGTGGTTGACTGCCTCAACGGAAACGGTGACCTGGCATTCAGGTACGGAAAGGCGTACGGAATATACAAGACCGACGTGTCGCGCTGGACTGCCGGGTATATTATCGGCAGGGAGGTGAGCTCACAGGAGGTTGATTCAACCAATAAGTTCCACGTGGGTACGACAGCGTTCACGGGAGCGCGTTTTAGCATCACCGGAGGTTCAGCCTCGGAGGTCTTTGTGACTGAGATGCTCAACAAAGTGGTTACCTATGAGAACAGCAAGTATTCAGTCAGCAGGCCTGTCAGCTTCTCAAGCTGGCCGACGCTTGATCCGCTTGAACACCCTACGGAGATACATACTGATGAGGATGTAGCCTCATTTGACCTGACAAAGATCAGCGGCGCCGACGGTGAACCGGGTATGTTCGCAAGCTACCATGCGTATCCCTACTATCCTAATTTCATCAGCCAGGAGCCGGGGTACCAGGCTTACAGCGACAGCTACGGCAGCAACAGCTACCTTGGTTATATCACGGCGCTGAAGAACCATTACGGCAACATGCCCCTGGTGATAGCAGAATACGGTGTGCCCTCCAGCTGGGGCAGCGCTCACCAGTCGTTCAGTGAGATGAACCACGGTGGTTACTCAGAGATACAGCAGGGTGAAAAGAACCTCAGGATGATGAACAATATGCTTGATGCCGGCTGTGCCGGCGGATTCATGTTCGCATGGATGGATGAGTGGTTCAAACGCACCTGGATAGTTTTATATCTTGAAGCTTACGGCATCAGTTCAGGGTCGGAGACAATACCTACGCGACAGCTATGGCATAACGAGACATCACCTGAACAGTGCTTCGGGTTGCTGGCCTATGATCAGAAGACTGTGCCTGATTATACAGCCTACGCCACGGATGCTCCTGCGGGACCATTGAGCTCGGTCAGGGCAACAAACGACGAGAGTTTCTTCTATCTTGAGATTAATACCACAGCTGACTTGTCTGAAACGGACGAGTTTATGGTGTCGTTTGACACTTATCTCGGAGGCACCGGCGAATCAACACTGCCTGGCGGAGAACTCGTCACGAACAGGGCTGAGTTCCTGCTTTCATTCAGCCTGTCTGATGATACGGCGCTGCATCATGTCACGGAAGCATATGACATGAACGGTCTTACAGTCCGTTTCAACCTGACCGACCCGGCCGTTCAGAAATACAAGAGCACCACGACTGACGGAGCCCCCTGGAAGGTAATGAAATGGACCAATGACGGGTTTGAGCTGACAGTGGATAATATCGGCAAGGTGCCTGTTGAGCATGCTGCCTCCTTCAGCAGCGGTAATCGTGCTGCGATAGCCTGGTCAGGCAGGAAAATAAATATCAGGCTGCCCTGGACCATGCTGCACTTCAATGACCCGACACAGATGAGGGTCAATGACGGAGCTGTTTCTTATGACGGAGGTTATAATTTTGAGATCTTCACCTCCGAATCGGAGGGTATTGCTGTGTCCATAAACCATAAAGGTGTGGTCACCAACACCACGAACCGTTACAGATGGCCGACGTGGCTTGTTGTACCGCCCACTGTTACAAGAGAAAAGGCCTCTCTCCATATCATAGAGGAGGGCCTTTCACTAATTCCCGACTATAATAATTAGGTTAAGCTGCTGATCCCGTTTTCTTCTTTTTCTTATCGAAACCGCTTCTCTCTGCCGTGCCCCATCCCTTCTTGCCACGCAAGGCTTCGAGGTTACCTCTGACGGCAAAGTAAGTATGCACAGGGTAAAAGAATGGTTCGAGCATTGCCGTTCCGATCAGCATCAGCACGTCACGCTTTCTGCGGTACTTATGGAAGGTTATCTCTTCAAACAGCACAGCCCAGGTAGTAAGGCTCACGGCGAAACTGTAGACGAAAAGGAACAGAAGCAGGAAGAAAGGAAGATTCAGTGCACCTGTGACGGCGAGAAAAATAGTATATATAAAACCAAGGAAAGCAATCAGGGGAGCTGCCCACTCAAAGATGAGCCAGTAAGGATAGCCCAGCAGTCCAAGGCGTCCGTAATGACTGTTAAGCATCATCTTGCGATGAGACCACAGTGATTCTATAAGTCCCCTGGTCCAGCGTGTCCTCTGCTTGCGCATCGATTTAAGGTCAGACGGCACCTCAGTCCAGCATAAAGGATCAGGTATATAGGTGACCTCATAGTTTTCCTTATGTTCTGCCATGTAGCGCCTCATCCTCAATACCAGCTCCATATCTTCACCGACGGTCTTGATGTTGTACCCGCCTGCCTTGATGACAGTCTCGCGGTCAAACATACCCATGGCGCCTGAGATGAGCATCAGTCCGTCAAGATGGCTCCATGCCATACGCCCGAGCAGGAACGCACGCGTATAATCAAGCACCTGAAGACGCGGAAGGAACTTTTTCGGAAGGTTGATCTGGCGGATATGTCCCCTCTCCACTTCGCATGAGTTGACGATGCGTATCACACCGCCCGTGCCGATGACCTTTTTATCCTTTTCTTCAAGGAAAGGCTTGACAAGCTTGAGAATGGAATCTGATTCGATGATCGAATTGGCATCAATGGTCACGATCAGGTTGCTGCGGCTGATATTGATACCCGCATTAAGTGAGTTAGCCTTACCTCCGTTGTTCTTGTCAATGATTGTCAGACGGTTGTAGGCCGGGTCCTTTGACTTGTACACCCCCCTGATCCTCTCACAGGGAATACGGTAATCAAAATAATAATTGACCCTGACAAGGTCATATGCCTCTTTGATCTTTTCAAAAGTATTGTCGGTTGAGCCGTCGTTAACCACGACAACCTCAAAGTTATTGTAATAGAGCGACAGCAAAGTGCGTACATTGTCGATGATCGTTTTGCTTTCGTTGAAGGCAGGAGCGATAATCGTTATGCGCGGGCTCAGCGGTGAAAGCACAAGAGTGTTGTAGTTCACATAACTGTTCTTGCGAAGATAGCGCCTGAGTGCAAGAGCAGAGTGAATGCCAAGCAACAGGTATGTACTGAAAAGTACAAGTGTAAGCCAGAAGATCAGATGTCCTAAGATAAAACTCATCGCATTTAGTATATCCTTCTGTCAAGCACATGCCTGACAATGATATTGTAGTTTTTATATTCTGATTTCATAATCTTTACAAGCGCCTTGACCCCCTCCTCGCCCATATTCTCAATGGCCTTGACAGCTTCAATCTGCAGCTGCACATCATCTTCCTTGTCAAGCACCAGTTTGAGAAAGCCCATCATCGCCAGCTCGGGCATCTTACCCATTGATTTGACTATCTCAAGACAGCCGTTGTAATCCTGGAATTTATACATACGCTTCATTGTATCAAGCGTACCTTTCATATCAAGATCACCGGACACCTCGACAGCAAGCTGGCTGACACGGTGGTCACGGTGCAAGAGTGCAATCTTTACTTCCGGTTCCGCATCACGCTGTTTGAATTCCCTTATCATGCGCAGTGCAAACATCACGACCGTCGGATTGGCTGAGTTGAGCCACTTTTTGAATTCAGGTACAGGCACATTATGCTGCAGGATAAGGTCATGCAGGGTCATCTGTTCCCAAAGAGAGAACGGTCTCTCAAGCCGTGACAGAAATTCGAAATGCTCCTTATCACTCAGGCGTACAAGAGCTATCTGAGCTTCCATCCTCAGGATCTCGTTGCGTGAGTTGAGTGATTTGTACATCTCCTCGTTGGCCTCTCTGATGCCCATGAAGGCAAGCTCCCTGAAACCCTTTATCCTGAGATGCCACTTGCGGCTGTGTGCCCGCCGTATCGAATCCCTGTCAAGCTCCAGATCCTTGTAAAGCCTGGTGAGCTTGTCCTCAGAGTCACCCTTGAGGTTAACACTTACGTCGATCATCTGGTCTATGAGCACCTGCCTGCGATAATTATCCGACGCTATGGATCTGAATGAATCTGAAGCTGTATTGCCAAACAGGTAGTCAATGATAAGCGACTGGTACTGTTCCAGCAGATACTGCCGCAGTTTGGCTTCCTTCTCCATCCTTCTCCTGTTGAGAAGTATCGTGATGAGCAGGACTATCATTGTTACAAATGATGCCAGGATAATGAATATAAGTGCATTAACCAGGGCAACCGATTTACCGAAATAGTCGTATTTTATCAGCCACGGACTGTTTCCCCTGAGGGAGAAAAAGTTCCTGAGAGTTCTCTTTGGTTGTATCTGTTGGGGCGGGGCTTCATATGTTGTGGCGGGAGCGACTGCGACTGTGTCCGGGACTGTAACTTCGCGCTCAGCTTCAGTCTGCACAGTGTCAGCTGCAACCGTTTCCGCAGGAGCCGGTGCAATGGTATCAGCCGGAACAGTCTCCTTTTCTTCGCCCTCTGCTTTCACGGCGACAGGTGCTGGAAAGGAAACGGGAATATAAAGACAGGGAGCCTTTCCGATCAGTTCACTGTTTATAAACACCTTGAACAGACCACTCTCCTCGATCACATCGACATTGATGCTGAGCATTTCCTTAAGCTTGTCAGACAGGCTCACGGCATATTGCCTTTGCGAGAATGCCCCCATCTGCAACGAATAGTTACCGTGCGCCAGAGAGATAAGCCCGTCTACCGTCAGTTCAGTCGGGAATGAAGAGACCACCGGGAGAGCCGGCACAGGTTCGTCCATCCTTGCAGAAACCTGGGCTGTCAGCGAAGCTCCTGTCATACCCTGGAGGAGAGCAAGTGACAATGACAATGACAGTAATATGATCGTGAATCTTCTCATCTCACTTTCCCTATTCCACGTATAAGGCCAATGTTGCCTTCGAACCTGTTACGGAAACTGTCTGTGTCATACTTTTCGTACGAATAACCCGCCCCGAGCCTGAACGACCAGTAAGAGTTTATCTGATTGAAATAAGCCAGCCTGACGCTTGTGGCACTCTGTCTCTCAAGATCCGTCATAATATCAAATGGCTCATCAGGTGCCGTACCTGCCCCGGCTGTAAGCTGCAGGTAATCCGTTGTACCAAAATACTTTCTGGCAGTCAGGTAGAAAGACGTTGTAACGCCTATGTCTTTAAAGTAAATATAACTTCTGGCTGAAAACCACCAGTCACCCAGGTACTTCTCAAGGGAGAGTGTTGCAATATAAATGCTCTTGTCAAAAAAGTAAAAGTTCACCCCTGCCGATACCGCAAATCCTTTAGGTAACGTCTGCCAAAGCTCCAGTGCGGCCCTGTGTTTCGGGAACCAGGGGCCGGGACTCCAGGCATAAGCTGCATAGGCGTAGTTTTTACTTGTTATGTCAGGCCATGCTTCAATCGAGAACTGCATGTCATTGTCGATTACTTCATCCGGAGGGCCTATATTTATATGACCCAGATTGGCTGTGGCGATGGCACTGCCCCATGAAAAACGGTGACCTGCTCCCAGGGAGAATACCTGCCACAGACGGTCATATGGTTTTGAGTATGTATCAAAAAAGTAACCGGCTCTTATATCTGTAGGCGGAGTATTCTGTTGCGACCTGTCACGCGACCATCGTCTGATATCCGTCAATGCCTCAAGGGCATCTGAATTCTCTGGTTCGCTCTGAAGAAGAGTGTCGATGACGGCAGCAGCCTCGTCATAATTTCCCTGCCATGCTATTACCCTGCCGAGCAGGATTCGAGCGTCACCATAGTCCGGAAACTGTTTCACAAGATTACGGGCAGCTGGTTCTGCCTGAGTATAATCACCTGAAAGAGCAAGCGTCCTGATCCTTGAGTATTCCTCCTCAGGATTGTTGATGGTCTGTGCAAAAAGATCGCCGCAGGCCATCATCATGACAAGCGCCAACATCAGCAAGGATCTGAACCGCATTAATCGCATCATAATTGTATTAAAGCCGACCTGATCTTCCTGATAAGATCTTCAGGATCAAAAGGTTTTGTTATATAGCCGCTAACCTTCATTTCACTGGCCTGGCGTTGTACCTGGGGATCACTGAAGGCTGACACAATAAGCACCGGAGTCTTCTTCTTCAGATCTGTACGCAGGAACCTGATCAGTTCGAGACCGCTGTGGTAAGGAAGGTGTATGTCAACTATAATAAGGCTGAAATCAGTACTCCTCAGGAGGTCTATTGAACTATTGCCGTCAGTGGCAGTGACGGTGTCATAACCTTCACGCTCCAGTACTACAGACATGGCTCTCGAAGCAAGAAGATTATCTTCGCAGATAAGTATTTTCATTTCAGCAGTTATTCTTCCCTTCAATATTCATTTGGAGGGCTGGTGGGCCACTCATTGTTATATTAAACGATCAAAAATGGTATTTTATATGTTCACCGGCAAGAAAAGTTCATTTCTATTTGACGGGTGTTGAAAAATCAATGATTGACAAGGTTAGGTTGGGTGGTAAATTATTTACAGCTCCCTGATCCTTATATTGCGGAACCTGACGACAGATCCGTGGCCCAGAAAACCGATATGTCCTTTCTTGTTCTTCAGTCCCGTATGATCATTCCCGTCAATGGTGCCCTGATCACTTGCCTCAGCAATATCGCCATCGACAATTGCAGTTCCGTTAAGGATGACCTTTACCTTTGTTCCGCTGACAATCACTTCCTCATAATTCCACTCCCCCACTGGTTTCAGAAAACCACGTTTTGCAGGTATAACACCATACACTGACCCATGATACTGATAGGGTTTAAGATCCGCATAGATTGCAGCGTCATTGTCAAGTATCTGAAGCTCCATGCCGACATATGCCGCATCACCTTCCAGAGGGGTTCTGATACCAAGTCCGTTGTTTGCACCCGGGGTCAGCTGAAACTCAAAACGAAAATTAAAATCAGAGTACTCTCTGGCGGTGTACAGGTTGCCCCCGCTGTCGTCTCCCGGCTTTATTACAATCATCCCGTCTTCAACCGTATATGATATTTTGTTTCCTACCCAGCCATCGAGATTGCGGCCGTTAAACAGTGATACAAATCCTGAAGCTTTCTCCTCCTCCGTCAGATTATATTCAGCCGGACTTATCTCCCGGATATATATATCCCTGAAGGAAAGGTCAGTTCCGTGCGCCTGAAGCTCGACAGCTCCTTTCTCAAATATCGGGATCTCCCTGTTCCAGTAGTTTTCCATTATGACATTATCGGTGACAAGTTCGCCATTCAGCCATACCGAGACCTTTTCACCTGTCATCAGTATACGGAAGGTATTCCATTCCCCGACAGGATTATCAGCCACTTTAAGCGGTGCTGAAGGATTCTTTTCGTTGTTGTACAGGCCTCCTGAGCCGACCTGGGCGCCTGCATCTGTTCTTGAAGTATCCCATATCTGCACCTGTGGCGAGCCGCGGAGATAAATGCCGCTGTCACCATCCTTCGTAATACGCCAGTCGACATATAACTCGAAGTCGCCGTATTCCTTCACGCTGCACAGGTTGTCGCCTTTGCCGTTGAACCATATCATTCCGTCCCTGACACTCCAGTTGCCCGACACCTTAAGGTCAGCCTCCATTTGTTTTGCGGCAAGCTCTTTCGGTTTCATGCCTGCCCTTGTTATCGGATTACCTGCAAGGCCATGCCATCCGGACAGATCCTTGCCGTTGAACATCGGAACAAAAACCTCGCTGGCAGGCAGGTTCATCTCATTCAATGCTTCCTTAGCCGCCGCTCTCACCTCCTCTGAGGGGTCAGAGAGCCAGGAAGAGATAAAGATACCGGCCGGCCGTATGCCCAGGGAAGCTGCAAGAGCCATCATATCTGCCTTTGCATCTGGTGCCACTGCCAGAGGAGCAATTTCCTTTACAAGAAGCAGTTTTCGCTCCGGAGTGACAGCTGCGACGGATACCATCCTGAAATATGCGTCGAGAGCAGGCCTGCCAAATGTCTTATTGCCCGATGCACATATATCACGGAGGGCTTTCAGGGCAGAGTGATCTGACCAGTGTGCCAGGGCGTCGAAACACACATCACGGGTAATAGCATCACCGTTCTCAAATTCATATGCCACTCTCTTGAGCGCCTCATTGCCTCCGGTCTGGGCCAGAAGCGGAATAAGTCTGAGCTTGTCGCCGGGCTTGTCCAGCGCGGCGAGAATCTTTTCCGGTCTTTTCCCGGCATCATCGGTTTTCATGGCGGCAGTGGCCAGGGCGCGCTGCAGTTCCGTTATCTCTTGTTTTTCCGTGGTGCTCTGCAGCAGCGAGATGATTGCCGGCTGGTCTTCCCATGAGGCCAGGCTGCCCAGTGAGGAAATGGCAGCAGCCCTCGCGCCAAGATCTTCCGAATTGACATACGGGAGAACATCGTCGAAATATTCATTCCTGCCTGACCACGCGAGCAGCCAGATAAGTGCCACCGTGCTGTGTCCTTTTGATGCGGGAAGGCTTGCGGCAACCTTTCCAATGCTTGTGCTGTCAAGTATTGTTGTCAGTGCCCCGGCTGCCGCTCTGTGACCCTCTTCATTGTCATACTTCAATATCCATGAAATAAGCGGGTCAACGGCTCTGGCGCCCTGCAGCTTTGCCAGGGCGGTGACTGCTTCACCGGCTATTTCCTGTGAGGGATCGTTTAGGGCTTTAAGCACCAGAGGCACTGCGAGCTCGTCCCCTCTCTCGCCAAGCATAAAGAGTATCTCCGGTTTTGCTTCCCCGGTTACCTTTGTATACCTCTTCATCCATTTTTTTGTCGCCTCTTCCCCCGGCAGCAACCCGGCCAGTCTGAGGGCTCCGCCGCGAACAGCGATATCAGGATCGCCGGCTGCTGCAAGGAGCATGGGAAGGGCATCCTCACCAAGCACGGCCACAACCACGCTCATGGCAGCCAGACGCTGTCCTGCAGTCCCGGGTGTCGTGCTCCTGGAGATTACCTGGTCTGTGATCTTTTTCATCCCGCGTTTGTCGCCTGCAAGGCCGATGGTCCTTGCATAGAGCAGAAGTGCCTGCACTGCACCTGTAGGCTCCCACGTGTATCCGGCAGATTCTGCAGCACGCATCAGAACAGGCATTGCCACAGGGTCACCTGTGACTGCAAGAGCGTACAGAGCAGCGGCCTGCTCACCGCGGTTGCCTTTCCCGTACCAGTTCAGGTAGCTCTGAACCGCTTCACTGTACTGACTGTCTGCCAGGGCGATCATGATCTGCGCTGCACAGGGGCACTCCCCTTCTTCGATTGCAGAGGCAAGAAGCTCGTGCGCCTTATCGCTGCCGACAGACTGTAGTGCCATGACGGCATCATCGCATATTTCCGCATCACGTGTATAATCAGCAAGGGCCTCAACAGCAGCATCTGACCCTACCAGGTTCAGCTGCTTCATGAAGAAAGTCCTGACATCCCTCTTAGTGGCAGCCTGCATGAATCTTATACACTGTTTCTCCCATGCAATCCTCCTTAGGTTATCCTTGTCAGCAGTGAGATGGGTGGTGAGTGTTGATATGGCATACCTTGCCTTCGTATCGTCACCGGTGCCTGCAGGTATTACCTGACCACAGATAAGAGAAGTGCCCTCATCGCCAAGGGAATACATTTCTTCCATCAGGCGCATTGTAAGGTCCTGATTATCAGCCGGCAACTTTGCAAGAAGATCTGCCACCCTGGTTTCAATAGTCCTCACATCCTGGGCATTTAATGCGACTTGCAGGACCATAGCTGCCGTAACAGCAAACAGTATTTTAAATTTATTCATGATTTTTGAATTTCGTTGGATTTCAGTAATGCCATTCACCCCTCATTGGCTGATCAATAAGTGCATTCGCCGCATCGTCATTTGTAAACACTTGTCTTACAGGATCAAATGTAAGGTTTCGACCCAGGCGGAGCGCCACAACACCCAAATTTACCAGTGTGCATGACCTGTGACCGTTCATTTCATTCAGGGCAAATGGTCTTCTTGTCTTAACCGATTCACTGAATACCGTTATCTGTGGTTCAGGTTCCGGCAGATTTCCGGCGAGTTCACGAATTTTTGGCAGATCGGAAATGAATCCCTTGTATATTTTCCCGTGCGGGCCCTCAATGTAGGCCGCATCTTTATCACGGTTCTCACCGTCAAGGATTATCTTGCAGCCGTCATCATAGGTATACGTTATTCTCCTCCACGTGCCAACAGCATCATAGTGTTGCTGGGGTGCATCTATCTCAACAGAAACCGGGCTGGTATCATCCTTCCCGAGAATGTATTGCACCGGATCGAGATAATGTTGCCCCATATCACCGAGGCCGCCACCGTCATAATCCCAGTAGCCCCTGAACTTCTCATGCACCCTGAGAGGGTTATACGGCTTATAGGGGGCGGGGCCGAGCCAGAAATTGTAATCAAGGTCTTCCGGAGGTGTCAGCGGAGGCAGGTTCGGCACACCTGTCCAGTAGAACTTCCAGTCATACCCGGTTATGCCGCTGACAGTCACTTTCAGAGGCCATCCGAGCACTCCGCTGCTAACGATTTTCTTCAGTGGTCTGACGGTAGTGCCAAGCCCGTAGAACTGACCTGTGAACCTGAACCATGTGTTCAGCCTGAACATGCGTCCGTTTGACTGCACCGCTTCAACAACCTTCTTCCCCTCACCTATGGTACGTGTCATCGGCTTCTCGCACCAGATATCCTTGCCTGCGTCAGCGGCCATTTTCGACATGATGCCATGCCAGTGCGGGGGTGTTGCTATATGGACTATATCAATGTCAGGCCTTGCTATCAGCTCCCTGAAATCATGATATCCGGTAACCCCTTTGCCGGCCTTATCGAGCGCTCTTCTGAGATGTGAGGCATCGACATCGCAGACAGCGAGCAGGCGGGTATTCTCGTAGCCAAAATGACCAAGGCCCATTCCCCCTGTGCCGATGATACCTTTGGTCAGCTGATCGCTCGGAGGCAGGTAACCCCTGCCGCCAAGCACATGACGCGGGACAATGGTAAGACCAATTCCGATTGCTGCACTTCTGGAAAGAAATATACGTCTGTTAACTTTATTACTGCTCATAGCGTGTTAGAAATTCATGACTGGTAAATATAGAGAATTTGATTAAATTGGCTCGCGACATTAATCCTGTATCGGGCAAACCCTCAAAAAAACAAACAATGAAAAAGACTTTCATGTTATTCCTCTTGTCACTGGTCCTCCTACCTGGAAAAGCTGAAGATAAAGGCCTGCCGTTGCTGGGTCTTTGTATTTCTGCACCAGGACATGAATATGTAAAGGAATTCGATAAATTTATAAGGGAAGAGCTCGCACCTCTTGGCGTAAACACCCTGGTGTTGCGTGTCGACTGGGGTTATGAGTTTGAAACTCATCCGGAGCTGAGAGGCGACAACCCGCTTACGGAAAAAGACATTAAAACACTTGTGCGTACCTGCAAAGAGCTAAATATTAACCTTATACCTCAAATTAACCTTCTTGGTCACCAGTCGTGGGCAACAAAGGCCGGTAAGTTGCTGGAGGTTTATCCGCAGTTTGATGAGACACCATGGGTAAAGATGCCGGAGGAATACAAATGGCCAAATGATGATGGCCTTTACTGTAAAAGTTACTGCCCGCTTCACCCGGAGGTGCATGACGTGGTGTTTGATGTAGTGGGAGAAATTATTGATGTGTTTGAGGCGAATGCTTTTCATGCAGGGATGGATGAGGTTTTTTATATAGGAGACAGCAAATGTCCGCGTTGCTCGGGAAAAGATAATGCCGAGCTGTTTGCCGGTGAAGTGAATCTGATCCGAAATTTTCTGGCTTCAAGAGGATGCAGGATGTGGATATGGGGTGACAGGCTCATTGACGGAAAGACAACAGGATATGGGATGTGGGAAGCAAGTATGAATAACACCCACAGGGCCATTGACCTGATTTACAAGGATGTTGTAATCTGCGACTGGCACTATGAGAGGCCTGATCTTTCACCCGTGATGTTCGCGCTAAAAGGATTTACAGTGCTGACATGCCCTTGGCGCACACCGGAAGTGGCTCTCAGACAGCTTGAGAATACAGGGATATTCATCTCAACGGCAACCAAAGCAACAAGGGAGAGGTATGCAGGTATTCTTCAGACCGAGTGGGGCAATGCAGAAAAATTCGTGAACGATTTCTTAGAGATAAAGAATAACGGAGGGGCACCGCCTGATAAGGAGAAAACAGCTGCAAATACATTTTACCTGCTGACAAAAAAAATCGCAGACAATTAGTCCAAAAAACAAAAATTATATTTCTTCAGGTACTTTGTACAGTCTTCGGAGACCGTCAAGTTTCTTCCTGAGCTTCCTTTCCACGGCATCATAACCCGGGTCATCAATGAGATTGTTCATCTCATGCGGATCTGCGCTGAGGTCATACAGCTCCCATTGATCAATATCATTATAGAAATGAATGAGCTTGTATCTGTCGGTTCTGATGCCGTAGTGTTTTCTGACGGCATGTTCGGCCGGGTACTCATAATACTGATAGTAAAGGGCGTCGCGCCATTTCTTCGGGTTATCCCCCCTGAGCAGAGGAACCATCGAAATACCCTGCATCGCTTCCGGCGGAGTGACGCCCGCCATTTCAAGAAAAGTGGGTGCAAGATCAATGTTCTGAACCATCTCACCTATGTCTCCCCTGGTCTTATATCCGGCAGGCAGCCTCATCATGAGAGGGGTCCGGAAGGACTCTTCATACATGAAGCGTTTGTCAAACCAGCCGTGTTCGCCGAGATAAAAACCCTGATCTGAGGTATATACCACCAGCGTATTGTCTTTCAGTCCTGAAGCATCAATATAATCCATCAGCCTGCCCGTATTGCGGTCAACCGATTGAATGGTCCTCAGATAATCGGTCAGATACCTGTTCAGTTTGTATATGGCAAGCGAATCCCCGCTCAGAGGATGCTCATTGTAATCCTGGCTTATTTTTTCATATTCCCCGGCCCATGCTTTATACTGATCCGGACTGAGTCTGTGATTTAGGTACCACAGGTAGTCTTTCTCTGCCTGGGAAACGCTGTCGCCGTCAGCGCCTGTAATTTTAAGGTCGGAAGACATGCGCATGTCGTGCATGATGCTCATCTCCTGCAGCCCGGCAGCCTGTCTTCCCTTATAATCATCAAAGAAAGTTTCCGGTACCGGGAAGGAAGCACCGTCGAACAGGTCAAAATCAACAGTATCAGGCATCCAGTTGCGGTGAGGGGCTTTGTGATGCACCATCAGGCAGAAAGGTTTTGTGGTATCCCTGTTGCTGAGCCACTCTATAGCCATATCGGTGATGATGGTGGTAGCATACCCTTTCTCACGGTATGTGCGGCCCATTTCAATGAAATCAGGGTTATAGTAACTTCCCTGCCCGGGTAGAATATTCCAGTAATCGAAGCCTGTAGGATCACTCTTCAGGTGCCATTTGCCTATCAGGGCAGTCTGATAACCGGCATCCTGCAGTAGCTTCGGGAACGTCACCTGGGAGCTGTCAAACCTCTGCCTGTTGTCGAGCTGACCATTGGCATGGCTGTGCTTGCCGGTGAGAAGGGCAGCCCTGCTCGGAGCACAGATTGAGTTACATACGAAGCTGTTTCTGAAGATGATTCCTTCATCGCCGATACGGTCAAGATTGGGCGTCGAGTTGAGCCCGCTTCCGTAAGCGCTCAATGCCTGATACCCATGATCATCAGTCATAATGAAGATAATATTCGGATGCACTGTCTCTTTACCTTTGCATGACCACAGCGCCATCAGTATGATTAAAACCGCAATGTGCCTCATTTCCTTTCGTCTGTTGGTTTAGCCAGGAACACATCTGTAATGTTTCAGGCCCGTTCCGTTTTTTGCCGCAATTAAAATATCTAATTTTCAATTTAGTGCCAAATGAATTCAGATTATTATTCTACAATTAAGTTGGAGTAGTCTGAGAAATGCCCTAAATTCGTTGTACTAATTCCTTTTCACAGAGTAATTCAAAATCAACTAAATTTCCCGATATGTCAAAAATCACGAAAGAAGACGCGCTCCTTTATCACAGTCGCGGACGCAGGGGTAAGATTGAGGTTATCCCGACTAAGCCTTATTGCACACAGAATGATCTCGGTCTCGCATATACTCCTGGGGTAGCATATCCCTGCCTTGAGATTGAGAAGAATCCTGAGGATGCCTATCTGTATACATCAAAGGCCAATCTTGTTGCGGTGATTTCAAATGGCACCGCCGTGCTCGGTCTTGGTGATATTGGTGCTTTGGCAGGTAAACCCGTGATGGAGGGCAAGGGTCTTCTTTTCAAGGTTTTCGCTGATGTGGATGTATTTGATATCGAGGTGGATGAGAAAGACCCTGAAAAGCTGATCGAGATATGTGCCAGGATCGCCCCCACCTTCGGAGGCATTAACCTCGAGGATATTAAAGCCCCGGAGTGTTTTGAGGTCGAGACAAGGCTGAAGGCGATGCTTGATATACCCGTGTTTCATGATGACCAGCACGGGACTGCCATTATCTCATCTGCAGGTCTTCTGAATGCACTGGATATTAACGGGAAAAAGATCTCCGACATAAGGGTTGTCGTTTGCGGCGCCGGAGCTGCCGCCAACTCGTGCACGCGCCTATATGTAGCCCTCGGGGTAAAAAAGGAAAACATCGTCATGGTCGACAGCAAAGGAGTTATAAATAAAAAAAGGACTGACCTTAACAAATACAAGAAAGAATGGATTACTGACCGTGATGTCAACACACTGGCAGAGGCAGTTAAAGACGCTGACGTCTTCCTGGGCCTTTCAGTAGCCAAAATGCTGAGTAAGGAGATGCTCAACACCATGGCCCCCAATCCTGTCGTCTTCGCCATGGCCAATCCTGACCCGGAAATCAGCTATGAAGATGCCATGTCGACCCGCAATGATCTTATCTTTGCAACGGGAAGATCAGACTATCCCAACCAGATAAACAATGTCCTCGGTTTTCCGTTCATCTTCAGGGGTGCGCTTGACGTAAGGGCAACCACCATCAATGAGGAGATGAAACTGGCGGCCACGAGGGCCCTTGCAACGCTTGCAAAAGAGACTGTTCCTGTTGAGGTCCTTGTAGCCTATGATCTCGAAAAACTGGAGTTTGGCCGCGATTATATCATTCCCAAGCCGCTCGATCCGCGGCTTATCTCCCGTGTAGCCTCAGCAGTTGCCAGGGCTGCCATCGAAACCGGCGTGGCAAAGTTCAGGATAGATGACTGGGATGCGTACATGAAATCACTTGATAAACGCACTTCCGATCACATTAAAAGGATTGCGCAGATCTGCTGTCTCTGAAACAGCGAAAGAAAGGGCCGGTCCTCTTCAGGTACCGGCCCTTTCATTACCCTCCTCACCAATCAACCAACCAGCCATGCCCAAACTCTTAAAACAGCATGGCAATACTGTTATGTCATCTTTCCCAGCTTGGACTCATACATGTCAAGTATGAGTGCCGAGAGCTGGTCAATCGAAAAACTGCTTCTGTTAAGCGTTGAGTCAAAGAGATAATCGAGAGTCTGCGGCTTCTTGTCAAGGAAGCTCACAATCATCTTATTCCTCTTCTCATCTGTTTCTATCACATATTCCTCTGCTTTTTCAATGATCATGCCCTTCTTCTTCATCACATTTTCCACCCTCCAGTATAACGGTGCCACAAGCCTGATATGCAGAGCATTGGTCATATCGCGCGTTATCGCCACGCCACCCCGCCCGATAATCACCGCATGACCCTCGCGTGCGATTGAAAGAACCACCTCCCTGATAGCCTTCTTCACCGAACTGTCACTTACAAATGAACCGGAGAAAGCCATAATCATCTCTGACATATCATTCATTGTCATACCCTGGTAATAGGTCTCCACCCGGTTGGTATCAGTCTTCAGTTCATGGGCAGCATGGTAGATGATATCCTTATCGATCCACCTCCATTTATTTGTGTTATACCTGAGATTGAGCTGCGCCACAAGGGCTGCTGCGACTTCCCTCCCGTCACAGCCGGTAAGACGTGATATGGTTATAACCGGACCAGTCTGGTCAATAGGCCTGCCAAGCATCTCCGCCCTGTAGCGTGTGTCAAAATAATCGAATATCTTCTTCACGGCCAAGGCATTAATTGCCGCCGGCTGAAGTCATGGCCACGACCGGAACAGCAGAATTAATTTTTACAAAATATACTGAATTTTAATGACAAAGTCAAATTAATCCGGAAAAATATTATCATCTCAGGCAGGGCATATGAAATGACCGGGCAAATGTACCTGACTTACAAACCGCTGTGCTCCGTTCGCCTGATTATCTCATTCTGAAGGTCTTCTCCCAGGTCATTGAAATAATCGCTGTAGCCCGCAACGCGAACTATCAGATCGCGGTGAAGCTCAGGATGCTTCTGAGCCTCCCGGAGCGTTTCGGCATTGACCACATTGAATTGAATGTGGTGCCCGTCAAGGCTGAAATAGCTCCTTATCAGCGCCGTCAGTTTCTGATAGCTTCCCTCGTCCTCGAAGAACTCCGGTGAGAATTTCTGGTTAAGGAGTGTCCCTCCCGTTCTGAGATGATCAATCTTTGATGCCGATTTAATCACTGCAGTAGGCCCCTGCCTGTCCACACCCTGGAAAGGTGAGATCCCTTCCGAGAGTGGCACATACGCTTTTCGGCCGTCAGGCGTGGCGCCGGTGACGTTCCCGAAATAAACATGCGATGTCGTCGGCAGCATATTGATCCGGTGAACTCCTCCGCGCGGAGCAGGCCTGCCGTTGACTGCATCGTAGAACATTTCAAACACCGCCACAGCCTGCTCATCTGCATAATCATCATCGTTACCGTACTTGGGAGTATTGTAAATCATTTCGTACTGCATCTCCTCCTGTCCTTCAAAATTGTTCTTCAGAGCGGCAAGCATCTCATCCCATGTGAACCGGCGCTTTTCATAGATATTGTATCTTATCGATGTAAGGATGTCGGTAATGCTGCCAAGTCCCACACCCTGTATATATGTGGTGTTATATCTCGCTCCTCCGGCATTGTAGTCTTTCCCGCTGGAAATACAGTCTTCAAGCAGGAGTGACAGGAACGGCACCGGGAGGTGACTGGCAAATGTTTTCTCGATGACATTGTTGCCTCTTACCTTGATATCCGCAAAATGGTTCACCTGCTCTTTGTAGGCGAGCATTAACTCATCAAACGAAGCGAAAAGCGAAGGATCACCTGTCTCTGGTCCCAGCTGCACTCCCGTGCGGGGGTCAAATCCGTTGTTCAGTGTCACCTCGAGAATTTTCACCAGGTTAAAATATCCTGTCAGCCAGTAACATTCAGTTCCGAAGGCTCCTGTCTCCACACACCCGGAGGCGCCGCCGTTGCGGGCATCAACGAGGCTCTTTCCCTGCCTCAGTAGCTCCTGTATGATTGACTCGGTATTGAATATTGACGGCTGTCCAAAGCCCGTTCTGACAATATCCAGCGTCTTGTGTATAAAGGCGTCAGGACCTTTGCGGCTCACCTGAACCATCGAGCTGGGCTGAACGATGCGCATCTCCCTGATCACATCGAGGAGAATATATGACATCCCGTTCACGGCATCCGTGCCATCTGGCTTGACGCCTCCGAGGTTTATAAGACAGAAGTCGGTGTAGGTGTTGCTCTCCTGTGCCGTGACACCCATCTTCGGAGGTGAAGGATGGTTATTGAACTTGACCCAGAAACAGCCCAGCAGCTCATAAGCTTTTTCGGGTGAAAGAGTACCTGCCTCTGTCTCCTTTTTATAAACAGGCCACAGGTGCTGGTCGAGACGGCCGGGGTTAAATGAATCCCACGGGTTAAGCTCTGTTACCACCCCAAGGTGGATAAACCAGTAGTGCTGCAGCATCTCGTGGAAGGTCTCAGGTGCATGAGCAGGCACACGGCGGCAGACCGCTGCCATCTTTGTCAGCTCTGCGCCGCGCTTCTTATCCTTCTCTGCCTCTGCAAGCTTTTCAATAGCATCGGCATGCCTGCCGGCGTACATTATTATTGCATCGCAGGCTATATCCATGGCCCTGAGCTCCTCGCTCCTGTCAAAGGCATCAGGGTCATTAAAGTAATCAATCTTCGCGGCTGCTTCGGTTATTTCTTTCTTGAGATCCAGAAACCCGGTATGAAACATTTTGTAGCCGAGGACAGTGTGGCCCGGAGCCCTCTGTTCCTGGAACTCGGTGAAGATACCAGCCTTGTAGGCATTGAGCCACTCCGGTGTCATGCGTTCCATGATGCGGTCACGGTTACTGTGCCCCTTCCAGAAAGGAATGATCTCATTTTCATATACACGCTTTACCTCGTCACTGACCTTAAACGACACTTTTGCGCGTCCGTCGAGGATTTCAAGATCCTGCAGCGAATGCAGGCAGATCTCCGGGTAGGTCGGTGTCGCCTTCGGTGCCGGCCCTCTCTCGCCGACAATCATCTCACCCTCATTGATGCATATGGCTTTGTGTCTCAGAAGATACTCGAAAGCGCGTGCCCTGGTAACCGGAGCTGATAATCCGCGTGCCTCGTCACTGGCATAAAAGCGGGTGATCAGCTGCGCCCTTTCGGCAGTAATGGTCTCCTTAGCGTTAAGACTCTGTTCTCTGAGCATGAGAACTCTTTCAGTCATTTTCATATTTGTGTTTTTTTCATTTGCTTTTTTGTTCATCCGCCTTTTTTGATGTGGATGCCCAACGGTTTTAAAATTTCAACATACTCATCGAGGTGACTGTTCGAAATCGGGCCGACTCCGGTCATGCGGTCAGGAAGGCCAAAACGGCGGTATTTCGAGCTGCCGGTCTTATGATACGGCAAAAGATTTATCTCTTTTATTTTATTTGTCTTACGTCTTTCAATGAAACTCCCGAAAAGTTCCATGTACTCTTTATCTGCCGTTACTCCGGGAATAACGGGTACCCTTATCATCATCTTTGCCCCGGCATCCAGAAGCATGTCAAAATTTGAGAGAATAAGATCATTGGATATACCAGTGAATTTCAGGTGCGTCTCAGGGTCCAGGTGCTTGATGTCATAGAGGAAGAGGTCGGTGTATGGGAGGATGGCCCGAAGTCTTTCCGGTGATGTGTATCCTGAGGTATCGACGGCAGTGTGGAACCCTGCTCTCTTCATTGCCTGCAGTGTCTTAAGGAGGAAGTCAAACTGCATCAATGGCTCGCCTCCTGAGAAGGTGACCCCTCCGCCCGACTGCTCCATGAAGACCCTGTCTTTCTCAGCTTTCTTTACAAGTTCATCCGGAGAATATTCCTTTCCCACCATTTCAACAGACCTGAACTCCTTCTCACCTACCCTGTCAATACGCTCTACAGAGTTCTGCTCCGCCGATTTTCCTTCGGGATTATGGCACCACCAGCAGTCAAGAGGACATCCTTTCATGAAAAAGGTGACCCTGATACCGGGGCCGTCATGAATTGCATATCTCTTTATACTGAATATCAAGCCTTTCATAAAAAGTCCGTGAAGTTACTGATGATACTGAATGAAGGGAATGGCCGCCGCCGCGTGGGCTGCAGGCGAAAGGCTATTTGTGATAGAACATAAGGCAGTGATACAGCCTCCGTCCGAGGCGGTTCATCATAAACCCGTGTTCCAAATCCTGTAACATACTGTACTAAAAGGCAAAATTACCATTTAACTTTTATTAACGCAAGTTTAACACAAAAGATTGCAGCGAAAGGGTTTCTGGCCGGTCTTTACTTATGAAAAAGAGTGAAAAGGACAGTTCCTCTTTTTGCAATCGGCAGTTTGGTGTTAAACAAAAACGGGTTAGTCATGAAAAGAATTATTCTTGTTCTGGTGCTTTTTGCCGGTGTGGCAGCAATGTCATACGGCAGGGTTATTTTGAAGGGTGAATCCAACACTCCCTTCGGAAGCTACATTCTGGAGGTTGTTGATCAGCCTCTCACTTTGGCAGGTGAAACGGTAAAATGTTACCTGCTCTCGTATGAAAATTCACCTGTTAAGGTGAAGATCTATGTGGATAAAGAAAAGAATTGTAAAAACTATGTGGTTGTATCTGATGATCTGTCAGTTATGTATTCATGCAACGGCAAGTTTTTTGGCGTTAACAAGGTTGACAAAAAATACAGGGTCGATGGGATACGCACAGATGACAGCCAGCTTGACAGGACTGGCTACTTCCGTCAGAAAGTTATCAGCCAGGGTGTCACCGAGGAACAGGATGCAGCTTTGCTCATAGCATCGTATTTTCCGATGCTCATCAAAGAGAGCGAATAAAAGATTTTTTCCTTCCTTAATAAGGCCATCCGGCCTTTCTACGATCAGGTTTAGGTTGACAAGGGGCTGTCTCACGAGGGCAGCCTCTCTTTTTTAACCACAGGTATACAGGATCCCTTTATGAGTGGCCAGTATTTCACGCATCTATACAAACACCGTTTTCCCAATATGCAAGATCGCTCAATATATGATATGAGCGAATGTATAAATTTAAATCGTAAAATATTCTGACCCTAATTAAGGTATTATATATTAATAATTTACGTTAATATTAACCGTCCTTAACCGGACACTAGTGTTAGATGATTTCTAATAAATCTGCTTATTCCGGTTATTTATATATTTTTGTAAATTAGCAGCCATGGGAAAAGCAATAAAACAGATATCAGTACTGACTCTTGTTCTCAGCCTTAACCTGGTTTGGGTTAACAGCAGTTTTGCCGACATTGCTTTTTTTAATAATCAATTATGTATATCAGGCGAATGTCAGGATTCTTCAGATTTTCTTGAATATTGCCATATATGGTGTTGCGAAGATGATGTCAGTATGTGTTATTCAAAAGTTCAGTCAAATATATTTACCACAGAGAAGGAAAAGGTTCCTGTCTTTAACGGCAATTTTGAGAACAATTATCTGAACAACATCTGGCAGCCTCCAAAATTATCCTGATCCACCGGATAGTATTTCCTGGTGTTTGCAGAGATTATTAAGCTTCAGGTTACATATCTGTAACCAGGAGATTAATATTTTAAATCTCCATTTTATCATGAATAAATTATAAGTATCATTGATGGTATTAGTAGTATTGTTTTCAGTAACCATTACCGGTTGCGACAGAGACGAATGTCCTGTCTGTCACGAGTGTGAATGCATCTGTAAATAATAAAAACCAGATTCTGTGCGGTTTAAACGCAAAGACTTATTTAAAATAATATTAACAAAATCAATAACTATGAAACGAATTACAGCTTTTTTAAGTGTCGCAGTGATAGCAGCAATTTTTTTGTCTTCATGCCAGAAGGTAAGTGACAATTCCAATGCACAGCTAATTATTAAAGCAACTAACTCAACGGCGCTAAAATCTGTTTCTGCCGTCACTTCACCGGCTACAATGCCTGCTTCAGCAGGTTCCGATATTATTGTTCTTGATACTTTCCTCATAAATATCAAAGACATTAAGTTTGAATTTGATGAAAGCAATGCAGAAATTAAACCAGATAGTTGCAGTGATGATTGTAATGATGATTGTAATGATGATTGCGACGGTGATGCTAAATCAGGCGACTGCCTCTGCAACGATGATTGTAATGACAGCACCTATACTGACCTTCAATCCAAAGGCCCATATCTTATAAATGTGCTTTCGCCCGATGTATTAAATGGTAAGGTGATTGATAATTTCTCATTGCCAAATGCCGTTTATGATGAGATTGAATTTGATCTTGCCGTTTATGAGCTTTCTGATAACACTAAAATGCTTGGTCGTTCAATTTATATTGCTGGTACAATGAACGGAAACCGTTTTAAACTATGGACCAACAAGACGAAGGAAATCGAGATTGAATTTCACGACCAGAGTGCAGTAAATCTTACCGGTGAAACGATTAAGCTCTATATAGACATCAGTTTAGAAAAGATAATAGCCAACATGGGAGTAATAAATCTCGTTGCCGCGGCCGATGGCAATAATAACGGTTATATCGAGATCGGGAATAATGATACCGACGGAAATAAGGCTTGGGCAGGTGCAATTCTCAAAGCCGTGACCGGATGCTTTGACCTTGATGATGTAGATTGTGAAGACTAATTCTTTTAGATTTCCCGCCTTACCTGGCAATAATCCGGCTGCACCCTTTTTTTTGCAGTCGTGATTATTAGCCTATTTTGGTCAGCTTTGTATAAATGAAAAAGACGGTGCAACAGATATCTTTTCTGATCCTGGCTCTCAGCCTTAACCTGGTTTGGGCCAGTATCAGCTTTGATGATAGTTCTTTTTTTCAAAATCATATAAGCATCTGCAATGAATGTTCAGATTTGTCAGATCCTTGTGAGTAATGCTGAAAAAACCTGCCAGTGTGCATATTATTAATTCCAGGTAACCGATTTTTTCAAACTGAACAGGTTCAAAGAAATGGTATGTTCAGGATCAGTATCAGAAGATTATTGCCCCACCGACAATCCATGTAACTGCTTTGTTTGGAGTAGAAAGGATCTTAAAAATTCCGGAGGTCCATGAGCGGTTTGAAAGAATAACAGAAATATTTGAGACTATTAATGTAACGAAAGTAAGTGTCCTGACACCTTTTTCTGAGTATCCCATTTTAAGTCCTATAAAATATACGAGCAGACACATAACAATGATCCCTACTCCCTGCATGCAGCTGAACAGTATTTTCTTTGCACCGAAAAATGGTTCATTGATATTTTTTGGCGGTCGGGACATTACATTTTTCTCCTCTTTTTCTGCTTCAAAGATCATGGTACAGGCCGGATCAATTATTAATTCCAGGAAAACTATATGAACCGGCCAAAGGATCAGAGGTAAGTCAGCAAATAATACCGGAATCAAAGATAATCCTGCAATAGGAACATGGATTGCAAAAATATACCCAAGAGCTTTCTGAAGGTTATCAAATATTTTTCGCCCCATTTTCACTGCGCCTACGATTGATGCAAAATTATCATCCATTAATACAAGTGAGGATGCCTCTCTTGCAACATCAGTACCCTTTTCGCCCATGGCAATACCAATATTTGAAGCCTTAAGGGCAGGAGCATCATTAATTCCGTCGCCGGTCATGGCAACAATTTCCCTGTTTCTTTTAAGGGCATTGACAATTTTAAGCTTCTGCTCCGGAATCACACGAGCAAAAATATTTACGCCTTTGATCCTTTCACAAAGTTCTTCTTCTGTCATTTCCTTTAATTCAGATCCTGAAATGAAAAGTTCAGGATTCTTAATTCCAATTTCCTTTCCTATATTGGTTGCTGTGACAGGGTAATCACCCGTAATCATAATTACCCTTATACCAGCATTGTAGCATTCCTTTACTGCAACAGGGACATTTTTCCTGATTGGATCTGACAATCCTATCAGTCCTACAAACTCAAGATCAAAATCGTGCTGGACCGGCGGAAGATCATCAGATATTATAGTTGCCCTGGCTACTCCCAAAACTCTTAATCCATCTGAGGCCATTTCTGCTACCGCCTTCTCATAATGTGATATTCTTTCACCATTCAGGTGACAAAGATCAAAAATTGCTTCAGGGGCACCCTTAACGGCAATGACCAATTCTTTGGTACCGGTATTTGAAAAGACCCTTGACATGGCCAACAGGTCTTTAGATAAAGGGTATTCCTTTTCCATCACCCAGTCGGCATGGATATGTTCGGAATTCCGAAGATACCGGTCACCGGTATTGATGATGGCCCTTTCCATAGGATCAAAAGGATTTACCTGACTCGACAAAATCCCATATTCAATAATTTCGTGGAATGGTTCAGTAAAGGTATCACCAGATACTACACTTGAATAATCAGTACCATTAAAGAGTCGGGTAACGGTCATTTTATTCTGGGTCAGAGTGCCTGTTTTGTCCGTACAAAGAACTGTGGCAGAGCCAAGAGTCTCAATTGCCGCAGGTTTACGTGTTAATACTGATTTTTTTGACATTCGCCATGCTCCAAGGGCAAGAAAAATGGTTAAGACAACCGGAAATTCCTCCGGCAGCATAGCCATTGCAAGGGTAATTCCTGCCAGAAAACCTTTTAGTAAATCACCCCTTGTAATTGTATAAACGGCAATAACCAGAATACATAAAAGAATACCAATAACAGCCAGGCGTTTCACTAAAGTTCCCATTTCCTTTTTCAACTGGGTAGGTTCCTCTTTAACTGATTCGAGTGCTTTCCCGATTTTCCCGATTTCAGTATTTAATGCTATGGCAGTAACCTTTACCAATCCATTTCCCTGAACAATCATAGATCCTGAATATACAAATGGAAGATCATCCCCTCCCGGCAAGATCGTAGTATCACCCTCTCTCCATTCCCTTTTACTTACGGGAACTGATTCTCCGGTTAAAAGAGACTCATCGGCCAAGAGATTGTTACTCCTCAGAACCAAAGCATCAGCAGGGACTCTGTCTCCTTCCTGCAAGACCACAATATCTCCTTTTACAACTTCTTTTCCCGGTACCCTGATTGTTTCTCCATCTCGGATAACAAGGGCTCTCGGACTTGCAAGATCTTTCAGCGCATCAAGAGCTTTTTCAGTTTTCTTCTCCTGGTAAAACTCGATCCCCATTATTACAAATACAAAACTTAGAAGCATAAATCCTTCCTGTATATCACCAAGGAATAAGTACAAGGTTCCACAAGCTACAAGCAGAAGAAACATAGGTTCTTTTACCACACCCAGGGCGATTTTAAATACACTTTTTGGTTTCGAGGAAGGCAGTTCATTGTATCCTTCTTTCTGAAGTATCTCTAATGCCTCTTTTTGTGATAACCCTTTAAGCTCTTCTGTTTGAAATGACAGGTCCATTATAATAAGATTTATTTTGGTTCGTATCAATAAATTACTGAGTAATACCTGAATAGTACACAAGCCACCATATATTCCGGATGATAGAAAAGTTATTTTTGAGGAAAATCCTGTAATAAAAGCGATTTGCCTTATAGAGATTTCGGAGGTTGCCAGACTGATCCGGCATATTCCGTCGATTTTACATTTAGATAATAATGAAAATGAACAGGCCTCTCAAATAAGCATAAAAGTTCAAATGAATTTGATTTCATCCATTTTCCCTCATCGTCATATTTATTAAGATTATGCTGATGAGGAATTTCACGTTCACTATTTTGATCATGGTTCAAATGGATTTGAACATTAGTGCCAATAAGCATTATAGTCTTACCTCCATCAATAAAATAGAATGAGATAAAAATAATTGACAGGGATATAATAATACGTATGATTTTTTCCATAAACAGTACAAAGATAAATCAAAAGTTTGTTTGTTTATATTATGCAGTTTCCCTCTCTCTTTTTACATTGAAAATGCTTATATTGATTTTTATCACGTGTATGATATGTAACCGGACTATCTTTGAATGATTATTTCCAGAAATAAACCAGACAGGTATCAACTCCGTGTATAAAAATGAAAAATAAGATCAAATTCAGCCTCCTGTACCGTGATATGTGGCAGTCTTCAGGCAAGTACCAGCCAAGGGTTGACCAGCTGAAAGCCGTTGCACCGCATATCATTGAGATGGGATGCTTTGACCGAATCGAGACCAACGGCGGCGCGTTTGAACAGGTACAGCTTCTTTACGGTGAAAATCCGAACGAAGCTGTGAGGGAATGGACCAGACCTTTTAACGAGGCAGGCATTCAGACCCACATGCTCGAGCGCGCCCTTAACGGAATAAGAATGTATCCTGTGCCGGCAGACGTCAGGCGCCTGATGTACAAGGTTAAGAAAGCTCAGGGAGTAGATATTTCACGTTCATTCTGCGGGCTGAATGACCACCGTAACCTTGAACTGTCGGTAAAATACGCACGCGAGGCAGGCATGATCTCGCAGGCAGCACTATCGATAACCTCTTCACCGGTTCATACCATTGATTACTACATGGGGGTGGTCGACAAAGTGGTTGAATACGGAGCTGATGAAATATGCCTTAAAGATATGGCAGGTGTAGGCAGACCGGCAACCCTCGGGGAACTGGTAAAAAGAATCAAAACCAATTACCCCGGTATCATTGTCCAGTACCACGGACACAGCGGCCCGGGGATGTCCGTTGCTTCGATGCTCGAGGTGGCAAGGGCAGGCGCTGATTACCTCGACGTCGCCATGGAACCTCTCAGCTGGGGTATGGTTCACCCTGACGTGATAGCGATACAGGCTATTATGAAGGACGCCGGGTTCGATGTACCTGAAATAAACATGGATGCCTATATGAAGGTCAGATCGATGACACAGGAGTTTATCGATGATTTCCTTGGTTACTTTATTGACCCGCGCAACAAACTGATGACATCGCTGCTGATCGGATCAGGACTTCCCGGAGGTATGATGGGAAGCATGATGGCCGACCTCAAGGGGGTGCACCAGGGCATCAACGCAGCGCTGAAGGCACAAGGCAAACCTGAACTGTCAGAAGATGAGCTCGTCGTATGGCTCTTTAAAGAGGTGGAAAATATATGGCCCATGATGGGCTATCCGCCCCTGGTAACACCGTTCAGCCAGTATGTCAAGAATGTGGCGCTGATGAATATCGTATCACTTGTCAATGGCAAGGAGCGGTTTGCCATGATCGATGCAAACACCTGGGATATGCTGCTCGGCCGAGCCGGTAAACTGCCCGGACCGCTTGCACCGGAACTCATCGAACTGGCAAAGAAGGAAGGCAGGGAGTTCTATGAAGGCACTCCGCAGGATAACTACCCTGATGCGCTCGACAGCTACAGGAAGGAGATGGAAGAGAAGAACTGGCCTGCCGGACAGGATGATGAGGAACTGTTCGAACTGGCAATGCATGACAGGCAGTACCGCGATTATAAGTCGGGCGTGGCAAAGACACGGTTCCTGAAGGAGGTGGAAGACAGGAAAGCCGAGCTGTCAAACCCCGCAACGGTAAAAGTATCTGAGAAAAAACTTCTCTTCGCGCCTGAGCCCGGCATAGCATTTATTTATTCGGGAACTACGGCCACATATTACTCCGATGACGACCTTGACGTTGGAGAAGAAGTCAAAAAGGGAGATATACTGATGTATATTATGATCCACAGGACATTCAGCGCCGTGGAATCAGACCGCGACGGAAAAATAAAAAAGGTAATGGTGAAAAGCGGGGACAAGGTCAAAAAGGGAGATCCGCTGGTTGAATTCATTTAACAGGCAGTTAATTATACTTAAAAGGCCGGAGACATTTTTTCACCGGCTTGAATTTAATAGTATTTATAGATATTTTAACGGCCTGAATCCAAACACCTACGTTATGAAAAAACTATTTCTTATGCTTTTAATCGTTTTATTCAGCGTCACCTCATGCATGAAAGAGGTATGCGAAAATCCTTTTTACTGCAAGTGGGACACCCCCTTTGAAGTTCCCCCGTACGACGTCATAAAATTTGAACACTTCAAGCCAGCCTTCCTGAAAGGAATGGAAGAAGAGATGGCTGAAGTGAATACCATTATCAGCAATACTGAGGAGCCGACCTTTGAAAACACTATCAAAGCCATGCAGTTCACCGGGAAACTGTTTGATAAGGTACAGCGGGCTTTCGGACCACTCAGCGGAGCAAATACAAATGATTCCATCCAGGCTCTGCAGAGAGAAATGTCTCCCCTGTTCTCAAAGCACAGGGACGATATCTCTCTCAATGAAAAACTCTTCGAGAGAGTTAAGTCGGTATATGATAACAGGGAAAAGTTCAATCTCACACCTGAGGAAAGCAAGCTGCTTGAGGATCAGTACCTGGGATTTATCCGTAACGGTATTGGACTCTCATCGGAGGATAAGGCTAAGCTGCGCAAACTGAACGGCGAACTGTCGCTGCTTTCAGTAAAATTCGGAGAGAATCTGCTGGCTGAGACCAACAGCTTTGCCCTTGTGATCGACAATGAAAATGATCTTTCAGGACTGCCCGAAGGCGTCAGGGCTCAGGCAGCAGCAGCAGCCAAAGCAAAAGATCAGGAAGGCAAATGGCTCTTCACCCTCCAGGCTCCAAGCTACTTCCCGTTCATGACCTATTCTGACAACAGGGATCTCAGGGAGAAGATGTTCAGGGGTTATATGATGCGCGGGAACAACGGCAACGAAAGAGACAACAACAAGATCGCTGCAGATATTGTCAGGCTTCGGGTCGAGAAAGCAAAGCTTCTGGGCTACCGGAGCCACGCCGATTACGTCCTTGAACGCAACATGGCAAAAGAACCTGAAAAGGTTTTGAGCTTCCTGGCACAGATTTGGGATGCCGCGCTGCCGGTGGCCAAAACGGAAGCTGCCGCACAGCAGGCAATGATTGACAGTGAAGGCGGAAAATTCAAGCTGGAGCCATGGGACTGGTTTTATTACACCGAAAAGATCCGCAAGGAGAAATATAATATCAGTGACGAAGAGACAAGACCCTATTTCTCGGTAAATAATGTCACCGACGGACTGTTCTTTGTCGCCAATAAACTTTACGGGCTGGAGTTCAGCGAACGCACCGACATCCCCAGGTATCATCCTGACGTTAAAACCTTTGAGGTGAAGAGGAACAACAAGCATGTGGGCATATTGATGCTCGACTATTATCCGCGCGCTTCTAAGCGTGGCGGTGCCTGGTGCAGCGGCATGCGTGCACAGAGGCTCGATGAAAAAGGTGCACAGGTCACACCGCTGGTAAGCATGGTCACCAACTTCACACCTCCTTCCGGCGACGGCCCTGCCCTGCTCTCACCCGAAGAAGCCAGCACACTTTTCCATGAGTTCGGGCATGCCCTGCATAATCTCCTCTCCAATACCGTATATACCAGCGGGGTGTCACGCGACTTCGTGGAACTTCCTTCACAGATCATGGAACACTGGGTATTCGAACCTGAGGTCCTGAAGGTTTATGCAAAACACTGGCAGACCGGCGAGGTGATACCTGATGAACTCATTGAGAAGATTGAGAAGGCCTCCAAATTTAATACCGGTTTCACAACGGTTGAGTACCTGGCTGCCTCATCTCTTGATATGGAGTACCATTCGCTTACCGAACCGGCCGAAATCAATGTGGGTGAGTTTGAGCAGAAGTCGATGGAGAAATACGGGCTTATCAGCGAGATAATTCCCCGCTACCGCTCCACATATTTCAGTCATATCTTTTCAGGAGGCTATTCTGCAGGATATTACAGCTATATCTGGTGCGAAGTACTTGACGCCGATGCCTTCAAAGCATTTAAGGAGACGGGAGATATCTTCAACCGGGAGGTTGCGTCACGTTTTGAGAAAGAGATACTGTCGCGCAAAGGATCCAGAGATGAGCTCGAGATGTATATCGCATTCAGAGGCCGTGAGCCGGGCATCGAAGCACTTCTTGAGAACCGTGGTCTTTTAAAACAATAACTGAAGAATGTCATTAAGCAAGCTGAGAAGGACAATTACGGTACTGGTGTCACTCTGCCTTCTGCAAGGTCTTGTTACAGGCGCACCCGTGAAGGTGGACAAAGGTGTGCTTGATCTCAGAAAAATTCAGCAGGGAGATGATTTCACCCTGAGGATGAACGGCGAATGGGAGTTCTATTTCGGCAAATTTCTTTATGGAAAACCAGGTCACATCACTGACACCCTTACTCCCGACTGCTACGGTACTGTACCTGGTTACTGGTCTGAATACAGCGTCGGCGGGAAGAGGCTTCCGCGGTTTGGCTATGGTACATATAGGGCAGTCATTCTCTTGCCTGACGGATATCGTGACCGGCTGGGGTTCGACATGCCTGTTTTCGACAGTTCCTACGAGATCGCTGTAAACGGTGTCACCACCGCCAGGAACGGCACCCCGGCACGCAGCAGGGCTGAATCAATACCCGCCTATGAACCACTTTTCTTTAGTTATGTACCTAATAATGATACTCTTGAACTACTGATAAGGGTATCGAACTACGAACATCGCAGGGGAGGGTTCTGGCTGCCACTTAAGGTAGGAACGTTTCATACCATACAGACAAACTTCTCCAATCAGTGGTTCATCTCAATTGCAGTGAACGGTATGCTCTTCGCAGCATTTATTTTCTTCTTTACTTTTTACCTTTATGACAGGAAGAACCATAAGCTTCTGATGTTCTCCCTGCTTGCCCTGTGTCTTGCCCTCAGACCGTTTCTCTCCCCTCCTTTCCTGATATCAATACTGGATGTCACCAACTGGAACCTGATCGTGAAAGGCGAGTACATCCTGCTTTACCTGATGATAGCATCAGGAGCATGGCTCGTGTACTACATATATCCGGCAGCATGGTTCAGAAAGGTAGTCCTGGCTGTTGATTTTATATTTCTTGCCGGCATCATCCTGGTGCTTGCTGCTCCCGTATACATCTTTGCTTATTCAGTTTGGGTCATACAGGCTGTGGCCCTCTTTATGCTGGTATATGCACTTGTCATGAGCCTCAGGGGATCGTTAAGGAAGAACTGGATCGATATTATCTATTTCGTTGCCATACTTGCCATTGGTGCAGGTGCTGTCGCAGACGTCATGCTGTCTAACGGCTTTGAGAATAATCAGCAGATTTACATACTGTCATTCCTGATGATGCTGTTCGTCTTTGTACAGGCAGCACTGCTGATCCGCGAATGGGTAAAGTCGGGCAGGGAAAGGGAGAAGCTCGCCTTTCAGCTTGAAGAGCTGAACCGCAGCCTTGAGGACAGGGTCGAAGAAAGAACGAAGGAGCTGAAGTCGAAGAGCATGGAGATTAATACGAGAAATGAACAGATCGCGCTCCAGAATAAAAAGCTCTCGGAGACCATTCATCTTAAGAATAAGGTCTTCTCCGTGATAGCGCATGACCTCCGCAGCCCTGTGGTGAACATCCTTTATACCCTTCATATGCTCAGAGAGGAGAAGGACGGGGACAAGACGGAAGCAATGGCTAACTCTTGTATACAGTACTCCCAGTTGCTTATAAGCCTGATAGAGAATATGCTTGTCTGGGGAAGAGGACAGGAAGATATGATCAGGTTTGCACCTTCAGAAAATGACCTTGCTGATATTGTTCTTACCAACATCAGTATCCTGAAGGAGACCGCAGACAGGAAAAACATATCGCTCAACTTCACACAGGTGGGAAAAGCGGTAGGATGGATTGACAGGGATCTTATTGATATTGTGGTAAGAAACCTCCTTTCAAACGCCATTAAATATACCAATCCCGGGGGAAAGGTGACTATCAGCGTCAGGGAGCAGGAAAAGAATAATGCGGGAGTGGTAATAAAAATATGCGACAACGGGGTGGGTATCAGCGAAGAACGGCAGAAGAAGCTGTTCACGGGAGCAGAGATAGATACCACGGCCGGTACTGATTCTGAAAAAGGAACAGGGATCGGACTTAAGCTGGTGCACGAGCTTGTCACCATCAGCAAGGGCACAATCAGTGTGGAGAGCAAATTGGAGAGCGGAAGCTGCTTCACGGTGAGCCTGCCCTCAGCAGCGCCTGCGGGAAAAACAAGAGGACTAAAGTGAAACCAAACAGGAAAAGTAATGCAAAGAGAAATAATAAAAATAGACGAAGAGAAGTGCACCGGTTGCGGTGAATGTGTACCGAACTGCCATGAAGGAGCCCTTCAGGTTATTGACGGCAAGGTCAGGCTGGTATCAGAGCTGATGTGTGACGGCCTGGGCGCATGCCTCGGATATTGTCCTGAAGGCGCCATTACTATTGAGAAACGTGATGCACAACCGTTTGATGAGGTTGCAGTGATGAGCAAAAAAGAGCCCGTCGATATGCATTTGCATAATGGAGAAGGTTGTCCCGGAAGCAAAGAAAGGATAATAGCACCTCCACCTGTCTCAGCCATGGCGGCCGACACACCTTCACAGCTTACTCACTGGCCGGTGCAGATGCACCTTATCAATCCAAATTCACCCGTTTACAGAGACGCTGACCTCCTGCTTGCAGCCGACTGCGTTGCATTTTCCCTGGGGTCGTTCCACCAGACTTTTCTGAAGAACAGGTCGCTGGCAATTGCATGTCCCAAGCTCGACCATGGAACGGAAACCTATATCGACAAACTGGTGGCTTTGATTGATACTGCAAAAGTCAATACCATAACAGTTATGATGATGGAAGTGCCCTGTTGCGGGGGTCTCCTGCAGATGGTAAGAAGCGCTGTCGCCAGAGCAACACGAAAAGTGCCTGTAAAAGCCGTGATAGTAAGCATTGACGGGAAGATCCTGAAGGATGAATGGATCTGAAGTAACAAAAATTACGGTGTACCGGCGGTAAGCCGGATGAGAAAGCCCGGGTGCAGGTTCATGGCATCAGACAGAAAATAATTAAGAAAAAAGGATAATAAAACCCGGTCGGGAAACGTATTATATTGATTTATAATTATTTTTACCTCCGATGTTAAAAACCCTGTTGTTAGTCTTTATATCGTTTTTCCCTTTTTCTTTGCCTGGTGCACAGGCGATTATAGAAAACCCTGACAGCGTTCCTGACCGACCTGTCCTGAAGTATATGTTCCCGCAACCTGCAGATAGTACTGAATTTCCTCCGTCATATTTGCTTCAGACAGCCCTGGCGGGTTATGAATTACTTGTCGAAGAAAAGTCGATAAACCGTCCTGAAGTGATCACCATAATTGATTTCAGCCTTCAGTCTGACAGGGAAAGGCTTTGGGTGATCGACCTGCATCAGGGAAAAGTCCTGTACCACTGTCTTGTCTCTCATGGTCGTAATTCCGGGGAACTTATGGCTGAGAGTTTTTCCAACACTCCCGGTTCATATGAAAGCAGTCCCGGTTTCTATGTTACCGGTGAGACTTATATTGGCAGGCACGGCTTATCTCTTGCACTCGATGGTCTGGAAACAGGTATAAATGATAAGGCACGGGCACGTGCCATCGTCATTCATGGGGCAGATTACGTATCCGATGATTTTATCAGGGCTCACGGAAGGCTTGGCCGCAGTCAGGGCTGTCCCGCTGTTCCTGTCGAACTCAGTGAGGACATTATCAAAACCATTAAGGGCGGCTCATGTTTATTCATTTATGCACCCATACCCGACTATACATATAATTCACACATCATCAGGAAAATACATCCTATAACAAAGACATAGATCTGGCCTTTGCAGCTTCAGGCTTTTAATTTAAGACTACCAGAGCTTTCTCATCCAGTTTTATCAGGTCATTTGAATCCCGAGATATCGACTACTGACAAGAGGCATTTGCGGTCATCTCCTAAAACTATTCCCTCCATATATACCTGGCACAAAGGCTTGCCATTATAACCGAGCATCAGCTCACATGACACTTTAGCCTCACTGGTATATACATTTTTGAAAAACTTATTAAATACAGATTTGGAAGATTCGGAAACGAACAGTTTAAAATTACTGTTTAGCAGACTAAAGCGTTTATCGCCCAGCATTTCAGCCCCTGTAAAATTAAGCTCACTGATACTGCCGTCACTGTCAAGGGTAAAATAGCCCATCGGGGCAAAATCATACAGCATTGTATACTTTCTAAGGGCTTCCTCTGCTCTTTCATTTGCCTGCCGCAACTCCTCATTCTGCATTTCCAGTTCTATCTGGTGCACCTGTAGTTCATGGAGGAGCTTCTTTGTATCTGCTTCCAAAACCCTGGTGCCAGTTCTTTTGGGTTTTTCCTTCAGTTTTTCTTCGGCGTTCAGACGCAGTAGTTGAGTATCTGTAAGATTCTGAGCTTTCTTACTCATGGCTTTATTGATTTTTAATTGATAATATCATTCCTTCTGCCTTATTCAGGTTATTAAGAGAAACCGCAACGAAACATTCGACACCTGATATATTCCCATTGGCGGCAGTTATCTTCATTTTCAGTTTGTCATTCAAACCTTTGCACAGCAGTTCTTTTATTTTTCTTTCAGTGCTTTTCTGAGATTCCCCGGGAACAAACATCTGAATAAAATTCTTATTTATGCAATCATCACGTTTTTTACCGAAGAACAATTCAGCTTCAGGATTAAATTCCAATACTTTCATGTCATCTGACAATATTACTTTTATATCCGGGGAAGCGTCCAGCAAAAGATGGAACTTCTTCTCGTATTCAAGTAATTTTTCTTCAAGCCTCTTATGATCTGTGATATTGATAAAAGTGATGACAAGTCCATCTATTCTGTCATCGTGAGTTCGGTATGGCATTATACGAACCAAAAACCACCGCTCGTCTCTGGCAGGAATTTCTTTCTGTATAAATACCAGTGTTCTTAATACTTCGATGGCATCGTCAGCCAATCCCGGATAATAAAGGTCTGATACCTGGTCTGTGAAAGGTCGTCCTATGTCGCTTTTTATAAGTTTGAATATTTTAGTCGCGGCAAGGGTAAAGCGACGGATATTTAACTCTTTGTCGAGAAACAGTGTGGCAATTTCGGTGCTGTTGAGCAGGTTTTTCATGTCATTGTTGACCCGCGAATAATCATCTACCTTTGCCTGTAATTCTGCATTCACGGTCTGAAGTTCTTCATTCAGACTCTGCATTTCTTCCTTGGACGTGGTAAGTTCTTCATTAGTAGACTGCAGTTCTTCATTTGTGGACTGTAGCTCCTCATTTGTGGATCTCAGTTCTTCCTGAGAAGTCTGCACTTCTTCCAGAGTATTCTGCATCGTGTCACGCATTCGCTGCAGTTCGTTTTCCATCTCCTTCTGTCTGATACCATGCACACTTTTCTTACCTGTTTTTGGAAGCAAACGGAGGTCTTCAGGCTCCTTTACATCAGTAAAAATTATCATCACCGTACCGTACAAAAGCTCCGGTTTATCAATCCATTTAATGTCGATATTTACGGTATGGGTGATGCCATTTGTTTTCACTCTGAGGTTGCGCAGAACAACTGTTTCTTTTTTTGTAACCGTCCGATGAAAGGCAGTATGAAATTCGTTGCGCAGGTCTTCCCGCAACATGGCAAAAATATTCAGGTTTGCCTTGCCGACAGCCGGTTCCAGATATTTACCTGTATGTCCGTTTATATAGATAATATCACCGTACTCATTTACAAGCACACCGGAGGGTCCGTAATGTTCCAGCAAAATCTGGTCGGCAAGTGTTTGAATATTGAGGCCTTGCCAGTCTGGCACCGGGTTTTTCGCTATGGATGATCTGGATCTGGAAAACGAAGACGGAAAATCAAATACCTCGGGCAGATGGCTTGTAGGAGTTCTCTTGTAGATCTTCAACCTGCCATCCACAGTGGCAAAAAGATGATTCTGGTTTCCGGGAGTTTCGGAGCTGCCCAACAACATTATTCCATCCGGATTGATGCTGTAGTAAAACATTCCGATAAGCTTCTTTTGCAGCTCAGCATCCATGTATATCAGCAGATTACGGCATGAGAGGATATCAAGCCGGGTAAAAGGCGGATGCAGGATAATATTATGTTGTGCAAACACAACCATTTCCCTTATTTCCGTTTTTATCCGGTAGCCTTCGTCGGATGAAATGAAGAAGCGATCAAGGCGATCAGGAGATACATCGGCTGCAATATTTGCCGTGAACGATCCTTTTCTTGCAATATCTATAACATCGGCATCAACATCAGTAGCAAATATCTGTAATGAAGGTCCTCCATGCTGATTACTCTTTGCAAGCGCCTCTTTAAATATTATTGCCAGCGAATATGCCTCTTCACCTGTTGAACACCCCGGAATCCACGCTCTTAATATTGAACCCGGCTGGGCCCTGGAAATCACGGCCGGCAAGATCTTTTCTTTCAGTTTTTCCCATACCGGAGCATCCCTGAAGAAATTGGTTACGCCAATCAATAATTCTTTGAAAAGGATCTCTACTTCTTTGGGATTTCCCTGTAAGAAGTGTACATATGAGACAATTCTATCAATTTTGTGGACGCTCATGCGTCTTTCTATCCGACGGTAGAGTGTATTTTTCTTATATAAGGAAAAGTCGTTACCAGTCTGATTCCGGAGGAGAATAATAATCTTTTCAAGCGAGCTTTTATCTTTCAGCACGTTACTAAGATCTGACCTGATAGCGGGGATATGCTTCAGGCATTCAATAAGCCTGGCAGGCAGCTCCCGGGCTGCAGCGACTATATCAATGGTCACGGCATCGATAGCACTGCGTGGCATACTGTCGAATTTGGCATCGGAAGGATCCTGCACCATCACCAGCCCGTTTTTTTCTTTAATGGCACGGAGGCCGGCACTGCCATCAGATCCCATCCCTGAGAGAATAATACCTATACTGAGATCCTTCCTGTCATCTGCCAGAGAGCGAAAGAAATAATCAATCGGGAGCCGCATTCCCCGTGATTCGACAGGCTCAAACAGGTGCAGCATCCCATTTAATATTGACATGCTGGTGTTCGGAGGGATTACATATACAGAGTTTATCATGACCGGAATACGGTCTGTTACCTGATGCACTTTCATACTGGTAATCCTCTGCAGCAATTCCGGCAACATTCCCTTTTGGGTAGGATCAAGATGCTGGATCACAATAAAGGCCATTCCGCTTTTCTCGGGCACATTACTCAGGAACTGCTCCAATGCTTCAAGTCCGCCCGCAGATGCTCCTATGCCAATTATCGGGAACTTTTCGGTATTCCTGACAGAAGTCTTTCTTTCTGATGATGACTTCAATACAGGTTTGCTGGATTTCACTCGCATAAATAAAGTTAATTTCTATTTATAAAAAGGTGCGGAGTACTTCTTACCTGTACGGGTTTTCATTATTGGCTCCGGGTACCTCATCCTGAATATGAATGCAACTGAATTGGTTCATATGCAATGGACTATTATTACAAAATAAATAATAAAATGCTGTTCCCAAAACACCATGCCGGATGTTTTTATTCCCATTCAGCCACTATCTTTTAACATAAATTGGAACCCGGCAACTATCTACTGGCATTATAATACTTCATGGCTTCCGGCATGAACTTTTCAAGTTTCTTTAATCTTGTTTCATTGGAAGGGTGAGTGCTTAGAAATTCCGGAGGTGTAGCACCTCCTGTTGTGGACATTCTCTGCCAGAACGGAATTGCTTCCCGGGGATCATAACCCGCCAATGCTGAAAATATCAGTCCGTACTGATCGGCCTCGGTTTCCTGTTGCCGTGACCACGGTAATATTGCTCCTACCTGGCTTCCAATGCCATAAGTCATCATAAAAAGATCCTGTGTCTCCTGAGGCTTCTCGGCCAAAGCTATTCCCAGTGCCATACCTCCCATTTGCTGAACAAGGGCCTGACTCATTCTTTCGTTACCATGTTTGGCGACTGAATGAGCTATCTCATGACCCATAACGATCGCGAGTGCTGCTTCATTTTTAGTAACAGGAAGCAAACCCGTATATACGACGACCTTCCCCCCGGGCATGCACCAGGCATTGATATCTTTACTTTCAACCGTGTTGAACTCCCACTTATAGCCTTCGAGCAGCGATTCCTGTCCCTGGCTGGCAAAATACTGTGTGATTGCCTTTGATATCCTCGCCCCTACACGGTCGACAGATGCTGCTTCCCTGCTTGAACCGGGGTTTAATACCTTATTTTCCGACAAGAATGTGTTGTATTGTTCTTTAGCCATCAGTTGCAGTTCAGATTCCTGCACAAGGTTCAGCTGTTTGCGTCCGGTAAGTATATTTAAAGCGCATCCGGTCAAAATCACAACCGTCAGCAATAAACAGACTATTTTTTTCATGATCTCGGAATAATTATATTGTTGATTTCAAAGGTAGTAAGGTGTCAGTCTGTACCTGTTACATAACTATAACAAAGAATTACAAGATTCACACATTTAAAGACGCTGGCATTTCCCTGCGCTAAGATTATTGATATTGTATCCTTCCCGGTTTTTCAATTTCAAAATCCCTGAATCCGAAATCAGTTGTCCTGATTGAATTCATTCTGAAAATTCCCCGGCCGATACCCGGGATTGACGGGTAAAATGAAATTGATACCTGGAATGTACTGTAAACCAGGTGTTCATTATTAATCATAACTCCCAGCCCTAATTGTGAATACACTTTGCTGTTTTTTAACCCGCCTGCATCATCGCCAATCATTCCAAAAGAACAATTAAGAAAGGGCCCAAAACGAAATCCGAGAAAACTCCAGGGGGCGTACGATTGTGTCTGCAAAGTAAGTAGCAGACGCTTTGTTCCTGAGAGGACAGGGCTCTTAAATCCCTCCAGTCCACCGCCATCATTAAGTGTCAAACTATCGTAGGGAAACCAGTTTATGCCGATAGTCATCTGAGGTTTTACAAATTGTCTGAAATTCCATTTCCCGATCTTGAATAATACTGTGGAATAACTTATACCCGCGGTAAATATCCCCTGTTCAGCATGTGATGCATTAAAAAAAGTTCCATATTCAATGTTTGAGCTCAGGTAACCCCATTCATGATAGTTGCCAAATGAAAAGCGCATCCCTAAATAGAGACGCCCGGTATTGTTTCTTACCTGGTAGCCGGCTGTCAGGTTAAAGACTCTCCCTTCCGGCACATCTTCGATAACACCAAATTTGAAGATTAATTTATCCTGAACATATTTCCGGGAAGTAATACCTATGCTGCCCAGATAAAAATCTTCATCGGAATAAATATGGAACGGATCATTTTGTGCCAGTGGTTTTTCAGAAAAGCGGACCCGCAGGTATCGTGCCGTAAAAATTAAATTGGAGATAAGTTCATCATCCCTGCCGTTTTGAAAGATCCGTATCGCTTTTCCTGCCCAGACATCCTGTGTATTGAATCTTAAACTATAAGGGACAAAGTCCGGATTTATGGCATTCAGGGTGTCTTCCTTAAACTCAGACAGGACGATCACGCCTGCTGCCCACTTAGCCAGGGGAGAAAAAAACGGACGGTCAACAGCCAGACCCCTTGTAAAATTTCCGTTCCCGTCAAAGCCATAATGAAGCTTTGCGTTTATCCAGGTGTTCCGGATATTCGGGATGAAATAATCAGTATTAAATGAATTAACACCGGTGATGAAATTCCTTGAAAAGGTATTTTGAAACTCATGACCTGATCCCAAAAAGTTAATGTCGGTTATGCTGGCGGTCATTCTTCTGTTTGAAGCAGTACCTGCCGGGGTTATGCTCCATCTGTCCAGTTCACGGATAAAGACATCTACTGAATCAGAATCTTCCCCGGTTGCTATAATTGAAAAAGCGACGTCATGAACATATTTCTGTGCCCTGATCAGGCGCTCAGATTCCTTCACCAGCAGCGAATTGAAAGGTTGATTCTTATGGAAAAGCAGCAGGTTCCGGATCGCTAAACCACGTGTTTTTATATGCACTCCGTTTCCCGCCTTAAGCACGAAATTTTGGTTTGCAACAATCGTGTCAGTTACCGAGTAACCAAAAGGATCGAAAGTTACAACATTAATATTCCTGATGATTTTCCCTTCAAAGGTACCGTATGGCTTCTGTATCAGGTTTTTATATGTCTTCTTCCTGACTGCTTTGTTCTTTGTTTCCGGGGTAGCCGGTTTGAAGATCAGCCTGTAGACAAATGTTTTAAATTTGCTTTGTCTGGAATAGGTTTCAATATTCTTATAAAGGCTGGTGGAATCTGTTTTGACAGGTGTTTGCTGAGCACTTGCAGGATCACTTATTAAAAATGACAAAACAAAAAGCAAGAAAATATTTTTGAGAGATACCTGCATTTACCATTATTAATGTTTTATATCCTGGAGATCATTTTTTTTTATCCTCAATTGCTTTTTGTTCATCTTCCTTTATTGCCAAAGAATCCTGGGTCGATTTTTGTGCTGCTTTTTCAGCTGCTTTTGCTTTCCTGTTGAAGTAACCTTTCAGAAGGAAATTCTCCTTGGCCGCATTCATGTTTTCATTTAATCCATTGCTGCTGTTCTTGAGATTTACGATTGTCCTGTCAATATTTTCTGCAATTGTTGAATCCTGGATTAGTCTCCCGAGTGTTCCGTTTCCACTGTTTATATTAACCATAATGTCTGCCAGCTGATATGAAATGATTGCGGCATTATCTGCAGTTACCTGCATACTTTCCATAATAGCGTCTGATTCGACAGGTTCTTTTGACCTGATGTACGCCCCTTCTTTTACTATGGGGTTACCCTCGCTTCCCTGGGTAATGATTAAAATGCGGTCACCGATTATCCCTGCAGAACCAATGCCAGCTTCACAATCACTTTTAATGAACTGCTGAACGCTTCTTTTTATTAACATATCAACGCGCACTGTCGTATCATTGATGATCCGTATGTCATCAACAGTACCGACATTGATACCTGAAAAACGGATATTGCTTCCAGCCTGCAGCCCGCTTACATTATTGAAAGTCGTAGTGATCTTAAAAACAGGATCGAATAAATTTTCCTGCTTCCCTATTATAAAAATGGCGATGACGAAAATCACCAGCCCTCCGATAATAAAAAGCCCCAGACTTACTTTAAATTTTTTTGTGTGCTTTTCCATATTCTTATCCTTTAAAGAATGATTTTATTGACGGGTCAGCTGACTTTTCAAACTCGTCCAGTCCTCCCACCTTATAAACTTCGCCGTCGAGTAACATAATGATCCGGTTTGCAGTTGTCCGGGCACATTCAATATCATGTGTGATGATGATTGAAGAAGTTTTATATTTTTTCTGAACGTCATTAATAAGCATGCTTATCTCATCTGATGTCACCGGATCAAGACCTGTCGTCGGCTCATCATACAGCATTATCCTCGGGTCAACGACAAGGGTTCGTGCCAGGCTGATCCGCTTGCGCATTCCGCCTGATAATTGTGACGGCATTTTATTTAGGGCATCAGATAAACCGACATTCTCAAGAACTTCTGCCACTTTTTCGTTTATTTCTTTTTGATTAAGATTCTTTTTTATCCTTCGCAGGGGAAATTCCAGATTTTGTCTGACGGTCATTGAATCATACAATGCGCCACTCTGAAAAAGGAAACCTATTTTCTTCCGCAACTCTCCCAACTCCTTCTGGTTAAGGGTATTCAGATCCTCTCCCAGGACCCTGATTGTTCCGTCATCGGGATCCAGTAACCGAACAATACATTTTATCAGGACTGATTTTCCTGAACCTGATTTCCCGAGCACAACAAGGTTTTCACCATTAAAAAGTTCCAGGGATACATCCACCAGAACATCCTCCGTTCCGAACCCTTTCCTGAGGTTATTGATTTCAATAACCTGTTCAGGGCTTTCTGTTTTGGCAGAAGCAACGGTTGCTGTGGATGTAGCATTCATATCATATCGGTGATTTGCACGGCAATTAAATCAAGAATTATCACCAGCAATGAGGCCAGAACCACGGCTGAGTTTGCAGCAATACCCACACTCTCAGTCCCGCGTCCTGCCGTATATCCTTTATAGCATCCGACAAAGCCGATCACTGCACCAAAAAAGAAGGTTTTGACAAGCGCCGGTATAAAATCGATAAATCCGATATAGCCGAATGCCTGCGAGAAAAACAGGACAAAGGTCACATCTCCTCTTATGTTTGCTCCGGCCCAGCATCCTAATATGCCCAGAGCATCGGCATATAGTACCAGTAAGGGTATCATCAGCGTGGCTGCCAGTACTCTTGTCACAACTAAAAATCTTATTGGATTGACAGATGATACCTCCATGGCATCAATCTGCTCCGACACTCTCATTGAACCAAGCTCTGCGCCCATGCCTGAGCTGATTTTCCCTGCACATATCAAGGCAGTGATGACCGGCCCCATTTCCCTGATGAGAGAAACAGTTACCATTCCGGGAAGCAGGCTGACAGCCCCGAAACTCAATAAAGCAGGCCTCATCTGAATAGTAAGCACCAGGCCGATAATGAGCCCTGTTACTGAAATAAGTGGCAGCGTTTTATTGCCGATCTGAAAGCACTGACGCAGGAACTCCTTAAATTCAAAGTTGCGCGAAAATGTTTCTTTTGTGACTCTTGTTATAAACAGGAAGGCATCGGCAATATTTGTCAGAAAGTTGCCTGCTTCAACGGTTGTTGCTATAGTTTTTTCGACGAGTCTTACAGATTGATCCGTTGCTATTTTTTTTACTTTGATAACAGGGTTGATTATTTTCATAGTAAAATGCCGAATACAAAGGTTGATCCGCTGATGCCAAAATGTGTTACATAACACTGGAAATAAGTTACATCATTCACACATTTGACCTGACGGTCATTGGTCGTTAATGCTTTTGCCGTATCAGCGTAGTACCTGCCCATTTGAACAAAAGAATTCAAACTCACGTTTTATGAATGAGGATTTGAAGCTTATTTATGTGTGAATCATGTAAATCATATATCTTTTTGTATAACGCTTGTAATCTGTCAGAGCCCTACCTTTCGGAAAATATAAATACTGAAAAACAGCTCATTAACAACTAAATACATAAATTATGAAACAGTTAAGAATTGGTTTGATCATTATCGTAAGTTCGGTTCTGATTTTGTCCGGCTGCGCATCGTGGAATAAAACCCAGAAAGGTGCTGTTGTCGGAACTGCCGCAGGCGGTGCGATGGGTGCCGTAATTGGCAGAGCCTCAGGCAACACTGCCCTGGGTGCAATCATCGGAGCCACGGTCGGTGGTGCCACGGGTGCTGTTATTGGCCATCAGATGGACAAGCAGGCTGAGGAAATTAAGAATACCGTTCCTGATGCCACGGTTGAACGCGTGGGTGAAGGAATAATTGTGGAATTCAACAGCAACGTCCTTTTTGGATTTGACGAATTGAATCTTTCTGATGATGCTAAGATCAGCCTTGATAAACTGGTGAAAGTCCTTAACTCTTATGCCGACACGGATATTGAAGTGCAGGGTCATACAGACAGTAAAGGCAGTGTATCGTATAACCAGGCCCTGTCTCTGAGACGGGCTAATGCAGTAACTGCTTATCTCGATGGTAAAGGCATAGCAGCCAGCCGTTTAACAGTTAAGGGATATGGCGAAACTGCCCCAAAATATGAAAATAAAACTGATGAAGGCCGTGCCGGAAACCGAAGGGTTGAGTTTCTGATCACTGCGAATGAGAAGATGAAGGCTGAAGCCGCGAAGGAAGCAGCCAAATAGTAATAAACAATCAGACATAATAATATTGTAAATAACAAAATCAGAAGAATATGAAAACGAAATTGTTAACTATATCTGCAATCCTCCTTTTCTCATCACTTGCTCTGCAGGCCCAGATTGGCTTCGGTCTATTGGGGGGTTTGAATTTCCAGAATATTAACGGGAAAGAAAGTAATGGCGATAAACTTGAAAATGGCCTATTGGTAGGGTTTCACTTAGGAGTAAATGCTAATATCCCTGTTGTTGAGGACTTTTATTTTCAGCCAGGGCTTCTGTTCTCTGTAAAAGGCGCCAGGAATAACTTCTTTAACATGCCTGGCAAAGCGGCGAATGACGATTATAATACGACTACAAGGATTTCTTATATCGAGATTCCACTGAGCTTTTTGTACAGGCCGCAGGTTGGAGACGGACATATACTTCTCGGGTTTGGTCCTTATATTGCCTTTGGCATTGGCGGCAGCCAGAAGTTTGAAAGCGGAACGTTGGCTTATGAACAAAAAATTGCCTTCAAAAACGAGATTACGGAGAGCGATTTTTTTGATCTGGATAATGCCTATTTCAGACGGTTTGATGCCGGGGCAAATATATTCTTCGGCTATGAAATACCAATGGGGGTATTCCTGCAGCTGAATGCGCAGCTCGGCATGCTGAAAATAAATCCTGTACATTCATGGGATAGCGAAGATGAGACCTCATACAAGAATACAGGTTTCGGACTTTCAATCGGATACCGTTTTTAGTAAGGACTTTATTAATCAAAATGGGCCGTCGCAGGATAGTGACGGCTTTTTTTTATGCGGTGAAACCTTATCCGTGGCAATCATTTCTACCGTATGTGAATTATGTAATTCTTTCATCGAAAGATGTAACTCTGTTTCTCGAAACAGGGTTCATCTTTGTATAAGAGAATTAAAGCAAAGTCTGCTTAAAAAACCCCCAAAAAGTGGCTGAAAAGACCGTCATCATATCGAACAGGAGTATTAGTACAAACCTGAACGTCATATCCGGTCAGAGTGGTTCACCAGAGAGCGGCAGAGCTAGTGATACTTTGCATGCCGAAGGGGGATCGAATTTTTATAATTATATAAGACGGCTTGGCCTTGAAAGCGACCCTGATATAGTTGTTATTTCTTCCCTGCGCCACTTTTATTATGACGCTGAAGAACTGAGTAAAATAAAAGCCCTCGTGAATCTGACTGAACTCAACCAGGTTAAACGGATTGTGGATTTTCTGCATACATGCTATCAGATTATGCCTCAGAAGAGTTATTTAATCGGGTGTTTCGTTGATAATAAGAATATCCCCAGATACAGATTAAGAAACAACTCCTCCCCGACTATGTTCAGGAAAGATTTTGACCCTATAGAAAGTGGTATTGTTTCAGCTGTTCCGTTTATCAACAGGTTATACAGCATAATGGATTCAAGGACCAATACTTTCATGTCAAAGAACAGTATTTCATTTCTGCTTAAAGATTACGGTTTCAAAGTACTGGACATGACCGAGCAGGACGAACTTATTTATTTCCAGGCACAAAAAGCCCGGGCCGCTTAGAATTACGCAGCCCAGGCTAAAATCAACTGAATACTATTAATTACTTTTTAAAAGGAACCAATAACATGACTCCTCCAACCGCCATTACGGCAACGCCGATAAGCGGCGACCAGCTAACGTGGTGACGCTTGTTTGCGTTGATCTCTATGTCCCCTAAGTCAACCACTTTCTCTTTTGTAAAGTAAGTAACTGTCGTAAAAATGGTCAAAATCAGACCAAGGATTAAAATGATGATGCCAGGTTTTTTCATTTGATTCTTTTTTATGGTTATTTTGTAATATCACACATTTCAGGTTTTGGTTTTACCAACCCGGGTAGTGTGTTTCTTAAAAATAGATTTGATCTTAAGAGGAGATGGCATGGTATCTCCTAACAGGAAGCCCCATGGCTTCAGAGGTTCGACGTGGTCACAGACAAGTTTTACTATGGCCAGCAGCGGTATGGAGATAAACATGCCGGGAATCCCCCATAATGCATTACCCGCAAAAACCACCAGAAGGGAGAACAGCGCATTGAGTTTTACTTTTGAAGCAACTATTTTGGGAACGATGTAATTGTTGTCAATAAGCTGGATGATATAGTATATCACCATAATATAAACGGGGTACCATCCGGATTCCTTGGTGATCAAGGCGACGAGCATCGGTAATGCTACCGCAACCAATCCTCCTATATAAGGAATGATATTCAGCAATGCGCCTATAATACCGAGTAGCAGAGCATATTCAATCCCGAGAGCCAGAAGAGCAATGGTGTTCATAGCAGCTACTATTCCAGCCTCAATGATCAGGCCGACGAGATATCGCTGAATAACTGTCTTTGTCTCAGTAACTATTGCGCTCACCTTGCTCTGCTGTCCTGAGCTAAAGAGCCTGTGAATAAACTCAATCAGGATCGGATTGTAAAACAAGAGCATAAAGATGTAAACCGGGATCAAAAAAATCACTATTAACAGGTTGCCGAGGGAGACAAGGGTGTTTCCGATCATAGCGCTGCTGGAATTAATTAGTTCACCCCGGACTTTTATGATCCAATCATTTAACTTGTGAGTGTTTATATCGAAGTGGCCGGAAACCCAGGTGATGGCCTGGTTAATCATCTCGTTGAATTTGTCAGCCAGTACGGGCAATGAATCACCCAAGCGGCTTGCCTGCGAAAAGATAAGCGCTCCAATTGCTGCTATTACCAGAAAGGTCAGCAACATTGTTAAGATGATTGCTAAAACTCTGTTAACTTTTTTCTCTATAAAGAAGTTTACTACCGGATGGAGTACTATGGCTAAAATGGTTGCGAAAACCACAGGTACAAGGATGCTCCTTGCAATGTAGAGCATTGTCAACAGAACCGCAATTCCAATTAACAAAATGCTCACCTTAATATACGCCGGTAGTTTCAGCCCTTCATTTGTCATGGCACCTGGATTGAAGTGTCACGGCTTCCGTATTTTAACTCTTTTTTTACGGAAAATACGAAGAAGGGCAACTTCTCCCAATGACCTGAGATTGCCGGATTGCTTAGAGACAACTTTTATAACGCCGAGCTGCAAAACAGGGCCGAGAAGTTTCCCAAACCTCATCGCGGTTACTCCCGGCAGGATACTTCTTGAAAGATATCCGGCACCTAAACCCAGGGCCGTTCCAATGATATTTTCAACCAGATTTGGCGATGAAGAAATATCTTGTAACGTACTACGGAGCAGGCTGGCTGGTTTGAAACTTTCATAGGTGCTGACGAATTGCACTTTCAACAGTTTTCTGCTGGCAGCCTTCTCCGCTTCCAGTAATTGAATTGCTTCTTTAAGGGCCGCTGTTGAAGTTATTTTTTGCATACAATTTTATTTAAGCACATGCCTGATGATGTAATTGCCGACCTGTCTTTTGAGCCATTTATACATAAAGAGACGTAAGACAAGAGTCGTGATTCCATAAAAAGCAGCTACTGCAAAAAATCCATAATAGATACTACCCAGAATACCTCCCAGCCAGAAGGCAATGCCCAGGTTGACAAAAAGCAAAAAAATCAAGGCCAGGACAATCACGATCAGGTGAGGCACGACTGTAGAAACAGCGTCCGATGTTTTATCCAGGATTTTAAGTTTAGCCAACTGAAATTCCGTCTTGCCGTATTCAGTGACTTTCTCCAGCAGATCCTCCAGTACTTTTACATTGTCTTCCATGCCCCTGGTCATAATATCATTAGTGATGATCTTATCCCCTGACGGTTATTAACCCGGAGCAGTCTTTGCTTTCTTGTCAGCCTCGTCTTTTGTCGTCTTGTCCTTTTCAGTAAGATCAGTAACTTCTTCCTTTACATTTTCATATTTTTCAGATATGTCATCAAGAAACTGGTTGAATTTTTCTTTCATCGATTCCTTGAGGTCATTTCCTTCTCCGGCTATCTTTTTTCGTGTTTCAGACCCCTTTTCCGGGGCAAACAGAATCCCTAACACTGCACCGGCAGCGACGCCGGCCAATAATGCTAATACTACTTTTCCTGAGCTCATGATTTCTTTAATTTAGTAAGCCCGTCCCGGATTATCCTGTTTTAAACCCCAATAACTGATCAGTTTGTATTTCAGCCAGAAGAGATTACACAGGAAGTTTTCAGAGTGGACTTAATGATTATTTATATAACGATTGACCTAGAGGACTTTTTTCCCCTGGATGACTCTCACTAAAACTGCAATGATTGCAATGACAAGCAGAATGTGTATCAGGCCTCCGACATGGAACCCGATAAAGCCTACTGCCCATGCAATGATCAGTATTACCGCAACTACATAAAGTAAATCTCTCATGATCTTTATTTTTAATTTTTTACAACAGAACGATTAACAGAATAACAATAATAAGCAGTACGGCTGCTGAAATGTAAATGCCGCCACTTACTGCCTTAAGTTCACTGCTGATTGAACGAACCTCTTTTCGCAGTTCCTTCTTTTCTGACGCTGTCAGTTCAGATTTGTCCGATGTCTTAATTTCGTTTAACCTGAGCAGTAATTCGTTAGCTTTAGCAGCATCTGCCGGGCTTACGGGATTGGTGTTAGCCGATGAGGAAGGCGCGGCCCTGGGTGCAGCGCTTAATGAAAGTGGGATAAAAGTTAATGACAACACTGTCGCCATTAAACAAAAAGCAAACTTTTTCATGATACCTGATTTGTGTAAGTATGATTTAATAGTTATTTATAATATCAATTTCGCTTTAATCCTTTAAAGATTACAATTGTAAAAATACACCACCCGGTCTGGCAAACCGTTACATTATTTTGAGAAATAATTACATAATTCACACATTCCATAAATTTCAGCTACGGAATGCATGAGACAATTAACAGGTGGTTTTATTGATCTCCCGTTCCGGAAGACCTGGCTTCAGCCAGCACGCTGATATCCGTCACAGCATCGCAGTAAGAAAGTTTCTTATTACAGATCAGCTTACCGCATCCTGTCATATCCTCAAAGTAAAAAAGTGTTGGTTTTGTTGTCACCTCTATCCTAAATGAGACATTCTCTTCCTTACAATATAATTCAACAGGCATGCTGAAGCCATCAGGAGCATTCAGCCATTTTGCCGCAATAACGGGCACCACATTCTTTTCAGCCGTTGGGTAACCTTCATCTATGCCGGCAGGGTCATAATACCAGTAAAGAACCGGAACCTCGCGGCGGTAAAGGTATGCTTCAAAGAATTTATCCCAGTCCTTCCCAGTCTTCCTCTCAACAACCTCTTTGAAATCGGTGGTTGTCACATGCGATGATAATGCATGCTCATGATAGAATGTCTGCAGTATATCAAAGAAAAGAGTGCTGTCGTTCAGGACGTTACGTATTGTGTGCAGCACCATGGCTCCCTTATTGTATACATCATTGTCCCTGCTGTTCCAATAGCTGACACTCGCAGGACCCACAACCGGCAGTTTATTCTTTATCGAGCCGGCTATAAAGTACCTGGCATACAACAACGAGTTTTCGTATCCCATTTTATGTTCTGCAAAGAGCATTTCGGAGTATGTGGCAAATCCCTCCTGCAGCCATATATCGCTGAAGTCGCTGACTGATACGGCATTACCCCACCACTCATGGGCAGCTTCATGTATGATTACATAATCGCCTCCCAGCCATGCCCGGTTTGAAAAGCCGCTTCCGTAAGCTATAGCTGTTTGATGCTCCATTCCTTCAAATGGTGCCTCAACAAGCCGGAATCCATCATTAATCCACGGGTAGGGTCCGAAAGACCTGGCATAGAGATTGATAATATCCTTTACCTGTACAAATTGCTTTTTTGCTCTTTCCAGGTTTTGGGGCAAAACATAATAGTTAAGGTTAAGGATGCCTTGCGGAGTAAGCATTGTGTCGCTGAAATGTGCAAATTTCCCTGCATAGAAGGTCATATTGTAGATATTGACAGGATAATTGGTGCCCCATGTAAATGTTTCACTCCCAGTATTTGACGTATGGCTCTTCATTTTACCGTTTGAAACAACCTGCAATCCTTCAGGAACAGTCATGCGGAGCCTGACACTGTCGGGTTCATCGGAAAGGTGGTCCTTGCAGGGAAACCAGATGCTGCCCCCTTCCGTTTCGCATGTCACACCGACCCAGGGGTTGTCATTCCCGTCTTTTTTCCATACCATACCGCCGCTCCATGGGGGATTTTTTGCGCTGGTTGGTTTACCATCGTACTCGACAATAATAGTATAGTCCCGTCCAATAACCAATGGATCAGGAAGAGATGCTATCACTGCCCTGTCATTTCGTGAAAAAGGGATCTCCTGTCCCGACACCTTCAGGCTGATGATGTCAAGATTTTTATAAAGGTCAATGCGGATCTTGCTAAGCTCTGCCAGTGCTTTAAAATGAATATCTACCCTACCCCCAAGCTTTCTGTTATCCGGATCAAGGATAAGGTCCAGATCATAGAAAGTTACATCATAGCCGGCGCGGTCTTCGTCAAGCTTTCCGATCAGGTAATCCCTCTCAGTAAACTTCGGGTAGTTGCCCGGGTTTTTGGGGACCTTGCCAAACTCAGGGAACCGGATAATGGCGCAACTGTTAAGCAAGAGGAACGCAAGGAGAATGAATAAAAGTCTTTTCATTGAAATTCAAGCTGTCGCCTTCTTTTGCTTTAGTTTTTGTTTTAAGGAAGTTTCGACCAGCTTATGTTTTGCGATCTCCATTACCAGTTTCTTATTGGTTTTCCTGAATTTGTTTATTTCTACTTTTAGATCAATCGCTCTGTCAACAAGTTGCATCCGTAACCGCTGTATTACACCTAATTTTTGTTCCAATAAGCCGGATAATTCAAAGAGTTTTTTCGCTTCCTTCTTAATTTCTGATACGTCAGTAGCTACCAGTATGCAATAATCACCCTGCAGATAAGCAGGTAAAATCTGAAAGGATAGTTTCAGATATAATGAGTTGACCAGTGAAATTATCAGAACATTATTTTCATTATCAGTTTTTTGAGTAAGTGCTTTTTCAAATTTTGATTTATCATTTGGGATAATGAAACGCTTAAAGTACGAACCAATTACATGCTCAACAGGTTCGCACACAAAATCAGCAAATCTCTGATTACAATAGATAATTATCCCTTTTCTGGAAAGAGTAACTGCTCCCTCGTTCATTTCTTCTATGAAAGTACGGTAAGGTGTTTCAGCAGAGCTGATCGAGTAGACTTGTTCTCCATTGGTACCAGACACCACAATAGCATCCACATCACCTCTTTGAATTGCTGAAAGCGTTTCTATAGTTTCAGCCAGTCGGGAATGCAATTCGCCATTCTCAGTTATGAGCTGTTCTCTTGTTTTGGTCATTGAAGTCATTATATTAAATCAAATGTGCTAAAATTCCTCAAAATTTTACAGGGCTTTTATCTTTCTGAGGTCTAACCCCATAAGTACTTTTTCTACATCTGACATATCGCCAATAATGCGACGGAACGGAAGCGGCAGCTTTTTTATCAATGTAGGAGCCGCAATTATCTGTTCATCTTTTGCCAGGGATGGCATCCGATACAGGTCAATCACTTCCAGTTCGTATCGCCCTTCAAGATACTCTTCGCAAATCTTCTTCAGGTTCGAAAGAGCCAGGACGGACCGATTCGTTGTACCAGTGATATATAAGCGCAGAATATATTTGTCCTTGTCAAACTCAGACATTGCCAGATCAACCTTTGTTATTGATCCTTTCGCTTTTTTCTCTTTCATCGTCATGACTGATAATTTTTGTATTTAAATATCAATTGACTGCCTTCAAATCCAATCCGACAAGAACACGTTCAGTATCTGAGAGATCGCCTATTATCTTACGAACAGGCACCGGCAATTTTCTTACTAAGGTTGGCAACGCAAGAATCTGATCCTCTTTACCCAATTGCGGGTTTATCAAAAGGTCAATTACTTCAATGCCGTATTTCCCTTCTAATTGTTCTGCACATATTTTTTTCAGATTTGCCAATGCGGTAAGAGCTTTTGGAGACTGACCTGCAACGTATAAACGAAGCACCCACTTATCATCTGCCTTGTTAGCCGGTTTCCCTTTTTTGAGTTTTTTACCTGAATTTTCTTTTTTTAGTTTCATAGGGTTCCTGATTTAATTATCTTTTCAATTTGCTGGTTTTCCTGTTTTCGGAAACAGATTTTCTGCTGACTGCCATTTCTATTTTATCCTGTTCCAGTCGTTTAATCATGTCCTGTTCAGCTTTTATCATTTTAACAGCTTCGGATTCTGCTGACTTAAAATCGGCATTCAATAAAGCAATCTGAGCCTCCATTGCCTTTCGCTTTCGTTCCAGTTCACGTTTTTTTCGTTCAATATCCTGTTTACGGGTTAAAACTTCGGCATTTTCAAGAGCTTCCTGTGCAATACGGGCTGAGCCGGTTAAAACTCCACTGGCACCAATATAAGCCTCACGTAATTCCACGCCGTGATTAGTGAGAATGAATTCGCGGATCTGGTTAGAATTAGCCATGCCGCGCGATTTAAGAACATACATTCCCCTGTTCCGTTCACCGTTTAATTCGATTTCGCGAAGTAATAGCCAGGTATCTATAAGAGATGATATGCCGACATCGGAGCTTTCCAGTGCCCTCTCGGTTGAGGTCAGGCTGGTAAACAAGGCTGTAATTTGATTCAACTTAAGAAAATCGACAATACGCATCAGCATCGTTTTCACTTCGTTTACCTTATCACCCAGGATGAAAGTATTTATTGGGTCCAGAATGACAACATCAGGCTTAAATGATTTTACAGCTTTGTGAGTTACTGCCAGATGCATTTCAAGGCCGTAAAATGTTGGCCGGGTAGCCTGAAATTGAAGAAGTCCTTTCTGCACCCAGTGCTCCAATTTTATTCCAATGGAACGCATATTGCGCATCAACTGGTTTGGAGATTCTTCAAAACAGAAATATAGTACACGTTCACCACGTTTACATGCCGCCTCTGCAAAGTGAGCTGCAACACTTGTTTTTCCTACTCCCGCAGTGCCTGAAACCAGTACCGTGCTGCCGCGGTAATAACCTTTTCCTTCAAGCATATTGTCAAGCGCTTTTATACCACTTGAGACTCTTTTGTTTGATACAATATGTTCTAACCCCAGCGAAGTCACCGGTAAAACTGAAAAACCGCTTTCATCAATCAGAAACGGATACTCATTTGTCCCATGCAAGGAACCACGGTACTTAACTACCCGTAAACGACGTGTGGAAGTCTGCTCTGTAACACGATGGTCGAGCATAATAACGCAGTCTGAAACATACTCTTCCAACCCCTGTCTGGTAAGGGTCTCCCCTCCGCGCTCACCTGTTATGATTGCAGTAACACCTTTTTCTTTTAGCCAGCGAAACAATCGCCGCAGTTCAGCGCGCAGTATGAGCTGATTTGGCAATCCGGCAAACAGTGATTCAATCGTATCAAGAACAACACGCTTTGCCCCAATGGAATCAATAGCAAAATTAAGGCGTATGAATAAACCTTCCAGGTCGTATTCACCGGTTTCTTCTATTTCACTGCGTTCAATATGAACATGATCAAGTGCAATTTTTTTATTTTTAATAAGGTCTTCCAGATCGAAGCCCAGTGAAGCAACATTTTGTATTATTTCTTCATTGGTTTCCTCGAATGACATAAATACACCCGGTTCATTAAACTGAGTTGCACCCCGCACAAGATACTCTAATCCGAAAAGTGTCTTTCCGCATCCTGCTCCACCGCATACGAGGGATGGTCTGCCTGCCGGCAATCCACCGCCAGTAATTTCATCAAATCCCTGGATCCCGGTGGGAGACTTGTGAAGATTTTTAATTGCCGGTTTGCGGTCTGCTTTTTTCATTTATTATCAATTACATAAAGTCATATTAGATTACGGGCAATGTATCGCTATACAACAAGCGCTAAATTCCGGCTTTTCCTGGTCTAATGATCAGTTAAAACTGATTAAAGTCACCGACTATTATAATTAGTCAGTTTTTGGCAATAAACCAGATTATCCGGATTAATACTGACACTACGTTAATCTGGCTATCAAAAAAATAATAGAGCCCAATACTAAACATACGCACATTGAAAGGCTGTAGGAAATCAAAATGGCATACTTTAGCTTTGATCGGACTTTAAAGTCCTCAGTAAGTAAATCATCTCTTGCTTTCATGATCATGGACAAAGTCGGTATAAAGTGATTCCAAATTACAATACAAAGTTGAAATCCTTTATTCTGAGAAACTTTACATTATTTCAGGAAAAAGTTACATCATTCACACATCTTCCAGAGCCCGGGGCTTTTTGTTCTTCAGTTTCTTAAACTGGGAGGGTGTAAGCCCTGTCATCTTCCTGAACTGGTTTGAAAGGTGGGCTACACTGCTGTAGTGCAGTTTCCAGGCTATTTCGGTGAGATTAAGTTCATCATATATCAGCAGTTCCTTTGCCTTTTCAATTTTGTGCGACAGGTAAAACTTCTCAATGGTAACCCCCTTTACCTCTGAAAAAAGATTTCCCAGATAGGTGTAATTGTGATTGAGTTTTTGGCTCAGGTGGTCGGATAGGTTTATTTTGATCTGCTCATCGGTATTATGCACCAGGTCAATGATGACTGCTTTTATTCTTTCAACCAGGATGTTCTTTTTGTCCTGCATCAGTTCAAGCCCGGTCTTTTTGAGTGCTATTGCGAGGTCTTCGCGCTGCTCCGGTGAAATATCCTCCGTTATTTCAGCTTCGCACAATTCAACTGAACCATAATGCAATCCCAGATTTTCCAACTCCGATTTCACCAGCATTATGCAACGGAGGCTGACCATATTTTTGATGTAGAGTTTCAATATGCCGGGTATACAGGGAAAGTTACTTCTTCAAATTTAAGATTTTTTTGAAAATCCCAAAGGCCGCTTGCCAGCCTCTGACTCAAAAATCCAGGATAGAAGCTTCCATGCACACCAGAAATATAACACCTATGTTCCCGCTATGTTTCTGACTTTAATAAAAATCGTATCCGATAACTGGATGATTGAGTCATTCAGCCGCGCACTTCCCATGAGGTCCTGAGCCGCAAACAGAAATGTCCGGTGAAAGGATTTAATAGCTGTAAAAATTCCTCCAAAAGAGAGAGTTTTTACTTCTGTCTTCAGGAGGAACTACAAAACCGATCTGTCTTATGGTGTTAATATACCACTCGGGAAAAAAGATGTCACTGTACTGGCAGGCAAGTTCAATGATATAAAAAGATTCAGCGAAAGCAAGGGCTTTCAGAGGACTACCTTGTGTTATGGCCAAAAAGGTAAAACAGGCCAAACTGAATTCCCCTGTTGGTTGCTTTTACTTCACTGCTTTTATTTATATCGTTTAATCCATGATTATATCTTAAATCAAGACCAAACCCCGTCGATGGAACTACATAGCTCACACCAACACTTAATGCAAAGTCAACGGGATTATAATCAATATCATTGTCTGAACTGACAAGAAAACCTAGCTGCGGGCCGGCTTGTATCCTGAATCCATTGTCAAACATATACTGGATCAGGACGGGTATATTAATATAACCCAGATTATAATTTTTTGCACCCTGGGCGGAATATACAAGTTCAGGCTGAAATGCCCACTGGCTGTTGCGGTGGATATGGCCAAGCAAACCAAAATTATATCCAGTTCTCTGGTCGTAACTGGTATTGTTGTCATTATTTATGTTGTAAAAATTCAGCCCGCCCTTTATCCCAATGGTTACGTGCCCTGCAGGTGCGTTGCCGTGCTGGGCACTGACAACACCCGTAATCATAATCGCAGTAATTAATCCGATCAGAAATTTCATTGTTTTTTTCATTTGCTTATTATTAGTTTTCGATGTCACCTTTCTTATTAAGGAGCTTATAATCAATTGTAAAGGTGATGGTTATTTATTGACAGAATGTTACATAATTGTATATACTTATTACATAATTCACGGATTAAAATGGAATAAAAACAGGCGAAAAGAGCCTTAATACTTATCTCCTGTCTGCCAGCCGGCCTTCCATTTTCTTGTTGCCGTCAGCCAGGGTTGAAGTAATTCCTGACAGGACAGATCGGAAGCAGTAATGAAAAACTGATCTTTCAGGGTCTCTTATATAATCTATTGTCCCCTCTCTGACGTCTTCCCCCTTAACAGGGTTTGAATCCGGTATTCTTCTGTTGGCTATATATGAGACAAATCTTTCTCTGAACGCTGTTGTATCATCAGTCTGTCTGTTCTTAACTGCGATGTCCAGCCCATGGTACAGCATTATCATTTTGCCTGTTGACCTGTAATTATCAGCAGTGAAGGTGAAACTCATTTCATCTATTTTACCGGAAGTGGCATAAATAAATACATTTTTCTCAAGGATGGGATTTAATTCACTTGCTTCAAGACCTGAAAGAGAACCTTCCAGTGAGAATGTATTACTGTTGTCAAATATTCTCTCTTTCAAATGAACGGCCATCTTTCCTTTGCCCATTAACAGGGCATCAGCTTTGATTTCCAAAAAGGCTTTTTCTGTTTTGTAGATGGTGTCGTTTGTTAATTTGTAAAGCCTGGCATGGATTTCATTAAATCTTATCATTCCGGGCTCGTTTGCCTCTTCACCATGCACTGTAAAAGCTACATTCCCTTTCATAAGAATTACTGAATCAATCATAAAAGGGTGGGGAAAGTCGTAAAGTAAATCCTGGAAGGCGGGCTTATTCAGATGCCGGAATTCTTTCCTCTTATCACGAAATACTTTCATGTCCATCTGCCCGATTTCGATGTACGGGCTTTTCAGTCTCATTGATCTGAAATCACCGTCATATTCAATACCGTGAATATAAATGCCGGTGAAGCCGGCTTCGATACGGTTCGTTTGAAATGGATACCTTGATGTGAAATCATAATCCCTGTAACCCGGACGAATAAACAGGCTGTCTATAAATAAGGTATTCAGATTTGCGGGATAGCTGAGCCCCTTTATTACATAAGAATACATTTTGTCAGACGATACCAGAATTACCTCTCCTGCATTAAAATCAAATAGCTTTAACGATCCGGGGAGCAAAGTATCAAGTTTCCCGACTTGCAAATCGTAAACTTTAAGCATCCCGTCCTTTACTGAATAAGTCTGACCCGTTGAATCGTCTTCCATTTCGAGGTTCATTCTGTCAAACAGCATTCTGCCTATGCCGAAACTCAGAGGTGAAACTACCGGTTGTACTGCTCTTCCCGAATTTGGAATTTTACCCTTAATAATACTATTGGAAAAGGTCACTTTCCTTACATAGATATCATGTTTAAATAATGCCCGGGTGAGATTGATGCCTGCCAATTTTACAGACGCTATTTCGCCACTTAAACCACGTTCTCCTGCAACTTCCGGATTTGAGAATATTGATATACCTGCCATTTCTATTCCCGGCCTGATCAGCAATACTTTAATCTTGTCTATTTCAACGATGTAATTTCTGTCCGCCTTATTCAGTTCCGCACGTATTTTCCCCCCGATCCACGGCTCGATAAAAATTATGGCAATAATTTTTGCCACCAACAACAGAACAACCGTCGACACCAGGATTTTTAAAAAGATCTTTTTCCCCATGATATGAAATTCCAATATGAGGGCACAAGGTAGAGCGCCTTACCCTTATAAACGTTACACGATTCCTTAAATGATTTACATCATTCACGCATCAGAAGGACATAACTGAAGGACATGATATATATCACACTGATACTAAGGATGTGCATTTTTTCCTGAAAATTCTTAACTTCACGGCCTGAATGAGGCAAATCGGGTTTCCTTAACTAACTAGTTCATTATGACTTATAAAGAAGCTTCTACTGACAATTCAGGTCAGTCATTTTATGTCGGACTTGATATCGGATCAGTTTCTCTCAATACGGTTCTACTTGATGATAACTATAACATCATTGAAGATCACTATGACTACGTTCATGGTAAACCTTTCAATATGCTCTATGACAGGTTCTCATCCATTCTGAAAAAATACCCCTCTGTCACTATAAAGGGAATTGCCCTGACAGGCACGGGTGGTAAGCTGGCCGCCGGACTTATCGGAGGCGTATTTGTAAATGAAATAATTGCACAGGCAACCTCTGCAGGCAGACTCTATCCTGATGCCCGTACAGTCATTGAGATCGGGGGCGAAGATTTAAAGCTCATTACTCTTGAGAAAAACCCTGAGGATGATCACGCCAGACTCGTTGACTTTGAGATGAACAGCATCTGTGCCGCAGGTACAGGGTCATTCCTTGATCAGCAGGCAAAAAGAATAGGTGTCCCTATCGAGAAGGAGTTCGGTGAGATGGCTATGAAATCGGTCAACCCGCCGCGTATTGCGGGCAGATGCAGCGTGTTCGCCAAGAGCGACATGATTCATCACCAGCAGTTAGCCACCCCATTGCATGATATTGTGGCAGGACTGTGCTTTGCACTTGCACGCAATTTCCGGAGCACTGTCGCCCGCAGCAAGGAGATAAAGAAGCCTGTCCTCTTCTCAGGTGGCGTGGCAGCAAACATTGGAATGGTAAGAGCATTCAGGGAAGTGCTTGACCTTAAAGGAGATGAGCTTATCATACCCACCCACCATGCATCAATGGGTGCCATCGGGGCAGTGATGTACAGTCACGTCAACAATCTGGATGTCAAACCTTTTAAAGGTCTTGAAGAGCTTCAGGCTTACCTTAAGAAACATGCATCTAAATTTGTCAGCCTGCCACAGCTGATAGAATCAGAGGCCGTTTACAATAAAGAAGTAAAATTTCACAAGAACGGAACCGATAAACTGCCAGTTTACCTTGGTATCGATGTAGGCTCACTGAGCACCAACGTCGTTCTGATTGACAAAAAGCACAACGTTGTTGCAAGACGCTACCTCCCTACAGCCGGCAAGCCGCTGGAAGCCATACAGAGAGGTATGACAGAGATATTTGACGAGATAGGAGAGCATGTGGAGGTAATCGGTGCGGGGACGACGGGCTCAGGCCGGTACCTGACGGGTGATTTCATCGGGGCAGATACAATCCAGAATGAAATAACGGCGCAGGCAACCGCCGCAATAGACTATGATCCTACGGTTGATACAATATTCGAGATCGGCGGACAGGATTCAAAATATATAAGCATTGAAAACGGAGTGGTGGTCGACTTCGAGATGAACAAGGTCTGTGCCGCCGGCACCGGATCATTCCTCGAGGAGCAGGCTGAAAAGCTCAACATCAGGATAGTGGAGCAGTTCGGGAACATGGCCCTTAAGTCAGAAACACCCGTCAAGCTCGGTGACCGCTGCACCGTGTTTATGGAATCAGACCTCAATTCCTTCATGCAGAAAGGCGCCAAGAATGATAATCTTGTCGGAGGACTCGCTTATTCGATCGTTTACAACTACCTGCAGAAAGTTGTTGCAGACCGTAAGGTCGGCAACAAGATCTTTTTCCAGGGAGGTGTTACAAATAATAAGGCTGTCGTAGCTGCATTCGAACAGGTGACAGGAAAAAAAATCACCATACCGCCGCACTTTGACGTCACGGGGGCAATAGGCGCCGCCATTCTTGCACAGAGATCAATGACGGAAGGCCAGAAAACCACATTCAAGGGCTTTGGCGTACGTAATGTGACGTATGAAATGAGCAGGTTTGTCTGCAAGAGCTGCGTCAACAACTGCGAAATAAGCCGGATAAACATCACCGGCGAAAAGAAATCACTGTTCTACGGCGGACGCTGTGAAAAATATGAGACTGACGGCCGCAAGAAGAATACCGGGCACATACCAAACCTCTTTAAAAAGAGACTCGAGATGCTTGCGGGTGATTATAAGGAAACTGAAGCAAACGGAAAAACAACCATAGGCATTCCGAGAGCTTTGATGGTATATTACCAGCAGTTCCCGTTCTGGAGGACCTTCTTTCAGGAGCTTGGATTTAACGTGGTCGTTTCAAGGGAATCTGATAAGGCACTGGTCTCCCGTTCAATTGAAACAATCTCATCAGAGACCTGTCTCCCTGTCGAGCTGATGCACGGCCATGTGATCGATCTCCTCGAGAAAAATGTCGATTATGTCTTCATGCCATTTGTAGTCAACGGAAAATACCGTCAGGGAGACACGACATCCAACACCAACTGCCCGTGGATACAGTCATTCCCCTTTATGGTCAGGGCTGCCCTTAAAGGCAAGGTTGACGAATCAAAGTTCCTCACTCCTACTCTGCACTTCAGGTACTTTGAACGCGCACTGGTAAAGGAGCTGTCAGCTTTTTTCAATGAGAAGTTCGGGTTAAAAAAGGAAGAAATAAAAAAAGCCATCTATAAGGCTGACGAAGTTCAGGTCGCATTTGAAAAGGGTCTTGTGGAATACGGCAGGGAAGCGCTGAAGAATATCCCTGAGAACTGCCGCCCGGTGGTGATCCTGGGAAGGCCTTACAACAGTGCCGATCCGCATCTTAACCTTGATCTGACTGAAAAACTGCTTGTGCAGGATGTCATGCCTATCCCTCTTGACATGCTTGACCTGTCATCATACAAGATCTACGGAAATTACAGGAACATGTACTGGCCAAACGGTCAGAAGATGATCGCTGCAGCGCAGCATGTGGCTAAAACAGAAGGTTTGTATGCAGTATATATCAGTAATTTCAGATGCGGTCCTGATTTATTTATATGGCATTATGTCACTGAAGAACTAAAGGGCAAGCCCTTCCTGCACCTTGAAGTGGATGAACACTCTGCCGATGCCGGCATGGTAACCCGCATAGAAGCGTTCCTTGACAGCCTCAGGGGCTCTGAGATGAATGAGAAGAAAGCCGTGACCATCCACAGGCCGCGGCCCAGTCCATCTGCTCCGCCTGCCAACAGAACACTCTATTTTCCGTACATGCATGACGGGGCAGCTTTTGTCGCAGCCGCAGCCAGGAGCGTCGGCATTCCTTCGGAAGTACTGCCCAAGCAGACTGAGGTAGACATTGCTCTCGGTAGAAAGTACACCTCCTCAAAAGAGTGCTTCCCGATGATCTGCACAACAGGCAGCTTCCTTAAAAAGCTGATGGAGCCTGGCGCTGACCCATCGAGGATGAGCTTCTTCATGCCCGACCATAACGGCCCGTGCCGTTTCGGCCAGTATAACCAGTTCCAGAGGATACTGTTTGACAGACTCGGTTTTAAGGATGCAGAGCTCGTTACCCCTTCCAACGACACATCATACGCTGATCTTGCCGGTGATCAGAGCCAGAAGTTCAGGATCAATGCATGGAAGGGCTTTGTATCATTTGACTATGTAAGGAAACTTTACAGGGAGATAAGACCTTATGAAATAAATAAGGGCGATACGGATGCTGTCTATGAAGCCGCACTGAAAAAAATTGAAAGATCCATCGAAAACGGCTCCAGGGGACTTCGTAAGGTATTAGTTGAGGTAGCCAACGAATTCATGGCTATCAGGGCAGACAGAAGCCGCAGGAGACCTGTTGTTGCTATCCTGGGAGAGGTTTACATGCGTGACAATGCAGGCTGTAACGGAAATATTGCCAACAGGCTCGAGGCACTTGGTGCGGAGGTCCTGATAGGTCCGTTCTCGGAATGGATAACATATTCCACCCACCGCTACACGCGCGACAGCAAATGGAAGAATGACACCAAAGGACTGATAAAATCAAAGATCCAGGGTGTTGGACAGGAAGTTATTGTTGATTACCTCCTTCACGGCATTCACAAATATACTGATACCAGCCTGGATGTCTCCCTCGAGGAAATGCTTGAGCTGAGTAACAAATACGTCAGTGAGTTCTATGACGGTGATCCTCCAATAGCAATGGGATCATCTGCCGCACTGGCCTCCAGGGGCGTTGCAGGAATAGCAGCGATACTGCCTTTCACATGTATGCCCGGGACGCTTGTTGCGTCGGTAAGTGATTCATTCCGCAAGGACTACAATAATATCCCGTTCTTAAATATTCCATATGACGGACAGGATACGGTATCACTTGACACCAGGCTGCAGGCGTTTATATTCCAGGTTAAGGAGTATGCTCAGGCTGCTATTCAGCCAGTGTCATCTCCTGTATAAGATAGTCCGCCCCGGCGAACTTCTCTATAATAAACAGGACATACCTGATGTCAAGGCTGATGTTACGGCTTTGAAGCGGGTTGAACATGATGTCTGAGGCCACCCCCTCCCATGCGCGGTCAAAATTGATGCCTACCAGCTGACCCTCTGCATTCAGAACCGGACTGCCGGAGTTGCCTCCGGTGGTGTGGTTGTTGGCAATAAAGCAAACAGGCACATCCCCGTTAACGGCATATCGTCCGAAATCATTTTTCAGATACAGCTCCTTAAGTTTGTCAGGGACATCATAGTCATATATGTCCGGATTATCCTTTTCAATCACTCCGGTAAGAGTGGTGAAATGCTTATAATGAACGGCGTCCCTGGAATCATATCCCATGACCTTGCCGTAAGAGAGCCGGAGCGTAAAATTCGCATCCGGATAAAAGACCTTGCCGCTTCCCTGTTCCATCTGTCCCGCCATATATGTCCGGTTCAGGACTGCGAGACGGGCATTGAGCGCTGACAGTTCCGGTCTGACTTTCGTATCCAGCAGGTCAGAAGCAGAAGAGGCAAGGAGATAAAACGGATCCTTCTGAACCTTCTTCGCATCAAATTTGCCAAGCAGCCCGTGGACCTTCGTTGCATCGGTGAAGACAGACCTGTCAAAAAGTTTGTCCGTGACAGAGTTAAAGTCGCCGTTGCATGAAGCATAAAGCTCTTTATAAGCCTGCGACTGCCATTCAGGGTCGATATTTTTGCCATACAGGTCCATCACGGCAACAAAAAGCCTTCTGGCAACTGCATCATCATAATCTTTGAAAAAGTCGGCAGATACTCCCTGCAGCCTCGTCAGCTCCTTCTCCAGATCAGGGCTCTTCGCACCGGCCATTTTGACTGCACTCCTGAAGCTGCCGGCAAGCTCGGCAGGCTCCGCTCCGTTGTTAAAAAAGACTTCCGCTGTATAGTTGTTTACAAGCGACAGGGTGCTGTAGGTTTTATATATTTCGTCGTACTGTCCAAAAAGTGTCCCGTATTTCGCAGTCCGTACCGGATCGGCTGCAGCCCAATCCGAGAATTCTTTCTCAAAGGCTTCCTTACGGGCTATTCCGTTTATTTTGTTAAGGCTCTGTATTTCCCCTATCCATTTTTTCCATCCGTTGGAAAGTCCGAATGCCTTCGCCGAATATTTTATTCTGACCAGCGGGTCCCCGGCCATCTCCTGCTCCATAATACCGATCTTGGTTCCTCGTATCTCAACCTGTTTCGGGTAAATCACATCCTTAAGCATCCTGATATGGTTTGAAGGAGCGTATTCCTGCGTTCTGGCCGGGTAACCGAAGACCATTGTAAAATCGCCTTCATTTACTCCTTTCAGCGAGACCGGAAAATGGTAGGCAGGCTTATAAGGTACGTTACCGGCAGAATATGCAGCCGGTTTATTTGCGCTGTCTGCATAGACCCTGAACAGTGAAAAATCACCTGTATGGCGCGGCCATACCCAGTTGTCAGTATCTCCCCCGAACTTGCCGATAGCCGACGGCGGGGCGCCTACAAGCCTCACATCGCGGAAGACTTCGTTCACAATCAGGAAATACTGGTTCCCCAGGAAGAACGGCATGACCATTGAAGCGTAATGAGTTCCCCTGACCGCTTCGGCGTTAATGGCGGTGATATTGGCGTTAATCAGAGCCTCCCTCTTTTCCGCATCCATATCATCAGTGACACCTTCAAGCACCTTTTCGGTGACATCTTCCATATACTTCATGATGGTCACTGACAGTCCGGGATTTGACAGCTCTTCATCTTTGGTCGAAGCCCAGAAACCGTCAGTAAGGTAGTCATGTTCAAGAGTTGAGTGATTTTGTATTGAGCCAAAACCGCAATGGTGGTTGGTCAGGATCAGACCTTTGTCTGATATGAATTCTCCTGTGCAGCCGCCGCCAAAGAGCACTACGGCATCTTTCATAGATGCCTTGTTGATACTGTAAATATCTTCAGAAGTAAGCTTGAATCCGTTTTCCTGCATGATCCTGATATTATACTTCTCTATCAGTACCGGTATCCACATTCCCTCGTCGGCCCGTGCCGTGCCTGACAGAAGTGTGATTAACATAACCAGCATCAACGACTGTTTTTTCCTCATCATAATTATAGTTTTCTGTTTCCTGTAAAGTCAAGCAACCGGGTATAAAGGTCGCTGACAGGCATGCCCACGACGTTGTAATATGATCCTTCAATGCGGGTTATGCCCCTGAGTCCTATCCATTCCTGGATACCGTATGCTCCGGCCTTATCAAGAGGTTGGTAGTTTTCGACATAATAACCGATCTCTTCATCTGACAGCTCCCTGAATGTCACACGTGTGGTCACCGAAAAGATATCCTTTTTACTGCTGTCCCTGAGGCACATACCGGTTATGACCTCATGCTCACAGCCTGACAGCAGTCTGAGAAACCGGGCTGCCTCTCCTGAATCCGCCGGCTTGCCGAGTACCGTATCATGGCACCAGACCACTGTATCAGCTGTAATGATTATCTGGCCAGGTCTTATTTCTTCGTTCCATGCTGCAGCCTTGCCTCCGGCCAGATACTCTGCGATCTCCCTGCCCCGGAGATGCGAAGGCCATACCTCGCTGAAATCTACTGCCGCTGTATGAAACCTGAAACCGGCCTCATCGAGCAGCTGTCTCCGGCGCGGTGATGCAGAGGCAAGAATCAGATCGTACTCCTTAAGCCCGTCAGATATCATCTCAGAACAGCTTTCCGGAAGTAATGATTCCGCCTGCAACCAGTGAATAGAGAATTCCTGCAAGCATAATCAGCTTCATCAGCCTGCTGGCGGTATGAAGCGTGCGCTGATCCTTTCCGGTCAAAACCTTAAATATCACCCATATCATCGGGATTGTGACCAGAAGAGTAATATAGGCTAATGTTATCTTATCGTTAAGGTACCTGAACCATATAAAGTAGAGCAGAAAGATTGTCACAAGTGAAAGGAGGAGAACAACAATGCCCGATGCAAAGTTCCCTACCGTGACAGGCAGTGTCTTGCGTCCCAGGGCCAGATCACCCTTATAATCTTCCATGTCTTTGATTATCTCGCGGATAAAAGTGGTCATAAAGGCAAACAGGGCAAATCCCCCCACCCAGTAAAAAAGAATGGCGACACCGGGGAAATCGTACACCGAACCAGCGTAATGCATGAAGATGGCCGGTGCGTCATAGATAACGACCATCATCGGTACCATGGCGGTAAGGAATGCAACGATGATGTTGCCGATAAGAAACTGCCTCTTGTATGTTGCAGAGTAAAAGTAAAGTAGGCCCGAGACCAGGACAAAAAGTATACCCAGCCAGAAATAACCTATGCGTGCAGATACATAAGTGCCGCCGATCACACCAAGAACATTGAAAATATTGTGGTACAGCATTGCCATGCGCCTGGTCATCGTATTGCCCACAATTATTGAACCCCTGTTGATAAGGTCGGCACGGATGTCAAAGTAATCGTTGATAACATAACCGGCAGCAGTAATCAGTACCGTCGAAAGTACGAGGATAAGGAAATCAAACCAGCCGAGCTGGAAGGTCATCCGTGTAACGATAAGGGGAGAATCGAGCATTGTAACAGGCATGGCGTTAAGCAGGGGGCTCATAACAGCATACCTCATCAGCAGCATCGTGAGAGCCACGATAAGCAGGTTAGGCAGTCTGATAAGTGTCAGAAGGCCCCTCAGCCTGTTACCAGGAAAAAGCTTCATAATCCATCCAGTTGTTATGCAGTCTTAGCGCCTGTTCAATTACATCACGAACACATCCCTCGCCACCGCGTTTGTCTGAGATATATACGGCAACCTGCTTTATTTCACTGTCCGCATCACTCGGACAGGCAGGCAAACCGACCATCTTCATCACCTCATAGTCAGGGATATCATCCCCCATATAAAGAACATTCCTGATATCCACACCCCACTTGCTCACCAGCTCCGTCAAACTCTCCTTCTTCGTCCGTGAGTTGAGGTATATATCATTAACGCCAAGCGTTTTAAGACGCTTGATATACTCCTTTGATTTGGCTCCTGAGATCACTCCTACGTGATATCCTTTTTTAACAGCGAGCTGTATGGCATAGCCGTCCCTGAGGTTTACAGTGCGCAGCGGGATACCCCATAAAGACAGTGCGATGGTCTGGGTTGAGAGGACACCGTCGATATCGAAGACGAATGCTTTTACATTCTGCAGCTCTTCCTTGAAGTTGGTCATCTGTCGCTGTTCTTATAATGGCTGGTGATCATGCTGCTGATCAGCCGGTACAGTTCCCGGTATTCGGGTGAGAAAGATAACAATTCGAGGTGACTTTCTATAGTCCTGTCATCATGCCTGACAGCTGGTCCGGTCTGGGCGCGTTCCGGACCGGTGCGCATCGCCTTGCGCAAAGTCTCTTGCATCAGCGGCCGCAGAAGCGACGGATCAAATCCTGCTTCTGTTGCTATTGCTTCACCGGTCGTCATCATGAAGTTTGAGAAATTGTTTGCGAACACTGCTGCCACGTGAAGGTGCCTGCGCCTTTCGGTGTCACAGTCCCAGGCTCCGGCCCCGATATCTTTTGCCAGCTCTCTGAGAACATTCAGGGCAGGCTCATCTGTGGCCTCGATAAAAAAAGGCACCTTCCTCAGTTCAGGCATGAAGCCCTTTGTGAATGTCTGCAGGGGATAGAATACGCCGGCCCGCCGGCTGCGCCCCAGCGCATCAAGAGGAACACTGCCTGCAGTGTGAACTATAACCGTCCTGTCCGGAAGAATTACTTCCCGGGCTACTTCAGCAACGGCAGTGTCAGTGACCGCAAGAATGAGAATATCGCAATTGTCAGGAACGGAAAGATCTTTCCTCCACACGGCCCCTGTTGCCCCGGCAAGAACCCGGGCGCTGTCGCCGCCAAGGGATGCAACGGATATTATCCGGTGACCGGCGGCTGTTAACCCGTGGCATAACGCTTCCGCCACATTTCCTGCACCGATAAAGGATATGTTGCGGGTAGACATTTATGGCAGTGTTTACAAAGTTGAGCTGCTCAGGAGGTCATTTACCGTAATCGTAAGCCGCCACATCCGTAACCTGGATCTGATAGATCCTGTACATGCTGTATGAGCCTCCATTGCCGGCGTTCATCAGATAATTGCACTCATAGAAATATTCGCCTGACACGAGTATCTCGGTACCCTGCTCAAATGTTTTCAATTCATCCATAAACTCTGAAGGATTGCAGAAGTAGTATATGTCATAACTGCTCCAGAGTGGTACGAACTGGGCTGATTTGGTTTCAGCATTATATGAGATACGGACATGAGCCTGACTCAGAGTATCAAGAGCGTCTCCGTCGCACCCGCACTTAGGCTGTTTTTTGCAGCCTGCCATTGAAATCACCCCTGCAACAACCAGGAGAGCCAATGCACTGTTTGCCAGAATTCTTTTCATGTTCATAATTCGCTCCATTAACAATCTGCAAAATAACCTTAATTTTTGTTACCTGCAAAAAAGGAAGGCTGTAACGGTTGTCACAGCCCTCTCTTTTAACAGTTATCAGTCATGCCTGCGCCGTTGGACCCCCGAAGTTCACGGGCATCACCGGCCCCGATCCCTTTACCTCACGTATGGTACCATGTACAGCTTCATACTTCGAGATATTGTCATTCAGGGCTGCTACTAACCTTTTGGCATGTTCAGGTGTAAGTATGATCCTCGATTTAACCTTTGATTTTGGTACTCCGGGCATTATCCGGATAAAATCAATAACAAACTCCGCAGGTGAATGGGTGATTACTGCCAGGTTCGAATAGACGCCCTGAGCAACATCCTCGCTGAGTTCGATGTTAAACTGATTCTGGTTCTGATTCTGATTCTTATTATCTGACATGATCCTGTGATTTAGTCCTGTTCCTGTTCCACCTCAGCTGGGTTCTGTCCGGCATGAACAAGGCTATCATAATCATCCAGCGAGCCGACGATAACATTGTTGTACTCCCTGAGTCCTGTTCCGGCCGGAATAAGATGGCCGACAATTACATTCTCCTTAAGTCCCTCAAGGAAGTCGATCTTGCCCAGTATGGCTGCTTCGTTCAGAACCTTGGTGGTCTCCTGGAATGAAGCTGCGGAGAAGAAACTGTTTGTCTGAAGAGCAGCGCGGGTGATACCCTGCAGCACCTGCTGAGAGGTTGCCGGGATAGCATCCCTGGCTTCTATCACCTTCAGGTCGCGGCGCTTGAGCACCGAGTTCTCATCACGGAGCTTGCGCGCTGTGATGACCTGACCCGGTCTCAGTGTCTGGCTGTCTCCGGAATCAAGCACGATCTTCTTGCCATAAACCCAGTCGTTCTCATCCATGAACTCAAGCTTGTCAACAACCTGACGTTCAAGAAATTTCGTGTCACCCGGATCAATGATCTCGACCTTGCGCATCATCTGTCTGACGATAGTCTCAAAGTGTTTGTCATTGATTTTCACACCCTGTAACCGGTACACCTCCTGTATCTCGTTCACGATGTACTCCTGCACCTTTGTCGGGCCCTTGATGGCAAGGATGTCAGACGGCGTAATTGCACCATCAGAGAGGGCTATACCGGCCCTGACATAGTCATTTTCCTGTACCAGTATCTGTTTCGACAGCGGCACGAGGTATTTCTTCATCTCTCCTGATTTGGAGGTGATGGTTATCTCCCTGTTACCTCTCTTGATCTTGCCGTAGGTGACCTCGCCGTCAATCTCGGTTACAATGGCCGGGTTAGACGGGTTGCGGGCTTCAAACAGTTCAGTAACACGTGGCAGACCGCCGGTGATGTCACCTGATTTGCCTACTGATCTTGGTATCTTCACGATCGTGTCACCTGCAACTACATGCTTGTTAAGGTCTGTGACCAGGTGAGCGCCCACGGGCAGGTTGTACGATTTTAATTCGGTTCCGTCAGGAGACATGATCTTTATAGCCGGGTTCTTGGTCTTGTCCCTGCTCTCAATGATAACCTTCTCCTTGAAACCGGTCTGCTCGTCAGACTCTTCACGGAAGGTGACACCCTCAATAAAGTAGTCAAAAGCCACCTTGCCTGCAACCTCGGATATGATAACCGCGTTGAAAGGATCCCATTCACATATCAGCTGTCCCTTTTCGATCTCCTGGTTAGCCTTTATATAAAGCCTGCTGCCGTAAGGTATAGAATGGGTAGTGAGTGCGATGCCTGTTTTCTTGTCCATGATCCTCAGTTCACCGAGACGGCCGATGACCACATCTACCTTGCCTTTCTCAGGATCTTTCCTTGAGACCGTTCTGACCTCCTCAATGGCTGCTATACCGCCGTATCTGGCAATAAGGCTTGATTCTGTCGTGATGTTTGATGCAGTACCACCGACGTGGAAAGTACGAAGTGTAAGCTGTGTGCCCGGCTCGCCGATGCTCTGTGCAGCAATAACACCGCATGCCTCACCCTTCTGAACCATTCTCCCCGTAGCAAGGTTACGTCCGTAACACTTGGCACAGACGCCCTTCTTTGACTCACATGTGAGCACTGATCGTATCTCGACCTGCTCAATTGGTGATTCGTCTATGCGGTTAGCAAGTTCCTCGGTGATTTCCTCTCCGGCTGAGACGATCAGCTCGCCGGTGAGAGGATTATAAATATCATGAACCGTGGTACGGCCAAGAATCCTGTCATAGAGAGATTCAACCACCTCCTCGTTGTTCTTGATGGCGGTAGCCACAAGACCGCGCAGTGTGCCGCAATCCTCCTCGGTGATGATCACATCCTGCGATACGTCAACGAGACGGCGGGTCAGATAACCTGCATCAGCAGTCTTGAGTGCGGTGTCTGCAAGACCCTTTCGTGCACCGTGTGTGGAGATGAAATACTCGAGAACGGAAAGACCCTCCTTGAAGTTGGAGAGGATCGGGTTCTCAATGATCTCTGAAGTTGCTGATCCGGATTTCTGCGGTTTAGCCATAAGGCCTCTCATTCCTGAGAGCTGACGTATCTGCTCCTTGGAGCCCCTTGCGCCTGAGTCAAGCATCATATACACTGAGTTGAAGCCCTGCTTGTCTGTTGAAAGCTGCTTCATGAGGCTCTGCGTCAGTCGTGCATTGACATGTGTCCATATATCAATGATCTGGTTGTACCTCTCATTGTTTGTGATGAAACCCATGCTGTAGTTCGAGATCACCTCTTCGACCTGCTCATAACCCTCTGCCACAAACATTTCTTTCTCCTTGGGTATGATGACGTCATCGAGGTTAAATGACAGACCTCCGACGAACGCCATACGGAATCCCAGATCCTTGATGGAATCAAGGAAATCAGCTGTCTTAGCTGTCCCGGCTTTCTTGAGTACGGTACCGATAATATCCCTGAGCGACTTCTTTGTCAGCAGCTCGTTGAGATAACCCACCTCTTCGGGCACAAACTCGTTGAAGAGCACACGGCCTACGGTAGTTTCGATCAGGTGGTTGACCTTCTGACCGTCAACCATGTCGTTAACTTTTACCTTAATGACCGCGTGAAGGTCAATCTTACCTTCGTTATATGCTATACGCACCTCATCAGGTGAGTAAAACGATGAACCTTCACCTTTTACTTTTATCTGCTCTGTGCTTTTGCGAGCCTTGGTGATGTAATATAACCCGAGGACCATGTCCTGTGAAGGCACTGTAATAGGCGCACCGTTGGCGGGATTGAGGATGTTATGTGATGCAAGCATCAGCATCTGTGCCTCAATAATGGCGGCGTTACCCAGCGGAAGATGCACAGCCATCTGGTCACCGTCGAAGTCAGCGTTGAAAGCTGTACAAACAAGCGGGTGCAGCTGGATGGCCTTACCCTCGATAAGCTTGGGCTGGAAAGCCTGGATACCCAGCCTGTGAAGTGTCGGAGCACGGTTGAGCAACACGGGATGACCCTTGAGCACATTCTCAAGTATATCCCACACAACCGGATCCTTGCGGTCTACAATCTTCTTCGCGCTCTTGACAGTCTTGACTATACCGCGCTCGATGAGCTTGCGTATAATGAACGGCTTGTAGAGCTCTGCAGCCATGTCTTTGGGTATGCCGCACTCATGAAGGTGCAGCTCAGGCCCGACGACAATGACCGAACGGGCTGAATAGTCAACCCTCTTACCGAGAAGGTTCTGACGGAATCGTCCCTGCTTGCCCTTGAGGCTGTCAGACAGCGATTTCAGAGGCCTGTTGGCGTCAGTCTTCACTGCATTCGCCTTGCGCGAGTTGTCAAACAGTGAGTCGACAGCTTCCTGCAGCATCCTTTTCTCATTACGAAGGATCACTTCGGGAGCCTTGATCTCTATCAGTCTCTTCAGACGGTTATTGCGTATTATCACCCTGCGGTACAGGTCATTAAGGTCACTGGTAGCGAATCGTCCGCCGTCGAGCGGAACAAGCGGTCTCAGCTCCGGCGGGATGACCGGTACTATCTTAACTATCATCCACTCAGGTCTGTTGATGTTCTTTGACTCCCTGAATGCCTCAACCACCTGGAGCCTCTTGAGAGCCTCGCTCTTGCGCTGCTGAGAGGTCTCGGTGTTTGCCCGGTGACGGAGTGAATATGACAGTTCATCGAGATCAAGCTTGCCCAGCAGCTTGTAGAGAGCCTCAGCCCCCATCTCTGCCACGAACTTGTCAGGATGATCATCATCAAGATACTGGTTCTCCTTTGGCAGTGACTCAACAATCTCCATATACTCTTCTTCAGAAAGAAAATCGAGATATTTGACACCGTCAACAGCTTTTACACCAGGATTGATGACAACGTACTTTTCATAGTATATTATGCTGTCAAGCTTTTTTGTAGGCAATCCCAGGAGGTATCCGATCTTGTTGGGAAGTGATCTGAAGTACCATATATGAGCTACCGGCACTACAAGTGCGATGTGTCCCATACGTTCACGTCTCACCTTCTTTTCCGTAACTTCAACACCGCAACGGTCGCAGACAATTCCCTTATACCGTATCCTTTTGTATTTCCCGCAATGACATTCATAGTCTTTGACCGGGCCGAAGATCCTCTCGCAGAAGAGGCCGTCGCGTTCAGGCTTATATGTACGGTAGTTGATTGTCTCAGGCTTCAGGACTTCTCCGCTTGATTTGTCAAGAATCTCTTCAGGCGATGCCAGCCCTATCGATATTTTCGTGTAGCTGGTCTTCTGTTTGTTATCCCTTCTGAATGACATATATCTTATTTTTTTATATCTGGTTATTTACTTGGCTGGTCTATTCAAGGTTGATGCTCAGGCCCAGGCCTCTCAGCTCGTGCAGAAGCACGTTAAGCGACTCTGGTATGCCCGGAAGCGGCATCGGTTCACCCTTGACGATAGCCTCGTAAGCTTTAGCCCTTCCTATCACATCGTCAGACTTGATAGTAAGTATCTCCTGGAGTATATGTGCAGCGCCAAATGCTTCAAGCGCCCACACCTCCATCTCACCAAACCTCTGGCCGCCAAACTGTGCCTTGCCTCCGAGAGGCTGCTGGGTGATGAGCGAATACGGCCCTATTGAACGGGCGTGCATTTTGTCATCAACCATGTGGCCGAGTTTGAGCATGTAGATCATTCCCACGGTGGCTGGCTGGTCAAACCTGTCACCTGTGCCTCCGTCATAGAGGTAGGTGGTGCCGTTGCGCGGTATGCCGGCCTTCTCCGTCAGGTCATGGATCTCATCCTGCTTCGCACCGTCGAATATCGGCGTCGAGAAATGCATTCCAAGCTCCTTGCCTGCCCATCCCAGGACAGTCTCATAGATCTGTCCGAGGTTCATCCTTGAGGGCACACCCAGCGGGTTGAGAACGATGTCCACCGGCGTTCCGTCAGCGAGGAACGGCATGTCTTCAGCACGTACTATCTTGGCGACAATACCCTTGTTACCGTGACGTCCGGCCATCTTGTCACCGACCCTCACCTTGCGCTTCTTGGCAATATATACCTTGGCGAGCCTTACAATGCCAGCAGGCAGCTCATCGCCGATGGTGATGTTGTACCTCTTCCTCTTGTACACACCGTCTATCTCCTTGTGCTTGATGATGTAGTTATGGAGAAGCTGCTTGATGCTGTCATTCTTTTTCTTGTCTGTCGTCCACTTGTTGGGGTTGACATTCAGGTAATCAATCTCCTGCAACTGCTTCAGCGTGAATTTGGCTCCTTTCGGGATTACATCCACGTTCAGATAATCTTTCACTCCCTGCGAGGTCTTGCCGTTCACAAGTATAAACAGCTTGTCCACAAGGCGTGCTTTCAGATCATCGGCCGTTCTGTTGAAATCAGCATCGATCTTGTCAAGAAGAGGTTTCTCCGCTGTCTTGGCCTTGCGGTCCTTGATGGCCCTGGTAAAGAGCTTCTTGTCTATGACAACACCTTCAAGAGACGGTCCGGCCTTGAGTGAGGCATCCTTAACATCACCGGCCTTGTCACCGAAGATGGCCCTGAGGAGCTTCTCCTCAGGTGACGGATCAGATTCGCCTTTTGGCGTGATCTTTCCGATAAGTATGTCACCGGGTCTGATCTGGGCACCTATTCTTATGAGACCGTTCTCATCAAGGTTCTTCGTTGCCTCTTCACTCACGTTGGGGATATCGGAAGTTAGTTCTTCCATACCGCGTTTTGTGTCGCGGACTTCAAGAAGGTATTCATCTATGTGCACTGAAGTGAAGATATCTTCCTGCACTACCTTTTCACTCAGCACGATGGCATCCTCAAAGTTGTATCCCTTCCATGGCATGAAAGCCACCTTCAGGTTACGGCCCAGGGCCAGCTCACCGTTCTTGGTACCATACCCTTCGGTAAGCACCTGTCCTTTTACAACTTTCTCCCCTTTCTTGACTATCGGAACGAGGTTGATGGTTGTATTCTGGTTTGTCTTGTGGTACTTCGGCAGGACGTAGCGTTTAACGTCATCATCAAAGCTGACGAACTTTTCCTCATCTGTCCTGGAGTATCTTACCACTATCTCGTTCGAATCAACGTATTCGATCACGCCGTCGCCTTCGGAGACTATCAGTATCCTTGAGTCTTTTATGACCTGTGCTTCCAGACCGGTGCCGACAATTGGCGCTTCAGGCCTTACCAGGGGCACTGCCTGCCTCATCATGTTCGATCCCATGAGTGCACGGTTGGCGTCATCATGCTCGAGGAACGGTATAAGTGAGGCAGCTATTGATGCGATCTGGTTTGGCGCCACATCCATCATCTGCACCTTGGCTATCTCCTCGTAGGGATAGTCTGCCCCGAGCCTTGACTTGGCCCTGGGGTTCGTGAAGGTACCGTCTGCATTCAGCGGGGCATTGGCCTGAGCTACGGTCAGGTACTCTTCGTCCTCTGCGGTAAGCCACTTTACGTCATCGTTCCTGAGATCAACCTTGCCGTTGACAACGTCACGGTATGGCGTCTCTATGAAGCCGAGGTTATTGATCTTGGCATAAACACAAAGTGAAGATATAAGACCGATATTCGGTCCTTCAGGGGTCTCGATGGGACAGAGACGGCCGTAGTGCGTATAGTGTACGTCACGGACCTCAAATCCTGCGCGTTCACGCGAAAGACCGCCCGGACCGAGGGCTGAGAGACGACGCTTGTGGGTCATCTCTGCCAGCGGGTTGGTCTGATCCATGAACTGTGACAGCTGGTTGGTGCCGAAGAATGAGTTTATTACTGACGACAGGGTCTTTGAGTTGATGAGGTCAACAGGTGTGAAGACCTCATTGTCCCTGACGTTCATGCGCTCACGTATCGTACGTGCCATGCGGGCGAGGCCCACACTGAACTGCGCTGACAGCTGTTCACCAACGGTACGCACCCTTCTGTTGCTCAGGTGGTCAATATCATCAACATCAGTCTTTGAGTTGATGAGCTCTATCAGGTACCGTATAATGGCGATAATATCCTCCCTTGTCAGGATCTTGGTGTTCATGTCGATGTTAAGCTTCAGCTTGCGGTTTATCCGGAAGCGACCCACCTCGCCAAGATCATAACGTTTATCCGAGAAGAAGAGCTTGTCGATGACATCACGTGCCGTGGCCTCATCCGGCGGCTCTGCATTGCGGAGCTGACGGTAAATGTATATAACAGCCTCTTTCTCAGAGTTGCAGGGGTCTTTCTGCAAAGTATTGTATATGATAGCAAAGTCGGACAGGCTCACATCCTCACGGTGAAGCAGGATCGATTTTGCCCCTGAGTCAACTATCAGGTCAATATGTTCATTTTCAATCACTGTCTCCCTGTCGAGCACTACTTCGTTACGTTCGATGGAGACAACCTCACCCGTATCCTCGTCAACGAAATCCTCGACCCATGTACGGAGAACCCTCGCAGCGAGCTTGCGGCCGACGAGCTTCTTGATGTTCACCTTTGAGACCTTATGCTCTTCAGCAAGGTTGAAGATCTCAAGGATATCCTTATCGCCCTCGAAGCCGATAGCCCTGAGAAGGGTTGTGACAGGCAGTTTCTTCTTCCTGTCGATATAGGCGTACATCACATTGTTGATGTCGGTGGCAAACTCTATCCATGATCCCTTGAACGGGATGATGCGTGCTGAATAAAGCTTGGTGCCGTTGGCGTGGATGCTCTGTCCGAAGAACACGCCGGGTGACCTGTGGAGCTGTGAGACGACAACCCTCTCAGCACCGTTGATGACAAATGTACCGCGCTCGGTCATGTAAGGAATGACACCCAGGTATACATCCTGGATCACCGTGTCAAAATCCTCATGCTCGGGATCGGTGCAGTATAATTTCAGTTTGGCTTTCAGCGGAACGCTGAAGGTCAGGCCTCTCTCAATACACTCATCGATGGTATATCTCGGAGGGTCAATGGAATAATCCAGAAACTCCAGCACAAAATTGTTCCTGGTGTCTGTGATGGGGAAGTTCTCCATGAAAACCTGGTAAAGGTTTTCTTTCCTCCTGTTCTCAGGTGTGGTGCCGAGCTGGAAAAAATCGGCGAAGGATTTTAATTGAATCTCAAGAAAATCAGGATATTCGAGCTGATCTTTCTTGGATGCGAAACTTACGCGTTCGTTATTTTTCGAGGACATTATGGTAGGATTAAGTGAACTTATTAAAAATGCCAAAAAGGCTTAGCTCCGCCGGATGGCGGAACTAAACCTGTAAACCCGGTTGTCAGGTATAGCTTATTTAAGTTCAACTTCAGCTCCTGAATCTTCCAATTGCTTCTTAATGTTCTCAGCCTCTTCTTTTGAGACACCTTCTTTAACAGGTGACGGAGCGGCGTCAACGACAGCTTTGGCTTCTTTAAGACCGAGGCCTGTGATATCTTTCACCAGCTTAACGATCTGAAGCTTCTGGCCGCCTGCATTTTTAAGGATGACATCGAAAGAACTTTTCTCAGCAACTACAGGAGCGTCTCCGCTTCCTGACGCTGCTGCGACAGCCACTGCTGCGGCTGCAGGTTCAATGCCATACTCATCTTTCAGTATTTTCGCAAGCTCATTAACCTCTTTAACGGTTAAGTTCACCAACTCTTCTGCAAATTTCTTAAGATCTGCCATTTCTATTTTGAATTTTAAATTTGATTACTATTAATGATTACTTCTTTGACAGTGTTTCAAGAACACCATGAATTTTTGAACCACCTGACTGCAGCGCGGAGATAACATTCTTCGCGGGCGACTGGAGCAGGGTTAAGATATCGCCGATGAGCTCCTCTTTTGACTTGAGGGCCACGAGGGTCTCAAGAAGGTTTTCACCGACATATACCGAATTCTGCAACGTACGCTCCTTTAATCAGAGGTTTGGGGTGCGATTTACGGAACTCCCTGATCATCTTTGCGGGAGTATTTCCGTTATTCGAGAACATAACAGCAGTCGAACCTTTAAGCACGGGGAACAATTCTCCGCAATCAAGGCCTGTCTGCTCCAATGCTCTCTTCAGGAGAGTGTTCTTCACGACAACCAGTCTTATCTGGTTCTCAAAGCACTTCCTTCTGAGATCACTGGTGTCAGCAGCATTGAGCTGTGCAGTATCAGTCAGGTAAAAGTGACTGTATTCCTTCAGAATATCAGCCAGACTGTTAATTATTTCGGATTTTTCGTCTTTTCTCATAATCTCTCTGAGGTTTAGCTTTCAGTTACACGTCAAGGCTCTTGGGATCAACCTTCAGTCCCGCGCTCATGGTGCTTGACAGGAAGATACTTCTGATGTATGTTCCTTTAGCAGAGGTGGGTTTGAGTTTGTTGATCATTCCGAGAAACTCTTTGGCGTTCTCTACGATCTTATGAGGTTCGAATGATACTTTTCCGATGGCAGCATGTACTATACCGGCTTTGTCAACTTTAAAGTCGATTTTTCCCTGCTTGACCTCTTTTACAGCCTTGCTGATCTCCATGGTTACGGTGCCGCTTTTTGGGTTCGGCATGAGTCCACGGGGACCAAGCACGCGTCCTAACTGACCTATCTTACCCATCACTGAGGGCATGGTAATAATTACATCAACATCCGTCCAGCCGCCCTTGATCTTCTCAACCCACTCTTCCAGCCCCACATAATCTGCGCCTGCTTCTGTTGCTTCAGCCACCTTGTCAGGTGTTACGAGAGCCAGAACCCTGACCTCCTTACCTGTACCGTGAGGAAGGGAAACGACACCGCGAACCATCTGATTCGATTTGCGGGGGTCAATTCCCAGCCTTACATCAAGATCAACCGAAGCATCAAACTTTGATGTCGTGATATCTTTTACCAATGCTGCCGCTTCTGACAAAGTATAGAGCTTGCCATGCTCGATTTTCTCGAGGGCAAACTTCTGATTCTTGGTAAGCTTAGCCATTTTTATACACTTTTTAAGTTTATTTACCCGGGAATTCACCGGTCACGGTGATGCCCATACTCCTGGCCGTGCCAGCCACCATCTTCATCGCGGAGTCGAGGGTGAAGCAGTTCAAATCCTGCATCTTTGCCTCAGCAATAGTCTTTACCTGTTTCCATGTTATTGATGCCACCTTGTTACGGTTGGGCTCCGGAGAGCCTTTCTTTGTCTTGGAAGCCTCGATAATCTGAACGGCAACGGGAGGTGTCTTTGTGATAAATTCAAAAGACTTGTCATTGTACACGGTGATAATCACCGGGATGACCTTCCCTGCCATGTCCTGGGTACGGGCATTGAACTGTTTACAAAACTCCATGATATTCACACCTTTGGAACCCAGTGCGGGTCCTACCGGTGGAGATGGATTGGCTGCTCCGCCTTTAATCTGTAATTTGATTAATCCAGCAACTTCTTTTGCCATAATTAAAAATTTGCATTGTTTATAGCGAGAGCATGACGACCGTTTAAGGAAGCATTATAATTCACGGTTGTCAATTTCCTGATTTCCTAACTTTCTTTCTCTACCTGCATGAAGCTCAGCTCGAGCGGGGTCTTTCGTCCGAAGATCTTGACCATCACTTTCAGCTTGCGCTTCTCTTCGTTAACCTCTTCAATAACTCCTGAGAAGCTGTTGAAGGGGCCATCTATTACTTTCACCGTCTCCCCCACGACGAAGGGCACATTAAGCTCCTCATCGCTTGCGGCAAGTTCATCTACCTTGCCCAGGATACGGTTTATTTCTGCTTTGCGTATCGGTGTCGGCTCACCCGACTGTGTCCCGAGAAAACCGAGCACGTTGGGTACATTGCGTAACACATGAGGCACCTCGCCCACGAGTGCGGCTTCCACTATGACATATCCGGGAAAGAAGTTGCGTTCCTTGCTTATCTTCTTGCCTGAACGTATCTGGTAAACCTTCTCCGTCGGGATGAGTACCTGTGTTATGTAATCCTGCAGCTTCAGGCGCACGATCTCATTCTCGAGATATTCCTTCACTTTCTTCTCCTTGCCGCCGATAGCCCTGAGCACATACCACTTTTTAACGTTCTCACTCATTTGTGATCGTCATCTTATTAATACAACCAACCGTATACTGTGCTCATGATCTTTTCAAAGGTAAAATCCATCATCCATATCACTATGGCGAGGATCACCGATGTGACCAGAACAAGGGTGGCGCTGCCCTGAAGCTCACTCCACGCAGGCCAGGTCACCTTATGCATCAGTTCGTTGTATGATTCTTTAAAATAATTAAGTACTTTCATTTCACGACTTCGATTTAGCACGGGAGGAGAGACTTGAACTCCCGACACCTGGTTTTGGAGACCAGTGCTCTACCAACTGAGCTACACCCGTGTACATTTTCAATGACACCCGGCCGTCCGTCAGCCGACGGACGGCGGATACCATTATATATAAGGTCTTAGACAAGTATTTCAATAACCTGACCAGCTCCCACTGTACGGCCGCCTTCGCGGATTGCAAAACGGAGGTTCTTGTTGATAGCCACGGGATAGATAAGGTCGACGGTGATTGTTACGTTATCACCTGGCATTACCATCTCTGTTCCTTCAGGGAGAGTGATCTCACCGGTTATGTCGAGAGTTCTCAGATAGAACTGGGGACGATAATGGTTGTGGAACGGAGTGTGACGGCCACCTTCTTCTTTCTTGAGCACGTACACCTCAGCCTTGAATTTGGTGTGGGGTGTGATTGAACCCGGTTTGGCAAGTACATGTCCTCTCTTGATCTCTTTCTTGTCTACACCGCGCAGCAGAAGACCTACGTTGTCACCTGCTTCACCCTGATCAAGGATCTTGCGGAACATCTCAACGCCGGTACATACTGACTTGCGTTTTTCTGCACCAAGACCTACGATCTCGAGCTCATCACCTGTATGAACAACACCGGTCTCAATACGGCCTGTGGCAACTGTACCACGTCCGGTGATTGAGAAAATGTCTTCAACCGGCATGAGGAACGGTTTCTCATTCTCACGCAATGGTATCGGAATGAACGAGTCAACTGCATCCATCAGTTCCATGACCTTCTCTTCCCATTTGGGTTCGTGGTTCATGGCTCCGAGGGCTGAGCCGCGGATAACGGGACATCCGTCACCGTCATACTTATAGAAGTTCAGAAGGTCACGTATTTCCATCTCAACAAGGTCAATAAGCTCCTCATCATCAACAAGGTCAACCTTATTAAGGAAAACCACAATTTTCGGAACGTTTACCTGACGTGCGAGAAGGATATGTTCGCGTGTCTGAGGCATCGGGCCGTCAGTAGCAGCAACAACGATGATCGCACCGTCCATCTGGGCAGCACCTGTAACCATGTTCTTTACATAGTCAGCGTGTCCGGGACAGTCGACGTGAGCATAGTGACGGTTCGCCGTTGAATACTCAACGTGAGCTGTGTTGATCGTAATACCCCTTTCCTTTTCCTCCGGAGCATTGTCGATTGAATCAAAGTCCCTGATTTCCGAGAGACCTTTTTTTGCGAGAACCATCGTAATAGCAGCTGTCAAAGTGGTCTTGCCGTGGTCGACGTGACCGATAGTACCGATATTAACGTGTGGCTTCGACCTGTCAAATTTTTCTTTTGCCATAACTAGAAGCTTATTAAATTATTTACATCCAAATACATCCAAATACAATTAAAAATCTTTCGAGCCGATGATGAGAATTGAACTCATGACCCCTTCCTTACCAAGGAAGTGCTCTACCCCTGAGCTACATCGGCTTTTGAGCGGGAAACGAGACTCGAACTCGCGACCCATAGCTTGGAGGGCTATTGCTCTACCAACTGAGCTACTCCCGCTTATACTGTCACCAGTGCCCTGGTACGCTTTCCGGGGAAAGAGCACTTTGCTGTCCTGCAATGAAAGAGTGGGGAGAGCAGGATTCGAACCTACGAAGTCATTCGACAGCAGATTTACAGTCTGCCCCAGTTGGCCACTTTGGTATCTCCCCCTTCATGCAGGCATGTCTGGTTAGACATACACATACTCATCATTAATGAGCCGATGAAGGGAATCGAACCCCCGACCTGCAGATTACAAATCAGCTGCTCTGGCCAACTGAGCTACATCGGCATTTGAAAGAACGGCCGATTCATGAGAATAATACCCTCAAAAATCGGTTTGCAAATGTAGGAATTAAAATTTCAAATCTCAAAAATTATGTGAAGTTTTTTTGGCCGGAGGAAACTACTCCCCTCGCATCTTACCCTTCTGTTTGACTATCTGCCGTTTAAGGGCGGCGATCACCAGATCGGTCGCTTCTTCAAATGTCTTGCTCTGTTTCCGCGCAAAAAGAGGCCCCTTGGGATATTCTACCCTGATCTCAGTCACCTTGTTCTCCCTCTCTTCATCCTTTTCAAGCTTTAGAATTATCTCTGCACTGACGATATCATCAGTCACAAGAGACAATTTATTCACCTTCTGGGTTACAAAATCAAGCAGTTTCTTGTCTGCATCAAACTTGAGAGAATGGATCTGAATATTCATGGCAGTACCTCCTGTTATTGGTTTTTAGGCTCTTGGATGAGCCTGGTTGTATACTTTCTTTAACTGTTCAAAGGTATTGTGAGTGTAAACCTGGGTAGCCGACAGACTGGCATGACCCAGCAATTCCTTGATCGAATTGAGGTCAGCGCCATGGTTCAGCATGTGCGTTGCAAATGTATGACGCAGAACATGCGGGCTTTTCTTTTCAACAGTTGTAACCATGGAGAGATACCTTCTCACTGTATTATAAACACCTTTGTCATACAGTTTGTTCCCCTTGTCTGTGACAAAAAACCATTCACCGGCATGTATTGTTTTGCTCCGGGCCTGAAGATATATTTCCAGTGATTTTAAGAAGCTGGCGGCCAGAGGAATAACTCTCTGCTTGTTTCGCTTGCCCGTCACCCTGACCTGACCTGAAGAGAGATCCACATCCTCGTCACGCAGGCTTATCAGTTCTGATCGCCTCATGCCTGTAAGATACAAAAATTCTATGATAGTCCTGTCACGTATACCTGAAAAATTATCTCCGAATTTATAGTCGTCGAGAAGCCTGTCGAGTGCCTCTTCGGCAACAAAGACCGGCAGCTGCCTCGATTTCTTCGGGAGCTTCAGCCCCGACATCGGATCAGAGTTGCTTATGCCGTGCTTCCTCATGTAACGGTAAAATGAACGCAGTGCGGACATTTTCCTGTGAACGGTTCCTGTGGCACAACCGTTCTCAATGAGTGACACCATCCATGCTCTCACCTCGCCTGAGGTCACATCCTCAGCAGTGAGATCAGGGGCATTCACTCCCAACCACTTAAAAAACTGGTCTAAGTCGTTCTTGTATGAAGATACGGTATTCCGGGAATAGCGCTTCTCGGTCCGGATGTATTGCAGGAACGATTCCTTTTTGTCCATAAAAGGAACCTTTTAAGATTTTTTTAATCAGAAATATAAAGCAGTAAGGCTGTTATTCCTCTTCCTGCTGCAGATGCTGAACATAAACGGCTTTCTTTATCGCTTCCCTGCGGCGTACGGAGGGTTTGATAAAAGCCTGACGTGTCCTGAGCTCACGGATGACACCCGTTTTTTCAAATTTTCTCTTGAATTTCTTCAGAGCCCTGTCAATGTTTTCGCCTTCTTTTACCGGTACAATAATCATAATTCAACTTTATGTTAAAACGAGCCGCAAAATTAATATGTATGAAATTCATTTCAAAACTTTTGACAAAATAAATTCGTATTCCTCTCCTGCAGCGTCCGGCGAAGGCCAAACATAGGGTGCCAGATGCAAAGCCTGCTGCGGACTCATGACCTTTTGCCTCACAAGGTCGCCAAGCGTTACCGGAGTGTTCATGAGAGACCGGTACTTTGCAATCAGTCGTGCTGTCGATGACCCGATGTACGGATGTCTCGCCAGCTCGCTGAATGAGCAGCTGTCGAGCATGAGAGGTCTGACTGAATCGAATGTCAGGGTTAGCTTTGCGCTTATAAGTACGACTACTGAACTGTCAAGACCGTAAACCTCGAATAGCTGTTCAGTATCTACAAATCCGCCGAGCAGACCGCGGTAACTGATGATCCTCTCTGACAGCACCGGGCCTATACCTGGCAACCTCAGGAGGTCCGAAGCTGTGCAGCTGTTAAGATCTATTATCTCCTCCGTGGCCACCGTAACCGCAGCAGACACTTCTGTCTCCGGCTCTCCGGCTTTATCAGGTATCGCATACTGGTGTACCGGCCTGCCGGTACCCTGGATTTCAGCTATCTTAATCCAGGGGATCAGCAGGGCTGATGTCAGAGAATCGATACCGTAAACCTTTTTCAGGTCCTGCGGATTGCGAAAGCGTGCTCCGCTGGAACGATAGTTTATCAGTGTTTTTGCCTGTCGTTCGGTCAGACCCAAGTTCAAAAGGTCAGTGAGCGATGCCGTGTTGGGATCAAAAGTGAACAGCGCCGTTGAACTGCTTTCAGTCTTGCCGGCAGATTGGTCATCAGGCTGAGCAGATAAAATGAGCTCATCATTCAGATGTCCAGTGTCCGGCCTTAGGGTGAAAACCCGGACAAGCAGCAACAATGCCAGCATCACCGCCAGCACATAGGTGCCACGCCTCTCCCTGCGGTCGAATCCGAACAATTCAGTAAAAATCTTCCTGAAAGGTTTCACATTATTAAAGCACGAGACAATGCAATATAAACAAATCAGGCAGACATGTCAATAGGCCGGAGGTATAAACTTCAGAACGGATATCCGATCCCTATCACCATTGCCATATCTTCATTGAAATTATAATCTCCTGTGAGTGGTCTCCATTTCCTTCCTGTATCAGCCTGGGGGTCGCGCAGCTTAAATCCGAAATCAGCCCTGAGCAGCACGAATTTGATATCAAACCGCAGACCGACCCCTGTCCCCACCGCAAGGTCATCGATGAAGGATTTAAACTTGAACTGGCCATCAGGCCTATCCTTATCATACCTGAAAGTCCAGATATTGCCAATATCAAGGAATGTGGCTCCTTCAAGGATCCAGAAAAGCTTGAACCTGTATTCGACGTTGCCAATAAGCTTAATATCTGCTGTCTGGTTAATAAACGCATCTTCGGGAATGACATACGAGCCCGGACCGAGTGTTCTGACCACCCATGCCCTTATATCATTGGCTCCTCCTCCGAAATACTGCTCTTCAAAGGGCATAGCCTTCCATGTATTGCCGTAAGGCCATCCCACGCCGGCAAAAACCCTGTATACGATGTTGCTGGCCTCATTGAGTTTATAATGGTAACTGGCATCGATCTCACCCTTCACGAACTGAGCAAACGGCTGGCCCAGGAAATGATAAGTGCCATCCGTCTCTTTTTCAGCTCCCGCAAGATTGTACGTAAGGCTAAGAAAGTTGCCGGCGACATCAAATCCGCACCGTATTACCCAGTAGTCCTTTGAATTCTGAAGCATCTGGTTGTTGAAAATGAAGTCATACATACCTCCAAGAACCATTACAGGGCGAAATGAATAGGCAAGATATGATGTAGTATCGACCATTGCCTGGAATTCAGGGTCCACGAACGGAAGTTTTACAACATCAAATGACAACGGGTTGAAGCTGTGCTTTGTCCAGATGTTTCCTTTCCATGCATATCCTGCGGTGACGTTGGCTATCGTCCTGGTGTATACCGGAACACTCTGCCGGTTATAGCCAGCCTGCAATATTGTCTTAGGGTCACGGTTTCGGATGATACTCTCCCTGACAGGAAACGGCACCAGTAGCTTGGGAAGTCTGAGGCTGGTCTCCAGGCCGGCCTCGTACGTATTTTTAAACCCTTCGACATTTACTCTTTCATATGCCCCTTTCAGCTTCATGTTAAAGAGTTCAGCCCCCCTGAACAGGCTCTTATTCTGGTATAAAAAGTTAAGGGCTCCTCCCAGGTTACCTCCCGTGCTGGTGCCTTCAAGCTCCACCGTGAACGACTGCCGTTGCATCGGAGTGAGCTGTATGATACAGTCGAGCAAGCTCTCATTGCGCTTTACATCGGGACTTCTCCCCGCATCGCGGTAAGTAACATTGACGAGCCTGTGGTTCTTCATGTCCGAAAGACGCGCCTGCGTCTGCTCGGACATGGTCAGGCTGAAAAGAGCTCCGGGCGAGACATATAACGACTGGTTGATGACCTCCGGTTTTATCATGAATCTGCCCGGAGGTGCAACATAATAGATACCTTTATAATATGTGGTGTCAAATGTCCGTGTATATGCCTCTCCCTCCGTGAGGGTAAGTTTAGGGTCGAACTCAGGGAAGACGTAGACATCCCTGATACGGTACATATTATGGTTGGTATGGACAAGACGACCCTGGTTGTCAAGTGACGACTTGCGTGATACTACATAATATACGATTACCTGATGGTTCATCAGGGAGCTGTCAACCCTGAAATAAATGTCTTCAGTTGAAAATCCATAGAAACCTATATCCCTGATAATTCTTTCCTGGCGCTGACGTTCGTTCTGCAGTTTGTCAACGTCATATATCATTCCCTTCTTAATCATGCAGTTTATTGTGTCCAGGATTACACGGCCGTAGACCATGGAATCCTGTATGTCATACCTTATATCGGCTATTGTATAAGGTTTCCCGGGAACCACATCGAAATATACTATGGCCTCACCTTTTTCGATACTGACCGTATCGTTGACCGATGCGTTGAAGAATCCTTTTGACCAGAGATAGCTTTTAATCTGTTCAGCTGACCTGGTGGCTGAAACAGGATCAAAGATCACCGGCTCCTCACCTATTTTCCTGAGCCAGCCGTGAGGCCATTTTTCCTTTTCGGTATTTGAAAGATTATACAGCCCGAGGTGGAACCTTGTACCGAAGATCTTTTTATTAGGCTGTTGCTTGATATAAGGTTTCATCGCACCTTTAGTCACAGTAGGCGGCAGCGGTTCGTCGGTCTTTTCAATAATCAGGTTATTCTTATTCAGCAGCACATCTCCGGAGGGAACATATTTTGTCGGATTGCAGGAAGCCGCCGTTAAAATAATGCACAGCAGCATACACAGTTTCGGGACAGTAATTTTTATATTTGTTCTCTGATCGGTCAATTTTCCGGCAAGAATAATGAAAC
>CAWGRY010000010.1:0-348618 GCA_963825165.1 uncultured Bacteroidales bacterium | reverse complement strand
AATCACTCCGCCGATCATCTGCAGCAGTCCTACGAACCGCATGTACTTTGTCAGATCGGGGATGCTGGCTGACAAGGGAGTTGGAGCCGGTGCCTGTGCTGGTGCAAGGTTCGGACCAGGATTTTGATTTGTGTTGACTTCTTCAGTTGACATGATTGACCTCCGGGTTTTAATTGGTTAGGTTATAAAGTTATGGATTGTCCCTCATATTGTCAATATGCTTTAGCCTGTGGTTAAAAAATAATATCCAGGCCGTCAGCAGGCGGCCGGGACCATTTATATGTTGCGCAGAGAGAGAGATTACTTTACGGTTTTACTCCGGATAACCGGCTGGGTGACCCTGTGTCCCCATACCGAAAAACAGGCACGATAGGATCTTAAGGCACATCTCCCCGGTTTCTCTTGAAGCATTCACAGGCAAATAGATCGGGTACCATTCCACTTTTTCGGCATTGTCGAGCGATTGTTTTCCAACGGACGATCCGCCAACCATAATTCCCTTGTTTTTCGTCATTTTTGCTCCGCCAAACGACCGGCTTTCAGGATTACAGTTCTGTGCTACCATCATAGCCAGTAAAACAGTATCGGAGCTCACCTCAATAATTCCGTAATACTCGTTGAATTCGGAAAAAATGGGCGTATCTCCCAAAAATCCTTCAATCCGCTGGGTGTTTTCCGATCCCAGTGTATTTTCAGCTTGAATTCCAGTCCAGATGTTGAAGCTCTCTTTCGTCTGATCAGTTGTATGCACTTTCGTCTGGCGGGTGTAAAGAAAATCGCCTGCTCTGGTTTCCCCGTCATACAATTCAGTCACCAGCGGTCCGGTGATCGTAGTGATGCCGCCATCGCCCTTTACTGATCTTTCCTGCATTTCAATCCATCTGAGCCGGATTTTCGTTTTCTTACCGTCAGGGAACCGCATGGTTCCTTTCTTCTCCAGGATTACCTTTTGTTCATAGTACATGTCGATGCCGGTAACCTCAGTAAAGAGGGAAGCAAAGATGCCCGAAGCTGATGGCACAGAGGATTCACTATCCCATCCTGCCCGGTAGTCTAACGTTACAAGGGTATCACTACCCGCCTCCAGGAGAGCAGTGAAATTTCCTGCATCCCTCCAGGCGCCCTTGATTTTCAGCAGGGCACGTTCAGAATCCGGGAATAGAGTGCGGACAAGTTCTTCCTTTTCCTCCGGTGAACCCAGCATGATCTTTTCGTCAGAAGCAGGCAAAGAGCCCAGTGCTTCCCTGACAAGCCTGCCAAAGACCGTGCGGAATTCTTCCGGTGAAAGCCAGCACCTTGTGGAAAGATAACCGGATGCATCATAATATTCCAGTTCATGGGAAACCTCGTTCGATTTTATCGTTTGTCCGTTATTCTTGATTACTATATTCATCTTCCAGTACATTGCATAACCCGAGGTCGCCCTGGTGATGAAGGAGAAAATACCGATCTCAGGTCCCTCAGGGGAGGTTGAGGCAGGCATTTCCACTTTCTGATTCGCGAAGCCGTTAATGATTTTGTATTCCACTTTTTCAGGAAATGCAACATCTGTGGCCTGCAGTTTTTTTATAAGCTCCTGTCGGGTATCGCTGAAGATGGAATCCCGAAGGTCTGTATAGAGAAAGTAATTTGGGAACCGGGTTTCATCTGTCCAGCGCAGTTCATGCTTTACCAGTAACACCCTGGCATTCTGTCCGAAGCTGATCTGAGAAAGACATAGCGCGACCGTAATCAGAATCCGTGTTTTCATCTTGTTATTAATTGTTGCATGGTTATATGCAAGTTACGCCAGTAAAAAAACAAAATCAAGTTTATTATGACCCGTTTTTGTAGCGACGCCCAAGCGGGGCGTCGTCGCGTCAATCATAACATAATATGTAATAAACGTAATTTCCCCTCCTCAGTGAGGAGGGGTGCCCCTGACGGTACCGTCAGGAGCGGGGTGGTCTGTCAAACCAATTACTACAGGGATTATTCGCTTCGCTCATGATCCCCAGCGGGAGAACCTGCCCCGGCGCTGCAGGTATGCGTCTCCGGCGCATACTGTTTTATTTTTTTGCCTTGCTCCTCTCAAGCAAGCTTGCTCGTCGCCGCCATAAAATAAAAAACCGGGCTACCTTACAGTGGCCCGGCCTGCAGTGCCAGTGCGGAGAGAGGGGGATTCGAACCCCCGGTACGGTTACCCGTACGGCAGTTTAGCAAACTGCTGGTTTAAGCCTCTCACCCATCGCTCCAGGTTAATCAGAAGCAAGGTCTCTCAAGGTAGTTTATCCGCCAGCAGGCGGAGAGCATAAGCCTCTTAACCATTACTCCTTCTGCTTCAGCAGCGGCACAAAAATATATAATCGTCGCATACTTTACAAATATCTTCTCTTTTTCTCCGGACGGGACCGCAGCTGGTAGAAAAGTCTAAAAAAATAAAACCTTTCCCCCGATGATCATCGTCGGGAAAACAATTTCATTATTTTTGATGATGCTAACCCAACCATATATGTCGAAGCTTTTTAATACCAAACCGATGTCCCAGCTGATGTCTGAATCCAAATCAGACCAGGGACTGAAAAGAGCGCTCAGCGCAACAAACCTCACAACACTGGGTATCGGTGCAATCATTGGTGCCGGGATATTTGTCCTCACCGGCCAGGCTGCTGCGATGTATGCCGGTCCCGCCATCGTGTTCTCATTCATTATCTCCGGCTTCGCGTGTCTCTTTGCAGGACTCTGTTATGCTGAGTTTGCATCAATGATACCCATCGCCGGCAGCGCTTACACATACGCCTATGCCACACTGGGCGAATTCATTGCATGGATCATCGGCTGGGATCTCATCCTCGAGTATCTCTTTGCTGCATCGACAGTATCCGTTGGTTGGTCAGGTTATGTGGTCAGTTTCCTGAGGGATTTCGGGGTCAATATCCCCGCACAGCTCACAGCCGCATGGGGTACGGTGATGGTCAATGTCCCTGAGACAGGCTGGCAGACCCTTACCTCACAGCTCGTAACTAATCTTTCATCGCTGGGCATTAATCCTGACGCCCTTCCTCACCTCACCGGAGTGATTAATGTTCCAGCTATGGTCATAATCGCCCTCATAACAACCCTCCTAGTAATCGGAATAAAAGAATCGGCCGGATTCAATAATATAATGGTGATGGTCAAGGTTTTTGTCATCATATTGTTTATAGGTATCGGTTTCTTTTTTGTCAATAAGGCAAACTGGCATCCGTTCATTCCGGCGAATACTGGTACCTGGGGTCATTTCGGCTGGAGTGGCATATTGCGTGGATCGGCGGTTATCTTCTTTGCCTATATCGGGTTCGATGCTGTCTCCACGGCAGCGCAGGAAGCGAAGAATCCTCAGCGCGACATGCCCATTGGCATCCTCGGTTCACTCGGGATCTCAACAATGTTATATATCCTCGTTGCCATAGTGCTTACCGGCATTGTAAGTTACAAATTGCTGAATGTCGCTGATCCTATTGCTGTTGGCGTCAATGCAATGGGTGAAAAGCTTTTCTGGCTTAGGCCGGTGATAAAGATTGCTGCCATTGCAGGATTAAGTTCCGTGATACTCGTGATGATGATGGGGCAGCCAAGGATTTTCTTTTCGATGTCAAGGGACGGTTTGCTGCCCCCTATTTTTTCGAAGGTACATCCGAAGTTTAAGACACCTTATGCCGCTACGATCATTACAGGTTCTGTCGCGATGGTTCTTGGCGGTATTCTACCTATCAATATTCTTGGGGAGCTTGTCTCCATCGGCACACTGTTGGCATTTGCCATTGTATGTGCCGGGATTATCGTGTTGAGATACAAGAAGCCTGACCTTGAGCGTCCGTTCCGGACACCATGGGTGCCTTTGATTCCCTTCCTTGGTGCAAGTGTTTGTCTTGTACAGATGTTTTCACTTCCCGTCCCAACCTGGCTCAGGCTCATTGGTTGGATGGCAATAGGACTTATCATTTATTTCACCTACGGAGTCCATCACAGTAAGCTACGGAACGACAAAAAGTAGAAAGGGGGTTAATTCAGTTTTTTCTCCAGTAACACAACATTCTCCACATGAAAGGTCTGCGGGAACATGTCAACAGGTTGCACCCGGGTTACGGCGTAAACCGATGACAGCAGATCAATATCCCGTGCCTGGGTGGCAGGATTGCAGCTGACATAAACAACCCTGGCTGCGCCAGATCTCCTGATGGCACCTACTACATCAACATGCATCCCCGCCCGGGGAGGGTCAGTGATAATCACATCGGGCCTGCCTCGTTCGGAAAAGAGCGCCTCACCAAGAATATCCTTCATGTCACCGGCAATAAAAGCAATATTGCTGATGTTATTAACGGATGCGTTTATAACCGCATCTGAAACAGCTTCCTGAATATATTCTATTGCGGTCACCCTGGAAGCTCCGGAAGCAAGGTAACATGCAATGGTGCCCGTCCCGGTGTAAAGATCATACACATTCCCTGAACCGGTCAGTCCTGCAAAATCCCTTACAATACTGTAAAGCCTCTCCGCCTGGCGGCTGTTGGTCTGGTAAAACGACTTCGGTCCCACCCTGAACCTGAGCCCGTCAATTTTCTCAGTTATAAATTCAGTGCCCGAATAATGAATAGGAAGCTGATCCGACAGGCTGTCGTTGTGTTTTGTATTGATGATGTACCACAGCGAGGTTATCACGGGAAATTTTCCGGCGATATGGCTTAACAGTTTTTCCCTTGCCTCAGGCTCATCCTCAGCCATTATAACAATCGCCATAACCTCACCGTCGCCGGTGATGCGTATTATCAAGATTCCTCATCAGTCCTTTATGATCACGAAGGTCATGAAAAGGCAGGCTGTTGGCCAGGGCATAACTCCGTACTTCATTGCGGATGGCATTCGAAGGCTCAGGCAGCAGCAGACACTCATGGATATCAAGCACCTTGTCGTAGATGCCAGGTATATGAAATCCAAGGGCAGGCGAAGATGCGATATCACCGCCTCCGGAAATTTCATCACGTGTCATCCAACGCCTGGCAGAAAAGGTGAACTCAAGCTTGTTACGGTAGAAATATTCGTTTTCAGATCCTATGATAGGATCGATTTCAGGTATTTGTGTATGGCCGATGCGGGTCAGGTTATCCTTTACCTGCTTTTCTTTATAGAAGAGTTGCTTTTCATACGGCAGATGCTGCCAGCGGCAGCCGCCGCAGATGCCAAAGTGCCTGCAGGGTGGCTTTATCGCGGTCCGGCGACGGGCTTGTCACTGCAACCGCGACACCTTCCATGTAACGTTTTCTCTTCCTGGTGACCCTGACATCAACCACGTCGCCGGGTATCATGCCCGGTACAAAGAGGACCATATCGTCAACCCTGGCAATGGCGTTTCCCTCTGATCCTATGTCGGTGATCGTCACACCCCTGAGCAGGGGCAGCTGCTTCTTCCTTCCCACCTTTCTACCTGTATGTTTTAAAGAATTCCAGTCCTGCCAGTCCTGCAGGAACGACTGCCTTCAGAGTGATTGAGATCCTGCAAAGGCACATAAAGGCAAGTCAGAGGGCTTGTGCCCGCATCGATCATGGCATCATGCATTCTTTCAGAGAGTGCCGGAAACACATAATCGTCAGCCGTACCATGAAGAAAAAGCAGTCGGTACACTGCTGTCCCAACCCTGGATACTGTTTGCTGTCAAGCGCATCGCGAACTCCCTGGTATGCCGCCGAGGTCGAATATCCGCTTATATAATCAGCCTTGAAAAGAGCTGGGATGGAGACGATTAGCTGATCATTGATCTGATCTGATGAATGCATCCCGTCATACAGACCCGGGATGCGGCCGGCGTAGGGGTCGTTGTAAAGATCACTGAGGGGATTTGCATACAGATCATACTCACTGTAGGCATTGGAAATATATCCGAGGAATACTGGCATAGGATACTCCAGCAGACTGAGGACATAGGAATTAAAATAGTTTAAGTCGTAGGGGCCCGACCCGCAGGAGGCTGCCTTAACCGTAAAATCTGATGCGTAATCATTCTCGAGAGCGTCAAGGAGAGCCAGGGAAGCCCATCCGCCCTGTGAATATCCGAGCAGGAAGTACTCATCGCTGACGGTGATATCCTTAGCAATGTCCTTATCAAACTCATCAAGGGAGTATAACATGTCGACGAGGGTCTGGACAGTTGATTCCTTGTGGAGGTAAGGGTGTGCCATGTCGTCAGACACACCGAAGCCAAGATAGTCAGCCAGCACAACCACATAACCTGTCGAAGCAATGCATTGAAGAAACTGATATGGCTGGTAATCAGGATCCACCGAGGGCGCATTGGCATTAAGCGTGTTTGTTCCGTTCTGGTACGAAAGCACAGGGTAGGAACCCGGAACAGACGGTATCATAACCAATCCTGAGGCCAGCTTATTCTCACCCATAAATGTTGTATTGTAGGTGATGCTGTAAATATTCACCCCGGTTTTAACCTCAGGGATTAATTCAGCAACCTCGGGGTAGAGGATCGCTGCATAATTGAGCAGAGTGACCATGTTCTCTTTTGTCCTCATAAACTCCACCTTGCTGGAGACCAGGAAAAGGTTATCCTCAAACGGATCCGGTTCCTTTTCCGAACACGATTGCATCAACAGCAACGGCAACAAAACAGGTACCAGCGCTAATATTCTGATTTTGCTTCTCATGACTTTCCTTTTACAGGACAAAGATAGGGTAAAAAAAGTTGCATGCGGCATAGGGTGTGGGGCGCGGGGCGCGAGGCGCGAGGCGCGAGGCGCAGGGCGCGGGGCGCGAGGCGAGGGGCGCGAGGCGTTGGGCATTGGGCAAGGGGCAGAAATTAAGAATGAAGAATTAAGAATTTTTGACTGCAGGACCCCGGGGCTGTGGTGCGACAAACCACCTCCCTCCTTCCGCCAACCGACGGATTGGTGTACTCCTCATTACCTTGGAGGAGAAATGTCTTCTATTAATAGCTCCTTGCACCGTGCTCCTTGCTCCATGCAATTTTCTATCTTTGCCCCTTCAACAAAACAACCGATGGTTTCCGTCAATAACGTATCACTCCTCTTTGGCAGTTTTGTGCTTCTTGATGAGGTGTCATTCCTGATCACAAGGCAGGAACGCATTGGCCTGACAGGGAGGAACGGCGCCGGCAAGTCGACACTGATGAAGATCATTGCAGGACTGCAGGATCCCACCTCCGGGTCGATTGAGCGTCCGAGGGAGCTGACAGTTGGTTACCTCGAGCAACAGATGAAGGTGTCGGACACCACCTCGGTGCTCGAGGAGGCTCTGACATCATTCACCGAGCTGCGGGCGCTGGAGCAGGAGACCATCGCCTGCACCCGCGAGGTGGCTGAGAGGACTGACTATGAAACCGAAAGCTACAGAAACCTGTGCGACAGGCTCCATACTGCCAGCGAGAGGTATCGCATGCTCGGAGGCAGCGACTATGTTTCAATCACCGGCCAGACACTGACCGGGCTGGGCTTCAGCCAGTCGGATTTTGACAGGCCCACACGTGAGCTGAGCGGCGGCTGGCGCATGCGCGTGGAGCTCGCCAAGATCCTGCTGAGAAAGCCTGACCTCATCCTCCTCGATGAGCCTACCAACCACCTCGACATAGAATCAATACTGTGGCTTGAGAATTTCCTGATGACATATGCCGGTGCAGTCATACTGGTCTCTCACGACCGGACCTTTCTTGACAACGTCACCAGGCGCACAATTGAGATCAGCCTCGGCAAGATATATGACTATAAGGTACCGTATACCAAATACACTGAGCTGAGGCGTGAGCGCCGCGAACAACAGATAGCCGCATACCGCAACCAGCAGAAGATGATCGATGATACCGAGAAGTTCATTGCACGCTTCCGGTACAAGCCAACAAAGTCTGTCCAGGTGCAGAGCAAGATCAAGCAGCTGAAGAAGCTTGACCGTATCGAGATTGAAGAGGAAGATCAGTCAGCGATCAACATACGCTTCTCTCCTGCCCCGCGTTCAGGCACTGTGGTCGTCGAGGCCGACGAAGCATCAAAACGCTATGGCGAGCACCTTGTGCTTGACAAAATATCATTGAAGATCGAAAGAGGAGAGAAAGTGGCCTTCGTGGGGCGTAACGGCGAAGGAAAAACCACGCTTTCGAGGATGATTCTCGGACAGATTGATTTTGAGGGAATTATTAAGCGGGGACATAAAGTCAGCATCGGATATTTTGCCCAGAACCAGGATGAACTCCTTAATGATGAGATGACCGTCCTTGAAACTGTTGACAGAATAGCCACGGGAGATATACGTACCAGGCTGCGTGACATCCTGGGGGCATTTCTTTTCCACGGAGAGGATGTCGACAAGAAGGTCAAAGGTGCTCTCCGGCGGTGAGCGCTCGAGGCTGGCCACCGTGCAGCTGCTGCTCGAGCCTTACAACCTGCTGCTCCTCGATGAGCCTACCAACCATCTCGACATACGCTCAAAAGAGATCCTTAAAAAAGCCCTTATAAAGTTTGATGGCACATTAATTGTGGTTTCACACGACAGGGATTTTCTTGACGGACTGGTGGACAAGGTGTACGAGTTCCGGGATAAAAAGATAAAGACACACCTGGGGGGTATCGCCGAGTTCCTCAGATCGAGAAAAATTGAATCCCTGAAGGAGCTGGAGAAGAAGGATAGTACGGCGGCAAGAGCTTCGACAGGCTCGGCTTCGACGGGCTCAGCCTCCGTGGTATCGGCTTCGACGGGCTCGGCTTCGACAAGCTCAGCCTCCGTGGCTTCGGCTTCGACGGGCTCGGCTTCGGCTAGCTCGGCTTCCGTGGTATCGGCTTCCGTGGTATCGGCTTCGACGGGCTCAGCCTCCGTGGCTTCTGCTTCGACAGGCTCAGCTGCCCCGCCGCTGAACAGTAAGGAGCGGTATCTCGAGAAAAAGGAGACGGAGCGCGTTTATCGCAGACTTCGCCGGCAGGCAGAAGAGAGTGAAGCAGAGATAACTCTGCTGGAGAAAGAGATCGCCGAAATGAACGCCCGCCTGGCATCGGGAGACAGAGCGGTGGTGAGTGACCCGGCATTCTACGCCAGTTATGAAGAGAAGAAGAAAAACCTTGATGTCCTGATGCAGCGATGGGAGACTGCGCATAATGAGCTTGAGGCTTTTACGTCAGATTATATGAACGGCGATGCTAATCTTTGAAAGGAAATACCCGGTAAATGTCTTCGACACAGATATCACCGGAAGACTCAGTCCTGGTGCACTGTTCAGCTATTTCCAGGACATGTCGGGAAGGCACGCGTCTCATCTCGGCTTCGGACGTGAGCACCTGATGACCAACGGTTCTTTCTGGGTGCTGTCGCGGATGACGGTAAAAATAGAACGTATGCCGCTGACCTGGGATGAAGTCACCATTCGCACATGGCCACGTGGCACCGACGGCATATATGCGCTTCGCGACCTTGAGATGTATGACGCTGAAGGCAACAAGCTGGCCGGCGCGTCCTCGTCGTGGGTGATAGTCGACTTTACGACCCGGAAGGTACAGCGTCCTGACAGGGCGTTATCCTTCCTGAATGCGCAGTTCCCGGAACAGATGGCGCTTGACGCCAACGCCGGGAAGATCCCTCCCATGCCTGCCGGAGATCACAAGGTCACCAGGCTGAAGACCAAACTGGATGACATCGACGTAAATCTCCATGTCAATAACGCCCGCTACATTCACTGGGTAATGAACTGCTATGAGTCTCAATTCATAATGACGCATACCCCGGGCACGATCGAGGTCAACTATCTGTCAGAGGGTCACAGAGACGACATAGTAAACATAATCACAGAGGCGGGTGATGATAGGTCAACCGTATTCATCCACTCAGTAGTCAGGGAAAGCGACACGACAGAGCTATGCAGGCTCAGGATATACTGGCGAGAAAGTAAGATTTAGAATCTTTATTACCTTTATAGCATGTTAAGGCGATTTACATACAATGCAGTTGAGATTGTCACCGCGGTGATCATTATGTCGCTTGGTTATTCATGTGCCACAACACAGAAAACACCCGTCGATACCAAGGACATGTCATATATTTATAATCCCGCCAGGAATGTCTTTACGCCGGATATAACCCTCTACAATGAGGATGCGGAAACGACCGTTCTCTCTATCGGCATCCGCAAAAACGAATTCTTTTTCAGTGAGGCTAATCCTGAAGGTACGCCTATGGCCACCATGCTGGTCTCGGTAAGACTTTTCGACAATACCCTTGGAGGAGTTCTGGCTGATACCTCCACTTTCAAGTATGATATCCGCCGCGATGAGATTAAGGGTGAATATGTTTTTCATGTTCCGCTCAGGACCTATGAAGGCAAGGCATATACTGCAGAAATTAAGGTCATTGATCTGGTAAGGCAACGGGCCGTACAGACCTTTGCCGAATTTGACCGGACAGGTCGCTACAGCAAGCTGAACTACAGGATACGTGATTACTTCAGTCACACTGAGCTGCTCAGTAATGTTGTGAGAAAGGATCAGTACATAAATATTCTCGCGCCGTCATTACAGCCTGACACGCTCTGGCTGTTCTATTACAAGGCTGTAAAGGAGCTCCCTGCACCGCCATCAACGGTCCTGCCAGAGGTCACTCTCTCTCCGGAGCCTGAACTGATCATTCCCCTGGTGTATTCAGACACCCTGCCAATGATGTTCCCCCGCGAAGGCATTTACATGTTCTCGCCTGACAGTCTTATACGTGAAGGATTAATACTGTGTAATTTCGGGACTGACCATCCAACGATGACCAGTCCTGAGTTAATGATTCCCATCCTGGCATATATTGCCACACCTGATGAGATGGACTCGTTGCTCACTGCCATGAAGCCGAAGCTTGCACTTGACGAGTTCTGGCTCTCGCGTACCGGCAGCATTGAGAGATCAAAAGAACTTATAAGGATATATTATAACCGGGCGCTGTTCTCCAATTACTACTTCAGCTCGTACAAGGCCGGGTGGCTGACTGACAGGGGCATGATGTACATTATGTACGGGCCGCCTGACAAGGTTTACAAGAACCCTGAAGGCGAGAGCTGGGGTTACAAGTTACCGCCCGTGAAAAGCCGTTGGGGAACGGGATACACAGTCGAGGATCAGTACCTGTGGTTTAACTTCCGCAGGCAGAAAAGTGTCTTCTCGGACAACGATTTTATTCTGAACAGAGCCGATAACCCCGTCAGTTACTGGGATATTGCTGTAGCGCGATGGCGTGCAGGCAAGGTATTCAGGCTCGATAATCCCGAGGAAATTCAATGATATACAGCGAAAAAGACTTCATTTTTGGCATGCACCCCGTTATGGAAGCGATAAAAGGTGGAAGGCAGATAGATCGCGTTCTTGTACGTCAGGGACTGCGGGGAGAACTGTACCACGAGCTTATGAAGGTGGTGAATGAGATGGGAGTGCCATGGCAGGTTGTGCCCCCGGAAAAGCTGGATTACATAACCCGTAAGAACCATCAGGGTGTCATTGCATGGATCTCGGCAATCGAGTTTCAGGATATTGAAAACCTGCTGCCGCATATCTTTGAGGAGGGTAACGAACCTTTGTTGCTGATGCTTGACGGCGTTAGTGATGTACGCAATTTCGGTGCGATAGTACGGTCTGCATCATGCTTCGGCGCTCATGCCGTCATCATCCCCGAGAAATCCTCGGCACGCATCTCCGCTGATGCTGTGAAAGCCTCGGCGGGAGCGCTCAGCACCTTCCCGGTATGCCGTGTAAAGAGCATCACCAAATGCCTTACCTATCTTAAAGAATCAGGTGTCAGGGCTGTTGCGGCACATGAGAAGGCCAGGAACAGCATTCAGGACTCAGAGTTAACCGGACCCGTAGTTATCATCCTCGGTTCTGAGGAGAAAGGGATCAGCCGTGAGCTGCTGGCCATGGCGGATCAGCATGTTTCGGTTCCCATCTCAGGTTCAATAGGCTCGCTTAATGTCTCGGTCTCAGCGGGGATCATACTCTATGAGATCAAGAGACAAAGAGGGATTGAGAAGAATTAAGAATTAAGAATTAAGAATTAGATTATCAGCTAATTAGAAAATCGAAAGCCTCCATTTGCAAATCACAATTCCCAATCGATATTCGCAAATCGCAATTTGCAAATCACAGTTCCCAATCGCTATTCCCAATTCGCAAATCGCAAATCGCAAATCGCAAATTCCCCGGAATCTAAGACTTCTCTATTATCCCCCTGATCCTCTCATCGAGCTGCCGCTGATCGGAAGTAAATGACGCGATTCCGGCCAGTGTCAGCATTGTGTCAGGCGCCAGCTCCCCGGATATTATTCTGTCCCTCCATGAAGATAGCACCGGGATCTTGCCTTCAGCAGCAATGCGCTCATTATCAGACACGCTTAGCACGGGAAACATATCTCCCAGTCCTGCCTCATGCACCCTGGCCACCAGCTCTTCACCGGTAGCAGGAAGATCACGGTCAAGTGACCTGCCAAGATCAATAACGCTTTGTGGCACCTCCCAGAACTTTTCAATCCCGAGGTTCTTCGCAGTTTCGTTGAGAGGCACATCATAATGTGTTCCAAGCCTGATGTTAAAGATGCCGGTGAGTGATTGATGGCCGGCAGCAGCCACCTTTGGGGGCATCGTATAAACATCGGTGCCGGCCAGAAGTTCAAGCTGGGTGTAGTTCCTGAGACTGGCAGCGATCTGTTTTGTCGGCCACGGATTTGATCCGGACAGCTGTTTCACCAACGACTGTGACGAGAGCACAGCATTTTCACCCGCGCCGCTGCCGTCGCCCAGTTTATTATCTGCAATAAAAGCTCCTATCCTGCCGAGGAAGACATTAAGATAGTCGGGCCTGGCCACTAAAGCTACCAGCACATTCTGCCGTGCACTGAATTCAAGGGTAAAATTGACCCTGACACCCTTCTCACGTAACCTTCGTGCACCTAAAAAACCCTCCGGTGTATACGGGACCTTCACAATGAACTGTTCAGGGCATATCTCCCGGAATCGCAGTCCGTATGATACAATTGCATCAATGTCATGGGCTGTGTCAGTGTGCAGTTCGACGCTTACCATTGCTCCGAATTTCCTGGCCAGTCGCAATCCGTGGCGGGCATTCAGGATAAATGCTATCTCCTTGACCTGCTCATTCAGGGACAGGTGTTTCACAAGCTCGAGTGCCGAGGGGATAAAATCATCGTATATACCCTTTTGTATCACGTTGTTCAGCAGGGTGTTGTTGGTCGTGAGGGCGGTCATCTCAGCGGTCCAGATGGCCTCTGCCTCGGTCATATCGCCCGTGTCAAGCCACAACTCCGTGCCAGTGGCGCGCAGCGACTGCCAGAACGGATCAGGTTTGCCGGTGACAGGGGAGTCGCTTATTCCTGATTTTACGAACCTGCTTATTCTTTCATTGTAATTTGCATCCATGTTTACACTGTTTTGAAAGTTATTTTTTCAATGCCTCGAGGTCGCTTCCTGCCGGGCTCTGGAAAGTCTTCAGTCCGAACTGCCCCACGACGGCATAGACATAGTCAACTATGCCGGACTGAATATTTTCGTAGGGCACCCATTCATTTATCCTGCTGAAACAGTAAATCTCCACCGGCATGCCGGTATCCGTGGGTGGCATATCACGGACCATGGCTGTCATCTTTTTATCAACGTCCTTATGGTTAAGAAGGTATTCGAGGATGTGCGCCCTGAAGGCCCCCAGGTTAGTCAGCGATGTGGTCTCGCCGTTCTTTAGCACGTTGATCTCCTCTTTGTTCGCTTTGAGCCATTTTTCCATATGCGGTCTCCTGCTGATCCGGTCAAGATGTTCAGGGTTCAGGAATGTAATTGATCTCACATCGATCCGTATGTCGCGCTTTATACGTCTTACCCCCGCTTCCTGCATCCCCTTCCAGTTCTGGAATGATTCGGAGATAAGGGCCCAGGTAGGGACTGTCAGTATCGTTTTGTCAAAATTCTCGACTTTTATCGTATAGAGCGTCATGTCAATCACAGTTCCGTCGATATTCCTTCCGGGCATCGTGATCCAGTCGCCCAGCTTAACCATATTATTAGCCGACAGTTGAATGCTTGCCACCAACCCGAGCAGTGTGTCCTTGAACACCACAGCCAGAACCGCGGTCGCAACCCCCAGTCCTGCAATGACACTTGTAAGAGATGTCTTGAAAATGATGGAGGCTATCACCAGGATTCCGACAAAGATCACAATGACCTTTACAACCTGGACATATGGTTTGATTGATTTGGCTCCTGCGATCGGGTGCATGAGGTAGACCTTATGCCAGCCTTCAATAAAAGCATTAACTGCTCCGGCAGCAAGCAATACTATATAAATGGCCGTTGTTTTATGCACAAAAGTGAGCCAGCCGGGACTGTCTCGCAGCAGCCAGGAAGCAATACTGTAAACTAAAATACCCGGCACGATCCATGCGAGCCTCTGGAACATTCTTGTCTCAAGGAACTTGTCATCATAATCCGATTTCGATCTTTTTACCACACGGGTGACGACCTGCATGATAATTACTCTTGCGAATATCTGGGAAAGCCATGCTATAAGGACCACCAGCAATACCATCACAAGGGTGCTCAGCCATGAGACTGTACCGGCTGATAATCCCAGATCCGCCAGAAACTCAGTCACAATCAAACCCGGATCAACTCTGTCGAACATCGTTCTGCTCTTTTATAATCGGGTGTTAAATTACTAATTATCTTTTTTTACACCCTCCTCTTTAGTATCTTTACGTTACAAAACACTGAAATAATGAAGTTAGTACCGGTTTACCTGCTGCTCGCTTTGTCGCTTACTGCTCCGGCACAGCTGGCTTTTGATGATTATTTCACTGACCAGACCATGAGATTTGATTTTATACTGGCCGGAAACAGTGTAACCACAAAGGTTTTTCCTGTCTCATTCAGGGAAGAGCCAATCTGGGGAGGTTCGCTTACCAATCTTACGGACAACTTCAATTACGGCAGTTTCAGGTACGAGGTCTTTGATACTGCATCCGGAACATTGATCTATTCACGCGGATTCTGCACCCTGTACCAGGAGTGGCAGACGACAGCGGAGGCCAGGCAGATCGAAAGAAGCTTTCACGAGGTGGCTACCTTTCCTTTCCCGAAGAACAAGGTGAATTTTGTTTTGAGCATACGCGGCCGCGACGGCAAGTTCACAAAGTTGTACGAAACAGCCATCGACCCTGCAAGTTATTTCATAACCAGGGAAAAGCCTGATGCTGCGCTTGCAACAAGAATCTACGGAACAGGGGACCCTCATACATCGTTTGATATAGCATTTATAGCCGAGGGTTATACCAGAGGGGAAGCAGAGAAATTCAGGGCTGATGTAAAGCGTCTTGCTGATATCCTATTCCTGGAAGCGCCGTTTGACAAATACCAGGACCGTATAAATATATGGGCGGTGGAGGCCCCCTCGCAGGAATCCGGTACTGATGTTCCAGGGGAAGGCATTTATGTGAACACTGTACTCAGTTCATCATACTACACCTTTGATGTTGACCGGTATCTCACCACTCAGGATATCGGGACTGTAAACGACTATGCCGCGTCAGCGCCTCATGATCAGATCGTTGTTCTCATTAACAGCCCGAGGTACGGCGGAGGTGGCGTATATAACTATTACAGCGCAGTGACTGCTGATCATCATTTCACCCCGCAGGTTTTCACGCATGAGTTCGGTCACGGATTCGCAGGACTGGCTGATGAGTACTATAATTCGGAAGTGGCCTATGAAGAGTTCTATCCTCTTGATGTTGAACCTTGGGAGCCTAACATCACCACCAGGGTTAATTTCGAATCAAAATGGAAGGACATGATCGCCCGGTCAGTACCCGTTCCCACGCCCAACGAAAAGAAGTATACCGGCGTCACAGGACTCTTTGAAGGAGGGGGTTATGCAGCGAAGGGAATATACCGTCCATCTCTTGACTGCCGAATGAAGAGCAACCAGGCAGATTCATTCTGCGCGGTATGCCAGACGGCAATCGAGAATATGATACTCTTCTACCTGAAATAAAATTGTCCTGCGGTCTGAAGGGTTGAAGGGTTGAAGGGTTGAAAAGTTGGAGGATGAATTTGTAAAGGGCTAATTAACTGATTCCCTAATTCTTAATTCTTAATTCTTAATTCCGATAATTATTTATTTCTTCTTCTCCCCGCCTGAAGTCGGCGGTTTCGAGATCGATTCACGCATGTTGGTGTCAGCCTCGATATTTTTCATCCTGTAATAATCCATTATACCAAGGTTGCCGATCTTGAAAGCATGAGCCATGGCCAGAGGTATCTCCACCTCGGCCTCGATGACCTTTGCGCGGGCTTCCTGTGCCTTGGCCTTCATCTCCTGTTCGAGGGCGACAGCCATGGCACGGCGTTCCTCAGCCTTTGCCTGTGCAATATTCTTGTCTGCGTTAGCCTGATCCATCTGCAGCACTGCCCCGATATTCTTTCCAATGTCGATATCAGCTATATCGATTGAGAGGATCTCAAATGCCGTTCCTGCATCAAGACCTTTTTCAAGTACAGTCTTGCTTATACGGTCAGGATTCTCAAGCACCTCCTTATGGCTGTGTGCCGAGCCGATGGAAGATACAATACCCTCGCCCACGCGGGCCAGCACAGTCTCTTCGCCGGCGCCGCCGACAAGCTGCTTGATATTAGCCCTTACCGTCACCCTGGCTTTCGCAATCAGCTGGATGCCGTCTCGTGCCACGGCCGTCACCGGCGGCGTGTCAATGACCTTGGGGTTGACTGACATCTGTACTGCCTGGAAAACATCACGGCCAGCCAGGTCTATAGCAGTGGCCATCTTGAATGAAAGGTCTATATTTGCCTTGTTGGCAGACACCAGGGCATGAACAACCTGTTGCACGTGACCTCCTGCGAGGTAATGAGCCTCAAGCTCATCGCGGTTAAGCTTAATGCCAGCCTTGTCAGCTTCGATCATTGCTCCCACGAGAACTGACGGCGGAACCTTGCGCCAGCGCATGAATACCAGCTGCAGCAGGCTTATCCGCACGCCGGATACCAGGGCCTGGAACCACAACCCGATGGGAATGAAATAAAGAAGAATCCAGAGCAGTATGATTGCCCCGACAATTATAATCGCATAAATGGCTATTCCGCTCATGTCTTTTTGTTTATTGGTTTTACAATTACTTTGTTGTCATCAATACGTATCACTTCAATTTCCTGTTTCGGATCGATGAGTATATCTACCGATTTGGCTTCAAAGTATTCGCCGTTTACCAGGACTTTTCCTCCGGGAGCAAGTCTTGTCACCGTCACACCTTTATCGCCGGGCTTCACCTTTCCTTCTTTACTGCCGACAGTGTCCACCGTGCTGTCAATGGTAGTCTTCAGCATGAACTTCTTCCACGTGTCGGCCTTGAGCATAAGGTAAGTGACGACGACCATGATAGCTAAGGTCACCCCGAGCACTATCAAACCGGTTGTTGTACCGAAAGAAATAAATGCGAAGACGATACCTGTTATCAGGCATACCGCTCCGCCTATACCGGCAATGGTAACCCCCGGAATGAGTACAAACTCAATGATGAAAAGCAGCAGCCCGAGAAATATCAGAAATATTATCAGTCCCAGTGACATCTGCTATTTATTAAATGACGATCGTATCAAGGTTAAGCTCCTTTAGCCTCAGGTTCATTTTCTCAAGAGTGACAGCATCACCCATTTTTATCACACACCCTCCCTTGTGGTGTGTCAGGTAGGCGCATTGCTCAGCCTGTATCTCATCATGACTGCACACATCGACAAGTGATTTGATGACATGGTCAAATGAGTTAACATCATCATTTATCAGCAGCAGGGATTTCTCCTCGTCCTGCCCCCTCATATTACCCCAGGGGAAGGGTGCTCCTTGTGTCATTCGATTCTGTTTAACAGTTCCTTTGCCGCCTCAACGGGTATCTCCTGCAATCCTACGTACGCTGCAACCCTTGCTGTGCTGTAGCCATTACGTATCAGCAGCGAGACATACTCGTCGGCGCTTTCAAAAGTAATAAAATTCCCGATGAGAAAAACAGTCTCATCCTTGTTGTTCTCAATCATGTCAAGTCCCCTGGTACCTGCAAGCAGTTCAATCTTTTCAATAGCCTCAGGTTTAATGACTTCCTTTGAGCGTATCACTTCCGCCCTGAAGGTCAGTGTTCCGACAGGCAGTGTGTCTGCTGCCGGTAAATTTTTTTTCTCCGGGACTTCAACCTCCAGTACGGGCAATGGTTTTCCGGCCCACTCCTTCTCAAGCATTGTCGCTCTCTCCATCGATACCTGAGCGTCATCCATCCATGCAACGACGAAAGCATCAGAAAAGCCTTCCGCACGGACTTTTGACAGGGCCTGCCTGGCATCCTCGTTTATCCTGAATATTCCTGCGTAGTAATAATTCACGCCGTTATCGGGTTTCTTTTTACCGTACAGCGGAAACAATCCCTTGAAAAGCGATGGCTGCACCTGGTTTTTAAATGCCGCAAGCTGTATCGTATAAATAAGCCCGGACGGCAGCTTTATGTCAAAAGGTATGGGATTGGCATCTCTATAGGCCGGACTTGACAGTACAGCAAACTGTGAGTATGCCTGCCCCTGTTCCTGTTGAGGGGGACCGGAAGACACCTCCGGTACGGATTTGCCATCCTGCTCTGCAGTCATAAATGCCATATCGGCTTTGGCTTGTATTGCAGTGGTCTCATTTTCAAGCTCTTCAGCAATACTCTGTAGCACCTCCTGCTTCTCCGGCGCTGCCGCCTCCATCTCTCTCCTGACACCCTGTGCCAATCGTGCAAGAGAATCCGCGCTGTACTGAAGCTTCACCGCCTCCGCAAGTTTTCTGTCAAATTCGTCCGGAGCCTGAGTCTTTTCTGTGTTCTGCCCGCTAACGGTCAAGACAGAAAAGTGAAGGGTAAGGACCAGAGCCATAAATGTCAGCCATGCTTTCATGTTAATAACTCTGAAGAAGAAATTTTTTACCATAAATGATAACTTCATACCTTTACCCATCTGAACAAAAATACAAAAAAAGTCATGACCCAACTCACAGAAGGGATGCCTGCTCCGAAGTTCGAGGGCAAGGATCAGAATGGAAATTCAATAAAACTCAGCAACTATACCGGCAAAAAAGTAGTGCTCTATTTTTATCCAAAGGACAATACTCCGGGTTGCACTGCAGAAGCCTGCAGCCTCAGGGATAACTACAAAGAGCTTCTTAAGAAGGGCTTTGTGGTGCTCGGCGTCAGTCCCGACACTGAGAAATCGCACAAAGGATTTGCGGAAAAGTTTGACCTGCCCTTCCCGCTGATAGCTGATCCGGAGAAGAAGATACTGACAGCCTACGGAGCTTACGGCGAAAAGGTCATGTATGGGAAGAAAGTGATCGGTGTGATCCGAACGACCTTTATCATCGATGAAAAAGGGAAAATCGAGAAAGTGATAAAAAAGGTTGATACAAAGGAACACGCTCCCCAGATTTTTAAACTGTACGGAAATGTCTAACTGCTAATAGAATAAGTAAATGGAAAGAAAAGAAGTAAACAAGGACAAGCTCAAGGCGCTTGAGGTGACGCTGGGCAAGATCGAAAAGGATTTTGGCCGCGGCACCATCATGAAGCTTGGCGATCATGCCATTGACAATGTGCAGGTCATCTCAACCGGATCGATCGGTCTTGATGCTGCATTGGGCATCGGCGGACTGCCGCGGGGCAGGGTTGTGGAGATATACGGACCTGAATCATCAGGCAAGACCACCCTCGCAATCCATGCTATTGCCGAGGCACAAAAGGCTGGCGGTATTGCCGCTTTCATCGATGCAGAACATGCTTTTGACAGGTTCTATGCAGAGAAGCTGGGTGTCGATGTAGGAAACCTCCTCATCTCTCAGCCTGATAACGGAGAGCAGGCGCTGGAAATCGTCGATCATCTCATCAGATCAGGTGCACTTGACATTGTAGTCATTGATTCTGTCGCCGCCCTGACACCCAAAGCCGAGATTGAAGGTGAGATGGGTGATTCAAAGATGGGACTGCAGGCAAGGCTGATGTCACAGGCACTGAGAAAGCTCACTGCCAATATCAACAAGACCAATACCACCTGTATTTTCATCAACCAGCTCAGGGAAAAGATAGGCGTGATGTTCGGCAATCCTGAGACCACCACCGGCGGTAATGCACTGAAGTTCTATGCCTCCATCAGGCTCGACATCAGGCGCACCAACCAGATCAAGGAAGGCGACGACGCTGTTGGTAACCGCGTGAAGGTTAAAGTTGTGAAGAACAAGCTGGCACCGCCGTTCAGAAAAGCCGAGTTTGATATTATGTTTGGCCAGGGCATCTCACGTACGGGTGAGATCGTTGACCTGGGGACAGACTTCAATATCATCAAGAAGAGCGGGTCATGGTTCTCCTACGGCGATACTAAACTCGCCCAGGGTCGTGACGCGGTGAAGAAGCTCCTTGAAGACAATCCCGAGCTTGCCGATGAGATCAAGGGAAAGATCACCGAACAGTTAAAGGAAAAAGTGAAGTAGTAAAAGAGACAGCCCCGAAAACCGGGGCTGCTTCATTTAACTTGACAAAAACAATATCCGTACTAATACGGTTTTGCGTATTTTATATACCCCGTCCAGTGATGTGACATTGCAGCAGCATTGCCATCGTTGGTAACAAGGCAATCAATGGTTCCCTCGCCTGTTGCACCCTCGAACCTTCCTGTACCGCCCGTAAATTCGAATTTGCCGTATATGTTTGTCTGATCTGGCGGGAAATTATCTGTAAGATCACCCACGGTCATGTTTTCTTTGCACTTAATATAAATAGTATTACCCATACCATCAGTCAGGTACCCTCCTGATCTTCCCGGGATACAGTCAGTTACACTCCAGCAACATGTCAGCCTGATCTGGAAATAACCTATTTCATCATCCGTACCTGATCCGGTCTGTACCATCTGGTAAACAGGGCCCTTCATGTCAATGTGCCCGTCCAATATCTCATTCTTACAGAATGTGGTATTGAAATATGCATTAACAGGAATCGCAAAAGGATTGGAGTGAATATATTTGGGTGGAAGACCCATTGGATAATTCCCATACCAGTCTTCACAGCTCATCAGCATGCAAATGCATGCAAACACCAATAAAAGTTTTAAAAGTGTTTTCAGCTGTTTCATCGCACTGTTCTGTTAATTGTTTAGCATATGCAAATTAGAAAGCTGTCTGAAAATTCGTTTTTCCATGCGTCCCAAACTTTGTTCTATTTGTGCCATGAACGAAAAAAAGTGAGGCCGAAGCCTCACTCACCGAAGTACCCAATAAATAAATTGCTCCTGGTCGGAACGATTTAAAACCCCCTTAAGCCGGGCACTTCTTGCTAACGATTGCCTTTGACCAGTGTAAAGTGCCTGTACGGTGAAGAAAGGAATTATCAGGATAAGAATCCCTGTTGAAATTATCTGTTGATCAATAATTTCTGATTAAATGACCTGTTGCCGGCCTTTACCGTCACCATATAAATCCCGGTAGGTAAATCAACATTCATGTGAATTCTTTCACCATCAAGGGCATCTGTATAAACGACTCTTCCGTTCAGATCAGAAATGGTAAGAATGGCCGGCCGCTCCTGCAAATCTGAAAAATCGATGATGAAGTCGCCGGCACCCGGATTGGGGTACAATTTGAACCACGATCTGACCTCCGTGTCACCTATATCCGTTGTGCTTGATGTAAATGCCTGAGAATACATATGGCTCCACCGGCCTGCGGCATCCCTTGCCCGGAGGTATAGGACATGATTACCGGCAGTTACGCCTGTGAGGCTGACTGTAAAAGTGGCAGCCACCTTGGTACCAGGTGCAGGAATGTTGTAAATTGTTCCCTTCCCGAAACCAGGGTCGGAATCGAGAAAGTATTCAATGGCCGTCACATTTGCGGTTGTTGCCGGTTCGGCCTTGAAGACATAAAACACCTGTTGGCTGGCAGGACTCCACCGGCCTGTGTTGTCACGTGTCCTCAGCATGATCATGTGAAATCCCTGCAGGAGGGAACTGATATCGACATTGAAGGCCAGCTCCAGTTTGTTTGCAGGGGTGGCTATAGGAATATTGACTGCAGAACCGAAGCCGGGGTCAGTGTCAATGAAGTATTCCGCTCTGGAGATCTGTGATGCGGAAGCACCTTGCGACCTGTAAACATAAAAAACCCGCTCAAAGGAAGTGCTCCATCGGCCAGGATTATCGCGGGCCCTGATAATCAACATGTGAAATCCCTGCGCAAGGGCACTTATATTTACATTAAAGCTCAGTTCCAGTTTGTTTGCCGGAGTGGCTATAGGAACACTGACTGCAGAACCGAAACCGGGGTCAGTGTCAATAAAGTATTCCGCTCTGGCAATTTTGTTGTCCGCCGCGCTCTGAGTCCGGAAGACATAAAAGACCTGCCTGAGACCAACGCTCCACTGGCCCTTGTCGTCACGTGCCCGGTAAACCAGCATATGAAATCCCTGCGGGAGCGCACTTATGTTCACAGAATAGCTCAGTGATACTAAATTGGCCGGTACGGCTATTGGTATATTTATAGCCTTACCGAAGCCGGGGTCAGTATCAATGAAATATTCTGCCTTATTTATCTTCTGCCCCGTACACAGCAATGCAGCGGACAGAAATGCCAGTATTGAGATTAACCTCTTCATCGCTGAGCGATTGAAAGCTTATTTCCCGGATTTGATCTTAATGGTGCACGCCAGCCCAAGGTTGGAATACGCAGTGCCGGGGATTGTGGCTTCATAGATATGCGGCAGGTTGGGTACACCAGACAGAACATAGGGTGTCGGACCGCCAAATACACCGCAGTCGATCCCGCTGACACCGGCGCCAATGGCAGGTGAACCTGTTTTCAGCTTCCACTTCGCGTCATCACTGTAATTCAGTGAGCCGCTGAAATCTACAAAGACATTGGCCATGGCAACATTATACTGGTTGCCGTTGGCATTGGTGCCGGCACCAGCGAAAATGTTGTTATTGATGGCGTTTCCAGTGTTTACTGTTACACCATAAGTGGAGGTACTGATGTTGTTTGCAATGCTTGCATTATAAACATTGATAGCATAGCCATAGCTATAAGTGCATACATTGTTGACGATTTGCAAATTACCACTTCCGGCACTGAAAGTTATACTTCCGGTAACTATATTATTTGAGATAACCGAATTGGTTACATCATTATAAGAGTTAAAAACCGAGTTAAAGCAGTTTTGAAGGATTAGTAAATTATTGATGTCTGATTTACCTGCAACATATTGTACATTGCATCTGATAATACTAATATCATTAACATAAAGATTAACATAATTCTTGATTATACATCCTGTTATAATGCTGCCGGCTGAGCCGGCGTTGAAATTGATATCACTTTTAAATGTAGCCGCAATGCCAAATGCCTGGGTGCTGTCATTGTCTGTCAGAAAATATCCCGGACCTATAATGACAAGTTTCTTCGAGATATCTGCTCCGTCATAATCTGTCGGTGAACCTTCGACATAGATGGTATCTCCGTTACTGGCAGCGTCGTTTGCAGCCTGCAGCGTTGCATAATCCGGATCAGCTCCGGGGTTGTTGTTCACCCTTCTAAGATGTTGTCCGCTGATGAATCCACAAAAGAGAACAAAAATCAGACTGAGTAAAAGTAGCTTTTTCATGATTTAATGGTTTTAGGTATAATTCTGCAAATGCAAGTTAGACATCAGGTAAATAACTCATTGTTCTCTGCGTCCCAAACTTTGTTCTATTTGTGCCAAAATGAAGAAGTGAAGCCTGCACTTCACTTCCTGAGAACTACTTGAACTATAACCCAATCTGAAAAACCGGTGAAGTATGCCCGTGGAAGGCATACATCTAGCTTACTCCCAGGCCGGTTATACTGTAATTACATATGCAAGGTAGATAAAGACCTCCTAAAGCATTGTTCTATTTGTCCCAATCTTTGTTCTATTTGTGCCATAATGAAGAAAAAAACAATCATTTATGGATTTCCCGGGGTTTGATGCCGAATTCCTGTGTAAATATCCTGCTGAAATGTGAAACATTCTTGAACCCTGATTTGTAAGCAGCCTCAGCAACGGTAATCTTTGTCCCGGTCAGCAGATCCTTTGCCTTATGAAGACGAAGTGAACGGAAATAATCATTCGGCGACTTGTCTGTCAGGGACCTGAACTTTCTGTATAGCTGCGTACGACTCATTGTCATCTCGTGACAGAGCTTCTGGATATCAAAATTCTCATTGCACAGGTTTGCCATCATCAAAGCCATAGTGCTTTTCATGAAAGCATCTTCAAAATGGAAATCCATTTCATCCGAAAATATCGGGTGGCCTGGTTTGGCATATCTCTCCTGCAGTTTCTTTCTCTGTTCAATCAGGGAACGGAGCTGGACCTGCAGCTCAATCATATCAAATGGCTTTGCGATGTATGCATCAGCGCCCCTGGCAAGACCTTCAAGCCTGCTTGCCACATCAGCCCTTGCAGTAAGTATAACAAAGGGGATGTGGCTTGTCCGAAGGTCATTCTTCACTATGTCGAGCATCCGGATGCCATCCATCACCGGCATCATTATGTCACTAAGGATAATATCAGGTACGTTCTCAATAGCTTTGCGGACCCCCTCTTCCCCGTTATTGGCGACAAGTACATCATACTCTCCGGCAAAAAGGTTCACCAGATAGCTGACGACATCGTCATTGTCCTCGACAATAAGCAGAATATGTTTTTCTTTGCTCGTGGGCAAGTGGCCAGCTTGCCTGTCCTCCTTTTTGTCATGATGAATAAAAAATGATGATATTCTGGTCTTAAGTTCGTGCAGCCCAGGCACCTCCTGCAAGGCTGCATTGTAGGTGACCGGCAGGGTTACAGTAATTTCTGTCCCTTCGTCCACGACACTTTCCGCAGTAATTGAACCATTGAGAAGCCTGACCAGTTCCTTTGTCAGCGCCAGTCCAAGTCCGGATCCGGGGTTGGCATTTGCATTGTTTGCCTGCTCCCGCGAAAAACGATCGAAAATATATGGCAGGAAATCCTCAGAGATGCCTGTGCCGCTGTCGCTTACGCGTAATTCAAATCTTCCGTCAACAGTCAGAGATGTGGTTACTTCAACATGACCCAACGGCTGTGTGAACTTCAGTGCATTGGAGATAAGATTGGACACTATTTGCATCAGCTTTTCCGCATCATAGTCAAATATCAGATCCGGGTTGGCAGGAGTAAAATTCAGAGTTATCCTCTTACTGACGGCTACCGACTGAAAAAGTTCAACTATATACCTGATATATAGGTTAATATCTGACCTGATCTTTCTGACAGGCATTGCTCCGGCTTCCAGCTTCGAAAGATCAAGCATCTGGTTTACGAGGTTTAGCAGGATACCTGCATTCCTGTCAATTTTCTCTGTTCCGTCAGCAAGCCACTTGTCAGGGTCTTTCCGGATCAGATCAGTCATGCCAGTAATGACCATCAGTGGGGTTCTGAATTCGTGGGTTATATAAGTGTAGTATTTTGTCTTTGCCTCATTGAGCTCCTTTAAGCGTATTGTTTCATTTTTCTCAAGTTTGACACTCTGAGAAATGAAATTCAGTACAAATACCGTGGCAAATCCCGATATCCAGAGAAGGTTTATCACATAAAGCGATATATTGACCTCAGGCGTCATCTCAGGCGGAACAGTCAGATAAGGATGCAGAACGCCTGCAAGTATGACTGAGATTGCATAAATGATGTATATCCAGACCGAGTGGCTCTTTTTCCTGAAATTGAAAGAGAAGAATACCATCGCGAGGCCAACCACTACCAGTCCACCTGAGTACGGGATACCTCCAAGTTCTATTATTGCAAAGAATGTAGCAACAGCCACCAGGGTCTGGTCAACTATTAAAAGCCATAACCCTACCCGTTGAAATATTACCGGGTATATAACGCCCTGCAAAAAAACCAAGGTCAGGAATAATCCGTAATAGATGAGTATACGTAACTGCGGAAAAATGATATGATAAGCAAGAGTGAGACAGAAAATCATTCCAGTGACAGCAACGCTGGCCAGCCAGTTAATCCTTTTCTGCCTGAGAGTCTTTTCGTCAATCCCCGGATAGCTGAGCCTTTTAGTGATCCAGTTGTCTGCTTTATCAAGAAAGGGGGTTATCATTTCTAAAACAGATCAAATATTGAAAATCACAATCTTACACAATTTAGTAAAACTTTAGGTACCAAGCAATTTTTTTTTAGGCTGAAGGAAAGATTTGGGTTAATTAACCGATGAGTTAATTATTTACCTTTGGAATAGTGCAACCCTGACTGAAATTATCAAAACAACACATATCATGAAAAAACTTTCGTTCGTAATTATTGCCATCGCACTTCTGGTGCTGAATGGCTGCAAACAGGAGACTAAAGAGAAAACGGAAGCCACGGTAATCGACGTCACCCTTTCTGATACTGAAAAAGCAGGAGGTATACTGACGCCGGAGATACTTTGGAAATATGGCCGTATCGGATCAATAGTTCTTTCACCTGACGGGAAAACGGTGCTCTATACGGTCACGAACTATGACCTTCCTACCGAGGCACGGACCACTAACATTTATTCAATACCGTCGTCCGGAGGCACCCCGGCGCAGCTGACGACGAGCGGCGGGTCAGGTCCGCAATGGATAGACAAGGGAACAAAGATCGCATACCTGACCGGTGGAAAAATAATGACCATGAAACCTGACGGATCGGAAAAGAAAGAGATAACCGGACTGGAGGATTTTGAGATACTTTCATTCTCTCCTGCCGGTGACATGGTTTACTTCACCCGACGCGTCAAGCTCGACCAGACCGCAAATGAGAAATACGGTCTCCCGAATGCCAGGGTCAGAATCATTGATGACCTGATGTACAGGCACTGGGACTCATGGAGCGATTACTCATACAGCCACCTCTTCACTGCTTCATTTGACGGAACTGCCATCAGCAACGAGAAAGATATTATGGAGGGTCAGCGCTTCGAGACGCCTGACGCCCCATGGTTTGATGAGACAGAGATCAGCTGGAGCCCTGACGGAAAATATATTGCTTACACCTGCAAGAAGCTTTCCGGGAAAGCGTACTCATTAAGCACAAATACAGATATTTACCTATATAATGTCATGACCGGCGAGGAGGTAAACATTACTGAAGGTAATATGGGCTATGACAAGTTCCCGGTATTCTCTCCTGACGGCTCAATGATTGCTTACTCAAGCATGAAGGAGGACGGTTACGAATCTGACCTCGAAAGACTATTCGTTTACAACATCACCGCCAATGAGAGGAAATGGGTATCAGAAGGATGGGATTACGACGTGCAGAACATGCAATGGAACGGTAACGGTTCAATCTGGTTTGTAAGCCCTTACCGCGGAACGCAACCCGTATTCAATATAAATTTTGCTGACGGCAAGATCACAAGGGTAACTGAGGGTGATTTTGACATGGGTCCCCTGCAAATGCAGAACGGCGTGCTCGTTGCCGGCATAATGTCGATGTCGCGCCCCACAGAGGTCGCAAGTATTAACATGACCACCGGTGAGTTCGCAATGATAACCGATGTCAATGGCCATATTTATGAGAGTATTAAAATGGGCAGGACCGAGGAGAGGTATATCAGGACGAAGGACGGCAAAGACCTTCAGATGTGGATCATCTATCCGCCCGATTTCGATCCTGCAAAGAAATACCCCGCCCTGCTCTATTGCAAGGGCGGACCGCAGGGACCGCTGGGACAATCATGGAGCTACCGCTGGAACTATCAGATCATGGCAGCCAACGGATATATAGTTGTGGCAGTGAACCGGCGTGGCGACTCAGGTTTCGGCAGCTACTGGCGTGAACAGATTTCCGGCGATTACGGCGGAAAGAATATCCAGGATTACCTTGACGGCATCGATGCCATGGCGAAGGAGCCGTTTGTGGATAAGGATCGCCTGGGAGCAGTAGGTGCAAGCTACGGAGGCTATTCCGTGTTTTACCTTGCCGGCATGCATAACAAGCGATTCAAGGCATTCGTGGCACACTGCGGCGTCTATAATACCATTGCAGAATACGGCGCTACCGAAGAGTACTGGTACCCGAACAAGGACTACCAGGGTGCCCCGTGGGATAAGCCCCAGCCGGCAGGCTACAATAAGTTCTCACCGCATACAATGGTTGACAAATGGGATACTCCCATACTCATTATCTCGGGCCTGAACGATTTCCGTATCCCCTACACACAGAGCATGGAGGCATTCAACTCGGCACAGCTTCGCGGCGTTCCAAGCAAACTACTGCTCTTTGAGAACGAAACACATTGGGTCACCAAGCCGCAGAATGCGGTCATCTGGCAAAAAGAATTCTTCTCTTTTCTTGATACATACCTTAAGTAGCTGAAGGCAGGATCATTTGCGAATAAACTTCACGCATGCCGGGGCATTGAAACTCAGCCCGGTGGCAGGTTGTTTGCTTTCTGCAGGCACGACAGACACCTGGTTTGAACGCTGGTTGGCAACAATGAAGTATTTTCCCGAAAATGAAACTGCAAAATTACGCGGCCAGTTGCCGCCGCAGTCCTGATGCTCCGGTGATGATAACCTTCCCCCTGCACCCACCTTCCAGGTCACGATACTGTTATGCCCCTGTTGGACCCGTACAACTCTTTTCCATTGGAAGAGAGATGAATATCCGCACAAAAACTTTTCTCCCGAAATCCTTCAGGCAGGGTGCTGATTGTCTGTTTGATGTCAGTAGTATCAGACAGGACGTTAAACACCGACACCGTCGAATTCAATTCGTTAATGACATACAGGTTTGAGCTTTTTTTGTCTATTGCCATGTGTCTTGGTCCGCTGCCTGTCCCGCATACCAGGTATGGCACATTTTCGGTCATCAGCCTGCCTATGGCTGTATCAAGCCTTAAACGGTGGATCCTGTCAAGCCCCAGGTCCGAGACATAATAAATCCGTGTCCTTTCATTGAACAGGGTCATGTGCGGATGCGATCTCTCACCGTAAAAAATTACATCGGTTACCCTTTCAGGAATGCCGTGACTGTTCAGCCGTACCACCGAAACTGACCCGCTGCCGTAATTGGCAGTGATAAGATATTTCCCATCCCTGGAAAGAGTTATATGACAAGGGCCTCCCCCGCCCTGGTTGATTGAGCTCTCACGGGTCAGCCTTCCGCTTTCCTTGTCCAGGCGTAAGGTTGTAATGCCGCCACCATGAGCCAAATTAAAAGAGTCTACCTCGTTAACAAAATAAACAAGGCCATTTTCGCCGAACGTAAAATATGAGGGATTGTCCCCGGCAGTAAATTCGGATACCATCCGGGCTGAGCCTTTTCCGTCAGTGGTGCATAGCATCACATCAGGCTTATTATCTGCAGTATATCCCGAAACAAGGAATGATTTCTCATCCTCCCTGCATGATGATGCAATGATTGCCAGGCAAATAAGCATGAGCTGAAACAGGTTTTTCATGGAACTTAAATTTAAGATTGCTGAGCTGGTTTTGAGGATACTTTTTTCTTCCATTCCACAAAGCCGTATGAAGCCATAAAGAGGAAGATGACATACTGGAGGGAAACGAGCATCACGCCTTTCATGGCATACATGGCTACACTCGAAAGGTTGACCAGTATCCATAATATCCAGTTCTCCAGTTTGAGTTTTGCCAGCAACACAGATGCGGCAATACTCATCACTGCAACCATGGCATCTGTATATACGAATGTTGCCCTTTCAGGGAAAAGGTCCGGGAGCCATAAATGGATCCGGCTCATTACAGTCCCGAGAGCTATTGCACCCAGCATGATCACTGCCAGCCATATCACCCTCTGCTTATGTATGAGCACTGTGACCGGTTTTTTATCGCCGCTGTCACTTTGCCGCCAGTTATACCATCCGTACACGGCGTTACAGAAAAAGAACACCTGCAGCGCCATGGCTGAATACAGGTTGACCTGGTAAAAGAGAATAAAGAAGAGTACTGCGTTTATGAGCGCAAAAAGCCACGTCAGGATATTGCTCCTGGCAGCGAGCCATACGGCTGTGAGACCTGTCAGTGCAGCCAGCAATTCAAGGAGGCTCATACGGTAGCCGAGGGCTTCAAAAAGGATGGTATTGATGTCGAACATGAAAGGGTTGTCAGTTAATATGGTCTGAGGGTCTGAGGTCTGGCTATTCTGTCTGGTGCCGGACAAAGTTAACTAAATCAATCGTGCAAAATTAGACCTGTTTTGCAACTATCACCTGTAAAATTCACGTTTTTCATTTTCAGTCAACAGATTTAGTAGCTTTATACATTATTTTTAACCCCAATGTCACCAGAGGAGGTCTATAATTCAAGGGCTGAAGAGTTCGGTGGAAAGGCCGGGCGACTGCAGAATGTTTCAAACCGGCTGTCGATGGGTCGTCTTATCGCATTTGCCGGAGGACTGATACTTTTTGTAGCCCTGTCAACAGTATCTGTCGTAGCAGCCATTGCCGTCCTGCTTGTATCCCTGATACTGTTTGCATGGATGGTGATCAGGTACGGGATAACGGAGAGGCAGAGAAATCACTTCCGGCACCTCGAGGAGATCAATAAGCTGGAGATCAGGTGCCTTAACGGTGATTTTTCTGATTACAAAAGCGGAGAGGAGTACATTGAGAGAGACCATCCCTATACGTATGACCTCGACATCTTCGGTCGCACATCGCTGTTTCAGCTAATATGTCGTACAACAAGCAAACCGGCCTCCCATGTGCTGGCCGGGTACCTGAAACAATCAGCGCCTGTTGATGAAATAATATTCCGCCAGGAGGCAGTGAAGGAGCTGGCACCGATGACCAGCTGGCGGCAGGAGCTCATCACCACCGGATATGAGAATGCCGGCGCAGGTAACGACCCATCGCCATTATTGATATGGCTCGGGAGTGATGATCTTTTCAGAAACAGGAGACGGGAAAAAACAATCATCATGTGCCTGAGCGTACTTGCCCTTGCATCAATTGCCCTGGTCATTGCCGGGTTTCCCGCTCTGCTGCTCGCCCCTGTCTTTACAGTTAATTTCATTTTCTATTTTACCAGGTTCAGAAAAATAACGAAACTCCATGAACAGGTGAGCAGGTCATCCGACCTTCTCAGGACTTACTCAGCTGCAATTGGTATGATAGAGAAGGAGACGTTCAGGGCCGGGAAACTAAAAATGCTTCAGGGATCGTTCAGTGGAGAGTCCGACGCTTCCGGGCAGGTAAGAACCCTCGCCAGGCTGGTAAACAGGCTGGATTCCAGGCTGAATGTACTTGTTTCTATACCGCTTAACCTTCTCTTGTTTACCGATTTGCGCTTTTGCCTGGCACTCGAGGAGTGGAAGGGGCAACATGCTGCAAAGATACCCGGATGGTTTGAGGCGATGGCTGAATTTGAGGCTCTGTCTTCAGTAGCCAACCTGGCATTTAACAATCCCTCCTGGGTATTTCCGGAGATCGTTCCGGATTTTTTCACTTTCAGGGCTGTGAACATGGGCCATCCGCTTATTCCTGAAAAGAGGCGGATCAACAATGATTTTGATTCATCCGGTCAAGGCAAGGCTGTACTGATTACCGGATCCAATATGTCTGGCAAGAGCACTTTCCTCCGTACATGCGGGATAAATGCCGTGCTTGCTCTTGCCGGAGCGCCGGTATGTGCATCATCGTTCTCCCTTTCGCACGTCAGGATCCATTCAAGCATGCGGATATCAGATTCACTCGAAGAGAATATATCATCCTTCTATGCTGAGCTGAGGAGGCTGCAGTCAATCATTTCAGAATCAGAGAAGGATCCCCGGGTCTTTCTTCTGCTGGACGAGATACTCCGCGGCACCAATTCTGACGATCGTTTCACAGGATCAGTGGCACTGATAAAACAGCTTACGGGTTACGGAACGGTAGCAATGGTCGCCACCCATGACCTGAGACTTGCCAAGCTGTCAGAAGATATTCCAGACAGGATAGACAACTACCATTTTGATGTAAAGATCAGCGGCGAGGAGCTCTTCTTTGACTACAAGCTGACACCTGGTGTTTGCTCAAGCTTCAATGCATCGCTGCTGATGAAGAAGATGGGCATAAAAGTCTGAAAGTCTAAAGTCCAAAAGAATAAAAACCAAAAGAATAAATAAATGAAAAATGACAAACCTCCGGTTTTAATCCGGTCTGAGAGGAAGATAATACCTCACTCATCAATTGATCATAATGAGTTCAACAGACAGTACAAGTCTAACCCGGGACGGTGGGACAGGGCCTTCCTGTTTCTCCGGGAAGCAGACCTTGGTGGTCTTGAAAAAGGCAGATACGAGCTTGATGGAACTGACCTGTTCGCCATAATTGACGAATATGTGACTAAGAATGAGTCCGATACGCGTCTTGAGGCCCATCGTAAATATGCTGATATACAATATATTATTTCCGGCGGGGAACTGATGGGTATTGTTTCACTTGATAAAACCACTGAAACAGTGCCATATAATGAGGAAAAGGATATCTGCTTTCTTGAATCGGAGCATGAGAGATTTATGTCTGCCACCCCTGACCGGTATTTTATTTTCTTTCCTGATGATGCTCACAGGCCATCACTAAAGTCCGGGAAGAATATTCCGGTAAAAAAGGTCGTGATGAAAGTCAGGATCCGCTAAAGGCCTAAGGGCCTGAGTTCCGGGGTCTGAAAGTCGAAGGTCTGAAGGTCCAGGAAATTTGCGATTTGCGATTTGCGATTTGCGAATTTTCTGATTATTAAACTCCTAACTCTTAATTCTTAATTCCCTTCACCATGTTCATTACCTGGTCGGCTTTCTCTTTATCCGGCAGCCTTCCGTCAATCCAATTGATAACTATCCCCCGCCGCTCCATACCCCTGAACCAGGTCATCTGCCTCTTGGCAAAACGATGGATCTCGACCTCAAGCTTCCGGGTCATTTCCGCATAACTCAGCTTATTCAGCAAATATAACGTAACATACTTATATTCAAGGCCGTAATAGATGAGGTCTTCAGGATGGATGCCGGCTGCGATAAGCCTCTGCACCTCCTCAATCATTCCGCCATCCAATCTCTCCTTAAGTCGGGCAGTTATCCGCGCACGCCTTGTCTCCCGGTCAAAAAAAATGCCAGTCACAAGGGGATTGGTGACCGGGAAGGGCTTATCATCACCAGGGTGAGACATGCAGTAATCTTCTATCTCAATCGCTCTCACAGCGCGTTTGACCGTGTCAACATCGGTTTTGTTATGCAGGTTCTTGTACCGGGAGAGTATTTCCGTCAACTCTTCCAGTGACTTTCCGGCGAGTGCGGCACGCAGTGCCGCGTTCACCGGCACCTGTATCAGTCTGTACCCGCTGACTATACTGTCTACATACATACCTGAGCCGCCGCAGACAACCGGGTAACAACCACGCTGACGCATATCACTGTATACATTAAGAAAGTCGCGCTGGTACTCATAGACATTATACCTGTAGCCGGCATCAACAATATCAATCAGATGAGAGGGTACCATCATGCCTTCGACAATATATTCTGAAAGGTCCTTACCGGTACCGATATCCATCCCACGGTATACCTGCCTTGAATCTGCACTTATGACCTCTCCTCCCAGCCTGGCCGCCACCAAGGCCGCAAGCCGCGTCTTGCCCGTGGCCGTAGGGCCGGTGATCACAATGATATCATGCAGTGGCTTGTCCATCAGAAATTAAAGATAGCCGAAAAGCGGGCACAGTAATGCAATTTTGCTTACTTTTGCCGTTCACATCCTTAATGGATACATGGACTTCAGGTTTTTATACAATCGTACCAAGTATTTTATAATAAGTCCTGTAAAGGCATGGGAGGTCGTCCATCGGGAGAACAGACCGATAGATTTCGTCAGGGGCAGCTTCTACCTGCCATTGGTGATCCTCGTTTCCCTCAGCTCATTCTTCGGCTCGATGTTTTTCATAAACACCACCCTCAAGCCAATGTACTCGGTTCTGACATGCATCAACACCTTTCTCTTTCTCTATTTCGGAGCATACCTGTCTGCTTTCATCGTCAGGGAAATCACAAGGGCGCTCGACCTTGGTCACGATTTCGTTGTCGCCTTTAAACTGGTAGCGTACTCATTAACTCCCATATTGCTTACTCTGACTTTCAGCCGCCTTTTGGAATCATTACTCTTTATAAACCTCCTTGGCCTGTACGGATTATATATCTTCTGGACAGGAATGGAGGAGATGGTCAACCCGCCTGATCACAAGAAACGGCCGATGATGATTGCCACAGTGGTTGCTATGCTTATCATCTTCGGGCTGCTTCAGGTTGTGCTTTCGTTCCTCACTGAGACAGTTTATTTTGCCCTGTTTGCCTGAATCCGCTGATGAGGACAGACACCAGCAATATTGTCATCAGAAACCGCAGGGCATCGCATGACTATGAATTCCTTGAAAAGCTCATTGCCGGCATTAAGCTTACAGGCACTGAGATAAAATCAATACGTGCGGGCAAGGCTAACCTTACGGATTCATTCTGTGCATTCCGCGGGGGCGAGCTGTTTGTTACCGGGATGCATATTTCCGAGTATTACTGGGGTAACCTGAACAACCATGATCCGCTTGGGGAACGTAAGCTGCTGCTGACAAAAAAGGAGCTGAAGAAGTGGGAAAGAAAGGTAAACGAGACAGGCCTCACCATCATCGTGACCAAGGTCTTTGTCAATGCACGGGGACTGGCCAAGGCTGAGATTGCCCTCGCGAAAGGCAAGAAGCAGTATGACAAGCGTGAGGATATCAAGAAAAGAGACTCGGAACGTGAGATGGACCATCACGTCAAGGAAAGGAGCAGGTAATCCGCAGTATCAGAAGTTCGGACTGAGGAGGAACCTCGAATAGAACTGGTCTATGTAAGCAACAGCCTCATCGGCAGTGTCCACGATCCTGAAAATATTCAGGTCATCAGGAGAAACATTGTGCTCCTCTTCCATCATCACCTTGGTGATCCATTCCAGCAGACCTGCCCAGTAATCCACTCCGACAAGAACTATCGGGAAGCGACCGATTTTCCTGGTTTGTATCAGTGTGATTGCCTCAAACAGCTCGTCAAATGTCCCAAAGCCGCCAGGGAGTACGATAAATCCCTGGGAATACTTCATGAACATTACCTTGCGTACAAAAAAGTGGTCAAAAGTGATGATCTTGTCGCGGTCAATATACTGGTTAGGCTTTTGTTCAAACGGCAGGTCAATATTTATTCCGGCTGACTTGCCTTTACCCCTTTTGGCACCTTTGTTGGCAGCTTCCATTATGCCGGGACCGCCTCCTGTAATGACACCATAACCCTTCTGTACCAGGTTGAAGGCTATCTCTTCAGCAAGCTTATAGTATTTGTTATTGAAGTGAGTACGTGCAGAACCGAAAATAGCTACACTCGGGCCTATACGAGACAGTTTTTCATATCCTTCAACGAGCTCGGATATGATTTTGAAGACCCGCCATGAGTCCATTGTGTGTATTTCATTCCATGTTTTTGGCTCAAATGCTGCTTTAATCAGGTCTGTCGTCTCGTCCATAGGTTAAATATTTAAAACGTCCAAATATAGTATTTTCTACCTTGTCAGTTCCGGCGCAAGAAATTTACCGGTATAATTATCTTTCAGTTTCACCAGTTGTTCTGGTGTTCCCGCGAACATTATCTCCCCTCCTCCCCGGCCTCCTTCTTTGCCGAGGTCAACGATGTAATCTGCCATTTTTATCACCTCCATGTTGTGTTCAATCACAATGATTGTGTTACCTCTCTCCACAAGCCGGTCAAGCACCTCAAGGAGCACCCGCACATCGTCAAAATGCAGTCCTGTCGTCGGCTCGTCAAGGATGTAGAGTGTGCGGCCGGTATCGCGCCGCGAGAGTTCCGTGGCAAGCTTAACCCTTTGCGATTCACCTCCAGAGAGTGTTGTCGAAGGCTGTCCCAGCCTGACATAGCCAAGCCCTACCTCCTGCAACGTCCTTATCTTATGGTATATCGAAGGAATTCCTTTGAAAAATTCAACTGAATCGTTGATTGTCATTTCCAGGACATCATTTATCGACCTGCCCTTGTATTTTACCTCGAGGGTCTCCCTGTTATAGCGTTTTCCGCTGCAGTCGGGGCACATCACATAGACATCGGGAAGAAAGTTCATCTCGATGGTTTTCACTCCTGCTCCCTCGCATCCTTCGCATCTCCCTCCTTTTGTGTTGAATGAAAACCGGCCCGGACCAAAGCCTCTGATCTTTGCATCCGGGGTCATTGCGAACAGGTTCCGGATGTCGCTGAAGACCCCGGTGTAGGTGGCGGGGTTTGAACGGGGTGTCCGGCCTATGGGCGCCTGGTCCACCTCGATGACCTTATCGATGTTTTCAATCCCCCTGATCTCGCCGTACGCCAGCGGCGTTCTGCCGGCACCGTGAAGCACGTGTGCCAGTGCCGGATGCAGTGTCTGGTTAACGAGCGAGGACTTGCCGCTGCCGGACACCCCGGTTATGCAGATAAATGTGCCGAGAGGTATCGTCATTGTAACCTTTCTCAGGTTATTGCCTTCAGCTCCGGTGATTGTCAGGCTCTTGCCGTTGCCCTTCCTGCGCTTCACGGGCGCAGATATCCGCTTACGGCCACTGAGATACTGTGCCGTGAGTGTATCCGCTTCCAGTATATGTGCCGGTGATCCTTCAGCCACCACCGTGCCGCCGTGAACACCGGCACCGGGACCCATGTCGATGATGTGATCTGCACTGAGGATCATCTCCTTGTCGTGCTCAACCACTATCACCGAATTGCCTGCATCACGCAGGTCACGCAGTGCCCCTATCAGCTTCCGGTTATCACGCTGATGCAGCCCTATGCTCGGCTCATCAAGGATATAGAGAACATTCACCAGCTTCGATCCAATCTGTGTTGCCAGACGGATGCGCTGGCTCTCTCCTCCCGAGAGCGTTCTGGCGCCCCTGTTCAGTGAGAGATAGTCAAGCCCTACATCAAGCAGAAAGCCGAGACGTGACCGTATCTCCTTGAGTATCTCTGATGCGATCTTCTTCTGCCTGTCAGTCATCTCTTCCGCGACATGTTCAATGAAGATCTGCAACTCTGTAAGATCCATGGCTGCAAGCTCTCCTATATTCTTTCCTCCTATCCGGAACCACAACGCCTCTTTCTTCAACCGCGTGCCGCCACATTCGGGACAGGTATGGTACTGAACATACTGTTCCTTACCCTTCCCGTTGGCCTTCCGGCCGCTGACAGCCTCCTGGTTCCCGACATAATTGACGACACCTTCAAAGGTCATAAGGTAATTTGATGTTACTCCGAGCGGAGTGTTTGACAGTTTCAGCACCTCATCGGAGCCGAAAAAGATCTTGTTAAGTACCTCCTCAGGAATATCCTTTACAGGTGTGTCAACAGTGAAACCGTATTTCTCTCCCAGTGCTTCGATCATCCAGAATATCCAGATATTGCGGTACTTGCCTATCGGTTCTATACCTCCCCGGCGTATGCTCAACCCGGGGTCAGGCATCATGCGTCTGATATCAACCTCTGAAATCTCTCCCAGGCCATTGCATTGAGGGCATGCTCCCTGCGGTGAATTGAATGAGAATGTATGGGGAGCAGGCTCGTTGTATGACAATCCTGTATCGGGGCTCATCAGGTGGCGGCTGAAATAACGATGAGTGTTGTCATCGGCCTGGAGCACCATCATGATGCCGTCTCCCTGATCAAGAGCAAGCTGCACGGCATCACGGAGCCTCTTTTCAGTCACATGGCCGGCATGGAATTTATCTATGACCAGTTCAATGAAATGTGACTTATACCTGTCAAGCTTCAGTCCGGGAACGATCTCCTTCAGTTCGCCGTTGATGCGGGCATAGAGAAATCCTTTCCGTCGCAGTTGCTCAAACAGCTCTTTATAATGACCTTTCCTTCCCTTGATCAGAGGAGCCAGTACATAGATCTTTTTCCCGTCATACTTTGCAGCAACAAGCTCAAGTATCTGGTCATCTGTATACTTGACCATCTTCTCGCCTGATTCCCATGAGTATGCATCCGCAGCGCGGGCGTAAAGCAACCTCAGGAAGTCATAGATCTCGGTGATAGTGCCAACCGTTGATCTCGGGTTCTTGTTTGTGGTCTTCTGTTCAATTGATATTACAGGGCTAAGACCGGTAATACGATCAACATCAGGCCTTTCCATACCACCGAGGAACTGACGGGCATAGGCTGACAGCGTCTCCATGTACCTTCGCTGGCCCTCAGCATAGATAGTATCAAATGCAAGTGACGATTTGCCGCTGCCGCTGAGGCCCGTGATCACCACCAGCTCATTGCGGGGCACGGTAAGGCTTATATTACGCAGGTTATGAACCCTGGCACCGTATACTTTTATCTGATCACTGCGCTCTGGCATAGAGCATTCTATAATCCGGAAGATACTCTTGCATCTCTGGCAGGCACCCTGATTATATACTCCTTGCCGTTACTGTTAGTAAGAAAAGGTTTGCGAAGCCATGGATTAAGAAATTTAAGCATCTTATAGTTGGTGTCAAAATGCCTTGAGAACTGCTCAAAGCTGGTCACGGCAGAATCAATTTTTACCTCCGTGTACGGAACGGGCTTGTAAACCTCCTCCGGAGCGATTTCAAATCCGTACCTGGACGGTTCAGACATTACGAGTTTGAGAGCTGTAATGCGGAAAATGTATCGCGCTGTTTCATCGTTGAGAAGGAGATCATAGTAATTCGCCTCCTTCTGTATTTCCATCTGTTCGTCGAGGCCGCTTAATCCGTTGTTATATGAAGCTGCGGCCATTGTCCAGCTGCCGTAACGTTCGTATGCTTTTTTAAAATAGCGGCATGCAAAGAGAGTCGACTGTTCAAGGTTATACCGTTCATCAACCTCCTTGTTGATCGCCATTCCCATCTCCTTGCCCGTTCCTTCCATTATCTGCCAGAAACCGGTTGCGCCCGCCGGTGATATTACATTGCTGAGGTCACTCTCAGCGCAGGCGAGATACTTGAAGTCATCAGGTATGCCGTTTTCACGCAATATCTTTTCTATCTCAGGGAAATAACGTCCTGCCCGTTTGATGGTAAGCAGGGTTGAGCCATGCCTGTAGGCTGTGGCATTAAGCTCCCTGTCGAGGCTCTCACGGGTGTCAAAGTTTTGCAGAGGCATTTCCTCGCCGGCGAAAGTGACGTTCTCAGGCAAGGCCCAGGAATTTGCGGAGAATGTGCTTTCCTCATAAGAAGGTGCAGCGGCGTGCTGGTCGTCTGCCGAAACGAAAACGGTAATAAGAAACCCGGCACTGAGCAGCGTCATCATTCCTAATGTTGCCTTCCCTATAGTAACTTTCATGATCCGACAGTTTTTTAAGAAACTGCAAAACTAATGAAATTATTGCTCTTGGGGAAGTAAAACAAAGAGTGAAAACAAGCTTTTCAGAATTTGAAGAACAGGCCTGAATAGAAACCGACGGAATAAGGTTTGTAAAGCGTTCCCGAGAGATTGCTTACCGGTGTCACATAGTATTTGAATACAGGCTCGAGATTGAATGAGATATTGGTGGAGATATTATACTCCATGCCGAGGCCTAACTGGCTGCTTATGCTGTGCATATTCACCCCTTCAGTGCGGCCTACAGGTATCACATTTGTACCGTCATTGGCATAAGCAAAGTTTTCTATCAGGTACCCGTATGACATTCCTCCCGAAAAGTTAAAGTCCACCTTCTGGTCAATGACTTTGTACCTGATAATTACCGGAAGTTCGAGATAGCGGAACACCTGATGAATGTTATTGCTTACCTGTGTAAGGTTGTATTTTGACGGGTCTGCCATACTTCTCTGTATCGTAGTGCTGACCCGGTTTGTATTGTCAGTAAGATAGAGATCTGTATTCCCTGCCAGTATGGTACCTGATGCTGTCTCTACACTGTAGAGATAGGCACCCTTGACAGTATAAAAGTCAGACAGGCCGGCAAACACATCAACACCAGTGATCGTCTGCCCTACTGAAGAAAGCCCGATACCTGACTGTATCGTCAGGCGGGGAGATATTTTGTAACCGAAGGTCAGACCTGTTGAGTAAGAAGGCCTTGTTTTCTCGCTGTTGATCAGCTCTGCCAGCCTTGTATTGTCGCTTGCCGATGAGAAACCCATGGTTGGTGACACCGACGCACCGATCTCAAATCGCGATGCTGTGCTTTCAGTCCTTGCAGATCCAACCGCCTGAGCCGGGAGCTCATTGCGGCCGGTCATCGAGGGTGAAACAATTACAGTGATCTCATCTGATGACAGATGAAGGGGATTGTCAGCCTGAATGTTCTCCTGTGGTTGTCTGAAGTCGGATATTAAAGTCGATGCTGCGGGGATACTGGCCGCACCGGCAAAAACAGTTTCGTTCTCCCTGGCTACTTTTGAAGGCTCAATAATGCTGCGGGAAGCAGCGTTGCTTCCAGTACTCACAGGAGTTGTTACCTCAGCCGGGGTAAGGCTTTCAGGAAACTGGTCATCCGTTGCCATGGCTAACCCAGGGATTTCACCCGAACCGTTGTTGAGGCGGAAATATGATGAAGCAAGGAGTGATAATGCTACAAGCACGGCGATACCGGCGGCTATACCCAGAGCAACCCTGTATCCCTGGTTCCTGACCGGCATCGGAGGGATATTATCCCAGACATCAGCCGGCGGCAGGACCTCCATGTTTTTCAGTCCGTTGCGGAATACAATGTCGATATTTGGCTCCTTGTCAAACATTTACCATTCTCCTGGTGACACCTGTCAGTATCGTTACCTTCTTCTGAAGAATATTTCTTGCCCTGGAGAGATTAGATTTGCTGGTACCTTCCGTGATATTCAGCAGCGTTCCGATCTCCTTGTGGGAATAACCTTCAATAGCATAGAGGTTAAAGACCATCCTGTACTTCGGCGGCAGTTCCATGATCATATTAAGCAAATCATTAGCCTCCAGCCCGGCAAAGTCATTTGTGTCGGGCCCGGCTATCGGTTCAGCCGCCTCATCGATATCGTCAACCCTCGACAGATAGTACCTGCTACGGTACTTCTCGAGCGCGGTATTGACAATTATCTTCCTCATCCATCCTTCAAAAGAACCTTCGTGGCTGTAGTGTGACAAGTTTTCAAAAACCTTTATAAAGCCTTCCTGCAGGACATCTCTTGCCTCTTCTGTATTGCCTGCATACTGAAGGCATACCGCATAGAGTTTCGGAGAGTACCTGCGATAGAGCAGTTCCTGGTCACGTCTGCTGCCTGACAGACAGCCGCCAATTATATCTTTTTCCTTATGCAAACCCGGTATTTACACGAGTTATAAAGATAAGAAATAATATCTGAGCCTGTCAATATAGTGATGACAAAAAGTGTGTAAAGGTTGCGTTAAAAGTAAAAAATACACTTATTATTAACCGTGTATGGCTTCTCCAAGTGCGTCAGCAGCGGCTTCCATGATCCCTTCAGACATTGTCGGATGAGGGTGTATGCTGCGTACAAGGTCATGGGCTGTGGCTCCCATCCTGCGTGCGATCACCACAGACGAAATCAACTCGGTGACATTCATGCCGATCAGGTGGCCCCCTATCAGTTTGTTGTCAGAAGCGTTAAAGACAAGTTTGACGAAGCCCTCACGTGCTCCTGCGGCAGAAGCTTTTCCTGAGGCCATGAACATGAATTTGCCTGTTCTGGTTTCTATCCCTGCAGCCCGGGCTGCCTCCTCAGTCATTCCGCATGATGCTACTTCGGGGGTAGTATACGTACATCCCGGAATATTGCCGTAATCGACAGGTTCAGGGTCAAGCCCCGCCATCTTCTCTACACAGACGATGGCTTCGGCCGACGCCACATGAGCCAGGGCAGGCCCCGGCACAACATCCCCGATAGCATATATGCCTTCGACTGACGTACGATAATATGCATCAACCGTTATCTTCCCGCGCTCAGTCGTTACTCCGCACTCTTCAAGACCTATGCCTTCGAGGTTAGCAGCAATGCCTACTGCAGACAGTACGACATCAACCTCTGTAACTTCTTCACCTTTAGGCGTTTTAATTGTCACACGGCATTTTTCTCCTGACGTATCGACTTTTTCGACTGAGGAGCTGGTCATTGTCTTCATCTTCATTTTTCTGAAGGCGCGCTCCAGTGTACGTGACACCTCCTCATCTTCGATGGGAAGCAGCCTGGGCATGAACTCGACGAGCGTGACTTCGGTGCCCATCGATCTGTAAAAACCTGCAAATTCGCTTCCAATGGCACCTGAACCGACCACCACCATAGAAGCGGGCAGCGCTGGCAGGTTCATGGCTTCACGGTATCCGATGATCTTTTTCCCGTCCTGTTTAAGGTTTGGAAGCTCCCTCGACCTCGCACCCGTGGCAATGATAATATGCCCGGCAGTGTGTGTCTGTTTGTCTCCCTCCGGTGTTTCCACCTCAACAGTATTATTACTTTTCAAGCGGCCAAAGCCGCTGATAACCGGTATATTGTATTTTTTGAAAAGATACTGTACTCCCTTGCTCATGGCATCAGCCACACCCCTGCTGCGGGCGATCACCGCACCAAAATCAGGAGCAGCGGCTTCCCCTGCATGTATTCCATAATCAGCAGCATGGCGTACATAGTCGAGCACCTGTGCACTTTTGAGCAGCGCCTTGGTGGGTATGCATCCCCAGTTAAGACATATCCCACCCGTTTCAGCCTTCTCCACTACAGCAACCTTCATTCCCAGTTGTGATGCCCTTATGGCTGCAACGTACCCTCCCGGACCGCTGCCGATAATTATAAGATCATACTCATTCATTGATTGACACTTTTAATTTTCTCAATCCTGTTACTTGTTTTCAGAATCTTTATGCCCCTGGCGATTAACCAGAATATTACAAGGACCGCCACTATAGTCGCTCCTGTCGGCAGGTTGGTGAACCATGAAATTGCAAACCCTGCACTTATGCCTGTGAAGCTGACCGCGAAGGATAAAACCACAATGCGCAGATACCTCCTTGTAAAAAGCATTATTATGTTGGCCGGAATAGTGAGCAGGGCTATGATCATGATCACTCCTGCCATCCTGATATTAAGCACTATGGCAAGGCCTGTCAGGCCTACTGAAATATATTTAAAAAGATTGACATGCGGCGTGAATGTACGCGCATAGTTCTCATCGAACGAAATATAAAGCAAGGTCCTGTAGAACAGGGTTGTATAGATAATCATGACTGCCGAGATTATGCCCAGGGCGATCAGGTCTCCCTTTGTAACCGTCAATATACTTCCGAACAGGTAGCTCATCAGGTTAGGTGCATATCCCGGCGTAAGATAGATGAATATTATTCCTATGGCCATTCCGAAGGCCCACAGGATGCCGATGGCGCTGTCTTCACGCATCCTGCCCTTTGCCGACAGGTATTCCATTCCCACGGCAGATCCCACTCCGAATAAAGCAGCGCCGATGACAGGATTGATGCCAAGATAATATCCCAGGCCAATACCACCGAATGATGCGTGTGTTATTCCTCCGCTAAGGAAGACCAGTCTGCGTGAAACGATGTATGTCCCTGCCAGACCTGCCGTGATACTTGCGAACAATGCGCCCAGCAGAGATTTTATTACAAACGAATATTCAAAAATATTCTCCATTACCCGTGTTTATGAAGTACTACGTGCGGTACATTACCGTGGGTCACAAGCTGTATGGGACATCCGTACATCCTGAGATCCTCATCCGTGATTTTGCTGTGGGGATGATAATAGAGGGTTCCGTTGACACAGGCAAATGATTTGACCCAGGCAGATATAGTACCGACATCATGAGACACCATCAGAATTGCCATCCGGTTGTTCAGCGACTTCAGCTTGTCATAAAAGTCGGCCTCGAATGAATTATCCACGAATGTGGCCGGTTCATCCAGGAGGAGGAGGCGCGGCGAGCCTGTCACAGCCCTGGCCAGGTATACGCGCTGGAGCTGTCCGCCTGACAGCTCATTGAGAGCCTGATGGGCAAGGGGTGACAGGCCCAGTTCATCCATAACCTCCGAGGCCCTTTTCTTTTCCTCGCGCCCCATCCGGCCAGTGGCGGTCTTGTTCAGCATCATTCCCGAGAGCACAACATCTTCCACGGTCACCGGAAAGAGGGTATCGCCCTGAGCCACCTGGGGCATGTACCCTATCTGATTGTATCTGAGATTGCCGGGAGAATAATCGACTCTGCCGGAGAATGGTTTCAACAGGCCCAGAATAACCCTGAGAAGAGTGGTTTTACCCCCGCCGTTAGGACCGATGATACCAATGAAATCATTTTCATCGACAGTCATCGAGATATCCTTCAGGACTACCCTGCTCTCGTATCCGGCGGTCAGGCTTTCTATAGTGAAAAGTGCTCCCAATTTATGTTTTCAATTAACTTTTGTCTGTTAAAGTTGTGCAGTCGTGCGGTCCTTCTGTTTTTTTATTCTTTAATTCTTAACTCTAAATTCTTAATTCTTAATTACTGCCGGCCCATTGCCTTACCCACCTCTAAAACAGCCGTGGGCCAGTCTCTGTTCATCGGGTTGATGACAACCAGTCCTGCGCCTGTCTCACCGGCAAGTGACTTTGCGTTCCTGACTTCATATTCTGCCTGGATGAAGATAATGTTAATTCCCTTGTCCCTGGCAATATCAATCAGCGCTTTCATACGTGCCGGAGAAGGGCTTTTGCCCTCGTCCTCAAACGATATCTGCTCAAGGCCGTAATCACGCGCCATATACGCAAGGGCCGGATGATAGATCATGAATGTGGTTGACGGAGCTTCTGATAATTCTTCCCGGAGCGTCGAATCGACCCGTGCAATATTATCCTTAAGCGCCTTCAGGCCAGCCTCGTATTTCTGAGCTGATGCCGGGTTAAGTTGTGTCAGGAAGTTTTTTACATCTTCAGCAATGATATATGCTGAAACGGGGGACATCCAGTAATGAGGATCAGGCCCACCGTGGAGGTGCCCCTCATGGCCATTATGATCCTCCTCCTCCTCTGAGCCTCGCACATCAATGAGATCGATGTTTTGTGACAGGTCAAGTATTTTCATATCCGGATTGATCTCCCTGAACCGTCCCATCCAGGCCTGTTCGAATCCGAGCTGCCCGTTGATGATAAATGCTTCTGACCCTGCAAGTGCATTGATCTGCGCAGGCAGAGGCTCCCAGATATGATGATCAGCTCCCGGGGGCAGCATTATGTTTACCTTAAAGTCATCGCCTGCGACAGCCTCGACAAAATATGCAAAGGGTGGTATGCTGACCGTTATCTCCTTCCCATCGTCCTTTACTGAGGGTGAGCCGCAGGAAGCCAGGATGAACAACAGGGAGATAAACCACAAAAATGTTATTTTCATAACCGTCCGTTTGATTTTACAAAATTAATAATTACCCGGTGTTTTGTAAAAATACGTAGAGACGGGCAAATTGCCCGTCTCTACCGTAAATTTGAACCAACAGAAACAGAAAACCGAAAAACCGAATTAATTTGAATTCATTGATATACGGAAATTACCCGTTGCATTTTTTGCTTTGATTTTGAAAATCCATTTGCCGTTCTTCCATTTGCTCTCCTCGTTTTCTTCAAGGTTCTTACGCCAGTTGAGGCTGCCGTTTTCATCAATCAGCACTTCTGAGAGCTGCTTGCCGTCAGGCATTATGATGGATACACTTATGGATCCTTCGGCACAGTTGCCTGAAACCGAGAGGTTGACATTACCGTCGTCACCACCCGCGTCCATCGTGAATTCATTTGTGAATGTGGCTTCAAGCACCTGCCGGGTGTAATTCCACGATGACCCGGGTTTGCCGGAATGGCCCATATCGTTGTATATATAGATATCCTCGGGGTACGGTACGGCATACATGAACATTTTATCATCCGGCATGACCTTCATGGGCATATCCTTCATAATATCCATCTGATAATCCTTAGACATCGCCTCTGCCCTTTTCCGGATTGCATCATAATCATGTAAGGCCTGTTCGTATTCAGCGTCACTCTCATGTTTTGCCATTTTCTGCTCAGCTTCCAGCATTTTCTTCTGAAGCTCATATTCCCTGAGCTTCGTAAGTTCTTCCTGCTTTTTCTTCTGAACATCTGCTTCCTTTTGTTTTGCCAGCTCTTCCTGTTTTTGCTTTTCAGCCGCTGATGGTGTTGCCACCTGAGCGCTGACAGAAGCTGAGAACATTAAGAGCACTAAAATAATTGCAACTGATTGTACCATTCTTTTCATGACTGTCCCTTTAAATTGTTTCATGATGTAAAATTACATCCTGATTCTATTCGCTTAGGTTAATGAGAGGTTAATGGAAGGTTAATCTTTATTCTGTTCCGTAACAATGATTAATTTTGACGAAAAGTGATAATGATGAAGCGCCATCTGATTATCATAATACCGCTGATTGCCTTGCTGGTCTTCCTTGGAGTGCAGGTCTTCATGATCATCAGTATCTGGCGGCAGGAAAAAGAGAATATGCTCATGCGCTACGAATCACTGACAAGGGAGGCAGCAGCCAGGCTGATGGCAGGGAAGAAGGCCAACGGGTTCGAAAAAGCAATGGATATCACCGACAAGTTTGCCGGACTGGTTATCAATGAAAAGATTGCAGGGCTTTCCAATGCTGCAGATACTGCAAATCTTAGAAAAAAGGTACTGGACCAGACATATTCCATACTTCAGAAGAATGAAATTCTTTCATCATTTACTAAAGAATACATTAAGAAAAATGGGTATAGTACGGACTATAAGCCCTTAATCTGGATCTCCTATCTCAGTCTTTTAACAAACGGGGGGGAATTCATTATAGCTGACACTGTACCTGACGATGACCAGATTGCAAAGACCTTAATCGTGGTAGACAGCTACAAGGAAGAGCATAATAACTTCGTCATTGCATATGTGTCACTCATAGACATGAATGAATTAGACAGCCTGGTTTTCAAAAAGGCTTTCTTCTCGATACTGCTTATCACTCTTAGTGTACTGATAGTAGTCCTTATTTTCTGGTTCACATGGCGAAACCTGATGGAAGAGAAACGGCTTTCAGGCCTTAAAAGCGACTTTATTAATAACATGACGCATGAGCTCAAGACTCCGCTTTCGACCATAACAGTTGCCGGACGAACACTGGAAAAAGCACAGATCAACAGTGACCCCGGCAAAGTGCTTGAAACGGCAAAAATGATAAGCAAGCAGAGCGTTAATCTCAATCAGCTTATAAATACAATCCTTGAGGTGAGCCTGCTTGAAAGAACAGAATTCGAGCTCGACAGGCAAAAAGTCAATGTTGATGAGCTTATGCACCAGATAGTGGCATCCTTCCTTACCTCATGCGACGGCTGCGCTGAGGTACAGGAAGAATATAAGGCCACCGGCATCTCGCTTTCGGTTGATATTGTATATTTTACCACGATGATTAACAACCTTCTCAGCAACGCGGTAAAATACTGCGACAAGGACCCGGTTATCTTAGTGTCGACAATGGCTGATAACAATGATTTTCAAATAAATGTTACAGACAACGGAGTGGGCATACCACATGATCACATCGATCATATCTTTGAAAAGTTTTACCGGGTACCCCACGGCAATATCCACAAAACCAAAGGGCTGGGACTGGGACTCTATTATGTGAAACGAATAGCAACCGCCCACGGTGGTGATGTTTCTGTTTCCAGCAGGCCTGACCACGGTTCAACTTTCAGAATAAAACTGCCACTCTAAAAATATCATTATGAAAATACTGATAGCTGAAGACGACATTGATTTCGGGAACATCCTCTCGCAGTATGTCTCACTGAGCGGATTCGAAGCCATCCTGGCGCGAAACGGAAAGGAAGCATGGGAGTTGTTTCACTCCGACAAGCCTGATATTTGCGTCCTTGATGTGATGATGCCTGAAATGGATGGTTTTACCCTTGCCGAGAAGCTTCGTGAAGCCGAGCCCGGAATTCCGTTCATCTTTCTGACTGCCAAGAGCCTCCGTGAGGATATAATTCGAGGCCTGAAACTGGGAGCCGACGATTACATAACCAAACCATTTGACCCTGAGATGCTTATGCTTCGAATTAACAACATTCTGCGAAGAGTGTATTCAGGTGTCGAAGATGAATTTTCCGTCTCAAAGACAACGCTCAGATACAATGCCCTCGAACTGATCACCCCTGACGGCAAGGAGAAGCTTACGCTGCGAGAAGCCCAGCTCCTGAGGCATCTCATGATCAACAGGAATAAAACACTGACCCGCGAACAGATCCTGACGGAAATATGGGGTCAGGACGATTATTTCCTTGGCCGCAGTATGGATGTGTTCATAAGCCGGTTAAGGAAATATCTCTCTTCTGATCACGGACTGGCACTTCGTACATTAAGGGGGATGGGGTTTGTTCTCGAGGAGGTGCGTTAATCGGTTGATTCTGCCTCGTGTATCAGGAATTCCGTCAAATTTGTGTCGTGACTCAGATTTAGCTTGCTCCTTAACCGGTACCGGCCTATCTCCACTGCCCTGGATGAAATATTCGTTAGATTGGCTATCTCCTTGGTGGTGAAATTCATCCGTAAATATGAACAGAGTCTCAGGTCATTAGGAGTCAAAGACGGGTATTTATTTTTCAGCTTTCTGAAAAAGCCTTCCTGTGAAAGCTTCAGGTTCTTCATGACATTCTGCCACTCCTCGGTCTGGGCATCGAGACCGTGGTCTATTATCTGCTCCATTTCCCTGACAAATTTGACAGGTAACTTCGCCGGAGTATCCTTTGCCGAATCCAGTTTATCACGCAATGCTCTCAATGTATCTGTCTTTCTGATCAGATAGCGCATTGTCAGCATTAGTTCATAACCTTTGTAGTCAAGCTGGCTCTCAAGCCTGTGCTTCCCGGACTCATAATCAATAAGCTGGCGGTGACGGTCGAGGGCCTGCCGCCATAACCTGACAATAACCCAGGCCAGCACGCTCAGGATCAAAATATACAGTACCAGCGCCCACCCACTTTTCAGGAAAGGCTTCCTGATATCAAATATTACTTCCGTTACCTTTTTGCTGAATACCTCTTTCACCTGCAGATGATACTGGCCTGATTTAAGGTTGAGAAATGAGAAATTGTCAGATGGGGTCCGATGCCAGTTTTCTCCAAGTTCCGTTATGCGGTAGAGATACTCGCGTCCCCCCATATCAAATCCGGAAGGATTGGCAATATAAGCTGTGAGATTGTTCTCCGTGCTTGGAATGCGGTAACCTTCCATCATAAGGGGAAACAGTGTTGTGCTGTTGTCATTACCGCTGAAAACGAGACGGTTGACAACAACTGTTGAAGTATCATTACTGCTGGTCAGCCTGGCAAGGTTATAAATGCTGAAAGCCTGCCTGGTGGGTATAAGCAGAGTATTTGAATCAAGCGAAACAATCTGCTGCTCACGCAATGGCAGGTCTGCATATTCATGAAAGAATTCAAGTACTTTTTCAGCTTTAAGCTCCTTTGAAATATTAAAAAGCGCAATCCTGTCGTCAAGAATAAACCAATAACTGTTTTTACGGTAATGGATTATCTGTGTGGCGCTCACATATTCACCCAGTCCCGGTTCAAGCGAGGTTATCTGAAAAAAAGACTTTTTCTCATAGTCAAATGCGAAGATATGATCTGATGTCAGAAACACAACCTGGTTATTGATACTTGACATGGTCAGTTCTCTTCCAGTATCTGTTACTGAGCTGAAATACAGAGCATTGATAACGGAATCTGTTTTCTCATTCAGTTCCAGCCGGTAGATCCCCTTCAGAGGATGTACCGCCCAGATATAACCGAGGTAATCAACCTCTATGAACCTCGTCGGTTCGGCGTAACCACTAATTCTGTTTTTGAAAGACCAGTCGCCTTTTGCATCTTTCACGAAAGAGATAATTCCGGTATATGTTCCCTCAAGCAGAAGGTCACCGTACCGTTTCATCGACCATCCTCCGGTTATTTCTGATATCTTCCGCAAGGCATCCCCTTCAATGAGGAATGTGCCCTCGTTGTGCCCGCACAGGATACTGCCGTCAAACTGATCAAGATTCCAGACCTGACCCTGTGTATTGGGAATAATTCTCAGGTTTACGAAGCCGTAATAACCGTTGCTTTTTCTGATATCTGTCGCAAACAGGCCATGATTTGTCCCGAGATAAAGACAATCCTTGTCCCTGATTGCAGTATAAATCGTTCCCAGCTTTCCGTTTACATTTTCATAATGGGTGACGGGAGATGTTACATTAATGAAATTCGCACCTTCATCAAGACCTATCCAGAGCCTGTCATCAGCATCCTTAAACAGGGAGAGCACAGTATTGTTTTTCAAACCGTTGGAGTAGTCATATGAGGTAATAACCCTGCCTGTCTTATCACTGAAGACCACACCTTTCAGTATAGTGCCGAAGGCGATCAATGTGTCATTAACAGCCAGTCCCGCATTGCATGTCTCCTCTTTCAGGTATTCTGATATTTCATTATTCAGCGGGGTGAATGTATGCCTGTCGAACAGGAAGATACCATTGTTGGATGTGCATATCCAATACTCATCAAATTTGAATTCAATGACAGCATGCACCTTTAGGCCTCCGAAGATTTCACTTCCTTCAATGAAAGTGAAGCCTGATTCGTCAAACCAGTAAAGCCCGTTGTCTAATGACTGAGCAATTAATTTCTCTCCCGCCCTGAAAAAAAACAGCATGTTCGACGGGCATCTGATGGTAGTTACGGTATTGTAATTATAAGCATAGACAGAAGTAAATGACTGAAAATAAACAGTATGGTTCAGTTCAAAAATATTCCATATCTCATCGTTCTTTGAGACGTCGGCATCCGCTGCCAGTGACCTGTAAACCAGCTCTCCCGGAGGATCCTCATCCCAGATGCCAAAGTCTTCATATGAACCTGTAAAAATCATTCCGTCATCGTTGATATAGACCGATCTCACACCCTGCCTGTAGGGCATTGTGAAAGTTCTTGCGCTGATGCCGTTATACTCAACAAGTCCTGTGGAATTGGCAAAATATACATACCTGCTTACCGGATCCTGGTCAATTTCCCAGTTCTGGCTTTTGACAGGTACATCACCGGTAATGAGAAGCCTGATCTCATCTTCCTGCCCATTATCCTGACCGGATATTACAGACGAAACTACGGATAAACAGAAAAACAAGAAAAGAAATGCAAGGTTTTTCCCCCGGTTTTTTGCGGCCATAAAAACAAATTATTACATCACTTTTCAACTGCCGCAGTAAATATATTAAAAAAATAAATTGACTACCCCGGTTACCGGCGTAAGGCTAACGGACAGTAAACAGCACAAACTCCTTAGTGTCCGAATCAGGGCCTATAAAGAGTTCAAACTCGCCTGCATCATAGTCATAGCTCATATCCTCATGGTAATAAGAGAGATCACTCAGAGGAAGAGTAAACGAAACTTCGACTGTCTCTCGCTTTTTAATATTAATCCTCTTAAAAGCCTTCAGCTCTTTAACCGGCCTGGTAACGTTCCCAACCCTGTCACGGACATAAAGCTGAACTATTTCGTCACCGTCATAATTACCAGTGTTCGCTATCTCTACCGTAGCTTCGATCTCATCTCCCCTGTTAAAGGAAGCTTTGTTCAATGCGATGGCCGAATACTTATAGGTGGTATAACTGAGGCCGTAACCAAACGGATAAAGAGGAGTATTGGGGCTGTCCTGGTACCTTGACTTGAAGTAATCTTCCGGCAGGCGCGGATCAAAAGGCCGGCCGGTGTTCTTATAATTATAGAATACCGGTATCTGTCCGACTGATCTCGGGAAAGTCATCGTAATCTTCCCTGAAGGGTTGACGTCGCCAAAAAGAATGTCTGCTATTGCATTACCGGCCTGGGTGCCCCCGAACCATGCTTCAAGTATCGCAGGGGCGATGCTGTCAAGCTCAACCATTGTAAGCGGTCTTCCGCTAAAAAGAACCACTGCCACAGGTTTTTTCAGGGAGATGACCCTGCGTGCCAGCTCCATCTGCACCCCCGGTAATGATATGTCAGTCCTGCTGGAGGCTTCACCGCTCATATCCTGGCTCTCGCCAAGGGCGAGGACCACAAAGTCAGCCTTGCGTGCCGCAGCCAGGGCATTGGCAAAGCCATCTGTATCCGTGCCGGTGATCCCGCATCCCTTTTCAAAAAGAACATTGATATTATCGCCGGCTTTTGCTTTTATGCCTGCAAGAAGTGTGACACAGCTGTCCCACTGACCGGCAGCTCCCCAGCCACCAAGGGTATTTTCTCTTGAGTCGCCCAGCGGTCCGATGACAGCAATTGTTTTTATTTCTTTGCTGACCGGCAATGTGTTGTTTTTATTTTTAAGCAGGACCATTGACTTTGCGGCAAATGTTCTCGCAAAAGCCATATCATCAGGCGTCATTATTTCTTTTGCTTCACGCGCTTTATTACAGTACCTGTAAGGATCTTCAAACAGTCCCAGCTTGTATTTTGCTTCCAGTATACGTCTCACGGATTTATCTATGGTTTCTTCAGACACTTTGCCTGCAGCGACAAGGTCTTTCATGAAATTCTGATATACCCTGCCTTCCATATCCATATCCAGTCCGGCGTTAATGGCCAGCCTGGCTGCATCTGCTGAATCAGCGGCAACGCCGTGAGGTATCAGCTCGGGAATCGATGTCCAGTCTGAAACAACAAATCCGTTAAAGCCCCATTCATTCCTCAAAAGATCTGTCAGCAGCCATTTGCTGGATGATGACGGCACTCCCGCAATCTCGTTGAAAGAGGTCATGACCGAGCCGGTGCCTGCCTCAACCGCTGCTCTGTAAGGCGGAAGATACCATTCACGCAGTGATCTGTCCGACATGTCAACTGTATTGTAGTCACGTCCTGCCTGTGGTGCACCATAAGCTGCAAAGTGTTTTACACAGGCTATGAGTGTATTCTCATCTTTAAGATCCTTGCCCTGAAAACCTCTCACCCGTGCGGCGGCAATCATACTGCCCAGGTACGTATCTTCTCCGGCACCCTCCATCACTCTTCCCCACCGGGGGTCACGGGCAATATCAACCATCGGTGCATAGGTCCAGTTGATCCCCATGGCCGTAGCCTCCGTTGCTGCTATGCGCTCTGACTGCTCAATAGCCTCCATATCCCATGAACATGCCTGTGCCAGCGGTACCGGAAAGATTGTCCTGAATCCATGAACCACATCAAGACCGAAAATCAGTGGAATTCCCAGGCGTGTGTCTTCAACGGCCATCTTCTGAAGTGCAGCGACATTCTCAACCCCGAACGTATTGAGAATTGCCCCAACCTTTCCCTGGCTGATCAGTCCCTTATTGTCTTTTATCACTGCTGGCCCGGTAAAGAACCCGCCTCCAGTACTCAGGTTAAGTTGCCCGATCTTTTCTTCAAGTGTCATCTTTTTCAACAGGTCACCGACGAAAACATCCATCTCACGGTCAGCCGAAAGGTCTTTTTCAATGTTGCAGCCAACAAACAGATTCAGCAGAACAGCGGCTGCCAGGAACAATATTTTCAATTTCATCTCTGGTAGGTATATTGTATCATTTATGTTATTCTGCTTTTACTATGGGGCTCATTGTGCTTATGCCGTTCTCATTCAATGCTTCTATGGAGAAGTAATATGTCGATTCATTATCCAGGGTTTTGAGCCAGTATTCATTTGCACCGTAAACCATTACACAATTATAGAGTTTATCCGGCCCGGTCCCCATGTATATATTATAGGCATAGGCGTTGTCAACCGGACTCCAGCGAAGCCAGGCACTGCGTTTGTCCCTGCTCGTACGAAGCACGATAAATTCCTTTACAGCCTCAGGTTTTTCGCCTGCTCCTGTGCCGAAGACACGAAAGCCGCTGATGGCAAACTTGCCGGTGGGCATATGAATGTTAACCAGCCTGAGATAACGTGCTTTTACAGGATTCCCGAGCTCAATATAGTCGTGAGGGACATCCGTTTTGTTCTGGCTCTTATCGACCAAAAGGTTCCATTTTTTGCCATCAGCAGAACTTAATATTTTATACTGATGATATACTCCGGTTGACTTGCCCAGGAACTCAGCATCCTGATCAGCATAATTGATCTGAATTGCATTTACCGTGGAAAGGGACCCCAGGTCAGACTGGAGCCACTCGTTCCCGCCTGAGGTCTCTGCACTCCAGTAAGTCTTAATGTTCTCGTCCACAGCAAAATTGGCTGAATAGTTGCCAAATGTTGACGAAACGGTTACCGGTTTCTGGTAATTAAGCAGCATCCATCCGGTGAAGCGGCTTTTGAGGTGGTCTTCCTTTCCGTCAGGCAGATATGCCGGGTAATCGCCAAAGGCCGTATTGCAAAACATTACATCATCCTCATCGAATCCGGCAGGCCAGATCCCAATGCGCCGTTCGAAATTGTTTTTTACACAAATGCCAATTGTTGAAACGTGCCAGTAATTGCCCCACCTGTCTTCAAATGTTGACCCGTGCCCGGCACCGTTTGCGAACCCTCCTGCTTTAAAGCTGAAGGGCATGGGCTGTGGTGCCATAACCTGGAGAGGACTGTCGCCCACAACCACGCCGTCGGCATAACCGCTGAACTCAGTCCCGGGAGCACCGTACTGGAGATAATACTTCCCATTGTGCTTTGTCATCCATGCTCCTTCTATGAAAGGTTCCAGGAAGGTGTTGTCCATGTGTTCACCGAAACGCTGCCACCCATAGCGCCATGGCTGCAGGATGTACATCTCCCTGCGTGCCGACAGCGGTTCCATGGTTTTTCTGTTCAGTTCCACCCCGTAGACCGGATACTGGTTGCTGCTACCGTTGTACATATAGAACCGTCCGTCATCATCAGTGAAGAAAGCCGGGTCCCAGCCGCCTATAGTCAGTGAATCGACCAGCGGTTTCCAGTCATCGGTTTTCGGATTGGTGCTCATCCATATTGTGAAATCACTTGTATAAGTAGAACCGAAAACAAGCATGGTGTCTCCGATTATGCCAACGGCCGGGGCGCATAGTTCATCGTAACCCTCATTCCACGGACGCAAAAACTTTCTTGGCACAAAGTTCCACTTTATCATATCACTGCTCCACCAGTATCCCCACTGATTGGTCGAAAACAGGAAATAATCACTCTTGTAATTTACTATAACAGGATCGGCAGTGGCACGGTGTTTCCCCCATTCACAAAAATTCGGAATAGGTGTATAGCCATAGTCAATATTAACCGGGTTGCAGTAAGTTTTTTGCTGCAATTCCTGCGCCAGTATGATATCAGCAGAAAAAAATATCAAAAAAGTCAGATACGTCACCCTGAGCTTCATGGATTGGTTATTAATAATTTCTTTTAACTATAGTTCTTTTATCCAGATATTCCGGAACTGCACGAGGCTTGAGGCACCCTGCAGTTTACCAGTTGCAGGGTTGATGCCGCCATGATGTTGCAGCCCCAGCCGTCCCCATTCTGCCATACCCGGATACAGGGCGTTATCAATTACAGTTATTCCGTTGTTGACAACAGTGATTCTATCGCCTTTCAGGGTGATATCAAATGCATTCCACTGTCCGACCGGCTTGTCGGCATTTACTTTGGGCACAGCCCCTGCTCGTGCCTCGGGAGACATCGACTCATCGGTCCTTACAGACCACAACTCACCGGATCCGACTGACCAGCACCAGAGATTCACCTGGCCTGATTCCTTAAGCAATATCCCCGAGTCAGAATTGGGTCCGGGAGGTTCAATAATCTTCCCGTTTTCGTCACGCCAGTACTCGCCGCTTGGCAAGATAGTCGGAAGCGGGAAAAGATGATCTCCGTAACCTTTGAAACGCCACTCAATATGCAGGCAGAAATCCTTGTATTTCTTTTCTGTCCAAAGGTTCTTATCTCCCATAGCCTCTGACCTTGCATCGTAATCAATAACACCGTCAATTACCGACCAGTGTCCGTTATCGCCCTCCGGAACTATCCATCCGGTCAGGTCTTTCCCGTTGAATATTTTTACAAATCCCTGGTCCTCATAGATATTCTTATCCTGTGCTGCACAGACCGCAGTAAACGCGGCCAGGATGATCAACGAAAGAATTAGTTTAATTTTTGTCATGATTCTCATTGTATTTAATTTCTTGTTTAAAGATCAGTTACAGTTCCCAGCCGGGACGGTAAATCCGTGATACATATTGATTTGCAGCGGGAAGGTTCGTTACTTTCATATTTACGTTATCCCACTCAAGGCGGTCATCCATACGGATTGCCAGGTTTCCAAGGCAAATTGCCTCCGCAACCGTCTGTGCACTTTCAAAGCTTCCCCTCGATGGTTTACCCCCTTTGAATGCAGTTATCATTTCATCTGTCTGTTCGACTGATGTATATGGAGGTATTTTGACCGAGCCTTTGAATGTGTCTTCGTTCTTAACATCAAGCAAAACCGCATTCTCATACCCGTAATCCGTAAGTATTGTTCCATGTTCGCCCACAAACATCACCCCGTCTTCCGGCATCCTTATTCCTTTCTTTACCAAAGCTGCCGGTGTCCTTGGCTTAATACCGCCTTCATACCAGTAAACGTCCATCATTCTGGCATTACCATTAACAGGCACTTCCCAGTATAGTGTAGCTGCATGCGGATAGCTCACTTCGTTCTTCACCCATAAGCTCCTGAAATCCCTGACTTCACAGGTAAAGCTCGATGCACCCTCTGCTACTGACGGCATTCCCAGGTTCAGCATCCTCCAGTCTTTCCAGAATCCGTAATACCCCATGTCGGCCAGGCATCCGGCCCCGAATTCATACCAGGCTCTGAAAACCGTGTGAGTGTACCCCGGTGAGTACGGACGATCGGTGGATGGTCCCAGCCACAGCTGCCAGTCAAATCCGTCAGGAATGGGTGCCTCATCGGGAAGGTATGGCGATCCCTGTGGCCACATCGGGCGGTTAGTCCAACGGTGGAGTTCCTTAACATTGCCGATCACTCCGCTTTCTATCCAGGCCTTGATTGTATAAAACTCATCAGGATCCTGGAACGCAAAACACTGCGTCGGAGTTCCGGTATCTCTTGCAGTATTGCAGGCAATGCGGGTCTCGTTCATGAAGTTGCCGATGGGTTTGTGTGTCGCTACGGCCAGTTTCTTTTTCATTCCTGCCAGGGCAACCGTTGCATGCAAGTGGTCCGGTGTCATTATAAAAATCGCATCCAATCCTTTTTCCTTCTCAAGCATTTCCCTGAAATCGGCATAGGCAGTACATCCGTCATATGAGCTGACCTTATTCCTCACAGCATAGAAGTCGTTGATTTGTTTTCGTCCAACCTCCCTGCCACCGTGTGCGCCGTGCTTTTCCCCCTGCGATCTTCCCCATAAAGGATAATCAAAACTTTCGCGGTTTGGGTCACATACTGATATGAACTGCAATCCATCATATTTTAACCAGTCGGTTAATTGTTTCAAACCCTGTGTCCCGGCACCTATCAGCGCCACATTGATTTTATCACTCGGAGCGGTTATCCCGGCGCCTCCCATAAGATGAGATGGTATAACGGTTAGCCCCACCCCGGTTAATGTTGTCTGTGTAATGAAATTTCGTCTTTTCATAATAATAATTGTTAATTAAAATAAATACTATAACCGGATCTCGACAAGATTATCATGCGGTTTGAGTAATGCCGCATACTTATAAACCGGGATGACCGCTCCTCCCTTCCGGTATTTGTTTTCCTCATGAACGAACCTGACCGTTCTGCCATTGATGATGATAGCCTTCGGAGAAAAGTTGTTCTCCTTAACGGCATATTTGAACGTAACTGTTCCGCCAGGAAAGTCCAGTGAGGCAGAGAGGCCATCGAGTGAACGCGGAATTACAGGATCGATGATCACATTTCCGTATTCAAGTCTTAATCCAAGCAATCGTGTTACAATTATACTGATAAATATGCCCGGGCCGCTTGAATAGACTCTCCATCCGCCCCTGAGTGTGATCTTGCCCGTCAATATTTCATCGTAAAGATCATCAGCCTCATACCGGTTTCTGAAGGCTACATCAGAGCTGCTGTAATAGCAGTTTGACTGCCGTATATCGCCGCAATGCACAACATCCCTGTAGCCAACCGGTATGGCCTGGCGAAGCGCTTTCATAAAAGCATCTGCCTTGCCCGTGCATGCCAGTGCTTCAGCGTAGCGAATATGTTCATGCACATACATAAGGCCTATCTCACGGCCAAAGAAGGTACTGCTCTCGGCCCGCTGAAAGAATGTCTGTATGCCGCCTTTGTATTTAAGCGGACGATCCATCAGACGTGCTCCGTCAGGTCCTTTCAGGAACTTTTCAATAAGATCCTGATGTTCCCTGGCCTGTGCTTTTGAAAAAATTCCACTGATGATTCCCCGGTTCATCGGCAGGATGCTGTAGTGTATGCCGGTTCTGTTGTCGCGCGGATGGAGAAGCAGGCTTACCGAGTTATCATTCTCAACCAGGCCATATCCTGCCACTATACCATCTTTCATCAGATGTCGGTTAAAATCAACCCTGATCCTGTGGCAGATCCTTTTCAGTTCCCCGGCTTTTTCAGTATCACCGGCACGTTCGTAGACTCTCTGGTACTCCTTAAATGCCTGGTAATTCATCTCAACCGTCCAGCTTGAGATCATTCTTTTTGCCAGATCCCTGCTGACCGGTTGCAGTGAGTCATTCCAGTCACCTCCGTCAAACGGCACCAGCGCTGTACCGGGTATGAATGAATCAACTATCATTTTAATCAGCCGGTCGATGTGTTCGCTGAGCGGTTTTTTTTCTGCATCACCGGGACCCTTTTCATGATAGAAGGGCAGGATCTCATCAAGGATCGTCAGATTACCTGTAATTGCGATATACTTGCTCAGAGCAATAATACACCAGTAAATTACATCGCCGTGAGCGCTCTCTGCCCTTATTTCTGAATAGCTGTCGAACATCCACCATTGTGGCCAGCCGCCGTCAGGATTCTGGTTGGAAAAGATTATGCACAAAACCTGCCTGGCTTCCTCATATTTCCTCATACACATCAACATGTCAAAGGGCCCCTGTGCAATATCGCGCGTGCCCCAGGCAGCTCCGCTGAACTGTTCCAGTCCGTAAGGTGTCAGATAATGTATGAGTGCGTTCATACCGTACCACGGAAGGATCTCCCGAATGGCTGCAATATCTTCATGTTGTCCTTTCAATGACAGATTCAGGCTGAGGTTCTGCCAGACGGCCTGAGCGTCGTCGCATTCAGAAAGCCACTGATTATCAGCATTATCAATGTTAACAAAATCGGCAGAGACAGATACTTCTCCCAGAAAACTCATGCAGAAATCAGATGTTTCGTGTACATCAAGGACAAAAAACGAGCTTCCGTGATTCTTATGATCAGTGTAGAGTGCCTCATCTCCGCAAGCTTCAAACCCGGCTTCAGCGCTGTTGATTTTTATTCTGAACTGCGCGTGTGGAAATTTACCGCTTATCATGCTGCCCGCCATGGGTCTGGCTACAAACTCACCGGCTGTATTTGCAGGGGCAAGGCTCCATCCGTTGAGTTCATCAAAATGATGGGTGATCAGCAGCTTTACCTTTTCGCCGCTGATAACTCTGAAATCAGTGTTGACCTGCGGGGCTTTTTTTGATGTCCAGGTCCTTACCTGGAAGGTATGATCTCCATGCTTGTATATCCACCGGCAATGATTTAATCCCATCTCAAAGGCAGACGGTACTCCAAGCAGATACTGCCGGTCATCTAACGTTACAAAGATACGCTGACCTGTTTCCGGTGAAAGGTTGAACTGACTGGAACATATCGACAGCAGAACGTTGAAATTGGTGTTTCCCTGGCTGAGATGCGAATTGAACACACCGTATGCAAACGAAGTAGTGGAAACGATACTCTCATCAGGTACATACCCGGCTTCAGCCTGCATTATATGACCATGTGGCCGGTCAGCCATCACCTCTTTCAGGCGAAGCATGACATGACTGTTGTCTTTGCAGAAAAATGAAAGCAACCGTCCGCCTTCAGTTTCAGGATGCCTCATCTCATCGCCGAAAAAGCTTTTAAGTTCCTGGTCGGTCAGATCCTCGACCGGCATGAACGCAAGGGTATTGAATATATTTCTGGTCGGAACGGTCATATCCTGTGAGGCAGAGGGTATTTCTGTATTTCCAAACTCAGAAAAGAGGCCAGGTAAACGATCCAGATCAGTCTCCGAAGTAGCCTCAGGATGGTCGGCCATGAAGGTTGCTGCGAACACGCTTGTATGCTTGCCGCCGGCAGGCAGCTTGAAGGGTTTTTCCTGCAGTGCAACCACGGATGATTCCCCTGAATATTCGCCCCCCAGGGTTTCATCAATCAGACCTTCCGGTATACCGGTCTCCCGGTATGTCCTGCCATAGAATTGCATTCCGTCAACGCTTGCTGCCGTCGCCCTGTTTTTGCATGCCATTATTAACCAGGGATTGCCAACCGGTTCTTTCATATTCTGACGGCAGCACACCACGGCACCGTAGTTTTTGTCCTCAAGTATGCATCGTTCAATATACTGGCTTACATAGTATTCATTTATCAGTCCTGAATTTACAGGTTTCAGTCCAACATCCTGCAAACAAATAATATCAGCCTCGACAGCACCGTCAGAGGTATTTTCAATGTCAACACTCCACAGCCAGCTCAGACTTTTACCTGAAAGCTGCAGTGCACATGTGTAGTCAAGCCCGGCCCAGCGGCCGGCAGCAACATAAATATTGCCTTCAATGGTAAAGCGGCTGTTGCTGCCCGGACCCGTAAGAGCTGTGTACTCGATGCGATCGGTCCTTTTCCTCAGCCAGATATTAGCCCCTGACGCAGAAAAAGGGTTTGAAGTTTTCAGGCCGATTCTTATCGGATCAACAGTAATGCTCCTGACTGATCCATTGTCCTGAATGTCAATGTCAAGCCCCAGAGAATTCCTGATATTCATTTAATTGAATTTGATATTAAGTTTCAATTCTTTCCTGCTTTCATGCCTGTAGATGAAAGCAATTCGCCTGTCGTCACGGATCATTTTAACAGCCCTGGCATCAATTGTCGCGGAACTGATCTTCATGACATCAGGGCCTTCAAAGACTATCTCACCTGCCAGGTCACGGTCTCCGCAGATGGTTATTTCAAGATGGCTCTCATTCACTGCAACACCCAGGATGTCAGATGTACTGTGCAGGATTTTCAATCCGTCCGAAATTTCCAGACAAACCGGTGTTAAGATGCCGTACAGTGCCGGCCATAGAATTTCATCGTTTGAATAAGGTAACGTTACTGCTTCACCCGTTTCGGGATGGGTATATGTTACTTTGCCCTTTAGTTCTTCATTGTAGTAATTACCCACGAACAGCAATGCCCTATTGTCATCTGTAAACCGTTCCCTGACAGTTAGATATTCGCCGGAGACAGATGCCTGCCTTAGCGTGGCGTCTGATTTTCCGAGAATTGCTTCATAGACCGGTTTGTGTCCCTCGGTATCAAATCCGATCCATGTCCCCAGGTGAATGACTGACCCTCGTCCCAGTGGTTTGATAAATCCGCACGGTGTACCATTCAGTGTCCGTGCAATAATTTCCGCACCATGCAATAAATCTTCGGAATATACGATCTGCGGGTTGGCACACTTAATGTCTTTAAAGTCAAATATATCGATCAGGGGTGAATCAATTACCTCCTTACCGGAAGGGAATATTGAAAGAGCCTCCCTTATGACTGTGCATGGCTTATGAGACATCTCACGGTCAGGCAGATAAGGAAATAGGACAACATTACCACCGGCGCCGGCGTAATCAACAATGGTCTGCTGATCGGCGGAATTCATCTCGTCTGTGCTGAATGCCCATACCTGCTTGTACCTGGTCAGGCTGTCTGCGGAAGCCTTGCTCAGGTCAGCCATGTCATAATCTATGTTGAGTACCTGGAGCACTTTCAGTAATCCGTCGAAATAAGCCGGCCTGCGTATGGCTGAGGGTATGAACTGAAGTTCGCATTTTCCGCCGGTGGGTCTTTCCAGCTCAGTGGCATAATACGGAGGATAGAAAAGCACGCATACGTCGGCTCTGCGTTTTGCATTTACGATGAGGCTTTCAGCGACCCTAACGATCTTACTCATTCTTTGAACAAGAGGGAAGGCAACGGTGCGTTCACCTTCCGGTGTCAGGGGATTGAACCAGTAAAAAGTATCGCCGGAATAACCCTTGCGTGCCGGATTACGCCCCTGCGAGAACATATAGAAGTTCCATCCGGTCAGGCCGTTGGCGATGCTTGCCTTGTAGAACAACTCCATCTCCCGGTTGTTGGTCACCACATGATACTCTCGCGAGCCGCTCTGGAATTCGGCGGCAAACAATGGCTGGTTGCCCTGCATCGCACCGGTAATATCATTTATGACCCGGTCATCATGCATGTTACGGTAGGAATTAAACTCCGGAATATGATCCACTCCGAAAATAATTTCACTGTTGCCGCGAAACAGATCCTCGTACATGGTGATATTGACCGGAAATTCATAACCGTGCCCGTAAATCCAGCCCGGGAGATTATGATACAGCGGGACAGTTACACCTCTCCCCCGGGCCATACCTGATAAAAGTCTCAGATAATCCCCGTAATATTTCCTCCAGAAACAGTGCCATTCATAATCACGGCCACGATCACCCCGGGAAGCGTATGGAAGATTCCCGTCCGGGGGAAGTTCCACATGTGCAAAGTCGTGATAATCTGTTCCCCAAAGCCTGTTCACTTCAGCAATTTCCCTGAATTTATGCGACAGGTACGAAATGAAATGCTCCTTGACGGCATTTCCGTAGTCGGCCTGCTTAGCCAGCCAGGAGAACACACCGATCTCATTGCATATCTGCATCATTATTACCGGGCCACCTGCTGAAACCTGATTCTGACTTATCAGCGGCATTATCTGATCGTACCACCGGGTTACCCCGGCGAGATAATTCTTATTGAAAAGGCTCACTCCGTCGCTCTGAACAGACTCGCCTTTGCTCGTGCGCATCCTTAATTCAGTACCATATTTTTCGAGGAACCAGTCCGGCAATCCTGCACCGCGGAACTCTGCAAGGATAAACGGCCCCGGTTTTAAAATACAATTTAAGCCATGCTCCCTGCACAGCTGAAGCCATCCCCTGAGATCGCGTTCCGGGCATGTTTTCCCTTCAAAATCAAAAACGGACTCCTGAGCCTCGTGCCATGCCCACGGGACATAAGTGCTGACAGTTGTCAGGCCTGCTTCTGCGGCTGCCTCCAGGTGTAGGTCCCAGAGCTCGCGCCTTATCCTGAAATAATGTATCTCTCCTGAGTTGAGAAATACTCTTTGATCGTCAAGATAAAAACCTCCTTCTTTAACGGTAAATGTCATCTCACTCTTTCCTTTAAATTTATAGGGCCGACGGTTCGCTTGCCGCTCCGTCTCCGTTGGCGCGCTCAATATTTCTAAGTCTGAGCAGTTCCTTAATCTCGTGGCTTCGTTTCTCGGTAAGAGTATAGCGTATGACGAAAATGAAAGAGAAGAGACATAGCAGCACTGGCAGACCTATCTCAACAACACGCATCATCAGAAGAGTGTAGGGCGTCTGTTTTGTGAGCGGCATGATCTCGCTTTCTATTGTTCCGAGCTCCTTATCGAGGTCACTCAAAGACTGTTCCTTGTTCATGTCTGCGAGCCGGATATTAATACCTGTGATCTCCTGCATGAGCGTTTGATAATGCTCCTTGCTGTTTTTTGTATCCAGCGATTTGGCTTCAAGGTGTGACAGGAGTTCAAATGAATTTACCCTGGCTTTTAAGAGCTTAACCTGAAGGGTGAGGGGCATGGCATCACCTATGACCGACTTAACGACCGAGTCCGGTGCCTGTGGTCCCAGGCTCTCAATGCGCACCTGGATTTTCTCCAGTTCAGTCACAATTGACTGTGTCGAAGAGAGTGAGTTCAACAGTACGTTCTTTCGCTGGGTTTGAACAGCTGCGGTCCCTGCTTTCTTCTTATCCGGTTTTTTAACGGATTCCTTTCCCAGATAGATCACGTAATCCCTGGCGTCTTTGAGTGCTTCGGAAGTCTCTGTTCCGGTGTTCCTGATCCATTCTGCATAAGTTCCGTCGAGACCCTTATAACCTTCCCAGTACTGAACCTTGCTTCGCAACTCCCTTATGCTTCCCTGCAGGCTGTCAACCCTGGTAACCTGTGTCTGGTCGAACATGGTAAAGACTATCAGCACACCGGCTACAAAGCTGGCAAGTGCGGTTCCCATTTTAATAAACCACCAGAAGATCGCATAATAACTACCCTCAGCGCGATACCCGGTTTTTAATTCATCTTCATCGCATATGTCTCCTACCATCGAAGACCCGAGTGTAAAGAAGAAAAGCATACCTGCAGAAAGCAGAAAAGTTGGGACCAGTACCAGGTACGGATGCTGCGGGTTGTAGCAGACAATCTTTGAAAGCTGTGCCATGGACATAAGTATCATAGCCAGAACGAGGGTGTTGCGTTTCCCCAGCTTGGGGCTTATCCAGTTGAGGGGGAAGACCGCAAGCACGCCTGTGATAGCCCAGATAGTGCCGTTGATTCCCAAAAGCCTGGCACCTGCAACCTTGTCACCCCCGAAAACATAAAAGATAGGGATATATGATCCGAGCAGATTGACGAAATTGAAACCCATGGCCAGCGTGAAAATAGTAAATGTGAGATTGGTAAAGTTTCTGTTGTTGAAAGTGCGTTTCATGTCTTTCCAGAAGGGTGTCTTTTCCTGTTTTGACGCTTTGGCAAACCCCGGCTCACGCAGCTTGGCGGTCCACCAGAAAGACAGCGGAATTATGATTGCAGCAATAAGTATTGAGACATATCGCATGCCATCGGCTTCGTTGCCTCCCGTGCCCCTGAATCTTTCAGTGTTGGCCAGGGCGAAAAGCCATGGCGTGCTCATTGCAAAAAGATTGCCGACAAAGCTCTTGGCGCTGAAAAGACGTGTGCGCTCATGGTAGTCGTTTGTCAGCTCCATGCCCAGCGCGCCGTGAGGTATCTCGAAAATATTTACGGCAGTAAAGAACAACAAAAGAGTTACAAGAATATAAACAAGCTGAAACGCCTGGTAGCCAGAGTCGGTCGGAAACCATGTACGGACCATATCGCCTTTGGGGATCCACCACATGACAACAAAAAAGACTGCAACAAGTATTCCGCCCAACAGCAGGTAAGGACGACGGCGACCCCAGCGGGTGCGGGTATTATCAGAAAGGTGCCCGATAATGGGATCAGACAGGGCATCCCAGAGACGGGGAACAATCAGGATTAATCCCAGCCAGAAAGCGCTGAGACCAAGGCTTATGTTACCCATCAGACCAACAAGGATACCGGCAATGTTGAAAAGTGCGATGGGAATAATACCTCCGGCACCATATGCTGCCATCTGCCCAAATGGAATGTGATGCCTCTCTTCTTTGACCTGAGCCGTACCTGCGTTTTCAGTTTTCATAATTTCCGTTGAGCAAGAATTAATACTGAATTATTACCTCTGCAGGAACCTCCCTGACAGTAATACTGTTTTCATTGAAGTCTTGTGTTTCAATTCCGTTGACAGATACTTTTACCGGCGACTTCGATCCGTTAAAGTTCTTTATCCTGATCCCTCCTTCTGGAAGGTCCAGGTCACCGGTTATTGAAAAGAGATACCTGTCGTTATTCTTTTTTATTGAATAAGATATCTCACCGTAATAAGTGGGCAGGTTTCCGACAGACATCCCGTCAGGCGAATCAATCCAGTCCTGGTAAAGTGCAGGCGCCAGCACGAGTGTCTGATCATATTCATTTTCGTAAACGAACATTGTCCGGATTGCATTGATAAAATCGCTGCCACACCAGGTATGCGGCATATCTCCGATAAATCCGGCATGGCGGTAGTCTTTCCAGACTACCTCAGCCCAGTGATTCCATCCGCCGGCCGGCGGACGCTGATCATTAAGGAAAAACTCAATCAGTTCGTGCGCTTTATCGGGTTGATCGAGCATAATGAACGAGCCGATCAGACGGTTCTCATAGGGAGTATAATTAATCCAGTCAATCTTACCGTCTCTCCTGTTTGTAAAGAACTCATAATACTTGTCGAAGGTGTTATAAACCTGTGGCCTGGGCAGGTTTTTAAGTTCATTGCAGGGTGTCAGGGCTATGGTAGTTGATGTAGCATCAAAATCCCCAAGCTCGACACAGCCGGGTATGTAGTCAATCTTCCTGGTCTTCATCGCCAGGTCCAGGGAATTGTAAAGATTCTCCCGGAATGTGTCGCGGACTTTTGCTATTCTTTCATAATTAATTGTCTCACCAAGTATCTTCTGGATCTCCGCCGCATCTTTGAGCCCTTTCATGGTAAAGAAATCGTCCCAGTACGAGTGCATCGGTTTTGCCGAGTACCCTTCATGACTGATTGATTCCGGAACAAGGCCGTAATATGCCCGAACGCTGTCGTTGCCGTTCTTAAAGTGATCCGTGGATCTTTCGGCAATCAGCAATTCAATGTATTCAACTGCCTTCAGTACATTTTCATTCTTTGACCTGAGGAATGCGGTGTCCCGGGTGAAGTTAAAATACTCGCGGAGCAGGTATAACATTTCTCCGTGGCTGTCATTCTCGGGAACCGGATCAGGCCCCCTGAAATCCACCACACACGGCACCTTGCCGTTCTCGTACTGATGAGCTGCATACCATTCAATGAAGTCTTTTACTTCGGTGACAATGCCTGATTTCAGCAGAGCTGATGAGGTCAGGGCACCGTCGCGGATCCAGCTCCGCTCATAGGAACGTGAACCGGGCTGGATGCCTGCCCTGTCCCTGTTAATCAGGATGTAAACCAGGTTTGATTTATAAGTGTTTACGATCCTGTCCGCCGATGCAGGCAGATTAAATGTGATATGATTGACTTTGGTCTTCCAGAAGTCAGCCGCTGTGTAAAATTCCTGGGAGATCTTCCCGGAAGCGGTCTTCCCGTCAATTGATTTTCTTCCGTAAAAAGGAACGGCCAGAAAGAACTCAGTATGTTCGCCGGGAGCCAGATGAATAGTATATTTTATAACACCGTTTGCCATTCCGGCTGCGTCATAGGCCTCTTTTTCCTGAGGTATATTACCTTCGCGCAGCATGTTGACAAGATTTCCTGCGTCGAAGTCCGCTGCACCGAAATAATCGTATTTCCTTCCACACAGCACAACCTTATCGTCGGCAACTATCAGGTTTTTGTCCTCTTCTTTTATTGAATATATTCTGCCGCAACCACCGATTGTATTAAGCCACTGGTAATAGGGATTTACCTGAAACGGGCGTATCAGCAGATACAGTTCAAAATCTGCCGGCAGGTCGGAAAAATTATCAAATGCATAACCGATGTTGAGCATGGAACTTACATTAGCCTCGCCACTGGATGCTACTGCGGTTGTAAATTTGAGCCTGTCACACTGCCAGGTAACTGACGGCAGGAACTCAAACCCGCCCCTGGCGCCAGGAAAGCCCATCGACTGAACAGCCTTCACATTGCTCCAGTTATAAAGTGAGTCGGCTGTTTTTATCATCGGCTCTATGGAGAAAAGGGCCTTGTCAACCTCAACCATCCCGTCTTCGTTTATCAGCGCTTCCTTCACGTCATTATTAACACCGGTGATTGTCCAGTAGGAAGCCTGCTCTGAAAAGTATCTGGGGTAATTACCTGCAGGTGAATTCTTTGCTGCGTAGATAAGAAAATCATTCGGCGTCAGAGAACTCTTTATGTCAAGGAATTTTACTTCAGCAACACCGAAGCCCTTTTCATAGTAAGCTTTAATAAGATCTATCCTGAGGTACCTGGCTTCTGCTTCCGGAAGCCTTATAAAGCTTACATCATCATGATTTGACCGGACTGAATAAACTTTTTCCCAGGCTTTGCGATCATCTGATACCAGGACATCAAAACTTTTTGCGTAACAGCCTTTAAGCCAGTTGATCTGCAGACCACCAAACTCCCTCTTCGCCCTGAAGTCAACAACAATATTCTGTTTTTTTGCCTTGCGGCTTTGCCAGTATGTTTCATCTGAATTATCCGCCATTAAACGCGGAGAATGATTTTTCTTCGATGATGCAGCGGACACTTCAGGTGGGGGCCACGAGAGGGTTTCAGGCGGAAGCGGTTCAAACTTCAGGTCATCAATCCAGACCGTACCTTTGCCTCCCACTACCGATGCCACTGTAAATTCAATCCTGTCGATCCGTTTCAGGCTTTGATCAGGGGTTGGCCCCCAGGCAAAAACAATATGTCTTTTCTTTATCCTGACTTTTTTCCACTCACCGGGAAAGTTATAGCCGCGGTTATTAACCCACCAGACATTGTTACCCGTGCTGTCAATAAATTTAATTTCAAAATTATTGGCAGGGGATTCGGCTTTTACATAAAAAGTAAATTCAAAGTTATCGGGCAGGTCAACAGGAAACAGCTTTTGTATGCCTGCATATCCGGTTCCTTTTGTAAAATCATAATCCAGCCGTATTGCATTCCCCGAAAAACCTTTTTCGTTTGACAGGTCAAGGGTAACCCCATCTGAAATATTTTTGGTCCATCCGTCCTTGCCTTCAAATTCATCAAGTGTTCTTATCTGGGCGCTGATGACTGCTGTCATAAAAACCAGCAGCATGAATATTGCAATTCTTTTGTTTTTAAGGCAGTTCATCTAAATAAAGCTGTTTTTACCTGTTTTTATATTAGCAGCCAATCCTGATTACAAGTATGTGAATCCAAGCCTGTTCAGACCCTTCTGAATTATCGGATCTTTCATCACATTATTCCATACCAGTCCCGTCCTGAAATTTTCAATCATGATCAGCATGGGACCTTCATCAATACCAACAAAATCATTATCGTACCACCGGGCAGTCGGATTGAAGGAATCATAATACCCGTACCTGCCCCACAGACTGTCACCGTACCTTTCATTAATTGATTTAATAGTTGGCAAGACTATTTCCGGAGCAAAGGGTAATGATGAAAGCGGTCCGTACGGTGCAATTGTACCGTCATCAAAGTAATTGTAATCGGGTCCGCTGGTTCCTCTTCCTGCATACCCTAAAAACTTCTTATCATCAAAGTTGTACTGATCTCCGGGTCCGTCACATGCAGTAATACCCCAGCAAAGTGAATCATAGCCGACCCAGCCGTAAGGATTATCAATGGCATATTGCCGCTGGACATAAGTTGCACGGCGGGAGTTCTCAAAATAGTCAATTCCCTTCTCCTTCATATACGCATCGGCAATACCGCGGAAATCAATGAATGACTGAGAGAACTGATGACCAAACAATGGAGGGAAAGCAGCATGTGACAGTCCTGCATAAGGAGTCTGCCATTTATAGGACCTTAACCATGAGCTATAGCTCTTTTCAGCATTCTCCATTCCGCTGCCGGCAGCAAGTATATAAAGAAACAGCGCTTCGTTATACCCGCTCCAGCCCATTTTGTGAAGTCCCTGGTCAGGTGTCCATGCCATCGAAATCGTATTCGCATATTTACCCGTATCAGGCATAACCATGAAGTCCCAGTCAATCCGGTCCAGAATGATGGCAGCCTGTAAACGGATCCGTTTTTCGACATCATTATCCAGGTTGTAGTAGTTACGCGCAAAGATTATCCCCATCATCAGCAGGCCCGTATCAACCGAAGAAAGCTCGCACCTCCATGCCCTGGTACCGGTATTCAGGCGCAGGAAATGGTAATAAAACCCTTTATATCCTGATGCGCTGGTGTCGGCGCTCTGCACCGAAGCGGCGAGGAAGTCCAGGATGTTAAGAGTGATCTTTGCTGCTTCATCACGGGTCATCCAGTTTCTTTCCACACCCACTGCGAATGACGCGATGCCAAAGCCTGTTGAGGCTATGCTTGCCGGAGCCCAGTCTGCCGCCCGGTCCTTGACAATTCCCCATTCCGGATGATGTTCGTTTAAGAAGAACAGCAAAGTCTTTTGCTGGATTGAGTCGAGCATCGCTTCATCTTCCGCTGTCAGAGGATAATCAATTTTGCCATTGGACCTGAATTCAATTGCCTGTGGCTTGTTGCATGCCGAAAAAGCAAGTACCGTAAAAAATACAATAGCGAATAGTTTCAGATTATTTCCCATTTTCATACAGTATTATTTGTGTATCAGTAATTTCGTCTGACCCGTCTTTTTGCCGTCGGTGAGCTGAATAATATACAAGCCATTATCAAGGCCTGAGCAGTCAACTGTGATTTCCGAATCAGCATCACTTATATCTTCCGTCATCAGCAAATGGCCATCTGACGCAAATACCTTTAATGTAACCGGCTGCCCGAAATCTGCAGGATTAACATATACGAGCCCAGCGCCTGGATTAGGGTATACTTTTATGTCATCCGGTCTGTAAGGAACCGGAGAAACTGATGTGGTCTGAAATCCAAGTCTGGTCAAACCTGCCCTGACGTCAGCATCTACCATGAAGCTGTTCCAGAGCAGACCAGTTCTGTGGTTTTCAATCATTATAACTATGGGCCCCTGGTCAATGCCGATGTAAGCCTTTTTTACCCAGCTCAAATCGTCATTGAAAGCGTCGTAAGGGCCGTAAGGGCCAAAGAGATCCTTTCCCCTCTCCCTGTAGAAGTACTTAAGGGCTCTGAGAGACTCTTCCGGAGTGTAAGGCATGCTGGCCAGAGCTGCCGTCGGGCTTACCGTACCGTTGTCATTACTGACAGGCTGGTGGGCTGTATAACCGTTAGGATCGTCGCTGGCTGTCAGACCCCAGCATTTATTACTGTAATTCTTAAATCCTGACGGATTAGCAATTGCATAGGCAACATGGATCTTTGCTGTGCTCACATGCTCCTGCCAGTAGTTGGCATACTGATCAGTCAGACCATGCGGATTTATTCCGAGATGCGAATAGTGTACCCAGAATAAGGGGCCGCCATAGTCTGGAGATAGATTAATCTCGTAAGTGTAATAAGTCCTTTTTGCAACCATAGCCCCGTTTCTTGCCCAGCCTTCTGTATAGACTTCCTTGGGTACTCCGTAGGTTGGTGAGGATGCCGCCATGACATAGGTAACGAGTGCTTCATTCCAACCTGAAATCTTCATGTTCTTGCTGAAAAGGTAGTTGGGGGACCAGTGCCAGTACAGGACTTTTTGTCCGTATTGCCGGTACCAGTTCCAGTCAACAGCTTTCCACAACAGGTCAGCTTTTTCCCGTATCTGAACGGATTTGGTATCCGGCCCTGAGAAATAGTGTTTCAACGCAACCAGGGCCTGCGCTACATAAGATGTCTCTACAAGGTCTCCGCCGTCATCGTCCGTTGTAAAAGGCTGGGTATGTTTTGTATCGGCGTTGTACCAGTGTGACCAGGCGCCATGGTAACGGTCACATGTTTCAAGGAAAGAAAGGATCTTCAGAACTCTGTCTTTTATCTCTTCCCTGGGTCTGTATTCTCTCTCATGAGCCACGATCATTGCCATCAGGCCCATACCCGTCGCGCCTGATGCCGCCGTTGAGCTGCCTCCGTCTGTCCTTTCCAGTGCCATGCCTGATCCCTGATGTGCTCCTTCCCAGAAATAGCGGAAGGCGTACCGTTGAACCAGGTCGAGCAGTTCTTCATCAGTATAATCCCTGAGTGTGGCACTTGTCGCGACAGGGTCAGCTTCCCTGTTCTGAGCCAGTGTCATTACCCGGTATTGCACCGTTTTATTTCTGCCGCTGACGGGCACAAAATCAAGGTAAATACTGTCAGTGGTTTCGCCTCGCAGCTCATAATTTGTTCCTCCGTCAAAAGAGGCATAAATGCGGTAAGACAGATTTGCCATAGGGGGTGTCCATCTAAGTTCTGCATGGCTGTCATAACCTGTACCACCGAGATCACTCACTGGCGGAATTACCAGCAAGCTCTTGTATACGGTGATCTCATCAATCAGGATAGTTCTTGATGTGTTATTGGTCTCTGACTGGCTGAAAATGACGGCTTTGACGGCTGTAAAATTCAGATCGCTGTTACCGCTGTCGTTCATTATAACGCTGATGGGGAATTTGATTTGGGTCCATACCCCGGCCAGGATGTTGCTGTTATAATCTGATAATTTGAACAGGGTTGATGACACTTCAGCGGACCCTGCCTTGTTCATTGCCCGCAGACCAATAATTGGCAATGCTGATGATGGTACTTCTGATGCCGAGTAAGCATAGAAGGAAACGGAGTCCATGGCTGATACATCAGCAGTTGTCCAGCCGCTTCTGAAAATGGTTGCCTTCCAGTTGCCGCCGGCTGAAGAGGTATAGTTAAATTTAAGCGAAGTGGATCCTTTAAATGCAGTGGTTGAGCAGGGAACCTTGTCATTATACTGAGGGTATCCGGGGGGACTGGTATGTTCAAACAGACTGCCTCCGAGGTTAGCCACATCGACAATACCCTGGTCATAATAATTCTGATCGGTGCCTTCAGAAAAGATCCAGATCTCCTGGGCCTCTCCGTCAAGGGTCAGCAACATCAAAAGCATGATAAGGAGGAAACCTCTTTTCATAGTTCAGCAGCCTTCAAAGTGATAAAAAAGGCTGCCCGGACTTTCCGGGCAGCCTTTCAGCTTAAGAAAAATCCTTAAACTTACCTGACTGGCTAAGGTTAGGTAAGAATAAAGTGCTAATTCTCATCATTATAAATAGCCTGGACTTCTGCCTGGGTCAGCGCTGTATTGAATATACGCAGTTCATCCATCAGACTCAGGTCGGAATAATGACCCCACTCTGTGAAACGCGGATTCCCAGACATGATTGTCAGGATATCACATCCTGCCCAACTCAATCCTGAAAATGGTCCTTTACTTACCTGCTGACCATCAATATAGACCGCGCATTCAGTTCCTGAAATCGTGAAGGCAAAGTGGTGCCAGCCTGCGACTCCAGGGTCAATTTCAGCAGCACCTCCTCCATCAAACCAGGAATCTGCTGTTCCGTTTCCTGCATTTAGCTTAAATCTCTGGTTAGGAGCTGCGCCTACTTCGCGGAAGAAGCGGAAGCCGCTTGTCCGGTTGTTCATTGTTCCCGGCACTGCGGGTGCTAAATCTACCGGACCGGCAACTAAAATACCTGCCCTATCCGGCACCGCATTAACTTTCATCCAGCATACAGCGCTGAAATTGGTTGACTTGACAAATTCTGTCGTCGGGAAAACAAGATACGAACCTGTTGCACCTGCATAAGACTGGCCTATTTTACCGGCAGCAAATGAAGGAGTTCCCACTATGGTAGCCGTGACTTTAGTATTCAGGTCTTTATAGCTCCCGTCAAAAGGCATATAGAACACCTCACCGGCATATTTGGGAGAATAGGGATTTTCGTTGTCTATAATAGTCTGAATTTCTGTCTGGGTAAGTGCTTTATTGAACAGTCGCAATTCGTCGTATGAGCTAAGGTCCGCACCATGACTCCAATATGTGAAGTTAGGTGCCCCTGATCCGATACCGAATACATCGCAACCGGTCCAGTCTAGCCCTGTAATATCAGCCGTTGCAACAACTGTACCATTGACATATATGAAGGCTTTGGTTCCGGATAATGTAATTGCAATATGTACCCAGTCTTTGTTCGAAAGTGCTGGTCCGACACACCAGGAATCACTGCTACCCGTCCCGACATTTAGTTTGATGGTTGTACCGCCTTCCCGGAAGAGACGGAAGCCTTTGGTACGGTCTTCACCCGATGGGCTGGTGTTAAGTATACCTGCCCTTTCCTGTGAAGAATTAACTTTATACCAGAATACGGCGCTGAAATCACTACCTGTTATTCCGGTTGTCGGAAATGTCAGGTATGAATCTGCTGCTCCCTTGTAAGCATTTGACCCTGATAAGGCATTTTCCCCCCCGGTAAAACCGGGAGTACCTGCCACCGTGGGTTCAGTAAATGAGACTTTTTCCAAAAAGGTCCCGTTAAACGGCATATAGAAAACTTCTCCGTCATAAAGGGGAGTGTAAGGTGGTCTTTTAAAATTGACATTTTTCGTGGTTATCTTACCCTCAAGGTCAGTAGCCTTGACTGAAAAAACATGATCCCCTAATGTTACCTCTTTGTACATGGTTTCTTTCAGGAACCGGCGATAATCCCTGAAATCTGTGCCGGTGAATCCAGCAATTTTCACTCCGTCGATTAATAATTCAACGGACCCAAGTTCAATGTCATCAGTTACTTCGACCTGAATTTTTACTGAAGTAAGAAGTGAATCTACATCAATAACCTGGCCTTCGGTAGGGCTGATGACGCTTACCACCGGGGATGCAGCATCTGGTCCCGGATCTATAGGTGTGATCGGGTCAATCCCTTCGTTACATGCTGCTGCAAAAACGATGAGGACCGCGAGTATCAGGATATTTTTTATAATTTTCATATTCATTTTTTTAAATTATGGTCAAATGAAAGGGCTATTTGCCCTGAAGCGGTGGCAACAGGTCAACCTGAGTCTGCGGGTAAGGAAGGAAAGCTTTATCTGCTGTATATGTTCTTCCGTCATAGCTCAACTCGGCTGTATTTCCAAGCCTTACCATGTCATAAAAACGGGTTCCCCATTCCATAGCCAGTTCGGCATATTTTTCATCCATTACATCGTCAAGGGTTACCGAGCCCAGTGATGTAAGCCCGGCCCTTACCCTTACAAGATTTACAGCAGCTTCGGCTGTCATTGCACTACTGGTGGCACCCTGCTTAAGAGCTTCTGCATGCATAAGCAGGACCTCCGCATAACGTATGCAGATGAAGTTCTTATTAGTGCCATAACCCGTACGTCCGGGTGTCAGCTGAACTGACGGAAGGTAATGCTTACCGCTGCAAAACATTTCGCGCGCAAAATCATTTATTGTGTCACCTGAGAAGGTTACGTTGGTTATCCAGGCAGGCAGTGTGGCATAATTAGGATCAGACTTGATTGCAGCAATACCCCTGTTGGTGAAGAGAACGCTAGTCTCAAGCCTTACAGTTTCATCTCTGTCAAGCATAAATTTAATATACTTCATACTGGGTTCCCAGAAACCCCATCCGCCACCTGCTTCTTTGACTTTGGGCCCCTAGTTCTGGGGACCGAAGAAATCATACAGATACGCCTTATTAGTACCCGTTCCTGTTCCAAAGTCGGAATACTGAAGCTCCAGGATGTTTTCCTTACTCAGCTTGCCGGAGATCTTGAACAGGTTGTAATAATCTGCCGCGAGTTCAAACTCATTTGAGCTGATGATCTGCGAGGTGGCATCCGCAACTGCCTGATAGTCCTTCAATTCGAGGTTAGCCAGTGCCTTAATGGCCAGGGCAGTGTATTTAGTCACCCCACCTTTTATGTCTGTACGTTCATTCGGGTGCATTGCAACCAGATTGGGTATTGCCTGATCCATCTGGTCTATGATGTGTCTCATAACATCATCCTTTGATGTGATCGTAGCTGTAAGAAGAGAAAGAGGATCGGCGTTTTCAGGCACCAGAATATCACCCCAGACACGTGCCAGCTGGAACATATACCAGCATCTCAGCACCTTAATCTCTGCAATATACTGGTCAGCCAACGCGGGATTGGGAGCAAACTCCTTATAAAGGTTGATCTGATCCATTGCCGAATGGGCGTTGATGACATCGCCGTAATAATTCTGCCACATGGAGTTGATCATCCAGAAGTCTTTGTTGTAGTTGTAAAGGTCTTCTTCAGTTAAATCCTGCTGATCTCCAAGACCACCTGCATTCACATCATCGCCCCTGACAGCTATCACCGGATAAATTTCCCATTCATGATCGTTGAAATCCGCATACATGCCTAACAGCGGCAGTATCATATTATCTGTATTGGTATAATCTGTTTGTCCGGTAAATGTCTTGTTCTCAGGTGGTTCATTCAGAAGGTCTTGGCATGACGACAGAACAGACAGCGCTGCTACCAAAAAGATAAGCTTGAATAAATGTTTATATATTTTCATAATCTTATTTCTTTAGTCATTAAAATTTGAGGGCAAGACCTACAGTGTAGACCGCGGGTATCGGATATGTCTGAGCATCTATGCCACTTGCAACTTCAGGATTGAACCCGTTATATTTAAACAGGGTCAGAGGACGCTCAGCCGTGAAGGAGATTCTTGTCTCGGGCATATCAGCACCGAACAGCTTCTTCCCTCTGAGGTTGTAAGCCAGCTGTACGTTCTGGACTCTGAAGAATGATCCGTCTTCAACAAAATAAGTACTCATCTTCTGGTTCCAGCCCCTTCTTAAGCCGGCAGAGGAGGGATATTTGTTGGATGTCCCATCGCCATGCCACCTGTTTATGGCCAGATCAGCATCCATGTTCACGTCGTTTGTCCAGATCATGTTGCCCCTTTTGCGGTTCAGTATCTTGTTTCCCGTCTGTCCCAGAACACTTGCAGTAAGATCGAAGTTCTTCCATGAGACTCCCAGGTTGCCGCCATACATGAATGACGGGAAGTAGGAGCCAATGACAACTCTGTCATCATCATTAATGACGCCGTAACCCTCTTCTCCCTCTGACTGCTGGTCCCTGTACTTAAAGTCACCCGGAACAGCAGATGAAGGGGCAGAAGGGTCAGCATCTATTTCTACGGTGTTCTGGTAAACACCAAGAACTTCATATCCGAAGAAGGCTAAGCAAGAGGCTCACCTACCATCGAACGCTGCCTGAACTCAGCCTGTCCGCCATCAATATACGGCTGTCCGTAGAGGTCCCGCACTTCATTCTTGAGAGTTGAAAAGTTGACCCCTACATTGTACCTGAAGTCATCTGATATATCCTCATTCCAGTTCAGTGCCACTTCAAATCCTGAGTTTCTGATGACACCCACATTTTTAAGGACACTTCCTCCTATAAGAGGTATTGACACATAGATGGCTGCGTCTTTGGTGTCACGGATATAATAGTCAGCATCCACCGACAATCGGTTATTCAGAATCCTGCTGGTCAGACCGACGTTTGTTTCTTCAGTGACCTCCCACTTGAGCGATGAAAAAGTATTGGTGGTTTGCGTACCGGAAACAAGTACATCGTTAATGGCTGTGGTCACCACAAAGGTTGTAATAGCGCCATCACTGGCCTGAATATTGTCATTCCCCAGCTGTCCCCAGCTTGCGCGGAATTTAAGGAAGTCAAAGAAGTTATTATCCTTCATGAACTCCTCTTCTGATATCACCCAGCCAGCTCCAATTGTCGGGAAATAACCCCATTTCTCCTGGTATTTGGAGCTTCCGTCAGCTCTCATGGTTGCATAGACAAGGTACTTGTCCTTATAGTTGTATGAGAGTCGTCCGAAATAAGAAATCCCATACTGCCTGAGACCGTCATCACCTACAGCATCCTCCGGTTTTGTTTCCGACTGACTGATGTACCATGATTCTTCGTTCTCATAAGGAAAGTTTATCCCCTGAGCATGCAGGTTGGTGTACGCCTCATCCCTGAAGGAGGTTCCTGCCATAAATACCATATTATGATCGCCAAATGCATTGGTGTAGGTAAGTACATTATCCCAGATTCTGTCTGAATAGACATTGTTGGTTTTTGTAACGTACGAATCAGGTCTCTGGAAACTATTGCCGATGAAATACGGAAGATTTACAGTCCTCTCATCAAGTGAGGTGTATGAGGTGTTGTATGTTGTCTTAAATGATAGATGCTTGGTGAAATCGAACTTGGCGTAAAAGTTGGCCAGCATCTTCATACTTTTAAGACGGTTTTCGTTGAAAACCAGAGTAGGGAATGGGTTTTGGCCGTCCCTGTAACCCAGATCCTGTGCATTGGCATAGTTTGTCGGCCAGGCAGCTATATTCTGTTCATCATAAATAGGTAAAATGGGGACGGCAAAATAAGCCGCACTCCAGGCCCCTGACTCTTCTCCGTATTTGAGGGCATTGCTCAGGATCATATTACCCCCTATTGTCAGCCAATTGGTAGCCTGGAAATCAACCTTGGAGCGCAGGTTAAAACGCTGGTATTCGTTTTTCATATCAAGAATACCTTCCTGGGAGAAGTAGTTCACCCCGAGTGAGTAAGTGGCATTTTCACTGCCACCGGTCAGGCCAAGACTGTGATTCTGTATTTCAGCCGGACGGAGTATCTCATTATACCAGTCGGTATTGACGTCGGGTACGTTCGGATTCACACGGCTCCTGCCATACCGCTGCATGGCGTTCAGGATGAAGCTTGCATCTGCGGACGAGCCTGATTCCTGGCCATAGTTGTAAACTGCTCGGCATTTGCCATTTTAAGAACGTTCTGTGCTACCTGCATCCCGTAATAACCATCGTAGGTAATCTCTGATACCTGGTTATTACGTCCTGACTTTGTCTCTATCAGGATAACTCCATTTGCGGCTCTAACACCGTAAATAGCGGCTGCCGAAGCATCCTTCAGAACAGAAATTGTCGCGATGTCAGTAGGGTTCAGGAAATCGATGTTATCAAAAAACATCCCGTCAACCACATACAGGGGCGCTTCATTGTTCTGCCCCGGGTAAGAGCCAATTCCTCTTACACGGATAGTCGGCGAGGAACCCGGAGAACCGCTTGACACAACCTGCAACCCTGCAACCTTGCCCTGCAAAGCCTGCATAGCCTGGGCAGCAGGGGTTCTTACAAGCTCCTCTGATTTAACAGTTGAAATTGAGGACGTAAGATCCTTAACCCTTTGGGTACCGTAACCTACCACAACGACTTCTTCCATCATTGTCGTTTCCGTAAGCAGCTGAACATCGATTGTTGTTCTGTTGCCAACACCGACTTTCAGTGTTGTAGTGCCTACCATCGAAAACATAAGTGTGTCAGCCGGTAAGGCAGCGATGCTGTAGTTTCCGTCGACGTCAGTCATTGTTCCCCTGGTGGTGCCTTTTACAATTACAGACGCACCAGGTAACGGGAGATTCTGATCATCAACTACCTTTCCTTTTATCTGCCCCTGAGCCATCAGAGGCTGCAGATAAAGGGTGATAATGAACAAAAGAGATAGTATTTCTTTCATAAGTTTAGTGGTTATGCCATCCAAGTTAAGAAGGTTGTTCAACGTAGCCGGCAAACATTTTCTACTTTTGACTTTCTCATTGAAAAAAACATAATTGCCAGCACCTTCATTTTACCTCAACAGTGAACTTTATATATTTGTATATCAATGCTATATAAATACTAAATTACGAATTCAAGTCACAAATAAGTGTCCATTTTACACAAATCCGCAGGGACTGAAATTACCCGGAAATCAGTAAGAATAAATACAAGGAGCCGTAGAATTTTACGGCTCCCTGTGCAGGTAATAATTTAAAATTAGTGGTATTAGTAGCCGAGCGTATAATCCTTCTCGGTGGCAGGTATACCTTTCACCATCCATTCAGGCATAGGCTCGCCCTTCAGGTAATGTGCAAAGAACTGTGCCATCCTCATCTGGAAATCCTTTTTGTTCGGAGCTTTATCAACCCAGTGCGGCTCGCCGTTGTAATTCAGCAGCCAGGCCGGCTTACCCAGGCGACGCAGTGCAACGAAGAATTCAATCCCCTGGTACCATGGTACAGCACCATCCTGGTCGTTCGCCATGATCAGCATCGGCGTTTCGATCTTATCGGCCGCAAAGAGAGGCGAGTTCTCCCAGTAACGCTGCGATGCCTCCCAGATGGTCGCCCCTATCCGGCTCTGCTCATGCTCATACTGCATTGAACGGTTCAGTCCCGACTCCCACCTTATGCCTCCGTAGGCACTGAACATGTTCACTACCGGTGCTCCTGATTCTATTGCTGCAAAGAGCGTTGTTCTCGTTGCAAGGTACGCAACCTGATATCCGCCCCAGCTGTGACCCTGCGCTCCGATATGCTTCTCATCAACAAATCCCTTCTCAATCAGTGACATGATACCGGGCATCACGCAGTTATAGGCACTCTGACCGGGGTAACCATCAGTGTAGTAAACATCAGGACTAAAAACAAGATACCCGTTGCTTGTATAATAGTGATAATCGATTGTTGACCTGCCAGGCTCCGGTGTCCTGTGCCTGTAGAGCTCTGATGAGCTTTTTTCGTAGAAGTTTACGATCATCGGGTATTTCTTTCCCGGGTCAAAGCCCTCCGGTTTATACAGGAGACCTTCTATTTCCCTTCCATCAAGCGACAGCCACTTTACCACTTCGGCCTCACCCCAGAAGAAATTCTTCTGCTGAGGATTGGCATCGGTAATTCGTTTTTCAGTTGCAAATGAGAGATCACTCAGCAGGTAATCAGGAAACATACTGAAGTCCTCTTTGGTATAGATAAGAGCATCGCTCTTCCGTGCTTTTACAGGTGTACCCAGGTTAAAATTCCCTCCTGTCAGCCTCACAGGCATATCCGGTTTCCTCAAATCGATGGAATAAATTGCGTCCCCCCTTTTAACCTCGTCCGTTCCCATGAGGTACTGCTTCTCAGCAGGGTCGATAAAATCATTTTCAGCATCAAAATCCAGCATTCTGTATCTGGTCCTCTTTTCCCCTTCCGTCTGTGGTGACCTTCATCGGGGCACGACCGGCATCGGGATCGAGTGACCAGATATCGTACCTGTCGGAGACAAGGAAGGCCTTGTCATCCTTAAGCCATCCGTAAGCCGGATATGATCCCGGAAGGTCAGGCACATCATTTTCCTCATTGTAAACGGCAAGAGTTACAGGGGTGGTCAATCTGCTTTCACGGTTATCCTTTAGATTGTATGAGTACCATGAGCTGTCAGTGGCCTGATACCAGTAAAGATATTTTCCTGCCGGTGAAATCCGAATCCTGCCCCTGTAATTCTCTTTTATTTTTTGTCGCAAACCCGTCAGCACATCAACAAGCCACACGTCATACCGGGGGTCTCCCTCCCACATTGACTGAAGTTCATAGGGCAGGTTTGACATGGCCACGACATTTGCCGCATCGCCCTTATCAATAAGCTGTACATCAGGCATTTCAGTTGTAGCGAGCTGGACTGTCTTTTTCAGGCCGGCATGATAAACCGCGGTGTAGTACTTTTTCAGATCGCGTGCCTTGCTTACAACCTGCGCCGAATGCAGCTTCCCTTCGGAATAATGCCAAATATCCACATTGGGACGGTCCTCGTCGAGCTTTGTGGTATCCTTTATCTTATATGCCGGGGAGGTGCCGAAGAAAAGCCTGGGATTCTTTTCGGCAAAAGTAAGGGGTGAATTCTCGTTTATGATCCATCCTTCAGGTATGCCCGGGGTTCCCGCCGTGGCTGCCATGACAGCCAGCCCCTTGCCGTTCCAGTAGCAGAGTGACCATGTGTTTCCTGCCTTATCCTTTTCGTCAAATGAAAGTATGAAAGCAGCCCTCTCTCCTTTCTTATCGACTGCCAGCTGCTTATATTTTGCCTTTCCTGTGTATAAAACTGATTTCACGCCTTTGTTAAGGTCAAGCAGTACAACCTCGGGTACCGTGTCCGGAGCATCACCTGTCGTCGCATACATGATCATCTCAGCCTCTGCTGCAAAGAGGTATTCAGTGACAAACCTGACAGTATCGGTATGACCGCTGCTGAGGTTGCGAATAAAGAGCGTAAAGCCGTTCTCAGTAGATTCGGGTTTTGGCTTTTTGTGGTTTTCATTTCCGTTGTCACTGGTGTCTTTTGGTGCTGACGGCTTCTCTTTTACGGGTTCGGTCTGCCATGCTATCCATCCCGCCCATTTTGATGGCACCTTGATATGATTTCAGCCGGGCTATGCTATCAGTAACACCTTCAGCAATATTATAAATGCCAAGCATGTCAGCCGGCATATCATCCTTTTTTGTTTTCTTCAGTTTCAGCTCCTTAACCTTATCCTCCGGCGTCTTGATTGTGAAGATCAGAAAGCGTGAATCCGCGGTTATATTAATTCCGGTTGCGCAGCTGAAAGTGGCTTTCAGGCCTGCATTATTGTCAAAGAGTGTTATGGCAGGGTCTCCTTCCCATGGCTCTGTCGTGAAGACAGCGAGTGTTCCATCATCGGATATCACCTTCTCAGTGATACGGTTCCATTTTACGATATCGTCATATGTAAGCGGCCTTTTTTCCTGGGAAAACAGCTGTTTGCCAATGAGCAGAACAAAGCATATCAGTATGATCCTTTTCATAGATTTGGAAGGTGAGGGTTTAACGGTTAAAAATAATATTAATAAGAAGTAAAAGATATTTTCGGTCCGTAAAATACCCATTCTGTAATGGAAAATGGAAACATGTCTTGCAACATCTTATGATATTTTTCTTAAAATTGTAGTGACGTTGCGTACAACGTCCCTACATGTTTTTACGAATTGCATTAATCAATTAATCCATCCAAATGCCTGACGAAAACTTTATCGTCTCTCCACAGAAGAGTCCTTCGAAGAAAATTCCCGGATCAATCGGAATGATCCTCGGCATAGCAATGATCATATCCTGTTCAGGAGGATCAGAAACTAAAGTCTCTGTAAGCCTCAGCAACAAATTCCCTGAAATTAAAATCACAGGTCCGGAAGGAAATATAATTTCACTTGTCGCCGGAGATGATTCAACAGGCAGTATCGGTTACGTTTCCGAAGGCCGGGTAAAATGGATCAAAGGCTTGCCAAAGAAGTCAAAGCCGGCAGAAAAAACTATTGCCCTTACCTGGAATAAAAAAGGTGAAAGCGGTGTGATTCTGACCATAGAAAAGGTTGATAATGATTTCAGGTTCAACCTGTCACAATCCGGAATAAACGCAGAGGCAATTTCGGAATGGAAGGTAAACATAGGTGCCTCACAGGATGAATATTTCACTGGTATTTTCGAAAGAGTCGTTGACGGCCCCCAGTCCAATTCATGGGCAGACAGTGTTGAAACTGCACTCAACCTGAGAGGGCAAAAGGTCGATGTAAAACTGAAACCAACAGTATCTGCCTATGCTCCGTTTTATATTTCATCAGCCAATTACGGCTTTTTCACCGAAGGCACCTGGCCGGGTGTAATCGATTTCTGCAACGAAAACCCCGAAATCGTAAAGATATCATTTGAAGGCCCGGAACTGGCTTTTAAGATTTACGCGGCCGGCAACCCGATGGACATTGTCAGAAGACATACTCTCGAGGCAGGGCCGCCTTTTTTACCCCCTGACTGGGCTTTCGGCCCCTGGCGCTGGCGTGATGAACATTCCAACAGTAAATTCTATTATGACGGAACCCCAAAAAAGTCGCCTTTTAACACTGACATTGTCGAAGACGTACTTATGATGAAGGCTTACGGAATACCCTGCACTGCTTACTGGATAGACAGGCCATGGGCCACGGGCCCGAACGGGTTCGACGATTATCAGTTCGACACGAAACGTTTCCCCGATCCTGAAGGCATGATTAAATGGCTTAACGGAAATGACATGCAGCTTATGATGTGGATCGCTCCTTTTGTGATGGGCAAGATGGCAGAATATGCAGAGATGAACAACTATCACCTGGTAAGCAAAATGCACGGTAATAACCCGGGACAGGTACTCATTGACTTCACCAATCCTGATGCAGTAAAATGGTGGGGTGAAAACGGTCCGGGCAGACTGGCAAAGATGGGCATCAGGGGATTTAAGCTCGACAGGGCTGACGGAGAAAAGCTGACTGATTCCCTTCACCTGACCACCCATGAGGGTACATCTTACCGTGAGAACTACAATGATTTCCCGCGTCAGTATGTCAAGGCTGCTTATGATGCCGTACAGCCTGTTCTTGGGAATGATTTCATACTCTATCCAAGGTCGCAGTATACCGGGAGCGCCAGATACGGCGCGATGTGGGCCGGCGATACTGACGGCAAGCCGGAAGGATTGCGTTCAGCCATAATCGGAATGCAGCGCTGTGCAGTGATGGGATACCCCATATGGGCATCGGACATAGGAGGCTACTGGGGTACGTTTTCAAGAGAGACTGCCATGCGCTGGCTGGCCTTCGGCTGCTTTTCCCCCATTATGGAAGTCGGCCCGACTAATAACAGAGGCTTCTGGAATAATCCCGGTGAACCGCAGTACGACAGTGAACTGATTGCTGTCTGGAGATTGTATACAAATATCAGGATGAAACTCAGGGATTATGTGTCCGCACAGGCTTTAAAAGCTCATGACGAGGGCACTCCCATCGCCAGACCGCTGTTTCTTGATTATCCGGATCAGACAGAGGCGTGGAAAGACTGGCAGACATATATGTTCGGACCGGATATACTTGTCTCGGCAGTGTGGAGCAGCAACACAACCGAGCATCGTCTTTACCTTCCGCAGGGAGAGACCTGGATAGATGCATGGGATCCTGGCAAAGAATATGAGGGTGGCAAATATATTTCTGTTGTAGTGCCTCTGTATAAGATTCCCGTCTTCATAAAAAAAGGCTCCGAAATAAGCCTTGGAAACCTGGAAGATATGTATGCAGAGTCACTGACGATTGCATCTGAAAAACCTGATCTGGCATTACTTGAAAAAGAAGAAGGATGGAGATAATGAAACGCATAACAATAATTACCCTGCTGTTAGCTGTCACACTTCGGCTATCAGCCCAGGGAACTTCAGTTCCCGGAACTGTCATAGATCAGCGTGGTGTTTCCATAACAGGTGTGACCGTCTGTCAGAAAAACACATCCAACTGCACGGTGACTGACAGGTTTGGTATGTTTAATCTTGACCTTGAGGCGGATAAGGAAATGAAACTGCGTGTCGAGTGCCTTGGCTTCAATCCGGTCGAGATCGTCCTGAACGAAACCACGTCCTATCCTTTGAAGATCACCCTGATACCGATGTATCTTTCAGACAAAAGTTATTCCGGTGACTACAGCAGTGAAAATACGCCCCGCGCTACGATGAGATGGACCGTGAACCTCGATGCGATGGCGACTGATTTCAGCCAGTTCTCCACGTCAATCGGCTCTTACAACACTGACATCATGGACAAATTCAGAGTTATCGGTCCGGAGCTGGGGGTATCTTTCTCGAAGATATATGCCGGCATCGGGATGGGCTTCGGTTACGGCAGAAAACACGAATATGATTCTCTGGTTCTTGATCAGAACAATACTGCTTACTATCTTAATTTCGGGTATGATGTCATCAAAGCCACAAGATTGCGTCTCACTCCCCTTCTTTCAATCAGATGGCTGAGATCAAAACTGCTTAATTATGCAAATGAAGATAAAATACCATTGTCACAGTACCTTGATGAGAGAGACCTTGACCTGAGGTTCAACCAGACAATAGCCGTTGCAGGCATAAACCTTGAGTGCCTGATGTACAATGATGCCTACGTTAACGGCGAATACTGGTCGATAGGCCTGTTTGGAGGGTATGCAATGAAGCTGAACCAGCAGCCCTGGATTTATTCAAAAGGAAACCGCACAACGGCCGAAGGTGAGATAATTTTGGATCATTTGACTTTCGGACTGAATCTTTCGTTTTATATACCAGTCCAGCAATGAAAACAGGTTGCGATAAAAAAACGAACAGACTATGAATTTCAGAATACTTGGAAAGACCGGATTTGCGATATCAGAGATATCTCTTGGCACATGGCAGGTTGGTGGCAAATGGGGATCAAAATTTGACCACACGCTTGCTGAAAGCATCCTTAGGGAAGCCATTGACAGGGGGGTCAACTTCATTGATACTGCTGATGTATATTCTGACGGGGAGAGTGAAAAGGCTGTCGGTAAAGCAGTCGGACAGGCGGGAAAAAGAATCTATGTGGCTACAAAGTGCGGAAGGCAGATACAGCCACATAATAACAAAGGATATACACCTGCAGTTTTGAGAGGATATGTGGAAGATTCGATCAGGAGGCTTGGCGTTGAATGTATCGACCTTATTCAGTTGCACTGCCCTCCCGTTGAGGTTTATTACCGGCCCGAGATCTTCGGGGAGTTTAAAAAGCTGAAAGATGAGGGTAAGATTCTCAATCTGGGTGTAAGCGTTGAAAAAGTGGAGGAGGCTATGAAGGCTATTGAGTTTGATAATGTCACAACCGTGCAACTCATCTACAACATTTTCCGCCAGAGGCCCCATGAAAGGTTCTTTGCCATGGCAAGGGAAAAGAATGTGGGACTGATAATACGTGTTCCTCTGGCCAGCGGGCTTTTATCCGGTAAATTCTCCGCTACTACCCGATTCGCTTCCAGTGACCACCGTTTCTTCAACCGCAGCGGGTCGATGTTCGACAAGGGTGAGACGTTTGCCGGTGTTCCGTATGATGAAGGACTTCAGGCCGTGGCACGACTTGCCAGCCTGTTCCCGGCAGACATTACTCTCGCCCATGTCGCATTAAGATGGATCCTTATGCGTGATGAGGTTAGTTGCATCATTCCGGGGGCCTCCTCACCAGAGCAGGTCAGGACGAACCTTGAGGCTGCGGATTTTCCTTCTCTTACCGGCAGGCAAATGAAAGCCATCACCGAGATATATGAAGAAGATATCAAGCCTTTAGTACACCAACTCTGGTGACCCCGGGGTCATTTTCCGCCGTTCAGCCTTAATATTCCGTCATCTGCCGCCGTCAGCCCTTTCATATTTTGCGTTTATTAATATATTTGCTACACTGTTGACATTTTTACAGCAGATAAGAGAATTAAACGCTAACTCAAGATATCAATCCGTATGGCAAACACCGGGACGGCGCTGATAATAGGCGCCGGAATAGGAGGAATTACAACATCAATATTCCTGGCCAAAAATGGATACAGTGTGGATGTTTATGAAATGAACAGCTCCCCCGGTGGACGATGCGGACAGATAGTGCGCGACGGTCACCGCTTCGACCTTGGCGCAACAATGATGCTGATGCCCGATGTCTATCGCGATGTCTTCAACTCGCTCGGGCTGACACTTGAGAATGAGCTCATCGTAAAACCTCTTGACGATATCTATTCCCTTTATTTCGACGATGGCAGCAGGCTGGATTTCACCACTGACAGGAAACGGATGGAGGAGCAGCTTGAGAAGATCGAAAAGGGCAGTTTCGCCAGGGCTGAGAAATATGTCAGCACGGGCTTTGAGCTTTATAAGACAGCCTTTGAAAAGCTTATCGGACGCAACTTCACCAGGTTCTTCGATTTCTTTACCCTTAGCAATGCCCTGCTGCTCATAAAGTTAAAGACCTACATCAGGCACAGCCGTTATACCGCCCGCTTCTTCAGGTCAGCGCATCTGCAGATGGCTTATACTTTTCAGAATATTTACGTGGGTCAGAGCCCCTACTCCGCTCCTGCTCTCTTTTCGATGATACCGTCCGCCGAGCTGACCGAAGGATCATTATTCCCAACAGGTGGTATGTATAGTGTAGCCGCCAAGCTGATGGAAGTGGCTGAAAAGCATGGCGTCAGGTTCCATTTCAGCAAACCGGTGTCGCGTATTACCGTTGAGGGCAAAAAAGCCAGCGGTGTGGTCTTCAGTGACGGCACAGAGGTAAAGGCGGATATCATTGTTGCCAACGCCGATCTGCCTTATGTTTACCGGAAGCTTCTGCCTCCCGGTCGCAAGTCGCGCCACCTCGACCGCTTGCAATACTCATGCTCGGCGCTTGTGATTCACTGGGGGCTCGACAAGCAGTATCCGCAGATCGGACACCACAGTACATTTCTTTCTGACGATTTTCGCGCCGGGCTTGATAAGATCTTCAGAGATAAGTCGATGGGAGACGATCCCTGCTTTTATATCCATGCCCCGGTGCGCAGTGACCCGTCTGCAGCACCTGCCGGATGTGATACATTTTCAGTGGCAGTGGGTGTAGGCCATCTTGACGGGAAGCATCCCCAGGACTGGGACCATCTTACTGATGTCGCCCGTAAGGTGGTATTTAAGAAACTGAAGAAGATAGGCATTACTGACATTGAGGATCATATTAAGTTTGAGATCACAGTGCCTCCGGCAGAATGGGAAGAATCTCTGAATATCAGCAGGGGCTCTGTCTTTGGCAGTCTCGCCCATAACATCTTTCAGATGGGTTACTTCAGGCCTCATAACAGGGACAGCCGCTACAGGAACCTTTATTTCACCGGAGGAAGCACTCACCCGGGAAACGGTATTCCTATGGTGCTTCTCTCCGCCAGGCTGGTATCGGAGAGAATTATAAGCGAACAAAAAAGAGAGGGAAAAACACTTCAATGAAGACAAGGGAAGAGTTTATTGCACTTTTTGAGTCAATTGATTTTGAAAAAATCATTGACCATCCGAATATTTTAATTGCTGCAAATTTCTGGGATGCAGAACGATACCAGGCTGCCCGGGCGTGTTACAGGTTCATGCGTACTCTGGATGATCTGATTGACAATCATAAGGCTGAGTATAAAGGTATTGCCGTGGAGGAAAGAGACAGCTTTAAAGGCAAGATTGATCAGTGGATGGGTATGATACGTGAAGGTAATGACCTTGAACCTTTCAGCAACGGCCTGACAAAAACAATAAAACGCTTCAGGATACCTCTCTGGGCCCTTGAATCTTTTGCTGAGTCAATGCTCTACGATATCAATAACGACGGATTTGCTACCCTGGGAGACTTTGTGCAGTATGCCGGCGGAGCCTCAGTTGCGCCTGCCTCGATCTTTGTTCACCTCGCAGGACTGCAGGTTAATGAAGGTGTCTATACAGACCCTCCGTTTAACGTACGCCGGACAGCATCACCGTGCGCAATGTTCAGCTACTTCGTCCATATTATACGCGATTTCCGTAAAGACCAGCTGAATAACCTCAGTTACTTTGCCGACGATGTCATGAGCAGATATGACCTCACCCGTGCCGATCTGAAAAATATTGCTCACGGAGCACATGTCAGCGACGGCTTTCGTGATATGATGGGAGAATATTACAGGATTGCAGACGGATACCGTATCAGCACCCTTAAGGTGATCACTGAGGTGTGCCCCCTTCTGGAGCCACGCTACAGGCTCAGCCTTGAGATCATCTTCGACCTGTACATGATGGTCTTTGAACGCATTGATCCGGAAAGAGGGTCGTTCTCGACTGAAGAGCTGAATCCCACACCGGCAGAGACGAGGGAAAGGGTGAAGAGGGTCATAGAAAGGTTAAAGTAGAAAGGTTAAAGGTTAAAGTGGAATGGCTAAAGGTTAAAGTAGCTGCCGCTCTGAGAGCGGCAGAATATGAGCCAATTATTATATGCTAAAGAAGATCCCTCATACATACGTCATTGTATTCAGCATAGTGGTCTTATGCGCAATGCTGACATGGTTTGTGCCCGGAGGAGCTTTTGAGAGAGAAACCGTCAATGTCAACGGTATTGACAGGAACGTGGTCATTCCGGGTTCGTTTCACCAGACTGAGAAGCATCCGCAGACATGGCAGGTATTCTCAGCATTGTTTGACGGATTCGTCGACAAAGCAGATATAATCGTGTTTATCCTGATCATCGGCGGAGCCTTCTGGATAATGAATGAGAGCAAAGCGATAGATGTCGCCATTGCCTCAGTACTTCGATTCACCCGGAGAATAGGGAACAAGGGAATTATCAGAAAAATAGGAGTTGACAATATGATATTCACCCTGATCATGATCATCTTCAGTTTCTTCGGTGCCGTTTTCGGGATGAGTGAGGAGACCATCGCCTTCATCATCATTTTCGTCCCGCTGGCAATCTCGATGGGCTATGACTCTATTGTCGGAGTATCACTCTGCTTTGTGGCAGCCGCGCTCGGATTTGCCGGAGCTTTCCTGAACCCCTTTACAATCGGTATCGCCCAGGGTCTGTCAGACCTTCCCCTCTTTTCAGGACTGCAGTACAGGATGGTTATGTGGGTGATAATAAGCGCTGTGGGATTTGCCTACATTCTTTGGTATGCCCGCAGGATAAAGAAGGATCCGCATAAATCGATTGTATGGCAGGAAGACGATTACTGGCGTAAACTGCATGCTGCCGGGAACTCAGGGATTGAGTACCATACACCTGCATCAGCATGGGTGATATATGTTCTGTTGATCGCAGCGATGCTCATATTCTCATGGACCAATCCTGTTACAACCGTGACCTTCGGAGAAGGGAAGATAAATGTTCCGGCCATACCGGTATTGACTGGCCTGTTTGTCATTTCCGGGTGGCTGTCACTCAGGAAATCAGTACACTTTTTTGTGATCAGCATCCTGATGTTTACAATATTTTTCCTGATAACAGGAGTGATGGGCTATGGCTGGTACATTATGGAAATCGCAACACTGTTTTTCGTTATGGGGCTGGCGACAGGGATCGCGATGAGCTACAATGCCAATAAGATAACAAAACTCTTTCTTGACGGGGTCAGGGATATAATGTCTGCAGCGCTGATTGTGGGTCTTGCTGGAGGGATCATCATCATACTCAGGAATGGAAACATAATTGATACCATTCTTAACGGCCTTTCCGAATCCATTTCAGGTATGGGCAAGATGGCAGCGGTAAGCATGATGTACGTCGTACAGACCCTCATTAACCTAGTGATGCCTTCGGGTTCGGCTAAAGCAGCACTGACCATGCCGGTCATGTCCCAGTTTTCAGACCTGATAGGTATCTCACGCCAGGCTACAGTGGTGGCCTTTCAGCTCGGCGACGGGTTCACCAACATGATAACTCCGACATCAGGCGTTTTGCTGGGAGTGCTTACAATGGCGAAAATACCTTATGACAAATGGTTCAGGTGGGTGCTGCCGCTGATAGTGATCCTGTTTCTGCTGGGCTTCCTCCTGCTTCTTCCTACTGTCTATATGCAGCTTAAAGGATTCTGAGAGGATTTCCCATCGTATTGTCTGTGATGCATCTGAGGATATTAAAAAGTTGTACCTTTCTGTTCGATTATCATAAAATGCAGTTATGGAAGATCTTAATTCAGAAGTAAAAAAACCGGATGAAACCAGAAAACTTTCATCTCAGATAACTATACGTGACCTGGCCGTTATTCTGATTATTTGCCTGCTGGCAAGCGCCCTGGTTCTTATTCCGAAATTTGCCGGATTTGATCCTTATGCCAACCTTTTTTACGCCAAAAATGCCGGGATGATAGCCTTCGCGGCACTTATTGCCTACAACCTGACAGTACGAAAAAAATCAGACAAGAGATGGTTAATGGGGCTGACAGGCATTTTCATTATTTCAGCAGTGTTCATTAACCTTTTACCGTCTGACAGTAAAGACCAGTCGGTTGTTCTTGCCTGTATTCACCTGCCTCTAATGCTCTGGTGCTTTTACGGTATAGTATATATCGGGTTTGATTTCCGTAACAACGGCAAGAGGGTATCCTTCATCAGGCATAACGGTGACATGGCCATTCTCGGAGCCCTGATACTGCTGTCGGGAATGTTGCTGGCTGGTCTCTCCATAGGTCTGTTTTCATCAATCGAGATCGACATCCAGAAAATCGTTATGGATTATATTGCCATATGTGGCGTGGTAGCAGCTCCGGCAATTACAGAGTTTATACTCCATCATTACCCCAGGCTGACAGAGAAGATCGCTCCTGTATTGGCTTCCATCTTCACTCCCATAGTACTTATTACACTTGTTATTTATCTTATTGCCGTTATCTTTTCCGGTAAAGATCCGTACACTGACCGCGATTTCCTGATCCTGTTCAACCTTATGCTGCTGGTGGTGATGGCTCTCATTGTCTTTTCATTGTCAGAGACCTCTGAAGGAAGAAGGAGAAAGATCAGCGAGGCTGTCCTGCTGGCTCTTTCAGTGGTCACTCTTGTGGTGGATATCGTCGCTCTGTCTGCGATATTCTACAGGCTGAGCGAGTACGGCGTTACTCCCAACAGGGTTGCTGTGCTTGGATCGAACCTGCTGATTCTTGGCAACCTGATACTCATAACCATTGACCTGTTCAGGGTTTCCTTCCGCAACGCCTCTTTTGACAGGGTAAATGTGACCACGGCGAAATACCTGCCGGTCTATATGGTCTGGACGATAATTGTTGTGTTCGGTTTCCCTGTTATATTTAGTTGAAGGGTTGAAAGGTTGAAAAGGTTGAAGGGTTGAAAAGGTTGAAGGGCTGAAAGGCTTGAATTTTAAAATTTGCTGAAATGAAATATGCCTTTGAAAATCTGGAGGTATGGCAAAAATCAAAAGAATTAGTTGCATCAGTTTATAAACTAACATCATTATTTCCTCAGGAAGAAAAGTTTGGCCTTGTGAGTCAGCTCAGACGAGCTTCAATTTCAGTGAGTAGCAACATTGCTGAAGGGAGCACAAGATGGAGCAGACAGGATCAGGCAAGATTCTATGAAATATCATACAGCAGTCTGATGGAAGTCCTGAATCAGCTGATATTATCACAAGAGCTTGGATTTATAACTGAAGAACAAACTGATAAAACAAGGGCTGAACTAGACATGGTAAGCCGAATGCTCAACGCCTTATATCAATCAACAAAAAAACCCTGAACCCCTCAACCCTTCAACTACTCAACCCTTCAACTATTTCCTGATGACCTTGGTCAGAACGCCCATCACGCCGCGAATGAATGTGGCTGAGGTAAGAACCTTTACGACCGGACTGACTGTTGATCTCCGGCGCGGCGAAGAAGTTCGGCCATAGCGTTCCGACTCCTTTTCCCTGGCTTTTCTTTCTTCTGCATCCTTCCTTTCACGTTCCGATTCTGATATCCGGCGTTCAAGCAGCTCATAGGCGCTTTCGTCATCAAAGACACGCGAGTATTTGCTTACCAGGTCCGATGAGTTGTTTATTGATGAAATCTCCTGGTCGGTCAGAATGTCCATCCTGCTCATCGGGGCACGCATCATGACGGTTGCCAGAGGTGTGGGTATACCCTTCTCATTAAGAACTGTCACAAGAGCTTCACCGGTACCCAGTGAGGTAATGACCTCCTCGGTATTATAAAAGCCGGAAATCGGAAAGTTCTCAGCAGTCAGTTTAATATCTTTCCTGTCGTTTGCAGTGAATGCCCTGAGTGCATGCTGCACCTTAAGTCCAAGCTGTGCCAGCACTGACGACGGAACATCCATCGGGTTCTGGGTGATGAAATATACACCCACACCTTTTGAACGGATGAGCTTGACAATGGTCTCAATCTGCTCCAGGAGTGTTTTGCTTGCCTGGCTGAAGATGAGATGAGCCTCGTCAATGAATATCACCAGCTCGGGTTTTGGCACGTCTCCCCTCTCGGGCATTTTGTTATAAGCCTCTGCCAGCAATGACAGCATGAAGGTGGAGAAAAGCTTCGGCTTGTCCTGGATGTCTGTGAGGCGGATAATATTAATATATCCGTTCCCGTTGCGGTCGCGGCGCATCAGGTCATTGATATCAAATGACTCCTCGCCGAAGAAGCGTTCAGCTCCCTGCTGCTCGAGCTCAATGATCTTGCGGAGGATAACCCCCGTTGATGCCGGCGACATGGCGCCGTATTCACGCTCAAGCTCTGCCTGGCCTTCACCCTGGAGGTACTGTATCACTTTCCTCATGTCTTTCAGATCAATCAGCCCCAGCTTGTTGTCGTCGCAGTACTTGAAGATTATGGAGATAATGCCTGCCTGAGTATCGTTAAGGTCAAGAATACGCGAAAAAAGTACCGGACCAAACTCGGATATGGTCGCGCGAAGACGAACGCCGTTCTGTTCGGAGATGGTGAGAAGCTCCACGGGAAATCCCATAGTGGAATAAGGCAGGTTGATCTTTGAGTGCCTGTCGGTGATGAAAGGTTTTTCCTCCCCCGGCATTGCCACACCACTCAGATCGCCCTTTACATCCATAACCAGGGAGGGTATTCCCTTCAGGGACAATTGCTCGGCAAAGACCTGCAAACTCTTGGTCTTACCCGTTCCTGTGGCTCCGGCTATCAGACCATGCCTGTTTATCGTCTTAAGAGGCACTTTGATGTGTGCGTCAGCTATTGTCTCTCCGTCAAACATTGCACCTCCCAGAACGATATAATCACCCTTGCAGGCATAGCCTTCAATGATCTGACTTAAAAATTCATCTTTTTTGCTCATGATCTGAATATTTATGATATAAAAGCCGCTGGATAACTGGTTCCAACGGCTTATTTAACATTCGATATCAGCTGCTTATTTTACTTCCAGCAACTCTCTGACTTTTTCCTCCAGAGCCGCACCACGGAGGTTATGAGCCACGATCACACCGTTCCCGTCGATCAGGAAATTCGCTGGTATGCTTCTCACGGCGTACATTTTTGCCGGTGCACAATCCCAGTATTTGAGATCTGAGACCTGTGTCCATGTAAGTTTGTCATTTTCAATGGCTTTCATCCATTCGTCAGCACTCCTGTCAAGCGATACGCCGAACACGTCAAAACCCTTTTTATTATAAGCCTGCCATACCTTGACAACATTCGGATTCTCCTGGCGGCACGGTCCGCACCACCCTGCCCAGAAATCAACAAGCAGAAGCTTTGTGGCGCCTCCGATTTTTGAATAAAGTGCGACCGGATTGCCGCTGACATCATTCAGTGTGAAGTCCGGAGCCTTCTGTCCCACCGCAACGGATTTCATCTGTCCAAGTCTTTCTTTCAGGTCAGTCACTATCTGAACCTTATTGAGAGCAGTGTCAAGTTTGTTCAGTTCAGCCTCCAGTTCATCACTTTCAAGAGAGTACGATATTTCGTTAAGGATAACCGGAGTAATATATGAAGCCGGGTTATTGGAGATGAACTCTTTTTGCATCTCAATCTGCCTGGCATCAATTGAATCGATCTCTTTCTCAATTGCGGCAGCCAGCTCTTCGTTGCCGTCCATCCTGGCAACACGATAGCGGTCGTATATCTTTCTCAGTTCTATGTTCATTTCTTCAGATGAAGCTCTGAATGCTTCATACTCACCCTGTGTCTTTGACCCGGTAACTGATGCCTGGTAGATCGAATCGGCATGACCGTTAATGGTTATCTCTGAGTTTTCAATAAAGAAATTCAGACCACCCCTCTTGTCCTTCAGAGACAGGTTGACCATCTGCGGATATTCAACAGAACCCTCTAATGTGAACGTGCCATTCTCAAGTACGGCTGAATCCAGGACTGAATAACCACCGGGGATACGTTTTTGAAGGAGCACCAGTCCCCCTTCGGCGCCGTCAATGGTACCGGTAACTACAAATTTTGGCTCTTTTGCACAGGAAACAGCAAGAGCAACCACAGCAAACAGGATAAAAAGTTTTTTCATTTCGGAATATTTTTACAGTATTTAGTTTGGTTTTTCAGAATGGTCAAAGATATAAATATTTGGAGATTACCCCTTGGTTTTGAAATATTTCTCGAGCAGTATCAGGGCGGGTTTGTATGAAGTAATTTCTCCCTCGAGCAACTTTTTTTCGAGCTCCGGCAGCAGGGCCTGCACCTCCGGATGGCTGTAAAATGAATACTTCAGTGTATCCATCACTGTCTCATGCATCCGGGTGACCGCCTGCTCGCGTCTTCTCTCCCAGAACCAGCCATTGCTTTTGGTCATGCTGACATAATCCCTGACCGTCTCCCACACTTCTGCTATTCCTCTGTTCTCCAGCGAAGAGCATGTGAGCACCCTGGGGCTCCATTTTGAAGGCGACAGGGGGAAGAGGTGCAGGGCATTCTTATATTCAATCCTCGCCATTTCCGCTTTCCTGACGTTATTGCCGTCGGCCTTGTTGATCACTATTGTGTCAGCCATTTCCATTATGCCGCGCTTGATCCCCTGCAGTTCATCGCCGGCGCCGGCAAGCATCACCACCAGGAAAAAATCTACCATGGAATGTGCTGCCGTCTCCGACTGGCCTACCCCGACCGTTTCTACAATAATAGTATCAAAGCCTGCTGCTTCGCATAATATTATCGACTCGCGTGTCTTGCGCGCCACACCTCCCAGTGTGCCTGCTGACGGTGAGGGACGAATGAAGGCGTCAGGGTCAGTGCTGAGCTGCTCCATGCGGGTCTTGTCGCCCATAATGCTGCCCCGGCTCTGCTGGCTGCTCGGGTCAATGGCAAGTACGGCAAGGCGTCTGCCATGACGGCGTGTCAGCATGGTTCCGAAGGTTTCAATGAAGGTGCTCTTGCCCGCACCGGGGACACCCGTTATGCCAATCCTTACCGAACGTGAACTGGCAGGAAGACATTTTTCCACAACCGCCTGGGCAATATCGTAATGCTCGGGTAAAGAGCTCTCTACAAGTGTAATAGCCTGGCTGAGAATGGTGCGGTCACCACGCAGGATACCATCGACATAATCATCAGCAGTCAGCCGTTTGCGCCTGCTCTTCCTGAGACGGTTCAGCATATCGGGGTTGATGCTTGGCGGTTGCACAACACCCTTCTGAACCGAGAGCGCTCCGGCCGGACCTTTATCCTTGTTCATTACACTCTGGTCGGCAGCTTGCGTTTATTTTGCGGTCTCTCCTTCAACAAGCACCTTACCCTTTATCATCAGCATCACCTCTGAGTTCTTGGGATCATTGGTGTATACAAATATGTTCTTATAAATGTCTCCTTTGTATCCGCCGGAATTGAACTTCGCTTTTATCGATCCTTTTCCACCCGGCTTAATGACATTTTCCGTTGGCATAAGGGCCGTGCAGCCGCATCCTGCTTTTACATTTCTTATGATAAGATCACTCTTTCCCTGGTTTGTGAAGTTATACTCCACATCAGCAGACGCATTCTGTTTTATCGTCCCGAAGTTAACGGTGTTTGAATCAAGCTTGAAGACCGGAGCATTTGCAAGCTCCTGGCTTGTCATGCTGCTGAAATCCTCAACCAGGTTTGCTGAGACATAGAGATAAATATTCTGCTGGGGCTGGCCGTTAACCTTAAGACGTACAAGATCATTCACGTTACCCCAGGCGCTGCTGTTGAGTTTGGCGTCATAGGTGCCTTCTATAATGCCTTTTTCGCCGGGTTTAAGGGTTGCAGGAGTGGTCTTTAGCGTCAAATGTGCCGGGAGACCCTCAAACTCAACCGTTGCAGGTTCTTTCGATGTGTTGATTATCGGCATCACCCTGATCTTCTTCTCACTCTTTTTTGTGGTGGTAAAAGCAAGGTGATTTGACTCAAACCGTACCGGTCCTACTACGAATGTATAAAGCTCATCAACGGTCTTCTCTTTGGGACTGACCGTACCTTCAATAATAAGAACCGTCACATTGGGTTTGGTATTTGAGTAGACGGAGATACTCTTTGCAAAATGAGAATTGTAACCGCGCGGATCGAAAACAGCAGTGACAAATCCCTTGCCTCCAGGAGGTACAGGTGACTTGGTATAATCTGAGGCTGTGCATCCGCATGACGGTTGTACCCTCGTGATCACCAGAACTGAATCGCCGGTGTTGGTGAAATTGAAGACAGCTTCCTGCTTTCCGGCTGCTTCCTTGATGTCGCCGTAATTATGACGAAGAGTGCTGAAATTAAGCTTTGGCTGTGCATTAAGTCCTGAAACCAGAACCAGAGTTACTAATAATAAAAAATTCCTTTTCATTTTAACCTGTTTTTGTTTCCCTTTTCTTTGAGGATAATTGTAATCCTTCCGTTCACATAACAAATATCAGACCAGATAGGTTGCTTCATAATTAACGTCAAAAATAATAAAAAACGATATGTCACTGTTTTTTTATTGCTTAAACCATTAGTTTTGTCTGACGGATAGTCTCTTTTGGAACATTTTTTGCGACAAGTGATGACAGTATCCCGGATTTTACTTATGAGAAGAAAAAAACTCTTCATACTGGCATTGGCAATTCTCTGCCTTTTGCAGGTGACACCGGCTTCCGCACAGTTTTATAACGGGATGCAGATGACCTTCGGCAAGAACAGGGTGCAGTATAAAGACTTCTACTGGACGTACTTCAGGTTTGAAGATATTGACTGCTACTACAATGAATTCGGCCGGGAAGTGGCCGAATATGCCTGCACAGTGGCTGATCAGAAACTGAATGAGATCCAGGATTATTTTGATTACACCCTTGACAAAAGACCTATCCTTATCATCTATAACAAGAAGAACGATTTCAGGCAGAGCAACATAGGACTCATTTCTGCGGAAGAGGACTATAATGTCGGGGGGTACAGCAGGGTGATCAAGAACAAAGTGATGCTCTGGTTCAACGGGGATCATGAAGAATTTGACAAGTTGATTGCATCTGCCATCGCAGAAATAGTGGTCTACGAAATGCTGTACAATGCCGAATCGCGTGACAAGGTGACCAGTAGCTCAGAGATACAGGTACCTGCATGGTACATCAAGGGACTGGTGAACTATGTTGCCTTCAACTGGGACAGCGAGACTGACAACAAAGTCAGGGACGGATTTGAAAGCGGCAGGTATAAAAACATTGCAAACCTTGAATATGAAGAAGCAGTTTATGCCGGTCAGTCGTTCTGGAAATATATCGGTGAGACCTATGGTGATGCGATAATCCCGAATATTCTCTACCTCTCAAAGATCTACAAAAACATTGAGGACGGTTTTCTTTACGGTCTCGGTAAAAGCATTAAAGACACCTACAAGGACTGGAGAAATTATTACGCCAAATATTATGAGATAAAACCTGGTGAAGACTATAAGATACCTGAGGAAATCAAACATTCAAAACCTTTTGAACGGTATACCTCCGTTAAGGTCAGTCCTGACGGCCGGATGGTAGCCTGGGTATCCAATGACTGGGGAAAGCGCAGGATATGGCTGTATGATACCAATACGGGTAAAAACAAGAAAATATTTACGTTTGAACCGAAGTACGAGCAGACGGTAGATTATACATATCCCGTATTGACCTGGCACCCGGGCGGGCAGATACTGACCTTCGTCAACGAAGAAAAGGGAGGCATGCAGCTTTACTTCTACCGTACCGATCAGAAAAAATCCGAGCAGCGCTCAATGCCGTTCTTTGAAAAAGTCATGTCGCTCTCCTACTCCCCTGATGGATCCAGGCTGCTCCTTTCAGGGATAATTAACGGCATGACCGATATCTATGTCCATACAATTATTTCAGGCACCAGCGAGCGGATAACATTTGATGTGGCTGATGATAAAGATCCATCTTTTATCAACGGGCGGGATGAGACAATAATCTTTTCATCAAACCGCCTGACGGACTCCCTGACCAACAAGGGTGACCCACAGGAACCTACCGGTCTCACCTATAACCTCTTCACATATGACCTGAAGGCAGGAAACCGCAAACTGACACGCCTTGATGAGGGAACTTTGAATGATTATACCCATCCCATGGAAGCATCAGTCAAATCGACAGGTTTCCTCGGGAACGGCAACGGAATAATTAATTATTATGATGCCGGCATCGACAGCAGCATTGCCTACATCGATACGGTAATGCATTACAGGTATTTTATTAAATCACAACAGGTTACAGATTATCCCAGGAACCTGGAGGCATATGACAGGAACGGGGGCAGGGATGCCGCAGTAATATATGATAAAGGACGTTACAGGTTCCTTTCTGAACCAATAGGGGCATCACCGGCAGTCAGCAGCAGCGAAATAAAATCGACCCAATGGCGTGCGGAAGAAATAGCCGCACTCCGGGCCGCAGACAGTATCAACAGGCTGAGAGACAAACTGCTTGCCGAAAGGGCAAGGATGAATGACACCCTTCAGAAACCTCTCTATGAATATTACGCCACGGATGAGCCAATTGACTTCCGAAATTATGTCTTTGAGAAGGAGAAAGAAAACTACTATGAGCTGCAATGGCGCAAGGATTACATGGATATTGACCTCGACACCTCAAGGATGGTAATGCCTGAGGCACGGGTATACCGTACCGCCTTCTACAATAACTACACCGCCACCCAGATAGATTTCAACTTCCTGAACAACACATACCAGGCCTACAACGGAGGAGCACCCTATTTCAACCCGGGACTGAACCTTCTTTTCAAGATAGGCACCCTTGACCTGTTCGAGGATTACCGTATTACCGGCGGTTTCAGGTTCGCAGGCAACTTTGACAGCAATGAGTACCTGGTCAGCCTCGAGGCCCTTAAAGGCAAATTTGATAAACAGCTAATATTCCACCGGCAGTCATTTGACAGCTACAATGACACCAGCTACTACAAGATCAAGAGCTATACCACATATCTTTCGTTCAGGAAGCCGCTGAACACCGTGCTTTCGCTGAAAGGAACCCTTACCTACAGATTTGACAATTATGTCGTTCAGTCGACAGACCAGGCAAGTCTGGCTGCTCCTCCATTCGGCCGACACTGGGCCGGACTCAAAGGGGAGGTAATATATGACAACACCCGCAAGCGATTAGTAAATATCTATTACGGGACAAGGTTCAAGCTCTTCGCTGAATATTACCGCGAGGTCAGCGCCAAGAACAGCGACATGTATGTGTTAGGGGCAGATATCAGGCATTATCTGAAGATACATCGCGACCTGATCTGGGCAAACAGATTTGCTGCAAGCACCTCATTCGGGCCGTCAAGGCTGATCTATTACCTCGGCGGCGTCGATAACTGGATGGGTTACTTATTCAATGAGACTATGTTTGATCAGACCGTCCCGGTGAATCCAAATGTCAACTACGGCTTCCAGGCGCTGGCAACAAACATGCGCGGATTTCAACAGAATATACGCAACGGCAGCAACTTCGCCCTGATAAACAGCGAGTTGCGCTGGCCCATTGTCAGATATTTTGCAGGCCATCCGCTGAAATCCAATTTCCTTAACAGCCTGCAATTCGTCGGTTTCGGCGATATCGGCATGGCATGGTCAGGGTGGAATCCGTGGGGCAACGAGAACTACTGGGACGATAAAGTATACCATAACGGGCCGGTAACGGTGACCCTCGATTCAATGCGCGAACCAATCGTGGCAGGCTTCGGAGGTGGTGCAAGGGCACAGCTCTTCGGCTATTTCATCAGGGCTGACTTTGCATGGGGAATAGATAACGGATACATCCTTCCGATGCAGTTTTATCTTTCCTTCAGCCTGGATTTCTGATTGAACTCACCAGCCATCATGTTACTGAGAGAACATATACTCCGGCAGGCAGGATCCCTTCTGCCGGAAATAGTTGAGATAAGAAGGCATATTCATCAGCATCCGGAACTTTCATATGCCGAGTATGAGACAGCTGCGTTTATCAGCAGAAAGCTTGACGCCATGGGTATTGAGCACCTTAAAGGCATTGCCGGAACCGGTATCGTGGGTTTCATAAGGGGTGAGGCTGAAGGAAGAGGCCTTACCGTAGGGCTGCGGGCAGACATGGATGCACTGCCCATCACTGAAGCCACAGGAACAGAATATCAAAGCCGGAATGAAGGTGTGATGCATGCGTGTGGTCATGATGCGCATGTGGCCATGCTCATAGGCGCTGCAGATATAATTAAGGGCTTGCGCAAAGAATTTGCCGGGACAGTTCTTCTTGTCTTTCAGCCCGGAGAGGAAAAGGCTCCCGGAGGAGCAAAAATGATGATCGGGACTGGCATTTTCAGGAACTATGACCCTGATATGTTCATAGCACAGCATATCCTGCCTGACATGCAATCAGGAACGGTTGGCTTTCATGCCGGACCTTATCTGGCGTCATGTGACGAGATCTATATCACGGTTGCCGGCAGAGGAGGCCATGCCGCACAGCCTTCGCAGTATACTGATCAGATTTATATTGCCTCAGAACTGGTTATCAGCCTTAAGGATACCATAGCAGAAAAAAGCAGGGAGCAGGCCGCCACCATCCTGGGTATAGGAAAAATAACCGGTATGGGCGCCACAAACGTAATACCGGAGAAAGTAGAGATAGCCTGTACCTTAAGGACCTTCGATGAACGGTGGCGAAAGGAAGCAAAAGAGATTATAGGAAAGACGGCAGCAGAAATAGCCCGAAGAAGAGATGTGAACATAAACGTCAACATAGTCGAAGGCTATCCTGTCCTGGTGAATAATGAGCCTCTCACAAACAGGGCCCGTGAACTGAGCCGGCAACTTCTCGGTGACGCACGGGTAAAAGAGGTACCTGACAGGATGAGCTCCGAAGATTTTTCCTTTTTTGCTGAAAAATACCCGTCGTTTCTCTTCAGGCTGGGGATAACCCCTGATGGAGAAAAGATGAGACCTGCGCACACTCCTTACTTCGACCTGGATGAGAGTTCCATGGCAACAGGGGCTGCCACGCTGGCATGGTTGGCACTAAATTTGATAAAGACCTGATAAGGGTGAATTAATTTATTGTTTGGTTAGGAACTTAATAAAATAAAAGATAATTTTACGCCCGAAATCTTTAAAAAAACATTAGTAATGGCTTACAAAATTTCAGATGATTGCACAGCTTGCGGAACTTGTATAGATGAATGTCCGGTTGAGGCTATATCAGAAGGCGATATCTATAAGATAGACGCCGATATATGTACCGATTGTGGTGCCTGTGCCGACGTTTGCCCCGTTGAGGCAATCCATCCCGCATAAACTGTAATTCCTTTTAAGGAAACAGGAGGCTGTCTCAAATGGGGCAGCCTCTCTTTTTAACTGATTCGATGCTGCCTGAGAAGACAGTTTCTTTTATTTAATCGGGTTTGTATTTTGCACCCGTAAGTATCGCCTGGCAATCACTCATCTCCATCAGTTCCGGCAATGTGACGCCAGGATTATTGCGCATATACCGTTCAATGATCCTGAAACCGGTCCACACAACTGCCCTTCCCGGTGAATCTTCCGTAAAATAACTGGTGAACGGCGCTTCACCGGTGAACTTGCGTATCATGAAACTTTCAGTTGAAAAGAGCAGGTCATTGCTGACCAGGTACTCCCATATAAGCCCTTCGCCTTCCTTGCAGAAACTCATCTGCCTGTCAGTAAAACCGAAGAGCACCGTGTCAGCTACCGAAGGTATCATCCTCTTTGTGAAATAGACAAGCTTGGCTTCGTGCAACATGGTGTTAAGCAGTGTCTTGGTGCCGTAGTCAATATCGCGAAAATCCCATTCCGTGGATGCCCATGCATACATGCAGTCAGAGACCGTGTACGCGGGTGTCATCCTGCGCGACTGGTACTCGTAAATGCCAAGCGACGGGTAGTATCTTGAAACCGGCCCCAGGTACCGGTCGAGGCTGATCATAAGCAGAGAATCATCAATTATGATACTGTTATTGAAAGCCGAAATACATGTTATTACTTCAGGAATACCTTTCCCGGGAAAATAATATTTATAGTGCCGGAATGCATTCTCCAGTCCATTCTCAAGCGGTTTCTGATCGGACCAGACCTTTTTTACCTCATCCCATAAAGCAAGATTCTGCAGGTCAGTGGCAAAAAGAATAAAAGCTGTCTTCCACTGCTCATCCGCCGGATCTCCAAGGCCGATGACCGAGCTGTAAATCCTGAGTGCATTCCCATATTCAAGCTTTAACGTGTCGGCCTTGTCACTGAGAGCGTGCGGAGGTGTTTCAAATATCTCACGGCCAAGATCTCTCACTGTCAGGTCACACTCAATTCCTGAGAGGTTTACTTCATAAGGATTTCGGTCACATGCTGTAACGCCAAAAAGTATAACTACTGAAGCTGACAGTGCCAGGAGAAAGTGAGCTGATTTGGATTTCATATATCGGTAATATCGTGTATTTTCGCAAAATAAGGACATTTATTTATAAATTTACCCTGCAAACTTCTGGATGATGAAAAGAGTAGTGAACTTGTTACCTGTGAAAGTGCTGGCCATACTGGCGCTTGTCAGCCTTTCAAAGCAAGGATTGGCGCAGGAATTTAGATATATAGTGCATGCTGACCCCCTCATCACATGGATGAGCTCCAACGGATCTGATTACAGCAGCCAGGGTCCTAAGGCAGGTTTTGACCTGGGAGTCAACGTTCTGTATTACTTTAGGGAAAACTATGCTGCTTCATCGGGTATCAGCTTTCTGGCTGCAGGAGGCAGACAGATCGCAATTGAGCCTCATACATTAGTATTTAACAGCTTTTCAGCGGAGGTGGCTCCAGGCGATGAGATGGTATACAACCTGCGGTATTTGAATATCCCCCTGGGTGCTCGTTACCAGACAACCCCGGCAGGTTCCATGACATACTTCGCTGATCTGGGGCTGGACATTAGAATTAGGATCAAATCAACCATTGACCTCCCTGTCAGCAGCGAAGGCCCGATAAGCGGTGAACCCGCAAAGACTGAGGTCTATGCTTTGAATGCCGGTTGGCATGCCCATTTTGGCCTGGAATATGAAATGAGTACGGAAACATCTCTCGTCGCCGGCCTGGGATTTGACCGCGACTTCTTCGATGTGACAAAGGACCTGGGGGATGTCGGGCAGCCTGAAGACAGGTCAAAACTGGGTATGGTCAGGTTCAGGTTCGGTGTTAAGTTCTGACCCCTGCCACCATGATTGTTGCACTTGCACAGCTGAATTTTATTCCCGGTGATATAGCGTATAACAGCGCAAAAATCATTTCAGCTGTCGGTCATGCACGAACGCAAAACGCCGCGCTGATAATTTTTTCGGAGCTCGCCATCACGGGTTACCCTCCGCTTGATCTGTTACAGAGAAGTGACCTGATCAGTGAATCAATGGCAGCGGTGCAGACAATAGCCACACACTGTACGGGTATCGCCGCAATTGTCGGAGGACCGTCACCAAATACCGGAGGCTTTGGCAAAAGCCTCTTTAATTCGGCATTCTTCATGAACGACGGCAAGGTCATTGCTGTAATTAACAAAACCCTCCTGCCGACCTATGACGTCTTTGATGAAAACAGGTATTTCGAACCGGGGTCAACCTTCCGGACAGTTGAACTTAAGGGTGAAAGGATGGCCATTACCATCTGTGAGGATTTATGGGACGAACAGCCATTCGGTGATAAGGGCGTATGCCGCCTCTATGGAGTGACCCCGCTCGATGAACTGATGAAGGAAAAACCTTCACTTATTATAAACATCGCTGCCAATCCTTTCTCTCACAACAGGATAAAAATCAGGGAAGAAATTTTTATAAAGAACGCAATTGAGTACGGAATGCCGCTTATATCAGTCAATCAGACAGGCGGTTATACAGATCTGATATTTGACGGTTCCTCAATGGTCATTGATGCCGACGGCACCTTGCTCGAGAAGCTTTCTTTCTGCAGGGAAGAAATCAGGGTCATAGACATTCCCGCTGCCGGAGCAGACAGAAGTAACTATTCACATCCTGCTCCGTTTCCTGCCGACATGACCGGATATATCCACAAGGCACTGTCGACAGGCATAACTGATTTCTTTGTCAAGAGCGGGCTGAAGAAAGCCATTGTTGGCCTTTCGGGAGGAATTGATTCTGCCGTGGTGCTTGCACTTGCTGCCGAAGCCCTTGGCACAGACAAAACCCTGGCTGTTCTCATGCCCTCCGTTTACTCTTCTGAACACTCTGTGAAAGATGCCCTTGAGATGGCTGAGAAACTGAAGGTTCCTCATCACATTGTAAGCATTGAGGAAGCACGGCAGGTATTCGGGAAAACCATGAAACCCTTTTTCGGTGACAGGGCCCCTGACGAGACAGAGGAAAATATCCAGGCTCGACTCCGGGCAGTGATACTTATGGCATTCTCCAACAAGTTCGGTTATATGGTGCTCAATACCTCCAACAAGAGCGAAGCTGCCACGGGGTACGGAACACTTTACGGTGACATGATCGGAGGACTTTCTGTACTGGGTGATGTGTATAAATCAGAGGTTTACAAACTCGCCAGGGAGATCAACTCTGAGAGGGAAATAATTCCGGAGAGGATCATCTCCAAGCCGCCGTCTGCCGAGCTCAGGCCTGATCAGCTTGACACTGATACGCTGCCTCCCTATGACCGGCTTGACCCTATCCTCTTCAGGTATATCGAGCTTGAGAGATCGCCGCAGCAGATAATCGATGAAGGTTTTGATGCAGGCCTCGTAGAAAAAGTCGCGAAACTTGTACGCAGCAGCGAGTTCAAAAGACGGCAATCACCGCCTGTGCTCCGGGTCTCTTCAAGGGCTTTCGGAAGCGGGAGAAGAATTCCGATCATTTCAAAATATCACTGATCCTGAGACAGGCTCACTCATTCACATATACCCTTTTTACTCTTGAGGGTATTGATGTAAGTATCTCATAAGGAATTGTATTGCAAAGCCCTGCAATCTCTTCAATAGTAATGTTACTGCCGAATACCTCAGCTTCATCGCCTGTCTTTACATTTAATCCGCTGACATCAGTCATGCACATATCCATGCAGACGCTGCCAACGACAGGGACTTTTCTGCCCTTAATGAAGAGACTGCCTCTTCCGTTACCCATTTCACGCCGCAGTCCGTCGGCATAGCCCACAGGAATAACTGCAATCTCACGGTCATGATCCGCCGCCCCGTTGCAGCCGTAACTTACCGGTTCTCCCGCCGGTACTGTCCTTACCTGTGAAACAGCGGTAACAAACCGTCCGGTATGCCGCAACGTAATTCCGTGATAATCACCTATCCCGTATAGTCCGATACCCATGCGAACCATATCAAACTGATACTGCGGGAAACGGCTTATGCCGGCGGAGTTGAGAAGATGGGTCTTAAAGCTGTATCCCAGGGCGCTCTTCAGCTTTTCAGCTGCCATGACAAGCAGTGATGCCTGCCGGTGAGTGAAGTCATCATGACGCGGATCATCGGCCGCAGCGAGATGGGAAAAAAGAGAGACTATCCTTATATGCTGCTCGTCGCGCAACATCTTCGCCAGCACGTCCGCCTCACTGATACTGAAGCCCAGCCTGTGCATCCCTGTGTCAATTTTCAGATGAACGGGATAATGGAGCAAGCCGTGCCTCTTTGCATTCTTAATGAAGCCGGCATAGGATTCCATGCTGTATATCTCCGGTTCGAGGTTATGACGGATGATCAGTTCCATTACACTCTCATCAGGATTCATCACCATAACAGGGGTTGTTATGCCGGCTTCCCTGAGTGCTACTCCTTCATCAGCATAGGCAACCGCAAAATAACTGACATGATTGTATTCAAGAAGTGACGCTATCTCTGCTGAACCCGATCCGTATGCAAATGCCTTGACCATCGCCATGATACCGGTTCCGGGTCTGAGCAGATGCCTGAACTCGTTCAGGTTATGTACCACTGCATTCATGCTGATCTCGAAACGTGTCTGATGGAGCTGCTGTACCAGCAGGCTGCTTATCCGCTCAAAGCCGTAAGCTCTTGCTCCCTTTATGAGTATGGTCTCATCATGCCAGGCAAAGCTCCGGAATGTCTCTGAGAACTCAGTGGTCGAGCCATAGAATACCGACCCGACCGGAAACTTCTCTTTTTGCCGTGTCAGGGCTTCACCAATACCTATGAACCTGTCAATACCTGCTCTCCTGACTGCTTCCGCGATACCCTGGTAGAGACGTTCCTCATGTCCCCCTATTTGCCGGAAATCCGAAAGAATAAGCGTCGTCCTTCCCCTGGCGTGAGAACGCAGAAAATCCAGTGCCATGCTGAGCGAGCCGGGGTCCGAATTATAATAATCTTCAATAAGCGTACAGCTGTTGATACCTTTTTTGACCTCCATCCGCATCGCCACAGCCGGAATATCTGCCAACGCTCCCCTGATGCTCTTGTCAGGGACACCTTCAGCGAGACAACAGGCGATCACTGACACGGCATTCTCAGCAGACGCCCTGTCTGCAAACGGTATAATTACTTCAAAAACGGAATTTTCAGCGGTGCATCGCAGAACCTGTCCGTCACCAGTGGCTCCTGTTATCTCAACTCTTAATGACGCATCAGTACCCGATACTGACCAGGTAAAGGCGGGTATTGCTGAATACCTGAGTGCCACTTCCCGCTTAATCAACTCATCATCAGAACTGTAAATTAGCATTGTTGCTCCCGCTGCAAGCCTTAGCTTCTCGGTGGCGATTGCTTCCCTGCTCACAAAATTTTCACCATGAGCGTCACCGATATTGGTTATGATCACCGTATCAGGCCTGATGATGCGAGCCAGCTTTTCCATCTCACCGGGCCTGGATATACCTGCCTCAATGACAGCCACATCGAACCTGTTGTCAATATTCATCAGCGAGAGCGCCACTCCCACCTGGGAGTTATAGCTCCTGGGGCTTCGTATTACGCTTTTTACCGTTCCCAGTGTCTCTGCAAGCCACTCCTTGACAACTGTTTTACCGGCGCTGCCTGTCACCGCAATGACCTTGCCTCTGAAAGCGCTCCTGCGCCAGGCGGCAAGTCTGTGAAGCGCCTCCAGTGTGTCTCCCGCCTGGACGAATGCGGCGCCGGTCATGAGCTCAGCATCAGCAGGCAGGGTGTCGACAAGGAAAAGCCTGACTCCCCTGTTGAAAAGCGCCCTGATGAACCCGTGTCCGTCATGGTTCGGTCCCCGCAGGGCAATGAACAGAACGTCATGACCGGCGCCGGACGACCGGCTGTCAGTCATTATTCCGGTAACCGACAGCGAATGATCGCCTGTCAGGGCACCCCCCGTTATTTCAGCCAGCTCTGATGCGCTGATCTTCACCTGTTCGTTGATTTAATATAGCACGATCTGCATATCGGCTCGTAGATATCCTTCTCTCCGAGCATCACTATCTTATCATCCTTGACCTTGCGGTAGGAGTAGTTTGCGAGGTTGCCACATCTGACACAGATTGCATGTACTTTGCTTATGTATTCCGCAACAGCCATCAGGGCAGGCATGGGTCCGAACGGATTACCTGCAAAATCCATGTCAAGGCCTGCCACTATTACTCTGGTGCCTGCATCAGCCAGCCTCGTACACACCTCCACCAGGCTGCCGTCAAAAAACTGTGCCTCATCTATGCCAACAACTTCGACGCCGGAAGCAAGAAGGAGTATCGACGAAGCGTTTTCGACCGGGGTGGAGATAATCGATTTTTCATCATGAGAGACAACCCTGTCCTCCGAGTATCTTGTATCAATCGACGGCTTGAAAATCTCTACCTTCAGTCCTGCAAACATTGCCCGTCGCAGCCTCCTGATAAGCTCTTCAGTCTTGCCTGAGAACATTGACCCCGCGATCACCTCTATTGACCCGCGCTTGCCGGCATTATCCACCGAATTTTCGAGAAACTCCATACTTCAGATCAGGATTTCACCGTTCAATAATGTAAAACGATTATATCAGGCCGATACGATTATTATTTACTTTTGCAAAATAAAGAAAAGCGATCATTATAAAAAATAAAGGGTGATGGATTTCATTAAAGCGGTGAGTATTATAAGGAAGGATCTGGATGAGGTGAGCGCATTGCTCGACCAGCTGTCAGTGACATCAGGTGCACATATTGCAGAGATAGAGCTGGCACGCTCAAGAGTACACAGTGCTACGGAAATGCTGAGGCTGCTTCCGGAACTGAATGAGGCGCCGGTATCACGGCTGTTAAATAAGGAAGAGCCAGCTCCTGTCATGCAGCCGGGGACCAACGTGAAAGCTGAAGCCAGGCCGGAAGTGAGGGTTGACTTTAATGCAGAAGAAAAGCCCGAAGCGAAGGTCGAAGTGAAGACAGAAGCAAAACATGAAGTTAAGCCGGAAGTGAAGGAAGAAGCAAAGCGTGAAGTGAAGCCGGAAGCAACAGCGGAAAAAGGCAAGCCTATCCTGGCAGACAAGTTCAGTACCGCTGAAATAATCGGTAAAAAAGTATCATCCGTGAAACAGGATGAAGTCATTTCTTCTGTCATGCACAGCAAACCCATTAGCGACATAGGCGCTGCTATAGGTATAAATGATAAATTCTACTTTATACGCGAACTGTTCAGCGGTAACGCAAGGGCATATCAGGACACCATCAAACGTCTCAATTCTTCTGCGTCACTGGGTGAAGCCATGAAGATACTTGACGAAAACACCGTTATGGGTACTGACCCGGCGGCACAGTCATCATTCGTCGATGTTGTGCGCAGAAAATTCAACATTAATGTCTAAACTCTACCTTGTACCCACTCCTATTGGCAACCTTGGTGATATCACCATGCGTGCAATAGAGGTGCTCAGGGCAGCAGATCTTATTCTTGCCGAAGATACAAGGACCACACATGTGCTGCTTAATCACTACAGCATTAAGGCGCCGCTCAGGTCGCATCATAAGTTTAACGAGCATCGCAGCCTGGAGGCTGTATGTGATAACATAGAAAACGGCACTGTCACTGCACTTGTGTCGGATGCCGGAACACCCGGTGTCTCCGACCCGGGATTCCTTCTTGTCAGACGGTGTATTGAACGGGGAATAGCGGTAGAAGCCCTGCCCGGTGCAACTGCCTTTGTGCCGGCACTGGTAAGCTCGGGTCTGCCATCTGACCGTTTCTGCTTCGAGGGATTCCTTCCTCAGAAAAAGGGAAGGCAGAAGAGACTTACTGCACTGGCCGCGGAAGAACGCACAATGATATTCTATGAATTGCCGTTCAGGGTGCTGAAGACACTCGAACAGCTGGCCGCAGCCCTTGGCGAAGAACGCAGGGCCTCAGTATCAAGGGAGCTGACAAAAAAATTTGAGGAGACGATACACGGGACACTTGGCACGCTGACCAGTCATTTTAAAGAAACAGCCCCAAGAGGCGAGTTCGTTATTGTAGTAGCCGGTACTTCCCTGAAAGAGCATACTGAATAATATTTCAGTGATGAACAGAATAGCACTGATCATTCTTCTGGCAATCCTGTTTCCATCTGTGACGTGCAACGCTCAGGTGCTGCATGGCAGGATAACCGATGAAGACGGTGTGCCTATGCCGGGGGCTTCCGTTTATGTCACCAGCCTCAGGCAGGGCACCACCTCAAATCAGGACGGCTTTTATGAGATCGCCCTTCCCGCCGGCACATTCACCATTACCTGGCAGTTCCTCGGTTATACCCCTGTCATAAGAAATATCAGTATTGAAACATCTGATATCCTTGCTGATATCATCCTTACCGAGCAACTCTTTGAGATCCCAGCAGTGAGGGTTTCCGCATCAGGAAAGGACCCGGCATACTTTATAATGCGCAAGGCAATAGGAATGGCTCCGTTCCATCTTAACCAGGTTAAGATGTATAAGGCTGAGGTGTATATAAAAGGGGGAGGTAAAATAGATAAGATCCCGAAGATGCTGAAGAGACAAATGAAGGTAGAGGCAAATGAGACACCGATAAAGGAGGGACAATACTACTTCATGGAATCAGTCAATGTTATCACTTTCAATGCACCGGATAAGTACATTCACCAGGTAATATCATCACGTTCCAACATGCCGGCAAGCGAAAGCGAGACATCACCCATGGACTATCTGCAAGCCAGCTTCTATCAGCCTGTCATCGCAGAAATAGCCATTTCTCCACTCTCCCCTGATGCATTTTCACATTACACCTTCGAATTTCTGGGTTCGACATCGCAGGGTGATTTCGTAATTGACAAGATCAGAGTTACCCCGAAAAGAAAAAGCCAGCAGCTCTTTGAGGGTGTAATGTATATTGTTGAGGATCTGTGGGCTATTCAAAGCCTTGACCTTGCCAATGAAAATATGGCCGGAAGGGTCAGCGTCAGGCAGGTTTATATGCCTGTCGAAGAAGGTATCTGGTTGCCCGTAAGCCATGAATTCAGGTTTGACCTTTCTATTGTCGGAGTGAAGGCAGGAGCATCATATAACAGTGCTGTGAAATATCTTGAGGTGGAACCTGACAGATCACTTTCTCCCCCTTCTGGATACAGCACTGTACCAACAAATGTTCCTGCAGCGGAGCTAAAGACTCCAACACAGAAAGAGATTGAAAAAATACTAGCCAAAGATGAGCTCACAGCCCGTGACATGTCAAGACTGGCAAAGCTGAATAAAAAGAATGCTGCCGGAGACGAGGATAAAAGTCTCGAAATAAAGGAAAAAACAACTTACATCATCGATAAAGATACCCTCCGGAATGATTCTGTCTACTGGGAGAAGGTCAGGCCTATCCCGCTGACAGCAGAGGAGGAAACAAGCCTGCCCCTGGGTGGACCGGATTCAAGGACTCTGGCAACCCGCGATACATCAAAACTCGCAGTAAGCATCGGGGGCGGATCCGGTGACAAGGACAGGAAACCGGGCATAGAAGCCATGAAAGCCGTAATAAGCGGGAAAAGATGGCAGGCTTCTGAAAATACCATGATAGATTATGACGGACTGTTGAGCCTGAAAGCCGCTTCATTCAATACAGTGGACGGATTGGTTCTTGGTACCGGCATGACAATGACAACAAAGACCGGTGAGAAAGGCAGGTTCACATTATCCCCCTCGGTGAAGTATGCTTTCGGGAGAGAACGTCTGATGTGGGCGGTGAATGCCGGCATACTTTACAACCCTATGACATCAGGCAGTTTTTACATGCGCACCGGCAATTATTCAAAGCAGTTCTCACCCTCCGGGATTAATTCTGTAGTAAACACATTCTCATCTCTTCTTTTCAGAGAGAACTGGATGAAGCTGTATAACAGCACATTCATCATTGCCGGGCATAGCGGTGATCTGGCAAATGGCCTTAATCTGAATCTGTCAGCCATGTGGGAACACAGGCAGACACTCGGAAATAATTCCGATTTCTCTCTCTTTAAACCCGAAAAAGAATATACCGTCAACCTCCCCGAGAATCCGTTTGTCACCGGTGATGTGCCCGGCTACGGAACAATAGCTCCGACAGATCATAATCACGCCTCATTTACAGCAGAAATTATCTACACTCCCCGTCAGCATTACCGCATTTCAAACGGTTCAAGGATCAGCGCCGGATCAGACTATCCCACCTTCACGCTGACATGGAAACATGGGTATAATTACAATGATACCCTGTCAGACCAGTATGATATGCTGATGGCTGACATTTCAAGAACAGACAGGTTCGGGGCTCTCAGTGAATTTCACTGGCAGCTGACCGGCGGTGGTTTTATCAACAGAAAGAACCTTCAGTTCCAGGATATGTATTTCTTCAACACTCAGGAATCCCCGGTTCTGCTCAACAGCTTCGGTGACGCATTCTATCTGAAGCCATACTACTCGATCTCGTCACCCTCATTCTTTTCGGAGGCTCATATTCGTTATACAACTCCCTGGCTGGTCCTGAAGCGTCTGCCGGGATTAAGCAGGACGCTCATGAGAGAAAATATCGGTATTGCATCTCTCTGGACCCCGGACTATGGTTTTTACTCTGAGATCGGATATTCTTTGAGCGAAATATTCCTTATGGCTGAGATTGGAGTATATGCAGGCTTCCATGACCTGACATTCAACAGTGTCGGGGTCACTCTGAAACTAAGGTTCAATTAATAGTTCAGAATGTCGGTTTGCGACCGTTATCGTCAGGTGAAAAATCACTGTAATCAGCAGAGAGATCATCATTCATCTTAGATTTCAGGGTATAGACGCCCCCTGCCGGTGAGGCGGGAAATGCAATGTCAGAACCAAAGTCATCAGGCTCGACAAAGGTGGCACGGTCTTCCTTGAAATAAAGCAGGATCTCATCGGTAGGACCGTTACGGTTCTTGGCAAGTATTATATCGGCATGACCTTTGGTCGACTGCCCGTCTTCAAACTGCAGGACACCCATTTTTTCAGGTCTGTGGATAAACACCACCATATCGGCGTCCTGTTCAATTGCGCCTGACTCACGCAGGTCAGACAGCATAGGCTTCTTGTTGCCGCCACGGGTCTCGACAGACCTGTTCAGCTGTGATAACGCCAGTACCGGTACGGTCAGTTCCTTGGCTATGCTCTTGAGTGATCGTGAGATGGAGCTCACCTCCTGCTCGCGGCTGCCCGCGTCAGGCGGTCCGGTCATCAGCTGCAGGTAATCGACGATGACCAGGTCAAGTTTATTCTGAGCCTTGAGCCTGCGGCATTTTGCCCTGAGCTCAAAGATTGAAATGGCAGGCGTGTCATCAATATATATCGACGCTTCTGTAAGTGACTTGATGCGCGTTTCAAGGAGAGACCATTCTTCAGGAGAGAGCTTACCGTTCCTGATCTTTTCTCCGGGTATCTCCGTCTCTGTCACAATAAGCCTGTTGACAAGCTGTATGGCTGCCATTTCGAGTGAGAAAATGGCTACCTTCTTCCCGTGGTCAATCGCCATGTTGCGCGCCATCGTCAAAGCAAAAGCAGTCTTACCCATCGAGGGGCGCGCTGCGATGATCACCAGCTCGGATTTCTGCCATCCTGAAGTCAGCCTGTCAAGCTTGGTAAACCCTGAAGGAACACCTACCAGCGCATCCTCTTTTTTACCCAGTTCCTCTATCTCCGACAAAGCCTGTTTTATAACCTCATGTATCGGGGCAACCTCATGCTTGATGTTTCCCTCCGCGATCCTGAACAGCTCATCTTCACTCCTGTCAAGGAGTTCCGTCACATCAAGCGTGTCTTCATAAACCAGATTCTGGATCAGGGTTGCCGCCCGAATCAGCTCGCGCTGTATATACTTCTGAAGAACAATGCGCGCATGATAATCTATGTTGGCAGCGGAGACAACCTTCGAGGTCAGTTCCGTGAGGTAAACAGGCCCTCCGACCTCATCAAGGTCATTCACGCGCTTGAGTTCCTGCGTGACGGTAAGAAGGTCGATAGGCTGATCACGCTTGTTCAGCTCTTCAATGGCGGCAAAGATCTTCTGATGGGCGGTTGAATAAAAAACCTCCGGCCTCAGGATATCAACCACCATCCTTGCAGCTTCATTCTCCAGCATCGCGGCACCAAGTACCGCCTCCTCCATCTCAGGTGTCTGCGGTGGTATCCTCCCTCCCTCCGGTATGACCATTACTGAAGACTTCTTGTCCTGCCTGGACCTGGATGTAACTTGTGCCATTATGATAAGGTATTGTTTTACAATGATATATGAAATACGAATGCTTATTCCGACCGTGATCAAATTTAGCAATAACAAACCATCAGGGCTCAGCTGTCTGCTTTTTGTTTCAAACAGAAGGTGTTTAAAAGATGTTGAAAACGGATTTAATACAGAAAGATGATGAAATTTGAAAAGGTTCATCTATTTTTAAGACCTGAAGAACTGGCAGCGGTATGGTTGTTTTTCCAAAGGCGAAAATAAATATTGGATTAAGGATCGTTGAAAAGAGGCCTGACGGCTTTCATAATATCGAGACCTTCTTCTATCCCGTTGAACTTGCTGATGCTCTTGAGTTTGTCGTGCGGAAAGACAATCGCAGAAATGATTCGATCAGGGTCACCGGGGTAATGGATGAGACTGATCCTGACGACAACCTGGTGATGAAGGCGGTGAAGCTGATGCGCAGCTCCTTTGATTTCCCCTGCATACGCATCCACCTGCACAAGGCCATACCTGTAGGTTCCGGTCTCGGTGGAGGATCATCGGATGCAGCAGGTATGCTGAAGGCTCTGAACAGGTATTTCAGTTTCGGACTTAATTCAGAAGAGCTGAGATCATTTGCCCAGAAACTTGGCAGCGACGCTCCGTTCTTCGTTGACGCTACTCCTTCTTTCGCCGAGGGTGTAGGCAATATCCTTTCAGAATTTCCTCTTGACCTTAGCCGGTACCACATTTTGCTGTTTTATCCCGGGTTAAGTATAAGCACTGCCGAAGCCTATGGCGGATGTGTGCCGGATCCAGCCGGCCCGTCGCTCAGGAAGCTGCTCAACCTTCCGGTGGAGGAATGGCGTGACAGGGTGACAAATGATTTCGAACTGAATATCTTTCGTACCTATCCCCGGGTGGGTGAGCTGAAGACGTCACTGTATAATGCAGGGGCAGTATATGCATCGATGTCAGGCAGCGGGTCGGTCGTTTATGGCATTTTCAGGGAAGTTCCTGACCTGCCTCCCTATCTGATGAAATCGATGCTGAGATCAGCAGAGCTCTGATTACTGTGTCAGTTTGTCTCAGACTATCTTTATTTTCCTCAGCCAATCTCCACGAGAACCATACCTTTTGAAACCCTGTCTCCCGGTTTCACGTTGACTGCCACTACTTTGCCGGAGACATGACTCTTCAGTCTGTTCTTCATCTTCATGGCATCAAGGATCAGGATATCATCCCCTTCATTCACCTGGGCACCCTGTCTTACTAGCACCTCAATCACTGTGCCGGGGATAAAGCTGTATATCCTCCCGGGATGCGGTGGCGCATATGCTTTTCTCCCGGCATACCGGGGGCTAAGCCTGGTGGTATACAGTGTATGGTCAATGTTAAGCTTGCCAGCTTCTTTCTTCTCCATATTCTTTTTTTAAACAGGGATAATCAGAATGGCGGAATGCCATGTTTCTTCTTCGGCATCTGCACATCCTTGTCTTCTGACACCTCGAGGCCGTGCAGCAGGAGCTTGCGGGTTTCGGATGGCTCAATGACCGAGTCGACATAACCGCGTGATGCAGCCACATATGGGTTGGCAAACTTCTCCTTGTATTCCTCCACCTTCTGACGTCGTACTTCATCGGGATTGCTTGCAGTGGTGATCTCTTTGCGGAATATTATGTTGGCCGCGCCTTCAGGACCCATTACTGCTATCTCGGCTGATGGCCATGCAAAAACAAAATCAGCGCGGAGATGGCGTGAGCCCATCGCTATATATCCGCCGCCGTAAGCCTTACGCAGTATGACGGTGAGTTTGGGTACGGTAGCTTCGCTGTATGCATAGAGGATCTTTGCTCCGTGGCGTATCACCCCGGCATGTTCCTGGTCAACGCCGGGAAGATAACCAGGAAGATCGACAAAAGTTATTACAGGGATGTTGAAAGCATCGCAGTAACGGATGAAACGTGCCGCCTTGTCTGATGAATCGACATCGAGGACCCCGGCCATCTCAAGAGGCTGATTGGCAACGAAACCCACTGTTTTTCCCCCGAGGCGCCCGAACCCGATGACCATATTGCGTGCATACATCTCCTGTATCTCGAAGAACTCCGACGCGTCGGCCACAGCCCTGATCACATCCTTTACATCATACGGGAGCGTCGGATCACCAGGAACGATTTTCTCAATATCATATTTGCTGTCGGGAGGTACAGAATCAATCACTTTGGCTTTCACTTCATTGTTACGCGGGATGAATGACACCAGCTTCTTGATCTGCCTGAAGCATTCATCTTCCGTCAAGGCGAAGAAATGGGCATTACCCGATACCTCACAGTGCACCCTTGCCCCGCCCAGCTCTTCCATAGAGATCTCCTCGCCAAGCACCGTCCTGATAACCTCAGGGCCAGTGATGAACATTTTAGAGATATTTTCGACTACAAACACGAAATCAGTCAGAGCCGGAGAATATACTGCCCCGCCCGCGCAGGGTCCAAGTATAACGGATATCTGTGGTATCACACCGCTCGAAATGGTGTTGCGGAAGAATATTTCACCGTAACCGGCCAGGGAGTTGACACCTTCCTGGATACGGGCTCCTCCTGAGTCATTGATCCCTATCAGTGGTATCCGCATCTTCAGAGCGTGATCCATTATCTTTGTGATCTTGCGTGAGTGCATCAGTCCCAGCGAGCCTCCTGCGACAGTAAAATCCTGGGCGAAAACAGCCACCGGACCGCCGTGAATGGTTCCTGTGCCGATAACCACACCGTCGCTCGGAAGATGCTTTTTATCCATTCCGAAGTCGCGTGCGTCATGCTCGACGAACATGTCATATTCACTGAACGAGCCAGGGTCAAGTATAGCCAGTATGCGTTCACGTGCCGTGTTCTTGCCCATGGCCTTCTGCTTCTCGATGGCTTCCTCGCCACCGCCGAGAAGCATCTTCTCACGCCTCTCTTTCAGCTCGCGTATCTTTTTATCAAGAGCCATAATACTGTTTATCGTTTAACTGTTTTAAATACTTCCGGGGTAAGAAACGCAAATAAAAGAAATTCCCATGACCTGCGAAAAAATCGCAGTGTTATTATTTTGGTGCAAACCGGTATACAACGAGGGCAATGCAAGAATAGATAATATTTGGAATCCACATGGCAAGAGCAGGGTTAAGGCCTCCCTTGAGCGAGAACTGGGAAGCAAACTGCATAAAGAGGATGTATGAGAAGGTCAGCCCCAGTCCTATTCCTATCTGCATACCTATCCCGCCCTTTATCTTGCGCGACGAGAGAGAAACACCTATAAGTGTCAGTACGAAAAAGGCGAAAGGCGAGGCATACCTCCTGTTCTTCTCGTTCAGATAGAGTTTGATCTCATCGGAGCCCTGCGATTTTAATACATCGATATAATCAATCAGTTCACCGAGTGTCATGGTGCCGACAAATTCAGGTGATCTGGCAAAATCATCAGGCCCGACGTTCAGAACAGTGTCTATCCTCCTGCCCATGGTAAGCCTCTCTCCCAGGCTGTCTGTTTCCCTTATATGATACCACCATGCCCCCCATTTGTTGGTTGTGGTGTCCCACCTGATCATGTTGGCGGTCATCTTTGATTCCAGCTTGCCGTGATCGTCAAACTTTTCCATGCTGAAGTTACGTCCGCTCTGTGTGATGGAGTTATACGATTCCATGTAAATGTAAACATTGGGGTAAACCTGCCTGTGTACCGATGCCACGTTCACTTTCCTGAATTCGGAACCCCGGTAGTACTTCTCCTCGAACCCAAGCTTGACGATGTTTGAATGTGGAAGAACATAATTTATGAGAAGAAACGAGCAGAGGGCAATAAAGGCTGCCCCTGCAAAATACGGAAGCAGGAGCCTTTTAAAGCTCATCCCGCTGTTGAGCATGGCAATGATCTCAGAATGGACCGCCATTTTTGATGTAAAGAAGATCACCGAGATGAAGACGAACATCGGGGCGAACAGGGTGGCAAAATAAGGTATGAAATTGAGGTAATAGTCGAAAACTATTGCTTTCAGCGGAGCCTGTTTCTCTATGAAGTCGTCAATCTTTTCGGAGAAGTCAAAGATGATCGCAATCCCCAGTATAAGCACCAGGGAGAAAAAGAACGTACCGAGGAACTGCCTGATAATATACTTGTCAAGTATTCCCGGTTGAAGCTTCTTCAGGCTCTTTCTGATATTCTTTTTAGTATCTCTTCCTTCCATGTCCCAAAAGTGCCTTCAAGTATCTTTTCCCTGGCCTCGGTAACGAGGCTGAGATAAAACGAGAGGTTATGTATGGTGGCTATCTGTGCTCCGAGCATCTCACCGGATATTACCAGGTGGCGCAGATAAGCCTTTGAGTAAGTACGGCTGACCTCAGAAGCTGATCCGGCGTCGACCGGTGAAAAGTCAACAGCCCAGCGCTGGTTTCTGATATTGACAATTCCATCGCGTGTAAACAACATCCCGTTACGGCCGTTGCGTGTAGGCATCACACAGTCAAACATATCTATGCCGCGTGCAATGCACTCGAGAATATTGGCCGGTGTGCCCACTCCCATCAGGTAACGCGGCTTATCTGCGGGCAGTATTTCATTCACAAGCTCAATAGTATCGTACATCACTTCCGCAGGTTCACCAACGGAGAGCCCGCCAATGGCATTGCCGGGCATCTCCTTTGACGCTATTTTCTCAGCTGAGATACGCCTGAGATCCGCGAAAACAGATCCCTGGACAATGGGAAAGAGCATCTGGTCATGACCATAAAGGGGCTCAGTATTTTTCAACCGGTCTGCACACCTGTCGAGCCACCGGTGCGTCAGCTCCATCGATCTCAGAGCATATTTGTGATCACACGGATAAGGTGCGCACTCGTCAAAGGCCATCATTATGTCGGAGCCTATTGATCTCTGGATATCAATCACATTTTCAGGAGTAAAGGTATGTTTTGAACCGTCTATGTGAGACCTGAAAATGGCTCCCTCTTCGGTCAGCTTACGGTTGGCAGCGAGAGAAAAGACCTGATATCCTCCGCTGTCAGTAAGCACCGCCCTGTCCCATGACATGAAGCGGTGAAGGCCGCCTGCCCTGCTGATGATATCTGTTCCGGGACGAAGATAGAGGTGATATGTGTTACCCAGTATGATGTGAGCGTTAATCTCACTTTTCAGATCACGGTGCAACACCCCCTTGACTGTCCCCCCTGTTCCCACAGGCATAAATACAGGTGTGGGTATGTCACCATGAGCCGTGTGCAGGACACCTGCCCTTGCTGATGTGGATTGATCTGTCCGCTCAATTCTGAACATCTTCTGCTGAATGATGGTCACAAAAGTAAGCTTTCTGCACCTTATTATGAACAGCCGGATACCAAATTGAGAGAACGGTTCTTAATTGTTGAAAAGATTCTGACAAACGTTTTCCGATTATTTATAATATTACCCCGCAAAATTAGCCACCGGAATGCTTTTTTCAACTGATCCACTACATATTGTTCTGTTTTCGCTGTTCCTGATCATGGCAATTATCCAGGGGTGGTACTGGCTTCAGTATTACCGCAGGTCAGCCTATGCCATTCAGAATGCCAACCCGCAAGCAGCGAAACTTCCTCCTCTTTCCGTTGTTATTTGCGCGCGTAATGAGGCGGAGAACCTCGCCAGATTTCTTCCGTCAGTGCTTGAACAGGATTATCCGACGTTTGAGGTTGTAGTGGTGAACGACTGCTCTGAGGATAACAGCTTTGATATCCTTGGCGGGATGATGAATCGTTATCCCCATCTGAAAGTCTCGACAATACAGAAAGACCCGGGTTTTGCGCATACAAAGAAGCTTGCCATGCTGATAGGCATCAAGGCAGCAAAGAATGACCTCCTTGTTTTTACCGACGCTGACTGTCAGCCGGTATCGAAACAGTGGTTGCGGCACGTGGCTTCAGCCGCTGCCGGCAAGGCTGAACTTATCATCGGATACGGTGGCTATATACCTGAAAAGAGCTTCCTCAACAGCTACATACGTTACGAGACCATGTTCACTGCCATGCAATACTTTGGTATGGCAATGGCAGGTGTACCGTATATGGGTGTCGGACGAAACCTGGCATACAGGAGAAGCTACTTTTTCGACCGGGGCGGATTTGGCCCACATAATCATATCATGTCAGGTGACGACGACCTGTTCGTCAACCGTAATGCCACTGCCGACAACTGCAGTCTTATGCACTCGCATGACTCTTTTACACGGTCAGTAGCGCAGGAAAACATAGTGGCATGGGCAAAGCAGAAACGAAGGCATTTTTCCGCCGCTGCTTATTACCGGAAGGATGACAAGGTACGACTTGCTGTTGAGCCATTATCAAGAGTGGCTTACTATGGCTTACTGGCCACTCTCCTCATCATGCTTGTATCATTGCCGGTGGTGCTGTTCATCGCATTGGGCAGGCTGACCATGCGCACGGTGATACTCAGGAAAGCAACCCGGACCTTCAATGAAGAACGGTTGTGGTTTTTCTCACTGTTTTTTGATATCTTCGCGCCGTTTGTCAGCGCATTCCTTTACCTGACCTCCAGAAGAAAAGGTAAGGGGAGAGAAACATGGAAGTAGGAACAGGACTATCTGATAAGGCAAGGCATGACCTGAAGGTCATTGACCGGGCATTGCATGGAGACAGCAAGGCATACGCCGAGCTGCTGACCAGGTATCGGGATTCTGTTTACTATGTATTGCTGCGAATGGTGAATAACCCCTCGGATGCCGAGGATCTTACTATTGAGGCATTCGGCAAAGCGTTTCATAATCTGCCTAAATACGTTCCTTCACACGCGTTCAGCACCTGGCTCTTCCGTATTGCAACCAACAACTGCATCGACTTTATGAGGAAAAAGAGCCAGAGCCCCAGGCCCTTTGACCAGGATGAAGGAGAAGAAGATGAAATGGAGGCTACCGTTGCTTCCGACATGAGGGCTCCTGATGAGGTGATGATGGACAGAGAGACGGCTGCCAGCCTGAACAGGATAGTCAAAAGCCTCAAGCCTCGCTACCGCCGCCTCATCGAACTGCGCTACTTTGAGGACTACTCATATGAAGATATCGCTACCGAGCTAAGCCTTCCCATAGGCACTGTCAAGGCACGGCTCTTCAGAGCAAAGGTCCTTATTCTTAATATGGTTCAGGATAAAAAAAGCGAGATTTGACCACTGTCGCTGAAAAATACTTCCCGTCGCTGACCGAAAAACAACGCCGGCAGTTCTCGATGTTGCCAAAACTGTACGAGGAATGGAACGAGAGAGTAAATGTGATATCCCGCAAAGATATCCTGAACTTTGAAGTAAACCACCTGCTTCATTCACTTGCCATTGCACGGTTAATCTCTTTCGTACCCGGCACTTCGGTAATTGACGTCGGCACCGGAGGCGGACTGCCTGGCATACCCCTGGCAATCATGTTCCCTGATGTCAGGTTCACTCTCATTGATTCCATAGCAAAGAAAATAAACGTCGTAAAAGAGATCGTCATTGCTACGGGTATCACGAATATCACTGCAATTGCTGCAAGATCAGAGGATTATTCCGGCCGGTTTGAATTTGTAATCAGTCGTGCTGTCACTGAAACGGGCCGTTTTATTAACCTCACACGGCATCTGATATCTCCCCGCTCGGTCAATGCTCTTAAGAATGGTTATATTTTTTTAAAAGGCGGCGATCTGGGTACCGAACTCGAGCCCTTCGCTCCTGCTGTCACCGTTGAACCTGTCAGCCAATGGTTTGACGAGCCCTGGTTTGAGACAAAAAAAATCGTTTACCTCCCCTGGTAAGATTAAAAAAATAACCCTCCTGATTTTTTATTTCAAAAATTGTCTACCTTTGCAGTCTTAAAAACAGAAAAGTACAACACGAAATTATAAAGACAGATGAAAAGGACATTTCAGCCATCAAGAAAGAGGAGGACCAACACCCACGGTTTCAGGGAGAGAATGTCAACTCCAAACGGCAGGCGTGTACTTGCCGCCCGCAGAGCCAAAGGCAGGAAGAAACTCACCGTTTCTGACGAGGCAGGCCACAAGGACTGATCGGCTGACAGATAATAAAGAGACCGTCTTAATGAACAATTAAGGCGGTTTCTTCTTTTATAATGTGATAAAGCGGGCTAAATTTGTCAATACTCCGGAAAATGAAAGATATTATCCTGAAAAACACGGATTCTGACCTCAGGGCGATTGCCGAGGCAGTCCTTGATGGCAAAAGATTAACTCCCGATGAAGCACTCACGCTCTATGAAAAGGCTGACCTCTCCCTCATGGCCGTCCTCGCTACTGCGGCAAAAATGGCAAAAAGCGGTGACGCGGTCTTTTTCAACCGTAACTTTCATATTGAACCAACTAACATATGCGTATTTAACTGCCGCTTCTGCTCATATCATAAGCCTGAGGGTGACCCCGAAAGCTGGGAGCTTACAGAAAACGAGATACTTGATATCGTAAAACGATTTGATGGTGTTCCTGTGACAGAGGTACATATCACAGGAGGTGTTCACCCCTCCCGCGATATTTATTATTATGGCAATATTCTTTCATCAATAAGGAAGCTGAGACCTGACATAAGCATTAAAGCCTTCTCGGCTGTTGAGCTTGATTATATGATCAGGAAAGCCGGAATGACCTATGTCGAAGGGCTCACACTGCTCAGGGGCTGCGGCCTTGATTCCATTCCCGGAGGAGGCGCCGAGATCTTCGATGCCTCCCTGCGATTGAAAATATGCCGTGAAAAAGCTGATGCCGAGACCTACCTGGCTATCCACGCAGCAGCCCACAGCATCGGCATAACCTCCAATGCCACAATGCTCTACGGCCATGCCGAGAGCCCCTCGCAGCGTATTGATCATCTGAGGAGGCTGCGCGAGTTGCAGGACCATACCGGCGGGTTCAATGCTTTCATTCCCCTTAAATTCCGCAGGGAGAATAACCGGATGTACGATCTGGGCGAAGTGCCTGTGACAGAAGATATGCGCAATTATGCTCTTTCCAGGATCTTCCTTGATAACTTTCCCCATATTAAAGCATACTGGCCGGCCATAGGAAAGAATGCAGCAGTCATGAGCCTCGTCTTTGGCGCAGACGACCTCGACGGTACGATAGACGACACCACCAGGATTTATTCCATGGCAGGCGCCGAAGACAGCAACCCCGGTCTTTCTACCACTGAACTTGTTGCCATGATCAGGTCGGCAGGCTTCAGACCGGTCGAGAGAGACACTCTTTACCGTACGGTTAAGGAGTGGTGATAGCCGATACTCTCGCAATATAATTTTATCTTTGCCGCAGCGTTTATTACTTAATACTTCATCATACGATGAGCACCAGGGATTTTCTTAAAAGCCGCCTCTTCTGGAAGCAGATAGGACTGGCTCTTGCTATTGGCGTTGCCATATTAATAATACTTATTATCTGGCTGAACATTTACACCCGTCACGGCCAGTCGCGCCCCACTCCTGAGGTTAGAGGCCTGTCAATCAATGAAGCCAGGGCAGTTGCCTCAAAGAACAGGATGAGGTTCCAGGTGATTGATTCTGTCTATACCGCCTTCGTCCCACGGGGCTGCGTGGCCGAACAGATGCCGCTGCCGGGTCATCGTGTAAAGAGAGGACGCATGATCAAAGCGACAATAAATGCGTTCAATCCTGAAATGGTTGCTGTACCTGATCTCGTCGGCCTGCCGCGGCGTCAGGCACTGTCACTGCTTGAGACGGCAGGTCTCCAGGCAGGGCAGCTTAACTATGTGCCTGACCTTACGGTCGATTTCGTGCTTAAACAAACCCTTCACGGCCGCGAAGTATCACCGGGAGACTCAGTCCAGAAAGGTATGGTCATCGATCTTGTACTCGGAAGAGGACTGAGCAGTCAGCATACTCCTGTACCACGCCTGGTGGGTACTACTCTTGAACAGGCCCGGAATGAGATACTGGGCTCATCACTGAACCTTGGCTCTTATGTTTTTGATGCTACAGTGATAACCCGCAATGATTCTCTTAATGCCTTCGTCTATAAACAAAATCCTGATTATCATCGGGATGCTACGGCGCAGCTGGGCTCGGCGGTGTATGTATGGCTCACTGTTGATACTCTCAAAATGACTTCCGATACCACCTCTGTTGAAATAAATGATACGACAGCGGCCGGCGGCGTTACAGAAACAGAGTTATAACCCTCCTGATGAGGAAGAGATGTCTGATATACATACTGCTGATCATGCTGCCCGCTACCCGGGCAGGCTCCCAGGAGATCGTCACCGGATTACTCTTCAACAGGCAGCTTGCAGACATTAAGGATCAGGTCCGGCTGAAATCCGCCCTGGGTGCTGACACCCTGCTCCTCCCTTTCACCGACGACTTTGCCCTTGACAGTCTTTATCCCTCTGCGGAAAAATGGTCCGACAGACATGTCTTTATAAATAATACATTCTCGGTAAAACAGCCCTCGATGGGGATTGCAACCTTTGATTGCCTCGACGAGTTCGGCCTGTTATATGACAATGTTTCAACGGCTGTCTTTGCCTCCGACACCCTGACATCATCACCGCTCGACCTGGCTCTTCAGCCTGCTGACAGCATCTGGCTCAGTTTTCTCTATGAGGCAGGCGGTGTTGCTGATATGCCTGAAAATGACGACAGCCTCACACTCAATTTCTGGGCGCCAGAAGAAGAGCGGTGGTACAGCGTCTGGAGGGCTGAAGGCGGAACGACAGACGGCTTTCGTAATGTGATGATACCCATTAAGGAAAGCAGGTTCCTGAAGAAAGGCTTCCGCTTTATGTTCACCGGCTATGCATCTCTCTCGGGGATTGTTTCTGATCCTTCACGCGCCGGCAACGCAGACCAGTGGAACATTGACCATGTAATGCTTGACAAGGGCCGCTCAGTCAATGACACCGTACTTCATGATGTAGCCCTGACCTTGCCCCAGAAATCACTTATCAAGGAATATGAGGCCATGCCGTGGCGTCACTTCAGACAGGCATATCTCTCGGTCATGAGCCCGACGGCTGAAATAAACTTTCGTAACAACGACACAATTGTCAGGAATGTCACACGGCATATTACAATAAGAGATGTTCTTCAGAATGTGGTCGTACGAGATTTCGATGCAGGGGCCGTTAATGTTGAACCGCTGACGGAAATGAAGTATGATGCTCCTCTTATATATACATATAACTCCTCTTCAACGGATTCTGCCCTGTTCCTTGTGACAGTTTCCCTCATCACTGACGATTTTGATCCCAAGACCAATGACACAATAAGATATTACCAGCGCTTCACGGATTATTTTGCCGTTGATGACGGCACGGCGGAAGCAGGTTACGGCATAAACGGGCAGGGATCACGCAATGCCATGGTGGCGTTGAAATTCAGGTCTTTTGTACCCGATTCGGTGAAGGCCCTGAAGATCTGCTTCAATGATGCCTTTGACAACACCAACCAGAGCGGATTTGATATCATGGTATGGGCTGATGACAACGGCAAACCAGGCGTGCTTCTCGGCACAACGGATGGTCCTGTGGCAGATCCGGGTACCTATCTTAACGGGTTTGTCACGTATCTCTTCGATAAGCCGGTGTTCGTCGACGGTGATTTCTGGGTGGGATGGAAACAGTTGTCGGATAAATTTCTTAACGCAGGACTGGATCTGAACACCCTTCTTGCCGGGAGACAATATTACTCGCTCAGCGGAAGCTGGGAGCCAAGCCAGGCGCCGGGCACTATAATGATACAACCGGTGATGAGGGGCACAGGATCAGCCACATCGTCTGACGATGGCGCCCTTCTGAATGATCTTTTCATTATCTATCCCAACCCGTCACGGGGACAGGTTACCCTGGTTGCATCGGACCGGGCGCCTGAGGACTTTATCATTGACGTCATCTCCATCACAGGTGCCAGAGTGATGTCACTGGCCCGCACTGACCACCCCGATTTCAGTTCACTGCCATCCGGCACCTACATGATCATCATAAAAACAAGGGAAGGGAAGCCTCTCTCTCTGATGCGCTTTATAAAAATTAACTGATAAATACTATGGCTGAAGAGGAACTGGCAGACATCCGCGAGCAGGAGCTCTTTGAGCACTTCCGTGTGGTGGTCGATCCCAAACAGTCGATGCTGCGCATAGACAAATATCTTACTGCCCGCCTCGAGGGTGTCTCGCGGACACGGGTACAGGCTGCAGCACAGGCAGGAAATATCATGGTGAATGACAATCCTGTCAAACCCAGCTACCGGGTCAAGCCTGCTGATGTAATTCAGGTCCTCCTTCCCAACGAGCCGCGTGATATTGAGCTTATACCCCAGGATATTCCCATCAGTGTTGTCTATGAAGATGACGATGTGATTGTAGTGGATAAAAAAGCAGGCATGGTTGTTCACCCGGCCTACGGTAACTATTCAGGCACTTTGATGAATGCCCTTATGTTCCATTTTAAAGACCTCCCGCTCTTTCAGACAGGTGAGCTCAGGCCAGGCCTGGCGCACCGCATCGATAAAAACACTTCCGGCCTGCTGGTTGTTGCCAAGAATGAATATGCCCTTAACAGGCTTGGAAAGCAGTTTTTCGACAGGACTACAGGACGAAAGTACATTGCGCTCGTATGGGGCACTCCTGACCCTGAGGAAGGCACCATCACAGGTCACGTTGGCCGTAATCTCAGGGACCGCAAGATAATGCAGGTCTTCCCTGACGGCAGCCAGGGTAAGCATGCTGTGACCCATTATAAAATTATAGAGCCGCTCGGATATGTGACGCTCGTCGAATGTCGTCTCGAGACCGGACGCACCCATCAGATAAGGGTGCACATGGCGTATTCCGGTCACCCTCTCTTCAATGATGAAGAGTACGGCGGACACCGTATTCTCAAAGGCACGACCTTTACAAAATACCAGCAGTTCGTTCGTAACTGTTTTGAGCTCCTGCCTCGCCAGGCACTGCATGCGCAGACGCTTTCGTTTGACCACCCCGTGACAGGCAAACGTCTCTCTTTCGAATCACCCATACCTGATGATATGGCTCAGGCGATTGAGAAATGGCGGAAATATATTGTCGGAAGAGACTAAGAAATTTGCGATTTGCGATTGTCGATTGTCGATTAGGGCGTTAGTTTTTGTTTGGAAGTTTTCTTAGCTGCGACAGCAATTGATAATATTTCATTCATTTCGTTTTTATAGACTGAAATAGGTTCAATTAGTTTATTTTCGAGCTCTTCCAATATCTCGAGCCAGAATAGGCTTTCATCAGCTTCTTCTTCGACTATATTAAGCTTGTTAATAAAATCAGCGGGTGATTTTGCTCTGCAGACAGCTCTATAATTAGCTCCAACAGAACAAGCTGCCCTTATAAGCTGCCTGCTTACTATTTGATTGCTGTCAGTCTTAGTAAGTTTACTGCACAAACGGATAATTCCGATTGCCAGTTTCTTGGTACGTTGCTGAATTTGCTCTTTGAGTCCCATAATTATTCACTTTCATTGATTTATACTAAAATTATACATTTTTTCTAAACCAAAAAATCGCAAATCGCAAATCGTAAATCGTAAATCGCAAATCCTACCAGCTTCCACCCGCACCGCCACCGCCGAAGCCGCCGCCGCCGAAACCGCCAAAGCCTCCGCCGCCGCTACCTCCACTGAAACCACCCCAGCTTCCGCTGTGAGATTTACCACCGCCCATCATGCTCATAAGCAGCCACAACGGCAGGTTACTGGTACCCGACTTCTTAATGTGCTTATTGTTCGAATTACCTGCCGATGCCATTATGATTACTGCTATTATGATTATAATGAAGATGATGGCAGGGAATGATCCTGATGACCCCTTTCCGGCGTAGGTGTCATAGTTGTACTCACCTGAAGCCAGTGCCATCAGAACATCAGTTCCTGCATCAAGACCTCCGTAGTAATCGTTTTGCCGGAAGCGCGGCAGCATCTCCCTGTCAATGATTTCAGCACAGGCGATGTCAGGGATGGCCCCCTCGAGCCCGTAACCCGTCGCGATGAAGATCTGGCCGAGCGATTCGTCCGTCTTTGTCTTTACCAGCACGAGCAGCCCGTTGTCAAAATCAGACTGCCCTACACCCCAGTCCTTGGCAACCTTATAGGCAAACTCTGACTTGTCATATCCCTGCAGGTCATTCACGATCACCACAGCGATCTGGTTGGAGGTGGAGTCGTTGAAAGCAACAAGCTTATTTTCAAGCGACTGCACTTCGGATGAACTTAACACACCGGCATAATCATTCACGAGCCGGGGAGGTTCAGGCCGGGGAAGGAGTGTCTGTGCACTGAGAGAAAGAGACAAAAAGAACAGCGCAGGCAGCAATATCACAGAACAGAGATTCTTCATTGTCACTCCCCGGTTTCGTTAGTATTAAAGGAGATCGTATCCGTGATCTCATTAATATCATCCTTGCTGTGGGGAAAGTGTTCCTTTAGCTGCATGCCTGCCATGATGATACCCTCGGTAAGTCCTTCCGTGAACAGGTTCTCGCTGAAACGTTTTTTCATATGGTCACGTATTTCATCCCAGAAACCCAGGGGGACTACGCTGTTTATGCCGGTATCTCCAATGATCGCAAACTTTTTTTCTTTAAGTGCAAGATAAATGAGCACCCCGTTGCGGTCGGCCGTCTTATGCATTCCCACTTTTCTGAAAAGCCATGCCGCCTCATCAAGCACGTCGGCTTTGCATGAGGTCTCAAGATGCACACGGATCTCACCGGATGTGGCATGTTCAGCTTCGCCGATAGCCCGTACAATAGCTTCCTGCTGTTCGCGGGTGAAAAAGGTTGAGGCTTTCATTGTAATATAATCAGAACTGCACCTTCGGAGCCACCTCGGTACCTTCCGCAGCTTCAAAATACGGACGTTCTGTAAACTTGGTCAGAGAGGCTATAAAGTTATTTGGGAACTGTTTGATAAATGTATTGTAAGCTCTTGCAGCATCATTGAAGTTATTCCTTGCAACGGCAATGCGGTTCTCAGTGCCCTCAAGCGCAACCTGCAGGTCACGGAAATTCTGGGTTGCCTTCAGCTCGGGATACTGTTCAACGACAACCATCAGACGTGCCAGTGCTGAGCTGACTTCGGTCTGTGCAGCCTGGAACTCCTGAAGTTGCGCAGGCGTAATATTTGACGGGTCAACAGTCACCTGCGTTGCCTTTGCCCTTGCTTCAATGACCCTCGTAAGCGTCTCCTGCTCAAATGCAGCAGCACCCTTCACGGTATTTACGAAGTTCGGAATAAGATCAGCCCTTCTCTGGTACTGTGTTTCAACGTTACTCCATTCCGTACCTACCTTCTCGTTCATGGGTACGATCTTGTTATAGATGCCTACACCCCACGATATGATCAGCAAAGCAACTAATGCAATAATTATTACTGTAATAATGCCCTTTTTCATTTTACGGTTATTTTGGTTTAGGCCAAATTTACTAAAAAAGAATTAATGATAATGCTCTGTTGCAGAGACGTTGCATACTATGTCATAACAACAATATAAAAGACGGATTGTTTTTCATTTTGAACCTTACCGGGCCATGAAATTGTATTATTTTTGAATCATATTGAATAAAAGATGAGAACAATTGCCATTGTTGCCGGAGGGAATTCATCAGAATATCCCGTTTCAGTTAAAAGTGCACAGGGCGTGGAAGAGGCACTGAAAGGTAAATATGAGCTTTATATAATTATCATAAGAGGAATGGAATGGTACTGGGAAGATCCCAGGGGCCGCCTTTTCAATGTAGACAAAAACGATTTCACACTATCGCTTGACGGTGAAAAAGTGAGATTTGATGCTGCTTTCATTGCTATACACGGTAATCCGGGTGAGAACGGCCTGCTGCAGGGTTATTTTGACATGACGGGCATACCCTATACCAGCTGCGATGCCTTTGTCTCAGCTTTGACGTTCAACAAACAGGCCTGCAAACTCTACCTCAACGAGTATGGAATACCCATGACCGGCGGCCTCCTGATCAGAAAAGGACAGCAGTATGATGCCGGCAAGATCGTCAGGCAGACAGGTCTTCCGTGTTTTGTCAAGCCAAACGCCAGCGGATCAAGCTTCGGAGTGACCAAGGTAAAAGAGATTGGTGAATTTGCCGCTGCCATCGAAAAGGCGTTCGCCGAAGGTCACGAGGTGCTGGTTGAATCATTCATGAAAGGAACGGAGGTGGCTTGTGGTGTGGTCAGGACAAGGCAAAAGAAGATGGTAATGCCTGTCACGGAGATCGTTCCGAAGAAAGAGTTCTTCGATTACGAAGCCAAATATACAAACGGGATGTCGGAGGAGATTACACCGGCGAGATTGACGGAGGAAGTTTCCTCACGCATACAGGAGCTCTCGTCAGAAATATATGATATCCTTGGCTGCAGGGGCATTGTCAGGGTTGATTTTATCGTTACCGCCGAAGGCCCGCAGTTCCTTGAGATAAACACAGTCCCTGGCATGACCCCCGAGAGCATCATCCCCCGCCAGGCCTCGGTATTTGGAATATCGCAAACAGATTTGTATTCGATGGTTATCGAAGATCTGTTCTAACCACCATTCCACCAGACACTCACGCTACTTCCTATTGCCTATTCCCTGTTGCCTAAATTAAACGTATCAAACCTGTACGAATCTATCGGCGCACATGAACATACAAGGTTGCGGTCACCGTAACCATTATCAACCCTGCCCACCGTTGGCCAGAATTTGTTCTCCACAACCCACGGCAGAGGATAAGCAGCCTTCTCCCTCCCGTAACCGTGACTCCAGTTGTCAGAAATCACTGCTCTTGCCGTGTGGGGAGAGTTTTTGAGGACATTGTCTTCCTTATCAGCCTTCCCCTCTTTTATTTCCTGAATCTCCTTCCATATCCCCTTCATTGCATCAATGAACCTGTCAAGCTCTGCCTTCGGCTCCGACTCGGTGGGTTCGATCATAAGGGTCCCGTGAACGGGGAATGAGAGTGTGGGTGCGTGAAAACCGTAGTCCATCAGTCGTTTTGCAATATCAAACTCGTCTACACCCGCCTCCTTGAATGAGCGGCAGTCGAGTATCATCTCGTGTGCGCACCGTCCTTTTGAACCGGTATACAGCACCTTGTAAAAACCTCTGAGGCCTGCTTCGATATAATTCGCGTTCAGGATTGCGAACCTTGTGGCTTTGGTAAGTCCTTCACCTCCGAGCATCATCACATAGGCATGACTTATGGCCAGTATATGGGCGCTGCCGAAGGGTGCTGCGGCCACAGCGGTGATGCCGTGACTCCCTCCTGTCTTTACCACAGGGTGTGAGGGCAGGAACTCAGCCAGATTTGTGTTGCACAGGATAGGGCCCATCCCCGGACCACCGCCGCCATGAGGTATGGCAAACGTCTTATGGAGGTTAAGGTGGCAGACATCAGCCCCTATCCTTCCGGGGCTCGTCAGACCTACCTGGGCGTTCATGTTGGCTCCGTCCATATATACCAGGCCGCCATTCTCATGTACGATCCTGACCATATCAACAATGGCCTCCTCAAAGACTCCGTGTGTCGAGGGGTAAGTGATCATGGCTGCACTGAGATTATCCTTGTTCTCTGCAGCCTTTTTCTTCAGGTCTTCCACACTGATATTACCGTTCTCATCGCACTCAACGACAACAACCTTCATACCCGCCATGGCGGCACTTGCTGGATTGGTGCCGTGAGCTGACGAGGGTATGAGGACAACATTACGGTGACCTTCGTTACGGCTGATGTGATACTGCCGTATGACCATCAGTCCGGTGTATTCACCTGCCGCACCGGAGTTAGGCTGGAACGAGACTGCGTCAAAGCCCGTTATCTCCTTCAGCGCTTCACCAAGATCATCCATGAGCTTGCGGTAGCCCAGGGCCTGGTCGACAGGCACAAACGGATGAATATTGCCAAACTCGGGCCAGCTCATGGCGAACATCGAGACTGCCGGATTAAGCTTCATGGTACACGAACCGAGAGGTATCATGCCATTGGCAAGAGAGAAATCCTTGCGCTCAAGCATCTTAATGTACCTCATCATATCGGTCTCGCTGTGGTAGCTGTTAAAATTGCGCTCCTGCATGAATGGTGTGGTGCGGTGAAATTTTTCATCGATGCAAAAACAATCGCATAATGATGTCACCCTGACAGCTTTCTGCCCTGCTGCCTCAGCAAAGATCCCGGTGATGGCATTGATCTCTTCAATAGTAGTAACCTCGTCCGTACTTATGAGCACACAGTCGGCGCAGGGGTACCAGAAATTAAATCCTTTTTCAAGTGCAATCTTTTGTATCATGTCAGAAGTGACGCCGGTAACAGCCTGGACACTGACTGTATCAAAAAACTGGTCATGCCTGATGGTGTAACCGAGATCCCTCAGCGACTGTGCAAGCGTGCATGCTGCAGAAAGGATATGCATTGCTATCTGCCTTAAACCCTCCGGGCCGTGGTACTGTGCGTACATTCCTGACATGGTTGCCAGTAAAGCCTGGGCAGTGCATATATTTGACGTGGCTCTCTCGCGTTTTATGTGTTGCTCGCGTGTCTGCAGGGCCATACGCAGAGCCTGGTTACCGTGAACATCGACAGAGACACCGATGATTCGTCCCGGCATGTTGCGTTTCAGCTCATCCCTGGTGGCGAAGAAACCTGCATGAGGTCCGCCGTAGCTCATGGGCAGACCGAAGCGCTGGTTGGATCCGCAAACAATATCTGCTCCCCATTCGCCGGGAGGTGTCAGCAGGGCCAGGCTCATCAGGTCTGCACCAACGCCCACCAGGGCTCCTGCTGTATGAGCTTTCTCTACAAGGTCACGATAATCACGTATCTCACCGGAGGCAGCTGGGTACTGGACCAGCACGCCAAAGACCGTGCTGTCAGCCTCAAAAAGAGTATAATCAATGAACTGTATTTCTATTCCCAGCGGCGCTGCACGTGTGATGAGCACATCACGGGTCTGCCAGAAGATCGAATTGTCTGCAATGAATTTGTTCGCACCCGCCTTTACCTTATCTCGTGAACGGGCGTTGAACATCATTATCATCGCTTCGCCAGCTGCTGTAGCCTCATCAAGCAGCGAGGCATTGGCTATTTCCATTCCCGTCAGACCGGTGATCATGGTCTGGAAGTTGAGCAGCGCCTCAAGCCTGCCCTGCGATATCTCCGCCTGGTAAGGCGTGTATGAAGTGTACCAGGCAGGGTTCTCAAGCACATTGCGGATTATCACCGGCGGAACGGCCACACCGTAATAACCCTGCCCGATAAACGAGCGGTGCTGTTTGTTGAGCTTACCCGTGTCCCTGAGATATGCCGTATATTCATACTCGCTCATTGCCGGAGGCAGGCTGAGCGGATGCTCCGATATTATTGATGCCGGGACCGTTTCGCTGATCAATTGATCCACTGACTCGACGCCAATGGTTTTGCACATCCCGGCAACTTCGCTGTCACGCGGACCGATATGACGGTAAACAAACTGATCGGATATCATATTTTAGTTAGTTAATTATCATGTAAAGAGATTGGGGCGAAATTAGCACAAACCTGCACACAAAAAAAAGCATTTTCATCATGATTTATGAGAAAAACGGATTGCTTCTTATTTCTTCTCCGATAGTTGTCTCCGGACCGTGGCCCGGATAAACGATTGTTTCGGGTGGCAGCGTGAAAAGTCTTTTCCGGATATTATCCAGAAGTTGCTGGTGGTTTCCTCCCGGCAGGTCGGAACGTCCAATGCTTCCGGCAAAGAGAGCGTCGCCGGTGAAGATAACTCCGTTTTCTGCTGAATAAAAAGCAACGCCTCCTGATGAATGACCCGGTACTGCAATAACTTCGAGGTCGGGTCCTGCAGAAGTTATTATCTCCCCGTCAGTCAGGAATCCTGCAGGTTCAGGCGGAGGCTCCATGGTGAGGCCAAACATTATTGCATGCTTTGGCGAGGTGAGGTGGTTATATTTCTCTCCTTCGTGAAACCATGACCGTAATCCGTACTTCTCAAGCATCATGGCGTTGCCGAAAATATGGTCAAGATGGCAGTGGGTGTTGAGGAGCAGAACAGGCTCAAGCTTCAGTGAGGAAAACAGGTCAGCAAGCCGCTGCTCTTCACTCTTCCCGTAACAGCCGCAGTCGATGACGATACATGATGAGTTTTTCCCGGTTATGATATATGTATTTACTTCTATAGGCGAGAATACTTCTTTGTATATTTTCATCACTTTACTCTTTTTCACCGCCGTTGGCGATGCCCTTCAGCATCGGCACAAAGACGAAATAGCCGTGTGTGGTAATTTCATAATCATCTTCCCCTCGTCTGGTGTAGAGGGTCATCACCTGCGTATCGCGGTCGCCGCGCGGTACTACGAGGCGCCCCCCTATGCGGAGCTGCTTCAGTAACCTGTCCGGTACCTCTGCCGTTGCTGCCGTGATGATAATGCCGTCGTACGGGCCATACTGGGGCTGACCCTCATAGCCGTCACCAAGGAAAAACTGTATCCGGTATCCCATGGAGCTGAGCAATGTTTGTGCCTTGCGAAACAGCTCCCTCTGACGCTCGATGGTATAGACCTTTACTCCCATTTCGGCCAGTACGGCAGCCTGGTAGCCCGATCCGGTGCCAATTTCCAACACATGATCACGTTTTCCAACATTAAGCAGTATTGTCTGGATGGCGACCGTATAAGGCTGCGAGATCGTCTGACCTGCAGCTATGGGAAAAGCCTTGTCCTGGTATGCGTGCCTCATAAAGGCGTCATCCATGAAGATATGACGCGGCACCCTGCCGATGGCACCGAGAACCCTTTCGTCTGTGATGCCTTTGCTCCGCAGCTCTTCAATAAGCCTCTTCCTCTTTCCTTTGGCCTCAAACAACTCGTCAATCACCACTGCATGATTTTGATCTAAAAATAACAGATATCTTTGCATTACCCTCGCGATTACCGATGAAAAAATTTGCCCGCCGCATTACTGCGTCATATATCGTAGCCGATTTCATGGGTTCGGCGATTGCCTGGGGTCTTTTCTACCTCTTCCGCAAGTACTTTATTGAGACTAGGTTATACGGTGAGTACTTCAGGATGGAACTGGGTAACAAGTTCTACCTGGGAATCCTGCTGATACCGCTGTTTTTCATGGTGGTTTATGCCCTGGCGGGATTTTATTACGATCCCCTCCGAAGGTCAAGACTTCTCGAATTCGGCAAATCATTTGCAGTGACCCTCGCTGCCGTGGTGGTACTCTTTTTTGTACTGATACTTGATGATGCTGTAGGTCACTATTCTACATATTACAAATCGTTTTCCGTACTTTTTTTACTTGAATTCATACTTACATGGTTTCCCCGGTTTGTGATAACATCTATGGTATCGGGCAGAATTCACAGGAGGGAGGCAGGGTTCAGAACACTGATAATAGGCAGCAACGGCAAGGCCGTCAAGCTCATCGACGATATAAAGAATGAAAAGGTGCCGGCAGGCAACCTTATCACCGGATACATCAGCGTCGACGGTTCCGCAGGCAGCCCGCCCGCCGGTGAAGTGCCCTGTCTGGGAACAATGGATGATATAATTAAAGTAACCGGGGAACAGGAGATCGATGAGATAATCCTTGCTCTTGAGGAAGAGGAGTACGGTACGGTGGAAGGACTGGTCAATAACTTATGCTACCTCGATGTACTGGTTAAGGCAGTGCCTTCTATGAGGCAGATCATCTCCGGCCATGTGGAAGCCGGACCTATTTATGCAACGCCGCTGCTCAGGGTCTCTTACAGGGAGATGCCGCACTGGCAGTATATGATAAAGGTCGTGCTGGATTATCTCCTGTCCGCCATGGCGCTCATTGTACTATCACCCCTGATGGGTGTGCTTGCACTGATGATAAAGTTATCAGGCAAAGGGCCGGTGATTTTCAGCCAGGAGCGTATAGGGCGGCACGGTAAACCTTTTAGGATCTATAAGTTCAGATCTATGGAGGATGATGCGGAACCTGACGGACCAAGGCTGGCAGTGAAGGGCGACATTCGAATCACCCGCCTTGGAAGGTTCATGCGGAAACACAGATTCGACGAGATACCCAATTTCGTCAACGTCCTGAAAGGAAATATGTCGCTTGTGGGTCCGCGACCTGAACGCAGACACTTCATTGAAAAGATAATTGAGAAGGCTCCTTATTATAACAGGGTGCTGGCAGTCAAGCCCGGAATCACCTGCTGGGGCCAGGTAAAACTCGGGTATGCATCAGACATTGACAAGATGCTCGAAAGGCTTGATTATGACCTTCTCTACCTCGAGAATGTCTCCCTCTATCTTGATCTGAAAATAATTTTCTATACCCTGGCGACAATAATAAAAGGCAAAGGATTATAGGAAACTATGGAATGGCATTATCGTGCTAATACCTAAGATATTTATAACTTTATTACCTAAACAATTATGCACTGAAATGAAAGTAGCTGTAGTACTTGCCGGATGCGGCGTCTTTGACGGAGCCGAGATACACGAAGCCGTGATGACATTATATGCCATAGACAGGATGGGAGGCAAATACGAGGTCTTTGCACCAAATGTAAAGCAGCATCATGTCATTAACCATATTACCGGTGAACCGATGAATGAAGCCCGTAACGTACTCACCGAGGCTGCCCGTATCGCCAGGGGTAAAATAAAAGCCCTGACAGAATACAGGGTCGCTGACTTCGATGCTCTTATATTCCCGGGAGGGTTTGGAGTGGCAAAAAACCTATGCACATACGCTGTTGACGGCACTGACTGCCATGTTGACAGGGTGGTGGAAGCTGCAATCCGTGACACTCACAGGGCCGGCAAACCCATCGGGGCACTTTGCATCTCACCGGTGCTTATCACAAGGGTGCTGGGCGATGTGACTGTAACCATCGGCGATGATACTTCAACAGCTTCAGACATAACCGCCATGGGAGGCAGACATGAGGTAAAACACCATGGGGAGGTTTCTGTTGACAGGAAAAACCGGATTGTCACAGCACCTGCCTATATGCTGAATGCAACCATCACGGAAATAGCCCGCGGCGCTGAGGAAGTCATCAAAGCAATAAAGGAAATGGCGGAACAGAAGTGATTATAACCTTCCTGCTTCAATCTCTATTATTACCTGCTCAATAAGATAGTCCTCTCCGGCAGGGTCATAGTCCGCCTTAAGATCAGCCCCGAAGATACGTGCAATGCTTTGCCAGAAGGTGGCGGAGAATTTTCCGCGGTATTGTTTTATAAGTTCAAATGATGTATTCTGGGTTTCCCGCTCAATCAGCTTGATGAGTATCTTGCCCTGGGAGAAGGTAAGCTTTTTCATATCATCCTCGTATTCTTTAAAAATGTCCTTTTCGTACTGCTGAAGGAAATTGTTCTGGTCTCTCTTATTGGGCATCGTCTCCAGCAGTCTGTTGACACGGCCAACCTCATTCCTGACAACCAGAGCGTAAGGATAGACACGACGTACATTATATACAAGACGGGCATGTCTGCGGTAATTGAATTTTACTCCGCGGGGCATCTTACCGTAAACGGTGATCTCGTTAAGCTCCACAAGGGGATATGTCTGACCGTCGAAGGTGGCAGTCTTAAGAACATGGTATATACTCTGCGTTGAATCAGGGGCAGAGACCTCCGCGTTCTGGCTGTAACCACCGGCACAGAAGAGTAAGCTAATACATATGATAAACAGCCTTTTCATATTTCTCTGCAAATTTAACCAATTGTCGTGCCAAAGGTTCAAATCAGAATAAAACTGACCAGGAACATTTTCCCTGCCGGGGATAAATTAACTTTGCGGTCACATGACACCCAGGCCTGCAATAGAGGAGCTCGAGGACGGATCGGCATACGATAAGGTTCTGACCCTGCCTTACAATGATATTGCACCTTTTGTAATAGGCAGCCTGAAATCCTTCAATCTGCCCATGATGACGGTCTGGATAGCATTGGCTATAACCGCTTTTCTTATTGTCTGGTTCTGGCCGGGTGCCAGATATACTCCGGAGCATCCCCGGATAATAGTCGGACTCGCAACAGGGCTGGTAGCAGCGCCTGTGCTCCTGATCCCCGTCCATGAGGGTCTTCACCTTATACCTTTCCGTCTGGCAGGAGCAAAAGACATCAGGTACGGCGCCGATCTCCGCCAGGGTATAATTTATGTCACCGCTCACCGTTTCGTGGCTGATCTCAGGCTCTTCTCCATTGTGGCTTTCACCCCTTTTGTTATAATCACAACCGGTATTATTGTGGCCATGATCTTCTGTTCTCCGTGGTGGAAATGGATCCTCTCACTTGCACTTTTCACCCATACCACCATGTGTGCGGGAGATACAGCATTAATAGGATATATGAGAGGCTTAAGGCAGCGTAATGTATATACATGGGATGACGCTGACAGGAAAGAGGCTTATTTTTATGCCGCGAAAATAAACGCGGATGATCGTTTGTAGAGACGCCAATCCGGGCGTCTCCGCAATATTGATTTATTTCATTATTTTCATCCCGCATTAAATTTACCGATGACCTATTTCACCCGTGTCCTGAAAAAATTCCCGAAGGTATTCTGGATATCAAACATCATTGAGCTGTTCGAGCGCTGGGGGTGGTACGGCTTTTACAGCGGATTCTTCGCCCTTTATCTCACTTCGGCAAAAGAGGACGGCGCCCTGGGCTTTTCCAACGTGGAGAAGGGGACCATCATGGGCACCGGGTCGATGATCCTTTACTTTCTTCCTGTAATAACAGGAGCAATTGCTGACAGGGTGGGTTATAAGAAAGTGCTCATTCTCTCCTTTACAACTTATATCCTGTCTTTTTTCATGCTCAGCAGGTTCGAATCCTTCGGGGCAATCTTCGCGGCTTTCATACTCCTTGCCGTTGCCGGCGCTCTCTTTAAACCGATAATATCAGGGACGGTGGCGAGGGTGACCAATAAAGAAACCGCATCGCTGGGCTTCGGAATTTTTTACATGATGGTGAATATCGGAGGATTTTTAGGACCCTTTGTCGCCAGCATGCTGTATAAGAATAGCTGGGATATGGTAATCTACGTTTCCATCGCAGCAATGACAATCAATTACCTCCTGGTACTGTTTGTGTATAAAGAGCCTGCCGTAGAGGTGACCGACAAGACTTTCCTGCAGAACATAGGCATTGCATTTAAAAACATCGGCGTCACCCTGACTGACTGGCGCTACCTGATGTTCCTTTTCATCATCGGTATATTCTGGACAGCCTATAACCAGCTTTATTATTCATTTCCGGTGTTTCTTGATGCCTGGGTTAATCTTGACAGGATATCGCTTGCGCTGGGATTGGATCCGGGTAGAATCACTACGGTAACCATTTCCAGCCTGGCATCGTTCTATATAATACTCTTTCAGCTTATAATCTCATCAATTACAAGCAGGTTCAGACCACTGAACTCGATTATGACAGGTATCTTCATCCTTGCCTTCGGCCTTGGCATGATGTTCGCTAACCTGAATCCATGGCTGATAGTCCTGGGTATGCTGATCTTCAGCATCGGCGAGATGGCCTCCTCGCCCAAAATACAGGAATACCTTGGCGGCATTGCACCCTCAGACAGGAAGGCTCTGTATATGGGCACCGCATTCCTCCCGATTGCCCTCGGGCACATGGGGGCCGGCCTCATATCAGGAAAACCCTTCGAGATGATGGCTGATAAGCTCTTCCTGCTAAAGAGAGCAGTGACAGAGAGAGGATTTGATATCCCGGAGATTTCCGGTAACTTCACACAGACCGATTATTATGCAAGGGCACAGGAACTGTTCGGAATGGATACGCATCAGCTCACCCGGTATCTGTGGGACACTTACCACCCTTCAAGAATATGGGTGCTGTTTGCGGCAATAGCAATATTGGCAAGCGTGCTGCTTTTTGTGTACGACAGGTTCATTCTCAGGGGAAGAGAGGTTGGCGGGAAATAGTGTGAGAATTAAGAATTAAGAATTTGATAATCAGTTAATTCAGAAATCGAAATTCGCAAATCGCAAATTCACTGACCCTCATACTAAAGGACTTCAGACAACATTGCAAAACATAAGAATATGAAAAACAATTTACTCATTGTATTAGCTCTTCTTCTTGGCTCAATGACTCTGTCCGCCCAGAGGCGGGTTCTGAATATGCCGGATATACCGGGATATGTGACTCTGAAATGTGATTTTCATTCCCACACGGTCTTTTCTGACGGAAACGTCTGGCCGACACAGAGAGTCGGAGAAGCATGGAGAGACGGGCTGGATGCCCTCGCGATCACTGATCATATTGAATATCAGCCACATAAAGAATTCATATCTGCTGATAACAACGCTGCATGGAAAATTGCCAGGACCACAGCAGAAGATTATAACCTTATCCTTGTCCATGGAGCCGAGATCACCCGCAGCATGCCTCCCGGACACATTAACGCCCTGTTCATTCAGGATGCCGACTCACTCGACAAACCGGACTTTATGAAGGCCATTGAGGCTGCAGTAAAGCAGGGTGCATTCATCCAGTATAACCACCCGGGATGGAAGGCGCAGCAACCTGACGGCATACCAAGACTGTATCCTGTCCACCTGGACCTCATTGCAAAAGGGTGGCTCCACGGAATAGAATATTTCAACGAATATGAAACCTACAGGAATGCCACTGTCCTGGAGATGTGCCGTGAACATAAGCTGGCGGTAATGGGTAACAGTGATGTCCACGGTGTAATAAGTGAAACATATATGGAACCCGAGTACACCCACAGGCCGGTTACCCTTGTATTTGCCAAAGAACGTACGATGGAATCGCTTCGCGAAGCTATGTTCGCCGGAAGGACAGCTGTGTGGTATGGAGACTCTCTTGCAGGCTTCGAGCAGTTCACCGGCCCGCTGTTCAGAGCAGCTGTTAAAGCCGGAGCTCCGTTTAAGGATGACGGTAAGAATATCTTTTTTGAGATCACAAATAAATCTGACCTGCCGATGAAGCTGACCGGCGGGCCGGAGGGTGCGCCTGCGGAACTGACATTACCGGCCAACATGGTTGTAAGGGTAAGAGCCGACAGACGCTATCTGGAACAGCCGCTTACATACAATGTCAGTAATATTGTGACAGGAAGCGGCACGGTACTCAGGGCTGAGATACCTGTACCGTCGAAGTAAGCACGATGGTGCTGTTATTCTGACCTTTTTACAGGAACGATTCTGAATGAGTAATCATACCTGGTATCACGAAGACAGTATTTTTCGTGCGTGCGGGCACCCCATGAATTATCTCCGCCGACACCCATCTGGCCGTAATCAATATTGACACATACCAGGTCACGGGGACTTACATCATCTATATGGGTATTCACTAGTTTTGCGTCCGGCCGGTAACGTGAGAGGTTGCCCGGCGATTCAAAATCGTCATGAAGGTAGTTCATCGCCGCAAAGCTGAAGACAGGCCTGCCCTCAAACCGGAGCCCGATGCCCGTGTTGTCGGTCACTGTCAGCCACCTTGTATCGGTCTTGTAACCGTTCTCCTGCGGTCTGACGTATGGCACATACTGTTCAGCCACGGAGCTCTCATACAGGCCTACAAATGCCGAGGTCTTGCGGTCAGAATAATTCTCGTGGGGACCCCTGCCGTACCATGCCAGGTCAGTAAACCTGTCGGCCATTGTCATCTGCATCCCCACACGGGGTATCTCTTCCAGTTTAAGGTCAGTTTTAGTCAGACTGAATGATACATCTACTGCACCGTCACCATGCACAGTATATGCCGTTACCAGCGAGGCAATTTTTCTGTTGTCATGGCCGGGAATATCAAAGGTGAAGCGTATCACGGCGCTGTTCATTCCTGGCTGGCTTATCTGCGCCGATTTCAGTACAGCGTCAGGCCCTGCATCTTTCCAGTCTGCATTTCTCACATCCATACCGTTACCGTAATCGTTGTCTGTTGGCGGTCTCCAGAAATCAGGCCGCGGACCTGACCGGAGTAACTCCTGACCATCTGCAATGAATGATTTCATAGTCCCGGCAGACAAATTAAAAACAACCGTAAAATCTTCTCCGGCTACCGTGAGATCTGCCCCTTCAGTCTGAATGTTTACCAGCGCAAGGTTATCAGCACCGGCAGCGGCTGCCTCAGCATGGAAAGGCAGGAGTATCTGTTCGGAAGCATACAGTTGATCCTGTGGTATGATACCCCACTCATCAGCCCTGGAGAGGTACAGGTTCAGATAGTATTCCACACCGGGTTCAGGTGTTATGGTACCGAAAGGTATCTCCTCCGTTGTTGATTTTCCCGGATCAAGGTCAATCTGGCCCAGGTGACCGGATTTATACAGTACACCGTCAGCCAGTACCTCCCAGTTAATGTTAAAAACCGACAGGTTTGTAAAATCATATTTATTTGTAATTGTCACAAGGCCCTTTGTTATGTCAGCCGGGTTGAATTTCACGTACTGATATACTTTCTTGACCTCGTCGAGCGCCGGGTGCGGTGTGCGGTCAGGGCCTACCAGGCCGTTGCAGCAGAAGTTACCGTCACTGGGTGCTCCCGGCTCGCCATAATCACCCCCGTAAGCAAAATATTCCTCACCGTCATCATCTGTTTCAAGCAAACCCTGGTCAACCCAGTCCCAGATGAACCCGCCCTGAAGTATATCATATTTTTCAATCACGTCCCAGTAATCCTGCAGGTTACCTGTGCTGTTACCCATCGAGTGGGCATACTCACACATGATTAAAGGTCTGTCATATCCGGGTTTCCCGGCATTTTGAGCATACTGCTCCAGTTCCTCAATTGAGGGATACATCGGGCACCAAATGTCAGTGTGTCTTTCGGGTGAGTTGGTTATCTTCTCCGCCCTCTCATACTGCACCGGCCTGAACTTATCTCTCTCCCTGATCCATTTGTATGTCGCCACAAAATTCTGCCCGTCACCTGCCTCATTGCCGAGCGACCATATTATGACCGACGGGTGGTTTTTATCACGCTCAACCGTTCTCACCGTTCTTAACATGTGCTGTTCAAGCCATTCAGGTTTGTCTGCCAGGGTCCGGTCCTTGTCATAACCAATGCCGTGAGATTCAATATTGGCCTCATCAATGAGATAGAGTCCGTACTGGTCGCACAGTTCATAGAAGCGTTCGGGCTGAGGATAGTGCGAAGTACGTACTGCATTAATATTGTGCATTTTCATCAGCCTGATATCCTTCAGCATCAATGCTTCGTCGATTGTGTGTCCGTTAACAGGGTCATGTTCATGCATATTGGTACCCTTCAGAAGCACAGCTTTACCGTTTATCAGGAACTGCGTTCCCTTTACTTCAGAAGTCCGAAATCCTATCTGGCTGCTTACCCTCTCGAGCACTCTTCCCCTGCCGTCAGCAAGAGTCAGCACCAGGGTGTAAAGTGAAGGTGATTCAGCGGACCAGGGATTTACATTTGGCAATTCCGCGCTGAGATTCAGCAGCGCCGTTCCATCAACGGCATCAGCATCCCTTATCACGCCAAGAATCTTTGTGGCGCCATCATACAATCCTGCTTCAAGACGAAGGTTCGCCGGTCTTTTTCCGGCATTGGCCAGTTCAACATCAAGATCGAGATGGCCGTCAGTATAATCATTCACCAGTGTGGCTCTGGAAAAATAATCGCGAATGTAAGCGGAAGGCCTTGCATGCAACCACACTGAACGCTGAATGCCGCTTAACCTGAAAAAGTCCTGCCCCTCAAGATAGCTGCCGTCACAGTACCTGTATACCTCGACGGCGACTGTGTTCTTTCCCTTCTTCAGGAAACGAGTGATATTAAACTCTGCAGTCGTTTTGCTGTCCTCGCTGTATCCTACCTGTTCGCCGTTAATCCATACGTAAAATGCGGAGCTGACACCATCGAAGTTCAGGAAAATTTCCTTATCCCTCCATCCGGATGGCAGAATGAAAGAACGCTTATATGAGCCTACCGGGTTATCGGAATGATCAATAAAAGGAGGATTCATCTTAAAGGAGTAACCTATATTGACATAATATGGAATTCCATACCCCTCACGTTCCCATGTGGAAGGCACCTCGATATCTGACCATGAACGTGTATCATAGTCATCCCTGAAAAACCAGTACGGACGTTCTGCCGGAGTATTGGCAAAGCTGAATTTCCATTTACCGTCAAGTGACATAACATTCTCTGATTCCCTCCATCCTGCGTTGCGGATTGCAACGTTGTCAGGAAAGCTGACCATTGTGGCATGCGGCTTCTCGGCATTGACAGTGTTTACCGCCAGGTTCTCCCAGTCGGGAAGGTCTTTCTCCTGCCATCCGACTTTGCTGTAGTCCTGGTAATTCCTGCAGGAACCAAGCAAGGTAAATGCTATAGCTATGATAAAGACATATCTTATCATGGTTCAGTCCTTTAGGTACTCAACAAAAGTAAGAATAAAAAAGCACATATAGCTCAGCCACAATACTCAGGGAAGATCCAGCGGGGTGTTGATATTTGTGAAGACCTTTAATGTTTTTTCATCACCTTGAAGATCATAATACCTGATCTTTAATGGTCTGAAGAATGCCCTGACAGCTGTATCTTTACCTGCCCGCAGATAGGATTCAAGATAAGGATGAAGGCTGCACCTGTAGATGGCGTGCAAAGGTTCAATCGATTTATCAATTCTCGGTATCAGCACATCTGCGGGTGCCTTCAGCGAAGCAGCTGCCTGCCCGGTTATTATTTCCTCAGACAGCCATGGCATGTCACCTCCGAAGACAAAGAGCCACGGTGCCGTCGAAGCTTTCATTGCTGCCTCGATGCCTGCCAGGGGTCCCATGCCCGGAAAGTTATCAGCAACCGTTTTGGCGCCTTCCGGTGCCGGATCACCTGGTGGCCATCCGGCTAATATAATTTCATGGAACAGAGGTTTCAGGAGGCTGACAGTACGGTTAATGATAGGCACACCGTTGATCTCGATCATCGATTTGTTAATACCGCCGAAACGTGATCCCTTGCCTCCGCAAAGAACAGCAGCCGATATGTCCGGGAAAACTGTTTTCAGAATAATCCGCTTATATGACCCTGATCGTCAATGTCAATCTTCTCTGCAGATGGCACGGGTGGCAATCCGGGCATACGCATTATTGAGCCGGCGATCGGTACGATGAAACCAGCTCCGGATGAGATCTCTATTTTACGTATCCGGATGGTGAAATCGCGCGGCCGGTTTCGTTTTGTCTGATCATCAGAGAGAGACTTCTGCGTCTTGGCAATGCATACTGCCAGGTTTTCGAAGCCCAGCTCGCTGATTTTTTTCAGTTGTTCCCTGGCTTCAAGAGTATATTCAACGTTCCGCGCTCCGTACATTAACGTGGCGATGGTCTCAATCTTTTTCTCCAGGGGCCATGACATGGCATAGAGTGCAGTGAAGCAACCAGTGCATGCCTCTGTTGCGTCCAGCACTGCCTCCGCAAGTTCCAAAGCCCCTTTGCCGCCGTCAGCCCATGCAGTGTTGACCGCGACGCGTACATTGTGCTCCTCACAGTATGTTTTCACGAGAGCGATTTCGGCGTCGGTGTCTGTTTCGAAACGGTTAATTGCCACCACAGGCCTGAAGCCGTAATAATGCATGTTCTCGATATGTTTGTCGAGGTTCTCGAAACCCTTGCTCAGGGCATCTGTATTTTCCCTGGGAAGATCAGACAGCTTTACACCGCCGTGATATTTCAACGCCCTGACTGTTGCCACTATTACGACAGCGTTTGTCTTCAGCTTGCCTGTCTGCGCCTTGATATTGAAGAATTTCTCAGCACCCAACTCGCTGGCAAACCCGGCCTCGGTGACCACATAATCGCTGAGCGTGAGACCCATACGGGTAGCCAGTAAGGAGTTTGTACCCTGGGCTATGTTTGCAAACGGACCGCCGTGAATTATCGCCGGGGTGCCTTCCAGCGTCTGCACCAGGTTTGGTTTTATTGCATGTTTCAGCAGCGCGGCCATTGCTCCCTGGGCTTTGAGATCACGGGCGAAGACAGGTTTACCTTTATACGTGTAGCCGATAAAGATATTGCCCAGTCGTGCCTTGAGATCACTGATACCCGTTGCAAGGCACAGGATTGCCATGACCTCAGAGGCAGCGGTAATATCAAATCCCGTCTCCCTCGGCACACCCTGTGCCGTGCCTCCGAGGCCGATGACGATATCTCTAAGGGCACGATCGTTCATGTCCATCACCCTCTTCCAGGCTATGGTCCTCGGGTCAATCCCAAGGTTGCTCTCAGAAGCCTGTATGTTATTATCAATCATTGCTGAGAGCAGATTGTGAGCCTTCTCGACGGCTGAGAGATCACCGGTAAAGTGAAGGTTAATATCTTCCATTGGTAGCACCTGCGAGTAACCTCCGCCGGCAGCACCTCCCTTTATTCCGAAAACAGGCCCCAGCGAGGGCTCACGAAGCACCACAGTGGCTTTTTTACCGAGAAGGTTAAGTCCCTGAGCCAGGCCTATCGAAGTTGTGGTCTTACCTTCACCGCTGGGTGTCGGAGTGATTGCAGTAACAAGTATAAGCTTTGCCTTCGCTGCTTTCTTTTCATCAATCAGAGAGAGGGGCAACTTGGCTTTGTATTTCCCGTAAAGCTCAAGGTCGCGCTCAGTTAGCCCAAGTGTGCCGGCCACCTCAACAATAGGCCGCATAACGGCACCCTGTGCAATCTCAATATCTGTTTTCATCAGGTTTTTCTTTGAGATAAAAATAAGACATATTTATTTCTTCACAATATCTCCCTGTAACCGGGTTGCCTCTCCATGCGCATCCTCCAGGCCTGAGGGTATCCGTTGTTGATGCGGTTCCCGAGATTGTTGACGAAGCCCAATGGTATGCCACGATACCGGATAAGTATTCTCCCCCTGGGCATCCCCTCAATGCGGAATTGTTCGAGACGTATAAATGCTAAAGCCTCTTCATAATTTGCATCGTACACCGGCCAGGCTCCCTCCTTCTGTTTTACAGACATCGCCAGGTCATGGGCAGGAATAAAACTAGCATTCTTGGTTTCACCGATCATGGTACCTGATTTGATGACGGTCAGCCTTTCGTCAATATAACTGAAAACATTCCGGTCAGTAGCCAGTGCTATGATCCTGTTTCCCGCCGTTATTACCCTGTCACTGTCACCAGCGAACATCTGCCCGGCCAGACCGGTGGTTTTTGCTGTCGGTTTCGGGCTGACTGTCCTGATCCTCAGGTGCGCGTCATTTTTGCCCTCTGTTTTCCGGAGAACAGCAATAAAGAAGCCGTCACCCTCTACTTTGCCGGGGTGAAAACCGTATCCTTCTGTTCCGGCATATCGTACTGGCTCAATCCCGGTGCCCGCTCCGATCTCAATCGCGACAGATTCAGATGCCGCCCTGTTCATGAACCATGAGATGTTCTCCTCATTCTCGGCAGGATTAAAAGTGCATGTCGAATAAATCAGTATACCTCCGGGTTTCAGTGACGGCCATACCTCCATCACTATTCTGCGTTGCCGTTCGCTGCAAAGCCTGGCATTCTGCAGAGACCATTCATGAACGGCTGCCGGGTTTCGGAACATTCCCTCACCTGAGCATGGTGCATCTGCTACAATTACATCGAAGAAGGAGTGAAGCGAGGCGAAAGCTGCAGGGTCATTCTGGGTGACTACAGTATTTCCAAGTCCCCATTTGGTTATATTCTCTGCCAACACTGCCGCCCGTGCCCGGATTACTTCGTTGGCTACCAGGAATCCCCTGCCGGCTATCAGGGCTGACAGGTGAGTGCTCTTGCCACCGGGCGCTCCGCAAAGATCGAGCACGCGAATATCTTCCATATCCCCGGTTACCTGCCTGAAGACCTCTCCGGTGAACATACTCGATGCTTCCTGAGGATAATATACCCCTGCATGAAACAGCGGATCAGGCGTAAAAAGAGGCTTCACCGGTAAATAATAACCCTGTGGCTCCCACAGAACCTTCTTATACCCGCTGACTGGTTGCGCCCATTTATATGGATTAATTCTCACAGAGACCGGCGAAGGCTGATCCAGTGCTTCCGTCAGTCCCTCTGCATCAATATAATCCTGATGGCTGATACGTTTAAGAAAATCCTCCGGGAGCATGTGTCTCTGTTTGGCCGCAAAGATAACCATTGATGCCGGACGGCGATAAAAAGCGAACCTTATTCAGGGAGCCTGACTTCCTTGCCGGTAAGTCTGATCCGGCCGCTCAACACCTGAGTGATCTTGGGATCAGATGCTTCCGCTGGCCCGGGTTGCTTACCTCCGGCAAAAACAGTGAACCAGCCCGGTTCAATGACCCTGACACCGCTCTTGTTAATCATAGAAAACTGCTCAGCCTTCAACATAAACTCTACGGTTCGGCTCTCCCCTGCATTAAGATGTACCCGTTTGAAACCTTCGAGCTGCTTCAGCGGCCTGGGTGTTGAGGCCTTTTCATCTGTGATGTAAAGTTGCACAACCTCATCACCTGCCATTTTTCCCGTATTAGTCACTGTGACAATCATCCGCACATCATTACCGGCAACGATCTTTTCCGGAAGAGAAAGATCTGAATAACTGAATGTCGTGTAACTCAAACCGTAGCCAAACGGGTACAACGGAGTGCCTGAGAAATACCTGTATGTCCGGTTTTCCATATCATAATCCTCAAACGGAGGCAGCTGATCCACAGATGAGTAGTATGTGACCGGAAGCCGTCCGGCAGGATTATAGTCACCGAAAATCACATCTGCCACAGCGCTTCCGCCCTCCACTCCAGGGTAACCGGCAAGCAGGATCGCTGCCGCTTTCTCATGTGCCTGCTGTGAAGCCACGGGACCGCCGTTCATGAGAACCACTATAACCGGCTTGCCTGTATTTATCATTGCCGCCAGCAGTTCTTCCTGGACTGCTGGCAGGGCAAGACTGGTGCGGTCGCCACCCTCAAAACCCTCGATCCTTATTCCCATCTCTTCTCCCTCCAGACGCTGCGAAAGTCCCAGAACAAGGATAACAGCGTCAGCCAGGGATGCTTTTGCCACAGCATCTTCGACAAGATTTTCACGCGGCATTGCCCATAGGAGTTTCATATCCGCATCTCCGCTGTAGTTTTTGTAAAACAACTCTATGCGGCACTTTTCGCCCGCCTTCAGTTCTACCGGTACCTCCTTGTGAAACCCGTGATGCTCACCACGGAAAGACAACAACGTATCACCATTGACTTTCAGTACGTAAGCAGATGAGCCCCATGTCCCAAGGTGATATGTTCCGCTGACAGGAGGGATCAGGTCCGTAATCCAGTGAATGCCGAAGTCATTGGCTGGCATCAGAGGATGCGGTGAATCATTGTCCCAGTAGAAATTGATTGCATCATCAATTCGCCGGAAAAGCGGCTCGCCATTCATGTCACGATTGTCAAAGTATTCGCCCAATGCTCCCTGCCTGCCATCGGGGGTTTGCAGATAACAAGAGGGCACCGGGATAAGGTTATGTATCCCCGGAGCCAGATCACATCCCTCTGCCCATATCACCTCAGTGCATGATGAAGCCTTCGCTTTGATGCCGTCAAGAATCGTAACAGGATCTTTCGGGATGCCATTGTAATTACCAACCAGCGCCTCCCAGTTATCCGCATTCGGACCTATTACCGCAATAGTCTTTATATCACCCTTCAGAGGCAGTATGTTATTTTCATTCTTGAGCAGAACTATCGATTCCCGGGCAGCCTGTCTGGCAAGCGACCGGTTATAGTCAGAGCAGTTGGTGCTATATGGTATCTGAGCATATTCTACAATTGAATCAGGGTCGAACATGCCAAGCTTAAACCGTGCGGTCATAAGCCTTTTGGCAGCCTTGTCTATTTCAGCATCAGTAATCAGTCCGCGCTTTAAAGATTCCATCAGGTAGGTATAATCGACACCGCATTCAAGGTCAGTACCTGCCCTGACTGCCTGTGCTGCTGCCTCTGCAGGATCTTTTGCATAGCCCTGGAAAGTGTAAAAATCAGACACTGCCCAGCAGTCAGAGACAATGTACCCCTTGAATCCCCATTCATTCCTGAGGATGCCGTACAGTTCATCATTGGCGCACGCAGGATGTCCGCGGAACTGGTTATAGGCGCCCATTACCGAATAAACGCCACCCTCTTTCACCAGGGTACGGAAGGCAGGAAGATACGTTTCACGCAGATCGCGTTCGCTTACCTGTGCATTGAACTTATGTCTCAGAGGCTCCGGACCGGAATGTACTGCATAGTGCTTTGCCGTGGCTACCGTCTTCAGGTACTTCGGATCTGAGCCCTGCATACCCAGAACAAACTGCAGTCCCATGCGTCCTGTCAGGTAAGGGTCCTCTCCATAAGTCTCATGTCCCCTGCCCCACCGGGGGTCACGGAAGATATTGATATTGGGCGACCAGAATGTCAGGCCATGATAAATACCACGATCGCCGCGTCTGATAAATTCATGGTACTTGGCCCTTGCCTCATCTGAGATAGCATTGGCAACATCAAGCATCAGCTCCTCATCCCAGCTGTTGGCGATGGTGATCGACTGGGGAAAGACGGTGGCGTAACCTGCGCGGGCCACACCATGCAGGGCCTCACCCCACCAGTTGTATTCGGGCACACCAAGGCGCGGGATGGCCGGAGCGGTATAAAGAAGCTGCGCGGCTTTTTCTTCAACGGTCATGCGGCTGACAAGATCATTTACACGGTCTTCTACGGAGAGGCTGGTATTAAGATAGGCCGGTGCCTGCGCGTTAACGGCAAACATGACAGATACAAAGCAGATTGCCAGGAAAAGCTTTTTCATATAATTTGGTTAAGATACGGTCCGGCGATAAAGTTAGGATTTATTACCTTTGGAAAGAGCCTGTAATGAATAATCAGCAAAGCGAAAAGAAATAAGATCATGAACAACAGAAGAGACTTTGTCAGGAAAGGCATGCTTGCCGCTGCCGGGATGGCAGCACTGGGATCAATACCGCGAGTCTATGGCATGCCTTACAAAAAGGTCAAACCTTCAGACAAGATAAGGGTTGCTCTTATCGGTGGACGGAATATGGGGTGGTCAAACCTCGAGACGTTTCTTAAATTCCCGCAGGTACAGTGTGTTTCGATCTGCGACATTGATGACGAATGGCTTTACAAACGGGCCGCAGATGTCGAGAAGATCGCGGGGAAAAAGCCTCAGCAGCTTGAAAAAGACTGGCGCAAGGTGATGGATAACAGGGAGGTTGATGCGGTCATAGTTGCTACGCCTGACCACTGGCACTGCCTGCAGTCTATTGCAGCCATGGAGGCAGGCAAGGATGTCTACTGCGAGAAGCCGCTGGCAAATTCCATTGCTGAGTGTAATGCAATGGTAAACGCAGCAAGAAAACATAACCGGGTGGTGCAGACCGGACAATGGCAGCGCAGTGATCCGCACTGGCAGGATGCCGTGGCATTCATTCACTCCGGAAAGCTTGGACGTATCAGGACCGCTAAGGTATGGGCTTACATGATCTGGAAAAAGACCCTTCCTGTTCAGCCTGACGGTCCGGTTCCACCGGGAGTTGATTACACGATGTGGCTCGGACCGGCAAAACACCGCCCTTTTAACCCGAACCGCTTTCATTATAACTTCAGATACTTCTGGGACTATGCGGGCGGACTGATGTCTGACTGGGGAGTCCATCTCCTTGATTATGCCATGCTCGGGATGAAGGCTGACCTCCCCAAAGCAATATACACTGCAGGAGGAAAATTTGCATACCCCACCGATGCCATGGAGACGCCTGACACGCTTCTGGCGTCTTTTGTCTATGATGACTTCACCATCAGCTGGGACCATGCCTGCGGTGTGAAAGACGGACCTTACGGGCGTGAACACGGACTGGCTTTCATAGGTGAGAACGGCACCCTGGTGCTCGACCGTAACGGGTGGGAAGTAATTCCCGAGATCGATTCTGCCCCGCGTATGGAGGCCGTGCCTCTGCAGAAAAAATCAGAGACGGTGGAGGGCCAGGCTGTTGCCGGAGGAGGACTTGCCTCCCATGTGGGTAACTTCCTCGACTGCATGACAACCCGCAACCTGCCCAACGCAGATGTGGCCATCGGAGCTAAAGTGGCTATGATGACCCACCTGGCAAATGTCTCATGCAGGCTGGGGAAACCGCTTGAATGGGATAACGCCGCCGGCAGATTCAGGCAAGAGGAGGCCAATGCTCTCATCAAGCCATACTACGATCCATCCTGGAAATTCCCCGAATACTAACCTAAACACCATTTATTATGAAACTGAAATTCATTGTCTCTTTGCTTGCTTTGATGATGACTGCTGCCGGATGCCAGACAGGCGACTGGCAAAAGCTCTTCAACGGAAAAAACTTCGATGGTTTTGTGCAACTCGGCGGACAGGCTCAATATTTAGTGGAAAACGGCGAGATGGTGGGAATTTCTACACCCAACACCCCCAACAGTTTTATGTGTACCGGTGATGAGTACTCCGATTTTATTCTTGAGTTCGAAACGAAGGTAGATACTCTTCTCAACTCCGGTGTACAGATCAGGAGCCATAGCAAAGATAATGCGGGTAAAGTCCTGGTTTATGGTTACCAGGTTGAGATTGACCCCACAGACAGAGGCTGGAGCGGTGGAATATATGACGAGGCACGCAGAGGGTGGCTGTACCCGGTCACTCCAAACAACCAGGCTGCAGTGAAAGCATTTGACAGATACGGTTGGAATAAATACCATGTGGAAGCTATAGGGACAAGGATCAGAACATGGATCAACGGCATCCCCGTTGCAGACCTGGTCGATAATACCGACACTGCAGGTTTCATTGGGTTCCAGGTTCATGCAGTGGCTGAAAAACTGGCCGGTACCCAGGTAAGGTGGAAGAATATAAGGATAGTAACTGAGAATCTTGAAAAATATATTATTCCTGACACCAGCGGGATCTACCAGGCAAATTTCGTTCCCAACACACTGACGGAAAAAGAGGTTAGTGACGGATGGAAGCTGTTGTTCGACGGCACCTCCAGTACTGGCTGGCGGGGCGCTAGTAAGGAAACCTTTCCCGAATCGGGCTGGGTGATCGAAAACGGTTATCTGAAAGTTCTTCCTTCGGGCGGGGCCGAATCAAAGGGTGGCGGAGACATAGTGACAGTTGATGAGTATGGCAATTTCGACCTCTCCTTTGAATTCATGATCACAGAAGGAGCTAACAGCGGTGTCAAATATTTCGTTACAGAAGACTATGCCTCAACAGGTTCGGCAATAGGACTTGAATACCAGATCCTTGACGACCTGCGTCACCCCGATGCAAAAATGGGACGCGACGGCAACAGGACGGTTGCATCCCTCTATGATCTGATACCTGCCGCCAACAAGAGGTTCAACGGTACAGGTCAATGGAACACAGGACATATAGTGTCGCTAAACGGACATGTAGAACACTGGCTGAACGGGTTCAAAGTCCTGGAATATGAGCGGGGCAGCGACGATTTTCGCAAGCTGGTCAGCGAAAGTAAATATAACATCTACCGAGGCTTCGGCGAAGCAGAAAAAGGGCATATCCTCCTCCAGGATCATGGAAACGAGGTATGTTTCCGGTCAATCAAAATACGGCAATTATAATTATGAGATGCCTGAGCATCCAGGCTGCAAACGTTTGTAATAGGGCATAAATATATTTTTTGTTTTAATAAAATAAGTTTATCTTTCATACGCAGGTGGAAGTGTATATTTTACATTAAATAAATATAAGGTATTAGAAAATATTATTTTTTAAAAATCTAAATGTGTAAATATTACACGTAATTACATAACGCAAATATGGATTTTTACCCGGGTTAAGAGCAAGGAAATTGGCAAAACTCAAAAAAATAAAACCCTTTCTAATCAGACAAACCGAGTAAAATGAAACCAGATTTATTCAATAATATGCGTTTTCTCATCTGCATGCTGCTGTTTACTCTGATGCCTGCAGCGGTATTCGGGCGGGCAAGGACCATTACAGCATAAGCACTTACAGTTGATTAATAATTTGTACGGTCAATCAGACCATCTCAATTATAATTATTAAATGACTAAACTCTATCAAATCTGATTTTATGAAATCAACTAAACTGAGGATTTATGAAAACAACTAACCTAATGAGGTGCGCCCTGAGCGCAGCAATTTTGGCAGTATTTGGCTTAGTTGGGTGCGAGAAGTTGGAACCTTATTCAATTGATGCGCCCTCTGACCTGCAGCACATTATCGACTCAATTGCAGCTTCGAAGCCAAATACAGGTGACACTACTTATCTTATCATCACCACACCGATAGTGGGACCTGAAGATAACAGCGCCGGTTGGTGGGCTTACTTCTCTGATTATTTCACCATTCCTGCAAACAAGCTCCTGCATCTGGAGTTTATAAATCACGGTACCGGTGTTAACAACTGGAACAACTGGAATCTTGCCATCGCCAATGCACAGCGTGATGCTGAAGGCTATGCGGAATACTTTCTTCTCCGTTCTGATGCTTACGGATGGGGTAATGCTGATTACGATGCAAGCATGATCTCCCAAAACTATCCCGACACCGACGGAGATGACGATATCTGGAACGACTTCCGCACTACCATGCAAGGTGCTAAAGTCTCTATCGATATTGACCATTCCGCTACCGGTAATGTATTTGTAACAGCCACTGCCGTTGGAACAAATGGTACAACACTCGTCGAAACATATCAACAACCTGTTTCTGCCACTGCTGATATCGTTGCTTTCTTAGTTTGCGATGGCAGTTATTTCGAGATGAAAAAAGCATACATTATACCTTCTAAAGTCACTGTTATAGAAGACGTTAATCCGGTTTCAATCGCTATTGCCGGAGCTCCTGCTTTTATTGAATTTGGAAACGAAAACTTCTGGGGTACTGCAACAGCTACTGTTACTTACGCTGATGGATCTTCCGAGCAGGTTGATTCTACAGATATAACATTCACCGTTATTCCTGATATGACTTCACTCGGAGTCAAGACAGTTACTGTAGCTTACAGCAAAACAAAGCAAGGTGCATACTGCCAGGCTGTAATAGGCTACTACACTCTGGAAGTAACCAATCCTGTTTCAAGCCTGGAGGTTACTACTCTGCCAGTTATAACCACATACTATTACTACAGCAGCGACTCTATCATATTCAACACTGCAGGTATTGTCGTAACAGGTACATATTCAGACGGTACAAAAGCTGTCATACCAAACTCAACTCTTAAGTTTGGCAAGATTCCAGCCGCCTCAGGTGCTCAGACCGCTGTCATTTCTTTTGTTGGTGCAACAAAAACAGTAACTACAACCTGTCCGTTAACTCTTGTACAGGGTGTAAGTCAGGTAGGTGCTACTAACTTCTCTTCAGGTTGGTGGACGGCATTCTCTGCTGACTATACAGTCCCATCAGGTTCGAGTAAGACATTTACGATGTACTGCTACTCCGACAATCTTGCAAACTGGCACAGCCCCTGTACAATTCTTCGCAAAGCTGACAAGGTCACTGAATATGCTGTAGTTCGCATGGACAACTTCGGATGGGGCACCGGCTATCCCGCAGCCACACGCACATCCGACTGGAATTGGGGTATATTCACATCAAGCATCAGTGGCTCCAGGGTAGTCATTACAGTGACAAACAACGGTGACAATACTGCTGATGTACTTTACAATGTTACCTACGCCAACGGCGAAACGCATTTCCAAAAGTATGCGGGTGTAACGGTAGACAGTGCTGACTTGACTTGCGCACTCGTAACAGAGGTTTCTTATCTCGTATTAGTTGAATAATCACCAGGATAAAAAATATTCAAATTATGAAATATACATATTTAATTCTGTTGGGATTGCTGGCGCTCGCACCCCCGGCATACACAGAAGGCAACGGCAATGCCGGCCAGATGTCGATGACTCAAACAGGCAACATAATAGTAAAGGGTAAAATCGTTGACGAAAACGGAGTATCACTTCCAGGCGCAACCATTATTGAAAAAGGTACAACCAAAGGTACCAGTTCCGGCCTTGATGGTAACTTCTCTCTTTCTGTTCCTCCGGATGCTACACTGATAGTATCTTTTATAGGATACACAAGTATTGAAGTGACCGTCGGAGGAAAAACTGAACTCGGCAATATCATACTGGTTTCAGGATTAGAAGAACTCGGCCAGGTGGTTGTAATAGGTTACGGCACACAACGCAAGGCTGACCTCACAGGTGCAGTTGCCATTGTCAACACTGAAGAGATGAAGAAAGCATCACACTCAAACATCTCAACAATGCTCGAAGGAAAAGTAGCGGGTGTACAAATTACATCCGACGGACAACCGGGAGCAGATCCTTTGGTTCGCATTCGTGGTATTGGTTCCTTCGGCAGTACCGCACCTCTCTACATTATTGATGGAGTACCAATGGGAACAACAATACGTGACTTCTCGCCAAATGATATCGAAACCCTTCAGGTACTTAAGGATGCTTCTGCTGCCGCAATCTACGGTTCGCGTGCCGCCAACGGCGTGGTTATCATCACCACAAAGCAGGGTAAGAAGAACGAAGCCATGAAGATAGACTACACCGGTTACTTTGGCCTGGACAAGGTGCAGAACGGAGTGTACGATGTTATGGATTCTTACCAGTATGGTGAATACCTAACCATGGCATACACCAACAGTGGAATGAATGTTCCTGCCGGATACGATCCTGCAAACGCAAAATATATCGATCCGGGCGAAATTAACACAAACTGGTATGATGAGGCGTTCAAAACAGGTCTTCGTCAGAATCACAACCTCAACCTCTCAGGAGGTGGCGCTAACAATACTTACAACCTCGGTCTCGACTACTACAGCCAGGAAGGAACAATGGTAGGTGCCGGTCCTAACTTCGAACGTTTCACTGCCCGTTTCAACAATACTATGGATGTTAAGTTTATCAAAATCAAAGCGAACATAGTGTACAGCCACAGTGATCAGGACAATATGGCTCTCAGTAACGCCAATGAGTATGTACAGGGTCTGTACGGTGCACAATATCCTGTAATGGCTTCGGTTCTGATTACGCCTCCGACCATCAGGGCTTACGATGAATCGACATGGGTTCTCGACGACAAAATTTCGGCTGCATCAGAATACCACTACGACTCTTACGGTTTTGGCACTTACTATGACGACGTTCACGGTGACCTGCGTGTAACGAACGTTCTGCTCGAAAACAGTTTAATAACGAGGAACTCAAAAGTTGACCGCGTTGTTGCCTCAGGTTCTTTAAATGTTGACCTCATAAACATGGTTGGTCTCACGAGCAGCAATCACAAGATAGATTACAACCTTAACCTGGCGTACAGCAGGACCTATGCAAAGGACTTGACATTCTTCCCTGCATTTATACAGAGTACAACAAACTACCTGTCAAAGAGCGATGAAAACCTGACAGAGGGCTATCGTAACTATAGCGATGTACTTGTGGAAAACACTATAACCTACGACGGTAGTATCGGACGAAATCACATCAATGCGGTTGTTGGTCAGACATTCGAGCGCGAACTCTATCACACACTCACAGGCAAAGGCATTACATTGCCTGAACCATACTATCTGCAGGTAAACAACGCTGAGGAAACATCATCAACAAGCTATGAAAGCGAACACGTACTGGCATCGTTTGTAGGCCGTGTCAACTACAATTTCGATGAGAAATACCTTATTTCGGCAACAGCACGCCGTGATGGTTCAAGCCGTCTTTCTTCAGCTGACCGTTGGGGTTGGTTCCCATCTGTGTCAGCAGGCTGGCGTATCGAACGGGAAGACTTCTTCCCTGTAGACAAATCGCTTATCAATCTGCTCAAGATTCGCGGCAGCTATGGTGAGCTTGGTAATGAGAACATTGGCGATTACCAGTACATGGATGTTATGCAAAGAGGTAACTACACATATAGCTTTGCAAATAATAAGGTTACCGGCTCTGCAATATCAAACTATGTAAACACAGCCATCAGATGGGAAAAGAAGAAAACTCTTGACTTTGGTCTCGACCTCGGAATGTTCGACAATCAGCTGGAATTTACTTTCGACTGGTACAAGTCAATATCAGAAGACCTTCTTTACAGTGTGGCAGTTCCAACCAATGCAGGTGTTACCAACGCAACAGTAACGATGAACGCAGCAACGATGGAAAACACAGGTCTTGAGTTCCTGGTTGCATATCACAATCATCAACACGCTGTCAAGTATGATATTTCTGCAAACTTGTCTACCCTCAACAACATGGTAACACAGCTGGGCGTTTCAGGCGAACCTCGCACAGATGGCTACTGTCGCACAGAGGTAGGTCGTGAAGTTGGATCATTCTATGGCTATGTTTATGAAGGTATCTTCCAGTCGCAGGAAGAGATAGATACCCGTGTCAACTCAGAAGGCGAATTCATAAATCAGAGCGGAGCACAGCCAGGTGATGTTGCATACGCCGACATCAACCTCGACGGCGAAATTACAAACGAAGACCAGCAGTTCCTGGGTAGCGGCATACCAAAGATTCATTACGGCTTAAATGCACGTGTTGAATGGAAAGGTATTGACCTGAGCATAACGACATACGGAGCTGCATTTTTCAAAGCCCTGGATTATGTTGACGTTACGTTGCACAGCTCATACTTTATACTCAACAAGAGCATTGATCTGTTGAATGCATGGACACCGGATAACAAAAACACCAATGTGCCACGCATAGCATACAAATCGACAGGTTCAATCACCAACGACATGTTCAGCGAGCGTTTCCTGCAAGATGCATCATATTTGAAAATTGCCAACATCCAGTTGGGCTATAACTTCCCTGACAAATGGTTTGGCGGCTATTTAAGTGGCGTTCGCATATATGCATCGGGTCAAAATCTTGTCACATTCTCCAAATACGTAGGCTACAACGTAGACTTCGCCGGAGGTACTTTCACTCCAGGTTACAACTATGCTTCGTATCCGACACCACGAACCATAATGTTCGGAGCACAGTTCTCATTCTGAAAAATATAATCTAAAAAATCGAATATCAATATGAAACGTATAAATATAATTCTAACGATTTTGGTGCTTATTGGAGGAATGACAGCCTGCAATGACGCACTCGATGTTCAGAACCCGAACAGTCAGACAACCTACGATTTTGGTAACACAGAATCAGATCTTCAGGAGGCTATTATCGCGTGCTATAACCGTATTCGCCTCGAAGGTACATTCTCCCGCGTCGGCTACACTCTGGATGCTGTACGCGGCGACGAAGTCTGGAACTCATCTCAACAGTGGTATCTGGAGTACGACAACCTTAATTCTCCGGGTACAATCGGGATAGGTGACGAGTGGCCATGGCGCGACTGCTATCATGTAGTAAACCGCACAAACTTTGTACTGTCGAAAGTCGATGGTGTTGATATGTCGGAAGATTCTTATAATCAGATAGCCGGACAGGCTCTCTTCCTCAGATCACTGGCATACTATGAACTGGCTACATATTACCAGACTGTTCCATTGATTACAGACTATTCTTCTTATTCAGATATCAACACAATGTATGCATCCAGCAATACTCAGGACGAGGTGTTTGACCAGATAGAGGCTGATCTCACAAAAGCTTCGACAATGTTGCCATCACGGGATGATGGTGGCGAATTTGCCAAAGGTCGTGCCACAAGCGGTGCTGCCGCCGGATATCTGGCTCGTGCACTTATGTTCCGTCATAAATATTCCGAGGCTTATGTTGTACTGAAAGACATCATCGCCGGCGTGTACGGTCATTATGAACTCACAGCCGACTATGGTGACAACTTCAGAGAAGGTCCGGCATACGAGAATAACTCAGAGAGCCTCTTCGAAGTTCAATTTATGGACTATGGCACAGGTGGCACCGATCAGGAGTGGACTCCGGTAAACATAAGCTCGCAAGCAACTCAGGGTCACGCTGTTGAAAGCAACTACGCTTCTCAGCAATTGGGTAGCTGGGGCGACCTGGCCGGCTCACCATGGTTGTATAACCTGTTCAGAAAGGAAAACAGTACAGATGGCCGTCTCGATCCTCGCTTATACTGGACATTGGTTACATACGAAAATGAATATAACAGTTATACCGGCCTGATCACTGCGGCATATCCTGATGGAGATCCTCGTAGCAACACCGTGTACCAAAAAGACATAACTGCAACTCCTCTGTCGAACACTGCCCAGGGTGGTATATCAATAGCTAAGTTTACCAATGCAAGAAACAACATCTACAGTTCTATTACTACCGGATTGCATTGTGGAATCAACCTGCGCCTTATGCGTTACAGCGATGTTTTACTGCGTGCAGCAGAATGCGAAAATGAAATCAATGGCCCAACCCAGACTGCTATCGATTACATTAACATCGTACGCCGGCGCGTTGCTCTTGAAGATCTTCAAATTACCGACTTTCCAACTGCTGATGCTCTGTTCGAACAGATAGCAAACGTTGAACGTCCTAAAGAATTCGGTTGCGAATACGGACGTGGTATCGACTTACTCCGTTGGGGATTCTTCTACACTACAGAACGTCTGAGTCAGTTGGTTGAACATGGTTATTATAAGCGCGATGGCACAGCCTCAACAGAAGAGCTTACAGCCGAAACCGCTGACGATTCATCTTTCAATTACTACTACAAGGGACATGAATATCTCCCAATATTTCAATCTACTCTTAATGCCAACCCTAATCTTACAGGTAACTCGGCAAACAAGAATATAGATAATGGACCTGCCTTCCTGGAAAAATGGACTGTTCATCCTGTTGTAGAATAGGAATCACTCCATTAAGCCTGAGACTTCCTTATCAACGTATTTTTTGTACGTTGATAAGGAAGTTAATTTAATAACTATTATACATGAGACTTAAGTATTTACTGATTTTATCTCTCACCATAACTGCCCTGTCGTTTGCAGGATGCAAAAAAGATAATACTGAACCTAAAGAGGATGATACGGACACCATTCCAAATTTCACCATTCCAACATACGCCGACGACTATTCATCAATAGCATCGTGGACAAGCCGAAACAAGTGGAATCTGGCAAACGTTCACGACCCATCAGTTGCTTTCTTCAATGGATATTATTATATGTACGGTACCGATGCCTCGTATGGTAATGCTGCAGAAGGACACGGACATTTTCAGGGCAAACGTTCAAACGATCTGGTCAATTGGAATTGGGTAGGCGGACCTTTTTATGAACCACCATCCTGGGTGGCTGACTCCCTCAACGCCATTCGTTCGCGCATGGGTCTCGGTGCCATTGCCAAAGAGAACATCGTATACAACTACTGGGCACCGGTAGTACGCCGGGTCAACGTTGGAGGGCAAGATATCTTGCGTATGTACTACTGCATAGTTATCGATAACTACATCAAAACCGGTAAAGCCAACACTTCAGCCAACTTTGACGGAAGCTGGACTGAACGTGCTTTTATCGGTATGTGCGAATCGACCGATCCCGCCGGAGCTGTATGGACCGACAAGGGTTACGTTACATGTTCATCATCAGATCGTGGCACAAACTACAGTCGTTCCAGTACATCGGATTGGAACGCCTATTTCTATTACAATGCCATCGACCCTACGTATATAGTAACACCCGGGGGGGAACATTACCTGATACATGGCTCGTGGCACAGCGGTTTCGCACTATTGAAAGTCAATGCAACAACAGGTAAGCCTCTCAACACGCTCGGTGAGCCTTACGCAAACAGTGTGAGTGAGCTGACAGCCCGGTATGGCGTGAGGATTGGCACACGCACAGCCTCGTCGCGCTGGCAAGGCAGCGAAGCTCCCGAAATCATATACAAAGATGGTTACTACTATTTATTCATGGCCTACGATGGCCTCGGCATACCATATAACACTCGTGTGGTCAGAAGCACAAACATCGAAGGTCCGTACCTCGATATCACCGGGCGCAACTTTACCAGCGGGAGCGGTGACTGCTACCCTATCGTAACCCACCCTTACAAATTCAATCTTAGCTACGGATGGGTAGGTATATCCCACTGCTGTATCTTCCAAAAGGAAAATACAAACGAATGGTTCTACATGTCGCAAGGACGATTGCCTGTCAACGTTGGTGGCAACGCCTACTCCAACGCCATTATGATGGGGCACGTACGCCGTATTGTATGGTGCCCGGCCTCTCCGGGCGAACCCGATAACCTGTGGCCGGTAGCATTGCCTGAACGTTACGCCGCCGTACCTGATTACGGCACTGTTACCAAAGACTCACTTGCAGGAAAATGGGAGCACATAAACCTTAGATACAGCTATGGTGTACAGGATGGCGCCACTGCTCTGACCCTCAATGCTGACGGCACCATGTCGGGAGCACTGACAGGCAACTGGAGTTACAATGAGACAAAAAAGCAACTGACATTGGGCAACGTTATTGTTTGCGTCGAACGCGAAGTCGATTGGGAAGCCACCCCACGCCGTGTAACATTTGTATATGCCGGAACCGAAAAAAATCTGAACGCAACATATTGGGGCAAAAAGACAAAATAATGTATGATCAATTATCGTACAGAGAATCGAAATGTCGTTGACGTAAGAAACGGCTCTTCCGGCATCAGAATGACTGACGGGAAGGCTGCCTGGTTGGGACTGTCAGGAAAATGCTGTGTCTCGAGGCAGAAGCCCGAACGGTAATTATATACCTTGCCACCGTGGCCTGTCTGAGTGCCGTCAAGGAAGTTGCCGGTATAAAGCTGTATACCCGGCTGATCTGTCAAAACCTCCAGCACCCTCCCGGTGGAGGGATCGTAAACCGATGCATCCACCTCTTCGGCATTGTCAAGCACAAAGTTGTGATCATAACCGCCTCCAAGCTTAAGCTGATCATATTCTGCTCCTATCCTCTCACCTATCAGGTGCGGGGTGCGGAAATCAAAAGGAGTGCCCTCCACAGGCCTGATCTCACCTGTTGGTATCAGAGTTGAATCTACAGGGGTAAATGAAGAAGCCCTGATGACTGCCTCATGGTCAAGTATATCACCCACACCGGCACCGTGCAGATTGAAATAGGCATGATTGGTTATATTCACTACCGTTTTCTTATCAGTGGTGACCTTGTAATCAAGTATTATCTCATCATTGTCAGTCCATGTATAGACTACCTCTGCAACGACATTGCCCGGGTAACCCTCTTCCATATCAGGCTTGTTGTAAGTGAACCGTATGGCAGGGTAGTCGGTGTTTTTCAGCACCTGCACATCCCACACACGGCTATGCCATCCGGTCGGACCACCGTGAAGAGCGTTGGGAGCATTGTTAATGGCAAGAGTATAGTCTACTCCGTCAAGTGTAAACTTACCCCTTGCAATACGGTTGGCATACTGGCCGACTACTTTTCCAAAATATGGATCCCCGTTGACATATCCGTCAAAATTATCGTACCCGAGCGTCACATTCTCCTTCCTGCCGTTGCGGTCAGGGACAATAATCTCAACGATCACTGCCCCGTAATTTGAGAGTTTAAGCACATCTCCCTTTTTATTGGTAAGGGTGTAGAGGGAGACATCCTTCCCTCCGAAGGACCCGAAGCTTTGAGTAGTGACCATTTCTTTTGTTTTATTGTTACCGCATGAGATCATGCCGAGCATTACCAATGCCAATGCAACGCTGAAAAAATACTTGTGTCTTTGCATCTTTATTTTTTTCGAAATTAAGTGTTTTATTTAGAATTCTCAATCTTTCCGATCATCATTGTAAATGAATGGGCGGGGAACGAATAGGTTAGCTTAGTGCCTTTCGCTTTTACAGCGGGTTTACTGACTGTCTTTACCTCTTCCTTATCGAAATTATTCATGGATTTTATGTCAGGCCCGTTGACCTCCCATATCTGAAAATCACCGGCGAATTCACCGGTCTGGCTAAGGATATCAGTCGTGATGGCTTTATCCTTATTCCTGTTGACAACGCATATGATCACCTGGCCATCGTTGTAGGTAGCTGAAACATCAAGATAGGGGACATCGGTCTGTTTTGTGGTACTCTCTCCCAGCCCGATAAAAAACTCTTCAGTGTCATATGTGTCGCAATCGACAAAGAGATCAAGGGAGGTGCCTTTTACATTATTGGCAAAAAGGGCAAGAGGATAATAAATTGTCTGTTTAAAGATCCCCTTCTCTTCAGCCCATATGGGAGCAATGACATTGACAAGCTGAGCCATGTTGGCCATCTTCACTATGTCGGCATTACGCACGAACACATTCAGGAATCCTGCTATCACAAGCGCATCCTCAAGGTTATAAGGCTCCTCAAGAGCTCTTGTGCCCTGCATGTGTTCATCGGTACGAGCCCGGTACCAGATGTTGTATTCATCCCACGCGATATAGATGGGATCGCGGTCCCCGCGCTGTGCCTTTGACATCTCTTCCATTATCATTCCCCTTACAAGTTGTGTACGCTGCTCGCATACCAGGGGTGTCGAAAGAAAATTATAATAGTTGTTGTCAGGATTACCAACGTAAATATGGAGAGCAATGTAATCAACCACATCCCTCAGCTCATGGAGGATTTTGGCGTTCCATTCATCAGGATCAGCATTAGGCCGGTAATTTGAAGAACCTGCAGCAACAAGCTTTACTCCCGGATCGGTAAGCCTCATGAGTTTGGCTGCTTCGCGGGCTTTTTTGCTGTAGTCCTCGGCATTCAGATGTCCCATCTGCCAGAAGCCGTCCATCTCATTACCCAGGCTCCAGTATTTAATCCCGTATGGTTCGGCGAAGCCGTGCTTTTTTCTCAGCTCAGCGTAATATGGCCCCTCCTTGACATTGCAGTACTCAACCCATTGCTGTGCCTCCTCAATGGTACCAGTACCCATGTTCACCGAGAAGTATGGTTCAACACCTGCTTTTTTACAGAACTGCATAAACTCATTTGTCCCGAATGTATTTGGCTCGAGCCTTGCCCATGCCAGCTCCATCCTGGGATTACGGACCGGACCAACGCCGTCGAGCCAGTGATAATTTGAAACGAAGTTGCCGCCCGGATACCTTACCAGCGAAACATTCAAACCTCTGACTGCTTCAAGAACGTCCTTGCGAAATCCCTGTTCATCGGAAAGGGGTGATCCGGGTTCATATATTCCACCGTATATGCATCGGCCCAGGTGTTCAGCAAAATTACTATACAGGTTCTTATCCACCTGCCCAACCGTCCGGTCAATATCGATTTTGATCTTAGCATTCTGGGCGGTCATAAGGAACGGCAGACCGGACATCAGACATGTAATGATCACAATTTTAACACTGTTTCGTTTCATCTTTTGATTATTTAATTATGACTGTGGATTTCTTAAAACTACTGTTTTGCAGTTATGACACTATTCTTCACAACAGGCCAGCCACCTTCATCCCATTGAAGCGTATCAATAAGCAATTTTGACCTTCCATGGTCTGAAGCATCGTAGCCGTGGTAGATGATATAATCCTGGCCGTCAAAGGTATATGTCGCACTGTGACCTACTCCCGGCCAATCCTTATTACCGGTCAGAACTGGTGTTCCGGCACCATAAATCATTTTGCGTCCGTCCCTGTCTGTGTAAGGACCCGTTATATTTTCTGATCTTCCCACAACAACCTTATAGGTGCTCTCCAGTCCGCGGCAGCAGAAATCAAACGAGACGAACAAATAGTAATACTTATCCTTTCTGAACAGGAACGGAGCTTCTACAGAGCCCTCTCCGGCATTGTATTCATCTGTAAAATAATCTCGCGGACGGGCGGCGACTGTGTGCCATTCCTGGGGCTCCGCAACTTTCGTTAAGCTCTGATCAAGTTTTACCAGCTTCATCCCGTCCCAGAAAGAGCCGAACACCAGCCATGGAATGCCTGCATCATCAACAATCAGGTTGGGGTCTATGGCATTCCACATGTCACGGCCGGGAACCGATTGAATGACTTTGCCATGATCGACCCATTTGAAAGCCGGATCTGATTCGTCAAGGGTGGTGTTGGTGGCCACACCTATACATGATGTGTTCTTCCCGAAGGCGGAAACTGAATAAAAGAGATAAAACTGACCATTATGATATGAAATATCAGGAGCCCAGGTGTGTCCCTTATATCCGCTGACAGCTTCAACCGCCCACTCAGGAGCCTTAGCGAAAACTGGTCTGCAGCTCATCCACTGCTTCATATCTGTCGATGACCAGACAGAGATACCCATTCCTGTGCAGAACAGATACCAGGTGTTTCCTTCCTTTATCATTACAGGGTCATGCACCTGTATCCTGCCTGCCTGAGAGTATAACGGAAGCGCGATGAAAAAAGCTATTGCGGTAAAAAGTGTTTTTAGTGTCTTCATTCCTTTATAAATGCTTCTGTTTTTTTACCCCAGCAATTCTTACCGCCATATGTCATGCCCGTGTAGACCAGCGTTCGTTGATGCTTTTCCCAGTCCCACTCGTTCATCACATGGCATTTGAAAATATCTGTGCCGTTCCTGAGTGTCAGGGTCAGAATGTTGTTTTCAAAGGTCCAGGTTGAACCTGTTATCCCTTCAATCATGCCATTGGAGGCCAGTTTAATAATGGCAGACTGGTTGAAGGCTGTTGTACTGATCAGTTCAATATGCTCCCAGTCACCAACAAGATCGGCAGAGGTGATAGTTGTCTGAGGAACATCGACATACCTTTCAGGCGAGATGGTCGGCCACTGTGTCTCTGACCAGACCATCCTGTGAATATGGAGATCCATGCAATATTTATCCTCTCCCAGCCTGGCCTGGCTGACATAAAAATACTTCCCGTTTTCACAGAGCACTCCGTTATGACCAAAACCCTGCCATCCTGAGTGATCATCAAACCTGTACCTGGCTGTTATCATAGGAAAGTTGTCCCCTGCAGCGGCCATGTCATTTCCGTTTATATCATAATAAGGCCCTTCAGGCGTATCAGCGCGTCCTACCCTGACATTGTAATTGTCTTCAAGCCAGTCGTACGAAACAAAAAGGTAGTACCTGTTCAGTTCAGCATTATAAAGGAGCTCGCCTCCTTCGATTGCATCATTATAATTGGTTCTTTTTGCAATAAGCTTGCCTTTGTCTCCCGGAGTTTTTAGAAAGCCTGTGGCAGGATTCAGTTCCACCACATACAGTCCGGATGAATAAGAGCCGTAACACATCCAGTGTTTCCCGTTCACCCTGTCAACCACCACCGAGGGGTCGATGGCGTTGTAGTTATCTGCGGGGAGGCATGAAATAACAACGCCTTCATCGTTCCACGGTCCTTCAGGCGATGCACTTGTCGCCAGGGCTATGCATGCAAGCTTCAGTCCGTTATTTCCCGGAACCGAGTAATAGAGGCGGTATGTATCATTTACCTTGTGAATAAACGGAGCCCATATTGACAGCTGGTCATAACCGGGCTGGTTTGCTTCCATGAAAGCGAGGGCTTTAGGCGGGACCCCATCGAACACCCACCCAAGAAAAGTCCAGTTGACAAGATCGGTCGATTTGCGCCACATTATACCGCAATCGCCGTTTGGACCGTACGCCACATCGGTGGAGAAAATGTAATATGACCCGCCATGTTTGATAATGGTCGGATCATGCAGGTTGTACGGCCCCCAGAGATAAGAATAGTTCTGGCTTACAATGTTGCTGTAATTATCAGCTATCAGCGGGTCATAAGGATCCTGAAGCGGTGGTTCAGGGCCGGGATCCTTGCCGCAGCACCCGCTCATAAATAAAAAAGCAGCAATGAAAAATGACCGGATTATGGCCGTTAAAATATTTTTCAGTGCAGGGCTCATTTCACTTCAAGTACAACAATTGACCTGGGTGGCATATCGAGGCTTACGATGTTCTCTTTAATCTTCACCTTGCTGAATGCGTCAGGCCTGACCTCATCAGGCTTTTCAAACGTGTTGTGAGTGTTCAGCTCCGGGGCGGTAAGAATCCTTCCGGTGACATCAGAATAGTCTCCGCCGCGGAGGTCTATCAGCAGTTTAACCTCCTTCGAAGGGTCAATGTTGACCACTGAAATATGTACAGCACCGTTTTTATCTTTTGACGCGGAGGCGCTCAGAGCAGGAAGCTCTCTCCCGTCCATGACATAATTTTCACAGTTAAGGTGCAATGGAAGCATGGTGGCATCGTGATGTACCTTAAACATCTCAAAGACGTGGTAAGTAGGTGTCAGCACAATCTTTTCCCCATCAGTTAATATGAGTGACTGGAGAACATTTACAGTCTGTGCGATGTTGGCCATTTTGATCCTGTCGCAGCGCTCGTTGAAATAGTTCAGTGATAAACCAGCCACCATAGCATCACGCATTGAACTCTGCTGGAACAGGAAGCCGGGGTTTGTACCCGGTTCCACGTCCCACCATGTACCCCATTCATCAACAACAAGAGCGACCCGTTTTTCGGGATCATACTTGTCCATGACATCGATATGCCTGTCAATGGCAGTTTCAACTCTCAGACAGCGTTCAAGCGTTTCAAAGTATTCCTTTTCTCCGAATTTGGTGGCTGAGCCTTTATTATTCCAGTCAGTAGTATAATAATGGAGTGAAATGCCCCACATCATATTATGAGGCACATCACGCATCAGGGTCTCAGTCCAGTTGTAATCTTCACCGCCGGCGCCTCCTGCGATTTTCAGCAGCCGGGAATCTCCGTAATTGCGTGCATAAGTTGCATAACGCCTGTACTGATCAGCATAGAATTCTGCAGTCATACTGCCACCGCAACCCCAGTTCTCATTACCTACGCCCCAGTATTTTACATTCCATGGTTTATCGCGGCCGTTCTTACGACGTAAGTCAGCCATCGGGCTCACACCGTCAAAATTGATATACTCAACCCATTTTGACATTTCCTCCACTGAACCACTACCTACGTTACCGCATATATACGGTTCGGCACCGAGCTGTTGGCAGAGGTCAAGAAACTCATGTGTACCGAAACTGTTGTCCTCTGTCACCCCGCCCCAGTGGGTATTGACCATTTTCGGCCTGTTTTCGCGTGGTCCGATGCCATCCATCCAGTGGTATTCATCAGCGAAGCATCCACCCGGCCAGCGCAGGTTGGGTATCTCAGTCTTCTTCAGCGCCTCGACAACATCGTTCCTGATACCTCTTGTGTTCGGGATGGCTGCATTCTCTCCCACCCAGTAGCCGCCATAGATACAGTGCCCCAGGTGTTCCGAGAAATGCCCGTAGATATGGCGACTGATTTTCTCCGTTCCGAGATCAGTGCTAATGATAATGTTAGCCTTAGCCCCTTCCTTCTTTGACTGCGCAAAAGCTGTAGATGCCAGTACAGACAGCAGCATTATTCCTGCCGTCACAATTCCCGATTGTCTCATGATCTGTTATATTTATCGTTTAAATGAAGATTTAATACTGAAAAGTTACGGTTTTTTAATTTGAAAGCGTTTTAAGTTTTCCTTCCTGGACACTCCTGCAAAAAGGATTTGCAATCATTTCAGGTCTTTTTTAGTGGATTTATTTTCGGTATGGCAGCCAGACCCTCATCTCCCCTGCCCCGCGGTTATTCCATAGATGATAAGGAATCAAAGTTATCTCTTCATAAGCACCCGGAGTAACAGTGCCGTCAGGGTTTCTGGCTTCCTGGCGGGCTTTTGTTTTAACTACTTCCGTACCGTTCAGCAGACCCGGAATGAATTCTGCACTGAACTCAGGTTTCTCATCAATGACCAGGTTAAGAACATGCCCTTCAGGATTGTCAGGCCATTCGGCACAGAACATCAGAGGACCGCGCTGAATGGCATATTTCCCTATATCTTCCTTCACCTTTTCACTTGCTACAACGGTTCTCACAGGCATCGGTAGCGAAAGCTCCACCTTGTCTCCTGACTTCCACCTGCGCGATAGGGTTACATAACCTTCAGTAACTTCTGCCTTATACTCCTTGCCATTAACCAGCAGCGAATATTGTTCTTCAATATTATCTGCAAAGGAATAGAGTTCTCCCGGGATTGCCTCGCCTCGCGCCCAGCCCGGAATACGAAGCCGCAGGTTGAACTTGCCCTCTTTCTCCGGATTTACAGTTATCATCACATCCCCGTCCCACGGGTAATTTGTCTCCTGTATCACATTCACATGGTTCTTACCGAATGTAATATCCGCACTATTTGACGCAAAAAGATTTACATACAGATCTTTGTCAGTTACTGAATATATGTATCCCGGTATGGCCGGAACAAATCTTGCTACATTTGAAGGGCAGCACGCACACCCGAACCACGGTGATCTTTCATGCTGTCCACTTGATTCAAGCGGATTAGGATAAAAGAATCTGTCGCCTGCAAGGTTGACGCCTGACAGCGCTCCGTTATAAAGTGTCTTTTCAAGCACATCAAAGTATTTGCCATCCCCATGCATCGAAAACATACGGTGGTTGAAAAAGATATCCCCTATGGAGGCGCATGTTTCGCAGTAGGCTGACATATTCGGCAGATTATACGGTTCTGCAAATCCCTCATTGCCACCGCTCGCACCGATGCCCCCTGTAATGTACATTTTCCTGTAAACCAGATCCTCCCAGATCTTCGTGATAGCATTGAGGTAGGCTTCGTCTTTAAGTATGGCAGCTACATCGGCCATACCGGAATACATATACGTCGCTCTCACCGAATGACCAACCGCTTCCGTCTGATCGACAACTTTTTTATGCGACTGCGAGTATTCTTCACCGTCAGGGCGTGTTCCGCGGGCATCAAGGAAGAACTTTGCCAGGTCAAGATATCTTCTTTCTCCTGTCACCCTGTAAAGCTTTACCAGGCCCATCTCAATGACCTGGTGACCGGGATAGGTGACAAATGCATCCCATCCCATATCATGATCGACAAGGTCTGCTGATTTGATGCAAATGTCAAGCAGGGACCTTTTACCGGTAGCCTGGTAGTATGCCACACCTGCTTCATACATGTGGCCAAGATTATATAGCTCATGGCTGAGAATGTTATCCTTTTCCCATCTTTTCTCGCCCGCCCACTCATGAAGCTTGCCGTAACCTTTTTCGGCAATGGTGCGGTTGGTGTACAGGTACCCGTCAGCCTCCTGTGCCAGTCCTATCTTATATATAAGGGTGTCAACGTAAGCCTCCAGCGAAGGATCAGGAAATGTCTGCAGCGAGTAACTCGCTCCCTCAATGATCTTTGTCACATCAGAATCATCAAACGGATATATCGTCTGAAAAGCACCGGTATCAAGCCCGCCTGCTATCTCGAAGTTCTTTACCCTTCCGGTCGATTCGCAGTATCCGAAGGCAATCGGTATGGTTACTTCATGATTTTTCTTTATCCGCGGAGCCCAGAAATTATCCGTCATCTTCACGGAGGTGAACGGAACTGGTCTCACGGGGTAGTTCTCATCATGCTTTCCCTCCGAGCACGATGAGGCAATGATCAGCAGGACTACTGCCAGATAAAGAATTACTTCGCTTACTCTGTTCATGACGATTCTTATTTGGTTTTCATCCAGACTATCATTTCACCTTTGCCCCTGTTGGCCCAGGAGTAATATGGCACTGACCTGACCTGTTTCACTGAGCCATCAGCCATTTCGGCGTCAAATGTCAGTGTCACAGCCGTACCGGGGTTGCTCAAATCATAAACGACATTCACCTTTGTTTCAGGTTCGACCTTTACCTCCCTCACCTTTCCGTTGTCTGCCTCTTCCAGGCAGTAGACCAGCGGGCCTATTCCAACGGAAATCCGGCCGCTGTCAGCCTTCACCTCCTGCCTGGCTGCAATAAATCTTGGTTCCATAGGAAAGGTGACATTAACCACATCCCCTTTATTCCATTTTCTGTCAATGACCGCAAAGCCGTTTTGAATCTCCGCAGAAGCTTTTTTTCCGTTCACTTTAATTTCCATTTTTCCTTTCGCGGGAGTAATATACCTGTAGAGGTCACCTGCGATAGGCTCATTTCCAGTCCAGCCGGGGACGCGTATTCTCAGACTGAAAGAGCTTCCCTGGCTATCGGGGTCAACATTGATGGTTACGTCACCCTTCCATGGGAAATCAGTTGCCTGCCTGATGAAGACTTCTCCTCCGCCAGTTGTGAGCCGGGCTTCCGAGCCGATGAAAAGGTTGACATTAATACCGTCACCTGATTCTGACCATATATACTGTTTCATGGCGGGCATGAAGCGGGCCACATTGACCGGGCAGCATGAACAGTCGAACCATCCGGCGCGCTCAAAGCTGCCGTCTGATTCAAGAGGATTGGGATAAAAGAAATGGCAACCGTCGCTGCCGATGCCCGAGATGAGTCCGTTATAGAGAGTTCGTTCAAGCACATCGAGGTATCTGGCATCACCGGTGGCCCGGTAAAGGCGGTGGTTCCAGAATACATTTGCCACGGAAGCACAGGTCTCGGTATAAGCTGTCATATTGGGAAGTTCGAACAGCTCACCGAAGGCCTCGCCGTTTTCTTTTGATCCTATGCCACCGGTGATATATATCTTTCCTGCGGTGACATCGTTCCATATCCTCTGTGATGCCTCAAGATACCTCTTATAACCTGTCTCCTCCGAGACATCTGCCATGGCGGTGTACATATATGTACCCCTGACAGCATGGCCTACTGCCTCTGTCTGTTCCAGCACCGGCTTATGCATCTGGAAGTATATGGAATCATTATAAACCGCGAACCTTGAGTTCATGGGGTGGATTATATAATCACCGTGACGGCCGCGCACATCGAGAAAGAATTGTGCCAGGTCAAGCCATTTCTTTTCGCCGGTACATTTGTAGAGCTTCACCAGCCCTATTTCTATTTCCTGATGCCCGGGTGCGATCTCTCTTTTGCCCCATCCGAACTCGTTATTGATAAGCTCTGCGTTCTTCAGGGCGATTTCAAGAAATGCTTTTGAGCCCGTTGCCTCATAATGGGCAACAGCTGCCTCATACATGTGTCCCACATTATAAAGCTCATGACTGACCCGCTCATCGATCCAACGCTCACTGCCTGCCCCGGGAGCCATATTGACAGGATCTATGGTACGGGTTGTATAAAGATACCCGTCATCCTCCTGTGCCGCTGCAATAAGTGACACCAGGCTGTCGACATAATGGCGCAGGGCCGGGTCAGGTGTCTCCATAAGAGAGTAGCAGGCTCCTTCGAGGACTTTGAAGACGTCAGAATCATTATATCTTTCGCCTGTGTGTTTCCCCTTCTTCAGGCCACCCGCGATAGCAAAGTTGTCTATGCGGCCGGTCTCTTCACACTGTCTGAAAACATAAGGTATGGTTGCCTCCCTGTTCAGGTCGATCTTAGGCCTCCAGAAATTATCCGTAATACGTACATCGCCGGGTGCAGGAGTATCGAGCCATTTAGCCATATTTTCCCCTGTGGGATTATTCCCGCATGAAGATATCAAAACCGGAAATGTCAGCAGCAATATGTATCTTATTTTCAACCTTTCACCTCTTTTTTAATATCCTTCAGCCTTTTCATGACATCATTGGCGCCGCGGCCAAAGTAATCGTGAAGCAGCCTGTACTCTGCATAAAGTTTTTTGTAAGCGTCAGCGTTTACAGGTACCGGTTTGTAAGTGTAATCTTTAACCTTGGCCATCACCGCTGCGGCTTCCTGTATTGTGTCAAACCCGCCGGCCTTTTTCCCGGCTGCCACTGCCCCGAACATTGCCGAGCCAAGTGCCGGCGCCTGCGGACTTCCCGAAATCTTTATCTCCCTGTTTATCACATCGGCATATATCTGCATCACAAACGGGTTTTTCTCCGGAATACCGCCGGCAGCGTAGAACTCATTTACAGGTACGCCATTCTCCTCGAACGTATCGATGATCATCCTTGTACCATATGCTGTCGCTTCTATGAGCGCACGGTAGATTTCCTCAGGCTTTGTTGTCAGGGTCATCCCAAGGATCATGCCTGTCAGGTCAACATCGACAAGCACAGACCTGTTGCCGTTCCACCAGTCCAGTGCCACCAGCCCGCTCTCCCCCGGTTTCAGTGCTGATGCCTTTTCTGTAAGCAGCGCATGCATGTCTATGCCCCTGCGATCAGCCTCTGCCTTGTAATCAGAGGGTGTGCAATTCTCTACAAACCACTGAAAATGGTCACCTACACAGCTTTGTCCGGCTTCATATCCGAAGAAACCTTCAATTATTCCGTCTTCAACGACTCCGCACATGCCGGGAACTTCTTTCTCAATGTCACCAAGCAACATATGGCATGTTGACGTACCTATGATAGCCAGCATTTTGCCTGATGAAGTTATCCCCACTGCCGGTATGGAGACATGTGCATCGACATTAGCTACCGCAACGGCGGTGCCTTCCTTAAGTCCTGTCAGGCTTGCTGCTGCAGCGGTGATGCTTCCGGCTTTTGTTCCGACAGGAAGCAGAGGCCCTGAGAGCTTTTCTTCGACCAGCTTCTCCATTTTAGGATGCAGGGCTTTGAAAAAATCATTCGAAGGATATCCGTCATGTTTATGCCATATCGCCTTATATCCTGCGGTACAGGTATTACGAGTCTCGATGCCGGTCAGCTGCCATACCACCCAGTCTGCTGCTTCAAGGAAGCGCGCAGCAGCGTCATATATCCCGGGATCCTCATCGGCTGTCTGCCAGATCTTGGGGATAAGCCATTCTGACGATATTTTTCCCCCGTAGCGTCTCAGGAACTTCTCCCCGCGCCTCTCTGCTATGGCATTAAGCTTATTCGCTTCATCCTGTGCTGCATGGTGCTTCCACAGCTTGATCCAGGCATTGGGTCTTTTCCTGAATTCATCGAGGAAGCAAAGAGGTGTGCCGTCAGCCGTTACGGGCAGCATGGTGCACGCCGTAAAATCAATGCCCACCCCAACTATCTGGTCAGGGCTCACCGAGGCCATTTTCATCACCTGCGGTATGGTTATCCGGAACACGTCCAGGTAATCCTGCGGGTGCTGAAGCGCCCAGTCCACTCCGAGAGGCGTGCCGTCAGGCAGTCTCTCGTCCATCACGCCGTGGGTATACTCATGGACAGCGACTGCCACTTCCTCACCGTTAACAACATCAACAAGAACGGCTCTCCCCGAGAGGGTGCCGAAATCTACTCCAATGGAATACTTATGCATGGTTTTATTGTTTTTTTATTTTTTCTGACCATAATATGCACCGCTGCCGTGTTTCCTGAGATAATGCCTGTCAAGCAGGTGTTTGTCTATCTCATTCGGCGGTGCAATATTCACAGAGAGTGACGCTATGCGTGCTATCTCCTCAAGAATGACAGCGCTGTGGACAGCCAATGCAGGTGTTACGCCCCAGGTAAAGGGACCGTGTGAGTTCACCAGTACCGCCGACATGGTCAGAGGATCCCTGCCGGCGATGACCTCGGCAATGACCAGTCCTGTGTTATACTCATAGTCATGCTCTGTCTCCTTCGCTGTCAGCCTCCGTGTCACAGGCACAGGCCCGTAGAAATAGTCAGCATGTGTCGTTCCGAGACACGGGATTGCTGTTCCGGCCTGGGCCCAGGCAGTGGCATGAGTGGAATGGGTGTGCACTACTCCTCCAATGCCCGGAAAAGCCTTGTAGAGCGCCAGGTGGGTCGGAGTATCTGTGGACGGGTTCAAAGTGCCCTCAACGACATTTCCGTTAAGATCGGTGACAACCATGTCATTGGCAGTCATCTCATTGTATGAAACACCTGACGGTTTGATGACCATCAGCTCTGATGCCCTGTCGATGCCGCTGACATTTCCGAATGTCATGATGACCAGACCGTGTTTTACAAGATCCAGATTAGCTTTGAAGACATCTTCCTTAAGCTTCTCAAGCATGATTCTTTTGTTTTAGAGGTTATGCCTGCCGTCAGTACCCCGGGATCAACTCACGGCAAGGTTGAAGAAGAAACCGTTATTTGTGAACTCTTTATACTTTTCCTGGTTGAACCTGTAATACCAGGCTCCCTTCTTAGATGTTTCCCTCTCTTTGTCATCCTGTTTCTCCAGAAAATTCATTGAGAGGATCTTCTTCCTGAAGTTGCGCTTGTCTATTGACTTTTGATAAATGGCCTCATACAGGTTCTGAAGCTGTACAAGGGTAAATTTCTCAGGAAGAAGTTCAAAGCCGACAGGGTGAATCTTTACTTTTTCAACCAGTTCCTTCAGAGCCCTGTCAACCATTTTCCGGTGATCGAAGATCAGATCCGGAAGGCTGGATAAGGATCTCCAGTGAGCCCCGTACTTCACCTTTATCTTATCATCAATTTCATGCAGGCCTATCAGTGAAAAATATGCAGTGGAGATCACCCTGTCACCCGGATCACGGCTGGCATCACCGTATGTATAAAGTTGTTCCATATATAAATCCGAAAGACCGGTCAGGGTTCTGAGTACGCGGTTTGCAGCATTGTCAAGGCCCTCACCCTTCTCTACAAACCCTCCGGAAAGCGACCATTGACCTTTTGCTGGCTCAAAGCTCCTCTTTATCAGGAGGAGCTTGAGCTCTTTTTCTATTATATCGTAACCGAATATAATGCAGTCAACAGCCTGAAAGTGTTTATGATGCTTTGAATAGATATCTAGCATAAACCCTTATTCAAATGATAATAAAGGTCATTCCATCTCAATTCTTTCCTGAACTCCTCAATCTTGCATTTATCATCGATCAGCACGAACTCTGTGCCTGTTATGGCAGCAAAGTCAGCCAGGTGTTCAGCTGTAAGAGCCTGGCTGAACCCTGTATGGTGGGCGCCACCTGCATATATCCACGCGGTCGCTGCTGTCTTCAGGTCAGGATCAGGTTTCCACAGGACGCTCGCCACCGGCAGCTTTGGCATTGGCGGACATTCGATAACCTTCATAGTATTTACAATAAGTCTGAACCTGTCACCCATCTCCACCATAGAGGCAACAACAGCCCTGCCGAGACTGGTTTTGAATATCAGTCTTGCCGGGTCAGCTTTGCCGCCAATTCCCAGCGGATGCACTTCCAGTGTCGGTTTGCCGGCAGCGATGGAAGGGCATACTTCGAGCATATGAGCGCCGAGCACAGCCATATTCTTCGGATCAAGATGATAGGTATAGTCTTCCATGAAAGATGTGCCGCCTTTAAGTCCTTCTGCCATCACCTTCATCGAGCGCAGTAAGGCTGCGGTCTTCCAGTCGCCCTCGGCTCCGAAGCCGTAACCGTCAGCCATGAGCCTCTGGACGGCAAGGCCGGGTAACTGCACCAGGCCGTGAAGATCCTCAAAAGTGGTGGTGAAAGCCTTGAAAGCACCTTTTTCGAGGAAAGTGCGCATACCGGCCTCAATGCGGGCCGCCTCTTTTATTGCAGGAGAGGCAAGGACCTTTGATGAAGCCTTGTATTCGTCGCCGTATTCTTTAACAAGTGCAACGACTTGTTTGTCCGAAACTTTGTTAACAGCAGCCACGAGATCGCCAACACCGAAACCGTGTACCTGGTAATCGAGGTTAAGCTGTGCAGACACCTTGTTACCTTCGGTAACTGCCACATCACGCATATTGTCACCAAAGCGGGCTACTTTCATCGACCTGGCATCAAGAGCCGCCATCGCAGCCCGCGCCCATATACCGATATCATTAACCGCATCTTTATCCTGCCAGTGACCCACTACCACCTTGCGTTCAAGACGCAGACGCGAGCAGATGTATCCGAACTCCCGGTCACCGTGAGCCGCCTGGTTCAGGTTCATGAAATCCATGTCAATTTCCGGCCATGGGATGTCACGGTTATACTGGGTATGAAAATGCAGAAGGGGCTTATTCAGCTTCTTTAGTCCTGATATCCACATCTTTGCAGGCGAGAAGGTATGCATCCATGCTATAAGGCCCGCGCATTTTGGTGAATTGTTCGCCTCAATGCAAATTGCCGTAATGGCATCGGCTGTTGTGAGTACAGGTTTGAAAACGATCCTCACAGGAATAGCGTCAGCCTTGTCAAGGACAGCGGCGATTGCTTTCGAATCAGCATTTACCTGCTTAAGGGTTTCTTCTCCATAAAGGTGCTGGCTTCCTGTTATAAACCATAATTCAACAGAATCTTTTTTCATTTTAACTGAGTATTATAAAATATATCAGGTGTTAATTCCAGAAATAGGCGTAAAAGACCAAAATTACTGCTATTACAATTGCTGAGAGAACTACATCCCATACGTTCCAGCTTGCACGGGTTATAGCCTTCTGTTCAGCCGTTGCGGATCCCATGTAAAGTCCCACAATCTTTGTTTCATCCATTCTCTTTGTGAAGGCACTTACAATTATCATAACGAGTATAACGATTGCAAAGTTGATGATCTCGTAATGCAGCCAGTTGGGCTCGATAAATACGCTGTACAGCATTGTGTCAGGACTTACATGGCCTTTGAAAATCGTAAATCCGAGCCGCAGCATTCCAATGGTAAAACCTGTCAGAAGGCCTGTGAGGCCGGCTGCAGGTGTGGTTTTTTTGGAGACGACGCCGAGCAGGAATGCGGCGGCTATTCCCGGAGCGAGAAGCGACTGGACATCCTGCAGGTAAGCGTAAAGAACCTTGCCTATACCTTTCATTACAGGTATCCACAGAACACCCAGGATCACGACTACTACGGTGGCGATACGGCCTACCCTTACAAGTTCACTCTCCGGAGCCTTGGGCTTATACTTCTGGTAGAAGTCGATAGTAAACAGGGTGGCGGAAGAATTGAAGAGCGATGCCAGGGAGCTCATCAGTGCAGCAAGGATACCACCTACGACAAGACCTTTGAAACCCATTGGCAACAGTTCCTTCACAAGAGTGGAGAATGCAAAGTCAGAGCTTGCCAGATGTATAACACCCTGCTGATTAAGTGCATAAGCTATCATACCGGGGATAAGAAAAATAAAGACCGGGGTCAGCTTCAAATATGCTCCGAAAATAGTACCGCGGCGGGCCTGTGTCTGATCACGGCCAGAAAGCACACGCTGAACAATGTACTGATCAGTACACCAGTACCAGAAACCTATTATTGCGGAACCAAGAAGAACTCCAGTCCAGGGGTATGTGCTATCCTTGGGTGACCTGATGAGCTGGGTCATTGTATCGCCGTATTCATTAACTGGTACAGACCTGCAAATATGCATCAGCTCATCCCATCCTCCAACCTTTATAAGACCGGCTATCAGAACTGCAATCGATCCGGCAAGAAGAACAGGTGTCTGTAAGACAGAAGTCCAGAGTACCGCTTTCATGCCGCCCAGTACCGTATAAATACCTGTCAGTACGACAAGGCCGATAGCACTAATCCAAAAGAAGTCAATGCCCCAGATTGATTCAATGCCAAAGACATCCTTGAATACAACCCCACCTGCATAGACAGTGACGGCTACCTTTGTAAGCACATAACTTACAAGAGAAATGATTGAGAGCACGGACCTGGATTCTTTATTATATCTCCTCTCAAGGAACTCAGGCATGGTGAATACCCCGCTTCTGGCATAGAACGGAACAAAGAGCCAACCAAGCAAAAGGATGAGCCATCCGTGCATTTCCCAGTGAGCCATTGCCATGCCTGAAGAGGCACCGGCACCGGCCAGACCTACAAGGTGCTCTGATCCGATGTTGGAGGCAAAGATAGAAGCGCCGATTGCAACCCATGTGGCGTCACGTCCGGCCAGAAAGTAGTCAGTTGATGTTTTGTCTTTCGATTTCATCGAAAAGACAATAAATGCTACCAGTGCGAGGCAGAACCCCCCCAGTACGATCCAGTCAAGTAATTGCATGTTTGTAAGATTGTTAGGTTAATTATAAAAAGCGCTTGCGATCTTCTTTAATAATAAGTACTCCCTCAACACCAGGTGACACTCGCTGATATCCCTGCAATGTCACCAATCTCTACGGCAAGTTAAATAATATTTTAAATGTAATTATTACACTTTTTTAAATATTTTTTCAAAAAATAGAATTCCTTCATCCTTTCTTCACATTTGATTGAATACTTTTGTTGTGAAGTTTTTCAATAATCTGTATTTCAAAAGATTTCCCGGGAATTGAAATACTTCCTGACAAGACAAACCGTACAGTGAATGAAAAAGATTAAAAATATTTTATTGATATTTACCTTCCTGATGATCACAGTCGGAGTCTTAAACGGTCAGCAGGTAATGATAAATGCTGACACAGCAGCTATCAGGTCACAGGATGGTAAGGCTCAGGTTCAGAAACAGGAAAAGACTCAAACCCAGACACAGGAACAGGATAAAACCCGGGTCAAGGCACAGTCTCAGAAAGGAAATGCTTCAGGGGTCAAGCAGATCCGCAGTGCACGGCCTGACTGGAGCAAAGCCAAAGGGGCACGTCCCGCCTCGGTTGAGAGACCTTCGGGATCCCGAATTCCAAAAGGCGCCGGCAAGCCTCATGGAGCAAAAGGCCCGGGAGGAATGTAAAAAAAGGATTACTGACATTATGAGAGGAAGAGGATCTGTGATAGGTACAATTGCCTGCAGCATTATGTTGCAGGCATTTTTTACCGATACATCCGCACAGATAACAGCTGATTCCTCTGTCGTCAAAGATCCTCCGGTCATCGTTGAAAAAAACAAGATCCATTCATTATATGCCGGGACAGGGTTTGGCAGCAATATGGTTTATCTCGGAACTACTATTTCAAATGACAATCCCTTCGGTTACGCCTCTGTTTCCTATGGCTTCAGAGATCATCTCTATTTGTCTGCCACAGGATACACCCTTAGTGGCTTCACCCCTTTCCTGGCCTATTACAGCCTTGGCCTGAATTTCAATCACACATTCAATTCATGGTTTGATATCGGACTTAGCCTTTCCAGATACAATGTCGCAGAATCCCTTGAGGACACGCTGTTCAGCAGCTTTACATATGCAGATGCGACTTTAGGCTTCGACTGGAGGATCCTGTATACACAAATATCCACCGGTGGTCTCTTTGCTGAAGATGCATGGTTCTACCTTCAGGCGCGAAACTCAAGATATTTTGAAACACCGTCATTTGCCGGGGACAAGGCATTCTTTTCCTTTGACCCTTATGTAAATCTCCTATTCGGAACCATATACACAATCGAGACCGCAGAAGACACAGCTTCGTCATCTCCCGGTCACAGTGGATGGCACAAACCCCCTAAGGATTCAGCCACAAGCTATTCTGAAAGGTTCGGTCTCGTTGAAATGGACTTCGGACTTCCGATTGCTTTCAGTTATGACTTCTTTACTTTCGAAGTTGAACCCGGGTACGTCCTGCCTTTTTATTCAGACACCAAAACCGCAGGTGCTGAAGGTTTTCTTATACTGGTGAGCGCCTTCTTCAGGATTTTCTAACTTTGAGCTATGAACCTCCTTATTGTCGAAGACGAAAGAAGCCTGGCAAAGGAAATTGCGTCATATCTGAGCAAAGAGAATTTCCTGTGTGATCAGGCCTTCACGGGAAAGGAAGCTTCGGAAAAGATTGCAGTCAACCTTTACGATTTTGTTCTTCTTGATCTTGGCCTTCCCGATTACAACGGGCTTGATCTTATCAAAGAGGCCAGAAAGAGCGGCTCTGATGTTTCATTTATTATTATTACCGCCCGCGGCGCCGTCGAAGACAAGGTCAGAGGACTAGACCTCGGAGCCGATGATTACCTGGCAAAACCGTTTGCCCTCGCTGAGCTTCATTCCCGTATTATGGCCGTAGCCAGAAGGAAATTTCAGATCACCTCACCTGATATCACCCTCGGTGAATTTGTCCTGGCTATACATGCAAGGAAGGTCTTCCACAATGGCAGGGAAGTTGAGATCACAAAAAAGGAGTTTGACCTGCTTCATTACCTGGTGATGAATCACGACAAAGTTCTGGCGCGCCATCAGCTCTATGAGCATATCTGGGGGAACACCCTCGATGATCAGTACGACAGCAACTTCATTGATGTTCATATAAAGAATCTGCGCAAGAAACTGAACATCAGTGCACCTACGCCATGGCTGGAGACAGTAAGAGGCGTTGGATACAGAATAAGCCTTGACCAGTAATAAGATCATGAGTGCATGATGAGATTACAGACAAAACTTGCCCTGTTCAACCTGCTCTCGAAACTGGTCTTCTCTGCTTTATTCATAGGGTTCCTGCCCCTGATCACTGAGCGCATCAACATCCGTCAGACAGATAATGAACTTATTGACAAGCGGGAGGAAGTCATCAACCTGATCTCCGAAGTGGGTACAGAACCCTTTATCACTGATGATACCGAAGCCGGTTTCGGCAGTTATAACATTCTTAAAGAAGAGTTTATCAGCCTTGAGAAGATCGATCTTTCCGAGGATTGGAATTTCATTGAAGTGACTCAGCGGTTAATTGACAATGAAACCATTGACTACCGTGTACTGAACTACTCTTTGAAAATTGACGGTCAGACCTATCTCCTTGAGATCGGAAAGAGTCTTTCAAGCATGAGATATGCCGCAAAGAATGTTCGAAAGGTCATTTTAGTCTTCCTTGCTCTCTTCATCTTTATCACTCTTCTTTCTGACCTCTTTTATACTGACAGGGTACTTCATCCGCTGAAAGTTATCACGCGAAGGCTTGAAGCTACTTCCTCTCCTTCATATCCTGATTCTAAAGGGCTCAGAACAACAACCAGGGACTTTTTCCAGCTTGATCAGACGCTCAGGGAAATGATGAAGAAGATCGAGGATCTCTTTCGCATTGAAAAAGAGATCACTGTAAACATTTCGCATGAACTGATGACCCCTGTTTCTGTTCTCCGCAGCAAACTTGAAAATATGTTGCTTCAAAAAGGTCTTGATCATGATGTTGAAGCAGGTATTGAAGAATTGCTCAGGATGCTGCACCGGTTAAAGACGCTTATAAACTCACTGCTTACAATAGCCCGTATAGAGAGCCGGCAATACATGAAGGAAGACAGCATTAAGATCAGGGAGCTGATAGGTGAAGTTGTTGAGGAACTGTCACCAGTCGCTGTCGATGCCGGGGTAAAAATAACACTTGACTTCAATGATGATTTTATATTCAGGAACGCAAACAGGTCACTGGTCTTCTCAATGTTCTACAATGTTGTCAATAATGCCGTGAAACATACACCACGTAGGGGAAAAATTGAGATTGAAGGAAAATGGCGGGATGCCATATTTGAGGTTTCTGTCATTGACACGGGCAAAGGGATGACGCAGAAACAGCTTGACAGCCTCTTTTCACGTTTCAGTACAAAGCTTGACCCCGCTGATGACAGAACCGGAATAGGACTGGCAATCACCAAGTCTATAGCTGATTTTCATGATATAGCTATCAGGGTCTTGTCCGAACCCGGAAAAGGAACGGAATTTTTCTTCTTCTTTCCCTGAAATTACTTATTGCACGTTCCTGCTCCTCTTACGGTCATTTTCATCGAGCAGGATTTTTCTCAGACGCATAGATTTGGGCGTGATCTCGATATATTCGTCCGAAGCGATATACTCCATTGCCTCTTCAAGCGAGAATCGCACCGGAGGTTCCAGAAGCGCCTTGTCGTCTGAACCCGAAGCCCTCATATTGGTAAGCTTCTTTGTTTTTGTCACATTGACGGTTATGTCATCATAACGGGTGTTCTCGCCAATAACCTGTCCCATATACACCTCTTCCCCCGGGAAGATGAAGAACCTGCCGCGGTCCTGCAATTTATCGATGGCGTATGCTGCGGCTGTGCCAGTCTCCATGGCTATCAGTGATCCGTTGCGTTTGACTGCCATCTCCCCTTTCCAGGGTTCGTAACCCTCAAAGCGGTGCGCCATAACGGCCTCCCCCTCGGTTACTGTGAGTATCTGGTTTCTCAGTCCAATGATCCCGCGAACTGGGATCTTAAAATCGAGATTGGCCCGATCATCCTTTATATCTATTTTAATGATCTCACCTTTACGCTGCGTCACCTGTTCAATCACCTTGCCGACGAAATTGTCAGGTACCTGCACGGTAAGCGCTTCAACGGGCTCATGATTTATGCCGTTAATAGTCCTCAACAGGACTTTAGGCTGGCCGACCTGCATTTCAAAGCCCTCGCGGCGCATAGTTTCGATCAGTATTGACAGGTGAAGTATACCTCTTCCATAGACCATGAAAGCTTCTGATGTACCCGTCTCTTCAACTTTCATCGCAAGGTTCTTTTCCGTCTCCCTGAAAAGCCTGTCCCTGAGCTGGCGCGAGGTGACGAGTGTCCCTTCACGTCCGAAAAAAGGTGAATTGTTTGAAACAAAGAGCATACTCATGGTAGGTTCATCGACCTGGATATGCGAAAGCCCCTCCGGGTTGTCTGCATCAGATATTGTATCGCCTATTTCGAAATCCTCAATACCGAAGAGAGCACATATCTCGCCCGACCTTATCGGTTTCTTTGTCTTCTCTTTGCCCAGTCCCTCAAAGAGATAGGCTTCCTTTACGGTGTTTCTGACAATACTGCCGTCGCGCTTCATGAGTGAGACCTGGCTTCCGGGCAGGAGCATCCCCCGGCTTATCTTGCCGACTGCAATACGTCCCTGGTAAGATGAATAATCAAGCGATGAAATTCTCATCTGCAGGGTGCCTTCCACCATTTTTGCAGGCGGAATATGTTCCAGTATGGTATCGAGAAGATAACTCACATCTGTCGTCGGAACTGACCAGTCAGGTCCCATCCAGCCCAGCTTCGAAGAACCGTAAACAGTCGGGAAGTCAAGCTGGTCTTCGGTTGCCTTAAGGCTGTGCATCAGGTCGAAGACTTTCTCCTGTGTCTCTTCCGGCCTGCAGTTTGGCTTGTCTACCTTATTGACGACAACAATTGGCTTCAGCCCCAGCTCCAGGGCTTTCTGGAGGACAAAACGGGTTTGCGGCATAGGCCCTTCAAAGGCATCAACAATTAGCAAAACTCCCTCGGCCATATTCAGAACCCTTTCAACTTCTCCTCCGAAGTCAGCGTGGCCGGGAGTGTCTATAATATTGATCTTGACATTTTTGTACCGTACTGAGACATTTTTTGAGAGTATTGTGATACCTCGTTCCCGTTCCAGGTCATTGCTGTCGAGGATAAGGTCGCCCATGACCTGGTTTTCACGGAAAAGCTTGACCTGGTATAAGATGCGGTCGACGAGAGTTGTTTTGCCGTGGTCGACGTGAGCTATGACGGCTATATTTCTTATTTCTTCCATTTGCAGATGCTATCGGGCTGCAAAAGTAGAAAAAGAATTCTTACCGGAAACAGGTAACCGGCCTTTATATTATGACCGTAATGATTGAGTGTGCAGGGCTGGTCACATCAGCCGCTTTGGTGCCGATACACAGTTTAAGGTCTGTCTTCAGATCCGACTTGTTAAATATGACCACGACAATTTCACCGTCAGGATTGATAAAGCCGGTAGTCTTGATATGATCCCGTGAGGAAGAGACTCCTATTCTTTTTGCGCCGCGATGAATGAATTTGGAAAAATGACCGATGTAATAATAAGCATTGGTATATATGATCTCGCCCGTCCGGGTATCAGCGTGTACCGGTGCAAAACAGAAATTTCCGACATGGTTTGGCCCGCCTTTTTCATCGAGAAGTATATTCCAGTCGAACCAGGCAACAGTACCGCAATTGAAATCGTTTACCATTGAGTTGGCGTAAAATTCGCCCAGATCCCAGCTGTCAATTCTTGTTGAATCAAATCTTTCGGCACACCCCTCAGAAAAAATGATTTTTTTATCAGGATAGGTATCGTTCACCAGCCTGACATTGTTGAACTGCATCTCCCCGCCTGTCCATGTCTCATACCAGTGGAATCCGAATCCCCAAACGTATTTGGCGGCTTCGGGATTGCTCATGATCATGCTTGCCCGCTGGTGTATCAGGTCACGGTTATGATCCCATGCAATTATTTTCGTATTGCCGTAAGGACTTTTTTCAATGGCCGGGCCGAGGTATTTGCCAATAAATTCGGCTTCATCACCGGCAGAAAAGATACATGACTCCCAGGTCTGAACGGCCAACGGCTCATTTTGTGCTGAGACAGCCCATATGGGAATACCGGTTTTGGTGTAGGAATCAATAAACTTAACAAAGTGGTTTGCCCATGCCTGTTTGCATTCATCCAAAAGTTTACCTCCATGCAGGACGTCTCCGTTTGTCTTCATCCAGGCCGGAGGGCTCCATGGTGATGCGAACATCAGCACCTCATCACTGGCTGCTGCTCTTGCCTCTTTGACCATCGGGATTTTGTATTTCATATCGTGGTCAATGGTAAATGATGACAATGAAGTATCACCCTCATTAACATATGAATATGAAGATGATGAAAAATCGCAGCTGGCAATATTTACGCGTACAATATTGTAGCCAATACCTTTCCCGGCACCAAAGTATGCTCCGATAATTTCGTTTCTTTTATCCTCTGGTAATTTATAATACGTCTCGGCGGCGGCGTCAGTTATAGCGCCGCCAATGCCTTCAATAGTCTGGAAAGTGACCTTCTCATTGACAAAGACTATTGGTTGCCTTTCCGAGGTATGTTCATATTCTTCGAATCTCAGTTTATCCGAGAGGCTCATACGGAGTTCGGAATCCCTGGAGGTTATGTAAACTTCGTTGTCATCAGGATTAATCTGAGGATTCGGATTCGATTTCGTATTTGCAGTATTGTTGCCGCAGCCAGTCAACCCGAACGCCAGACTGATAACCGTAAAAGATGTAAGAAATTTATTCATTATATTCTCTGCTTTACTGATTTTTCATGCTGATAGGTTGTCCTGTAGCTTCTAAAACGTTCCACCACAATTCATCCTCGATATCTATTTTCTTGCGTTTTGCCACAACCACCGGAATGGGCATGAGCGTAAACTGGTTGTTCCAGTAACCGATAACAAAATCTGTTTTCCCGGCCAGGGCTGCATGGACGGCATTTTGTGCAAGCAGGTTGCAGAACTTGCTGTCATTCGCATTTGCGGGAGCACTACGGATAATATAACTCGGATCAATATATTTGATTGAATATGGAAATCCCAAAGCGCTGAACTCGGCCTTGATTTTCTCCTTCAGGAAAATACCTATGTCCTTATGCTTAATGTTCCCGGAGGCATCCCTTTCCTCTATCTTTGATTCGAACAGATCCTGTCCGGCCCCTTCAGCCACTACCACAACAGCATGATGTCTTTCTTCAAGACGCTTTTTGAGAACACGGAGAAATCCATTATCGCCATAAAGATCAAAAGAAATTTCCGGGATAAGGACAAAATTGACTTCCTGTATTGCCAGAACGGCATGAGCTGCAATGAAGCCGGAGTCCCGGCCCATGAGTTTGATCAGTGCTATTCCGTTATATGCTCCATTGGCTTCATTATGTGCATTCCTTATAATATCATTGGCAATGGAAAATGCTGTTTCAAAACCGAACGATTTCTGTATGAGGTCTATATCGTTATCGATGGTTTTCGGGATGCCGGCAACAGCAATCTTGAGGTTCCTGTTATGGATTTCCTCATGGATGGCATGAGCGCCGCGAAGGGTACCGTCACCTCCGATACAGAAAAGTACATTGATATTTAAAATCTCAATAGTATCAACCATTTTCCCTACATCCTGGTTTCCCCTCGATGTACCAAGGTAAGTACCACCGGATAAATGTATTTCGCTGACCATCGGAGCAGTCAGCTCAATGACCTCATGGTTGTATTCGGAGATCAGGCCTTCATAGCCGTACCTGATCCCCAGGACCCTTTTTATTCCGTACCGGTAGTAAAGCTGATTGACAAGGCTGCGGATGACATTATTTACTCCCGGACATAATCCTCCGCAGGTAACGATGCCCACTTTGGTCTTGGCAGGTTCGAAGAATATGGTTTCTTTCGGACCGGCTTTCTCAAAAGAGACAGGAAGTTCTCCGGTCGTCCTGCAGTGTTCATAATAATCGGAAGAAACATCATACAGCACCCTGTCATCATCATCGATAAACTTGTGTACCGGACTGTCGGGGCTTTGCTTAAGGGGGGAGATCACATTTCCCTTACCAAGGCTTGAGACAAGGAAATCTTCATATTTCATATGCGGTCAGGTGTCATTGATTAAAAAAAATGTTAACTCTCACGTTTTCGGAGTATTCAAATTTAGTTTTTTTTAAATGATTGGCAAATGAGTGATCCCTGACCTTTTATAATTGCATGCGGCTAAAAGGGCTCTGTGTCTTATGTGGGCGGATGCAGTCGTTTCCGGAACCATGAGCGTACCGAGCGCATCTTTTCAGTCTGACCAGGAGGTGCATGGCGGCGGCATGATGATATTTCATCGCTGCCCACAGGTGCTCCCCAGCGGATTTCAATACCGTCATTCGGGTTGTAGGCCATCTCAAATGCATCTCTTCTGTTAAGCAGTTCGCTTACTGTCAGTTGTTGTTCAGAGCCGTCTGTCCTGACGTAACTGATTGACAGTCCTGAAGCTTTCTTATCCAGGATGAGCTGAAGTTTTTCCTTTATCTGGTCTGGTGGGGTCGTTGCCGGAAAGTTAAAATCCTCAGGTGACCGTGCTGCCTGATCCGGGAAGCCGATAACAGCATCCATGGCAATCAACAGCCTCAGATCGCGGTTAGGCGTTGAATACGCTTCCCATAGTCCGCCGGCCTGGAAAATGCCTGCGGTACCGGAGGGCATTGGAATTACAGTGCCAGGATGGAGCTTGAAATATGCTTCACTGTTGGCTACCGAGGTGACACGCACCAGCAACTGTTCGTGAAGAGATTGTATCAGTCCGGTCAGTGCATCTTCAGGATTTAGCGGCTTCGGGTTGATAAGTCTCTCCATTGTCTGATAGAAAACATCGGATTCCATCTTTCTCTGTTCAAGCGAAAAGGGTATGAATCCTGCAGATTCGGAAAGTAAATCGTACGACACCAGGTGAGGCATGCCATCAACCAGCGAAATGGGGCGGAAAGCCTTAAACCCTGGCTCTCCGATCACTTCGGAGGTGGTAAAGAGGAAATTTCCTTTCCAGAAACGTTTGATACCTATGGTCCCGTCCGGTTGGGCATCCACCGAAAGAAGCAAGCCCGGACGGTTGTTGGTCTGCTCAACCCAGCCGATAATAATAAGCGTATGTCCGTAAGGATCAGCGAAAACGGTTCCCGGACGCAGTGAACTGCGTTCAAGCGCAACGGGGTAATAATCAGAATTTGCGTTGTCCAGGGCAGTACGGGCGGTGCCGGAATGGACGCCGTCCATCACCCTTCGGAGGAAGGCATTGAATGCCAGCACAGGATTGGTATTCGCGGGCGGGGCTGCATTGGTGATCCACTGCCCTGTTCCGGGATTACGCCCGAGACTGCCCCTGTCACACACGTGATATCCAAACGGAAGACCGAGTTTCCATGCAAAATATGCCCTTAAAAAAAACGGGTTGTCAGCACAGTCAGGCTTCATTATCACCACTGTTTTTCCGTCAGGGTCATCCTCCCCAAGGGAGAGGTAGTTGTACAGGAAATTCTGATCGGGATTTTGCGTAACCTCATGCAACGCAGACCATGAAGCGTTTTCCTGGCAATCATAAAACAGGGCGTTAATCCAGGCAGAATAGATGGCTTCCATACCGCTGTCCCACCCGCGGGTATTCTTCCATACGATGCCGGACTGAGGTGTCTTTCTTGCTGACGGAACCGTGAACTCCAGGTTACTGACAACACTTTTATTAATAATCAGGGTGGCTGTATATTCGCCTTCAGACCCGGAAGTAAAATCATCTATCCGCCAGTAAGGCGAATCTTTGCCGGAAATACTTTTAAATGATTTCAGATCGCCCGATGGCCCGGTAACGATAAGGTCTGCTTTCAGGATATTTTCCCCACCGGTCGCCAGAATGCGGAACGTCTCTCCGGGAACCGGGTTCCCCGGCAATACAAGCATGGCATTAACAGGCCGGTAATCTTCAGGGGTCTCCTGAACTGTTGTGGAATCATCCGTCACCGAAGAATCCGCTCCTCTTTTCAGGGCAGACTGATCAAGGTTGCACGCCATGAAACCGAATATTAAAATAATATTCACGTTCAGTATCAGCAAACGAATATTTATACCGGTCATGGTTCTCAGGCTGCAATTTTGATTTAAAGATACCGGAAATCAAATAATGATACAGAATTTATTCCGGCAATGACAATCAGCCACTGGAATATTTTAAATTATCTTTAGGCAGGAAAAACATGATAAAATTTTTATTCCATGGTAACTCCGTCACTCAAGAAGTTCATTTATATTTCAATTGCAGCTGCAATACTGACGATCTCGCTGAAACTAATTGCTTATCTGCTTACCAATTCTGTCGGGATATTATCTGATGCACTGGAGTCTTGCGTGAACCTGGTTGCAGCTGTGGTTGCTTTAATCATGATCAGGCTCGCCGAAAAGCCACCTGACCGGGAGCATGAATTCGGGCATAACAAAGCAGAATATTTTTCGAGTGCGATAGAGGGCGGCCTGATTGTGCTGGCGGCATTCAGTATTATCTGGTCAGCTGTTCCGAGGCTGATCCATCCGCAACCTCTCGACAACATAGGTGTGGGTTTGCTTGTAGCCGTCGCAGCTTCGCTGATAAACCTGGCAGCTTCAAGAATTCTCCTTAAGAACGGGAAAAAGTACAATTCCATAACCCTTGAGGCTGACGGGAAACACCTCATGACTGACGTCCTGACTTCAGGAGGCGTCCTGCTGGGAATTGGTCTGATTAAACTGACAGGCTGGATGAGACTCGACGGTTTAGTAGCAGTAGGTGTTGCTCTCAATATTATCTGGACAGGATACCAGCTTTTAAAACGGTCAGCGTTAGGTTTACTTGATACTGCCTTTCCGACAGAGGAAGTGGATAACATAAGGCAGGTACTTGAAAAATACGAGCAGCAGAATATAAAATTTCATTCGCTGATGACACGGCAGTCAGGACAACGAAAATTTATTTTTGTTCACATTTTAATGCCCGGAAAAATAGATATTCAACAGGGCCACAACCTTGCAGAAAAGGTGGAAAATGATATCCGGATACTGTTCCCGAATACGCAGACAACGGTTTTTACTCACCTTGAGCCCGTTGAAGACCCGGTTTCAATGCTTGACATCAGCATCGACCGGGAGAATTATTAATGGCACAGATATTGTAAACAATAAAAAAAATCAAAAGTATTATGAAAAGAATTCTCCTGTCGGTTTGTCTTATCAGCCTTGCTTTGTTTTCTGCTTCGGCACAGAAAGCGGATAAAGATTCTATTGCACTGGTAAAATTTGAAAAAGCACTTGCTGATATTCAAACAAAAGACTTCGTTATCATTGTCGACTCCTATGCAAAGGAAGATGGCAGTTTTGAAACAAATACCGACAACTCACAATTTATCTCTTACGAAAAGGAGTTTATGTTCCTTCAGGGACTGATCATTGCAGATAATGCCCATACGAACAAACTGACAGTATCTGACTACAGTCAGGAAGCCGATAAAAAAGGCAATGTCAGAATTTCTATGCAGGTGACAGGCTTCTATATAAGGGCAAAAGTCGAGATAACACTGAAGAAGAAAGCAGGTAACTATGCCGATGTCATTATAACACCAACAAAAGGCAGTACGAAGCGTTTTTCAGGATTTGTCGTACCCACAGCCAAATCCGGGTACTTTAAAAGATCCAGCATCATCTGAAAATTCATCAACGGCCACCGGGAACGGAGGCCGTTTCTGTAAATTAATCAAAGGCTTTCATGGAATTTTAAAATCTCTGTGATCTGATCCTTATCAGCCTTGCTTATCCTGATCCTTTTGTTTTCAACGAATTGTTTGATTTCGTTCGATTTATCGCCGAACAGTTTCACAAACTGTTTCCGGGAGGATATCTTAACAAATTCGTTGCTGATCATGACATATCCGGTCGGTTTATAATCGTATTCATCCACCCCATTACGAATAAGGTGTGATGAACCATGTCTGATTATGTATTTACACTGTCCGTCATAAACCACTTCATAGAAGCCGTCATCAAGGTTAAAAGACGGCCACAGCTCTTTTGAGATGTACCTGAAGGTTAATGTGTCGTTATCAAAGTAGAGTTCAAACCGGCTGACGTTGTCACTGTTGAGGGCAACCTGACTTGCCTCCCAGTTATGATATGTCATATAGAATACCTGGCCGAGATATGTATCATACTGAAGGACAAGACCGCTGTATGTTCTTCCTTTGTAAACCAGTGAGGCTGTCCGCTCTCTGCCGTAAAACAAAGCAGGTTTATGTTCAGATCGGAAATAATACACCCTGTATTCCCTGCCGGTGATGAAATCTCTTCCGACTCCTGATTTAACAATATATAGAGAGTCAATATCCTTCAGCCGGTCGTTATCAATTCTGACGAAGAGTTCACTGTTGTCAGCATTGACCGGTAATTGAATCGTCTGGGAAAATCCCATGAATGAAACAAGTGACAGGCATCCTGTAATGATAGTCTTTACCATCTGGTATAAAATTGCATAATGCAACCGGAAAGGCAAAGTTATAACTAAAATCAGCCTTCCATGATTTATCTGACAGATAAATTATGACCGGCAGGATGTGCCAACCACCGTTATTAATGCTAATTTTGTTATCGAGGAACTACACCAAAAACAAGGATAAGGCATTTTAATCAGGGCATGAAAAAGAGATCCGTTATTTTTCCGTTTATTTTGATAATGTCTCTGACCCTTATAAAATGTATTGATCCGTTTTATCCAAAGCTTGAAAAATTTCAATCACTCCTGGTTGTTGACGCATTATTGACTGATGAAGATATGCCAGCTTCTGTCAGACTTACACGTACTACAGAAACACGTGAAGAGAAACTGCCCATGGTTACCGGGGCCAGTGTTTCGATAACAGATGATCTCGGAAACACTACATCTCTGATTGAGGTTTCTGAGGGAATCTACAAATCTGACATCCTGGCCCTCAAGGGTACTGCCGGCAGGGAATATACTCTTAAGATACATACTGAAGACGGAAAAGAGTATGAATCTAATTCCTGCCCCCTTTATGAAGCCCGTGATCTCAACTCTGTTTACTTTGGCCAGGCGAGTCAAATCATGGATAACGGGGAAGTCGAGCAGGGCATCAGGATTTATATTGATTCAAAAGACCCCACGGAACACAAATACTTCAGGTGGGCTTATGAGGAGTGGTGGAAATTCAATATACCATATCCGGTGACCCATAAATATGTTAGCGAAGGTGACATTCCTCCGATCCCGATAGAAAATGTAACCTGCTATAAAAACAGGAAATCAGATCAGGTATTAATTCAGTTCAGTGATCCGGAGGTAAACACTGAATTAATTAAAAAGCCTGTATGTTTTATTGCCTCTGACAAATCGGACAGATTGCTCATTCAATACTGTATCGAGGTCAGCCAGTATGCCATTACAGAGAACGAGTACGAATTCTGGAGACTTACAAAGGAGATAAATGAAAGCGGTGGGGATATTTTCGATAAACAACCTTTCCCGATCATAAGCAACATTCACTGTGTAAGTAACCCTGATGAAAATGTACTGGGCTATTTCCATGTATGTGGTGTCAAAAAGAAAAGGATCTATATAAAAGGCAGTGAGATTATTGCAATGGGACTTCAGCCCTATCATTATACCTGTGACATGATAATTCAGGGTCCCCAGGATTATCTTGGCGGTACTATGACCTTTGACAGGATATACCATAACTTCACCACGATAGGTTACAATTTTATTGCCCCGCAATACTTGTACTCCACGTTCCTTGACAGGCTTATGTTCCTGGATAAAAACTGTTCAGACTGCACCATGACCGGCAGCCCTGATAAACCGGATTTCTGGATAGATTTGGAGTGATAACAGGAGTGGACATGAGTGCTTCAGAAAATAAAACAGGATTATTATCCGGTCAGCGGCAACAAATATTAATTGCCCTGGTAATGCTTTTCTGCACCGCCTCCTCATTTTCACAGTCGACGGATAGAATATCCGGTACTGCCGGTTCTGGAAGATACACAGAGGAAATATATGTGCGGACCGACAGGGATATTTACATCGTCGGGGAAGCGGTGTATCTGAAGGTGTTCTGTTTCAGTAATCTGACCCATAACCCTTCAGGAATAAGCGATGTGGCTTACGTAAGCCTCCTTGACAAATCAAACAACCCTGTTCTTCAGGCAAAGATTCGTATCAATGGCCTCTCAGGTTCAGGGTATTTTACTTTACCTGACTCCCTGAGCACGGGAAATTATTTCATAGCCACATGTACTCACTGGATGAGGAACTTCTCACCGGAGCTCTATTCTTATAAGAACATCAGCGTAATTAATCCTTTCAGAAATATCGACCGTATCAAAATGCGCGGACATGATACTGAAATAGATTCTGTAATCTTTTATCCGGAAGGTGGTAATATAATTAACGGCGTTGAAACCGCCATCGGGTTCAGGTGTCTCGGGCCTGAGAAGGATCCTGTCGAAATAAAGGGAGTTATTACAGACTCCGGCAGCAACATTATATGCCATGTTCAGACAGATGAAAACGGATTTGGCCTTTTCAGGCTGATTCCGTCTTTGAATACCAGATTATATTTTAAGCCGGATGATGGAGCACTGAATTCAGACAGATTTGAACTGCCTTCCGGAAATGATTCAGGGGTAGCTCTGTCAGTCACAGAAGATGAAGAGCAGAGTATTTTCAGGGTAAGAGTAACAGGAAGTCGCGATTTCGATGCCGGTAGCAAAAAGTTACTGCTGGTATATGCTCCTGTCTCATTGACCCCGTCTGTACTTGATACAAAACCCTTAGCCGGCGGAGAGAAAACCTTTTTCCGGAATTCTCTGCCTGCCGGACTTGCTTCATTCATTCTTACTGATGAGGAAGGCATAAGGTATTCTGAGAGATGGGTTTACAACGAACCAAAGCAGGCTGTAAATATTACCATCAACCCTGATAAAATAAATTATGCCACAAGGGAGCGGGTTAAGTTTAACATTACCGCTGTCGATGCACTGGGCAAGCCTGTCGAAAGTGACCTTGTAGTATCGGCAGTCAACCTCTTTACTTTACCCACCCTGAAAAACATACCTTCCGGGGACCTCCAAATCACAGGGTTGCCTGAAGTAAACAATAAGACCGGTATATGCAGTCTAAATGACCGGCTGATTTTTCTGCAAAACAGAGCCGGCCTGAATACAGACAAAAACGGGCAACTAAAACAGGATTATCTGCCGGAACCGGACGGTCATATAATAAGCGGTTTCATTAGGAATACGATCAGCGGAGAGCCTCTCATGAATGAAAATATTGTGCTGTCCTTTGTTGGTAAGACTGCACTTTGTCACTTCACTACAACTAATGAGGAAGGAAGGTTTTTATTCGTAACCCGCGAAGACGGTGTTCGACAGATTGTCATCCAGCCTTTGTCTCCTGACCTGGACGATTATTATGTCGAACTTGACAATCCCTTCCCGGAGACTTTCAGCAGAACCAGCCCAGGTACTTTCAGTCTTGATACCGGAATGCTGAAATTGATAACCAGGGCTGTTATCAGCATGCAGGTCAAGATGATTTATGATCCTCTCATGCCGGAAAAACCAGTTGCGCTGAAAAAGAGCCCCCTAAAAGATTTCTACGGCCATCCGGATTACACAACCAAAATGTCAACTTTCATTCAGCTTATCTCAATCAGGGAGGCTATAAAAGAAATTGTCCCGGGAGCTGTTACCACCAGCAGAAAAGGAAAAACAGTCATCAACACTATTTATAAACAAAATGATCAGATTGAAGTTATGGACCCTCTTGTCATAGTTGACGGCGTTCCGGTTCTCGATCATGAAAAAGTCCTGAACATAAAAGGTGATAAGATAGAAAAAATAAATGTTCTTAACAGTAGATATTATATTTCAGACATTGTCCTGGGTGGCATAATTGATATTACCACGTATGATGGAGATCTCTCCGTTATCGAATTTGACAAGCCTGTATTCAGACAGGAGTTTGAAGCACCACAGATGCAATATGGTTTTACTTCGCCCGATTACTCCGACGCCTCCCGGAAAGAGAGCCGGATACCGGATTACCGGAACACGCTCTACTGGAATCCTGATGTCGGAACAGACGTGAATGGCAAAGCAGCTGTGGAATTTTATACATCTGATGAGGCTGGCGATTATATTTTGCTTGTCGAAGGATTTACCTCTGACGGCCTCAGGGGAAGCGCTACTCTCCTCTTCTCAGTAAAACAATAAACCTTTTATTTAAGCCTCAAAATCAGGCATAAATTTCTCCAGATGGTAAGTATGGCATAATCCCCTGAATTCTTCCAGGAGTTCATCGCTGAAGGGCACACCTTTATCTTTTCTTTCCAGCCATGTGAAGTATTCTTTTTCACCGGCAGTATATATACGGGTTTGGCCCGGCACCTTCCTGGAAGCCCTTAGCTCGCGCAAAATTTCACCTGTGGTCTTCTTAAAATCTTCAGGCCCGGTAAAAGCACTGATGTCAATCGCAATGAAGAAATGACCGATGCGATATGGTACCTTCTTCCCATCCATGGAACCGGTGAGCATCTTCATGAAAGCACCTTGCTGCAACGCCGCTGACAGTATCTCTACCACGGCAGCATATCCGTAACCCTTATATCCGGCAGTCTCTTCACCCACACCGCCCAGTGGCATGAGTGCAGCTTTTCCTGCAATCAGATCTTTAAGTACCTCGGATGAATTGGTCTTGCTTTCACCATTTTCATCCATAACCCAGCCCTTAGGCAAGTCTTTCCCTTCACGGGCATATAATTCTACCTTTCCTCTCTGCGTAATTGAAGTAGCACAGTCAAGTAAAAATGGAAACGGTTCATCGCTTGGTATGCCAAATGTAAGCGGATTGGTACCCAGCATGTTTTCCACACCGAATGTCGGAGCAACCGACGGACGTGCGTTGGTACCCGTGATTCCGATCATATTCTCACGGACTGCCATCAATGGGTAATATCCGGCAAAACCGTAGTGGCTTGAATTACGTACAGCAATCATCCCCATGCCATATTTCTTTGCTTTTTCTATGGCCATTTTCATAGCATGGTACGAAATAACATGCCCCATTCCGTTTTGCCCGTCAATAACAGCAGTGGCAGGGCCTTCTCTTATAATTTTATAATTGGTTACCGGCTCCAGAATGCCATCCTTAATTCGGTCGAGATATATGGCCTTAAGACGGTTTACTCCGTGGGAGTCAAATCCGAGCTTGTCAGCCTGAAGCAATACGTCACCAATAATTCCGGCATCTGCTTCTGGTATGCCGGCCTTAATCATAATTTCAACATTGAATCTTTCAAGTACTGCAAACGGAACGAATTTCTTTACCATCTGGATTTAAATTTTTTATTCATAAAGTTAACGAAAATCCGCTACCAACATTGATCTCATAAACGTTAATCCTGTACAAATTCTTTGTCCGTTATGATAAGCCTTTTAGTCAATATGCCGAAAAACATGAAGCAATGAAGTGGATTCTCCTTAAAATAAAATTGATTTTAACCGATACGGGTGTAACTTTGATAACAGTAGTTATTTAACTTATACCAGGATGAAATGAATACCATAGTAGAGTTACTTGAGAACAGTGCGCAGAAGTATGGGAGCAATCCATACCTCCTGGAGAAAAAAACTGACCACTATGAGTCGATTACCTACAAAGAGACCAGGGAACAGGCCTGCAGGGTTGCAGCCGGACTGATGGCGCTTGGTATAAAGAAGGGCGATCGCATCGCATTATTGTCAGAATCCCGTACGGACTGGGTAATAAGTGAACTGGGAATATTGCACGCCGGGGCCATAAATGTACCATTGTCAATTTTGCTGAAAGAGGGTGCTGACCTGAAATTCAGGCTTGATCATTCAGAATCAAGATGGGTGATAGTTTCAGGTAACCAGCTTGAGAAAATAAATTCAATAAAACAGGATCTTAAGAATCTTGAAAAAATTATTCTTCTGGACCCCAGGGAAAGTTATTCCCGGGATGAAATTTATATGGGCGTGGTCAGGAAAATGGGAGAAGAATATCTGAAAAATAACTTTGATAAATTCATGGAAGTTATAAAGTCGATAGGCCCTGATGATTATGTAAATATCAGTTATACCTCAGGGACTACTGCTGATCCCAAGGCAATAATCCTGTCTCACAGAAATTATACTGCCAATATTGAGCAGACGCTTACCCTCATGGATGTGCCGGAATGGTGGACAACTCTGCTAATTCTGCCCTGGGACCACTCATTCGCCCATACGGTGGGAATATATATTATGATGGCAACAGGAGCCAGCCTGGCGGCAGTTCAATCCGGTAAATCCTATCTTGACAGTCTTAAACATATTCCGGAAAATATCAGGGAAATCAGGCCTGTCTTTCTCCTGAGTGCACCGGCCCTGGCAAAAAACTTCCGTAAAGGGATTGAAAAGGGGATTAAAGACAAAGGCAATTTGATTGAAAAACTATTCAGGCATGCATTAAAGATTGCATATGCCTATAATGGCATTGGATGGAATAAGGGGAAAGGGTTCAGGATCTTATATAAACCTTTATATAAGCTCTATGATGTTATTCTTTTTAAGAAAATCAGGGCGGGTTTTGGCGGAAGACTAAAGTTCTTCTTTGGCGGAGCAGCATTGCTTGATATTGAACTTCAGAAATTCTTTTCTGCCATCGGAATCCCGATGCTGCAGGGTTATGGACTGTCCGAAGCATCCCCGGTGATTTCAGGAAATGTCGAAAAGAGGTATAAACTTGGATCATCAGGTTTCCTGGTTAAAAACCTCGACCTTAAAATCTGCGATGAGGACGGAAATGCCCTGGCTGTTGGTAAAAAAGGCGAGATAGTAATCCGCGGAGAAAATGTTATGAAGGGATACTGGAAAAACGAAAGAGCTACACGAGAAACCCTACGTGACGGTTGGCTCTATACGGGAGATATGGGATACATGGATGAAGATGGATTTCTTTATGTTCTTGGAAGGTTCAAGAGCCTTCTTATTTCAGACGACGGTGAAAAATACAGTCCTGAAGGAATTGAAGAAACTATAACCGACAGGTCTCCTTTTATAGATCAGATGATGCTGTATAATAATCAGAACAAGTATACGATTGCATTGCTTGTGCCAAACGGAGATGCCCTGACAAGGTGGGCAAAGAATAAAAATATCGATCTGGCCGATCCAAAAGGTCCTGAGGCTGTATTGACTGAGTTGGATTCCGTGATCAGCCAGTACAGGACGGGTGGTTCATATGATGATCTCTTTCCTTCGAGGTGGCTGCCTTCGGCTGTAGCCATACTTTATGAACCGTTCAATGCAGATAACAAGCAATTAAACAGTCTCGGTAAAATGGTCAGGGCGAAGATTGTTGAACGTTACCGTGATAAAATAGAATACCTGTATACTCCGGAAGCTAAAAATATCATAAATCCGGAAAACCTTTCTGCAATAAAAAGAGTATTAAACATTAAATAGACAACTTGCAAAAAAAAGCCTGCCTTAATGCCGGCAAGGTTATGGCTGATCCTGATTAAAAGACTTACACGTTTTGGATTATGTAAATTATGTTACTTTTATAATAAGTAATGTAACATTTGTCTTTCAGCAGGTGCTTAAATTTACCCTGTGAACGCATTTGTCCTATTAATAACGAACAGAATGAAATGACCATAAACTTGAACAATCATGAATAATCTTCTGAGAGGACTGATTTCAGGTGTTGGAGCCTGGAAATTAGGTGGTGGCTGTTTAGGCACCATTGTAGTTTTTATAGTCTTATGGCTATTGCTCGGGACATGCAGTTGAACCGCTTGTCCGTGACAGGCCACTGACAAGGAGATGATCATAATAATCCGGATGAGGGTAAGTGACTTATCAGGCAGAAAGAAACAGCCGTATATCACTATGTAAACAACTTTGAAATGATCATAAACAATATCGAGGTCAGTTACTCCGATGAAGGATCGCAAGGTTCTCCGGTAATCATTTTCATCCACGGCTTTCCATTTAACAAGTCAATGTGGAACTTGCAGGTGGAACCCTTAAAGGATAATTACAGGCTGATCAGGTATGACATCCGCGGCCATGGAAACTCGGATGCCGGGAATGAGGATTTTTCTATTGATCTTTTTGCCAGTGACCTCCTTGGATTGATGGATGCACTGAAGATTGACACAGCCATTCTGTGCGGTTTATCAATGGGAGGATATATTGCATTGAATGTTACCGGAAAGTGCCCGGAACGTGTTGATGCGCTGGTATTAAGTGATACTCAATGCATTGCCGATTCGCCGGAGGCAAAAGAAAAGCGGATAAGGACAATTGACACTATAAAGCATTCCGGTGTGAAAACGTACGCTGCAGAGAGCATTAAGAATTTATTCTCTGCTGAATCTTTATTAACAAAGGGACTAGAAACAGCAAATGTAAAAGAGATGATATTGAACACCTCCGTACAATCGCTCTGCAACACTTTGCATGCTTTATCTGTTCGTAAGGATACCTGTCATATACTGCCTGAGATAAAGGTACCGGTCCTTATACTGGTCGGAAGAGAAGATAAAATAACGCCTCCTGATGCGGCCAGGTTTATGCATGAAAGGATAAAAGGATCGTTCCTGAAAATCATTGATCACTCAGGTCACCTGAGCAACCTGGAAAATCCCGGGGAATTTAATGAACAGTTGAAGAAGTTTATTGCATCCGTTTACTAAAGAGCCATTATGCATTTGAGTGATCAGGAATCAATTTCCGGCGATGAATTCTCCTCCTCGCAGGATAAGTCGCATTCCGGACTGACAACCATGACTGTGGAACAGTCCCGCCATCTCTTTTCAAAGATTACCTGGCACCTGATTCCACTGCTTTTTCTTTCCTACATCATAGCATATATTGATCGCATCAACATTGGCTTTGCAAAATTGCAGCTTGGTGAAGTCCTCGGGGTGGACCCGAATGTCTATGGAAGTGTGTATGGTTTAGGTGCAGGACTATTCTTCATCGGGTATTTTATGTTTGAGGTTCCCAGTAACCTTATCATGCAGCGCGTCGGAGCCCGTCTTTGGATCGCCCGTATTATGATTGTCTGGGGTTTGGTCTCAATGTCCATGATGTTCATCAGCGGAAAGACGGGATTCTATCTGGTAAGATTCCTTCTGGGTGTCGCTGAAGCGGGCTTCTTTCCTGGCGTTATCCTCTACCTGACCTATTGGTATCCGGCCAGGGAGAGAGCACGGATAGTTGCTCTTTTTGCTTCAGCCGCTGTCCTATCAGGTGTTCTGGGGTCACCACTTTCCGGTTCAATACTCGAGCTTCATAACAAAGGGGGGCTGGAGGGCTGGCAGTGGCTTTTTCTTCTTGAAGGAATTCCGGCAGTACTCATGGGGCTGGTGGTCCTCCTCGCCCTTCCAAACCGCCCCCAGAAAGCCCGCTGGCTGTCCGCTGAGGAAAAAATCCGGATTCAGTTTCGCCTCACCGAAGAGGCTGCCCGGTCACAGGCACCATCACATTTCCGGTTGTCGGACGCTTTTTCAAGTGGCCGTATCTGGCTGTTGTGCCTCATCTATTTTTTGCTCAACGTGGGCGGATATGGATTTGAGATGTGGTTGCCATCGATTATAAAAGGTTTCTCGGAAATGAACTTCGCGAAAGTGGGATGGATAAATGCCATTCCCTACTTTGTTGCAATGGTTGCAATGCTTGTTACAGGAAACCATTCCGACCGGACCGGAGAAAGGCGATGGCACGTGGCTATTGCGGCTGTCTTGTCCGCCATTGGTTTTGCCCTGAGTGCATATTTAAAGAACCCCTTTCTCGCCATGGCCGCCCTCACACTTGCCTTCGTCGGACTGAAATCTACAATGGGACCTTTCTGGGCTCTCGGAACGGCGTTTTTAAGCGGCACGGCAGCTGCGGGAGGAATCGCCCTCATTAACTCGGTGGGTAACCTCGGAGGGTTCGTTGGCCCAATGCTTGTAGGAATCATCACAGACCGAACCGGGAGTACAGCCTCTTCACTTTTAGTTCTCGGTAGTGCACTCCTGCTTATGGGCCTGCTGGTTCTGACCATTCACCGGAATCCAATAAAAACATAACTTTCAGGCATCCCTGAAAAAAGCGTTCCGGGAAACTTCCTTTACCACGGATTATTTCTTTCCTCCCTTGCAAACCTGCAATTCGCAGGAGTAATCCCTCCATTTACCGATAAACCGTACTTGAAACCCGGTTGAAGTCCTATTTTTGCATCTGATTCACAAAACTCAAAAAACAACCACATGAAAAAGATCATGCTTTCATGCACCGCAGCCCTGTTCTGCATTTCTATTCTGGGACAAAACACCACCGACCTTAAAATGAACCTGGAGAAAAACAGGGTTTACAGGTTAAAGTCTGTTTCGGAGCAAACTATTACACAAACAATGAACGGGGTGCAACAAACCACGGAATCGAAAGTCCTTTATACAATGTCACTGAAAATGATCGATGCCACTGCCAATTATATGGTCACTGAAATACATTTTGATACCCTGATTACCAATACCAACACAATGGGAAAAACGGTAAGTTACAGCTCTGTCAGTGAAGGGGATATCCAATCGAAAGAGACAGCTGATGTTTTATCATGCATAATGAACCGGTTAAGTAAAAATGCCATCTACGTTAAAATGGATTTTACAGGCAAACCTTTTGAAATCGTAAATTTAAAAATGCTGTCTGACCTGGTTCTGAAAGATACCAGTTCAATTACACTTACCGGTCCAACGGCTGCCGCTGTTAAACAGCAGATAGTAAATTCTGTCAGTGACACTGAATTAAAAACAATGATCGAATCATTTACCTGGTATTTACCTGGCGTACAAGTTTCTCCGGGCGATAGCTGGAATACAACTCAGCAAATAAGTCCGGGAGGTATGATGCTCGATATAATTACCACCTATCACCTTGACGGAACAGATGGCAACAATGCAAAATTAACCGCGGAATCAAATATTAAGACAGCGCTGAATGCAGTACCCATTGAATCAGGCGGCGCTACAGTGACATATGACGACATTAAAGGATTTGGTAAGTCAACCATGGTGATTGATATCCGTACCGGCCTTAAAGTTGAAGATATCGGGAAGACGCATATAACAGGTAATCTTGGTATAAGCGGTCCGGGTTTCAGCATTCAAATGCCCATGGATATCAACAGCGAATCAAAAGTTATTTCATTACAATAAATTTACTTATCGATAGGATGAAAAAATATTTGGTCTTGTTCTTGCTGGTTGCCTCTGTTTCTGTTCAGGCTCAAAATATCAGGGGAAAAGTATGCCTCGAGGCAGATAAAGCGCCCTTACCGTTTGCTACTGTCGGACTGGTTCAGTTGCCTGATTCAAATATGATTACCGGAGTAATTACTTTGACCGACGGAGGATACCTGCTTGAAAACGTAAAACCAGGCAACTATTTTATCAGGGTTAGTTTTGTAGGTTATGAAACAAATGGAAAAGATGTTGTTGTTGAGACTGGCACTCCCGAAGTTCTGGTAGATACTATCTTTTTAAGGGAAACAACGGCAACCATAGATGAGGTTACGGTGGTGGGTGAACGTCTGAAGGGAAAAGAACTGGTTGACCGCACTGTTTATGCCATCCCGACTGTAGTATCCAAATCCGCAATTAACGGTTACGACCTTTTAAAAAGAATACCACAGGTTAATGTTGATTATCAGAATAATGTAACTCTTAACGGCAGCAGCAACTTTATCATCCAGGTAGATGGAAGGCAACGTGATAAGGAATATCTTGCCAGAATTCTTCCCTCTGATATCGAAACAATTGAAATAATAAGCAATCCATCCGGTAAATATGAAGGCAACATCGACGGTGTGATAAGTATCATCCTGAAGAAGGAAGCCAGGTATGGTTTGAATGGCAATGTTGGATTTTCCATCAAGCCGTTTAATAAGATCACAAGGTCGGAAACAGGAAGTCTCGATTATGCCTTAGGTAAAATAACATTTTATGTGACTGCAATGAATTTTTCGCAGAGCCTTGGTATCGACAATGTGACAGAAAGCCGTTTTACAATGAATGATTCAACGATCAGCCTGTCAGGAACCGGAAGCATAAAAGTGGGAATGACTACGATCAACAGCGGATTTGATTATTATATAAACGATGAAAACAGCCTGAGTTTTAATGTCAGTTACAAACCTTTATCTCAAACCATTGATCTTTTAAGCGAGTCGTTGCTATCTAAAAACGAAATTCCCCTGAATACTATTTCAGCGCCTTATACCAATGACTATAAAAGTGATGAGACATCATTATCCCTTTTTTACAAAAAGACATTCAAAACCCCAGTTCAGGAATTCACGGGAGAGGCCAGCTACTACAACTTCGACTCTGATGAAACAAATGATTTTACTAATACCAGGTACCTGTATAACTCAGATTCAATAATCAGCACCATATCCAGGACAGAAGAGAATCTCAATAACCGGGATTACTTTTCAGTTAAATTAAACTATGTGCAGCCATTGGGTATGTCGGCAAAAATTGAGGCAGGTTATCAGCTGTATTACCAGAAAATGAACTACGGTTTCATAATAAACAATGAGGCAGCCAATAACATGTTCGAATATGCCGAGTTTCGGAATTCGGTTTATGGCGGAATTACATATAATCTGAAAAAAATAGGATTTCAGGCAATGCTGAGGACAGAAAACAGCCGTATTAATGCGGATTCGGTTACTGTGCCGGTATATACCTGTTTCCTGCCTTCCGTCAATTTTCAATACAAACTCTCGGCATCACATAATCTGAAATTTACGTATAACAGGAGAATTAACCGGCCGGGAATCTATGACATGAATCCCTATTTTAAAGTCGACCAGAACTATAATATCACCCAGGGTAATCCCGATCTGAAACCTGATTATCGTGACCGTCTGCAGCTTACCTACACCTGGAACTTTGGCAGTAATTATTTTTCACCTTATGTCTATACGGAATTCTTTACCAATAAGGTAGGAAATGAATACCAGGTAATCAGTTCTCCGGCCGGCAATAGACTTACCACATTTACCAAACCCTATAACCTGCTTGATGGCAATGAACTTGGCGGCGGGATTAATACTATGTTATGGTTTGTAAATATCAATGCCAGGATATATAAAGGACATATTAATGAGTACACGGGGCCGTCAAGTTTTATACCTTCCAGGGATTATTTCTCCTTCAGCATAACAAGCTACGCATATGCTAACCTCGACAAGAAAAAGAAAATAACTGCATTTGCTTTCCTGAGCTATGAGGGAGTAAATGTAACCGCACAATCCAAAACTTACAACACTCCTTTCTATGGTCCCGGTATTCAGGCACAGATAAAAAACCACAGCATTGGTGTTGTCTGGCTGCTCCCGTTTTCAACACATATAAAACTAAGCAGGACTGAAACAGAGACACCTGAGTTTACCTCGACAAACATTATTGGATTTGATGCTTCAAATTACATCCAGTTCATGTATTCATATAAATTCAACAGGGGGAAGAATGTCAAAAAGCTCGACAGAAAGGTCGAAGTAGAGAGCGACAGCAAAAGCAAAGCCATAATGAATTGAGTGTTACAGGCTAACCGTTACTGAACGCTGAGTTTGTAGCACCTGATTGCATTTTCCCTGTATATCTTGTTTATCACCTCTCCGGGAAGCCGAAGTCCCTTAAATCTGCCTTTGAACATGTCGGAGGTCATTTCATCATTTGAAGTAAAATATTTCCAGTCGTCAAGCCATGTTTCACTCATCTGTTTCTCAAGCTCTTCACAATTACCGCTTCCGCTATCCCCGAGGTCAGTACCATACAGGAGTCTGTCCTGGTACTTAATACAAAAGTCCCGGACCTTTTTCCGATCCTTTGCTGACTGGTATTGCAGATGACAGATACGGGCAGCCATGTCAACAGCCATGTTCGGGAATGCATCAAGCCTTCTGGCAAGTTCATCAACATTCCATTCCAGGCTTCCCAGGTGACACCCGATGAATTTAAGATCCGGATGTTGCACAAGCATTTTCTCAACCGCATTTATCTGATCTTCGTATGAAGGGTATTCAGGATGCAGGAACATATGATACTGCGGATTTTCAGAAAAGTAGCTGCTGTCACCGCTGATGGTCATTTCATCCAGCGGAAGCCAGCAGTTGCGGGGTTCACCGAGATGGCCGGTAATTGATATATTCCTGCTTATTATGAAATCGATGACCGGTTTAAGCATTGGATCATCAATCATGATAAACCTGCCATTTCTGTCTCTCGCGGTCATTCCTATGTTTTTCCAGATTTTGACCGAAACTGCCCCACCCTCAATATTACTATTCAGCTGATAGATAACTTTTTTACTCCAATCATCAGTTCCCCATGCTGCAGTATCAAAATGGAAAGTCGCTGCATAAAAGACCTTCCCCGGATACTTTTTGGTCGATAAAAGTGCATAATCAAGCTGTTGTATGACCGCAGATGAATCCGAATGGTCTGTATTTAGCGTGACCAGCCTGAAATTATCTTTTATGGCCTGATCCTCAAAACAGCCCCTGTCGCTGTTAATGTGGACATGAGAGTCAATCTTCAAGACTGCCTGATAATCTTTTAATCTATAATAGTTATTCTGACATCCTGAGAGAATCAATATCAGGAAAATGAAACTGGCAATCCTGGTTTTCATGTTATAGGCATAGTTGGTCAGGAATAAATGTAATCAAAAATAGCGATTTGGTGAAAGGAAAAGCTGCAGCATGTTATGCAATCAATTATGAGAAATATCTTAGATTTGTTATGACATGCAATAAGTGTCCTACATTGTATAAAGCAATCAATATGAAAAAAAATCAATCCAAAGTCTGTCTTATACTGATATTGATACTATTGACTATGCAGACAGTAATAAGTCAGTCCCGGCAAAAAATAATTTTCGACTGCGATCTGGGAGGTGATATAGATGACGCATTTGCTTTAGGCCTTATTCTTTCAAGCCCGGAATTTGAAGTACTGGGGATAGTCATGGATCATGGGATGACCGATAAACGTGCACAGGTAGCCTGCAAGATGCTGTATGTTACAAACAGGGAGAATATTCCTGTTGTTGCCGGAAGGAAAACTAACCAGATTGTCGGGACCGATATTCCTGCGGATTATTCAGGCCAGTATTACTGGGCAGAAGGTTTTAATAAAGTTAAGCCGATAACCAAATCAGCAAGCGAGTTTATAATTGAAAATCTGAGGAAATACCCCGGCGAGGTGATCTTAATTACTGTAGGCCCTGTTACAAACATAGGTGACGTAATCAGGAAAGATCCGGAGGTGTTGAAACTGGCAAAGCATGTATATTCGATGTTCGGTTCATTTTATCTGGGGTATGGAACTGCCGAAAATCCTAATCCTGTAATATCACAGGAATGGAATGTACGCGGCGACAGTGAAGCTTCAAAACTGCTTGTTGGCTCAGGAGCGTCAATTACCTATTGCGGATTAGATGTCACAACAAAGGTATGGTTCGATAAAGACTTGCAGTTTAAGCTCCTGATGCGCCAGTCGCCCCTTACAGATGCCATCAGCGGTCTGACCGTTTTATGGGGAGGCGATAAACCCTGCCTTCACGATGCCGTTACCGTGGGAATGATTTTGTGGCCTGATCTTTTCACAACCCGTCCTGCTTTTGTCAAAATTTCAGGTGATGCCTATACTGTCATAGATGAAAACAAAGAACCCAACTGTGAAATAGCATTGACTGTTGATACCCGGGAGTTTCTCAAAAGGCTCATGGACCGGTACCTTACACAAAGCCTCGGAAATACTGACTAATGATCTACGGCAGGGATCCCGTCAGGTCCCGGATGAAATGAGCAGAGGATTTGTCAAAGAAGACGATCAGGAAGAAATTCCGATAGTGCCACAGAGGGCATTTTTACCCGAAGGTGTACCAAACTTTGTTACCCGGGCCGGAATGGACCAGCTTTTGGCTGAAAAAGAGATGCTGATCCGGGAAAAAGACAACCTTAGCGTCACCAGCGAAAATGAGAAACGAATTGCCCTGAACTATATCAATGCAAAATTACAATTGCTGAACCACAGAATTGCCGAAGCCAGAGTTGTTGATCTGAAAGAACAGCCTCAGAAAGAAATAAAGTTCGGTGCAACGGTAACACTTAAAACCGATGTGTCCGGGAAGATACAGGTTTTTCAGATAGTGGGTGTTGATGAGGCAGACATTGCCAAAAGGAAAATCTCATTTATATCACCTCTGGCCAAAGCATTGATAAATAAAAAAGTTGGTGACAGGATTACTTTAAAACGGGACAGGGAAGATATTGTTTTTGAAATTATTGATATAGCCTACTTATGATCCTGATTTCGATTGCAATAACAGGAATGGACTCATTGGCTTCCACTGACTTCTCCAAATTATCGGTACAAGGACTTTTTTGGCTATCCACGGAATGGGCTTCATAAATTCCTCCCTTTCCTTACCCTGAAGATTATAGAACATGAAAGGAAGGGCAAGGGGTCCCGGGCCAGAGTTATTAATGCTGTGTTCACCAAGCTTTTTTACAAGGTCTAACTGTTCCTTCATTCCTATAACCGCCTGTAATTTTTCCGATGTGAAATTATCCTCCTCCATTTTAATATGGGGTACCCACACCTTGTCGAATTCGGCCAGCACCTCGCGAAGCTTGCCAACTCCGTTCGAAGATACCTCCAAAAGACATTGATCAAATGTGTCCAGTAGCCGGGCAATAGTATTGTGATCATCCTTCAGCTGATTGTAGGGTCCCTCTATACGGTCTTTGAAATAGGGGAAGGCTATCTCATCTTCGCTTAGATGATGTGAATGCGTTACCCACTTCAGGGTTGAGACATACATTGAAAAACCTGTCGTTTCCCCGGTGGGTATACCTTGCTTCCCGAGATATTCATCACACTTCCGAATGGAAATGCTGAGTCCTCTCGAGATAATTTTGTGGATCCTTAAAAGACCCTCGACAACCGGACTCATTTCCGTCATAGTACTATTTGGTTTCATTCTTTGAGGTATGATAAAAGTTCAGAGCCATTTTCACAAAAGCAAAAATCCTAATGCAATTTATTAAATCTATTTTAAAGGGATTATAAAGAACAGGTTAGTTTGACATATTTTACTTCCGGATACCCCGAACGGACAAAAGTTGCAACCAGTTCTATGACCTTGCTTTGGGAAATGCCTATTAATCCCAATTAATAATTGTCCAAATTTTTTGGAAGAGGTCATTATGATAAACCAGGGAGGTAAAGGTGCTGGAATCCCTGAATATTTATCTGTAAAAGTTGCCATTTGCAGTAACAATTACTAATTTTAAAAAAGGAAAATACTTTGTTCAAAATCAAAAATACTAAACAGAAGAAAGGAATAAGCTATGAGTACTGAAAAAGCTGCACTTAAGACAAAAGGTGTTACGGTGAAGCAACTTGCAGCGATTGACCTTGGCCCCGAAATAGAGGGTATGGCAGGGCGCCAACTTCGAATGCGTATGGTGACCATTGAACCAGGAGGTGTCATCGGTCCGATTCATAACCATATAGACAGACCGGGCGTTGTCTATATTATGCAGGGAACAATAACTGACCATCGAAATGGAGTGGCTAAGGAATATGGGCCAGGGTTAGGCTGGCCAGAGGATAAGAACACCACTCACTGGCTTGAGAATAAAGGAACGACAACCGCAGTGGAAATCTCGGTCGATATTTTCAATCAACAGTGAGGTGAAATACACTTTTTACACCGATCCCTCCTGACCGGCATATTTCAAAAGTATTTTGGCTCATTTATGGCAAGGACCTCTGTCTATCCAGCAGAGAAACAATTATGAAAAAATCAGAAACAGAACTAACTTTTTATGGGATGAATTGTTTAATAAATGTTATATCAAAACATTTACAACGATGGTTACAGAAGTTGTCCCGGGAAAAAGGCATTTTCATACCGTGATCATTGGTGGTGGTCAGGCCGGACTCGCAACAGGCTATTTCTTAAAAAAAGCAGGCAAGGATTTTATTATTCTCGATGAGAATAAGAATATTGGTGACTCCTGGAGAAACCGGTGGGATTCTTTACTGCTTTTTACTCCTGCTCAACACGACATGCTTCCGGGTATGCCTTTTCCGGCATCAAGAGGCAGCTTCCCGGGAAAGGACCAAATGGCTGATTATCTTGAGATTTATGCAACAACCTTTTCTTTGCCAGTACATTCAGGCGTTAAAGTAAATCACATTTATTCAAGGGAAAATCATTATGAAATTGAAATATCTGACGAAAAACTTCTTGCTGATAAAGTGGTGATTGCGACAGGCACGAATCCACATCCTTATATTCCCTCAATTTCTGAGCAAGTTGCTCCTGACATCTTTCAGATTCATTCATCATCCTATCATAATCCGGAATCGCTTCCGGCAGGCGATGTTCTTGTTGTAGGAGCTGCCACATCTGGTATCGAAATTGCACTGGAAATATCAAAAACACACAAAACATTTATCTCCGGGAGGCCTCCTTTTCATATTCCGGATAAGGTTCTTAAATATGCCGGTGAGGTTTATTGGTGGTTTGTCAGCAATATTGTTACTATTAATACACCCATAGGCAGAAAAGCAAAAGAAAAGATTATTCATGGCGGATCACCTTTAATAAGAGTATCTTATGATGACCTGGATGCAGCCGGGGTTGACACTCTTCCACGATTGAAGGAATTAAATGATGGCCGGCCCCAATTTGAAAATGGAAGTGTCCTGAATGTTTCATCCATTATCTGGGCTACCGGATACAGACCCGATTTTTCATGGATTGAAATGAATATAACAGATGAAACAGGATGGCCAATGACTAAACGTGGTATCTCTTCTGCCAGTAATGGATTGTACTTTATAGGGATGCCATTCCTGTTTGGGCTGACTTCCGGACTGATCGGAGGAGTTGGACGGGATGCTGAGTACATATCCAGACATATTTTAAGTCATTAATATAGTCAGGATAAGCCACTTTTAAATCATCAGGAAGAAGATCCTTAGTTGCATCTTTGCCGAAAAACCGGATTTGAGCTTTCAAACAGGTTCAAATCCAGGTTGGCTTATGTGAAATGTTTAATTTTACATTAATATGCAGCAAAATGAGTGACAATGAATTATTTATTTTTTAAGTAAATTGACAAAAAATCAAACTCATTAAGTATACTCGGTAATGAAAAGATCAGAATCATGCTTGTCATTGGTCATACCTTTTTTCAGGTAAATCAAAGGCCGGCAAATTCATGGATCATTTTTGAGCAAGACAAGTTTTACGTCAATAAACCATAACAATGAAAACTGAAAATTCAAGAAGGGCATTTCTGGGCAAAGCCGCATCGTTGGCTGCCGTTGCTACAGTAACACCACTGGCTGGTTTTGGAAATGGTTTGCAACAAGCCATGGACCGGACACCACAACCTTCCGCTCCTGCTGATCTGAAAATAACAGATATTAAATGCGGTTACGTCAGAGGAAGTCTTTTTGTGAAGATATACACCAATCAGGATATCTGGGGATGCGGTGAAGGAGTAGATGCCATATCCGGAACTTATCACCTGGTTCAGAGTATGGGGAGAAGACTGAGAGACCAAAATCCATTAAATGTTCACAGGATATTTGAGGATATCAGGAGAGGAGGTTTTTTCGGAGGCGCACAATCAGGGATGTATGTCGCTGTACTTTCTGCCATTGAAACTGCGCTGTGGGACCTGGCCGGGAAGGCATTGAATCTTCCGGTTTATCAGTTGCTCGGTGGAAAATTCCGCGATAAGGTAAGAGTATACAGTGATACTGCTCTCTACAGGTCAAACAATCCTGCACCAAAAGAATTTGCCGATTCTGCCATTAATGCAGTAAAAATGGGATTCAATGCCATAAAGTTTGATATAGACCAGGCTGGCGACCCAAACAGATTCGACAGATATAACTGGACTGCCAGCCAGGGTGAGTTGCAGAGAATGTATGACCAGTTAGCTGCCGTCAGGGAGGCAGTGGGGCCAAAAATCGATATAGCTGTTGATATGCATGGCAGGTATGATCTGAATACTGCCCTGGCAATTTCCAAACGGGTTGAGCCCTTGAATCTGCTATGGCTGGAAGAACCGATCCCTGCAGAAAATGTGGAAGCATACAGAATGATATCTCAGGAAACCAGTACACCAATCGCTGCAGGTGAAAATATCTACCTTGCTTATGGTTTCAGGAGACTGCTGGAAATAGGCGGAGTCGATGCTGTAATGCCAGATATGCAAAAAGCGGGTGGTCTTGGTGAAGGACAGCGGATTGCCAACCTGGCAAATCTGTATTACATTCCTTTTGCTCCGCACATGGTTGCCTCATTCCTGGGTGCCATGGCATGTGCCCATGTGTGCGTATCCGTACCTAACTTCTTAATTATGGAGTGGCAGTCATACTTTCATACCAATCCGATGTACAAGGAAATTGTCACATTTGATGAAGGCGATTGGGTCGAGAACAGTTTTATTAAAGTATCGGAAAAACCCGGAATCGGCGTCGATATCAATGAAGAAGCGATGAAAAAATATGCTGTTCCGGGAATACCTTTTTTTGAATAAGGAGGAGTATAAGTCTTGGAAGTGTGGAGTGCGAGAGTGAGAAAACAGAACGGATAAAAGCTGCAAACAATCAACAGCCCTCAAATATAAAACCAGGCTTTGACATCACTTGTGTTGACTTATTTCGATGAGCTGATATACGAACTTACCAGATGCTGCTGTCCTCCTATATACCTTGGATAGTTCGGATATGAGCAGAGAATATATCCTTTACCTTCTGGTTTCACTCCAATACGACCCTCGGTGTTGATAACAAGTGTTTTCGCGGGAGCGTTGCCTTCTTCGACCCAGGATATTAACATATCTATTTTGTCGGTGGAGTTTGGTGCCGGAATGTTTTTTACTTCAATTGTTTCTCCATCCCCGCTAATCTTATAACTTCTGCCTGATAATCCATGGCCTCCCTGTGGAACAACATACAACCGTGAAAACATATCCAGTTTTTTCTGTCCCATCTTATTTATCAAAGACTGATAGTAATCCAGCTGTGCACCCGAGGAGGCAATAAAATCCTGTGTGCCGACAGTAATAATTATCTTCCCTCCATATTTGTAGAATGCACTTAGATCCGGATCTGTCGCATCGAGCCATTCAGATATCTGTTTCCGGCGCTTATTCATGGCCTTTCCTTCCGTATAGTCCAGTGGATTAGCTGACAGATTCTGCATCAGAAAACCGGTTACTCCAAGAATTCCTAGTGATGAATGCACCGGAGCGTTATCAGGTGCGCCCTCCTGTCCTTTGTACCGTGTTGGAGTAATCGTCCCAAAAGATTCAGGATCGGTAGTCGGAAGCCACATGCCGAACGATTTAACACCATTTGCAAGAGGTGATCGGAACTTTAGCCGGCTATAAACAAACTCAAGTGTCTTGATCTGTCCATTGGTGAGCCTGTCCGATGTAGAATTAACTTCAGGTTTTGGTTCGTTTCCGTCTGGCTCACGCAGGGCTGCCCATGGATCAACAGGACCAGAACCGTCTGTTACATCAAAGATAGCACGTGACGCCATATAGTTATTTATTATCCCGTCAGACAATCCGTCAAGTTTGTCACATTGTCTAAGAAACTCATCCCTGATGGCATTGGCTTTGGCAGGTGTCACCCAGTTTGCCAATGGTTTTTCCTGTATCCTTATCAGTTCAGGAGCGAGCATAAGTGTTGAAAAGCTGACTATCGGAACATCAGATATTATACCGTCATAATCAGCAGGGTATCTTTGTGCAACCATAAGTCCTTCGCGTCCACCCTGTGAACCTCCGATATAATAGTTGAAACGAGGCCGTTCTTCATAAATTCTTTCAATTATTACCATTGCCGCATCGTGAGTCTTCTTCATTTGCATATAACCAAGATTGCGGATCGCCTCATCGTTGAGGGCCCAATCATCAGGTTTAGCTCCTGAAGGCCCGGAAGCCAGAACTGTGCCTCCGCCACCCATTCCTCCCTGGTGGCCTGAATCGCTGCCATACATCACAAATCCCTTATTTATCATCGGATTTTTGCCTTCCCTGACTGTGATCGATCCATTCATACCACCGCCACCGGCTTGCATAGCACGGTGCGACCAGCTTGCCGGAAGAAGAACGCGAAAATTAATGGGCCAGCCATCAGGATCTAAAGGGAAAATTGAACCTTCAACAATAGCGTATGCAGGAGTGGTTTCGGTTGCTTCAACCCATCGGGGAACATAGAGCTTAACCGAGCCAACCGGTTCTCCGATAGCTGAAACCGGGATTGATGTACCTGCCTTTTCAAGGTCGGTTTTGGTAATTACTATATTTTTGGAAGAAGAAACCTGTCCGGTAGCTACCAATTCTGCCAAAATCACGGTTGCAGTGATTAAGAAAAAGAGTTTTTTCATAGTTTCTTTTATCTTATTTGAAGTTTTTTATTCCAGTTTTATAGCCCTGGCAGGTGCACAGGTGGCATTATTTTCCAACGAATTTCCCGGTAATCTCATTTGTGTTTATGATGCTCAATCCCTATGCCAGTATTTTGGTCAGCTAAAATTAATTAAACTTTTACTTTTCACATCATTTACTTTAAATCCATCCTCATTCTGCCTTCATATCAGTGATGTTTCGGGGAGGTTCAAAAACAAGAGGGACCGTCTCATTTATATTTTGAAACGGCCTCGTCCCGTTTTGTACCCCGAACGGACAAAAGTTGCAACCTGCTATTAGACATTAATCAACCCGGTTGGTGTTCTTTGTTACGATTGCCCCACTATGAATGGATCTCCTGATCTGGACCATCATCAATTCTAAAGAACCGACCATCCTTCAAGCCTGTTAACTGCTGGCAAACCCTGAGTTCCTCACCCTCAATGGATATATCAGTCTCTCCCGCCCGGTAGCGGTTCAGAATTTTACTCATTATATTGAACTCTTGTCTTCCCAACTTATACTTGCGAAGGAATAGCAGAGCGAAAATCAGGAAGGTGAAGGGTAAGGCGCAGAACAGAATACGTATACCCCAATCTGTTGTAGGTGAGATATTTCCTTCACTGAGAGCCTCCTTGCTGTAACCGATCACATCCAAAGCAACACCAAGGACACCAACTACCACACCTCCCGAGAGTTTACGCAGGAAAGTCGATACGCCTGCGTAGAGCCCTTCCCTGCGACGTCCGGTGATAAGTTCATCCACATCGGCTATGTCGGGCAGGGCGGACCATGAGAAGAGATTAAGTCCTGCACTTCCAACGCCGATCAGAGCGCAAATGGAGATTACAATAAAACCTGGTGTGGCGTTAGTAAAGAATATGACGGCAAAACTGGCAGCTATCCACACTCCGGCTGAGATGTATGCCGGAGTAGTTTTGTTAGTTTTTTGAGCCACATGAGAAAATATACCGATGAAAACGAGCTGGGTAAAAAGGATAGATCCCATGATCATGACGAAAAGTTCCTCTTTCTGCAAAGAAACCGTCAGGAAATAAACAGCCAGAGTCATAACAGTATCAATAGCCATCTGACAGAGAATGAATATGATTACATAAATACGGAAGGAGCGATTTTTGATTACGCTCAGCCAATCCTTAATGCTAACCGCAGGGATAGGCTTCATCTGATTCTCCCAGGTACCAAGGAATACTAACAGCCAACAAATGGCGAATAGTGCTCCAAAGGTAAGCCCCATTATAAGGTAAGCCTGTTTGGGGTCTGTGTAGGCTCCTGTGATCAGCGCCGGAATGGTGGCACAAAAAATAGCAGCTGCAGCAGAAAAACCAAGGCGCATTCCGGTGAATGCACTACGCCTGTTATAGTCCCTTACCATATCCGACAGAATAGCGTTGTAGGGAACCATCACGATGGTGAATGCCGTGGAGAAGAAGATATAAGCCAGGGTATAGTATAAGAATTTGGCAGTACTGTCTGTGATGCCAAAACCGTACCATAGCATTACCCAGGAGAAGAAAACAGGAAGGCTGCCCAGAAGGAAATAAATGCGGCGACGACCAAAACGGGATCTGGTTCTGTCTGATAGTTGCCCCATAAAAGGGTCTGTAATGGCATCCCAGGCTTTCCCGATGAAAACGATGATGCCGGCGCTGGTTCCGGAGAATCCCTCAACATTTGTCAGGTACACAAGAAGCAGCAGACCTACAATTATAAAGGATCCGCCACCGTAAATATCACCACAGGCATAGGCTATCCTGCTGAGTAGTTCTTTTCTGTTTTTCATGATCCAGTTTTCTTTTCGTAGTATTCATCCCGGATAAGCCGGATGGCCAGCACCCATTTCATCATCATCCTGACATCATCCAGCACAAAGCGGCGGATATCAGATCCGTTGGCGATCTCGAAATACTCACCGGCAGCAAAGGGCACCATCAGGATATCTTTCATATCAAAAAAGAGAGTTTCAGTTTTTTCAAAAACTTTCCCCTCATAGATAACCGCTTCCCGGGTTAAGCTCAGGGTTCCGTGTCCCATATCCTGATATCCATACTTTCCCGGCTCATTCCATTGGAGCGACGTGGCAGCGGTTATTCTGAAGTCCGTATCATGAATTTCGGTTAAAAGGCTCTCCTGTTGGAAGTCATACCAATTATCAAAACCATCATAGACGATGCTGTTACTCTTACCAGGTTCAAAGAACAGCTTGCTGTTCATGATAGCTTCATTGTCACAGCCAAGGCAAAAGAGCTTGTTTCCCCTGGAGCGTAAACTGAATTCTGCATTGCATTTGGGGCATTTATACAGTACATATTCGGCACCTTCGGCCAGATGGCTTCCTCTGAACGTAACGTTATGGTTTCTCTGCCATCGGTAGTCATCAAAGGCGATGGCTCCAATCAGTCTTCGGTAAATAACATCTGCGGAAAGGGTGCTTAGCTCCTCACTGGTAAACAATCTGGTGACAGTGGCATCCATACGTCCCCTGCGAATTCTTTTTGTCCATCGGGGGCGAGTCAGATAACCACCGTTAACCTGTACAGCAACCACGGGTATTTTAAATGTCTTTATAAGCTTTGCTATGCTGGGAGCGGCAAATCCCCCCGGACGACCTTCATTGGATAAGCACCCATGGGGGAAAATAGCAACGATACGACCAGAACCGATAGCATATCTCGTTTTGAGTATGGCCTGGTTATCTCTGGTAAATTGATTTTTAGAAATAACACCCATTAATCCCAACAGGAATTTCAGAACAGGATCGCGAAAGAAATTGTAGGCTGCAATGTAATTCATCCTTCTTGGGAAAAGCGCAATGGAAACGGTAATAAAGTCGAGCCAGCTGGTGTGCCCGGCAACCACAAAAAAAGGGGGCTTGATACCCTTTATGGCGGAGTGATCCACCCGGAGCCCCAGTACCCATCGGAAATATAAACCTGCAAAAAAACAAACAGCATAGTACAAAAATGCATTGGGTTTAGGTACAATGGCTCCTTTCTTTTTTGGCATTGAAACAGATGTATGATGATTACGATAAGATTTTTAATATTTATATAAAGGTGTCATCCAGGTGATTGGAATATAAAAATACAGATATTTATCACTGGTCCAAAGTAAATGCGGTTTTTTCTTGCAAGCATTTGCTACGTCCTGATGCCGGCATCCGGAGGCTAACGTTCATTAGCCGGTGACCTTGCCACTCTCTGCCGGAGTTAATTGATAACCTCCCGCCGGTTGTACATATCTGTTATCATGTAGCTTATATTTTTGAACTTCAGACCGGTTACTGACAAGTGCACTCGAAATACTCCCAATGGTTCAATATGTGATCTTTTAAACTGTTTTATTCATACGTTCTGCTATCTGATCAGGCCAATGAAGGAATGACCAAAAAAGAATCTTGAAAATTCCCGGTTTAATCAGAATCCGTTTATTCTTTTCAATCATTTCAACTATGTATTTTGCAACCTGATTGGTAGTAAGTATTGGCATAAATGGTGTTGATTTTGGAATTCTTTTCTCACTACCGGGATTATTTTCCCAATAACTGCTCTCAACTTTCCCAAATACGGCTAATGACACATTAATCCCTGATGCCAGAAGATAGCCTCTTAACCCTTCTGAAAATCCACGTAAGGCATATCGTGCCGCAGAATAACCCAGAGCCATCCCTTTTGGTAAGTAAGATGCATCTGAAGTGAGGTTGATGATATGTCCGGTACCCCGCATTTTCATTTCGGTAATAAACGCTTTTGTAACATAAAATGCTGCCAGATAAGGTAACGCAATCATTTCTTTCAACTCTTCAGCAGAGGTTTCTTCGATAGTCAGCCATCGGCCCGCACCTGCGTTGTTGATGATTATATCCGGAATACCAACTTCATTTTTAATCCTTTGTGATATCGAATCAACCTGATCACTATTGGATAAATCTACAGCATAATAATATGATTTGCCTCCTTGTTGTTTAATCTGATCTGCAACCTGCTCCAGTTTTTCACGGTTTCGGGCTAATAAGATTACTGTTGCATTTTTACTGCTTATCACTTTTGCAGTTTCAGCACCAATTCCACTTGATGCACCAGTAATAAGAACCAGTTTATCGCTAATTTTTTTCATTCCTAAATGATTTAATGACTTAATAAATTGTATCTAATCAGGGCCCAGGGTTTTGAGTGCCAGGAGTTCTTAAAGTTAATAATTACAGAGCGAATCAGTATCACTTATAAGCGGCTGTTTCACTTGAAGATTCAAGATTAGCCAAAAAGCATGTAATTCTGATCCAGGTTGCAACCAGATCAATGACCTTGTTGCGAAGTTTACTTTCCTGCTTTCAACTTTGCCAGTATTCTATGAAAAGACAACTTTTCAGGGCTTCGTATAGAACCTAGGTGCTATTTTATTCTGCATCAGGGGGGATTACCTTTGTATAGGGTACCATACCTCTAATAGATTCACCTGTGATATATCTGATCGATGATGACAAATATGTACTGAGAGGATTTCAGATTACAAAAATAGACTTTGTTCATAGCTCGCATTGTATCATAATTAATTATGTTTCGATATGTTAAACGCATTATTGTTCGGTTTTTTAGCAACCTCATCTCTGATAATAGGGGGTATATTAGCTACAAGGTTCACTTTACCCAAACGAACCTTAGGGATAATAATGGCATTCGGGGCCGGAACCTTGATTTCAGCCGTTTCATACGAATTAATCTTTGAAGCGGTAAAGCTTGCAAAAGGAACCGGATTCCCGGCATTTGGCCTTTTCGCAGGAGCATTAACATTCTATTTCAGCGATAAGCTGATAGCAAAACTGGGTGCAAAAGGCCGTACAGACGTTGATACATCCCATTCTTCAGGTTTGGTCATACCGATGCTGTTGGGAATAATTCTTGATGGAATTCCTGAATCGATTGTTATCGGACTGGGCATATTTGAAGGAGGCGTGGTTAGCCTGGCAATGCTTGTGGCAGTATTTATTTCTAACCTTCCCGAAGCCATAGCAGGAACTGTAGGCATGAAGGCCGGTGGCTGGAAAAATACAAGAATAATACTCTTATGGATATTCATAGCTGTAGTTTGTGCATTTGCATCGGTTGCAGGATTCTCATTGTTCAGCGGTGCATCTGAGAAATGGCTGGCATTTATTCAGGCTTTTGCAGGCGGAGCTATACTTATGGTACTAGCGAACTCCATGATACCTGAAGCTTATGAGCATGGTGGCAAGGTGACCGGTATATTCATGGTATTTGGCTTCTTTATTTCAGTGGCTATGGTCATATTGGAGAATTCCTGAAACCTTCTTCAGGTGAAATCTTGCAGGAAACTGTAAAACCTAAGAAAAAAATACCTGCTTTCCGGAAAAGTATTGGACCATGACCAGATAAGACCGAAAAACACTATCGCTGGAAACACAAAGTAAATTGCCTATAATCAGGTAATTATTAAGCAATTACAGGAGACCACACTTGCATAGCACTAAAGTACTATTTACTAACCCGGTTTTCTGAAATACCTTTGACAACATTCTAACTATTACATTATTCCTTATCAGCAGATAAAGGGCATAAAATCATTAATTCACCACCATGAATTCAGACACCTCACAAATCCTCTCAGCCCAGGAAAAGGCAATTGAGAATGGCGAAAAGGTTTTGCACGGAACCGCAACTGACCGTGTGCTGAGAATGTTCGATGCTATACGTGCCGGAGGCCCGCCCCGGCTCGCCCTTGAACGTGCGATCTACTTTACAGAATCCTTTAAAACCACTGAAGGGCAACCGCTGAACCTCCGCTGGGCCAAGGCGCTTAAGCATATCGCAGAAAACATTTCAGTCACGATTTTCGATGATGAACTGATAGTTGGCCGCCCAAATAACTGGTTTGGCCGTTACACACTGGTCTATCCGGAACTGGATGGCAGTATTATGAAGATGGGCGCAGAAGCATTCCTGAAAAATCAGGGAAGTCCTGATTCAATAAGCTCTGACAACGGAAGACAAGAGGGTTATCGACGATGACCTCTTTCCATATTGGAATGGCAAGGACTTTACCCCCAATTTTGTGAAATCTCTGCCTCCTGAATCCAGACATATAAGTTTTGGTCCTGATCCCAATAATATAGGGATCATGCAAACATTTGTTGTTCTGAGTTCTTCAACAATGCGACATTCCCAGAACTGGGTCATTGATTTTGGGAAGATCCTCTCAAGGGGATGCAAAGGGATACGGGAGGAGGCGCAGGAGAAACTGGCTGAACTTGAACATCCAAGAGACCTGGTGAATAAAAAACCATTTTATGAGGCAGTTATCATTACCTGTGACGCATTTTCCTTATGGTCAAAAAGATATTCAGTGAAAGCTGCTGAAATGGCAGCAGAAGAGAAAAATCAGCAACGTAAAAAAGAACTGGAGGAGATTGCCGCTGTCTGCAAATGGGTTCCTGAAAATCCCGCACGAACATTCCGTGAGGCGGTTCAGGCACAGTGGTTCACCCAGCTTTTTTCCCGGCTTGAGGAAATGATAGGAGGACAGATCTGCCAGGGCAGGATGGACCAATATTTTTATCCGACTTACAAAAAGGATATTGAAGAAGGGAAAATAACTCCAGAAACGGTGCAGGAACTTTTTCAGTGTTTATGGCTTAACATGATGCAGAGCATTGAATCACAAATGTCTCCGGCTGCTGCTGCGGGCCGTCAGGGATTTTCGCACCATGAAACGGTGACTATTGGTGGTCAGACCTCAGCCGGACTGGATGCGACAAACGAGCTCTCCTATGTTATTCTTGAATCCACCCGACCTCTAAGGACCAGTTATCCTGAGCTGGCTGCCCGTATACATTCCAACACTCCTGATAAGTTTCTCCATGCTGTAGTGGATGCTATAAAAGACGGGAAAGGCTCTCCAAAACTTATAAATGACGAATTCCAGATCCCTTTCTTTCTGAGTCACGGGATTTCGATGGAAGAAGCCCTTGATTATTCAACCTCAGGCTGCACCGAGTCAAGACTACCAAACCGAGAAACAGGTAAAACAGGAAATTCCGCAATCAATTATGGTGCTATCATAGAGATGACACTCCGCGATGGCAAAATGAAATTCTGGAATGATGAACAATTCGGAGTGAAAACCGGAGACCCCAGAACCTTCGCAACCTTTGATGACTTATGGAATGCCTTCCGGCTGCAGTTGGAAAATGCAATAAAACACTGTATGATCCAGGTGTACACAGCACTTTCGTTAAAACCTAAGTATATCGCGGCACCATTTGCCTCAATGCTGCATGATCTGACAATGGAACATGGAAGAGATCTCCATACACATGGCGAATATATACCAGGGGCTTTGGATGCATCCTGTATTGACGGAGTAGGTGGGTTTGGAACAGCCATTGATTCATTAGCTGCTCTCAAATTTCTTATCTATGACACTAAGAAGCTCACATGGGATCAGCTTTTGGATGCCATGGAGAATAACTGGGAGGGTAAAGAGGCCATCAGGCAAATGTGTCTGAATGCACCAAAGTATGGAAATGGTATTGATTGGGTGGATAGAATTGGTTTTGACATACAACGTGTGGTAATGGAGTACTCCCACAATCATCCGAAACCTCATGGGCAGAGTTTTAACCTTCGGATTATTCCAATAACCTTCCATGTACCCTCTGGTAAAGTGACTATGGCAACTCCCAGCGGCCGTCATTCCGGAGAGTTCCTCTCAGAAGGTATTTCTCCTTCGCACGGGATGGATCTAAAAGGACCTACAGTTAGTTTACAGTCCATCGCAAAGGCAACCTGCCATACATTAAAGGAGCATCGTGAAGATCTCATCAACATGAAAATGGCACCCGCAAATGTTGCAGGAGAAGAGGGAACCCGCCGGCTGATGCAACTGGTACGGGTCTGGTGCAGCCAGAAACATTCACATATCCAGTTCAATATTCTTAATAAACAATCACTACTCGATGCACAGAAAAATCCTGAAAAATACAGGGATCTGGTTGTACGGATCGCAGGTTACTGTGCATACTTTGTAGACCTTTCCCCTGCACAGCAGGCAGAGATCATTGCAAGAACAGAAGAACACTAATTAACTTAAATTATAAAATTCATAAAACTATGGAACTAAAAGGTAAAACAGCAATCGTAACAGGATCGGGAAGAGGAATTGGTGCAGGTATTGCTTTGGTACTTGCACGTGAAGGAGCTAATATTGTCATTAACGACAGAATGATTACCGAGGATGCCGAAGGGATGGTTAAGAAGATCAAAGCAATGGGAGGAAAAGCCATTGCCTGTGCGGCAGACGTAAGTAAGAAAGCGGAGGTTGAAGCCATGGTTGCTGAAGCCGTAAAACATTTTGGAGCTATAGACATACTTGTAAACAATGCCGGAATCGAATCACATCCTGTACTTGCCCATGAAGTTTCGGAGGAACAGTGGGACCGGGTTCTGAATGTGAATCTTAAAGGTGTATTCATATGCTGTCAGGCAGTTATACCCCAGATGATGAAACAGAAAAAGGGAAGGATAGTCAACATCAGCTCTACCGCAGGAATAAGAATGACATTTTTTGGAAGTGTTGAATATACCGTCTCAAAACATGGTGTGGCAGGTCTTACCCAGCATCTTGCATGGGAACTGGCCGATTCAAATATCACAGTTAATACTGTTTGCCCTGGTGGGGTTCAGACACCGCTGATGGAAGAGACTACTACACCTGAGTACAGGGCGCAGACTATTACAAGACTAGTGCCCCTGGGTCGCTTTTCTACCATTGAAGAGATAGGGGAAATGGTAAGTTTCCTTGGGAGTGACCGTGCTGCAACGATAACAGGACAAACAATAGCTGTTGATGGTGGGATACTAACAGGTTTTGGAGAGGATTTGAGACCAATAGTGCGGAAAAGGATGGAGGATATTAAAGCACAACACAGGACGAAGAAGTAATCTTAAGATAAAAGATAAAAGTAAAAAGACTAAAGTTTACAATCGGGCTCTGTACTGCATATACCGAAATCATTAAATATGGGATTATTCATTGGTTTTCTGAGTAAGCAACCTTTTCTTGCTCTGTTTCTGGTTATAGCAACAATAATTAAAATTCTAATCGCTCTTATTATTATCTTACTGGGTTCAGCCACATAGTTTTGAAGTCACAGATACAATATTATGACAAAGCAAATTAAGAAAATAGCAATTAATTTCGGAGGCGGTTACGTTCCGGGCCTAAACTCGGTAATAGCTGGCACCGCCCTTTCAGCCCGGGAACTGGGATGGGAAGTTGTCGGTATCCTTGACGGATTCGACGGACTTCTTTTTCCGGATCGTTTTCCACAAGGAGGACTCATAAAATTCGACCCGAAAAAACCAGGAGACCTTTCAGGTTCTGTAAGCTCCTTTCTGGGTATAGCTGTCAAAAGTGATCCCTTCAATGTCCGTACTATTAATTCAGACGGTTTTGCTGAGGAGGTTGATATGTCAGATTTTCTTTTGAAAAGAATAGATGAAGAACAAATCGACGCTGTCATTTCCGTGGTTGATTCCAGGGCTCTCAGCATCCTATGGAAACTCAGTAGAAAAGGAATGAGGACTGTCTGTATTCCCAAGTCTGTCGAAAACGATATTGAAGCAACTATGCTGTCATTTGGGTTCAACAGCGCTCTGAGTTTTGTGGCAGAGATGCTCGATCGGGCCCGCATTGCTGCAGAATCAACCCGGAAGATAGGGGTCGTTGAGGTTATGGGAGAAAATTCAGGCTGGCTCGCCCTGCAGGCAGGGATGGCAGTCTGTGCCGATGCCGTTCTGATACCGGAGATCCCTTATGACCTGCAAAAGGTAGTAACCAAACTTAAGGTGAAATCGCTTGCCGGCAAAATTTCAGGGCTTATTGTTGTGGCCGAAGGTGCTAAATCCAAAGACAGTATGAATGCATTACCAGAAATCTCGGATCAAAAGATGAAATCATCATTATCTCCTGGCGCCACTGGCGATGAAGGATCACATGTCATTGAACGATCAGGGAAAGCGGCATATGAAGTTGCTATGAAAATACAAAGGCTGACCGACCAGGAAACATCGGCTCTCGTGCTGAGCCAGCTTGCAAGGGGAGGAATCCCTACAGTAGTAGACCGACAGCTTGGTTTGGGCTATGGTGCCGGAGCTGTACGTGCTCTGAACAATGATCAATCTGGAGTAATTGTGGTCTTCCAGCCGCCTGATCTTAAGTTTGTGCCTCTGACTGAAGCCATAAATAAGATAAGGACAGTGCCACCCGAAAGTGAATTTGTTCAGATTGCAAAGGACCTCGGCATCTGCCTCGGAGACTGAAAAGTGTAACTATTGAAAAGCAACGTATGAATCCAAAGGACATACCCGGGTTGGTACTGAACATTCAGCATTTTAGTACTCATGACGGACCAGGGATAAGGACGACTGTCTTCCTCAAGGGCTGCTCACTTAGGTGCAAATGGTGCTCTAATCCTGAAAGTATTAGAGTAAAGTCCGAACTTGGGTACAATCCGGGCAAGTGCATTGGTGAAAAAGAATGCGGATTATGCCTGAAGAATGTCTGTTCCGAATCAGCTATTTTTGTTACATGTTCAGGAGAAAAACAAGACAATAAAGTAAGTATCAACTGGGAACTGTGCACCAACTGCAGCAAATGTGTTGAAGTTTGTCCCACATTGGCACTTTATATGTTTGGCAAGGAGATGACAGTTGAGCAGGTATTGAATGAAGTAGAGCAGGACAGTTCATTCTATTCTGAATCAGGTGGGGGACTAACTTTAAGCGGCGGTGAATGCCTGTTGCAGCCCGATTTCGCTGCAGAACTTCTGAAGGGGGCACATCAGCGAGGTATCAACACAGCTATAGAAACGGCTTTCAATGTACCATGGGAATTCGTGGAAAAAGTGCTACCACATGTGGATGTGGTTCTTCATGACCACAAGGTGACCGATTCTGAGAGTCATTATAAGTGGACAGCTGTGCCGAATAAGCGGATAAAGGAGAATCAAAGGAGAGCTTATGAGACGTGGATTGATAAGACTTTCATCGCCCGTACACCGGTCATCCCGGGTGTTAATGATGATGAGGACCATATCCGGGCTGTACTTGATTTCATCAGGCCTTATAAAAATGTGGTTGATTATGAGTTGCTCCCCTATATGCGTTTTGGTGAAAGCAAGTATGGATTTCTGGGACAGGTTTACGAGATGAAGGACTTCGATCCACCCACTACAGAAAAAATGAGAAATCTGCAGGCAATAATTGATAAAGCTTTCAAACGATAGGATATAATTAATTATTTTAACGAATGCGATTACAAAACAGGTAAAATCAGCGAAATGTGATTAAAATTCAATTATTAATTATAATAAAGTCGTAGAGCTAATTAAAGAATGGAGGAAACAAGACATGAATGAATTTCTCGCACAAGCATTGAATCCGGTAATACTTATTTTCCTGGTCAGTACTATGCTTGCTTCCGGGTTAAGCCTCACGGTCGGTCAGATATTCGGCCCGTTCCGCAATGTACGTATTGCCATCTCGGTGGTGGTGGCGAGTTATATTATTATACCTCTTCTGGCTGTCGTTATATCGAGGATTATCGGTATTGAACAACCTTTTAGATACGGACTTGTTCTTCTCGCCATGGCGGCAGGAGCAGAAGCTGGTCCAAAACTTACGGCTAATGCTAATGCCAATGTTGGTTTATCTGTCGGAATACTGATAGTGTCAATTGGCATCACGATTTTCTATGTACCTCTCATGCTTGGAGTACTGCTGCCCGATGTTCATATTGAAAAAGGTCATCTGCTGATGAAACTCCTTCTCACAGTTGCTTTACCAATAATTCTGGGTTTATTCCTGAAATCCCGGTTTGAAAAATTTGCTGATAGTATTTCGAAATATATGCACAAGATTTCATCTGTTTTCATGCTTTTAATGGCAGCAATTATCATCCTTCTCAACTATAAGCAAATACTGGAGTTGTTTGGAACGGGAGCGATACTTGCAGCAATAATCTTTATTGTTGCCGGTTTCGGAACAGGGTTTCTGCTTGGATTGCCGGAACGTGCTACAAGTCTGGCAATGGGTTACATGCACGGTGCACGTAATGCCAGCATTGCACTGATGATAGCCAGCCAGGTGTTCGGTGATCAGCCGAAAGTACTTTTAATGATAACACTTGTAGTTGTACTTATGCTGTTTATACTTTTACCTTCCTCTTATCTGTTAAAAATAAAAGATGCTCATGCTAAATAATATCAGAAGCTGACCAATTATACCATCCATAAATGGGAAGTTATATTCTGAAAAGTTAAGAAAGATTTTTGGATTTAGTAGGGCTAGATTAACTAAATTCCTTGTAAATATTATGGGGAACAGATAGTTATAAAAAGTATGGTTGCAACTCTGACAAAAAATCCCATTTTCAGAATTTAAAAGTTGCAACCCTCTACCTGGAAATTACTGTACATCTCACTCTTAGATTTAGTGGAAATTTCAGAAGGTCATAAAAAGAAACAAGAGGACGAAATTGACCTCTTGTGCCTCTGGGTACCCCGAACGGATTAAAGTTGCACCTATTCCAGGTATTGAGTTTACACCTTTGAGAATGCAAAAGCAGAAGCTGATGAGAGTGACATACGAATCACAAATTGTCTTCGGTTTATGGATTTCATTTTTATTTTTTAATTAGAGTTGGGAGCCAAATAAATATTCTCCTGAACCGACGGTAAAAATGGCATACCCATCCTCCATCTTTTGAAAACTCACACCGTTTTTCCCTCTTATTTCTTTACCGCTCTCAGTTACGCTTTTTGCACTTAAAGCCGGAACATAAACAGTAGCTGTACTTCCAACCGGAACTTTAATAACCAATTTGAACATGCCGACATTCCTTTTCCAGCTTACAGCTGCCAATCCATTGGGAGTCTCATTTGAATAGGAAGCAAATGTAACATCTCCGGCCGGCCGTGGTTTAAAAATTATATTCCGATAACCAGGCTGCAATGGATCCGTGTTCATGCCGGCAAGTTCCCGATAGAACCATGTGATAGCTCCACCGAACATTGGATGATTACGAGAACCGCTTCCATCCCATTGTTCCCAGGTGGTAGTGGCACCCTGCTCGATCCACCATCCAAAAGAGGGCTGTGTTTTTTTGTTCATTGCCTCAAAAGCAAGATCCTGCATTCCATTTTCCGCAAGAACTTCAAAAAAGAACTGTGTACCAAAGATTCCTGTATCCAGATGACCTCCATTAGCAGCTATATCAGATTTAAGAGAGGCGATTACCCTTGGCTTCTGGTCTGCAGGCACACCCATTTTCAATGCGAAAATATTACCACCATAAGGTCCATAAGTTCCTTTTTCATTATCATAGAATTTGTCTTGGAAGGCTTTTTTTGTTTTTATGGTAAGATCAGAATATATCTTTGCTTCGTCTGTATAACCAAGAACCTGAGCGGTTTTTGCAGTAAAATCTGCGCATCTCCAGAGATAAAAAGTATGGACCAGATTATCAGGTGGTAATTTGTCAGGAACAGCCCAGTCTCCAAGATTCATCCACTTGTTTGGCTTTGCTGCATCCGGAGCCTGGGAGAACATAATCCCTTCATTGTTTGTCCATGTGAGCATATACCGGATGTATTCTTTCATCCCCTTGTAATTATTCTTAAGCATATCTATATCTCCGTAATGCAAGTAGAATTCCCATGGCATAATATTTATGGCTGCTCCCCAAGCCACTCCTCCTCCGCAACCGGGTTGCCATGGAGCTCCGTTCGGGACATAACCCGTCTGAGGATTTTGAGCACCGAGAATATCCTGTATCCATTTCGTATAAAATGCAGCTGCATCAAAATTGTGCATTACGGTTACACATGAGACTTGCCCGTCGCCAGTATAAGGTGAACGCTCCCGGTGTGGACAATCACTGGCGATTCCACCATGCATATTATCTTTCTGGCTTCGCACCCAGATCTGATTAATCTTATTAAATAAAGTATCTGAGGATTCGAATTTTCCGGTGGTCTCAATGTTTGTATAAACTGCCTCAGCCACCAGCTGTTCAGGTTTTAATTCACCAGGCCAGCCGGAGATCACCACCTCTCTGAACACAAACCAGGTAAATCGTGCGGCATACGATTCGGGGCCGCCCCCTTTTAAGGTGTAAGAATTGTCTCCTACAGGTGATTCACATATATATTTTATATTAATTTTTTGGCCTGCTTCCCCTGTTACATTCATCAGATGCAGCCAACCAGATATTTCCTGTCCGAAATCAACCCTGTAATCCCCATTTCCCAAAGATTTAATTTTTGCTGGGGCCAGTTTTTCCATTACCCTGTCGGTGGGAGACATATGTGACTTCATTTTTCCCTCAGGTGCTTTCCTTATGGCAACCTTTTCCCACCCTGAATCATCAAAACCGGCGTTGCACCATCCTGGCTGCTCAAGGCGTGCATCATAATGTTCGCCACCGTATACAAGGTCCATGACGATCGGACTTTTTGATGTTTTCCAGCTCTGATCGCTTTTAATGATATCTTCGGTGCCATCGGTATAGGTAATATATATTTGACCTAAAAACCTCGGAGAACCATACGATTGGGTCCAGTTTATCGGTGCGTTATAAAATCCATTGCCAAGAATTGCACCTATTGCATTTTCCCCTTTCTTCAGCAAATCTTTAATATCATAGGATAAATACATCACCCTGTATTCTCTGAAATTGTCCGGAATAGAAATATAGTTCTTTTCCAGTCCGGGTCGCTTCCCATATGCCGTCAGGTTTGGTACTAATACATCTTCACCCACCTTCTTTCCGTTCAGATAAAATTCGAAATATCCTAATCCGGTAACATATGCACGAGCAGATGCTATTTCCTTATTAATATGAAATGATTTTCGAAGCAGTGGCGCGGGAGGGGGTAACTCCTGATTACCTGGTGCTTCTCCCTGAGTTGTCATTGCCGGTTTGGGTAATGCCTCTTCTCCCTGCCAGGGGGCGCCAATCCACATGGCTGTCCATTCTGCAGCGTTTAGCAATCCCATGCTCCAGAAGGCAGGTTCACTCCATTCTGATCCGATACCATTTTTATCCCATGTTCTTACCTGCCACCAGCAATCCTGCCGCGATACTAAGATTTTGCCACTATAACGAATATTAATAGACTGTTTTGAAATAATTTTCCCACTTTTCCATAGATCGGACTGACCATTCAGCAGTTTTTCCTTTGTTCCTGCGACCCTGATTTCCCAAGCGGTCTGAATCTGACTGCGATCTCCTTCCTCTGCAATATTAACCCACGAAAGACGTGGATTCAGCACGTCTACTGACATAGGATTCTCAAGATATTCACATCGTAGTCGGGTAGGAGAAATTTCAGCCTTAGTAAAGGCTGTAAATAGCATAATGAAAAGGAGAACAGTAAAGTATTTTTTCAATTTTATGTTTTTGGTCATTTATAAAATGAGATAAAACCTGGAAGATTGGGCAAAAACTATTTTATTAATGACTAAAGTTAAATTTTAATCCTAAAACGAAATTTTTTTACAGTGAGAAAATTGATTAAATTTCCCCCCGTCATCATATAGCTCAGGACCCAGGACGGTTGCTTCAACCCAGCGCGGAACACAGAGTTTGATCGAGCCAACCGGTTTTTCGATGGCTGAAACCGGGATTGATGTACCTGCCCTTTCAAGGTCTATTTTGATAATAAGAACCCTGACTTATGGCTGTTGAATCTGCCAAAATCAAGGTTACAATGATTAAGAAAAAGAGCCTTTTCATAATTTCTTTTATCCTATTTGATAGCTTTATCACTATAGTTGATACGAACGCCATAGTCACTGACGACTAGATTCAGCCCCATCATACCATTCGGATTTTCCTTACCTTTCACTTTCCCTGATAAAACATCCTGGCTTAAAGTTATCATATCATCGACTCTCTGCTTCGTTTCTACATTGTCACCAAAATAGTGTCCGGGGAAAAGATATTTTATCCCATATTTCTGCATAATTGCACTCGTCTTCTCGCAGGTTGCTATGAGAGTTGAGAAATCCAGGCTTAAAAGCAAGTTTCCTGAACCAAATGAATCACCACTGAATCCATAAGCGGCATCTTTATCTATAAATGTAGTAGAGCCAGGGGTATGGGCAGGTGTAAAGACTACTTCCAGTTTTCTCCCCCCTAAATCAATTTCTTCCCCGTCTTTCAGGTACTTGACTTTCCCTTTATAATCAGGCATCATTTGCGGGATCAGAATAGTATCGGCCGGATTAATATATATTTCCGGGAAATAATCAATTGACGAACCCGTGTGATCAGGATGCACATGTGTGGCAACCAGTATTATTGGTTTTTTTGTAATAGTAGCCACAATCTTTTTCAAATCCTTAATATTTGTACCTGCATCGATCAAAACAGCTTTATTGGTTCCTTCCACGAGATACAGACTTTCATTGTATATCATATGCCCGGTTCCTACCCAGGTATGCTCGTCAATCTGATGGAAAACAACATCGTTATTTTTGAAAACTTCTTTCCCGTTCAGGTTGGATTGCTGTGCAGATGCAGCTATATCTAAACATAGGATGAGTGCAGCAGTTACATAAAATTTCAGTTTCATATTGTCAGGTTAATTTATAATTCGATTGAAAGAAATTAAAGGATAAATGTAATCATCAATTTTATTTCATATCTTTTTAGTTCAGGTTAATTAGCTACCGCTGGATTTTACTTGTATCGGTAAAAACTACTCTTTTCCAGTTGTTGTCGATGTAGTACAAAGCGAAGATTATTTTGGTAGTTTTACGAAAAAATATGCCTGTTTTTTCAAGAACAGCAATCGTAAACACTGTAAAGGTCAACTATGAACATTGAACGAAAAACATTGTCATTAGCGGTGATCTCTGTAATTGTGACAGGATTGGGATTACAAGGATGTTCCGTTACATCAAAAAGTAAAACTGATAGTACCTCAAAGACTGATGGTACCGCCATAAGTCAGGGTGAGGCTACCGTTAAAAGCGATACTGCACGTACCATCGCACCATACTTCATTCCGGCCACAGCAAAGACTATGACACCGGATAGTGAAGGGTTCATTAAACGCTGGTTACTCCTTGAACCAATCAGCAAACCAAATCGCAGCAATACTGTTTTTACAGACAGCTACATAAGAACAGCATTCACAACCGAGTATTTTCCGAACCAGTTTACTGTTCTTCCCAAAGATGGAGAAAAGGTAAAAGTAGCAGACCAGGAACTAACCTGGCACGCATTGGAGAGCACAAACTTCAATGTCAAATTATTTCGTTTCGCATATGGGTTAAGAAAACCTGTTTACGGAGTTCTGTTCTGGGCAATAACTGTTGTCAACAGCCCGGAAGAAATGAAAAATGTAAGAATGGCAGTAGGCTCAAATTCAGCATCAATGTGGTGGTTGAATGGAAAGGAAGCAGTGATACTCTCCGGCGACAGGCGCATGGTGATGGATGATTGCGTCTCAACTCGTCTGACACTTAACAAAGGAAAAAATATAATCCGGGGAGCTGTAATCAATGGCCCCGGGATGAGTGATTTCTGTGTTCGCTTCCTCGATGAAAAAGGACAGCCGATTAAAGACCTCACTATTAGTTGTGAATAATATTCGTTCGTCATCCTATTAAGATCTCATTCGTAAAGAACTTGGAATTATGAAATCAAGAATTAAAATGTTGGGCATACCAACCCTGTTATCATTGTTGTTAACCGGAACAGTGACAGCACAAATCGGGAAACCATTTATACATGATCCATCAACAATCATGGAATGTGAAGGAAAGTATTATACATTTGGCACAGGTGGAGGCGGATTAATATCTGAAGATGGCTGGACATGGAACGGTGGAGCCGTAAGACCTGGTGGAGGAGCCGCACCGGATGCGATGAAAATCGGTGATCGTTATCTTGTAGTCTATGGCGCTACAGGTGGCGGTCTGGGAGGCGGACATAACGGAAGAATACTTACCATGTGGAATAATACACTCAATCCAAATTCTCCCGATTTTAAATATTCAGAAGCTGTCGTAGTCGCTTCATCCGATGGTATTGAAGATAATGATGCGATTGACCCTGGACTTCTTCTGGATCCAAATGATGGCCGTTTATGGTGTTCTTATGGGACCTATTTTGGTTTCATTCGCCTTATTGAACTTGATCCTCAAACAGGAAAGCGTGTTGAAGGTAATAAAGCCATAGATATTGCCATTGATTGTGAAGCCACAGATTTGGAGTATCGCGACGGATGGTATTATCTTCTTGGCACACATGGAACCTGCTGCGATGGCGCAAACTCAACATATAATATAGTTGTTGGCCGTTCCAGAAAAGTAACCGGCCCTTACCTTGATAATATGGAAAGAGACATGTTAAAAGGTGGCGGCAAGATGGTAGTTGCAGCTGGCGGAAGAGTTACCGGTCCAGGACACTTCGGACGTGTAATTCTTGAAAATGGAGTTGAAAAAATGTCCTGCCACTATGAAGCAGATTTGGATCAAAGCGGACGTAGCGTATTAGGCATCCGTCCGTTACTATGGAAAAATGAATGGCCCGTTGCAGGAGATAATTTCAAAGAAGGAACATATGAAATTGAGTCCGAGAGAAGAGGATATGCCTTAGAGTTAATAGTGGATTTTGTTCGAATGGCTGGTGGAATGCGCGGATTTGGGCGTAATACAAATGAACCGGTGAAGCCAGTTCCTTCACAGGAATTAGCAGATGTAATTAATACCTGGCCAACCGGAAACATTGAAGTAAGAATAGGAGATTACTTGTTCCGGCCGCATCAGAAATGGACAATTACCGCAGCTCCCGATACAAGCGGATATTTAGGAGGTCCATATTATAAAATAGTAATAGCTGGAACAGAGCGAGCATTGGCGGCAACAGCAGAAGCTGAAGTAATAACGGTTCCGACATTTACCGGCGCACCTGAACAATTATGGCGAATCGATCAATTGATCGATGGAACATATAGAATAATGCCTAAGGTAGTTCCAGATTCACAGGAGAAGTTAGCGCTGGTATCTATCGGAGACAGCACACCGTCACTTGAAAAGTTTGACATGAATAGTGACAACTCCAAATGGAATTTTAAGGCTCACTAAACATATTCTTTATGGAAGCGCCCTTTTAATCAGACTTTTTTTTTGGTAATACTTTATTTCTTGTCGTAAACCAATACCAGATTTGTATCTCCCATCTGGCTTGACATCGCTGATTTCACTGTGAGAGTTTTACCGTCATCAGAAATACTCCATACATCTGTGATTTTAAACTCCATGGTCTCACCGTTCATGTCGAAAAGGATAGTCTTAGCGAATGTGAGCTCCTTCTTATCGTCTGACCAGGTTGTAATAGTCTTAACGGAAGAATCCATCATACCCTGGTTGACAGATTCCTTGCCATCAAGAGTATATTTTTCGCTAATATTTATATCCCCCCCGTCAAACGAAGGCCGAACAAGATCAATGGAAATCAAACCTTCCTGCTGGTTAATTGTCATTGATGTTGCTGACATCCTTGGTCCATCACCTAGAGTACTTTTCAATTCATTCAGTGCCCATGAACCTGAAAAATCTGGTTGGGCAAATAAACTTCCCGAAAGAAGACTTAAGGATACAAATGCAAATAAAACAGGTAACGAAATATTAATAAATCGTTTACCAGAACTGGAACTCTTTTTACTATTCATATTTTTTTTTAAACGATAATGACAAATTTAATTCTAATCACTGGACAACTTCCTGGTCTGAGAAATAAATGTCAATATTTTCCTGTGGTTTTCATTTCACCTTAAAATTACAAAACCAGGCAAATCTTCTCACGAACCCAAAAGGGCTGCAACTCTGCCAAAAAATCCGATTTTTAAAATATAAAAGTTGCAACCCTCTCCCTGAAAACTACAGTACATCTCATCCTTAGAATTAGTGGGGATTTCAGGATTTCATAAAAAGGTACAAGAGGTCAGTTTTGACCTCTTGTGCCTTTCGGTACCCCCAACGGACAGAAGTTGCAACCTGCTGAAGTAGCATCTTATGATTTACCCCGGTATAATCTGAATGATCCTCCCCGGATTTTCAACTGATGAGTTGAATACATTGCCCGTTAAATAATCCGGTAATTCCTCCGGTGATGAAAGGTGAAAAAAGCCGCTATATTTTAGTATTAATAAGGTCAGATATAGCCTGTATAAATTCTTTGTGAACTAACGGCTTCTGAAAGGTCAGATCAGCACCCAGAAGTTTTGCACTGGTGAGATATCCCTCATAATTAAATCTGCCACCACCTGAAATTGCTACAATCTTTAATTCTGGATTCTTTCTTCTCAGGTAGAATATCAGTTCAAGACCTTCTTTTTCAGGCATAACAATATCAGTTACCAAAAGATCCGGGGGACAGCATTCAATTTTCTCCAAACCTTCACTGCCGTTGCTGGCAATATCAACTTCGTATCCGGCTTTTTCAAGCATCCTTTTAAGCATTGTCAGGATCGAAGGATCATCATCTATTATCAAAATTTTCGCCATTGCTAAAGTTAATTAGTTTTCATCCAGGACTTTTCTGATAACCTTGCTGAACTCGTTCAGTTTGATAGGTTTCAGGATTATTTCATAAGAACCGGTTTTTGACTTTGTCGAATCAGATAATTTGTCGATGTACCCGGTTATTATAATGACTTTCAGGTCGGGATTTATTTTCCTCATTTTTCCGGCAAGTTCGGTTCCCAGCATTTTGGGCATTGTCTGATCTGTTACGAGTAATGAATATTTCCCGGGGTTTCTTTTAAACTCCTCAAATGCTTCACTACTGTTGGTCTTGGTGGTGACTTTATATCCGAGATTTTCCAGCATCTTTTTGCCCATAAAAGTTATGTCCAGTTCATCGTCGACAAACAGGATGTGTTCAACTCCCCTTGGAAGCTGATCCGAAGATTTGATTTCATTTACAGGATCTGTAGTGTTGTATGGAAGAAATACAGTGAATAATGTACCTTTCCCCGGAGTGCTTTCTACCTTTATTGCCCCATTATAATTGCTGACTATACCATGGACAACAGAAAGACCTAGTCCTGTTCCTGAACCCACTTCTTTACTGGTAAAGAATGGTTCAAAAATCCTTTCCTTTGTTCTTCTGTCCATTCCATGACCAGTATCTGATAGTCTGATTCTTACATAAATCCCAATCTTAAGATTGTTAACTTCCTTGCTTGTTTTCTGATCTACCAGTACACTATCGACCTTTATGTCAAGGATGCCTCCCCTATTTTTCATCGCATGGACGGCATTAGTACATAAATTCATGATAATCTGGTGTATATGAACTGGATCTGCAAGAATTATCCCTATTCCCGAATCAATACTCTTCCTTATCTCAATTGCATGAGGGAGGGATGCCTTGATAAGGTTTATTACTTCGACCACTACCTGGTCTAGTTTAACAGGCTTCTTCTCCACGTTCACTTCCCGGCTGAATGTCAGGATTTGCTGGACAAGGTCTTTTCCTCGCATAGCTGCATTATTTATCTGTTCCAAATCGAACCGCAATGTGCTATCCTCAGTAATTTCTTCCATGGCCATATCTGTGTAACCCAGGATCGGTGTCAGAATATTATTAAAGTCATGAGCTATACCCCCTGCCAGCGTTCCGATAGTCTCAATTTTTTTGAAATGAAAAAGCTGAGTTTCCAGTTCGCTTCTCTGCTTTTCGGATCTTTTGCGAACCTCAATCTCTTTCTTCAGTTTTAAATTGGTATCTGTCAGTTGTCGTGTCCTATCAATTACTCTTTTTTCCAGGGTGCTGTTGACTGCTTTGACTTTGTCCTGTTCCAGTTCAAGGAGTTTTCTCATATAAAAATCCCTGCGAGAGGATAGTTCCAGGGAATACCCTGTGAGCATTCCGATAATATTTGAACTGATAAAGAAGAAATTGTTATTGATCAGTATTGTGACAGGAGTGTCTGAGATCCATATAGCTGAGATCTCGTAAGCAATAACAATCAGCCAGCCCGCTAACGATGCATAAATAAACCGCGCTTTAGCAAATGTATATCCAAAAATGAAGATCAATATAAGGCCGGCATAATATGAGTAGTTAGATATCCTGGCACCAAGAATTATCATTACTATAATTCCGAATCCGGTAATGAACATAACGCCTGTTATCGACAATTGCATATATTTCCTGAACGTTTTGAAATATGTAAATGCAAATACTGATAACAAAACCGGTAATACAACAGCGAACCTTATAAGCCAGAATATTTTTTTCAGTTCCGGTACCGTGGCTGCATCAAGAAGTGCAAACGCACAATAAAAGATCATCGCCAGGATCAGAGAAAACCTGAATGGGTTCAAAGCCTTGACGTAGTAGTCATTAAGGAATTCAAATTCATAATTCGACAAATATCCTGTAAATGAAAGGTTTAGCTTGTTAAAAGTCATTGGTTCCGAGCTTTCCGGACCCAATCCCAATAAATTAATCAGTGTATTTTTGAAAATATTCATCCTTTCTGACTATCGATTTAGTAATAAACGTCAGAAGTGGGCATTAGATTTTATCTGTTGCTTTTAAAAATTATGGGATAACAGAATCAAATGCTTTGCGTGTGTTTAGAAAGCAGAAATTCTGACACAGAAAACAAAGCTTCTTTTAAGTTTCACTGAATATTAAGGAAAAGATTTATACCAAGGGCTTCGGAATCAATAAAAACATTCCTATTCAGGAGGCCTGCATCTCCCGCAATCCTTAACAGATCCTCTCGGCTTCTGTAGTTAAGGTACCATTCAGATACGACCTCCATAAGGATTTGTGATGGATTTTCAGTGCTGAAATTGCCAATTACAAGTTCACCTCCTTCTGCTACGTAATTGATGTATTTTTTTAGCAGGTAAACAAAGTGCTTCTCCCTGAAATAATCAAATAATCCGGCACTCCAGATAAGGTCATACCTCATATAAGGCTCAAACCTTAAAACATTGACTTTGTGATAGGAAATCAGTTTTTCAAATTTTTTGTTCTTATCTGACGAATAATCAATAGCATTCTGGTCGTAATCTACCAGGTCAAAACTGATATCGTTTTCGGTATATATGTTTAGAAATTCATTTACATCTGTTGCCGGTCCTGAACCGAGAATCAGTACCCTTTTTTCACCATGTTTTTTAAGAGCAAGATTTAGGCATTGACTAAGGAAATAATCTTTACGGTTTCTCACAGCCATTGTTCCGGCCTGATTCTGATAAAAAATATCCCAGTTACGATATTTTTTATCTCCATTAATATGGTTAGAATAAATATGATCGATTAAATAAAAATCTCCCGGATATCCATATGGTTTTGTGTAACTCCGGCCAATCAGAGTATTGGTGTTAAGTATTGGGTTTATTACTTCCCTGAACTCATGCATATTTTTTGCATCCAAAGTATTGACAATGAAGATAAATTCTTCATAATCACGAATTTCAGGACCTCCGTTTTTGACTAAATATGAAAGGAACAGTTTTTTATTTACATCAAATGCACAATCTGACTTGGAAGTTACGTTAAGCATTTTCTTTCAAGATTAAAACACAAACACCTTTTAACCCCTTTAGGTTAAGACATTTCACAACATAGTCAAATATAATTCATATTTTAATATTAACGAGCTCAGACGCTATTTTTTTATCCCTGACATTGGGAATTACACATCGGAAAATCTTTTAAATAAAGTGTGAAAACTCAGTCTGTAGATGCTTACAGGGGAGTTACCCATTCTTCAGGCGGTTGTACGTTAAAGACATTAATGCCGCAAGCTGCATATAAATGAGCATAGAATAGGATTTCTGATTGCAACTCTGACAAAAAACCTGATTTTCAGAATTTAAAAGTTGCAACCCTCTGCCTGAAAATTACAGTACATCTCATCCTTAGAATAAGTGGGGATTTCAGAATGTCATAAAAAGAAACAAGAGGTCGATTTTGACCTCTTGTGCCTCTGGGTACCCCGAACGGATAAAAGTTGCAACAGGTCAGGATTAATCGACTACCTGCAACTCGGTCAGCATGCTGAAGATTATTGGACCAGAAACTAACTCGGCATATGGGGTACCTGCCGGACCAGGGACCAGTTGAAAAGCATTTACATGGCAATCAGCAAAGAAACTGGTGCCGTCAAAGAAGCCGTTATAATTCACGGTGCCCTTATTAACTCCCGGACCGGAAAGTTCATAACCTGTGTGAGCTCCCACCTGTGTGACAAGATCGGCATAAGGTGCGGGCTCTAATTCCCCGGTAGCCAAGTTCAATTCCATCCATGTTTCGGGCCATGCAAACTTCAGTGCACCTCCCGGCGTAATCTTGCCTACTGCCGTCATTTCCCTGTATAGCACCGGCGGATCCATAGGAATGGTTTCACGTGTGTGAAGAGTAAAGTTATGCTTATCATAGAAAGTCAGCTCTGCCTCACACAGTGTAAAAAACAGCGCCGGGTCAACTATAAGCTTATGCTCCATTTTTGCGTAAACATACCAACGCATATAACCCTGGAGGTTGAGGGTGCCCTCATGTACTACAAGGTTCTTCATAGTCATGTCATTGAGCTCAATGTTCGATCCCAGGGGATCAGTTTCCTGTTTGGTACAGCCATTTAGGGAAATCAGCAGTAAGGGTAGAACTAATGTCAATAGTTTCCACCCATTTGTAAATTGATTTAAAGTCTTCATAATGGTATGGTTTAAGTTAGAAATGTACTATACCAAAATTATGAGCTGACTGACCCAATGTATTGTAAAATTGCGACAAAATATATGACTGCCACGCATGGGCACTACTGCTGGTTCTTGATGAATAACCTGTTGTGGACGGCTTTCTTGCCTGTTTCTGTTTCCTGCAATTGTCCGGGAGAAATGCCGGTTATTCTTTTTATATCCTTAATAAAGTGGGACTGATCAAAGTATCCGCTTAAGTAACTTAGTCCTGCAAGGTTGGCGTCCGGTTCTTCAGCCAGCATCCTGATAGCCTTGTTGATTCTGAAAATCTGCAGCAGCTCCTTTGCCGGGACTCCAATCTCCTGCATGAAATGTCTTTCCATTGATCTGGGAGTTATATTATAGATTTTACACAATTGTGATACCCTGATCATCCCGCTGGTTTTGCTGATTCTGCCAACAATGTGATCTATCAAATCCGGCATAGGCGTATGCCTCTTTGCCAAACCCGAAAAGTAATTTTCAAAGAGCTCCTTCATAGAATTGATCCCACTGCATAAATTAAGTTGTTCCCATAAATAATAGACTTCCCTTTTGAATACAGAATCACCCGCGACACAATATTTGCTGCAGTCTGAGCTTTTGATCCTGAACAGATTATAAAACCCCCGTGGCCGGAACACAACACAAAATCCACCTTTTCTTTCAGTACCGAACATATTGGAATAAGCACTTTGATCGTAAAGATGCAATCCTGCCAGATGAATCCTTGGAAAACCCAAATCATAATACGCTGGTGAAAATAAATTCAATTGAGTAAAGTTGAAATAGAGTTCGACATCGGGGATGGGTACTATCTTATAAATGCCCGTCAAATCTGCTTCGATATATTTATAATATTGAATGAACGGTTTAAAAAGTTCTGAGGGTTCCGCTATTTCAATTTTCTGCCCCATTGGATGAATTTTACTTCAACTGCAAGTGGCGCAGTTGGCATCAATGGCTTATTCCTGAAAGATCCCCCTAAATTTACAGAATAATTTGATGCAAGTTATTGGCCAAACCTGTAAAACCAGTTCCTGAGATACATGAATTGAGTAAATTTCCAAAGGGTTCTATGGTGCGACAAAAAAAAGAATCCAGGTCGGATCCGTGCCGAAAAGCGCATTTTGGAGAAATAGAAAGTCTCTGATTCTGTTTTCACGGAAACAATATGCCTAATCCTTCGAATCAGGTTCTCAGAATGTCATTAAATGAGACAAGAGCTCTGTTTTGACCTCTTGTGCCTCTGGGTACCCCGAATGGATAAAAGTTGCAACCATCTAAGGGATCGTGCTGGTATTTAAAACTGCAGCCATCCTTTTGAGATGGCCGTAGCTTCAATATACTTTAATTGTACAGACTCGGACAGCTTAGTTGGTACCTGTTGGTGGATTTGAAAGGATCTCAAGTACATTGTCGAGTGAAAAGCTGCCGACCTTCTGGCTTGGCGGGAACTCCTTAAATGTCTGGAGAAATTGTCCAACATACGCTTGAGCACCGTAGAGCACGAAGGTGTGTTCGACTCTCCAGCGTGGATAGTCGATCCCATCTCTGTCGGCGATTTCAAAAGGATCCATGCGAAGATTGAAGATCTTCGGGAGTCGTAATGGCACAAAAGGTTCCTCCCACACATCAAGCCCCTCTGCGCGCTGCTCCTGAAATACTACCTTCCAGTTGTTGTAACGAAGTGCTACAAGTGAGCCATCATCGTTGAAGTAGAAGAATTCATTGCGTGGGCTTTTTGATTTGCCTGCGAGAGCGTCGGTGATGTTGTAACCATCGATGTGGACTTTGAATGTCTTGTCACCTACTTTCATGCCGGTAAGCAGTTGTTCTTTCACATCGGGAACGCCTGCAGCGGCCAGAAGTGTCGGGAGCATGTCTTCATGCGCAAATATATCATTGAAAACTGTGCCAGGCTTTATGACCCCTGGCCAGCTGATCAGACAAGGTACACGGTAACCACCCTCCCAATTGGTGTTCTTCTCCCCACGGAACGGTGAAGTACCACCATCTGGCCAGCCAAACTTTTCAGCACCATTATCAGTGGCATACATGACGATTGTGTTCTTATCAAGGCCCAGTTCTTTTAGTTTATCGAGGATCTGTCCAACCATGGCGTCATGCTCCACCATACCGTCAGCTGTGATACCAAGACCTGTCTTACCTTGCGATTCTGGTTTCAGATGTGTAAAGACATGCATACGAGTTGCGTTCCACCAGACAAAGAATGGTTTTCCGTCTTCCTTCCGTTTTGTGAGATATTCGAGAGTTTTGGTTGTAAATTCTTCATCGACTGTTTCCATCCGTTTTTTTGTGAGTGGTCCGGTACTCTCTATTTTTTGTGTACCGTCAGGCATAGCCCATGAATGAATCACACCTCTGGAACCAAATCTCTTTGCGTATTCCGGACCCTTTGGATAATCCGGATTCTCTGGCTCTTCCTCAGCATTAAGATGATAAAGCGACCCATAGAATTCGTCGAATCCGTGAGCAGTTGGGAGGGTAGCATCTGTATCACCAAGATGATTTTTTCCGAACTGAGCAGTCATATAGCCCTGTGCTTTAAGAAGTTCTGCGATGGTGACGTCACGGGCCTGAAGTCCTTCCTTTGCACCAGGCATCCCTACCTTTAATAAACCAGTACGATAACCAACCTGGCCAGTGATGAAGCAAGCACGCCCGGCAGTACAGCTCTGTTGGCCATACCAGTCAGTAAACAATGCACCTTCCTTACCAATACGGTCAATATTGGGAGTCTTGTAACCCATCATACCCTGGTTATAGGCACTGATGTTCCAGTAGCCAATATCATCACCCCAGATGATGACAATGTTTGGTTTAACAGGTGGAGCAGTGGAGCCGGGTTTTTTGCTCTGCTGTGCACCGACACTGATGCAAACAGCAAACAGCATCAGTAATGCTAATAATGATTTGAATTTCATTGTTTTGTTTTTAAGATTAATAGTTTTTATTTACCACTTAATTCACTTTCTAGTTTTTCTTATTTATATAACACTTTTATAAGCTTTTAGTTATTCAACAAATTCAACATAACTGGTTGGAATTAATAATATCAATCAATGCTTTTCCAGCCACCGGCTTACGTAAATAGGCTTTTACACCGTATTGTCTGCATTTTTCACGGCTTTGTGCATCATCAAATGCGGTAACTATGACAACAGGGATTTGTAAATTCTCCTGAGAAAACTTCATAAGAAGATCCAATCCGCTAATTCCCGGCAGGTTAAGATCAAGGACAAGTAGATCTTTCGGAGTCAGGCTGACCCCAGTTAAAAACTCTTCAGCAGATCTAAAAGACTTAAATTCAAGACCTAACGATTCAAGTAATAAATTAAAAGCAGACCGCGTTGACTCATCATCTTCGATGAAATAAACCATTATTCCCTCCTGTTTATGTTAAACTTGATTACATCAAAACAAATCTGACTTATGCTAAGCTAAAAATGTAAGCATGAACTACACATCAAAGATAAACTGCGTTGGATTGAGTTATAATAACATAATAGTTTAGATGGAAAGAGTTATTATTTGCCTTTTGAGATATCAGGGAATACCGTTTTCCAATCATTTTTAATATCCACAATTAACCAGTTGTATCTGACAGCATCATCGAGTCCTTTACTTAACCTGGCAAGCCCAGGTTGCCTGTCATAAAAATATTCGCGCACTGAATCAGTATGATGAATAAACATACCGAAGCGGGGACCGCTGCCGGTGCTTGTGTATTGCATCATGGCGTAATCACCATCTGAATTTCCGCCTGTAAAGACAGGACGTTTTCCAATATATTGATTTATGCCTACAGGCTTGCCAAGCTTATCATCGTTGAAATTTAACTCAGCAAGTTTTACTATTGCCGGAGGTGTAAGTGTAGTGTCATATTTTTCATTTAAAGAACTTCCTACAACCTGGTAAGGCGGAATACTGTAGGCCTGTTCTGCCCAGGCCCTTATAAAATCAACCCCTCCGCCAGATACTATAAAAGGTCTATAACCGTTTGCACGAAGATAATCCAGTAACTCCAGCATAGGCTGGTATACCATTTCGGTATAATTCCGTCCTGTTACCGGATGGGTTGCAGTTGCAATCCAGTCTTTTACAGTTTTATCATACTCTTCGGTTGTCATACCTGAATGAGTTGCCATCATAAGTTCAAGCAATGCTTTTTCGCCGCCAGCCATGGCTGATTTAAGATCCCCTTCAAGAATTCCTTTGTACGGCTGCTTTGTTTTCCACTCGGAATGTTGTGGCGACAAAGCTTTAATGCGGTCAATTACAAAATATAGTTGAAAAGGGAGAGGTTTCTCTGCCCATAATGTTCCATCATTATCAAAGCAGGCAATACGGTCAGCAACCGGAACAAAATCTGCGCTGCCTTCTTTTGTTGTTTTAGTTACAAAGTCGATAATCGATTGTTTTGTAATGCCTTCATTCCAGGATGGAAGCGGATCAGTTACTGAAACGGTCTCTGATTTCAGCGTATTTTGTTTTGTTTGTGATTGTTGACAGCCTGTAAAAAGGGTACTGATAGATATCAGGGATACAACGATTGTGAAATTTAGTTTCATCATGATCAATAAAATAATGCATAAAATGGACAACGAAGATAAACCGGGCAAGAATGTGTTACAATAACATAATAGTTTAGAAGGAAACACGACAGGATTTGATACTATGGCATGATTAACCTTTTTTTTCGGAAGGTATTACTCCTGCTTGCAGGGCAATTGTGATAATTTCAGGTATTGACTTTACATCGAGTTTAATGTGAATATTGTGTTTATGTACTTTTACAGTCTCTTCAGAAATAGCCAGGTAGTGAGCAATCTGCTTATTTAACATCCCACTCATGATATATTTTAATATTTCTGATTCCCTGTCAGTAAGCAAACTAATTAGCCGGCGGGCTTCCATATTTTCTTCTTTTTCGCATTTTAATTCCCTGCTTAAGGATAGGGCTTCATTGATTGATTTCAACAATGCATCTTTTCTTAAAGGTTTTTCCAGGAAATTTATTGCTCCTTTTTTGAGAGCCTGAACGGTTACCGGAATATTACCACGTCCTGATATAAAAATAATTGGCAGCATCGATTCTTTGCCGATAAGATTTTCCTGTAAATCAAGGCCAGATTTTCCTCTTAGTTTAAGATCAAGCAGAATGCACCCAACACCATTATAGGCTTCCCTTGCCAGGTATTCTTCCGCACCGGGAAAGGCTTCAACTGTATAATTATAAGCTATCAGTAGAAGGGAAATTGATTCTCTGGCTGATTCTTCATCATCAATTATGAAGATAATTTCCTCTGCGTTATTCATCTTTAATCAGCTTAAGCCTGAAAGAAAATTCAGCACCTCCATCATCAATGTTTTCTGCCCAGATTTCACCATTGTGCCTTTCAATGATTGAACGACACACTGCCAGCCCGATGCCAAAACCACTTTCGTGGGAAGTAATAAAAGGATCGAAAAGATTATCTTTTATAGTTTCATCGATACCAGTTCCAAAATCACGAACAGATACGGTAACCATACTATTACTCACAACCTGATTAATTTCAATTATTTTTTTCTCAGAAATAGTATTTTTCATTGCCCTGGCTGCATTTACCAAAAAATTCAGAATAATCTGCTGAATCTGAATTTTGTCACCAAATACAAAAACCGGGCGTTCCTGGCTCTTGATTCGTAGTTGAATATGCTGACTTGCAGCCTCTGTTTGATAAATACTAACTGTTTCCTGAATAACATTATGAATATCAACTTTCTCCATCTCACGGAGCTCAAGTTTCATCATGCTTCTGACACTTCTTATCAGTTCTCCAGCACGATTATCGTCTCTTGCAATCCTTTCAAATATGTCCCGGGTCAGCTTATCATTTAATTTACCCGATTCGAGAAATTGAAGACCGGCCTGTACATTTAACTGGATGGCATTAAGAGGCTGATTAAGTTCATGCGAAAGAGAAGCTGTCAATTCAGTCATTTTTGCCATCCTGTCCTCCCGTATAAGTTCGCGGTACATATATTCAGTGTTACGCAATTGTTTTGTTATCACTTTTTGCCTTCTATTCATATGGAATAAATAGAGAATAAGCAGAGTTTGGGATAAAAGGAAGATGAACAGACCTAAAATATACCATTTATATATGTCAAGAAACGAAGTGTTTTTATTAATAAATATACTCTTCGAAGGGATTTTTTTGGAATCAGTAAGATGCCATCTTTTCAATTCCTGCCAGTCATAAATATTTTGGTAAAAATCTCCATTTACTTTTATGTCAGCTTGAAGTTTACCATTTAATATTTCCCTTGCTATTCTACCAGCCTCTTTTCCTAGGTTATTGTAACTTAATACATAGCCACCAATCCCGCCTTCTCTTTTCCCAAAAGCGTCAGAAAGCGTGAAAACAGGAGCTTGTGAGTTTTTCGAAATTAAATTCAGGACTTCAGGAGTTGAAAATGGTACATATAATGCATCCTGCAGGTATGTAGGAACAATAACAATACTATTTCTGGGGATTTTCCTTACAACCTTGATTGTTGAATCCATGCTTAATCCTGATATAAATTTAAAGCTATAAGATGGCTCAAATTCAGCTTTACTTGTATTTACTAGAGATACAAAAAACGAATCAAGCTTTGATATACCACTGATTACAAATACATTCTTAAAATCAGGAAACAGTTCAAAGTCTTCCTTGAGGGTGTTACTGACCTTGAATTTTGCAACAATCTCCAATCCGTTTTTTACATTAAGATACTGAAGAGGGATTCTTTCCGGTATATCAATATCGACATTAATCATATTCCCCGATTTTAATATATCGTCTCCGTACTTTAATAAAAGGGCATTCATCCCAGGTCCGACAGTAACAAACAAATCAATTTTAATCTCTTTTGCCTTTTTGTTATACATGTCGATTATGTACTTTGCATACTCTTCATTTCCCGGTCTTCCGGAGTCCAAATATTCCATGATAAAATTTACAGGTTCCTTATTACTTTCGTAGAAGGTACTGTTAAATCCCTCTAAAATATTCTGGAAGGCTGGTAAAGTTGAGCTATATGAAAAAAAGACAACAACATTTTTAACTTTATCCTGGGTATAAGTTTTAAAGGGATTAAGAAATAATAAGATGACAATGAAAGTCAGGGTTTTTGTGCTGCACTTAAACATTCTGGAGGAGTATAAATTCAATTATCAAATGGAGTAAAATTACTACTATTTAATGAGTTTGTTAATGCTCTGACTAATTACAATTTATGCTTAGGTATTCATTGGTAATCCTATACTAACCTTCATCCTTTGAGTTAAATAAACGAACGGTTTATTGATAGTCGAATTACAGGGGAGGATCACTTCCTGGAATATTATAGGAAGCCGGAATTACCATAAATAAGATGATCCCTGGTTGCAACTCTGCCAAAAAACCCGATTTTCAGAATTTAAAAGTTGCAACCCTCTGCCTGAGAATTACTATACATCTCGTCCTTAGAATTAGTGGGGATTTCAGAAGGTCATAAAAAGTAACAAGAGGTCGATTTTGACCTCTTGTGCCTCTGGGTACCCGGAGCGGGACTTGAACCCGCACAACCGCAATGGTCACAGGATTTTAAGTCCTGCGTGTCTACCATTCCACCATCCGGGCCGATAATAGTCTAAAGGTCGGTAAGTCTGATGGTCTTAAAACCAGCAGGACCATGATCTTTTAGTTGGTTGTGCAAATATAAGATTTGTAAATTATATTTACGGCATCCAATTTCAATCCCCGGGCTTAAATCAATTATCAAACAACCAATACCATATGAAACTCACCAGAATTGTTGCCTGTGCAATCGTTACATTCCTGATGGCAGGGAACCTCGCAGGACAGGTCCGTAAATCGACCCTGCTTGAATTTGATAAACAAATTGATGGCATAATCAGCCAAATGACCCTCGAAGAAAAGGTTGACATGCTCCACGCCAAACACATGTTTGTTTCGGCAGGTATTGAGAGGCTGGGAATTGCCGACATAAAGTACGCCGACGGTCCGTTCGGTATAAGGGAGGAGATGCAACCCGACGGCTGGATGCCGCTCGGCTGGATCAATGATAAAGCCACTTTCTTCCCTACAGGATCTGCACTGGCAGCCGCCTGGAGCCCTGAACTCGCTTATGCATACGGATCCGCAATTGCCAAGGAAGCACGCCTGCGGGGGAAAGATATGCTGCTCGGGCCAGCCATCAATATACAGAGAATTCCCACTGGCGGCAGAACATATGAATATCTCAGTGAAGACCCATTCCTGAGCTCCAGGCTCTCAGTCGGCTATACCCGGGGCGCTCAGGAAAATGGCGTTGCTGTCTGCCTTAAGCACTTCGCACTGAATAACCAGGAAAATAATCGCGGAACTGTCAATGTGATCATCGGAGAACGGGCCTTGCGTGAAATATACCTCCCACCTTTCAGGGATGCAGTTGAAGAGGCCGATGCCTACGGGGTGATGGCGGCATACAATAAGGTCGACGGCTGGTGGTGTGCGGAAAATGATATGCTCCTCAATCAGATACTGCGCGACGAATGGGGCTTTGCCGGAATGGTTATTTCCGACTGGGGGGGAACACACAGCACGGTGAATTCAATAAAAAACGGACTTAATGTTGAAATGCCGGATAAGAAATACCTGGGCCAGGCCTTGCTCGATTCAGTAAAATCGGGAATGGTCTCCGAAGAGATAATTGACAGACGTGTCCGTGAGATATTGCGCGTCAGAATGGCTGTCAGACCTATCTCTGAAAACGAAGCAAACAGGGAAATGACCTCCCAGCCGGCACAGCAGGAAATTGCCTATGACGTAGCCAGCCACTCCATCGTTTTGCTGAAAAATGACGGGGTGCTTCCGCTTAAGCTTGCAGACAAACCGGTGATTGCGGTGATTGGAGACCAATGCTACACAGAAAATGGCGTCAGGAGGCCTCGGCGCAGGTGTGAAGACCCTCTACGAAGTGACTCCGCTGGAGGGACTGACAAAGAAGATTGGTGACAGGGCTGAACTTATATATGCCAAAGGCTATGAACCGGTTCAGTACAGCTACTTTGACAGATTCCGGAAGCGGACTCCGGAAGAGCTTGAAAAGGAGGCGCAGGCCAAGGAAATGACAGCACAAAAACTCGCGGATGAAGCTGTCATGATTGCCGCCAGAGCAGATCTGGTATTGTTCGTAGGCGGCAATAACCGGGCCGTGGAAACCGAAGGAGAAGACAGGAAGGATATGTTCCTTCCTTCAGGTCAGGACAAGCTGATCACCAGAATTGCCGAAGTGAATCACAATATCATTACAGTGCTGACCAGCGGCGCCCCAAACGATCTCAACACGGTTAATCCCCTCTCAAGGGCATTGCTCATCTCGTGGTTTAACGGCTCTGAAGGCGGAAACGCGCTGGCCGATGTGCTTCTGGGAAGAATTTCTCCTTCGGGGCGATTGCCTTTCACATTTCCCGTAAAGCTTGAAGATTCTCCGGCGTATGCCCTTGGTAACTATCCTCAGAATTCCAGTAACGCGGATGTTTTTGCCAACCTGGTCTCAACCGGTGACACTGCCGTGCAAAACCGTGAGGCAAGAGTTAAGGCACTTAAGAATGACCCGGACATTGCATATTATTCCGAAGAATCACTTGTAGGATACCGCTGGTTTGATACGAAGAAAGTTCCGGTGATGTATCCCTTCGGCCACGGCCTTACCTATGCCAGTTTCGAATACTCAAGTCTGAGGACTGATAAAAGAACGTATGAAAAAGACGATGAAATAACCATCACATTTGAATTGCAGAACACAGGGGGAATGGCTGCAGATGAAGTTGCGCAGGTTTATGTGCATCGTATTAATCCATCAGTAGAGTGGCCGTTGAAGGAACTCAAGGCGTTTACAAGAGTAACACTTGATCCGGGGGAAAGCAAAACAGTAAGCCTTTCAGTCCCGGTAAAGAGCCTTATGTACTGGAATGAAACAAAACATGCATGGGATTATGATCCCTGCAGAATGGAACTCCTTGTCGGTGCTTCAGCCACAGATACCAGGCTGAAGAGAACGATCAGGCTCAGGTGACCATGGTAAAACCTCTATGATTTTGAACATATCGGAATAGAATGAAATAAAATTCCGGGTTTGTAGCAACACAAACCCGGAATTCTGCAATTATCCTGATATTATCCGTTTACTTCACCAACACCGGCTCGCCAAAACCTACTTTCACCAAGCCTTTGAGCTGCGTTGCAGCATCACCGACAACTACATAATACATTCTTGCAGGATCGATATACTTATTTGCAAGCTCCAGTTGTTTTTCAACAGTCAGGTTCTTTACAAATGCCTCTTCCTGTTTGATATAATCTGCCGGCAGTCCATACATCGCCATGGTATTCAGCATCATAAGAAGATCACCCAGCGTCTCAAAATTGAGGGCATTGCCTTTCAGAAGTGCCGATTTTGTAAAGTCGATATACTCCTGGGGAATGGTCTGCCGGTATTTCTCCATCTCTGTCTTGAAGATTGTCACAGACTCAAGTGTCGAATTCGTGCGAACCATCGATGATGCCGTAAATGTACCGTAGTTTTTAGCCCCGTTGAAACCTGACCTGGCGCCGTAAGTGAATCCTTTTTCTTCCCTGAGGATAAGGTTGAATATCCCGTTAAATGAACCTCCCAGTTTGTAGTTGGTGACATATGCCGGGTAGTAATCGGGATTTATACGCGTTATTGACGGTGCTCCGATATAAATTACCGATTGCTTGGCTCCAGGTACATCAACAAAGTAAATCTGGGATTTGGCCGGTGGTTCAGAAACCTTTGCTTCCGGGATTACAACTTCTTTAGTCTGCCATTTTGTATTTAATCCTGCAAGAGCCTTTTCAACCCTGGGAAGGTCAATATCACCGGCTATCACAAATGTGGCAACTGAAGGGGAGAAATTCTTTTCATAGAAAGCTTTAAGGTCATCCATGGTAATAGACGAAACAGATTCTTCGGTTCCGCTAAGTTCAGTGGCAAGAATGTTTTCTTCACCAAATATCAGTTTGTTCAGAGTGGTCGAAGCTAGGTAACTCGGATTTGCCTTGTTTCGCTTAATATTATTTATTATCCTGCTTTTTGCAAGATTATACTGTTCTTCATCCCATCGGGGTTCAAAAAGCATCTCCTCCACAAGTGCAACTGTCTTTTCAAAATTCCTGGCGAGTGAACTCACTCTGATAGTAATGTTTTCATTTGAAGCTGATACATTAATGGTTGCTCCCAGTAACTTGATAGCATCTTCCAGTTCTTCAGGAGTCTTGTTCTTTGTTCCCTCATTCATGACGGATGCTGTCAGGTTAGCCACTCCGGGTTTCGAAGGATCGTCAAGCAGGTGCCCCCCTTCAATTATGATAGAGTATTGTACCAGGGGAAGTTCAGAATGAGTAATTCCTGATATTTTCAAGCCGTTAGCAAGAGTGCCTGTCCATACCGGTGGAATTGTAACCTCCGGATCCGGTCCTACAGGAGGTTGTTTTGAACGGTCGGTCCTGGTGGGAGTCTTGATTATTGGCTCTTCAGCAACTAACTCAGCCTTAACCTCTGCAGCTTTGGTTACATCTTCCTCCACTATTCCCGCGTTAACAGCATTCTCTGCAATAAGATTGACTTCTCCTTTCGGGACAAAGCTTGTTGAAATATACGGCTTACCCTTGATGTACTTTTCGTATACCCTTTTGATATCAGCCATTGTTACAGCCTGTGTGGCCTCAAAATCCGTGGCATAAAATCCAGGATCGTTTTTATACATCTGGTACTGGCCAAGGACGAAAGCTTTGACCAGAATGCTTGAAAAGTTACCGTAAAATGAGGTCTCATTCTTAGCTTTTATCCTGGTAAGATCTTCTTCTGTGAATCCCTCCTTTTCAAACATGTCAAAAGCTTCGAATACTGCGTCCTCGACATCTTTCAGACTTACTCCGGGGTTGGCGGTAACGGATATCCTGAAACTTCCTGTAAGCTCCTGTGCCCTGTTCATAGCAGTGGCATTTGACGTCAACTTCTTATCTTTTACAAGCACTTTGTATAAAGGGGTCTTTTTGCCGTCTGAAAGTAATTCCCCCAGATAATCAAGGGCATATGCATCTTTCGAAAAGTTTTCTGCTGCAGGGTATGTCATTGTAAGCCGGGGTGCTTTGGCAAAGTTGTCTTCATGATAAAGTTTTACAGTCGCAGCAAGTGAAACCGGCATCGGATCCATCTTTTCAACAGGTTCACCCTTAGGTATTTCAGCAAAGTATTTTTCTACAAGAGCTTTCACTTCCTCTTTGTCTATATCACCTGAAATAACAAGAGTCGCATTATTTGGTGAGTAGAACTTTTTATGAAAAGCCTTTACATCATCAACAGTGGCATTGGAGAGGTCTTCCATTTCACCTATGACCGTCCAGCTGTAAGGATGTCCTTTAGGATAGAGGTTTTTCAGTATCAATCCATATTCATGTCCGTATGGTGCATTGTCAACGCTCTGTCTTTTTTCATTCTGGACCACATTCTGCTGATTCACAAAAGCAGCCTTTGTCACTGTATTCTCGAGGTAACCCATTCGGTCTGATTCAAGCCATAATACCATTTCCAGGGCATTTTTAGGAATAACTTCATAGTACATTGTGTTATCATTGCTTGTACCTCCGTTGAGGTCACCACCGGCACCCTGAATCAGTTTGAAGAGCTGATCTTCACCTACATTCTCTGATTTTTGGAACATCATATGTTCAAAGAGATGAGCGAATCCGGTTTTCCCTTCTGCTTCCCGTGCAGAACCTACATGAAATAATATTGCAACTGCAGCAATCGGATCGGATCTGTCTTCATTAAGAATAACTGTTAGCCCGTTATCAAGTTTGTACGTTTCGTACGGTATTGATAATGAGGTCTTTTTATCAGCACTGCAACCTGAGGCCAGGATAAGTGCGAGAAGCATCATAAAACCAAAAACTTTTTTCATATTCTTCATAATGGATTAGTTTCAGTAATCAGGAAGCTAATTTAGAATAAAATAACAAGAGCCTGCTCCGCCTTAACATTTCTTCACAATAGAGCTTTATTCAGGTCCTTCACTGGCAGAAAAAGGAGAACGGAAACATTCCTTCCCGTTGAACAAATTCGTAACTTGTTTGTCTCTATTTAAGAAACGTTAAACAAAATAAATTATGTTCGACCAGTTTGACCCTGCTGAAGACAAGATGCTTCAGGTAATAGATAACAGTGGTAAAGTTATCGGAAAGGAGTGGATGCCGGAGCTCACCGACGATGAGATGGTGAAGCTTTACAAGGACATGCTGTTTGTCCGTACACTCGACTTCATGATCGTCTCCTACCAGCGTCAGGGACGAGTATACACTTATCCGCCCAACTTCGGCCAGGAAGCAATCAGTGTTGCAGCCGGTGCAGTGATGAGGCATGATGACTGGCTCGTTCCTGCATTCCGGGAACTGGGAGCCTACCTCGCTAAGGGCATGTCTATGAAAGAGGTATTCATGTTTAATATGGGCTTCGAAGAAGGGCTCAGGTTAAAGGACACACATCATATGCTCCCCATGTCGGTGCCAATTGCTTCTCAGCTGCTCCACGCGACAGGCATAGCCTATGCAGCCAAATACCTGAAGAAAGACGAAGTGGCCTTCGCTTTTGTAGGTGACGGAGGCACCTCAGAGGGTGATTTCCACGAGGCTTTGAACTTTGCCGGCGTCTGGAAAGTCCCGGTGATCTTCGTTGTTCAGAACAATCAGTATGCAATCTCGGTACCCGTCAAAATGCAGACTGCAAGCCTTAACATGGCCATCAAGTCAAAGGCGTATGGCATTAAAGGAATTAAGGTGGACGGCAATGACATTTTCGCAATGATGACAGCCTTCAGGTTCGCCCACGAATATGCCCGGAAAGAGAGTCAGGCTGTGCTCATCGAAGCAGTCACATACCGTAAGGGTGCGCATACAACCTCGGATGACCCCACAAAATACCGTACAACAGAAGAGGAAAAGGAATGGGACCTTAAGGATCCGCTGCGGCGCATGAAACTCTTCCTTGAAAAGAAGAAGCTGTGGAGTAATGCCGAAGAAGAGCGGATAACCGAGGAATATAAAAAAGAGATAGACCGGCAGTTTGTGGAGACTGAAGAGACTGTTCAGTATCCGCTGGAAGATGTTTTCAAATACATGTATGCCGAAATGCCGCAGGATCTCCGGAACCAGCAAATAGAACATGAGAAATTCTTACAATGGAAAAACGCACGCAAATGAAAGCAATGAATATTGTCAGTGCCATTAATGACGCACTTGACATAAAACTGTCTGAAGACAAAAATGTAGTTGTTTACGGCGAAGACGTCGGCTTTGAGGGAGGTGTCTTCAGGGTAACCGAAGGCCTGCAAAAGAAATACGGTGTCGAACGTGTTTTCGATTCACCCCTGGCTGAGTCAGGCATTGTTGGTACCGCAGTTGGCATGGCTGTTGCAGGGCTTCGTCCGGTGGTGGAGATGCAGTTCTGCGGTTTCATATACCCCGCCTTTAACCAGATAATTTCACATGTATCACGCATGCACAACCGTTCACGCGGCAGGCATAAAGTGCCAATGGTAATACGTCTGCCCTACGGCGGCGGAATCAACGCACTGGAGCACCACTCGGAAAGCATGGAGTCGATGTTCGCACATATACCCGGACTAAAGGTCGTAGTGCCTTCAACACCGCATGACGCAAAGGGTCTTCTCATCTCAGCCATCGAGAGCGATGACCCGATCCTCTTCCTGGAGCCTAAACGCATTTACAGGGCTATAAAGCAGGAAGTAAGTGAAGAAAAATTCTCAGTGCCTATCGGTAAAGCCAAGGTCCTTGCCCAGGGCACCGATGTGACAGTGGTGGCCTACGGCGCCATGATCCGCGAAGTGCAGAAGGCTATGGTTATGGCCAAGGAAGCAGGATACTCTGTAGAGCTGATTGACCTGAGAACAATTTACCCGCTTGACAAAGAAACTGTTACGGCTTCGATTAAGAAGACCGGGAGAGTTATTTTTGTCGGCGAGGAGCCCCGCAGCTTCGGCGTGGGTTCGGAGATAATGGCACTGGCCAGCGATGAGGCATTTCTGCATCTCGAGGCACCGCCGAAACGCGTAGCGGCATTCGATGTGATTGTCCCCTACCCTCGTGGTGAACACCACTTTATGATCTCCCCCGAGAAGATCTTCTACGAGATTGAACGAACAATAAAATTCTGAGCTTATGAGATATATATTCAAATTTCCCGATATCGGTGAAGGACTGACCGAAGGGATAATCCTGGAATGGTATGTCGATAAGGGAACTGCAGTTAAGGTTGGCCAGCCGCTGCTGAAGATGGAAACTGACAAGGTTGTCACAGACATTCCCTCACCGCGCGAGGGTGACATAGCTGCACGCTACGGGAAAGTTGGCGAGACCGTCCATGTTGGCGAGACCCTGGTTGAGATTGAGATTGCCGGTGCAGCTGGTGAAGCCGTTGCAGCCGTAGCACCGGATGTAGCCGGTGTAGCCGTTGCAGCCGTTGCTACCATTGCAGAAGCAACAGGACAGGAGACTGAAGCGGTGGAAGAAAAAGGCGCCGGAGTGGTAGGCACCCTGGAGGTTGCTTCGAATAATGCATATCTCCCGGCAAGTGAGGAAGGAACAGAAGTAAAGCCTTCCGCGATAAAAGGCGGAGCACGTAAAGTGCTTGCCACACCCGTTGCAAGAGCCATGGCACGTGATATGAACATCGATATCAATCTTGTCACAGGCACAGGCCCGGCAGGACGGGTAATGAAGAGCGACATTCAGGGCTTCCACGGCGTGGCAGCAACTGTAAAAGCTATTCCTTCTGCCCAGGCTGCCCCGATTGCAGCCGGAGAACTTGTCGAGGTGGTGCCGATGACCCAGATGCGGAAATCAATCGCCAAAAACATGCTCAGGTCAAAACAAAGCACGGCACACATGACCCTGTTTGACGAACCGGAGGTATCAGCACTCGTAGCTGCCAGGGCAAAATATAAGGATGAGTACAAAAAGGAAGAGATCAACCTTACGTATCTTCCCTTTGTCATCAAAGCAGTGGTCGCAGCACTGAAACGCCACCGTGAACTGAACGGGGAGATGGACTTCGAAAAAGGAAATATCATCTACAAGAATTACTACAATATCGGGATCGCAGTAAGCACTCCTGAAGGCCTGGTGGTTCCCGTGATACGTGACGCCGACCGGCTGAGTATCAAGGAGCTGAGCAAGGCGGTGGCTGAGATCGCTGTGAAATCGCGTGACCGGAAGCTGACACTCGACGATATGAAGGACGGGACATTTACAATAACAAACTACGGAGCCCTGGGCGGGTGGTTCGGGGTACCTGTGATTAACTACCCGCAGGTAGGCATCCTGGGTATAGGCCGTATAAACCAGAAACCGGTGGTTGTGAACGGTGAAATAAAGGTAGGGAGTGTAATGCCATTGTCGCTTTCAGTAGACCACAGGATGGTCGACGGAGCCGAGGCAACGGAGTTCCTGAACGACATCGCTGCAGGCATTGCTGACCCGCTGTCACTTATTATGAGACAATAATTTAAAATGACCGAGATGGATTACGATCTTATCATCATTGGCGCCGGACCGGCAGGATATGTGGCTGGCATCAGGGCAGGACAGGCAGGCCTGAAGACAGCCGTCATAGAGAAAAAACATGTCGGAGGCATGTGCCTGAACTGGGGATGCATACCTTCAAAAGCAATGCTCGAAAGCGCCAAATACTATTCAAGATTATCAATGGCTTCCGACTTCGGAGTAGTGGGGATAGATCCCAAGGCACTTTCTTTCAGCTGGGAAAAAGGTATCAAACGGTCAGAACGCATTGTGCGCAGACTGGTTAAGGGAGTTGAATATCTTCTGAAGAAGTATAACGTGGAGATTATCACCGGTACCGCCTCTGTCGAGGGTGCAGGTACGGTCGCGGTGGATAACCGCAGTCTGACGGCAAAAAACATATTAATTGCCACAGGATCATACCCCGGGGCTCTGCCTTTCAAGGTCAACGATAAAAAGATTCTCAACCTCGAAAGTTTCTTCTCCATGAAGGAGATACCAGGCAAACTTCTTGTAGTTGGTTCTGGACCGGTGTCGGCAGAAGTTTCACAACTGCTTTCGCTGATCGGAAAAGAGGTGACCCTGGTTAAAACGACAGACAAGGTCTTCCCGCAGCTTGATGATTACCTGAACACCTATATAATGCGCAGGTTCGAATCGATGAAGATAAAGGTCATTGAAGGCAGCGCAGGATTTGAAACACTGAATATTGATGATTATGAGGGCGTTGTGAACTGTATGCCACGCAAAGGCATCAGGCCCGTAGGGTCGCTTAAACCTGATACTGCTGACGGTTTCTATGTAACCGATGAGCAGTTCATGACCAGTGTTGAGGGAGTCTATGCCGTTGGTGATGTGAATGGCCGGAGTATCTATGCGCATGCCGCTTCAGCACAGGCGCTGGCTGCAGTGAACCATATTCTCGGCATAACCGAAACAATGGATACAAGTCGGGTACCGCTGACAATATATACTGATCCGGAGATAGCCCAGTTGGGGAAGACAGAGCAACAACTTAAAGCTGAAGGGACTGAGTATAAAGTAAATGAGTTTCCATTGTCGGCTAACGGGAAAGCTCTTACTGAAGGTCATCCCGAGGGTATCATGAGAATAATTTCCGAACCGAAATACGGTGAAGTGCTGGGTGTTCAGATCATTTCGCACAATGCAACGGACATGATAAGCGAAGCGGCGGCATACATGGCCGTTGAAAGTACTGTTTGGGATGTGGCCCGGACCATGCATGCACACCCTACAATCTCAGAGGTGTTCCTGGAAGCAGGATCGGATGCCATAGGTGCTCCCGTAAATAAAGGCTGAGTGACCTGAATGTCTGTAATTATCAGGCCATATAACCTGTACGATGCCGCATTATTCAGCGGTACTGGCAACGGCATGCTGGTATGGCAGCCTGAAGACACCGTGATTGTCCTAGGCCAGAGCAATACCCCAGAGAGGTCATTAATAACTGAAAATGTAGAAGCTGACAGCATCCCGGTTACAAAACGCCCTACAGGCGGAGAGGCCGTGATATTGACGCCGAGGATGGCTGTGGTAACTGTAGCACGTGAGTTCAGGGAGATGACATCCTCAAAGGATTTTTTTAAGGTGATAAACGCAATGATGCTGGATGTGCTCTCTGATCTCGGAGTGAGAAACTACGGTACAAAGGGCATATCTGATATCACAATTGGCAACAGGAAAATCCTCGGTTCATCCATGCACCGGAGGGATAACAGGCTTGTATACCATGGGGTCCTGAATATAAGTGAAGATCCGGGCATTTTTGAAAGGTACCTGAAACATCCGGGCCGGGAACCTGATTACAGGCTGAACCGAAAGCACGGTGAATTTGTGACGTCGCTGAAAAACGAAGGTCATAATATTGCATATAATGACATTGAGGCCAAATTAAATTCATATAAGGAATTTATTGTACCTCTGAACAATTATTCGACGGCCTACGACCGTCAATGAACATTTCAAATGCTTTTCTACAATAATCAGATGGTCTCCGACCATCATTTATTATTTGGAATTTTTAGATAATTTCACATGTCATTTGATTGGTCCTTCAGAATAAATTATCAGTAATGAGCACCTCCGAATTTTACAGGGTATCATCCTCCGGCGAACTTGAAAAACTCGGCTCCTTTAGCGAAGCCGTTAATGCACTCAGAGACAGTGGCTTCGTATGGTTAGACTACAGGAAAGCCTCTCGCGATGATCTTGCGGAGCTCATTGAACCCCTGAAGATCCATCCTCTTTCCCTGGAGGATTGCACCGACGAGAACCAGGTACCGAAGATGGATGAATTCCCCGGATACACTTTCATAGTGTTCAACGCCCTTCACTATGACAGGGAGGAACTTTTGTCTGATGAGGTTGACCTCTTTATCGGGGAAAATTTCGTAGTCACAGTAAGTGGTTATTCCGAGACATCGCAGTCTCCCCTTAAAGACATTCATTCAGCCATCGGAAGAAATATCTCAGCCGTCAAACGCGGGCCGGCATGGCTGATGCATATAATCCTTGATTACATCGTCGACCAGATGGCGGACGTGGTCGAAAAGGCAGAAGCAGACCTCGACCAGGCCGAGGAGGAAATCCTGGCCTCACCGGCTGTTTTCGATCCCTCCAGGCTTATTTACCTGCGCCGTAACCTCCTTGCACTCAGAAAAATTCTGTTCCATGAGCGTGAGATACTGACCAAAATCAGCAGGAACGACTGTGAATGGGTGCCTGAAAAAGCCACGGTTCATTACCGCGATATCTTTGACCACCTGTCAAACTTCCTCGAGATGACTGAGAGCAACCGCGATAATGTGAACAGCCTTATGGAGCTTTATGCCTCCATGCTCAACAACCAGATGGCAAGAGATTCAAACCAGACAAACGCCACAGTGAGGCGGCTGACCCTGATTACCACGATCTTCATGCCGCTTACACTTGTGGCAGGCATATTCGGAATGAGCGAATGGACGGTCATGACCGGGGGTGAGGTAAACATGAGACGCTCTTTCCTTCTTTTTGCAGCGATGATGGTAATCATCGGCGCTGTAAACTTCTTTTTTATCAACTGGCTTGAACGCAAGGACCGGAGGAAACCGCTCTGAATTCAGGGCCAGACTCAGACAGCAAGCTTACTTTCTTTATACTCCTTAATCAAAGACTGGAAGATTTCCTTTACTGACGAAATCTTGGTTGCTCTGAATGCATTGCTTCCGGCAAAAGCGAAACCATTTTCGAAATTTCCCTTAAGTGCGTTTATCAGAGCAACTATAATGCAATAAGGACTCTTGTTAATATCACATGTCCTGATACATTGAAATGAGCATTTCTTAGGTTGCTTTTTCCCGTCTCTCACCTTCTGGATAAAATTTGAAAAAATAGCTCTTCCCGGCATACCCACAGGACTCTTTATAATTTCAATATCTTTCTCGGTGGCATCAATGTATGATTGTTTAAATCCCAGCGATGCATCACATTCATTGGTGGTTACAAATCTGGTACCCATTTGAACGCCTGATGCACCCAGCTTCATTATATTATTTATATCTTCACCCGTATAGATACCCCCGGCTGCAATAAGCGGGATAGATTTATTGTATTTCTCTTCATAAGTTTTCAGCTCACACACTATTTCCGGAACCAGCTTTTCAAGCGCATAATCATTATCACCGATTTGTTCCTCCTTAAAGCCCAGGTGGCCTCCTGCCTTTGGCCCTTCAACAATAACAGCATCGGGCAGATAATCATAGTTTGCCTTCCACTTTTCACAGATTATCCTGGTCGCTCTGGCTGATGAAACAATAGGTATAAGCTTGGTAATGCTGTCCTTCTTTAAAAATGAAGGCAGATCAAGAGGCAGACCCGCTCCTGCTATTATGATATCGACTTTTTCAGAGATAGAAGTCTTAATCATATCTACAAAATTTGTCATGGCAACCATGACGTTCACCCCGATGACCCCTATCGTTTTCTCCCGTGCTTTGCGTATCTCCTCTTTGAGTCCGTATATGCTGGCTTCAAACACGTTATTCGAATAGCTTTTATATAAAAGTCCTAATCCGGCACATGAGATAACCCCAACCCCACCTTCATTAGCAACCGCCGCTGCAAGTCCTGACAGTGAAATGCCTACCCCCATGCCCCCCTGGATAATCGGAACAGCAACTGCCAGATTCCCAATTCTTAACTCATTCATTTACTTACCCTCCCCCATTACTAAAGAGGCCAAAGGTAATCTTTTACTTAACAGAATTCCGGAATTGAGATAATTATCCTGAATCAACTCAGTCTCACTTTTTTTACAGGAAAGGCGATTGAGTCTTTAGTCATACACACTTAAAGACAAAATCCCGCAGATCATTGATCATGCGGGATTTGCGGTTTTAAGATGTGGTACCACCAGGAATCGAACCGGGGACACACGGATTTTCAGTCCGTTGCTCTACCATCTGAGCTATGGTACCAAATAGGTCTGCAAATATATCGCCTTTTTCTTTTGTGTGCAAGAGGCCTCATTCACTTTTTTAAAGAGACCATTTAGCTGCTGAAGATATTATCTTTGTCGTATCTTCAATCAGGCATGGAACTAATATTTCACACCCTTCCCAATGGGATCCGACTGGTACACAGTCAGACATCAAGCGAAGTTGCACACTGTGGCATAATTATTAACACGGGCTCACGCGACGAGCTGCCTGATGAGCACGGCATAGCTCATCTTATTGAACATATGCTTTTTAAGGGTACCACTCACCGCAAAGCATACCATATACTCAGCCGCCTGGAGGATGTCGGTGGTGAGCTTAACGCCTACACTACAAAAGAGGAAACGGCCATACATGCTTCCTTCCTGAAGGAACATTACCCGCGGACTGTGGAACTGATAGCAGATCTTCTTTTCTCATCCACCTTCCCTCCTGCCGAGCTCGAAAAGGAAAAAGAAGTGGTCATGGAGGAGATAAACTCCTACCTCGACAATCCTGCTGAATATATCTTTGACGAGTTCGAAGAACTGGTATTCCCCGGACAACCCATTGGCCGGAACATCCTTGGCAAACCTGAGACTATCAGGACAATAACAGGCAGCACCATCCGTAAATTCATCAAACGCAACTATTCAACCGGACAGATGGTTTTCTGCTCCGTCGGGGCTATCAGCCCGAAAAATATCATCAGCCTGTTTGAGAAGCACTTTGGTAATATCGAAGCCAGCAACGGTATCCACAGGGTAAAGACCGAATACAGGTACGCCCCTGTTACGACAGAACGCAAGATGGATACCTACCAGAACCACTGCATTATAGGTAACATTGCATATGACCTCCACAATGATAAACGCATGGGGCTTTTCATACTTAATAATATCCTCGGCGGACAGGGACTTAATTCACGGCTGAACCTCTCACTCCGTGAAAAACGAGGATATGCATACAACGTCGAATCGATGTATAATCCCTATACTGATACAGGACTGATAACCATATATTTCGGGACTGACAAGCGGAACCTTGAGAAGAGTATCGCACTCACTTACAATGAGCTGGACAAGCTTAAGCACCAGCCCCTCGGTATCCTGCAGCTTTCACGGGCAAAGAACCAGATCAAGGGCTATCTTGCCAGGGCATACGAGAATCATGAGAGTCTTATGCTGAGCCTGGGAAAGAGCCTCCAGATTTTTGACCGCATTGACACGATGAATGAAACATTCCGGAAGATTGACGCTGTCACCACCTCTGAACTGGCTGACATAGCAAACATTGTCTTTGACAGTAAATCACTCTCAACATTAATATACAGACAGAATGGAGAAAAAGCTTGACAAGTACATCAGGGACCACAGTACACCTGAAGACAAAGTGCTTGAAGAACTGTACCGTCAAACTCATCTTTATGTTGTTAACCCGAATATGGCGTCAGGTCATATACAGGGTAAGTTCCTTGAGATGCTGTCATATATGATTCAACCTTCAAGGATCATTGAGATCGGAACATATACAGGTTATTCGGCAATATGCCTGGCCCGTGGACTAAAGAGCGGGGGACAGCTTCACACCATAGAGATCAATGATGAGCTCAATGAGATGAGCACTCATTATTTTGCCCTTGCCGGCGTGGCTGACAGGGTGACGCTGCATACGGGCAGGGCCCAGGATGTCATCCCTGCGCTGAAATTTATATTTGATCTTGTTTTTATAGACGGTGATAAGCGTGAGTACTGTGAATATTATGACCTTGTCTTTGAAAAAGTACGCAAGGGTGGATTTATTATAGCCGATAATGTACTCTGGGGAGGCAAGATTGAAGGAGAAGAAGCGTTGAAAGACCCTCAGACAAAAGGCGTTGTGATGTTTAACGAGATGGTCCGTAAAGACCCTCGCGTGGAAAAGATAGTGCTTCCACTGAGAGACGGGCTGATGTTAATCCGTAAGAAGTAATGGTGGTACGATTTTTGAGTATTTACATGCTAGAAATAATTAAATCATGAAGAAGATAATAGCTGCCATGCTCGTATTGTTTATGGGCATTATTGTGTCTGCGCAGGATCTGCAGAAGTCCACAACCACAAGATCAGTCAGGCTTTTCAGCGATAAGGATGACCTCACCACGGTTATTCAGCTTATCCCCGAAGGTAGTACGGTTGAAGTAATCAGGACAGATTCGCTCTACAGCCAGGTGCGTTTCGGAGAGGTTACAGGGTACGTCAAGTCAGACGGCCTTGGCCCCTTTCAGCCTGTCGTTGCTGTTGCGCCGGCCTCCCAGCCTCAGCCTGCAGAACAGCAACAGAATGAAGTACAGCAGGAAGACAGGTATGCTGCCCTGGTGGCAAAATACGGTACCGACATAGGCAAACGTCTGTATCAGAATAAGGTATGGAAGGGTGTCACCGCTGACATGGCTATTGACAGCTGGGGCAGGCCCAAACAGATCAACCGCATGTATGTCGACCAGAGTGTCGACGAGGAGTGGATCTATTCAAAGAAATGGCTATATTTCAGGGACGGTATCCTCATCGAATGGGGAGCTGTTAAAAAATAATTGATTAGGTGTTGCTATATAAAAAAGGAACGTCCGGGGTGGGCGTTCCTTTATTTTTCTGAGCGGGAAACGAGACTCGAACTCGCGACCCCGACCTTGGCAAGGTCGTGCTCTACCAACTGAGCTATTCCCGCAATCGTGAGTGCAAAAATACTATTTTTTTTAAATAAACAAATTACTGAATCTACTTCAGTAGTTTGCGGATATTATACAGTTTATTCAACGCCTCCATCGGCGTGAGATTGTCAAGGTCAAGTCCTAACAGTTCATCGCGTATCTGCTTCAGGACGGGGTCGTCAAGCTGATAGATGCTCAGCTGATATCCTTCCCTGTTGACAGCTATCTCCTCAACAGGCTTGCCAAGGGTATGTCCGCCGCGACCGTCTTCAAGCATCTTCAGTATCTCGTCAGCTCTGCCGACAACACTCTTTGGCATACCTGCCATGCGTGCCACATGAATGCCAAAACTGTGCTCACTTCCTCCCCTCTTCAGCTTCCTCAGGAATATGACCCTGTTGTCAAGCTCCCTGATTGATACATTATAGTTCTTTACCCTCGCAAAGGTGTTCTCCATCTCATTCAGCTCATGATAATGGGTGGCAAAGAGTGTCTTTGCCCTGTGACGGTTCTCATGGATATACTCCACCATCGCCCAGGCAATGGATATGCCGTCATAGGTGCTTGTGCCCCTGCCTATCTCATCGAGCAGTATCAGGCTGCGGTCTGACAGGTTATTAAGTATGCTCGCGGCCTCGTTCATCTCAACCATGAAGGTCGATTCACCCAGGGAGAGGTTATCCGATGCTCCAACCCTTGTAAAGATCTTATCAATGATGCCGATACGGGCTTCCCTTGCCGGTACAAAACAACCAGACTGTGCCAGTATCACGATCAAAGCCGTCTGCCTCAGCAGGGCTGACTTGCCTGACATGTTAGGCCCGGTCAGAATTATTACCTGCTGATCATCATTGTCAAGCCATACGTCATTGGGAACATACGGTTCATCCGGTGGGAGCTGCCTCTCGATCACAGGATGACGGCCATCCTTTATATCCAGAATATGACTGTCGTCAAGCACCGGCCTCCTGTAGCCGTTCTCCCCGGATACGGCCGCAAATGAGCGCAGACAGTCGAGCCTGCCCACAGCTGAGGCATCAGCCTGAATAAGTGCGATGAACGGGGTTAGCGAGGAGACCAGCTCATTGAAGAGAGCTGTTTCGAGCGAGAGTATCTTCTCTCCGGCACCGAGTATCTTGCTCTCATACTCCTTCAGCTCTTCAGTGATGTATCTCTCAGCGCTGACAAGCGTCTGCTTGCGTATCCAGTCAGCAGGGACCTTATCCTTGTGCGTGTTCCGGACTTCGATATAATAGCCGAAGACATTGTTGTAGCTGATCTTAAGTGAGCTTATGCCAGTCCTTATGCTCTCTCTCTGCTGCAGGTCGTTCAGGTAATCCTTTCCGCCGTAAAATATATGCCTTAGCTCATCAAGCTCCGGTGATATACCCTCGGCGATAACATGACCCTTATTGACAGCTGCCGGTGGGTCAGGTGTCAGGGTACGGCTTATTTTTTCTGCAAGCTCAGGGCATGGGTCAAACCCTGAGGCGATTGACACAAGAGGTTGGCAATCAGCGCCTGAACATAACCTTTTCAATTCTCCGATGGCTATGAGCGCCCTGTTCAGCTGTGCCACCTCGCGAGGTGTCACCCTTCCCACTGAAGCCTTGCTGAGCAGACGCTCGAGGTCACCCACTTCCCTGATAAACCCCTCCATCTCTTCAGTGATACCACTGTTCGTCATGAGAAAACCGACGATATCAAGCCTGGCGTTCAGCACCTCAATATCCTTAAGGGGCAGTGATATCCATCTCCTCATCATACGACCACCCATTGGCGAAAGAGTACGGTCAACTATATCAATAAGTGTCTTAGCTCCCTCATAAGGCGAGTGAAACAGCTCAAGGTTGCGAACGGTGAACCTGTCGAGCCACACATACTTCTCCTCTTCGATGCGGGCAATATGGTTTATGTGGCCGAGATTCTCATGATGGGTCATGTCGAGATAGTAAAGGATGGCTCCTGCAGCCACTATTCCGTTCGGAATGCCCTGCACGCCAAAACCCTTCAGGGAATTGGTGCCGAACTGTTTCAGGAGCCTGTCATTTGCCGCCTCGGCAGAGAAAATCCAGTCGTCGAGCTTATATGTATAAAACCTGCTGCCGAACCTGTCACGGTACAGATCTGACTTGCGCTTTTCAAAGAGAACCTCCCTGGGTTGGAAATTGTTCATTATCTGCTCAATATGAGCGGTGTCCCCTTCCGCTATATAGAACTCGCCCGTAGAGACATCGAGCAATGCCAATCCTACAGCCTGTTTATCAATATGTACTGCAGCAAGGAAGTTGTTCTCCTTATTATTCAGCACATTGTCGGTGAACGAAACACCTGGCGTGATCAGTTCGGTTATCCCCCTTTTGACTATCTTCTTTGCCAGTTTGGGGTCTTCGAGCTGCTCGCAGATAGCCACGCGCTGACCTGCCCTGACGAGCTTCGGCAGATATGTGTCAAGAGCATGAAAAGGAAATCCGGCCAGTTCCACAAAGCTTGCCGATCCGTTAGCCCGGCGCGTAAGAACAATACCAAGGATCTCCGAAGCGCGTATGGCATCCTCACCGAAGGTCTCATAGAAATCACCAACCCTGAATAGCAGTATGGCATCAGGATGTTTCGCCTTGACAGCCATATACTGCTTCATCAGCGGTGTTTCTGCATATTTAGGAATCTGAGACATCAGCGGTGCAGCGTTTTTATCACTCTACGCAAAACAAAATTAAGAATCTCCTTCTACTTAAGTATAACTTTTATCATAAATACTGCGGTATAGTTTATTTACTTTTGTGATGCAGTTGCCATAACAAGGTGCCTGCCAGGATCCAAAAAACAGTTACAGTAAAAATACAAAATATGAAAAAAGTACTTATTCTCGGTGCCGGTCTGGTCTCAAAGCCCATGGTCGAGTACCTCCTTGAAGAGGGTTTTGAAGTTGTCATTGCCACCCGTACAAAAGACAAGGCTGACAAGCTGCTGGGCGGACATCCAAACGGGAAAACCGTCGCATGGATTACTGAAGATATGGATAGCCTGTCCTCGATGATAAGAGACAGCGACCTTGCTGTCAGCCTCCTGCCTTACAAGTACCATGTTGATGTGGCAAAACTCTGCCTGACGCACAGGAAACCACTAGTAACAACATCTTATGTATCACCGGCCATGCAGGCTTTGCATGACGAAGCCACCAAAGCCGGTGTGATCTTCCTGAACGAAGTTGGCCTTGATCCGGGTATTGACCACATGTCGGCCATGAGGATAATTGATAACGTCCATAAAAACGGCGGCAAGATTGAGGAATTCTATTCGCTCTGCGGGGCCCTTCCTGCCCCGGAGGCTATAAACAACCCGATGGGATACAAATTCTCATGGAGTCCCAAGGGTGTTGTCCTTGCAAGCCGCAACGGCGCCACTTACCTGAAGCACGATAAAATAGTAACCATTGCGCCCATCGACCTGTTCAAAGACAGGTTCACAAATTATTTCCCCGGAGTGGGTGATATGGAGGTTTACCCGAACCGCGACTCAGTCAGTTATGCAGACGTTTACGGATTGGAGGGTATCAGCACAATGTATCGTGGCACATACAGGTTCAAAGGATGGTGCGAGACGCTTGACATGATAAAGGCAATAAGCCTGATAGACGACGGTGATCATGACTATACCGGGAAAACCTACAAACAGTTCGTTGCAGAGAGAGCAGGATTACCCGGCAAGGATCTCCGCAGTGAACTGAAAAACAAACCTGGTCTTAACCCGACGGAGACAGCGCTTGATTCCCTTGAATGGCTGGGACTGTTCAGTGACAAAGTGATGGGTTATGGCGTGACCTCGCCGTATGAGATCACCTCTGACCTGATGATCAGTAAGATGTGGCTTGCAGAGAATGAACGTGATATGGTTGTCATGCAGCACCTTTTCCTGGCCTCTTACCCTGACGGTAAGCGCGAAGTCATAACTTCAAGAATGCTCGATTTCGGGACTCCGGCAACGAACACGTCAATTGCCAGGACTGTTGCACTTCCGGCAGCGATGGCTGTCAAGATGATCCTGACGGGAAGGATAAAGCTAAGCGGCGTTTACCGGCCTGTGCTTCCCGAACTCTATAACCCAATATTGGATGAGCTGGCACTCAATGGCATAAAGATGGAAGAAGAGTACGGCCAATCAGTTGATAAGATGATCAGATAACTTTTAGAATTTCAAATAGAAATCTTTCGTGAGGGAGACATACTCGTCAGAGTAGCGATGTCTCCCTTCTTTTTCTATTACGATGGTTGCTTCTTCAACGATGCTCAGTTCACGGCAAAAGGTCATTAACACACGTGACGGAGGAATGGCCGGTGTGGGTTTGACAATGAGTTTCCTCTGACAGTACAATCCGAGTGACGAGGCCATCTCAATAAACTGACCTGCTTCATTTACAGGAAGCACCATATGCAGCGTTCCTGATGACATCATAAGACGCAGGGTTGCCTCAAGGAGCTCCCGGTGGGTCAGAGTGAGTGAGTGCCTTGCAACGGCCTTGTCTTCTTTAGGGTTAGGAAGAGAATCAATAAAAAAAGGCGGATTGGTTATGACACAATCAAAAAGAAGGTCTGCTGCAGGAAAGTAGTCCTGCACCCGGGTTTTTACCAGCGTTATTCTGTTATGCCACGGGCTGCCGCTGAAGTTAAGCCCGGCCTGCATACAGGAGCCCGGGTCAGGTTCAATCGCCACAATCTGTGCCTCAGTACGCTGTGCAACCATGAGAGACAGTATCCCGGTACCGGCACCGATGTCAAGAATATTCTTTGCATCTTTAAACTGGGCCCAGGCTCCCAGCATCACGCTGTCGGTAGTGACCTTAAACGGAGCATGCTCCTGGTGTACTGTAAACTGCTTGAATTTAAAGTAATTATTGGACATCTTTTACATCAATTGATGCCGTATAAATTAGATGCGAAAATATAGTATAAATTAGCGTTGATTGTGATGAAATAATTAATCGTCATGTTTGAACATAAAAAACACCCTTTACTGCCATTCCCCTTGTTTCTCGCAAGGGTACTGAAGTATCTCATTTACTCAATTCTGCTGATTTGTTTCTCTCTGTCCGTAGGAGTATCAGGATACCATTTCATTGCGAAACTCAGCTGGATTGATTCTCTTTACAATGCCTCAATGATATTGACCGGCATGGGGCCGGTGGCAGAATTGCCGACCAATGCCGCAAAAATATTTGCGTCAATCTATGCTTTATTCAGCGGTATAGCATTTCTCAGCACCGTTGCTGTGGTATTTGCCCCGATAGTGCACCGCGCAATGCATAAGATGCATCTGGAGAATGATAATACCTCCGGATAAGGATTATTGCTTAGATCGAGAATTAGTGTTTTCAGACTGACCTGCCAAAAGTTCTTCCAAATCACCAGCTGGTATGCTCTCCATAAGTAAGAGAAGTGATAAACCAGGAAGTGCATTCGAGTAGTTTACGTCTACTCCCAGGTTATCGAACTATCAGAAGAAATATTATATTGTCAGGAGCAATCCAATATAAGCACTTGTGAAATTATCATTTACTAAGCTATGCCCTGCTGAAAATATAAAGTGAAACTTTTGAGAAAAATTGACTGACCCACCTATACTACAAGCAATGAATGATTTACTTCCATCAGTATCGGCGGAATGGTAATACAACTCTCCTCCAAGCATTAACTTTGGTGATAATTCATACTGTATTTCCGCTCCGATAAAAATCCAGTTTGTATTTGTTACACCGGGGTTTATACAATAACCAACTCCTCCGTATGTGGTTAATTTACCCCATGATTTTTGCGCCCAGACAGGAAGGAAAACCTGAATTTTCCCGTTACTGAATTCAGGATTTTTTATTGTAGGTATTTCAAGAATAGGGAAAATGCCTACCTGAGGTGATTTCTCCGTTTCATGGATAAAACAATACTTCACGCCAAATTCAGTATTACCATATCCAAAATCTGCGCCATGATGAGGAAAATAATTATAGTTCATTGGTAACAGAAGATGTACCTGAAGATCGCGGATTAATCCATAATTCATTTCAATATGAGGGCTGGTCCCTGACCAGTTATCATCATGAATGATACTTACCGAGGAGATATAGAATTCCCAATGTCTAAAATCAACAGGTTGTGGGTCGTCGGTGAAAAAAGGTGGCCCACCATAGCTCAATTGAATGCATAGCGAATATAAAATGAAAGTTAAAATTGAGTTTTTCGTCTTAAAGATTTTCATTATCTACAACTTTGCAGATTTGACAAATCTTGAATCTACAGACCATCCGCCACCACCTGAAATTAGCAAATAAATCAATAGCAATGTCAATGCAAAATCAGTACGGTATTCATGAGCCATTACCCAAAATCCTTTATCTATTAAAAGTGACCATTTTGTAGTTACAAATGCTGTAATCATAATTATTAATAATGGGACAGAAGCTATCCTCGTAAACAAACCAAATAATATGAGCGTACTGCAAATGATTTCAAAAGCTCCTGTAAAATATGCCCAAAAAGCAGGATTGGTGAATCCAATTTTTTCAAAACGGCCTGGGCCTAAAAGATCCGGGAATAAAAATTTCTGAATACCTTCTGATAAGAAAATCAAGCCGATGATGATCCTTATAAGTACAACCTTATTGTCATTTACTGTGTGTAATACAGTAACCTTAAGGTTGTTTATCTTTCCCATGACTTCAAATATTCATTAAAACATTTTCAATCTTTTATTTGTTCATGGAAATAAGAATAAAAGTCCGCTTTTTAATGTGGAAGTGTTAGAATTTTTCGAAAACACCCAGACCAAATAAGGCAAAATCGTATTTAACAGGATCCTGCTTATCCATTGAGCGAAGAGATGTATCAAGTTCTGCAACTGCCTTCGAATCATTCTGCTTTCTTTTCAGGAGACCCAGTTTTCTTGCCACTTTTCCCGAATGTACATCAAGCGGACAGGAGAGAATTGATGGTGAAATTGATTTCCAGATTCCGAAGTCAACACCTTTATCGTCACGTCTTACCATCCACCTCAGGAACATGTTGATTTTTTTTGCTGCTGACCCTTTAAAAGGATCAGAAATATGCTTAGCTGTTCTGCGGTTATGAGGCAACATGAAGAACAGTTCCCTGAACTCATGAATAGCCAGCTGAAGGGAAGAATCTGTCTGGTAGCGGGTGAAGATTCCTTCCATCCCGCCGTGTTCAGTATAGATATATTTCAATGCCTCAATGAAGTAGATAAAATCCTCAGCATTAAAGGTCCTGTGTATGACACCGTGAATCCCCCTCAGGTCATAATCAGTATGATTAAGGATAAAATCATACGGGGAATTCCCCATGATGCACATCATGTGTTCTGCGCTTTTCAGGATTGATAAGCGATTACCCCAGGCTATGGTAGCCGCAAGAAATCCAGATATCTCGATATCTTCCTTTCCGGTAAAACGGTGCGGAATACTGACAGGGTCAGACCCGATAAATTCAGGTCTGTTGTACAGTTCTACCCTTGCATCGAGAAAATCTCTCAGCTCCTTATGGTTTCGCGATTTGCGCGTTTCTTTACGTTTATCCCGTATGGCCGGGAATAATGTTATTGCTTTTCCTTCCACACCAGGGCGCTTGCGCCGACAATAGGGGCGTCACCCATCTTGAGTTGTGAAGGAAGTATCTTAACCTTATTCTTGAAGATTGGCAGCAGATGGGTCTCCATGCTTTCCCTTGCAGGCTTGAAGATGTACTCACCGGCTGCTGTCGGTCCTCCAAAGAGGAAGATGGCTTCAGGACTGAGGTGATGTACCGTATCAGCAAGGCCCTGGCCAAGATATTTGCCAGTTAACTCGAAGACCTCAAGTGCCAGCTTATCACCTTTTACGGCAGCATCATAAATATCTTTCGATTCAAGGTCAGCAAATGATTTGCCGGCAAGGAGGCTGTCATTGGCATTATATTTCACCATCAGCTCAAAGGCAGTGCGTTTCATGCCCGGAGCTGAGCAGTATGCTTCAAGATGTCCCAGTCCGCCGCATCCGCATACACGTCCGTCAGGTATCAGGGTAGTATGCCCGCACTCACCAGCAAACCCGTCATGGCCGTATACAAGGTCACCATTCACCACCAGTCCGCTGCCTACTCCCGTACCAAGAGTGTACATGACGAAGTTCTTCATCTCCTTTGCGCCACCGTAGATCATCTCTCCCAGGGCTGCGGCGTTGGCATCATTGGTAAGGGCAATATGCTGATATTCCGGAAATTGTGCTTTCAGAAGATCAACAAGATGCACAACACCCTTAAACGACAGGTTAGGGGCATACTCAATGGTGCCACTGTAATAGTTTCCGTTTGGTGCTCCTATGCCAATGCCCAGAATCTCAATCTCCGGATTAACCATTGTGACTGATTTGATCAGGTTACGTATTGCCTCGGACATATCCTTTACATAACGGTCTATGTCCCCGTGAGACGGAGTATCTATTCCTCCTTTTACCAGTATATTGCCGTCAGCATCGACGACGCCTATTACCGTATTGGTACCACCAATATCGATTCCTATTGTAAGTTGTTTCATGTATATAGAATTCTATGATAATTATGCCGTACGTATTTTACTGCCTTTGACACCAAAGAAGAAGATGTACAGGTAGCATATTGCAGGGACTATGAAGGCCCAGGAGTAGCCGAGAACGGGGCTGTCTGCTATCCTTCCCATAATTACAGGTATAACTGCGCCACCGACAATCAGGGTGTTGATGATGCCTGATGCAGTACTCATCTCACCTGCATCGAGATCTCTTACTGCAAGGCTGAAGATGTTGGGGAACATTACAGAGTTAAACAATCCGATAGATACCAAAGTCCACAGCGCTATATTGCCCGGGGCAAAAGTAGTTGTTATCGCAAGGGCTGCAGCAATAAGTGCAAAGACAGCAAGCGTCCTGTTGGCGTTGCCTCTTCCAAGTTGTATAGCAAGCAGGTTGATGAATGATGTTCCGAGGAATATCAGTCCGATAGTCCAGTTCCAGTCTGTGACAAAGGCGCCGGAAACGACTGCCAGAACAAGGACAAGGGCAAAGTAGAGATATTTGCGTGAAGGATCTTTTAGATCGCTCATCATGATGGAGCCGAAGAAACGGCCTACCATAGCGCCACCCCAGTAGATAGCCGCATAGGTCGAAGCATCCTCTTTGATCATACCCAGTTTATCATTCAGGAAGTTCACCAATAATCCGGCGTTGCCTACTTCCGCGCCCACATAGCAGAAGATGGCGAGTGCTCCGAGCAGAACATGGGGATACTTCCATACACTTTTTCTGGACTGCTCGACTGAACCGGTAATCTTCGGCAGTTTAATGAGCAGGATGGCAAAAGCAACAAGAAGCACGATCACACCCATAAGAACAAACGGCATCTGCACTGTCTGGGCTGACTCCTGCGGCGTCATAAGGTCACTCACTCCCTTGAAAATAAATACAGATATAATGTATGGCGCTATCATCGTGGCAATGGAGTTAAGGGCCTGGGTAAGGTTAAGCCTTCCTGAAGCAGTGTCTGAACTGCCCAGAGCTACGACATACGGGTTAGCCGAGGTCTGGAGGAAAACCACTCCTGCTGCCAGGACGAAGGTAGCAGCGAGGAAAAGAGGAAATGAAGGTTCTTTTGCAGCAGGGTAAAACATGAATGCACCTACAGCCATGAGCAAAAGGCCTGTTATGACAGCGGTCTTATAACCGATTTTCCTGATTACATAGCCTGAAGGAATTGACAATACAAGGTATGTGAGAAAGAAAGCCCCGGTGAGCAGCTGAGCCGAAGCCTCACTCAGAGTAAATATATCTTTTACCTTGCTGCTGAGAGTGATGATGAAGGTGGTGGCAAATCCGAAGATGAAGAAAATGGAGGATATTACCGACATACCAAGTACCAGACTGTTACTTTTCTTTTCCATGATTTTACCGAAGATTAATGATAATTATCAGTCGTATATTTTATTAAAGGACTAAAATTATTTCTTTTTTTTTCAACAGCAAGTGAAATGGAAAAAACTATTCAGCTCAGGGCTCATTTGTGATCATTCCGTCCTTTATCCTGATAGTTCTGTCAGACATCGAAGCCAGCTGGGGGTCATGAGTGACGATGATGAATGTAAGTCCGAAGGTGTCGCGAAGCCTGAAGAATAGGTTATGCAGTTCTTTTTTGTTCTCAGTATCAAGGTTGCCTGACGGTTCGTCAGCAAGGATTAGCGAGGGGCTGTTGACGATAGCCCTGGCTACTGCCACGCGTTGCTGTTCGCCGCCGCTGAGCTGTGACGGTTTGTGGTCGAGCCTGTCTCCCATGCCCAGGAAAGACAGCAGGGATGAAGCTTTCTCCCCGGCTTCGCTGCGTGATTTCCCTGCAATAAGCGCCGGGATGCACACATTCTCAAGAGCTGTGAACTCAGGCAGGAGCTGGTGAAACTGGAAAACAAAACCTATGTGCCGGTTTCTGAAGGCAGCCAGAGCGCGCTGTGAGAGGGAACTCACATCTTCACCATTAAAGAGTACTTTCCCGTTGTCAGGCTTATCAAGAGTGCCCAGTATCTGTAAAAGCGTGGTCTTGCCGGCACCGCTGGCACCTACGATGGCAACCACTTCCTTCTCCTTCACCTCCAGGTCAATACCCTTAAGTACTTTCAGCTCTCCGTATGACTTGAGAATACCGGTTGCCCTGATCATTTCACCTCATTGTTAATGTCGTCAACAGTATTATTTATCTCATCAGAGAGTGGTGAGGCCGCTTCATTAAAGTCTTTCCTGACATTTTCGGTCACATCGTGTATGTCTTTTGTTACAGTATCGGTAACTTCCCGGATGTCTTTTCTGATATCCTCAGTGCTGCTATCAAACTCTTTTTTGATCTCGTCTGTCGCTTTCCTGACCTCACGCATGCCCTTACCCATGGTCCTCATAATATCAGGGAGCTTGTCCGCTCCAAAAAGGATCAGTACTACAATCAGTATGATAAATATTTCCTGTCCGCTTATACCCATTTGTTCAATAAGATTGCCCGGTAAAGTTACTAAAGAATAACAAACAATAAATCCGGCAGGTAAATAAAAGACTGAGGCTGCCTCAATGGGGCAGCCTCAGATCATGTGCCGTTATCCGGCTATTTTTTTCTTTTCTGTCTCAACAGGCTGTACATTGTCATCAGCACCTTTTTTGCGTGTTGTCTCATACAGCACAGGTGTTGAAATGAACAGTGACGAGTAAGTTCCGAAGACTATACCGAACAGCAGGGCAAAGATAAATCCTCTGATCACCTCCCCTCCGAAGATAAAGACAATTATCAGCACAAAGATTGTCGCCATACCGGTGTTCAGTGTTCTGGCCAGGGTACTGTTCAAGGCCATGTTAAAGACCTCTTTTGTTGGTCGCTTCTTGTAGAGAGGCAGGTATTCCCTGATCCTGTCATAGATTACAACCGTGTCATTGATCGAATATCCGACAACGGTCAAGATTGCAGCTATGAATGCCTGGTCGATATCCATTGAGAATGGCATCACACCCTGCAGGATCGTGTAGATACCCAGCACAATGATAACGTCGTGTGCCACAGTTATTAATGAACCTACTCCATACTGCCACCTGCGGAACCTTATAAAGATATATAGAAACATACCTATGAGTGCAAGTATGATGGCCCACACAGCCTTACCGGCCTGATCGCGGGCTATAGTCGGTCCCACGGTTTCGGAGCTGATTATATAATCATTGATAAAGGTTGCCTGATCAACACCGGGTACAAGATCTTTTAGTCCGGTGTAAATAAGACTGTTCACTTCATCTGTGGCCGCTGGATCCTCAACCTTGAATTTTGTACTGATTTTAACCTGATTTTCTGAACCAAAGGTCACAACCATCGGATCACCGTCAAGTTCATCGGAAAGCAGGTTAGCTATCTCTTGTGTATTTACAGGTTTCTCGAATTTGACTATATAGGTTCGGCCACCCGTGAAATCGATACCCTTGCTCAGACCTTTGGTCGAGAGTACAACAACACTGAGTAATGTGAGTGTGATTGAGAAAATATAACCATATTTCCTGAGGCCAATAAAATTAATATGCAAGCCTTGCATAAAGTTCTGAGTATAGGGTGCCGAGAACTTCAGGTTCAGGTTTTTCTTGAGCAGCCACTCATAGATAAGTCTCGAAATAAGCACTGCCGAGAAGAGTGAGGTGATGATACCAATAACCAGTGTGGAAGCAAATCCCTTGATAGGTCCTGTTCCCGTAAAGTAGAGTATAACACCTGTGAGCAAAGTTGTCAGGTTACTGTCTATGATAGCTGAGGAAGCTCCCTTGTAACCGTCGGCAATGGCCTGTTTCACTCCCTTGCCTCCCCGTAACTCTTCCTTGATCCTCTCGAAGATAAGCACGTTGGCATCGACTGACATACCTATGGTAAGGACTATACCTGCAATACCGGGAAGTGTTAATACTGCATTCAGTGAAACGAGCACCCCCATCATGAAAAAGAGGTTTACTATCAGTGCTATGTCTGATACAAGGCCTGCCGAGCGTCCATAGTAGAAGACCATATATAGAAGAACGACAATGAAGGCGATAATGAATGACTTCATTCCGCTGTTTATCGCTGCCTTACCAAGTGACGGGCCTACTACAGTGTCAGAGATGATATGCGCCGGAGCAGGCATTTTACCTGACTTCAGGATATTTGCAAGGTCTTCGGCCTCTTCGAGGGTGAAATCACCTGTTATCTCTGTGTTACCTCCGGAAATCTCATTCTGAACACGCGGATATGATCTGACATAGTCATCAAGAACGACCGCTATGCACCGTCCTATGTTATCACGGGTCATGCGCTGCCATATCTTTGCGCCTTCACCGTTCATCGAAAAATCGACTTTTATGTCTGAGCCGGTCACTCCAGTAGAGGGGCGTGCCGAGGTAACAACATCTCCCGTTAACGGTGCCCTTCCATCACGTGTGGTGATCTTGATGCAGTGCAGTTCATATAATGTTTTTGTCTCATCATATTTGTAAGGGTTCTGGCTCCAGTAGAACTTAAGCTCCCTGGGAAACAGTGCCTTCACCTGGTTCATCTTAAGGTAGGTATTCACCTTCGAGGTGTCCTTGCCGGCAGCGAACCCTATAAGACTGCCAGGTACCGGTTGTCCGTCCTGTGACACATTGGGTCTGAGAAGCCCGAAGAGCGGGTTCTGACGTGTAAACTCTTCCAGGTTGGATGCCTCTGACACAGCAGTTGTATCACTGCTAACCATGTCAATAAGGGATTTGTCTGCTGTAGTATCTGCCACAGCAACGGTATCAACTGCAACAGTGGTCTCTGCCGGCTGGAGCGACTTGAGATATTCATTTGCCTGAACAAGATACCCAATCACCTCAGAAGTCTCATAAGTCTCCCAGAATTCGAGGTTTGCTGTTCCCTGCAGCAGGTCACGTACCCTCTGCGGGTCTTTGACACCCGGAAGTTCAACAAGGATGCGGCCACGTGGCTGCAGCTGAGAAATATTCGGCTGTACAACACCGAAACGGTCAATTCTGTTCCTCAGGACATTGAATGCATTGTCAATGGCTGAGTTAGCCTCTTCTTCAAGGACTTTTTGCACATCCTCATTGGTGGAATTGAAGTTTATACGGTCTTTAAGTTCAACGGTACCGAAAACTGCCGCGAGCCTGGCGTTGGGGTCTAATTCCTCAAATGACCGTACGAAAAGAGTTATAAAGTCTTCATTGCCCAGAAGTTTCTTCTTTTTTGCAAGAGCGAGGGCATCATTAAATGTTTTATCTGTACTGAAGTTTGACAGTGCCCTGACAATATCCTCAACCGAGATCTCCAGTATTACGTTCATTCCACCCTTCAGGTCGAGACCCAGGTTAAGCTCCTTCTGCTGCACCTCCTTGAAGGTATTGCCAAGAAAACCCCACTGATCCTTGGGCAATGAGGCAACTGAATCCATATAGCTGACCTCTTTGTTAAGATCACCTGCAGCATATACCCTGGCTTCCTTTTTGACTTTAAATGAAGTCGCCGTGAAAGAAAGCTGGTAAATGCAAACAAGGGTCAGGGCAATAGCCAGAGCTGTGATTAATCCTTTGTTCTGCATCTGTATACTATTTTAAAATTGTTCTTTGGTGTTTGACTCGCTAAAATATACGAGGCGCAAATATATAACTTTATTTTCTGAAAGCATATTAAAAAACAAAACTGCCGGCAGTGGCCGGCAGTCGTTCAATATCGACGGGACACTATTCGACAAGGCTTTCGTAATCCGTTTCAAGAGGTTTGCGGTTTACAAAATCGTACAGCGTAAGTGCCCGGAGGTTGTAGAAATAATTCCAGTAATTACTCAGTGCCTGGATGTAGCTTCGCTTGTTCTGGTCCTTCTTTGTGTCGGCGTTATTCAGCTCAAGAACATCTATCCTTCCGATAAGGAACCTCTGTTTTGTAACCTCGTACATCTTGGCAGCCACCGTGTCTGACTTCGCAGCTATCTTCACCTGGTCATCCTGAAGGTTGAACTGCTGAACGTCAAGGAGCAGGTTTTGCTCAAAATCGACGCGTGACTGTTCCACCTGTACCTGGGTCAGCTCCTGACTCGACTTTGCCATCTTATACCTTCCGCGTCCGAGGCCCCAGTCGAGTATTGGCATTGTAACACCGAGCCTTACTGACTGTTGCTTGTCGGGGTTTGAGTAGGCAAGGGCGAAATCGGGATCCTGGTCACGCAGACCGTATGATGCCGTGAGATTCGCATTCAGTCCTTTCTCTGATTTGGCCTGTGCCACAGAGCTCTGGGCTTCCACAAGCTGCCTTTCAAGAGCAATTAGCTCGGGATTATTCACCTCTGCCAGCTGAAGAACCTCTGACACCTCAACCTCAAGATCAGGTATCTCAGCCGGAATAATCAGCTCCATACTGACGCTTTGGTTGAAACCAAGAAAAGAACGAAGTCGTATTTCGCGGTCCCGCAGGTTTATTTCAGATTCATTTATGGCTGTTCCTGCGTTCAGGTATGAGAGTTCCATCTGAAGAAGTTCATCCTCTGCTATTGTGCCCAGGTTATAACGTCCTTTGGCAATCTGGTAAAGAGTATCAGCATTTTTCATGTTGGTCTGAGCTATCTCCCTGTTTATCTGGGCAAGGGCCAGGCTAAAGAAGTTCTGCACCGCCTGTATCCTGACATTCTCCAGATCCCGCAGGTAGGTTTTCCTGGCTTCCTCATACTTCATCGGCTCAATCTTTTTTTGCCATCTTAGCTCATTATATCTGAAGATAGGCTGAGTGAGCGTAATATTTAACGGAGAAGTGATATACTTGGTGTCATCGTTCTCAAGGTCAATCTCATGTGTTATGTCAGAATTCAGCGAAATAGAGCCTCCCGTCGGGCCGATATTCTGCGTGAGTGAAAGCGATGCCTGGTTCTGAATGACATTAACCGAGGCATACTCATATTGCCCTGTTGATGAGTTCCATACCCTGTTATATGCTGAGCTGTAATTCGGAAGTGTGCCGCTGAACATCAGGGAAGGGCGATATTCTGCAACGAAGGTTCTGTACTGCCAGTAGCTTGCACGAAAACGATGCTTGGCAATAAAAGCATTGGGGGACTGTTCCGAGGCAAGAGTGATAACCTCCTCAAGTGTAAGGCGTTTCACTTCCTGCGAAAAACCCGGAGATGTAAATGAAACCGCTAAAATTATTATCAGGAGAGTTTTTATTCTTTTCATCATAAAATAATTGATCTTAATGGTACGATGGAACCCGCATGTAACTGATTTTTATAACAATGTATTATATGGAAATACGTACGGGTTTCATTTTTATTATTATTCATAGCGCAGCGATTCAATCGGATCCCTTTCAGAAGCTCTCTTGGCCGGTGAATACCCGAAAATTACACCTACTGCTGCCGACACACCGAAGGCGATAACCACTGAGAACAACGAAACGATTGTTGTGATACCGGCTATCTTTTGAATGGCCACAGCCAGGATGATACCAAGAAAAATGCCGATAAAACCTCCTGTGACACTTATCAGCACAGCCTCTGAAAGAAACTGTACTACAATATCTTTTTTCTTTGCACCGATAGCCATTCTTGTTCCAATCTCCTTTATTCTCTCCATCACCGAGGCGAACATTATGTTCATAATGCCAATGCCTCCTACTATCAGTGAGATGCTGGCAATAGCACCGAGAACAATATTGAAGATATCTTTTGTTCTCTGCTGTTGTTTAAGCAGCAGCTCCGGTACCGTAATTTCAAAGTCTTTCACGTTGGAATGTCTTCGCAGCATCATTCTGCTGAGGACTTCTGTGGTTGGGGTAAGTTGCTCGGTTTCGCCGACCTGCACCACTATCTTATCGAGCTGGTTATAGTTAGTCTCACTTGCTGCGGCATCAGAGCTGCTTACAACGACCCGTGCATTATGTCCTCCGCCGCCAAAGATCTGCATTGAGGTGGCCTGCGTAGCAAGCTTGGTATTTATCAGCGCCCTGTTCTGATAGCGTATCAGCATAGTCTTTATGGGAATATAGACATTGTCATTATAGACGTTCACACCTTTCTCTTCGAACCCGGTAAGATTAACATTTGTCTTTTCAAGGACACCGATCACTTTCAGCCAGACATTGTCAAATTTCAGGTACTGGCCTACCGGGTCTACCTGGCTGAAAAACTTGGCCCTGATATTTGCTCCGATGATGCAAACCTGAATTCCGTATTCTTCCTGGTAATCATTGAAGAACATTCCCTGTGCCAGTGGCAGGTTATAAAGTTCGAAGTAGTCATTGGAAACACCAACAAGCTTTGCGGTGTATCTCATACCGCTCAGAACAATGGTAGAGTTAAATGAGATTTCAGGGCTGATCCTCTGTACTGCCGGGATAGTACTGCGGATAGCATCGACGTCAAGCAGGGTCAGTCCTCTGGAAAACTTGTTCAGCTGTCTCTCGCTGTCGTCACTTCCTGATTCTTTTTCCTGCACGATCGGGCTGATAAGAATATTATTCACCCCGACCATCTTGATCTGGTCAAGTATCTCCTGCTGGGCTCCCTTTCCTATTGCCAGCATGCTTATGACCGCGGCAACACCGAAGATGATCCCGAGCGCTGTCAGTATCGACTTGAGTTTATTGGAAAGAATAGACTCAACTGCGATGCGCATATCGTGCTGGTATCTTTTAAACATTTTCTTCCTCCGCTGATTACCTGTTTAAACTTTTCTTAACCTACTGCTTGCGGATAACGACCCGCTGTCTTGCAGCAGTATCAGTCCTGGCAGCGCCTGGTCTGGCTTGTCCGGTACCGGCTGCTCCCATTCCCCCGGGACCTCTCATTTCTCTCATTTTTTCGCGTTGTTCGGGAGTAAGGTTCTGCATGTATTCCCGCATTTGTTCCGGTGTCATGTCAGGTCTCATACCTTCACGCGGACTGATATTTTGTATTCGCTTTTCCTCCTCCGCCTTCAGTTTTCTTCGTTCCTTGACGATGGCGATCAGGTCTTCCCCACGCAATTTGAATTTATCTGCTTCTTCAGGAGCAGTGAGATAGAGTTTCTCTCCCTTTGAGAGGCCTTGTTCGACAATCACGTCATTCTCATTTGATTCTCCGAGAACAACTACCTGGTGGGAACCGTCCTTCTTGTATACGAAAGGAATACTGTCTGCTGAAGTAAAGACAGTCTCCAGCGGTATATAAACAACATCACGGAATGTTTTTGTAATGATCTGGTTGCCTGTTGTCATTGAAGGTCTCAGGATAGGGTCGGACCCGTCGACTTTGGTAATTACTTCAAAAACCTTGGCATCGGTATTCGGGAGTTGTTCCCCGATGTTAGCCACGCTGGTCACAACACCGGTATAAGTTTTCTCGGGGAAAGCATCAACAGTGAGCCTTACCTCCTGCCCTACCTTGACCTTGCTGACATCTATCTCATTAACATAAGTCTTTGAGATCATCGATGACAGGTCCGGCAGAGTAGCCACAACCGGATCCCAGGGACTGATTTCTGATCCGACCTTACGTTTTGCACCGTTCCATTCCCGCTTGTAAATTACCATACCGTCAGAAGGTGCCTTGATGACGAATTTCTGAATGATGTCCTGCATCTCGGTCACCTTACGGTTCTGCTTACCAAGCTGAAGCTGTGTGTCTTTGATATCGGCCCTGGCCTGCTGCACTTTCAGATCATAGTTGCTTAGTGCCTGTTCATAGGCTCTCTTCGCCTTTTCCAGTGAATTAGTCGCCTGCCGTATGGTTGTGGGCGGCTCATAAACTGACTGCTCAAGAGTGATCTCCGCTTCCTCAAGGTTAAACTTAAGATTGAGAAGATCATCTCTCAGATTACCAAGAGATATGGTAGTGTCAATTTGCTTTTTCAGCAGTTCGGTCTCAAGCGTCTCCTGCCTGTCAAGCTCATCCTTGAGAGTGTTGTCAACACTCGAACGGTCAAGGGTTGCTACGTATTCATCCTTCTTTACTTCGGTCCCTTCAGGAACAAGATCCTGGATCTTTATTCCTCCGAACCTCATGTTGCGGCTCATCAGGCCATCCGGTCCCTTGATATCGGTCGATACCTCAGCCTGCAACTCTCCGGTGGTTGTCACTACTACCTCAAAATCGCCCTGCTGAACTTCAGTAAACAGAACGCTCTTGTCTTTCTTTACGGCAAGCTTGCTTATCACGATCATGGCAATAATCGCAACTGTGACAATGATCGAGATTATAATAATAGTCCTTTTCATGTGCGGAACTTTTACTAATACATTAATTAAGTTGTGAAATTATTACAAAATTATACTAAGTCATTTGATTTAAGGAAACATTAACTTTCATTAACTTACCCTGGTAAGCTAACCCCATCACTATTCGTCAGCTCTGGTCACCCCTGTCAACACGGTTCCTTTTACAGACTCCTGACAATCCTCATAACATCATCTGCCAGTTTTTCGGCCAGTTCCTTTTGTCTGTCCTCGGCATAGACACGGATGATAGGTTCGGTGTTTGATTTGCGTATCTGCACCCATCCCGTTGGAAGGTCGAGCTTAATACCGTCACGGGTGTCGCAGGCTGCATCGGGGTATTCTTTCATAAGAACGATGCAAAGCTTTGCCATATCGGTTTCACCCGCCGTTTCGACCCTTTTCTTGGCGATGAAGTAATCAGGATACTGCCGTCTCAGTCCGCTGCATGTTACTTTTGACCTGGCCAGGTGTGTAAGAAAAAGCGCAATGCCGGCAAGAGCGTCACGTCCGTAGTGCAAAGCAGGATATATGACACCTCCGTTGCCTTCACCACCGATGACGGCAGCTGTACGTTTCATTTCCGCGACAACATTTACCTCGCCCACCGGGGCAGAGCTGTAACTGCATCCATGACCTTCAGTAATATCCCTGAGCGCTCTTGTGGATGACATGTTTGAAACCGTTGAACCCTTCCTCTGGCTCAGCACAAAGTCAGCAACCGAAACCAGGGTGTACTCTTCGCCGAACATTGTTCCGTCCTCGCATATTATCGCCAGCCGGTCGACATCGGGGTCAACAACGAAGCCCAGATCCGCTCCTTTATCTTTAACAACACGTGATATATCCCCCAGATGTTCTGGCAGAGGCTCGGGGTTATGCGGAAAAAGTCCTGTAGGTTCGCAATACAGCTCAATGACTTTCCTGACACCCAGAGCCTTCAGCAGCGCGGGGATAACAATACCGCCTACCGAATTGACTGCATCGACTGCCACGGTAAAGTCCGCCTTTCTGATGGCCTCCGTGTCAACCAGGGGCATTTCGGTGACAGACTGAATATGCTTTTCCGTCCATCCTGTTTCGCCGGTAATGGTGCCCAGCATGTCATAAGATACATAATCAAAATCTTCCGCATCAGCAAGGGCGAGGACAGCCCTGCCATCATTGTCGCTCAGGAACTCGCCTTCCTCATTTAGCAGCTTCAGTGCGTTCCACTGGGCAGGATTGTGGCTGGCTGTAAGGATAATTCCACCGCCCGCTCCCTTTCCGGTGACAGCCATTTCAACAGTAGGCGTTGTGGCAAGACCTATATCTGTCACATGTATGCCCACGCTGCGCAAAGAAGCATTGACCAGCGAAGCCACCAGCTCTCCCGAGACCCGTGCATCCCTTCCTGTAACCACCGTCAGCGGGCCCATGCCACGTCTCCTGAGCCAGGTTCCGTATGCCGATGCAAATTTAATAATATCGACAGGGGTAAGCGCCTCGCCGGGCTTACCGCCAATGGTACCCCTTATACCGGAGATAGATTTAATCAGAGCCATATTCAGTATAATTTTCTAATGTGCAAAGGTGCAAAAAAGGTCGGAAAGAAAACCGGTAAATAGTTGTAAATTTGCACACTGAAAAACAATGACCATGGAAAGAAAGCCTCAGAGGCCGCAACGAAAAAGGATAGGGAAACCTGAAGTTAAACCGGAGACGGAAGAACTGATCAGGCTGAACAAGTATATTGCCAACAGTGGCGTGTGTGCCCGGCGTGAAGCCGATGAGCTTATTAAAAACGGTCATATATCAGTCAACGGAAGCAAGGTTACTGACATGGGTATCAAAGTCAAACCCGGTGACATTGTGATGTATAACGGCAAGACGCTTGCCCCGGGCAAAAAAGTATATATACTCCTTAACAAGCCTAAGGGTTATATGACGACAGTAAAGGATCCTCATGCTGAATTTACCGTTCTTGACCTCGTCAGGGATGCCACAACCGAACGGATCTATCCTGTTGGCCGGCTTGACAAAAACACCACCGGAGTGCTTATGCTAACCAATGACGGTGACCTGGCAGGCAAACTGACCCACCCCAGCTTCGGCGCAAAAAAAGTATATCACATCTTTACTGACAAGGCGCTGACAAAGAATGACATGGAAGCAATTGTCACGGGCGTGGAGCTTGAAGACGGCATCGTCAGTGCAGATGCGATCTCTTTTCCGGAACCTGATGATCATACCCAGGCAGGCCTTGAGATCCATTCAGGTCAGAACAGGGTTGTCAGACGCATGTTCGAGAAGCTGGGCTACAGGGTCAGGAAGCTTGACCGTGTCAGCTTCGCAGGCCTCACCAAGAAGAACCTTCAGCGGGGTCACTGGAGGCATCTCACCGAGAAGGAGGTAAGTATGCTCAAAAGAGGCATTTACAAATAGGTTATTAATCTGATGGGACACAAATCGGGATTTGTCAATATTCTTGGTAACCCCAATGTTGGGAAGTCAACATTGATGAATCTGCTTGTCGGTCAGCGTCTTTCGGTCATCACTCCAAAGGCGCAGACAACGCGCCACAGGATAATGGGCGTGCTGTCGGGTGATGACTACCAGATAGTCTATTCTGACACCCCCGGCATTCTAAATCCGAAGTACAAGCTGCAGGCGGCAATGATGAAATCCGTAGAATCTGCTCTCGATGATGCTGACCTGATACTTTATGTTACTGATGTTGTGGAAACAGTTGCCAAAAACGCTGAGCAGCTGACGCGTATCCTTGCCAGCGAAGTCCCGAAGATTATTGTCGTCAATAAGATAGACCTCACCACCCAGGCTGAGCTGGAGACCATAGTGGGGAAGTGGGCTGACATGGCACCCGGTGTGCCAATATTGCCGCTTTCTGCCCTGAATAAGTTCAACACTGACCTGCTTCTCCGGGAGATTATTGCCAGTCTTCCGGAAGGACCGCCATATTTTCCCAAGGATCAGCTCACTGACCGCTATGAGAGGTTTTTTGTCTCGGAGATCATCAGAGGAAAAATATTTGAGACTTATCAGAAGGAAATACCCTATTCTGTTGAAGTTGAGATTGAGAGCTTTAAAGAGGAAGAAAACCTGACAAGGATTGCAGCAGTAATATATACTGCCCGGGACAGTCAGAAAGGAATTTTAATCGGACACAAGGGTTCGATGCTTAAACGGGTAGGTACAGGCGCACGCAGGGAGATCGAGGAGTTCCTCGGCAAGAAGGTATTCCTGGAACTGTATGTGAAAGTGGCACGTGAATGGCGGGATAATCCGCGCATGCTGAAGAAATTTGGCTACCTTTAGTCTTTTTTATTGATCATGAGCAAAATAGCAGCAATAGTAGGCAGGCCTAACGTAGGCAAATCAACTCTCTTCAACCGGATGACCGAGAGCCGTGATGCCATCGTTAATGAAGTGAGCGGAGTGACACGCGACAGGCACTATGGAAAGGTGTTGTGGAACGGCGTCGAATTTTCAGTTGTGGATACCGGAGGCTTTGTCGAGGGCTCTGAGGATGTATTTGAGAGTGAGATTAACCGTCATGTACAGCTGGCCATCAGTGAGGCAGATGTAATTGTTTTCATGGTCAACGTTGAGGATGGGATACATGAGCTTGACAGATCTGTTGCCGGCCTGCTACGTAAGGTTCAGAAAAAGGTCATTACGGTTGTGAACAAGGTCGACAACAATAACCGGTTGCTTGATGCCGCAGAGTTCTACGGCCTCGGACTGGGAGATTATTTCCCGATAAGTTCCATCAACGGCAGCGGAACGGGCGACCTGCTTGACGAGATCGTCAGACACCTTCCTGATAAGGCTGAAGAACCACGGCCGGAAATACCAAGGGTAGCTGTTGTTGGCCGACCAAATGTTGGCAAATCATCACTCGCCAATGCCCTCCTGGGGGAAGACAGAAATATTGTCACCCCTGTTGCCGGTACGACACGTGATTCAATCGATACCATTTATAATAAGTTCGATACAAAATTTGTGCTTATTGATACTGCCGGTCTGCGCAAAAAAGCAAACATAGGCGAAGACATTGAATTCTATTCCACCCTGAGGTCGATAAGGTCCATCGAAGATGCCGACCTCTGCCTGTTGCTTATCGATGCAACGCGCGGCATGGAGTCACAGGATCTTTACATCCTCAGTATCATTCAGAAAAACAACAAGGGGGTTATTTTCCTGGTTAACAAATGGGACCTTGTTGAAAAAGACACCCAGAGCACGAAAAACTTCGAAGATGAGATCAGGTCGCGGACTGCACCTTTTACCGACTACCCGGTGCTGTTCATTTCCGCCAAAACGCGGCAGAGAATCCACAATGTCCTTGAGCTGATCATGAAGGTCTATGAGAACCGGAGAAGGAAGATACCCACCTCGCAGCTTAATGAAGTGATGCTTCCGCTCATTGAATCTACACCTCCGCCGGCGCTGAAGGGCAAGCACATAAAGATTAAATATATCACCCAGATTCCCTCAGCCTATCCCACATTTGCCTATTTCTGCAACTTTCCGCAGTATATCAAGGATCCCTACAGACGGTTCATTGAGAACAGGATGAGAGAGAATTTTGAGCTTTCGGGTGCACCTGTTAAGATCTATTTCAGAAAAAAATAAATAAATTTGGTGTGATTTTTGTTGCATAGAACGGGCAGACATATATGAAAATATCTTTTCCGATATTGATTTTTACAGTGCTGATCTTTCTGGGTTCATGCGGTCCCATTGAGAAACTTCCGCCTGAGCCGGCGATAGAGTTCAGAAACTTTGCCCTTTTTGATACAATTGATATTTTAGGCAACCCCGCAAAGGCTGGCAAGCTGACGTTTTATTTTGAGGATGGTGACGGCGACCTTGGTCTGGAGGCACCCGACAGTATACCACTTTCAGTCGGGAACAATCTCTTCCTTCGGCTCTTCCGCAAGACAGGAGGTGTCTTTGAGCTGGTGCCCCCCTCCGATCCGCTTTACCCGTCAGAATACCGGATTCCTTATCTGAATGCCCCGGGTCAGAATAAGATACTCAAGGGAACCATAGACGTGACAATAATCTATTTCATTTATAACCCTGCTGACACTCTCTATTATGACTTCTGGATCAAAGACCGCAGCGGCAATGAAAGTAACACAGCCTCCACATGTGTTGTTGTTCTGGGAGATACGGGTTCCTGTGGCGGCGGGTGATCAGACCCGCAAGCCCATCATAAGGACATCATCCACCTGTTCGTTATCACCTTTCCATTCATAGAAGAAATCCCTTATCCTCTGATCCTGCTCCGCCATCGGAAAGGTCTTTATTTCATCTATGACTGTTTTCAGCCGGCTGATCTTCATCTTCTTGCTGCCGTCACCGCCAAACTGATCGGGGTATCCGTCAGTAAAGAGATAAACCATGTCACCTTCCCTGAGATGATACTCCTGGTCATCAAAAAACTTCTCGGAGACGGACTCGCCACCTACGGCAGAGCGGTTGCCCCTTACATATTGCTGTTCGCCGTCGATAACAAGTATAACAGGTCTCATAGCTGAGGCAAAGACCAGGTGTTTGGTTTTTATATTGAATTCACAGACAATAATGTCCATCCCGTCGTTTGAGGCTTCCAGCTCCTGGTTCTGGTTCAGGGTTGAGAATATCTGCCGGTCAAGCTCATGCAATACCTGTGACGGTCTGGTGATTTTCTTCACAGTGATGATATCCTGGAGAAGAGCTGTTCCTATCATCGACATGAATGCTCCGGGTACACCGTGACCGGTTGAGTCAGAGCAGACTACTACAAATCTGTCCTTGTCTATCCAGTCGAACCAGAAGAAGTCACCACTGACAATGTCTCTCGGAAGGTAGAAAACGAAAGCATCCCTGAAAACCGTTCCCAGTCTTGCGGTATCAGGCAAAACGCTGCTCTGGATACGTCTGGCATACTTTATACTCTCAGTGATATCAAGGTTTTTCTGAGCCAGCTCCTCCTTCTGTGCATAGACTTCCGAAGTGCGTTTCCTCAGTTCTTCCTCCAGGAACTCGCGTTGTTTCCTGTGGGCACGCTCACGAAGATAGATTATGAGGTATACAACAGCGGCAGCCAGCGCTAGAACAGAGAGGATGAACCACCAGCTCCGGGTAAATGGTTTTTGTATTACCAGGTCGAATGAGGCAGTCGTGACATTCTCGGCATCATCGCGGGTAAGAGCTTCCACAATGAACTTATAATGCCCTTCACTCAGCCTGTATGTTACCGATCTGTCAGTAGTTACTTCTCCCCATTCCTCATCGGAATTTTCAAGCTTGGTCCGGAAAACAACATTTAACGGATCGCGCAGTGAAATGCCCGCGTAGTTTATTTTGACAGTATACGATGACTTATGTGGCAGGTTGTAAGACTCACGATAAGGATATTCAGTATTGCCGATAACCACCGATAATATTCCTGCCTGGGGAGGGGTAGTTACCTTCTGTTCCATCGCCGGGTTATAAGTCCAGATACCCTCGGTGGTCCCCACATAAACAGAACCGTCATGTGTTGCGGTCATCGCATTGGCCATGCAGTCGCCGTGGAAGCCGAACTCACTGCTGAATGATCTGGCTGACCCTGTAACAGGATTGATGACTGAGAAGCCTTTCTCATGTCCTGTCCAGATGCGGCCGTCAGAGGCTATGAGGGTGCTGTAACAGTAATTTGAGAGCATCCCGTCCGCTGTGGTGAAATTGAGAAGGGTATCGCCTGTAAAATAAAACAATCCGTTTCCGTTTGTACCTGCGCCGATTTTTCCGTCAGGGGAGACAGAGAGGCTCAGTATCTTGTTGCGCATCACACCCTCCATGACCTTACCTTCAGTTCTGACTCCGCCGGTGATATGGATATAGCATAACTTATCCGTTTCGGTGGCAACCAGGACCTCTCCCGGCCTGTTAACAACCAGTTGTGAAACATTATTATGCGGAAGCATCTCCCAGGTGGTGTATGCCGCCTTCTGTTTTCCGGTCTCCCTGTCAAGGAGGATTACACCGTTCAGTGTTGCAATCCAGATATTGTCAGCGTCGATGGCGACTGAGTTTATGCGGTTCTGTCCCGGGTTCATGGAGCGGTAGAACTGTTTCAGGTCACCCTTGCTGTTCATCAGCCACAGGCCGTCACTTATGGTTCCAATCCAGATGTTTCCGCTTTCATCACAATTCCACGAGACAATACCTGACCCTCCTGTTCTCCTGTTCAGTTCACGCCAGTTTGAAAAGCTCCCGGTAACCGGGTCGAAGTCATAGAGCCCGTTCCTGTTACCCAGAATGACCTTCCCTCCTGATTCGCCGATGAAGTTAATCTCCTTGTTCACCGGGGGGGTGAAGAAAGAGAAGGCATTGGTTGTCACGGCAGCGAGGCCGCGGTTGAAAAGGCCTATCCAAAGGTTCTCTTCGCGATCCCTGAAAATTGTTTTAATATCATTTTCGGGCAGGCCCGAGACCATATTATAAGCAGCCTTTGGGCTCAGGGAAGAAAAATCTTCATTGAATTCAGCCCTGATTACTCCTGCCTCGCGTGTGGCAATAAGCAGTGTCCGGCCGGGTCCGGCAATCAGTTCAGGAATGCGAAGGCCCTCAAATGCAGGATTATCAATTGCCGATGCCGTCATGTTGCCATTTTCACGCCTGATCAGGAATAGACCGGCACCGTCAGTACCTGCAACCCAGTGGTTGTCATCTATTCTTTTTACAGTCTGCACCCAGGTATATTCAAGTTCAGGGAAGGAGTAGTTGATGACCGCCTTGTCGCCTGTTATCAGGCAGAGATGCAGGTTGTCCTGCGTGGCAACAATGACTGAATCCGGTCCTGAAAAAGATATGTCAAATACTACTGATCCTTCCGGCATTGACATTCTGGTCATCCTGTCACCGGTTCCTGCATCGGATATATAAATTCCCTGTGTCTGGGTGACTATCCACACCCTGCCGTCAGGTCCTTCGGTGATGCGGTTTATTTTGTCAGCTTTTATTTCACTTTTTCTTACCGGGGTGCCTCCGTTGTTCCAGGCAAAGAGCGAGCCGTCGGTCAGACCGATCCACATTGTTCCTTTTTTGTCACAATAGAGAGCATTGGGATAGGCTTCTGCGAGCGTGTCAGCCAACAGCATGGGATGGAATTCAAATCCATCGTACCTGAACAGGCCGGACTCAAGGCCTGCCCACAGAAATCCGCCGTGATCCTGTTCGATCACGCTGAGATAATTGCCTGGTAAGCCGTTGTTCTGATCGTAGGTCCTGTAACTGTATGTCTGGGCTTGAGCCCGGAACGGGGTCAGCGCCTGCAACAGGCTTAAACAGAGTGCTGTAGTTAAGATACTTATGCTCCTGACCATGCTTATTTTTTAGGTCTGACCGTTATCCTTGGCTTATATACCGGAACGCCGCCAATAGGTGCACTGAAAAACTGCAGGTTCTCTCCGTACTGGTTTTCGACGGTCATAACCACATTGTTGTTTCTTACAAGGTCGCCACGTTTCTTATAAAACCTGAAGTCAAGAGACTTACCAATCTCAGCATCGAGGATAGGCATCCGGTCATCAACCCACTGGTCTTCACCTGAGAGTGGCATGGCCTGTCCTTTGCGTTCGACAGATACCACAATGAATTCACCGTCATTGTCCCAGTCGAAGTTTCTCTGCCTGATATAGATACATCCGCTGTCAATATACGGGTATATATGAGATACGAATGAGGTGTCATTATTGTTCCACATCCTGAATGTGTATTCATAGGTAAATGCATTGGCTCCCTGAATAGGCACGTTGGTATCCGACCTCCGTGAAAGTGCGTACCTGTAAAGATTGCCGTCATCACCGGAGACGCCGTCACATATTATTTTGAAGACGTTGCTTGAGAACTTGGGGTAATATTCGCCGTCTGCCGGATTGAACGGTCCGAATGTAAACCATCTCTCATCAAGCTTGTTATCCATCCCGAATGTCCTGGTGGCAAGTAAAGTGCCGCTCTTGTAGTTGCCGGAAGGATCAATCCCCTTGGCCTGAGGATCTGTATAGCAACCTTTGCCTCCATAAATTGAGTAAACCATCCGTGTATTCCAGAAGTTGTTGAGCTCATCGGTCTTGCCACCGATATCAGCGTCATAAATCCTTATATAGAAAGGATCCTTGTAATCCTTCGGGATGGTAAAGAAAAATGTCTGCGAGAAGTCATCATCACCCCATGAGGTCTCTCCTCCCTGCCTGCCGAAGGTGATCAGGAACGGAATATTTTCATCCGGACCCGGGACTTCCTGGCTGCTAACCACTGCAGGCAGGGCCAGCAGAAGTGAAAGGACAATAATATATATATACCTATTTTTTCTCATTTTCCGTGGCAATAATCAATTTCCGGCAGGGGTAACTTCGATGTTCTTGCAGACACATACCTCACGAACAACACCTCCTGCACCCGGTTTAGAACTAACTATTAATTGTATGTTATATTTTCCGGGCAGCGAATAAATCTTTGATACCTCCAGCCCTGAAGAAACAGTTTCATCTCCAAAATTCCAGTAGTACCTGGCAATATCCATACCCGGAAGATTGGATTCACCGGCATTAAGGACAAGATTCTCTCCAGCCGCAATCTTATCCGGGGAAGCAATAACAGGCTGTTCAATATCTGTTATAGCCAGTTCATACGATGCCTGACGTTTTTCAATACCTCCGGTTATAAGGTTGACAATATCGAGGCTGACGTCATATACTCCCGGTCCGCCATAACAGTGTTCAGCTGTTACACCTTCGGCTTTTGTTCCGTCTCCGAAGTTCCATTCCCACCTGAATCTGACATCGATGGTATCATTTTTCAGTGCATTCTCCTCTATAAATTCATAGCAATAGTTATTCTTCCTGAGTGTATCGCAGACAGACCAGCGAATGATCGTGGAGGCAAACCTGAAGATATCATCATTGTACTTGCGGCGGTTTGAAGCAAAATATCCATCTTGGCCGCCCTGAGCAGCATAAAAAGCAAAGTCATCAGCCTCTGAGTTGATCGGATCGTCAAGCACCACCGGTTTAGTCCATGAGCCGAAAGCCAGGGTTGTGAGCCAGATATCAAGGCCGCCGTGACCTCCGGGACGGTCAGAGGCAAAGTAAAGCCTGCCGGAGCTGTGAAGGTAGGGATTTATCTCAGCGTCGGCTGAATTGACTTTATCGCCGAGATTAACCGGGCTGGTCCATTTGCCATCCACATTCTCACACATATAAATGTCATATTTCCCCAGGCCGCCCGGCATATCAGAGCAGAAAAACAGGTACAAACCGTCTGCCGAGACATAAGGATAAGAAAAGTTACTGGCAGTGTCGTTGTATTCAAATGGCCGAACATCAGTCAATTGCGATCCATTGCGTGTTGCGGTGAATATACCGAGTTTGTTTGACTCATTCTTTTTCACCTTTCTACCCACGATGTAATTCCTGGTGAAATAAAGTGTCTTGCCATCCGGAGAGACACATGCGGGACCTATATTGGTATCCTTGCCGAGGTTGGAGCCGAAGCGTACCGGTTTACCCGGTTCACCATTCTGGTCAAACGGTGCAAAATAGAGCTCGTACAGACGGACCCCCTCAAGATTCTTTTTTGTAAGGAAAGGATTTACCTTTCTGTTCGAACAGAAGAGTATTCCGTCACTTAGTATTACAGGAGCCATTTCATCAGAACCTGACGAGACAGCCGGTACGGGATGAACCTCAAAAGAACCTTTTGCCTGACCGTAAAGACCGGATGAACAGATTAAAAGAGCTGTGAATATTACTGCAGTATATGTTGTATGCCTCTTCATTTATCAGAAATACCTTGGAGAGGTTGCACTTACAGAGAATTCAAATTCATACCTCAGTGATACCTCATGGGTTCCCGAGGTGTAGTTATTCAGATGGCCCAGCTGGTAGTCGTACGAATATCCGAGCTTAAGCTGCGGCGTCAGCTGCAGGTCAAGCAGGGCGACTGCAGCCTTTTCGGCAATCCTGTATGATCCTCCGATCCATACCAGATCAGCAATTATCAGATTTGCATTCAGATCGACTTCCAGCGGTTCCGCCATTGAATACCTGAGCAACATTGAAGGTTTGACCTTGAAAAGGTCACTGAATCTTATCAAAGCTCCGGCGGAAAAATAGGTCTTGAACATCGTGAAGTTGGGAGACACCTTTGATTCGTCCATTTCATCACTCTGGTAAGTCAGTATTGAGGGTACCGAGAGTCCTGCAAAATATTTGTCCGTGTAATAATAGAACCCCACACCAAAATTCGGAAGAGGCGGATATTTAATATTGTTCATCAACAGCGGGTCAGGCGGATTTCCGTCTGGAAACTTAAGGTTATTGAAATTAATATTGGAGAAATCAATCCCTCCCTTTGCCCCCATTGAGAGCTTGCCTGCGCCAAGGCGTACATTGTAGGCATAGAATCCGTAGATGCCGACATCCTTTGTCACTCCGTATGTAATGTATTCAGCAATGAGTCCGAGAGCTACTTTCTCCTTTTTGTTAATAGGACTGTGGAGGGAGAGGTTCTGGAACTGAGGTGCACCGGCAATCCGGGCCCACTGCTTGCGGTATGAGAGACTGGCGCTGAGAGCGCCGCGCGTACCGGCATATGCAGGATTGATCACGAGACCGTTGGTAAGATACTGGCTGGTGATAGGTGTTTGCTGTGCCGGCGCTACCGTCTGAAGCAGCACTGCAATGGCAAATACTATGTATATTCTTCGCTTCATCCTATCTTCTCAGAACTAAGAAACCGCTGATATGTGCCACATAGTCCGGAACTGTCAGGTCAACAGCGCCGTTGATAGTCAGCAGGTAATAGTAGGTGCCTTCAGGGACTTCACTTCCGTTAAGATCCAGCCCGGTCCATGCATTAACAGGGTCGTCACTCCTGTAATCATCTGCCCGGTAGACGACTGCACCGCCTGTATTGATTATAACGAGCTCGTTGCGTGTAAACTCCAGTCCTTCGATATTGAAATAATCATTTATCCCGTCGTTATTCGGGGTCACTCCCTGCGGAATGGTCAGATCAGGAACGGAAAGGACAACTTCATCAGGAGTTGCAATGCATGTATTATTCCTGACACTGTATTCAAATATATTCTGGCCGAAACCAAGCTGGCGAACAACAGTATTCCCCACACCGGGATCTTCAAACTCAGGATCTCCGTCGCCTGTGATATATTTCCAGACAGATGTTCCGGTACCTTCAAAGCTTCCCTCGAGATTAGCTGCCAGCTGGTAAGGCAGAAGTTCCCTGTCAGGCCCGGCAGTTATGTTAAGTGGCATTATATCAATACTGACAGTGACAACAGCCGATAACGATGAACAACAGTTGTTCTCACCTGAATAGACATTGCGTCTGAACTGTGTGGTACCGTTCAGCAAAGGCGGCTGGTAATTTGCTGTGGTATTTGTACCCTCAGCGTTTACCCAGTCAGGAGATAAGGCATCCTTTTTCTCCCACAGGTACCTGTACCTGCCGTCACCGCCGCCCGGGGAGTTACCTGTCAGCGAGGCAGGCGGGGTGGTATTGCATACTGTCTGGTCGGCGGTAATCGTATTGCCTGTTATCAGAGGCAGAACAGTGATCCTGAAGGTCGAGTTCTCCGCACAGACACCTGAGGCGACCGTTCTTCTGAACCATGTGGTTGCAGTCAGTACACCGGACTGATAGCTTTGGGTTGTCACAGGCAGATTCGTGAAATTAACGTTGTCAGCCGATGATGCCCATGTATAGGTATATGTTCCAAGCCCCCCGGCCGGTGCACCCGTCAGTATTGCCGGAGTATCTCCGGTGCATATTGTGTCATGCTCCTGTGCGCCGATACCAATCTGGAAGCCGGAGATAGCAGGATCTACCGTGATCTTCAAATCATTGCTTGTACTGGTGCAGACAGATGAGTTGACAATACGCCTGTACCATGTGCTGGCCGTCAGGGCAGAACCGGGTAAGTCTTCTGTGGTGACTCCGGATATATCGTTAAATGTGGTGCCGTTAATGCTGTTCCTCCACTGGTAAGTGTATGAACCGGCACCGGCACCGTTGGCGGGTAATGAACCGTTCAGGGTTGCAGGCGCCGAGCCTTCACATATTGTCTGGGCAGCCGCAATGCTGTTATTGGTAATTGAAGGATGACACACCAGCAGTACCGATGGGCTGGCCGACTGGCAGGTATTGTTCAGACCGCTGTAGATTATTCTTCTGTAATAAGTAGATGCCGGAGCATCGTTCTGCGGGTCATAACCGATACTGCTGTTCGGTATGGCTGCAGCTGCCCATGTGGAATTATCAGCACTGCTTTCCCAATGATAGGTATATACGGGCGAGGCCCCTCCTCCGGGTGTGTCACCTGTGAGATTGACGAAGGAAGCCCCCTGGCATATCGTCTGGTCAGCCTGTATATTATTGCCTGTAATAGAAGGAAGTATTGTTATTAACACCCGTGTGCTGATGTCAGTACACGCTCCGGAGTTAACAATTCTGTGATAGTAGGTTGAAGCTGTAAGGGCCTGGGGGTCATATTTCGGGCTTGTGTTCGCTCCGGAAGCGTCAGCCCATGCAGCGTTATCGGGGCTCTGTTCCCACGTATAAAAATAGAGTCCCGTACCACCTCCCGGACCTGCATTCAGCGGATATAGCTCTTCAGGGTTCTGATTAAAGCAGAGGGTTGTATCTGACCCGACCGTATTGCCCGTTATAAGCGGATGTACGATTATCTGTACAGCTTTGCTGATGTCTGTAATTCCGGCGCCGTCATTGACCACTCTGCGGAACCAGAGGGAGGTGGTCTCAGCTGTTGCCGGGGTATAGTCTATACCGGTGCCCGGGGTATTAGACCAGTTGGAGTTATCATAGCTTTTCTGCCACTGGTAGGTATATGTTCCGCTTCCACCGGTGGGCTGGGTGCCAGTCAATTTAGGCGGTACGAGGCCTTCGCAAATTGAGTCAATCTGGGTCAGTGTGCGTGATGAATATACAGCATTGAAGAGGAAACCGTTGAGCGGAAGCCTGAGATTGGCCGCTATGGCGCCCGGTGAACCGTCTTTATCCGGGTCGCCAGCGCTGTGTGTTCCGCCCAGTCCTCCCGCAACGGTTGCTGTACCGGGGAATGCTCCGTTGGTCCATATCAGCCCGCCGCCGCCACCGCCGCCTGCTCCGTTCTGGTTTACTGTATTCCCTCCCTTGCCACCGTTTGCCGAAAGCACAGGATTGGTATTATAATATCTCGTGCTGATAAGTAGTGAACCTCCACCGCCTCCGCCTCCGGCGCCACTGTTGGCCACCGTGTTGGCATCAGGCTCGCCACCAATGGCCGAGATCAGTTTTCCGTTTCCGACAATGCTGTCAGCAAGTATGATCACAATTCCGCCGCCGTTACCTCCTGCCGAGGTTGTCGGGGTAGAAAGATATACTGATGCGCCGCCGCCGCCGCCCATGAATACTCCTCCGTTCAGAGCTGTCGGTCCTATTGAATAGCCTCCCCTCCCTCCAGGCAATAATCCTGCGCATGACGGAACTTCCACATCTCCTTCCCTGCCGGCGCCGTAGTTTGAGCCGCCTCCACCACCGGAGAAGTGTCCGTTACCGCCGCCGCCGCCAGTCATGTTCACCCCCTTGCCGCGGGCAAAGCCGGGATAAAGAGGTTCGTTCAGCGAAGTTCTGAAACCAATACCGTCTCCTTTATAACCTGATGCGCCGGTCCAAATACTGTAAGACTCATAAGTCATAGAATCGTCAGATGTCTGACAATAGCCTGTACCCTGTGCCACTTTGCCTCCGATGAATCCTTTCCTGCTGACATTGATATCTGCATTCAGCGTGAGTACCCCTTTAACCAGAAAAGCAAGCACCCCTCCCTTTACAGAAGCGGAATCCCAATCCTGACACGTCAGTTCCGAGTTAACTACTGCATTATTGTATGACCGTACTTTAATTATCTGCACTTTCCCTGAAGGGTCATACGTATTGAGCAGGTTTCTTGAGAAGGATACCCGCTTCGGACCTGCGTTTATTGCCGAAATTATAATTACCTCATATCGTCCGGGCGTTCCTACCGTGTTCTGGTAGTTGCCGGGCAGTGTCTGTGAAGCATTGATCCTGACGCCGCTCATCTGCATGATCATGACCGTATCTCCAACAGCAAAATCAGTAATGTCTGCAACGATAACATTATCCGGACCGACGGAGGTGACCCTGGCGTATCTGTTTATATTTCCTGTGACAAGCTGTGTCTGACCTGAAAGTTGTGTGCCCCGGCCCGCACCCATAAGAAAGAGCAATACAAAATAAAGCCTGATTATTTTAGACACATTCCCGGGCATCTGGTTTATATTGCTTGCTAATATATGTATTTATATCTGATTATTAAACGCGCTTTTTTAGCTGTTAGTATTTGTGTTACGCTCTACAGTATAGAGCAGAGGCAGCTCCACGATAAAAGAAGTACTTTTACCCGGCTCAGACTCAAACCATATTGTTCCGCCTGCTGTCTCTGTATAACGTTTGGCAATGGAGAGACCGAGTCCCATACCTGACGATTTGGTAGTAAAATTAGGAGTAAACATCCTGTGTTTCAGTTCTTCAGGGATACCTGTACCATTATCGGTGAACCTGACCTGTACCTTGTCCTGCGTCGCTTCAAGTTTAACATTTATAATTCCTTTTCTTCCTGAAGGAATAGCCTGTAATGCATTCTTCAGGAGATTTGAGAAGATGCCGTTCAGGTGCTCTTTGTCAGCCATAACAATAGCTTTGCTGATGTTTCCGCTGTCGAGGGTAACTGAAATGTTTTCAGCATTTCCGAACATTTCAAGAGTGGTTTTCAGTTGTGAAACCACGTTTACTTCTCCAGGGTTTGCGTCCGGTAACCTGGCAAAATATGAAAAAGCTGTTGCAATATTGGAAAGGTTGTCGATATACTCAATCTGATTATCCGTAAAAGTCCTGAGCTTACTCTCAAAGTCGGGAGCCTTGTCATTCCACCATTTGAAAAGCTGCTGTACGTTCAGCTTCATGGGAGTAAGAGGGTTCTTTATCTCATGGGCTATCTGTCTTGCCATCTCACGCCAGGCCATCTCACGTTCGCTGCGTGCCAGCTTGTTTGCACTGTCCTCCAGCTCGTCAATCATTCTGTTGTATTGTTTGACAAGCTCACCTACCTCATCACGGCTGCCGTAATCGATAGGTTTATTCTTCTTTCCGTACTTCACGGAGGCCATAGCCTGCTGAAGCAGATTCAACGGCGATGTGATCCTTTCGCTCAGGAAGACAGCAACCCACATCATCAGCATAAGAAGAAGAAAAGTAAAATTAATAAGGGTGACAACGAGATTGGAAATTTCGCTGGTCAGGAGGTTTTCCATCGTAAAATACGGAAGATTGATATAGGCAAGCAGCGTGTTGTCCTCATTGTAAAATGACATATACGAAGAAAGATAGTTCAATCCTCCTATATGTTCTTCAACAATATACTCGTTCTTTTCTTTTTCCAGAAGAACACCATAGGCTTCAGGGTTGATCATGTTTCCCTCCAGCTTCTGGGAAAAGACTTCCGGTCTTGAAGTGGCCAGAAGAGATCCTGATGCTGAATACAGGTTAATGTCCGTCATAAAGACATTCGAAAACTTTACCAGCAGATTGTTTAGTGAAGGATAATCAGGTGCGCTCCAGCCGGCAAGGCTTTGCTCTGATGAAAGCTTATGGTCAAGTTCAATTGAAATGGATATGGCTTTCTCCTCAAGAATCCGGTTATGATTGTTTCTGAACTGATTGGTAGTCAGAGCTAAAGCTCCCACAATAATTATAACCAGGACGACGGAAAGCAAAGCCCCGAATGCCAGTTGCAGCCGGCGTTTAAAGGTGTTAAACCTTAACAGGTCAGCCGTATGGGGCATTAAAGCAAGCAGCAGTACAAAGGCGAACAATAGAATTACGACAAACAGGTAGGCAAAAGTGATTATCCTGTCGATGGTTTTAACAGACTTTGAAGTAACGACAAGGGTCATTTCTCCAAGGCTGTAATAGAGATGCCTGTAGCCATTAACATTCACGAACCGGTAGTCGGCATCAGACTTCGCAGGAACGATCAGGTTATCATAGGGATAATCGCCTGATCTCAATACCAGTATGCTGTCATAATATTTTGCATAGGAAATATTGCGCAGCCTCGGCGACCGCTGATGGGATACATTAAGCAACAATTCAGGATAACCTTCCAGATACGCTTCAATATGACTTACCAGTTCAATGAAGAGGCCGTTGGTCAGTGTTGGAGAGTTTTCATAAAAGAGCCGCGAAAAATAGTAGGCCCTGCCGGCCTGGTTATGCATAAACCAGAATCCTGTGCCCGTAATAGAATCACCCTCATTTTTCAGTCTTTCATTAAAATAGCCAAAGCAATTGTCTGCCGATGACCCGCTGGAGGATATCATCAGAGGAGAGTCATCTCGGCAAATAACTATGTTCAGGTCGTAATTTTCCCAGTACCCGTTGAAGTATCGATTCTCCAGATACCTGTAAACACTGTTGATGTCAGCATCGGAAAACTGCTCCTTGTTCATTATCCGGAAAAGGGCTGAGTCATTCTTCAGGACCGGCCACAGGTCAATAAGCATATCCTCGGCAACCATATCGTTGTCATTTGCCAGCGATATTGCCATAACCTTTAGATTCTTCTCCTCCTTCAGAACGGAATATTTTATTATCAGGGTGGTCGAAAAGATGCCGGTAAGCACTGCATAGACAACTATAAGCGTCAGCAGGGAATAGGATTTGCGCTGCCATAACAGTACGGTGCAGGCAAGAAGAACAATGTAGATTATGCCACTGAAGCTGCAGGCAGTCACTATCAGGCATGCAGCGGGAAGAACCAGTGCTGCGGCAGCTGTGACTGCCAGGTTTCTTTTTACCGGTATCTCCGCCATCATTCTGTAAGCTTTCAGAAAAAAGAACAGCGGAATTGACAATATCAGCAATACCGAAACAAAACCGGCGAGACTCATAAAGCTGAGGTCAATTATCTTATAAGCTTCAAAATTTATCGCGGAATTCAGGACAAGGTTTCTGAACAGTGCTTCACCAGCCAGGAAGAAAAGGAATCCGGAGACCATCAGGGCTCCGGGACCTGTTAATCCGCGCAGGCCGTTACTTTTTACAGGTGAGTTGAAAGTTTCTTTCCTTAAAATGATATTCAGGCCTGAGATAAGAAACAGCCCCAATAAAGTCATGTGGCCCACAGAGGGCAGAAACCTGCCGGCTGACCACAGGAAGGGTGAAAAAAGCTCAGTTGACCTTACGGAAGGCGGCAGTCCGGTAAACAGTATGACAACATAAACCAGCAGCAAAACTGCAAGACCGGACGGAAGCAGAAATATTTTTCCCATCCGGCGCCCCGGCCACCCATCTGCCAGAACAACGAGCCGTATAAGAAGCAACAGAAAGATCAGCCAGAAGAAAACCGGAATAATAATAAAAGGAGTATTAGGCTTTTTCTCTGGGAATAGAAGACCAAAATGAAACTCATTCTCGACGCCGTTTACCCGGAAGGCAGACTTTGTCTCATCGAAAGTAATCTGTGTTGTGGAGGGTAGCATGAATCGTACCGGAAAGCCCGATCGGAGATATTGGTTCTCGATAGGATACTGCCTGTAAACCATTATCAGTGCCAGCATATCATAGTCCAGATATTCCCTGCGGACGGGAATGAACCAGCCATTACTGAAAAATACCGGTTTATGATTATCAAACCCCGCTTCATAGGAAAGAGGAAAGGCAATACTGTTATCAGACCAGTATGCTATACTGTCCGCTTTATAAACAAGCAGTGCTATACCTTCTTCAAGGGCGTCGGACCCGGTTCTGTTGTGAAAAAAAAGTGACGGATCATTGCTTTCCTTAAGTTGCGTTTCAAGATCCGTGAGGATGCGTTCAGTCCTTTTCTCTTTTTCAATCAGTTTCTTGTCGAGACGGGAAGTACGGTACCTCCATTCGAGGTTGCTGAAATAGAGATAATCCGATGAAACTGCCAGAGCAGCTGCAATAAGAGCGGCAATAAAGACTGTTCTTATATTTTTCAGTCGGCCTGGCATAAAATCATTCATGATGATAAGGATCGCCGGCAATCACCGAGAGCACCCTGTAAAGCTGTTCAGCGAACAATAATCGTACCACCTGGTGCGAAAAGGTGAGATCCGAGAGGGAAAGGAGGTGATCAGCCCTGTCCCTGACGCTCTGATGGAAGCCCCACGGACCGCCAATGACAAAGACCATCCTTTTTTTTGGCAACATCATCGCACCGCGTATGTAAGCCGCCAGTGCAGTGGTGGAATAACTCTTTCCGTGCTCATCGAGGAGCACCACGTGGTCATCACTCTTCAACGCTGAAAGCATCTTCTCCGCCTCTTTTTCCTTTACCGTGGCAGCCGATCTGTTCCCAGGATTCCTGACATCCGGCAGAGTTACCAACTCAAAGCGCGCATACCTGGAGATTCTCTTCTCATATTCGGCAACACCCTCTCTTATCCAGGCCTGATCTGTCTTTCCGGTCATCAGGAGCACCAGCTTCATTTATCCTGTTCTTTAAGTTGAGTCAGACAAATATAGCAATTAAGGCCTTATAAACCGGACCACCGCAAGGGTATAAATAAAAGTGGTTCAATTTTTGATAATAATAATTAAATTTGCTTGTCTTTATCGGTGTAGCATAAAGGAATTGAAATGAAAAAGAAGTTATTCACCACTGCAGGATTGTTTTTTGTTCTGACAGTTTTTCTTGCAGTCCAGGAGCAACCCAGTGTACCTGCAGGCATTTCCATTGCCTTCCGGTCAGGCAATGCTGCCGGTCTCTCCGAATACCTCAACAGCACTGTTGAGCTGGTGATTCCGGGCAAGGAGGACTTTTACAGCAAGAGTGTCGCACAAAGCATCCTCAAGGATTTCTTCACACGTTACCGTACCCGTGAGTTTGTTATCAGACACCAGGGTGCAAAGGGTGATGCCCAGTATGCTATTGCCATCCTTGAGACCGATAAGGGACGATTCCGCGTTTATTTTCTTCTGAAGAAAGTTGATGGCAATCCATTGATTCATCAGATACGGATCGAACCCGACAATGAGTGATAATGAGCTCCGGGCATTAATACGCCACGCACTTGATGAAGACACCGGAGAAGGTGACCATAGTTCATTAGCCTGTATACCGGCATCGGCCAAAGGCCGTGCGAGGCTTCTTATAAAAGAGAGTGGTATCATTGCCGGGTTAAGGGTAGCCCGGGAGGTTTTCCGTATAACCGATCCTTCCCTGAAAATCGAAATATTTCTCAGGGACGGTGACCGCATCAGTTTCGGTGACATTGCTCTTACTGCTGAAGGAAACATGCATTCACTGCTTCGCTCAGAACGTCTTGTGCTGAACATCATGCAACGGATGAGCGGCATTGCTACAGCCACATCTCTTTATGTGGAAAAGGTCAGGGGCACAAAGGCCAGGATAACAGACACACGGAAAACAACCCCCGGGATGCGGTTTCTTGAAAAGGAGGCAGTACGTATCGGCGGAGGGATCAACCACCGCATGGGCCTCTATGACATGATCATGCTAAAGGATAATCATACCGACTTTGCCGGAGGGATTACAACAGCCATAACCCGTACAAAAGAGTATCTGAAGAAGAACAACCTTTCTCTTAAAATAGAGGTCGAATCACGTAATCTTAAGGAGGTAAATGAGATACTCGCAGCTTCAGGCGTTGACCGTATTATGCTTGACAATTTCAGCATACCAATGACAGTTGAAGCTGTCAAGCTTATCGGAAATGCTGCAGAGACAGAATCATCCGGAGGGATCAACCTTGAAAATGTCAGGGACTACGCCATGTGCGGTGTGGATTTTATTTCAATCGGAGCTCTCACACATCATATAAAAAGTCTTGACATGAGCCTGAAGGCTTACTGATCACCTGTATGAACGCCAGGGAGACTATCAATATTAAAGCAAAAAAGATCAGAAAAGCTGTTTTGCCCGGCTTTGACGGGGCTCCGCTGGATATGGTGGTGAAACTTGCCGTAAAAGGTCTGTTCAGCCGGGGAGTGCTTGTTACAAGGGCATCATCAATAGCATTTAACATGCTGATGGCACTGCTTCCTGCCGCAATATTCCTCCTTACACTAATACCCTACATCCCTCTTCCCAATTTTCAGACCGAGCTGGTAAAACTGTTCGAAAACACCCTGCCCGGAAATGCATACAGCTTTCTCGAGGAATCTATCGTTGATATGATCACCAACCGCAGCGGAGGCCTGCTTGTGGTGATGTTCATTGCCACCATAATATTTTCCACTAACGGCATACATGCACTGATGCATGCCTTTAACGTTACGGCTCACGGCTTCCAGAGCCGTACATGGCTTCAACAAAGAAAAATTGCAGTCTTTCTCCTGCTGTCCATTCTTCTGATGTTCACCATCGCAGGGACACTCATTATTCTCAACCGGTCGGTTGTCGACAACCTCGTGGAAATAGGGGTTCTTCGTCTCAATCTTGTATTCTACATCCTGATGATATTTAAGTGGATCCTGATTGTGGTGATACTTTTCCTGGCTATTTCAGCACTATATTACCTGGTTCCGGCGAAGAAGAAAGATTTCAGGTTTATATCGCCCGGGTCAATACTGGCAACTGCCCTGTTCATCATTACGTCACTCGGATTTTCTGCCTATGCCAATAATTTCGGCCAGTGGAATAAACTGTACGGCAGCATCGGAACCCTTATTGTTCTGATGATATGGCTCTACCTGAACTCACTGGCGCTGCTCGTTGGCTTCGAGCTTAACGTGAGCATAAAGGCAGCCACAGCCGAGCTGAAGGAGAAGACCTGATTTTGAATTATTTTAACCGCAGTGAAGATGCAGCTTCACCAGCTTCGCTATAGCCTCGTTGTTGCCGTAGAGCTCCTCGCTCAGCTTCTGATCATTATACGCCTTAAGCTTTTTTGCTACACTGTCTATCATGCCAGCCGGGAAGATCCCGTCTTTTTCAAAGTGATGCCTGAGACTGAGCAGCGCCTCTGCTGATTCCCAGCATGATGCCGGCAGTGATTCAAGCTTTTTCTGTGCTGTCTTTTCCTTCTCTTTAAAAATATTGTAATTGACATATAGCCTGTCAGCCATCTCAAGAGCTCCCGGCATCTCAAGTCCGTGCTGTATGGCAACGGCAAGTCCTGCCATCAGCAGGTATATGTTCGCAGATCCGTCAGGTGAACGGAGCTCTACCGTCTGTCTTGAAATCTTTTCTTCTACGCCGGCCTGCTCGGCAGGATTGGCATCATGTATCATCTGGGAAGCGCCCAGCCAGCCCAGTGGCACCCTGACCAGCACTGACCGGTTGCGGTCACCCCAGCAGATATTCGTGGGAGCCTCCTGATGCGGCACCAGCCTGAGATACGAGGTGGGTATAGTATTACCGAAAGCGGTAAGTCCACTGCTCAGATCAAGAATGCCTGCTATCATTTTCTTCGCCGTATCGCTTAAGTGACCGTCTTCGATCATCAGGTTACGGCCATCTTTCTCAAGCAGCATATGGATATGCATACCAGACCCTGCTTTGCCAACAGTTATCTTGGGGGCAAAACTAACCTCCACACCGTATTCATAACCCAGCATGCGGAGTATCCACTTGGCTATCAGCAACTGTTCAACAGCTTCATCGAGAGGTACATGAAGAAACTCAATCTCATGCTGCTCAAAATCGTTACCATCCTTCGAAAAACTCCCGACCTCGGAATGTCCGTATTTAATATGACAACCGGCCCTGGCACATAGTTCAAGAGCCTCGACACGCAGATCCTCGAATTTGGAGAAAGGCTTTGACTGATGATAACCCTTCTGGTCAAAAAGAGGATAGAGTTCTTCTGTTTCAGACCTTACATAGTACTCCAGCTCCCCAAGCGCCCTGATGGAATAGCCGGTGGCTTCTTTGAACCTCCTGATGGCTTTACGGAGAATATACTCGGGAGAGCTCTCGAGGGGCTTGCCCTCTGAATTATAGAATGAGCACAGAATTTCAAGGGTGGGCGACTGCGCAAACGGATTGACAAATGCAGTGCGGTACCTGGGCATTACATACAGGTCACTTGAACCTGCTTCAACAAATGAGAAGAGGCTGGAACCGTCAACACGCTCACCGGCAGTGAGGATGGCAGCCAGATGATCACGGCTGTACGGTACGAAATTCAGGGACTTCAGCTTGCCGTCATCAGCTGCGTACCTGAAGTTTACCATCTTTATTCCTTTCGTTTCGATGAACCTTATAATATCGTCAGAAGTGAACTGGTCCGCAGGTTTCCTGAGAAACTGTACCAGCTCGTTGCGGCTCATAAGTATGTCATTATTCATTATTTGCTCTTTTTTGACAGCGGACAAATGTAAATATTTAAAGATGTAAAAAACAAGTCCTTTATCATAATTGAGCTTCCGGACTTATACTCGCTGGTCCTTATTACCGTTTTTTTCATATTTTTGATGCTTATGCATTTCCGGATGAAACAATTGATCGTCATTGCCGCCCTGATAGTTCTGTCATCCTGCAACAGGGAAGAAGGACTGGAATGGTTCTCAGTGCAGAAAGCCGGTGAGTACTTTAAATCCGTTGAAGAGATCTGTAATAAAGACAACGGCAGTCTGTGGGGAGAGAATCTTTACGGCCCTGTTATGTTCGTCGACAACCTTAGCCGGGAGATATATACAAATGTCGCTGATTCCACCGGAATTCTGAAGACCAGGGATGGCATCTTCACAGGGGTGCTCCCCAGGGAGAGACTTATTACCAATAATGTGATCGAGTTCGGCGGTGTAAGATATGCAATGGTTCCCCTGCCTGACACTGAAGATCGCTACAGGATAATAGCCCGTAGCGTTCACAGCCTCTTTCATTGCTTCCAGGAAAGACATGACCTTAAGCCTTCAACAATCAATACAAGGCACTTTAATGACAAAAATACCAGGTTCTGGCTGAAGCTTGAATGGAAAGCCCTTTCCAACGCCATCGGAGCAACCGGTGAGGCGCGTAAGCAGGCCATACGAGATGCACTTATCTTCCGTGGTGCACGGCGTGAACTCTTCCCTGAAGCAATCACCGACGAGAATAAATTCGAGAATTATGAGGGACTGACAACGTTTACCTATATAAAACTCTGCACTGATGATGTTGACGAGCTGCGGGAAAGGGTACTCGAATATCTTGACAGGGTATATGAGAACACCTCCTATGCATCAGGATACGGGTTCGTGCATGGCGCTCTTTATGCCACTCTGCTCAACGACATGGGATTCGATTTCAGGCAGATACAACGGTCAGATTTCGATCTGGGCAAGGCTGCCCGCGAAGCTTATGGCGTGACTCTGCCTGAAGTATGCCGCGACGTTGCCGGCTCGCTTGCCATGAACTATGATATTCAGGCCATCAGGACTGAGGAGAGTGAACGCGAGGCTATGATCAATGAACGAACCGGCAAGATTATCACCACTTTCTTTGAGAAGCCGGTGGTGACCGTTACAATGGAGAGTCCTAATTTCAGCTATGAGCCGGAGGACATAAATTTCCTGGATTCACTGGGTACTTTGTACGAGCGGTTGCGCGTTGCAGACAACTGGGGAAGACTGAATGTCGACGACGGCGGCGCTCTGCTGGCCAACGACCTGCGTACACTGCGCATAAGTGCAAGGGATATAGAAATTGACCGTAATCATATTTCCGGAGCCGGATGGCACCTGATGCTTAACGACGGATGGCAGGCAGTGGCGGATGAAGACGGCAGTTATACCGTCCGTAAACAGTAACCCTGACGGATTATTTTTCCCCGAGCAATGCGAGACTTTCTTTAAGTGTGACAATCTTGGCCCTCGCGTCAGCCTCTTTCTTTCTTTCAAGATCAATCACTTTACCGGGTGCATTTGCAACAAACTTCTTATTGGACAGCTTTGTTACAACTGCAGCAAGAAAACCTTCTGTATAAGTCAGTTCTTCCTTCAGTTTTCTGATCTCTTCGTCATGATCAACCCCTTCCCCGAACGGTATAAAAAACTCTGAGGTGCGTATCCTGAAAGATACCGATCCTTCAACTTTACCGGAGATGGTACGTATCTCCGAAAGATTGCACATGCGTTTGATAACCTCATCAAATTCTTCGCCGGTTGATCCGGCTGCTGCACAGAGCACAAGGGGATCACGGTTCGGGATATTGTTTTCCTTTCTGATGGTCCGGACTGCACTGACTATCTCACGGGCTGTGTCGAAGCGGCTCAGCATGGCAACATCAAACTTCCCTGCCTCAGGCATTCTTTCAATCATTATGCTGCTGCCGTCGGTTCTCTCTCCAAGCCTCTGCCATATTTCTTCAGTGATGAATGGCATGAAGGGATGAATGATTTTCATCAGCGCTTCGAAAATACGCAGCGAATCCCTGTGGGTCTTGCCATCCATCGGCTTTCCATAGGCCGGCTTGATGATTTCAAGATACCATCCTGAAAAGTCATCCCAGAACAGCTTATAGGTCTGCATCAGTGCATCGGAGATGCGATAGCGCGAGAAACTTTCATCTATTTCAGCCAGAGTCCTGTTGATTATTGAGTTCATCCACCTTACTGCCGCTTCGGCAGCAGGCGGCTGAGGTATGCTGTCGTCAGTGTCCATGGTGATGACCAGGCGGAAGGCATTCCATATCTTGTTCGCGAAATTGCGCCCCTGCTCAGGCAGGCTGTCGTCATAAAGAAGATCATTGCCGGCCGGAGAGCATAGAAGCATGCCTATTCTTACCCCGTCAGCTCCGTACTTTTCTATCAGGGTGATGGGATCGGGAGAATTACCCAGCGATTTTGACATCTTCCTCTTCTGCTTGTCACGCACCAGTCCCGTAAGATAAACATCCCTGAACGGTTCCCTGCCGCGGTATTCATAACCTGCAATGATCATCCTGGCAACCCAGAAAAAGAGTATCTCGGGTGCCGTGATGAGCACATTCGAAGGGTAATAGTATTTTATGTCTTCGTTATCAGGTTCATTGATACCGTTGAAGCACGTAATAGGCCAGAGCCATGATGAGAACCATGTATCGAGCACATCCTCATCCTGCCTCAGCTCAGACATTACCATATCTTCCATGCCGCTGATCCGGTTTGCCTTGATGAGTGCCTCCTCTGCAGTCTCAGCGACGACAAACTCGTTATTGTTATAATAGTAGGCAGGTATGCGGTGACCCCACCACAATTGCCTGCTGATGCACCAGTCGTGGACATTCTCCATCCAGTGCCTGTAGGTATTCTTGTATTTGTCAGGGAACAGCCTGATAGTGTCATTCATTATCGCGTCAAGAGCAGGCTTAGATATCTCCTTCATACTCAGGAACCACTGCAGCGACAGTTTTGGCTCGATCACGGCATGTGTACGCTCTGATCTTCCCATCTTATTGATATAATCCTCAATCTTTACCAGGGCGCCTGTCCTTGTCAGCTCTTTCTCCGCCATCTCCCTTGCCTCGAAACGGTCGACACCGATGAAGAGGCCGGCTCTTTCGCTAATGGTTCCGTCGTCATTAAAGATATCTATAGTCTCAAGGTTATGCTTTAGTCCTATCTCGTAGTCATTTATATCATGAGCAGGGGTGATCTTCAGACAGCCGGTTCCGAACTCCGGGTCGACATATGCATCAAAGATGAACGGTACCTCGCGGCCGGTCATGGGAACGATAACACGTTTGCCCTTCATGTGCTTATAACGCTCATCAGCCGGGTTGGCGCAGACGGCAGTATCGCCAAGGATCGTCTCAGGCCTGGTTGTGGCCACCATGACATAGTTGTCCTCTCCTACAATTTTATACCTGACATAATATAGTTTTGACTTTTCCTCGGTATATATTACCTCCTCGTCAGACACGGCAGTGCGTGCCTGCGGATCCCAGTTGACCATACGCACACCCCTGTATATCAAGCCCTTGTCATAGAGATCTATAAACACCTTTATCACTGAGCGGTACCTGTCATCGTCCATCGTAAAGAGGGTGCGTTCCCAGTCGCACGATGCTCCCAGCCTCTTCAGCTGCTCCAGTATGATGCCTCCGTGTTTGTTAGTCCATTCCCATGCATGACCGAGAAAAGCCTCGCGTGAGAGGTCGGTCTTCTCAATACCCTCGCTCCTGAGCTTGGCAACAACTTTAGCTTCGGTGGCTATGCTTGCATGATCAGTGCCGGGCACCCAGCAGGCATTGAAGCCCAGCATACGGGCACGTCTGATAAGCACATCCTGCGTGGTGTTGTTAAGCATATGGCCCATGTGCAGCACACCGGTGACATTCGGCGGGGGGATAACGATGGTGTAAGGCTCCCTGCCGTCAGGTACGCTGTGGAAAAAGCCTTTCTCCATCCAGTAACTGTACCATCTGTTCTCAGCTGCCCCGGGTTCATATTTTGAAGGAATATCCTGCATAATTTGCGATTTGCGATTTGCGATTTTTTTTCGATATGCGGTTTGCGATTTTAGATTTTCGATTGTATCCTCCGGAGCCCTGGCAAAGGAGGATTACCGTTTGTTGTTTTCGTTTTATATTGTTTGGCAACACAATAAGCAAGGCCACAAATTTAACATTTTGTTACCATTTCGGAAAAACAGCATTTTCTTATGCCTTATATCATATCAGAATAGGGTGAATTTGAATACATTTGCGCGTCGTTAATACATGGTTATTGAAATAGATTAAAGATATGCCAAAGATCTCTGAGAAAGCCGGGAAAATGCCTGCATCGCCCATACGCAAGCTCGTTCCATATGCCGAGGAAGCCAAGCGCAAGGGTAGAAAAGTGTACCATCTGAATATCGGACAGCCTGATATTCACACTCCGGAGATTGCATTAAATGCACTCAGGAACATGGATCTTAAAGTCATTGAATACACTCATTCAGCAGGCAATGAATCATACCGTCGCAAGCTGGCGGATAACTACCGTAAATTTGGCGTGGATATAACCCACGAACAAATCATAGTCACCACAGGAGGCTCGGAGGCAGTGCTTTTCGCTTTCATGACATGCCTTAACCCGGGAGAAGAGGTGATCACCTTCGAACCGTTCTATGCCAACTATAATGGCTTTGCCACTGCTGCCGGAGTAACTATTGTCCCTGTAAGAACTTATATCGAGAATGATTTCGCGCTGCCTTCCATCAGTGAGATCGAAAAGAAGATCACTCCCAGAACGAGAGCTATTCTGGTATGCAATCCCAATAACCCCACAGGTTCGCTTTATTCGCGTAATGAGCTGATGCAGCTGCGCGATATCGTAAAGAAACATGATCTCTTCCTCTTGTCTGATGAGGCTTACAGGGAGTTCTGCTATGGCGAGGAACACTTCTCGGCCATGGAGCTCGAAGGTGTTGATGAGAATGTTATACTGCTTGACTCGGTTTCCAAGCGGTACAGTATGTGCGGGGTGCGCATCGGAGCGCTGATAACGCGTAACAAGGAGGTGCTCACAGCTGCACTCAGGTTCGGACAGGCGCGTCTTTGTCCGCCTGGGCTGGGACAGATTGCTGCCGAAGCAGCCATCGAAACGCCCAAAGAATACTTCGACGAGGTATACAATGAATATATTGCACGCAGGGATTTCATGGTTACAGCCCTGAACAGCATGCCTGGCGTTTATTGCCCCCTGCCCAAGGGAGCATTTTACACGGTGGTCAGGCTTCCCATAGATGACTCCGACAGGTTCGCCCAATGGCTGCTGCAGGATTTCAGCTATAAGAATCAGACCGTCATGGTAGCGCCTGCAACCGGGTTTTATTTCACTCCGGGTGCCGGCAAGAATGAGGTAAGGGTGGCCTATGTCCTTAAGATCGACGACCTGCACCTGGCCATGGAGACGCTTGCAGAAGCGCTCAAGGTCTACCCTGGGAGAGTTGATTCTTAATTTTGCTCTGATGTCAACCGGAACATTCATAGCCCGCCGACTGATCAGGGAACGCAACCAGAACACTGCCTTCTCGCGCCCGATTAATGTCATTGCCATTATCGGCATAGCACTTGGGCTTGCGGTTATGATCCTCGCCGTCGCTATCCTTACCGGTTTCAAACAGCAGATACGGGATAAAATCGCCGGCTTCGGAGCACATATACAGGTTGTCAACTGGGACTCCAACCTGTCATACGAAACAGTACCCATCAGCGCCAACCAGCCTTTCGTTGAAAAGATCATCCATCACCCGGGCATAAAATCCATCCAGGTCTATGCCACCAAGGCAGGCATCATAAAAACGGAAGATAATATCCAGGGCGTGGTGCTGAAAGGTATTGACAGCGATTATGACTGGAGCTTCTTCTCCTCTAACCTGGTTGAAGGAGAAGTAGTCAGGATCAGTGATTCTGCCAGGACCGACAATGTACTGATCTCAAAAAAGATAACCGACATGCTCGGACTTAAACTCGGTGATTCTTTCTCGATGTTTTTTGTTCAGGATCCTCCCCGCATGCGTAAGTTCACTATTACAGGCATATATGAAACCAGCCTCGAGGAGTTCGATAAGACTTACCTTTTTTGCGATATCGATCACATAAGACGACTGAACGGATGGAAGGAAGACCAGGTCAGCGGGTTTGAGATATTCATTAATGATTTTGATGAGCTTGACCGTATGACGGAAGTGGTCAACGATGCTGTGGGTTACCGCATTGCAGAAGAGGAGGAACAGGTCAAGGTGACCAACATACGGGGAAGGTATCCGCAGATATTCGACTGGCTGGGCTTCCAGGACACCAATGTTATAATAATCCTGATCCTTATGATTCTTGTCGCCGGTTTCAACATGATCTCCGGCCTCCTGATTCTCATTCTCGAAAAAACGAATATGATAGGTATCCTGAAAGCAATGGGTGCAAACAACAAACTGATACGCAGTGTATTTCTTTACCAGGCAGCATGGCTGACAGTAAAGGGGCTTTTATGGGGAAACATCATCGGATTGGGACTGGCATTTCTGCAACTGAAAACGGAAATATTCTCTCTCGACCCCTCGTCATATTACCTGAAAAGCGTTCCCATAAACCTGGATCCCCTGCATATCATTCTGCTCAATGCCGGAACGATGGCCGTAATCATCCTTATGCTTCTCATTCCTTCCCAGCTTATTGCAAGGATAACTCCTGTAAAAGCAATACGATACGATTGATTATCTGCGCGTTACCAGCTTAATAATATTAAGTCATCCTCATTTTAAGGAATTTGAAAGCAAATGATATTATTTTGTTGTGTTGTTGATTTTTTTAATCATCAAACAACAAAATGAACATATTTTTAAGCCCGGGATAAGAAAGTTCACTCATAGTAAAAGTTGCGCAAACTTTCTTCATTTCTGCATCTCCGAATCTCACAGCTTCTGCTTAACTTGCCGGAAGAACGCTGACTGAGATGACCGGTTTTGATCCAAAAAAGAATTATGAACGTACCAGGGAGGAGATAGGTTATGTCACCCGTAAAGATGCCACGCTTAATGATTATAAGCGGATTGGTTTCAAATCAGGCCTGGAGGTTCATCAGCAGCTTAAAACCCGCAGTAAGCTCTTCTGCCGCTGTCCGGCAGGCATCTTTCACGGTCATGAGGAGTACGATGCCGAGGTCATCCGTCATATGAGGCCAACACTCAGTGAAATGGGTGTCTATGACGGTACGGCTCTGATGGAATTCAGAACACGCAAGGAAATAACTTACCGTATCAACAACAGGACGGCATGCACATATGAAGTCGATGATACGCCACCCTTCCCCATTGACCATGAGGCTCTTGAGATAGCCATCAACATTGCCCTCGCTGCCAGAATGAACATCGTGGGAGAGGTGCACATAACACGTAAACAGTACCTCGACGGAAGTATTCCGACAGGCTTTCAGCGCTCGGCCATTGTAAGCGTCGAGGGTGAACTGCAGCTTAAAAACAAAAAGGTGCGCCTGATCCAGCTAAGTCTTGAGGAGGATTTATGCCGCGAGATTTCGGACATAGGTCATAAACGAATATACAAGACTGACCGTCTCGGTATGCCGCTGATAGAAACGGTGACCTACCCTGATTGCCTGACACCTGACGAGCTGGCTGAAGCTGCTGAATATATCCGCTTTCTCAATCGCAGCACCGGCAAAGTACGCACCGGCATGGGCGCTGCACGCGAGGATGTGAATGTCAGCTGTGAGGGCGGAAACCGTGCGGAGATAAAGGGCGTAGCTCATATCAAATGGATACCTGAGCTGTCTCATAATGAGGCTTTCAGACAGTATCGCCCTTCTGAATATCCGGAGCAGGCTGAAGAAGATCATCCCTGATCCCGGAATATGGAAGCTGAAAAGCAGGGAGATAACCGAATCTGAATCTCATTTTCATTTCGCACCGTTGCGCGCAGCCCTTGACAAAGGAGAGAAGGTCATTGCTGTTAACCTCCCTGGTTGCCGCGGCATACTGTCTCACTTCACCCAGCCGGGACTGATCTTTGCCGATGAGATCAGCGACAGGCTGAAGGTGATAGCCTGCATCGAAAAGCCTAATATGATACACTCTGAAGAGATCGGGGAACGAAACTTCAACAGCCTCTTTCCTGAAGTAGCCATATGGCTCTCCGCCTCCTCTGACGATGCACAGATAATACTGTGGGGACCGGAGGAAGATATCCCGACCGCCCTCGAGACTGTTGATGAGCGTATCCGGCTTGCCCTCGAAGGGGTTCCCCTTGAAACACGCAAGTCATTCGCTGACGGAACCACAATGTTCGAACGGGTATTGCCCGGTCGCGACCGTATGTATCCTGATACTGATTCACAGCCGTTGCCGGTCACATCGGAGATGCTGGAAAGACTGGCAAAAAACCAGCCGAAGGAAATCGCGCTGCGTTTCCGGCAGATGAAAGAATGGGGTTTGCCTGAAGATACCTGGCATTATCTTTTGAGCAAGAATCTTGTAGCCCTTATCGAGCGGGCAGGTGATAAACTGGGCTTTGACCACCGCGAGGTGGGTATATTAATCGGACACCGCTTCCGCAGCCTTGAAGGAAGAGGGAGAGTGGCAGCTGGTTTCAACTATGAAAGACTGTACGATCTGTTTGAGTTTATCAGCAGGAAGAAACTGTTGCCACAAGTAGCACGGCTGATGCTGCCGGAAGTTGTTGCAACACCTCAGCCGGATTTTGAAAAGATACTTGCCGCGACTGGCTACAGACCCGAATCTTTGGAGCAGATCATAGGACGTGTTAAGGAACTGGACAAGGAATTTGCCCGGATAAGTTATGACGGCAAGAGCGCATCATCAATCGACTGGATAATGGGACAGGTACACATGAAAGCCATCGGGACACTGCGGCTGGCAGATGTAAGAAAAGAGATAACGGATATTCTGGAGGTTTCAGAACACACAAGATGACGGAAGATTTTTTTCAGGGATACAAGGGCGAAGCCCTGAGGGTGCTCAGGATGTATAATGTGCGTGTATGGGGACAGGCGGATATCGGGACCACCCGTGGCCTCTTCCGCGGTACCGTGCTTCCCCGGTCTGAGAACAATGATGATCTTCATATTGTGATCAAGATAGAGAGTGGTTATAATATCGGGATTGACATTACCACCATCACCTGGATGACAGAGACAGGTTACAATAAAGCCAATTATAAGATCCCCGAGAAAGAGTTCCCATACTCGGATGACAAACCCAATGTGAAGCTCCTGGGTACCGGCGGTACCATAGCCTCGCGGCTTGACTACCGTACCGGGGCTGTGATTCCCGCTTTTTCGCCCGGTGAGCTTTACGGTGCAGTGCCTGAGCTGGCCGACGTTTGCAACATACACACTGAAAAACTCTTTGGAGTCTTCAGTGAGAACATGGGTCCTGAACAATACATGATTCTCGCCAAAGCTATCGAAAAGGAGATTGAGGAAGGGATTGACGGCATTGTGATAGGTCACGGCACTGATACGCTTCACCATACCGCTGCCGCCCTTTCATTCATGGTGCAGAACCCTCCCGTACCGATCATACTGGTGGGGTCACAGCGCTCATCCGACAGGCCATCGTCAGATGCTGCCCTGAACCTGATACATGCCACAACTGCAGCAGGTCACGGTGATATAGCAGAGGTGATGGTGTGCATGTTCGGCCCTACAAGTGATGAATACGGATTCCTTCACCGGGGAACCAGGGTTCGTAAGATGCACAGTTCATACAGATCGACTTTCAGAACCATCGGCGATATACCTGTGGCTACAGTCAGGCGCGGAGAGGTGAAACCCATGAAACCGGATTACAATCCGCGGCGTAAAGACCGCAATGTGACCATAATGCCATACTTCAACGAGAATGTAACCATGATCTACTTTTATCCTCACATGAAGGTCGAAATGTTTCATTCGCTCATTGACATGGGGTACAAGGGCATAATAATCGTAGGTACCGGACTGGGTCATGTCAACAGGGAGCTGTACCCGGCACTGGAACGTGCCCAGAAGGAGAACGTGGCCGTCTATATGACACTGCAGACGATCTGGGGATACGTACACATGTTCGTGTATGAGACCGGACGCGATATGATGGCGAAAGGGGTTATTCCTCTCGGGAACATGCTGCCTGAGGTGGCCTGGGCGAAGCTTGGCTGGGCGCTGGGCCAGACAGATGACCTTGAGGAGGTGAAGAAGATCATGCTAACTCCCGTCAACGGTGAGATCACCGACCGGGAGCCGTACAACGGTTATCTTGTCTACCAGGGTGGCGTGCCGGAGGTAGAGGAATTCATACGCCGGGTACACAAATAAGCCTCCGCCCGCAGTCGGCCTACTCCCAACTGCCTTACTTGATATTTTTGTAGTGCTCGTAGCGCCTGAGTATGTCATCGACATACGCATTTACATAAACGCCCTCTTTGAGCCTGCCATACCGTACCACGGGATCATCATAGTAGACCGGGTCTGACTTGCGCTCAAGGTAAATCGAAACATTATCATCCCATTTACCGGGGTCAAGACCATTCTTTTCAGCGAGTCTTATTGCGTCAAGGACATGACCGTGTCCGGCATTATATGAAGCAAGGATAAACTTAACCCTCTCATCGGGGTTAGGTACCTTATCATTGAATATGGTATTAAGCAGTCTCAGGTATTTTACGCCCGCGTAGACATTATTCTCAACAGACCTGGTGACATCAAGACCGAAGTGCCTGCCTGTCTCAGGCATAACCTGCATAAGGCCGTAAGCACCGCGCGGTGAGGTAACTGAAGGATTGAACTTGGATTCCTGATAGATGAGTGCGGCCACAAGGCGCCAGTCCCATCCAATGGAATCACTGTAATGCCTTATTATCTCGTCAAACGGAGACACCTTGCCGGTCTGAGTGGCAGCATATTCTGATGCGGCTATGTATGCCGGACGCGTGCCACTGAAATATTTTTTCTCAAGACGAGCGTATTCCCTGGTGGTTTTAAATCCCTGTATCCAGCTGTTCAGCTCTGCCAGGAGGGCATCACTGCCATCCTTACGCACACTCCAGGCTATGTCCTGCGGCGAACTTACAGATGTACCAAAATCGAGTTCGCTGTGCAGCGCTCCTATGATGTTTACCATGTAGTCATCGCAAACGGTGAACTCTATCTCTCCGCGAGACACCTGATGCGCAAGCTCTTCAGCGTCATAGGGCACCTCAATGATTCCAATGTCAATGCCTGATTCACGCTCAAGAGTGTATAACCGCTGGGCATACGAAGAACCTTTTTGTACATATACGGTCCTTCCCGCGAGATCAAGCTGGCTCCTGACCAGCTTTTGCCCGATGTCTTCTGCCGTCATCCGAAACCAGCCGTTGGGTTTGCGCTGCACAAGCACCTCGCTCGATTGCATGATCGGATCAGTGAAACGCATCATCTCCTTGCGGTCGGAGCTTACTGACAACCCTACTGCTACAAGGTCAGCTTCACCGTCCTTGAGAAGTTCCAGTGCTTCATCAATATCATTTCGCGCAATTATCTCAAGCTCAAGATCAAGATGATCGGCAAAACGCTTGAGTAATTCGAAATGAAAGCCCATCGGCTCTCCCTTGTAGATGAAATAGCTCGTTTGGTTAATGTTCGTTACCGCTTTGATCTTTCCGTCGGCGAGGATTGCATTTAGATCACGTGGTGGTACCTGAACAGTATCAACCTTTCTGCTCTCCGTTTCGCAGGAGAGGATTGACAGAATAAAAATAAACAAGAACGTAATTAATTTCCTCAATATCTAAAATATTGGTCCGACAATAAAACAATCCAATATAGGAAATGTTTTCGGTGCAAAGATAGCAAATTTTTTCAATCATAGAAAGTCCAGGCGAAGCCTACCCGTAACATTCTGATATTCAAAGGATAATTGGGAATCAAAAAATAATTATATCCCATCAGGCCGGAGGCAACATGGTCAAACATTACAAATATTCGGGTGCGTTTTACCTTAAAATCCGCGAATACATTGATAAACGGATAGTTACCAATTTCGGTGTCAGACTGGCTAAAATATCTGCCTGTGGCAGGCATATAATTCATGGCGTAATAAGCCGTATGGATCATGGCTTCAGCACCGAGCTGAAAATAAAGCTCTCCTTTTGTTGATTCGAACTTAAATAAATGATCAAAAAAGAACGCGCTCCGGGCTGTCACCAGGGGAAGGCTCAGGACGTCATTGTTTGAGCTTGTTTGCAGCAGTACGGTGTTATCCCAGTGAAATTTCCAGAAAACAAGATCTTTCCTTAGCGATAAAGCGGCAACGGACAGCCCGCCCCCGTGCTGAGCAGGCGTGGCATCATTTCCCATGTAAATGAAATTGTTGATGATGGCATAGTTGAACTTCAGGCTGAGGTTGCGTCCTGGCCAGAGCAGTGATGACCCGATTGTTGTCCTGAACTCTTTCCCATGATCCACCGACCATGAGAAGTTGTTCGAGCCCCACCTGTCATACCATAGGGAGGGAGTATAACTGGCGACCGATGCGGTAGCGTCCCATGTTATCATACCCCGGCGGGAGGTGGCAAAATCCTTGAAGATGCGCCCGTCCACGATAAAATCACCGACGCGGTATCCCTGGAACCAAAGGTCACCCGTTGCCGACCATCCGAATTTTTCACCAATGTTGTTGAAAACTTTTCCGGTAAGCACAAACGAGCTCATGTGCCTCCGTATAATGTTCGGCACGCCGAGTGTGTCTTTCGGGATCAACTGTTTATAGTTGCGAAGCTCATTGCGAATTCCTGCCCCTGCACCGATTTTGAAGCGGCCCGTGCTGCCGGCAGCAAAATCCACCCTGACCGTATTCGACAGCAGGTCCTGAAAGAGAGAATCCTCCGTTGCAGTCCTGCTTATCAATATAGTGTCATAGAAGCCGGAAGTCGGGTATTTGTCATAAAAACCGCGTTTGTTCCATTCGTAGCTTCCGATATGGGAAAAAGTAATCGGTCCGGCACGCAGCATCTCACCGGTGACGGTGTCACGTTTTCCTCCGGGTGAATACCTTTGTGTCAGCAGCACATACCTGTTCTTAAGATGGTTCTGAGACGAATTCGCTTCGTTAAGCATCACCGGCACATCCTCCGGGGGATACAGGCTGAGGAATTCCGGTCCGGCTATCCCACCGTTCTCATAAGTCTGGTGGTTATTTATTCCTGTGCTGAAGTAGGCAGTGTACTGGTCACCGTTATAAGATGAGTGGAGGAGAAAGTTCTTGTCAACTGCCTTCTGGTAATCATACTGCCCTATGGCATACACTATATCAAAAATCAACCCGAAATTCAGTTTCCTTGTTATATTCTGGGAATGTCTTATTCTGAATGTCTGCTCAGACTTCTGACGTGCTCCGGCGTTAGTCCAGACTATCTCGGTGAAAGGCACATGCGTATTAATGAAGAGTGTGTTAGCCGGGGTGTACATAAAAGGAAAATAATACGAATACAGGTACCTGTCAGGCTTCCAGTCGCGGTCAAAGAAATTTATCTGGTAAAGCGGGAGGCCATAGTTACCCGGATACGCATTGAAGTCCGAGACCTTATCTGTGATCCGGCGGTGGTGAAAGAGGGAAAATGCCGTGTCAAGAGATACTGTTATCTCAGCGGTATAATCAGCCGATAGTGTCCACTGCCTTGTAGTCTTTACAATGATGGTATCAGGTTTGCGCAGTGGCGGGGGTATCCGTAACGTATCCTGCACCGCCAGGGTATCATCCATTTGAAGTGGCATGGTCCGGGGGTTCATGACCCCTGGCGGAATGGTGTCAATCTCCTGGGCAGAGAGGGTCACCGGGAGTACCAGCAGGGCCATATATGCTAAGAGACGGCGCATCAGCGGCAAATTTACTTAAAAAGCGGCAACAAAAAGGGCCGGCCTGAAAAAGTGGGCCGGCCCTTCGAACAACAACCATATAATAACAAAAAACAAACTCAGTCCACGTTATCGTTCAGGTAAGCATTGTTTTCCCTGATGACCGGCTGGTTATCCTCATCGAGGCTCAGCGTGAATTTTGACACCTTGCTGCCAGCAGCCTTGTTGGCATTGTGAAGGGCTATCTTCTTGCGCACGTATGCCGGCACCTCCTCAAAGTCTTCGATATTGTCATTCATCGATTGTGTCGAGAGGCCTTCGTTCTTAATGACATTCTGCATGTGTTTAAGCTTGCGCAGCGTGCCCTCATTCTTGTCAGCAGGTGGCGGGACGGGGCGGGCAGGAGCGGGAGAAATGCTTATGTCACCGTCAGGGTCGAAGTCAATGACACCCTGGTTTACCTCTTTTGACGATGAGGGGGTGTCGCGGTGACCGGCGCGGGCGGGCCGAACAATATACTGTGAGTCTCCCTCACCGGCGCTCTCGGGAAGAGAGGGCTGCTGAGCAGCATTCAGGCTGACAACCTCCCGGCGCCTCTCGGGCTTATAGGCGTCAAGATCAGCGCTGGCCTCGAAGCCCGTGGCTACGACGGTGACACTGATGGCATCGCCAAGTTCCTCCTCGGTTGACAGTCCCCTGATAATAAGAGCATCCTCAGAGATTGCTTCATAGACATAATCAGTCAGCTCTCCAAGCTCATCCATGGTAATCTCATTCGGACCCGTGCCCGATTTAATATTGAGCAGTATGCTCTGGGCTCCGGTAATGTCATTGGAGCTGAGCAGCGGCGAGGTCAGGGCAGCTTCAATGGATTTTGTGGCACGGTCCTCACCTGCGGCGGTACCGATACCCATCAGGGCAACGCCTGAATTCCTCATTACCGTATCAACATCGGCAAAGTCGACATTGATATAACCTGTGCATGTGATGATCTCGGCAATGCCTTTCACAGCATTGGCGAGCACATCATCGGCGCGGGCGAAAGCAGCAGATACGCCCTCATCACCGTATATCTCCCTCAGCCGTTCATTGTTGATCACTATCAGCGAGTCGACCTTGTCTTTCAGGTCATTGATACCCCGGATAGCCAGCTTGATACGCTGGTTGAGCTCCGACCTGAACGGTATTGTCACCACGGCCACTGTGAGATAACCGGCTTCCTTGCATGCCTTGGCGATGACCGGTGTAGCTCCTGTGCCGGTACCTCCTCCCATGCCTGCTGTTATAAAGACCATCTTGGTGTTTCCCGAAAGCGCATTCATCACATCTTCGATATTTTCGATGGCTGCGTCACGACCTCTCTCGGGCTGGCTGCCCGCGCCAAGGCCTTCTGTGGTGGTCTCTCCTATCTGCACCCTGACAGGCACCGGGCTCTGAGATAGAGCCTGCTGATCAGTGTTGCAGACAACAAAGTTTACATCCTTGATGCCCTTGCGGAACATATGGTTGACGGCGTTGCTGCCGCCGCCTCCTATTCCCAGCACCTTTATTATCGACGACCGCTCAACAGGCAGGTCGAAATTCATCAGATCCTCTGACATGACTTCAGTTATTAGTTGTTTGACGATTTATCATCCAGTTTCTCGTCCGTGGCATCAATAATATCATCCCACAGTTTGCTGATGCGGCTGATGAAAGTTTTCTGCGGCCTGTTCGGCTGCTCATCAGGAATCTCATCAATCGTCACCTCCTCCTGTACCTCTTTCTTTATCTCTTTCTCAGGATGGAAGACAGGCTTCTGGATATGAACAGGTTCCTGTTTCTTCTCACCGAAGCGAACCACAAGCTTGTTCTCATCAAGGTAATCAAGACCTTTCATGATCAGACCGACACTTGTGGCATACATGGGCTGATTGATCTCATCCCTGGCTTTGCCGGTGAGATGAACGTTCGGTATCCCGATGCGCACATCCATGGCGGTCTTGTACTTTACGAGCTGCGGCAGGTTTTTCAGCATCGCTCCACCGCCCGTGATCACTACTCCGGCAGTGAGCTTATCGGCAAAGCCCGAGTTCTGTATCTCGAAGTTGACCGCATCAAGGATCTCCTCCATACGGCTTTGTATGATATAGGCAAGGTTCTTGAACGATATCTCCTTGGGGTCACGGCCTGCTATACCTGGTATTGAGACGACCTTGTTCTCAGGTGCAATATCGCCTATGGCGAAACCGAACTTGACCTTCAGGTCTTCTGCCTGTTTCTGCAGTATTGAGCATCCCTCCCTGATATCAGCGGTGACCATATTGCCGCCGAACGGTATCACTGCGGTGTGTCTGATCACGTTGTCATAATAGATAGCAACATCCGTTGTGCCTCCTCCGATGTCGACAAGCACCACCCCTGCCTCTTTCTCCTCGTCGGTCAGCACAGCTTCAGATGAAGCCAGTGGTTCAAGCACGAGGCTCATCAGGTTCATGTTGGCCTTGTTGATGCACCTCTCGGTGTTACGCGCTGAGGAGATCTGCCCGATCACTATGTGGAAATTCGCCTCAAGCCGTTTGCCGCAGATACCCACCGGATTGCTGATACCCGATTCATTATCGACGATGTACGTCTGCGGGATGACATGTATTATCTCCTCTCCCACCTCGATGGGAAGCTTGAACATGTCAGCCGTCAGCCTGCGGATATCGGTTATATCAATCTCCGTCTCATGGGAATCGCGTGTAATATACCCACGGGCCATCTTGCTTTTAATATGCCTTCCGGCAATACCTACAAAGACATCTGTGAGAACGATGCCGGTTCTCTCCTCAAGGTCATCGACCGTGGTTCTGATAGCCTTTACCGTCTCTTCGATGTTCAGCACCACACCACGCTTTACGCCTGTTGATGGTGTGTTGCTCAGACCGAGGATTTCTATTCCTCCGTTTCCGTCACAACGCCCGACAATGGCAACGATCTTCGTCGTTCCGATGTCAATGGCTGCTACTAACTGATCTTTACTGCTCATAGTTTAATTATATGGTTGTTCAACAATTATCTTCTCTGGCAGACAACCTGCCCTTTATATTCAATATTCACCACCTTGTATTTATCCCACCCCGTTACAGGCATAGCCTCACGGTAGAAGACAAGGAGGTTGTCAAGCTTTTCTTCGTAGTTCTCGGTCCTGCCGAGACGTATTGTATGATTGCCGACACGCGGCACCATGACCACCCTGCCGTCACGCGACATGCTGAGATAGTCAATCATGGAATTCCAGAAGCTGTCGCTCCTGATATAATTAACGAGCTCAAAGGCACGTGCAAGGTTCTCAGTCTTTTCTGAATCATAGATGTTTGTGCCTGTCATCTCGCCGGGATTGAAAAGCATGTCTATCTCGAGGATATGAAGATGAGGGGTATAAAGATTATGGCGCCGCATTATGACACCCTCGCGGTCAATAAAGAAATCGCCTCCGTACGATGCCACCACACGCATTACCGGCTCACGCTGGTCAGCATAGACATGCAGCTTCCTGTCAGCTGAGAAATAAACCTCGGCAATCCTCAGTTCCTTGTATGTTTTGATTTTGTTTTCAATTGTGTTCAGTGGTATCTCATTCATCTGCGCACCCGTAATACGTATGCCTGTCGATCTGATCAATGTCATCAGGTCATCCGGGGTGACAAACTGGTGCTTTGTTGAGTCAGCCAGTACGATGACTACTCCGGAGCACACGTCATCTTCACTCCCGAGGCTGCTGAACAGCGGAGTGAGGAGCACGAATGCACCCATTATGGCAGTCAGTATTTTCATCAGCAGGCTCATGAGTATCGTCTCTTAAGCATCGTGGTTATTGGTTCGATAAAACGGTCAATGTCACCCGCCCCGATTGTCAGCAGCACGCCTTCACCGCTGTTTTCCAGGACTGGCAGCAGTTCCTCCCTGGTGACCACCTTCACATTTTTATTCTTCATCTTCGCTGCGATCATCTCGGAAATGACGCCAGGCAAAGGATTTTCCCTGGCAGGATAGATTGGAAGCAGCAATATCTCATCAAGCCTGTCAAGTGCCGCAGCAAAGCCATCGGCAAAATCACGTGTGCGACTGAAGAGGTGAGGCTGGAAGATGCCTGTTATATGCCTGTCAGGGTAAAAGTCGCGAACGGCGCTGACCAGGGCATTTATCTCCTGGGGGTGATGTGCATAGTCATCGATATAAACCGCACCCTTATTATTGAACCTCATATCAAACCTGCGGCGCACACCTTCATAAGTGAGCAGTGCCTTGCGTATTTCATCAGGCTCAGCGCCTGCACACCACGATGCTGCTGCTGCTGCAGTGGCATTGAGGATATTGACCATACCAGGCAGTTGAAGGCGAATATTCTTAACAGGCTCCCCTGGAGTAATCAGGTCAAACCTGTAGAAGCCGTCTCCTTTTTCGATGTCTGCAGCTCTGAAGGAGGCCTGCTTACCAGTGCCGTAGCTGTACACATCGACAGCACCCGGGAGGCTCAGGGAAGGCAGAATATTTTCATGCAGTATCAGCGTACCGCCCTTTTGAACACAGCTGCAGAAATCGCTGTAAGCATCAACCATGGCCTCTGCAGTACCGTAAATATCAAGATGATCAGGATCGATAGCGGTTATAACCGCAATCAGCGGTGAAAGATAAAGGAAGGAACGGTCGAACTCATCTGCTTCCATCACCGTATACCTGCTTTGCTGGAGAAGAAAGTTTGTATTATAATTCTTTGAAATACCGCCAAGAAAGGCAGAACATTTCAACTGCGACACAGTCAGTATGTGTGCAATCATGGTGCTGACGGTAGTTTTACCGTGTGTGCCGGCTACGGCGATCGCATCAGTCTCACGTGAGATCTGTCCGAGAACCTCTGCCCTTTTATAAATAATGTATCCGTTATTTTTGAAGTAATTAAGAATGGGGCTGTCCTTCGGTATGGCAGGGGTATAAACCACCATTACCCTGTCGCGCTCAGCGGGATCAGCAAAGAGTGTGGGCAATGCATCTATGTTATCGTCATAGACAATGTCGCAACCTTCCTCCTCCAGTGTTCCGGTAAGAGGACTTTCTGTACGGTCATATCCGCACACACAGTATCCCGCCGCCAGGAAATAGCGGGCCAGTGCGCTCATTCCTATGCCACCTATACCGAGGAAATATATGCCTTCTATGTTTGTCAGTCCTCTCATCTGTTTACCAGTTTAAGTACTTCCCTTGCTATGACTTCATCAGCATCCCTGATTGCGAGTTTTCTGATGTTCCCGGATAGTTTTTCTCTCCGTATACCGTCTTTCAGCAGGGCCAGTGCCGTGATGATGAGCTCTGCCGGTGCTGCGGCGTCGGTCACCAGTACCGCTGCCTCCCTGTTCACCAGTGCCATGGCATTATGTGTCTGGTGATCCTCGGCGACATTGGGTGAAGGGACCAGGATTACGGGTTTGCCCACCAGTGCCAGCTCGGAGATTGTGGCGGCGCCGGCACGCGAGATGATGATATCGGCGGCGGCGTACGCAAGGTCCATGCGGCTGATGAAGCCAGTGACACGGATATTATTCGTGGCAGCCGCTTCGGTCAGCTCGCGCATGCGGTCATAATAATGACTGCCGGTCTGCCATATCATCTGCACTCCGGCATTCTCTACCCGTTCTATGCCGCCGCCGACACTGCTGTTGATCGTGCCGGCGCCAAGCGACCCGCCCAGAACGAGTATTACCGGCATGGAACTGTCGAGCTTGAAATGCTCCAGCGCCTCTGCCCTCAGTACACCAGGGTTGTCAAATGCAAGTCTGACAGGATTGCCCGTCAGTATAATTTTATCTTTCGGGAAATATTTTTCCATCCCCTCATATGCAACGCAGATCTTCCCGGCCTTTTGAGCCAGCAGCTTGTTTGTGACTCCAGCGTAACTGTTCTGCTCCTGTATCAGAGTAGGGATATTCATTCTCTGTGCCTGCTTCAGAACTGGTCCTGATGCATATCCTCCCACCCCTACCACAACATCAGGCTTGAACCTGCGTATGATCTTTCTCGCCTTAAGCATACTGTGGAAGAGTTTACCCACAACGGTTACGTTCTTAAGGCTAATGCCCCTGACGAATCCTGCTACCGGGAGTCCCGTAATCTCGTAACCGGCTTCCGGCACCTTCTGCATTTCCATGCGTCCTGTTGCTCCAACAAAGAGTATTTCCGCTTCGGGCTTCAGCCGTTTGAGAGCATTGGCGATGGCGATGGCAGGGAAGAGGTGGCCTCCGGTGCCTCCTCCGCTGATGATGATCCGGATATTTGCCTTCCCGCCGCTCATGCTACTTTGATGGTATCTGTACGTTCAATATCCGAAAGCTTTTCGCTTCTGCTGCGTGCGTTCATCACCCTCGAGACGCTCAGTATGGCTCCCAGTGAGAAACTTATCACAAGCACTGATGTGCGGCCCCAGCTGATCATCGGCAGTGTCTGTCCCGTCACCGGGAAGAGCCCCACCGCCACAAGCATATTCAGAAAAGCCTGGAAAACGATCATGATCGTCAGGCCCAGCACCATCAGCGCCGGGAAAGCAAAATCGCACTTTCGCGCTATCTGTATGCCTCTGAACATCAGCGCCAGGTAACTGAGTATGACTATTATGGCGCCAAATAGCCCGTACTCCTCCACAATGATGGCAAAAATGAAGTCCGAGTTCGACTGCGGGAGCATGTTACGCTGAGTGCTGCCTCCCGGCAGCTTGCCGAAGAGCTTGCCTGTGGAGATGGCTATCTTGGCCTGGTTCGACTGATAATCCGCATCCGGCGAGCTCTCGCCGCTGAAATAAGTCTCAATACGGTTCTTCCATACCTCTACCCTGTTATCATCCTTCCTGAAAACAAGCAATAACGTTGCGAAAAGAATCACTGCCGCCAGCCCCATGCCTGCATAACCCAGCAGGAATTTTACGGGAACACGGCCGATGAAAAGCACTATCATGCTTATCATGAAGATCATCAGCGCGGTAGACAAATTCTCCGACATTATCAGTAAACACACCAGTGCCACCGGTGCTACCAGCTCTTATGGTCACTGTTTTGAAGTTCTTCAGCTCATGCTGGTAAACTGTCAGTCCCCGTCGCCAGGTAAATCACCAGCGCCACTTTTGCCAGGTCTGATGTCTGCAGCCGGAGACCTATGATGGGTATCTCGAGCCAGCGTGTTGCCTCATTGATGCTTACACCGGCAAAAAGAGTAATAATCAGCAGTACAATTGCCACCCCCAGCCCGATGGTGGCATACTGCATATATCTTATATAAGGTATCCAGTGTGTTACAATAATGATGAGCAGACCCACCATCAGCATAATAAACTGTGTTCTGAGAAAATAAAACGTATTACCGTGGCGCGACGAGTAGGCTACTCCCACGGAGGAGCTGTAGACGGAAAGAAGCGACACGAGCATGAAGAGGGCTATCAGCCCCCACAGGTACCTGTCACCTTTAAAAAACCGTCTTACATTAACCTCTGCCATGCTCTATAAGTTTCTGACTGCCAGCTTAAACTGACGTCCGCGATCTTCATAGTTGTTAAACAGATCAAAGCTTGCGCACGCCGGTGAGAGAAGCACTGTATCACCCTTGTGTGCAAGGTAATAGGCTGACCGTACCGCCTCCTCCATCGAGGTTGTCTCAACGATTGTGGGCACTAACCCGCCGAAAAAGTCGATGATCTTCTGGTTGTCCTTGCCCAGGCAGACAATTGCCTTCACCTTTTCCTTCACCACCGTGTTCAGCTCCGAATAATCGTTCCCTTTATCTACACCTCCTGCTATCCATACTACTCCCGGTTGCTGGCACTCAAGAGCGTACCACGTGGAGTTGACGTTTGTCGCCTTTGAATCATTGATGAAGTTGATACCTGCCACCATGATGACAGACTCAAGCCGGTGCTCAACACCCTGGAAGTCGGTCAGGCTCTCGCGGATAGTCTCCTTGCGGATATTCAGAACCTTGCCGGTAATGGCTGCCGCCATCGAATTGTAAATGTTGTGGCGTCCTTTCAACGCCAGGTCATGAATGGTCATAAGGCTGGTTTTTTGGGTTATATCAAGAATGAGGTTATCGTTTTCAATGCAGGCTGCCATCCCTTCGCACGTGTTGAGCGAGAAAGGCAGTGAACGTGACATGAGGTTAAGCTTTTCCACTTCCTTTATTGTCACCGGGTCGTCAGCACACCAGATAAAACAGTCGCCGGAAGCCTGGTTGCGGACCACACGCATCTTGGAGTCTACATAATTCTGCATCTCGTGATCATATCTGTCGAGGTGGTCAGGCGTGATATTCAAAAGGATGGCGATGTCAGCCCTGAAGTCGTACATGCCGTCAAGCTGGAAGCTGCTCAGCTCAATGACATAATAGTCATATCCGCCCTCTGCCACCGCCAGTGCGAAACTGTTACCCACGTTGCCGGTCATTGCTACATTAAGCCCGGCCTTCTTCATCATGTGGCTGATGAGATTAGTAGTTGTTGTTTTTCCGTTGCTTCCTGTTACACATATCTTGACCGCATCAGTATAGCGTCCGGCAAATTCAATTTCTGAGATGACGGGGATGTTCTTTTCACGCACAGCGACCACAACAGGATTATCTTCATGCAGGCCGGGACTCTTAATCACCTCACCGGCATTCATTATAAGCTCCATGCTGTGTTTACCTTCCTCGAATGCGATATTATGCGTCACCAGCATCTCACGGTATTTTTCCTTTATAGTACCGCTGTCGGTGACAAACACGTCGAAACCCTGTTTCTGTGCCAGCACTGCTGACCCCGCACCGCTCTCTCCTGCTCCAAGTATTACAATCCTCTTTTTCATTCGTTATCTTATCTTGAGTGTCACTACGCTGATCACCGCGAGAATAATCGCGATTATCCAGAACCGTGTGACAATTTTCGGTTCAGGATATCCCTTCTTCTGATAATGGTGGTGCAGCGGAGCCATGAGGAAAATACGCCTTCCCTCGCCGTATTTGCGTTTCGTTCTTTTAAACCAGCCCACCTGCAGCATCACTGAAAGGCTCTCGACCAGGAATATTCCGCACAGAATGGGTATCAGCAGCTCTTTGCGGATCACAATGGCAAACACTGCTATGATGCCCCCCAGGGTGAGGCTGCCGGTATCGCCCATGAATACCTGCGCCGGATAGGAGTTATACCAGAGGAAGCCGACAGTAGCACCGGCAAACGCGGCAGCAAAGATCATCAGTTCGCCGGTGGCAGGTATATACATAATATTAAGATAATCAGCGAAGTTGATGTTACCTGAGACATAGGCCAGGATGCCAAGCGTGACGCCGGCCACGGCGGACGTGCCAGTTGCCAGTCCATCAAGCCCATCCGTTAGGTTCACACCGTTTGATACGCCCACCACAATGAAGATAACCACGGCTATGAAGACCATCCAGCCAAGCAACTGCTTCGTCTTTCCCTCTGCAAAAGGTACCAGCCATGAATAGTCGAACTCATTATCCTTGATAAAGGGAATGGTAGTCTTTGTCGATTTTATGTTGACAGCCGTTGTCTGAGGCAGAAGATCGCCGGGGAGTGTGCCGGACTGTTCTATCGAGGAAACCATAGTCGTACGTGGGGCAGTTACATTCACCCTTATTACGACATCATTGCTGAGCAGAAGAGTGAGTGCTACGATGAGCCCGAGGGAGATCTGTCCTATGATCTTGAACCGGCCTGCAAGTCCTTCCTTATTTTTTCTGAAGATCTTTATGTAGTCATCCAGGAAACCGATCAGGCCGATCCAGACAGTGGTTATCAGCATCAGGATGATATAGACGTTGTCAAGTTTGGCGAAGAGCAATACAGGTATTACTATTGAAGCGATAATGATTATCCCTCCCATTGACGGCGTTCCCTGCTTCCTGTACTGGCCCTCGAGATCAAGATTGCGTATTGTTTCGCCTATCTGCCTGCGCTGCAGATAATTAATAATGCTCTTGCCGATAAGCATCGAAATAATAAGAGATGCTATGACGGCTGCAGCAGCTCTGGAGGAAATATAATTGAATACCCCGGCGCCAGGGACACCAAGTGTGTCAAGATATCTGAAGAGATAATACAACATATCAACTCATTTTAAATGCCTTACGTAGTTCTTCCCTGTCGTCAAAATGATGTCTGACGCCCTTCACCTCCTGGTAAGTCTCATGACCCTTGCCGGCTACGATGATAATATCACCGGGTGAGGCAAACATCACAGCAGCCCTTATAGCGTCTGCACGACCGGTGATCCGGATGGTTTTAGCCCTTCCATCTTCATTAAGTCCTGCCTCCATTTCATCAATGATCTTGTCCGGATCCTCGCTTCTTGGATTGTCAGAAGTAAGAACAACCCTGTCTGCGCGCTCTGCGGCCATTGTTGCCATCACCGGCCTCTTGGTACGGTCACGGTCACCACCGGCGCCAAGAACAACTATCAGTCTGCCTTTCCCCTGCCTGAGCCTGTTTACCGCTTCGATTACATTCTGTACTGCATCAGGGGTATGCGCATAGTCAACTATACCGGTGATACCGTCAGCTGAGCGTATGACCTCCATGCGCCCGTCAACAGGATGAAGGGAGCTGAGTATCCTGAGGGTCTCGCCGCTCTCAGCGCCCAGGAGAATTGTTGTGCCGTATACGGCAAGAAGGTTGGATGCGTTATAATCGCCAATGAAATGTGTCCATACCTCCATGCCGTTAATCTTCAGAAGCATGCCCTCAAATCCCTGCTCTGTTATGCTGCAGCGGAAGTCGGCCATCCCGTGCATTGAGAATGTGCTTTTAGCTGCCCTGCAGTTCTGTATCATCACCCTGCCGTTCCTGTCGTCGGTGTTCACCAGTGCGAAAGCCTGAGGCGAGAGGCCGTCAAAGAACTTTTTCTTTGCCGCGAGATAATTATCGAAGGTCAGGTGATAATCAAGATGATCATGTGTCAGGTTGGTGAAGACGCCTCCGGCAAAGGTCAGTCCGGCTATGCGTCTCTGTTCAATGGCATGGGAGCTCACCTCCATGAAGACATACTCGCACCCCTCATCAACCATGTCAGCAAGCAGGGCGTTGAGCTTAACCGGGTCAGGGGTGGTGTGAGTGGCATCCTCACGCCTGTTATGTACATAATTGCACACTGTTGAGAGCAGTCCGCACTTGTACCCCATCGCCTCAAACATATTATAAAGCAGGGTGGCGATAGTAGTCTTGCCATTTGTACCGGTGACACCTGTCAGTTTTACCTTCCGGGACGGGTGATCATAAAAAGCAGATGCAGCCAGGCCCGGCGCTGCTGTTGAATCATCTGTTACAATCACTGTAATTCCTTCCGGGAGAGGCTCAGGCGGGGTCTCGCAAATTACTGCTGCAGCTCCGTCACTGACAGCCTTGCCGATGAAGGCGTGACCATCGCTCTTTGTTCCTCTGACCGCTATGAACAGACTGCCTGTCTTTACCTCCCTCGAGTCAGCGGTGACGCCGCTGATTGTTTTATCCTCATCGCCGTAAAGAGTGGTGATCTTTATATCTGTCAGTATATCCCTGAGCTTCATCATAGTCATAGTTTCAGTTCAACGGCCACTGTTGCTCCCCTGGAAATCTTTACTCCCGGCTGGGGCGACTGTCTGACAACCTTGCCGCGACCACTGAAGTTTACTCTAAGTCCGTTATTCTCAAGCAGGTAAATAGCGTCACGTAATCCCATCCCCACCACATTGGGCATCAGTCCTTCAGTGAGCGTCAGGTCAACAACACGGAGGGTGTCGCCGCTCTCACGCGTCCTGACCCACTCGCTGTCAACTTTTCTTCTGGCTTTGATATTCAGGCTGCGCAGCGTTTTGTTAATGTCTGCATAATAACCGTTGCCGGCATCCGGAGCTTTCAGAGGCGTATCATCCTTAGGAGCCAACGCCACCATGTTACGGTAGAAACTTGTCGCATAAACTTTATCGGCGATCTCCTTGAAGACAGGACCTGCCACAACGTTGCCATAGTAGACATAGTTCGACGGGGCGTTGACGACCACAATGCATGAATAGAGCGGATCATCAGCAGGGAAGTATCCCACGAAGGAGGCCTGATAAGATATACGCTCTCCTGAGCGGTAGCCGTACTTCTCATTGGCTATCTGGGCGGTGCCGGTCTTGCCGGCTATCTTGTAATTACTGTTACTGAGGTTTTTGGCAGTGCCGTTCTCTACCACCCCTTCAAGGAGCGACTTTGCCTTACGTATCGTTGAACGCGAACAGATTGCATTGGTAATGACTTCCGGATCATAAGTTTTAACCGGCCAGCTGCCGTTACGCACCTCGGTGACGAACCTGGGCTTCACCATCTTCCCGTCGTTAGCCACTGCGTTATAAAACGTAAGTATCTGCAGCGGGGTCATCTGCACCTCATAGCCGTAGGCCATCATCGGAAGCGATATCCCTGACCAGAGTTTTTCCCCGGGATAACGGATGACAGGTTTCCCTTCCCCCTTGATCTGCAGGTCAAGCTGCTTGTTGATCTGCATCGAGTAGAGACGGTCAACATACCTGCGCGGATTGTCTTTATAGTTCTCGTAAATGATCTTTGCGGTACCAACGTTGGACGAGTGCTCAAAAACCTCGCGGGCGGTGATCTTGCCCAGGCCTTTTTCTTCGTGATCGCGAATTATTTTGTCATAATATTTGACGGTGCCGTCGCCCGTGTTGATTGTGTCATCGAGGTCTATAACGCCATCCTCGAGAGCTGTGATCATCGACATCAGCTTGAAGGTTGAACCCGGTTCGGTGCTCTCACCTACAGCGTAATTGTACGTCTCATGATATGCGCCGTCAGAACCTTTTTCGAGGTTGGCGATGGCTTTTATATCACCTGTGTGCACTTCCATCACCACCACGCACCCGTGATGTGCATTGGACTTCGAGAGCTGACGGTAAAGTGCATGCTCGGCAACATCCTGAAGATCAAGATTGATGGTGGTCACTATATCAAAGCCAGGACGCGCATGAACGGTCTCAAGGTTTTCGATGTCAATCCACGCCCCTCCCGTAAGGCGCTGCTGCACCTTGAAGCCATCCTTGCCTGAAAGGTAGCTGTTGAATGATCCTTCGAGCCCTACGATATTGGATGTGCTGTCCTCTGTCACATAGCCGATGGTTCGTCTTGCAAGAAGGCCGTTAGGCATGATGCGGCTGTTTTCAGGCTGGTAAAGCAGGCCTCCCCTGAACTTTCCGTGTCTGAAGACCGGGAGCTTTTTAAGATAGCTCAGGGTCTCATAGCTGACGTGCCTCTTGATGAGGAAGTACCTGTCGCCGCGCTTGCGCGCACGGATCAGCTGGTTTTTCCAGCCCTCGGGAGAATTCACCCCGACATATTTCGAGAGTCCCCTGCAGAGACCGTTGATGCCGTTGGCCCATGTAGTGTCGGCCATGCCAGAGCTGCGGGTATCCATGTAGACGGTATAATACGGGATTGAACTTGCCAGGATGCGTCCGTCATCGGAGAGGATGTCTCCCCTGCCGGCCTTGTCCACTTCCCTGCGGAAGACAACCTTGTCAGCCATTGCAGCCCACTTTTCCGACTGCACAAACTGAAGAACCAGTATCCGGATGAACACAGCAAGGGCCATAACCGCGACGATACAGTAAATGATACCGGTGCGGGCGAATATCTGGTCCTTTGGTTTCATCGGATTATTCATTCACTACTATCCTGTATGGCGGTTCACGAAGCTCCTCAAGCCCCAGTCCGCGTTCCTTTACCAGATCGATGATCTCACTCTGACGGCTTACACCCCCCAGCTCAGCCGAGACGGAAAGCGATTCAGCACGCAAATCCCTTACTTCCTGCTCAAGGACAATTATTTCGCGATTGGTGCGCTCAGCCTGGAACTTATTGGTTATTAATATGATGCCCAGAAACACGATCAGGGCCGCATATCTCATGTTATTGAGTATAAGCCTCTCAGTGATGAAAGTCCCGCTGATCAGGCCTTTCATCCAGCCCTTGCCGGTTTTCTTTTGTGCGCTCTTCTGAGTACTCTTCTTCTCGTCCATCTCCGTCAGATCTTTTCTGCAACTCTTAGCCTCGCACTGCGTGCCCTGCTGTTCACTTCTATTTCATTCTCATCCGGAACAATCACTTTGTGATTGATGGCTTTAAACGGAACTACCAGGTTACCGTAGAAATCCTTTTCAACCTTGCCCTCGAAGTTGCCCGTGCGGATGAAGTTCTTTACGAGCCTGTCCTCAAGTGAATGGTATGTTATCATTACCAGGCGTCCGCCGTGTTTCAGGAGCTGCAGAGCCTGCTCAAGCATTTCCGTCAGGGCTTCCATCTCGTGGTTCACCTCAATGCGCAACGACTGGAAGAGCCTGGCGTAAAACTTGTTCTCCTGGTTTGCCGGAACCAGTCCGGAGAGAGCCCTGGTGAGGTCACTGACTGTGACAACAGGAGACTGGGCCCGTGCTTTAACTATTGCGGCAGCAAGCTTGCGCGAGTTTGTCAGCTCTCCGTACCGGTAAAAAACATTTGCCAGCTGTTCCTCCGCGTAGGTTTGAAGTATGTCCGATGCTTTCAGGGGAGCTTTTGGGTTCATGCGCATATCAAGTCCGGTGTCGGTCCTGAAGGAGAACCCTCTCTCATGCGAGTCAAACTGGTGGAACGATACACCCAGATCGGCTATTAGTCCGTCAATCGCATTGTATCCGAGATACCGCAGGTTGTTCTTCAGGTACCTGAAGTTCTGATTGAGGAAGGTCAGCCTCTGATCGTTGATAATGTTTGCTGCAGCATCCAGATCCTGGTCAAAGGCAATAAGCTTTCCTGTGGTGAGATGCTCAAGGATGGCCCTGGAATGACCTCCTCCTCCAAAAGTAACATCGACATAGATCCCGTCGGGCCTGAGGTTAAGCCCCGCTATGCTCTCAGTGAGCAGAGCTGGGAGATGATATACCGCCATTATGCTGTTCCTGTATCAGGATTTCCAAGCAGCTTTTCTGCCAGATTGGCAAAGTCATCTGAAGGCATGTCTATGCGGGCATATACCTCTTCAGCCCACATCTCAATTCGTCCGTCCTGCCCGGCAAGAACAACATCTTTCCCTATACCTGCAAGGTCAAGCAGACGGCGGGGGATGAGCAGCCTGTTGCTGCTGTCGAGTGACACCTCGGCCGTACCCTTGAAAAAATTGCGGAGAAAGATATTGTGCTCCCTGTTGTATGGGTTAATTCTGCTTCGAATTTTGTCCAGCTGCCTGTTCCAGTCATCGATTGAATAGAGTACCAGGCACTTATCGAAGATATCCCTTCTGACCACAAAGCGATCCTCAGCTGCTGGTGGCATCTGTTTCTTGAACGCGGAAGGGAGGATGACTCTTCCCTTTGCATCAAGTCTGCAGTTATAGTCGCCGATAAATGTGGACATCAGGGTTGTTGTTTCAGAAGGCTAAAGTAAAAACAATTTTCCCACTTTACTCCACTTTACTCCATTTTTCTTCACTTTTGTTGAAAACTTTGTAAATTTCATTTGCAACAAATTGTTTATTAGGTACTTACAACGATATTTTTCTTAATCCTCTACGAGGAAGGATTTCCCTGGATGATGTTTTATCCTACAACACTGGATGCCCTACGGGCAACAGCATGAAATTCTACCGCGTAGCGGTTATGGTTTTGTAACAAGTAAAATGTATATTTTGGTTCTACCGCGTAGCGGTTGCGGTATTGTAGAATTTGTAACCTTCTTCCAAACCTGTACCTCGTAGAGGTTAAATTATTGTAGCTTTCATTCGTATCTTTGCATCCACCAGAAATTGAAAGATGGAAACCGAAAAAGCCCCCATGCTGATTAATGTCGAGAAGGTGCTTTACGTCAAGAATCCAACTCTTGCCCGGTGGATGCCTCGATTTGTGGTGAACTACCTGAAACGTATTGTCCACCAGGATGGCATCAACGATATTATTAAGAATCACGGTCACCTGCGCGGCTCTGCCTTTAATGATGGTGCACTCAGCTACATGGGAATAAAATACCGCGCTCACGGCATTGAAAACCTTCCTTCGGGCGGACGAAATATCTTCGTCTCAAACCACCCCCTCGGAGGCCTCGACGGGATGGTCTTCATGAGCGAGCTTTCCAAACACTACAACACAATAAAATTCCCCGTCAATGACATCCTGCTGTACATTGACAACTACTCAGATATTTTCCTTCCTGTGAATAAAGTCGGCAGCTTCGGACGCGAGGCTGCAAAGCTCCTGGAAGAAGCCTATAATTCTGACTGCCAGCTACTGAATTTCCCGGCAGGAATTTGTTCCCGTAAGGTTAACGGAGTGATAACAGATCTTCAGTGGCAGAAGAGCTTCATTGTCAAGGCCGTACAGTATCAACGTGATATTGTGCCGTGTTTTTTCTCGGGACGTAACAGTTCCTTCTTCTATAACCTCTCCAGGATACGGCAACGACTTGGTATTAAGATGAATATCGAGATGCTCTACCTGGCCGACGAGATGTTCAAACAGAGGGGTAAGAACATCGACCTTTATTTCAGTAAAGCGATACCCTGGCAGACCTTTGATAAATCGAAAAGTCCCCAGGAATGGGCCGATATGGTAAGGGAGAAAACTTATGATTTGCAGAAAAGGCATTCGATCCGTTCATAATATTTCTTAAATTTGAACCTCAGTTAATATTTCTCATTGGAAACCCAGATCATTCACGACAACATGGAACCGCTGGGCGAAGCGGTGCCTGTGGAAGAGTTGATGGCGGAACTGTCAAGGATTGGCATGTTAAGAAAGACGAACAACGCCAACAATGAAGTCTATCTTTTTGACCATCACAGCTCGTCTCTCCTGATGCATGAGCTGGGCCGTATCCGTGAGCTCACTTTCAGGCATGCCGGTGGTGGAACTGGCAAGTCGCTCGACCTCGATGAGTATGACCTTGATCCTGATCATCCTCAGAAACAGCTTATTATCTGGGACCCTGACAATCGCGAGATAATCGGCGGATACAGGTTTATCTTCCCCGGACATAAGGAGAAGGACTTCACCGTTGACAGGTTTGCATCATCAACATATTTCACATTCTCGCAGAAATTCATCAGGAAATACCTGCCTCACACAATGGAACTCGGGCGTTCCTTTGTCAGGCCTGAATACCAGAGCGCATCCATGGGACGCAAAAGCCTTTACGCTCTCGACAACCTGTGGGACGGTCTCGTCGCAATAATAGTCGATAACCACCAGATCAGGTATCTCTTTGGTAAAGTGACAATGTACACCCATTACAACGTGCAGGCAAGGAATATGATCCTTTATTTCATGCTCAAACACTTTCCTGATCCTGAGAGGCTTGCTGTTCCGGATGATCCGATAGTCCTGGATATCCATGAAGGAGAGATGAAACAGCTTTTTACCGGTCGGAACTTCAAGGAGGATTTAAAGATCTTATCCCAGGAGGTCCGCAAGCTCGGAGAAAACATCCCGCCGCTGATCAATGCCTATATGAACCTCTCCCCTTCCATGAGGTGCTTCGGGACATTTATTAACCATCACTTTGGCAATGTGGAGGAGACCGGGATAATGATCACTGTACGTGATATTTACATCGACAAGATCAACCGTCACCTGGCCTCTTACCGCGCGAATTACAATATCTCTCAGTGATTTGCAGATTTCTCTGTCTTATTTTAGGGTTGCCTTATTTTTTTCAGACTCCAATCATGTCAATCACTCCAGACATTTTAGTTCACTTCAGATCACTTAAAACACTCCAGACACTTTAGTTCACTTTAGGCACTCTAGTCACTTTAGGCACTTTAGATCACTCTCCACTGCCCCTAGTAAGCTCTTGCATTTATGCCTTCCATGTAATTAACAAAAGCCCTGTTTACAACCCTGTTGCCTCCGGGAGTGGGGTAGTTACCCGTAAAATACCAGTCGCCGGTATGCCCGGGACACGCCTGATGCAGTCCTTCCACCGACTGGTAAACGATTTTCACCTCGGCTCCGATCCCCGGTGCTCTGAGCATAACGGCTATTTGCCCGGAAATCTCATCGTCAGTGAAGGGGGCATAGATACCCTTGACGACGTTTCTCATCTCATTGTCAGGCTTTTGAAGCTCATTTTGTGCACTGACATAAACCTCTCTGATGATATCCTCACGCTCACTCTTTTTGAGGAGTTCTATTGCTGCTTTGAATGCGATAAAATCGCCCATCCTTGCCATGTCAATCCCGTAGCAGTCAGGGTAACGTATCTGGGGCGAAGAAGAGACGATTACTATTTTTGCCGGCTCAAGACGGTCTAGAATACGTATAATGCTCTCCCTGAGTGTGGTACCGCGCACAATGGAGTCGTCAATGACAACCAGGTTATCCTTACCCCGTTTTATGACGCCATATGTGATGTCATAAACGTGCGCCACAAGATCATCTCTGTTCCGGTCCTCAGTGATGAAAGTCCGTAGTTTGATGTCCTTCACTGCAATCTTCTCGATGCGGGGCCTCAAACTCATGATCCTTTCGAAGTCGGAAACTGTGATTGCATCTCCCTTTTTAAGTATGGCCTGCATCTTTTTGTTGTTGAGCCAGTCATCAATGCCCTTGATCAGTCCGAAAAAGGCACTCTCCGCAGTGTTGGGGATGTACGAGAAGACCGTGTTCTTTATGTCGTGATTAATCGCAGTCAGAACTTGTTCGGTCAGGGTCTCGCCTAGCATTTTGCGCTCACGGTAGATTTGCTTGTCTGTACCGCGGGAGAAGTATATCCTCTCGAACGAACACTTCGCAGGTGTGGCAGCCGGGAGGATCTCTTTCAGCGACCACTCTCCTGATGCCTTAATAATCAGTGCCTTGCCCGGATCGAGCTCATTGACGTTATCTGTTCTGATGTTGAATACTGTCTGTATCACCGGTCTCTCCGAAGCTGCAACAACCACTTCATCGTCGGCATACCAGAAAGCAGGCCTTATCCCGGCCGGATCGCGCAGGACAAAGGCATCGCCGTGTCCGAGCATCCCTGCCATGACATAACCTCCATCCCATCGGCGGGCAGCACTCTGAAGAACACCGGCCAGGTCAAGTTCCTTTTCAATAATCGGCGAGATATCGTGTTTGGTGTATCCCTTCTCCTTATAACTCCTGTAGAGCCTCTCGACCTCATCGTCAAGGAAATGACCAACATTTTCAAGTATTGTTATTGTGTCCGAGAAATCAACCGGGTTCTGTCCTATTTCGATGAGGTGGTTGAAGATCACCTCCATATTGGTCAGATTGAAATTGCCTGCCATGACCAGGTTGCGCGAGCGCCAGTTATTCTCACGCGTGACGGGGTGGACACTGTCAATGTTGTTGGTTCCGTATGTACCATACCTCAGATGTCCCAGCCAGACATCGCACGGGTTTTGTTTAATGTCAGGATAAATGCGGTTGAATATTTCCTTGATGGCGTTAGACGAGATGGAGCGCTGGCGGTGGATGTATCTTGTACCCGGCTTTGCCCCTATGTGGATGCCTGCCAGTCCTGCGCCATCCTGGCCCCTGTTGTGCTGCTTCTCCATCATGAGATACATCTTCTGAAGGCTGTAGTCCCACGATCCGTATTTTTCAATATAGTATTCTGCGGGCTTCAGCAGTCTCATCAGTGCTATCCCGCATTCATGTTTTATGCTATCGCTCATCTTATTTTACCGGGCTTTTAAATGCAATGACATCCCTTATGAGGTATGCTTCGGGATATCTTTTCTGTATGTCGAAGAAGACTAAAGCGGCCTCCTCCCTGGTGCGGTAGTCGCCCACCTTCACCTTGAACCAGTTGGGTCTGTCGAACGTAAGGTATGTTCTGATGTCCGGGTAATCATCCATGAAACGTGCTCTCACCCTGTTGGCATCATCGCTTGCAGTGCGGTGGCCTCCGCGGTAGATCTGTATGCGCCATCCGTCGACACCCTCTTTTCTGGCATTGTACAGGATATGCCTGCTTACCATCATATCCAGTGCGGGATCCTGAACTATCACGAGCCTCTCCGCCTCATAGCGCGGCCGACCGTCATTCATGATCTCAAGTACACTCAGGCTTTCCTGCCCCGTCAGTGAAAGGGGAAGTAACAGGAATGAAACTATGGCCAGAAATGCTATTTTCATGACGCAAAGATAATACAGATTTTGCTCTGGTGTTTAATACAATTATTATACCACTGATTGTGTGGCTCTTTTACCCGGGCAGATTCATTTCATTCCAAACCGGAAAGGTCCTTCATTTTCTAAGGCAGGTCTGTTTTCTCAACCTGCTGTATTGAAGTCTCAGTAAGTATTTATAAATCAAGTGCTTTGGTCTTCCTATAGATCAAGCGCTTCAGCGAGCTCGTCGCTTATCTCGAGGTTATGATAGACAGCCTGCACATCATCGTCATCCTCAAGTGCTTCGACGAACCGCATAACCTTGCGGGCAGCTTCGACATCAAGAACCTTTGTCTCTTTCGGCACTCTTTGAAGCTTTGCTTCGTCAGGTTCTATCTTCATCGATTCCAGCTTGCGGTTGAGGCTTCCGAAGTCGTCTTTGGCACATGTGACCGTTATCCACTCGTCATCAGCCTCAAAGTTCTCTGCGCCTGCGTCAATAAGCTCAAGTTCAATGTTTTCAATATCTTTATCATCAATGTCTTCCCGGCTGATGGTAAAGATACCTTTGCGGTCAAAGAGGAATGTGAGAGAGCCGTTTGGTCCGAGAGCGCCGTTATATTTTCCATATAAAAAGCGGATATTGGCCAGGGTACGGTTAGTATTATTGGTTAAACCCTCGACAAAAACCGCGATACCGTTGGAGGCGTAGCCCTCATAGGTTATCTCATGATAGGACTCTGCATCAGCACCACCGGCTTTTTTTATTGCCCTGTCAATGTTTTCCTTGGGCATGTTGGCGCCCTTGGCGTTTTGTATGGCCAGTCGCAGACGGGCATTCCCATTAGGGTCAGTGCCACCCTCACGTACTGAAATCATTATCTCCTTGATGATCTTCGTAAAGATCTTCCCTCTCTTTGCATCAGCCGCACCTTTCTTGCGTTTGATGGTTGACCATTTGCTGTGACCTGACATATAGTTTAAGTTTTACAGGATACAAAAATATATAATTCCGGCAAACTACTTATTAAATGTGATTTTTTGAGGCTGTCGAGAAGTCGAAAAGGCAGAAATTTATCCGTACTCCCTCCCGGGAGATTTTTCAAATATTGAAATCTCAGAGAGTTAAAAAAACATTTTCGACAGGCCCACTCCCGACACTGAAGTGTCGGGAGTGGGTGGTCTGTCGCTCTATTTTAATTACAGCTTACTCTCATGACTGACCGCATGACCTATGATTTCAGGACAAGAACAGTGTCACTCCGTGAAAAACTCAGTATCACTCTGTGTCTAAATCCTTTGCTTTAAGATCAAATGAATGCAAGCCTGTAAAATCCATGATGACTAGATTGCATATCCGCAACCGAGCATCCTCTTCCTTATTTTTATAACTTTGCGCCACCATTATGCAAAAGAAATACTACATAGAAACCTACGGCTGCCAGATGAATGTAGCTGACAGCGAAGTGGTTGCATCAATACTTGGTGAAGCCGGGTATGAGTCTGTCAGGGATATAAAGAAGGCTGACCTGATCCTTGTCAACACCTGCTCTATACGTGAGAATGCTGAGCAGCGTGTCTGGGGCCGGCTTGACCTTTTCCGCAGCGAAAAAAGAAAACGCCCGCAAGTTGTTGTGGGCGTGCTGGGATGCATGGCTGAACGACTGAAAGAAAAGCTGCTTGAAAGCGACAAGATGGTAGATATGGTGGTCGGTCCTGATGCTTACCGCGATCTGCCCATGCTGCTGACTTCGGTTGGCAGAGGGCAAACGGCAGTCAATGTTCTTCTGTCGCGCGAGGAGACCTATGCAGATATATCGCCCGTGCGACTTGATAGCAATGGCGTCTCTGCATTCATCTCAATCATGCGCGGGTGCAACAATATGTGCGCTTACTGCGTGGTACCTTATACCCGCGGTGCCGAGCGCAGTCGTGACCCTGAAACAATTGTCCGTGAGGCTCAGGAGATATTTGATCAGGGATATCGGGAAGTGACGCTTCTGGGGCAAAATGTTAATTCATATTCCTGGATCGACAATACCAAAACTGACCATCTGCCCGACAATACAAAAACAGCCCATTTCCCCTCCTTGACAAAGGAGCCGACCGTAAAGTCCCGACATGCTGCGTCGGGACAGGGAGGAGCCAGTCTGCAGGGGGGGCCGACCGTAAATAAATTGCCCGGTGGGCAATTTAAGGGAGGAGCCAGTCTGCAGGGGAGTTTCCCTGCTAGTCAGGACGGGGTGGTGTTTCCAGTCTTTGAAAATTCATCAAAACATCTGGTTCCAGTCAATTTTGCCAGTTTACTTGACATGGTCGCCTCAATTGATCCTCGATTGCGCGTCCGATTCTCCACCTCCCACCCCAAGGACCTGTCAGATGATGTACTTTATATGATGGCGCAGCACGACAATATTTGCAAACACATCCATCTGCCGGTACAAAGTGGCAGCAGCGCCGTACTCGAAAGAATGAACCGGAAATATACACGGGAGTGGTATCTGGGCAGGATTGACGCCATCAATCGTATTTTGCCAGGTTGTGCTATTTCTACTGACATTATCGCCGGTTTCTGCGGCGAGACAGAGGAGGAGCATCAGGAGACGCTGAGCCTTATGAGGGAGGTAGGATTTGATTTTGCTTATATGTTCAAATACTCAGAGAGGCCAGATACAAAGGCTGCACGACACATGAAGGATGATGTTCCTGAGAAGTGAAAACAAGGAGGTTGAATGAGATCATTGTCCTGCAAAACCAGCTTTCGGCTGCTGGCAAAAAACCAGATATTGGCAAAACCTTCCAGGTCCTTGTCGAAGGCAAGGCAAAAAAACCTGCCGGTGCCATGATGGGTCGCACATCAGGTAACAAGGTGGTTGTCTTTCAGGCAGATGGCATTAAACCCGGAGAATATGTTTATGTCACGATTAAAAGTGCCACATCAGCAACATTAATCGGTGAATTAAAAACATAACCGTTTTGAATCCAGTTGTAGAGACGTTGCATGCACGTCTCTTGGGGTTATCCTCAATTTATACTAATATATTAAATGTCAACATGTAACCTCTGCCCCCGTCAATGCAATGCCGACCGCACTTTAGCTAAAGGCTGGTGTCGTGCTGATGACCGGATACATGTTGCATCTCTTGTGATTCATAAGGGCGAGGAACCACCAATTTCTGGTGTAAAAGGTATTGTCAACCTGTTCTTCCCGTCCTGCAATATGCAATGCATCTATTGCCAGAATTACGAGATATCAGAGCGAGGAACGCAGGGTACCATAATGACCCTCGATGAAGTGTGTGATGCAATCATTGAGCTTCTGCCGATGTCTGAAGGTAATCTCGGATTTGTTTCTCCTTCGCATTTTGTGCCGCAGATTGTGATCATAATTGAAGAGCTGTGGAGGCGTGGTTATCATCCAACAATAGTTTATAATACAAACGGTTACGACTTGCCAGACACAATCAGGTCGCTGGAGGGCTTTGTTGATGTTTGGCTGCCGGACTTTAAATATTCCGACAATAATCTGGCAGTAAAACTGTCTGAGGCGCCGGGCTACAGTGCCTATGCATTGGCGGCTCTGAAAGCAATGGTGCACCAGGTGGGCACTACTATTCAAACAGATGATCATGGCATAGCACGGCGGGGCATCATCGTCCGCCACCTGGTACTTCCTGGTTTTGTGCAAAACAGTATTGGAGTGCTTAAAACTATTGCAGAAGAGGTTTCTCCAAACCTCCACATCTCGCTCATGTCACAATACTATCCACCAGACCAAATTATTTCTTCTCCTGAGTTAGTGCCCGTATCTGGTCGCCGCAAGACGGAACGGGAGGGAGAGTTGTCCAGCGGGGCGGAGGGTGGTCTTTCAAACTCAAATCGCAAATCGCAAATCGCAAATCGCAAATCCCTGCTGCGTCCTATCACCCGCCAGGAATATGAAACAGTCCTGGACGCTTTCCATTCCTTTGGCTTCTCCCGCGGCTGGCTGCAGGATTTTGACAGAACCACTCTTATAGACCTGATTTCTCTAAAAAAAATCCATTTGGTGTTAAATGAGGCAAGTTCTGTGAGTTTAGGTTTAAAAAAACGGTGGAAAGCATAATAAAATACCTGCTAGTCTTCTTGTTTATTTATATACTCAAAACATTACTAAAATTAAACTCTTAAAAAGAAGATATTCCCTTTGCCTTTAGTTTGAGATATAAGCAATTTGAAGCCAAATTTATTGTTATATGTAGTAAACATAGTATGTTGGACAAAGCTATATACCTTTCAGTGCAAATAAAAAAGCTAGTTTTGATCCTGGTGATCATCCCCTGGCTGATCAATGCCACGGCTCAACAAACGCCACTGACCCCAATTTCAAACAGGGTTTTCACTCCATTTATCATAAATCCGGCAATTGCCGGCAGTAAAGATTTTATGGCCATTGATCTTTCGGCAGTAATTCAGGGAGCGGATATGTCGCAGTTGCTGAGCGGGAACACAAGAATAGCCAAAAAGGGACCTACATATTTCGGAGCTCCTGTGTCCAGAAGTTATACCCAGTTTGGCGCAGGCGCCGCAATATTCAATGACGTTATCGGACCTTCCCGGAACCTTGGTCTCACCGCTGCTGGTTCATATCACATACCATTGAATGATAAAAACCTGTCGTTTTTGTCTGTCGGCCTGGCTGTTAAAGGTATTTATAATATGATGGACTTAATTCCCGACGGCATCGCACCTCCAAAAAACAGCTTCATACCAAATGCAGATGCCGGAGTCTACTATTATGGACAGTCGTTATATCGCAGGCATATCCGCCACAAACATCCTGGGGAGTATGATTGACAGTGCAGATCTTGCACTCTACCATGTGCCAGTTTCACGAGAGTATTTCCTTATAGCTGGATATAAATTTGTTCTCAGCAAATCATTTAATATCGTAATTGAACCCTCCCTGATTATTGACTTGAACGACTCCCTTAATTTCGATAAAAAGGAAACTTATAATCCTATGCTTAAGATTTATCTGGAAGACTTTTGCCTCGGCGGCTACCTCCACGACTATGATAAATTTACTTTCTTCTTCCAGTATAAATTCCCGAGGATATACATTGGCACCCTGGTGGATTTCCCAAGAGATGTACCGTTCTACAAAAAGGATCTGATTATCGAGATAGCAGCAGGGATTAACTTTGGAAGTATAAGCCGTTCATCATCAACTAAGTGGCACTGGTAACAATATAAATGCAGAAGTTATGAGACACTTCCTAATGGTAACCATACTAATAATTCTGCAATGCGGAATTATTAACATTTATGAGCCAGAGCTTATATCGGAACCGGGCTATCTGCATCAAAATTATTTAAATGCAGCGCCTGATACAACACAGACAAACTTACTAATCATCAAGCCCTTTCATCTCGAGATTGTCTCCCCTTCATCAGGTGTTCAGTTTTACAGGAACGGAATAGTATTCCTTGCCTATTCCAAAGGGGCCGAGAAAATGTCGCAGAAGCATCTTTCTTTCGGCTCTGTAAAACCTTTCATGGCGCTGGTCGCAGATACTCTGCCAGGTGAGTATATGCCTTTCCTGCCTTCGCCATCGGTAATATTTCCGACTGAAGCCACAACTTTTTCAAAAGATTTTAACACAATGTACCTGAGTTTAATCCCTGACAAAGGGAATAAGGAAAAAGTTTTCAGGGCTTCCTACACCCCTGAAGGATGGGAAATAGAAGGCAATCCTTTGAGTTTCTGCAATGACAACTACATATATACCCATCCCACTCTCGCAGCTGATGGAAGTGTCCTTATTTTTTCATCAGATATGGCAGGCTCCTCGGGTGGACTTGATCTTTATGCTTCGAAGCTGGAAGGGGAAACTTGGAGTGAGCCCGAGAACCTCGGAAAACATATAAATACAACGGGAAACGAACTTTTTGCCACCCTCGATGCTGAAAACAATCTCTATTTCTCCTCTGACAAGTTACCGGGTCATGGGGGATATGATATTTTTGTTTGTGTCTATGACGGGAAGGGCTGGGGCAAGCCTCAAAACCTTTCTCAGCCAATAAACTCACCGGATGATGAAGTTGCATTTACTGTTAACAGGGATAACGGGAAGTCAGCTTTTTACACCTCCAGGGAAAGGTCAGGAAAGCGAGAAATGCAGCTCTACCGGGTTTCTCTGAATCCACAATTAACAACAACAGCTACTCAGGATCTATCAAAACAACTTCTGGCGATTTCAGGAATAAAAGAAATGGCACAGGACGGAAAGCCGATTACTGCAGAACCAATCGCTCAGAACATTCCCGGGAAAGTTCAAACCGAAGTTGAAACAGTTAAACAGGGCGCACCTGCAAAGGTTCCTGAACCAAAGAAACCTGCGGAGGTAATTAAAGAGGCAAACCCTGAGCCGGCAATAGCTCCTGCAGGTGCAGGGAAAAAAGATATCCTGGTTTACAGAATACAGTATGCATCAAATACCAAACCTTTGGGAAGTCAAAAAGTTGCCATCGCCGGAAAGGACCATAATTCATATGAGTATCTCTACAAGGGAGCGTATCGGTCGACTGTCGGTAAATTCAGCACACTTGCAGAAGCGTCAAGATTTCTGAACCTGTGCCGGAAATCAGGATATAGTAATTCATTTCTGGTAGCTTTCAATAATGGCGAAAGAATAACAGATGCTGAGGCCAGGGTTCTGGAAGTACAGTTATCAGGAACTGCCACAGCAGAGATGACAAAAACGCCTGAACCTCTTTCACCCTCCGAAATCCGTCAGACGGAGGAGAAGGCGGTTCCTAAGGCCAATCCATCGGAAATAAAGTCAGATACCAAGCCTGCTCTCACTCCTTCAGAGAATACAGAGGGAATTATATACAGAGTACAGATCCTTGCAAACACAAAGCCTGTAGGCAGTTATTTCATTAAGGTTTCAGGTCAGAGTTATAAGACTTTCGAATACCTGTATAAAGGTGGCTACAGAACAACTATAGGAGAATTCCGCACATTTAAAGATGCAACCAAACTACTTAATATATGCAGGCAATCAGATTACCCTCAGGCTTTTATCGTTGCGTTTAAAGACAATGTGCGAACAAATGATCCTTTACTCTTCAAGTGATCATACGCCCGGAATTCTATACACGGTTTCGTAATAATCTTATCCCAAAAAGCATCACCTTATTCTTAAAAAACAATATGTCATACATAGGTTCAACAAAACAGTATGACAAAACTGATTATTAATCAATTTTTACGTACGGTTTGTCAAAATACGCATGATTTTTTAAATTATGCTTTTTGTTGAATTTTTCATTATAACAATCTGATAATAATTTATTTACATAGTGATGGCTATGGCAATCTGACTGTTTCCCTTCTTTTGTTAATAAAATACCCCCGTTTTTGACTAATGTCACTGTTTTGGGTGTTAATGAAAAAAAACAAAGGGTAAACGAACAAAATGACTTGATTTTTGTCTTTTTTTTAATCGGTAAGCGGAAGAAGATAAACTTGCATAAAGTTTGGGTTAGCCTTACCTTTACAATGAGAAATTTTTGAAATATTAACAGAAGTGGATTTGGGAGCAATATCATACAATTCAGATTATAATAATCAAACCGTTAAGGTGACTTATCGGAAGCGACTATTATCTGAAAACCCCCGGATCAGTAAGCTCTTTGAAGAACTGCCGGAAAGAGTCCGTGAGGACTTCTTCAATTATCTTGCCCAGCAGGATTTGGCTGGTGAAACAGGGATGCTGATAATTCCTTCAAATCGTCACTTTTTTTATGATGCTGAAGATATGAGAAAAGTTAAGACCGTTGTTAGTCTTAAACAGCTGAATTATATAAGGGAGATGAAGGATTTTTTAAAGACAATCGCTGACTTGCTGCCGCAGAGCAGTAATTTTATTGGTTGTTTTATCGACAATAAGGCTCAAAATGGTTTTTCCGACGAGTATAGCAATCTTGCCGGCTCGGAATTGAATCAAGCTGAGACCTACGAAAACGGAATTGAATCAAGGATACCCTTTATAAATCGGATGTACAGCTTTATTGATTTACGAACAAACAGGTATCTTACCCGGAGAAGAGTTAAAAATCTCCTTGAAGAGTGCGGACTTCAGGTTGTAGAGATGACTAACCTTCACGGAATGACATATTTCTACACGCAGAAGAAACGACCTGCGGCATGAAGGAATTACCCGTCAGGGTTCCTGACGGCAAATCAGGACAAAGAAGCTGATTAAAGACATGAATTGCTGATGGATATATTCAGTACTCTATATCGTTTGCATATCATCCCCTTCCTTAAGAAGTGGAACCTTCTCAACTTTATCCTTGGTTCCCTTGATATTCTGGCTATATTTCTGGCA
>CAWGRY010000009.1:0-491170 GCA_963825165.1 uncultured Bacteroidales bacterium | reverse complement strand
GAACATAAGAGGAAAATAGGGTGTTTGCCTCTCTTCCTTCTCTTTCTTGCGCTTGCGATTTCCTCAGCCCAAGCTCAGAAAGAGGCATCAGGTATCACAGACGCTGTTGCCGGGATCATGTCGCTGACAGATGAATATGAAGCCTCTTTTCTCCTGGAGCAATTGTCTGAGATTGAAGAGAGACCGGCAGCCATAAACACAGGTGATGAAGAGGAGATAGCACGGCTCTTTTTCCTTACGGAGTTCCAGGTCAGGGTACTGGCAGACTATGTGACCAGAAAAGGTGATATTGTCTCATTGTACGAGTTGGCGCTGCTCCCCGCCTTTGACCGGGAAACCGTAATGCTTATGGCACCTTATATCACCCTGGAACCCTCGGACAGAAAAAGTGGTTATCAGTCCGGCAGAACCACTGTCATTTTGACGGCCAGCACACGTTTCGCCACAGAAGACAATACTGCCAGTGGCGTCAGGTCACTGATGCGCTTCAGGCATGAAGGACAGACACTTAGCTACGGTGTGACAGCAGAGAATGATCCGGGTGAACCATTTACCTTTCACGGTGCGCCGGGGCCGGATTTTCTCTCGGGCCATATTATGTACCGTGGCAAAGGGTTCATTAATCGTATCATTATTGGAGATTACTCCCTGCGCTTCGGTGAGGGTCTTGTGTTTAACAGCGGCTCGTTTCAGGGATCATGGCTAAGCTCACCGTCGTTCATGACTGGCAGGAGCGCCCTGTCACAGTACACCTCCTCGGAGGAAAACAATTTTTTCAGAGGCGTGAGCTTCCTGCTGGGGAGCACGGCACGCGGCGCCACGATCTTTGCCTCTTCCAACAGGATTGATGCACGCCTGCTGCTTGACGGCGACAGTAATGCTGTGGCCGTGACCAACCTGGTCAAAGGCGGCATTCACGACAGTCCTTCGGCACGCGAGGCGCGCAACAGCCTGACGGAATCCATGGCCGGAATTCACCTTTCATGGGGGACAGATAAGATAAGAGCCGGGGTGACATCGGCATTAACATGGTTCTCCATGCCGTTTCAGCCTGACACCATGAAAGCGGAAAATATAACTGCCTTTACCGGTGACCGCCTGCTGAATGTGGCTGCTGATTTCAAGGCAGGAACTGGTCCTTTGCTTTTTTTTGCAGAGGCGGGAGTCAGTTTTCCAGGTTCATGGGCTGCCACCGGGGGCATAAGAGCCAGGCCTTCCGACAGGGTTACATTTAACATCCTTGCACGTCATTTCTCCCCGGGCTATCATGCGTTCCATTCCGGAGCTTTCTGCGCATCGACAGCCGCCTCAAACGAAACAGGCCTTGCCGCCTCACTGCATCTGGAGGTCGCCCGCCACTTTTTTGTCAGTGCCGGCGCTGATCATTACCGTGTGCCATGGCCGCGGTACCGCTCTTCGTCTCCTGCCTATGGCAACCGGACAGAGATAAAGTGTGAATACCTTCCGCGTGAAGATCTTTCATTGAGGCTGACATATACTTCTTCAGCGCGTGAGTATGATCTGGAAAATAAATCCGGTATTTCACTCTCGGAGACAGTGAAGAGAGAACTGCTGGCGTTTACCTTCTCATGCTCTCCGGTTGAAAACATAAGCCTCACGACACGTGTCTCCGCAAGTCATGCCCACCCTTCCGGAGAAAAAGGGTTTCTGCTGTGCCAGGATATCTCCTTTACTTTTCATTCCGTTCCGCTCAGACTGTGGTTCCGTTACGCCCTTTGTTCCAGCGACGGATATGACAGCCGTCTCTATGCCTGGGAGAACGATTTACTTCATTCGTTCAGTGTTCCCGCAATGTACGGTGAGTGTAGCCGGGCTTTCTTGATGCTCTCGTGGAAGCCTTCCGAGAAATTGGAAATAAGGGCTAAATATGCGATTACTGCATCAAAGGCAGAGTTTGCAAAAGAGATAAAGCAGGAGATCAGGGGGCAGTGCCGGATAATGTTTTAAGAGGCAATAGGCAAGAGGCATTGACATAATCACATCTGCCTCCTGCCTATTGGCTAATGCCTTAAGATCAGTTTGTCTTAAACTTATACTTAACAGCTCCCAGCTCTTCATTAGCCTTTACTATCTTTTGTTTCAGGCTCTCCTTGTATGTAACCAGTTTTTCCATGAGTATGGCGTCGCCGGTGGCGATCATCTGGGCTGCCAGTATCCCGGCGTTGAGGGCGCCGTCAATAGCCACCGTGGCAACAGGTATGCCGGGAGGCATCTGCACTATGGCCAGCAGTGAGTCCATGCCGTCGAGCGAGGCTTTCACCGGCACACCTATCACCGGCACAGGTGTCATGGCGGCTATGACGCCCGGCAGATGAGCTGCCATGCCTGCCCCGGCGATGATCACTTTTATTCCCCGTCCGGCAGCACCGTGTGCAAACTTCTCAACTGCATCCGGGGTGCGGTGGGCCGAGAGAGCGTTCATCTCGAAGGGTATACCCATGCTGTCAAGAAACTCCGCTGCTTTCTCCATCACCTTCAGGTCGGAGGTGCTTCCCATAATTATGCTAACCAGTGGATCCATAAGCTCTTTTTAAATGTTACGTCGATGCAGAGGCAAAAATACGCTATAAATTTGTAATTTTGCACCTTCAACCACCTGCACCATGAATGAGATAAAAGTCCTTGACAGAGAGTTTTCGGAATATATCACCGAAGATGAGATACAAAGCCGCATAACAGCCATGGCGGAAAAGATTTCCGAGGACCTGCAAGGCCGTGATGTGCTCTTCTTCGGCATACTCAACGGCTCCTTTCTGTTCGCTGCCGACATCTTCAGGCAGATAAAACTGAATGCACAGATATCGTTTATCAAGCTTGCTTCCTATGAAGGTACAGGCAGCACCGGGAAGATCAAGGAACTGATAGGATGGAACGAAGATATCTCCGGCAAGACAGTGGTGGTCCTCGAAGATATCGTGGATACGGGCAGTACCCTGGAAAGGATTATCGGCGAGCTGACCCTGCGAAAAGCCAGTGACGTCAAAATATGCACGCTTCTCTTTAAGCCTGAGGCCTATACCAGGGATATCCCCATTGATTATATAGGGTTTGAAATTCCAAATAATTTTGTTGTGGGCTACGGTCTTGATTATGACGGCTATGGCCGTAACCTGAAATCAATTTACAAAATCATAAAATAGTACTGAAATGGTCAATGTTCTTATGTTTGGCCCTCCCGGATCAGGGAAGGGAACGCAGTCGGTAACCCTTGCAGGAAAGTATAACCTGCTTCATCTCTCTACCGGAGACATGCTCAGGGCAGAGCTGGCTTCCGGCACAGAGCTGGGCAGGAAGATGGCGGCAATCATGGCTGCCGGTGAACTGGTGCCTGATGATGTGGTGATAGCCATGATTGCACAAAAGATCGATACCACTACAGGAAAGGCAGGCTTTATCTTCGACGGGTTCCCGCGAACGGTTGAACAGGCTGATGCCCTCCAGGAGATGCTGAAGGAGCGTGGCATGAAGATAGACCTGATGCTCGTTCTCGAAGTAGATGACCTTGAGCTGATGGACCGCATGAAGAAAAGAGCTTTGGTATCAGGACGGGCTGATGATGCAGATGAAGCGGTCATAAACAATCGCATTGCCGTTTATCAGGCCAAGACCGAACCGGTGATAAACTACGGCCGCAAGGCAGGGGTCTCACGCATGGTTGACGGAGTGGGTTCTATCGATGACATCTTCGCCAGGCTCTGCACACATATTGAAACAATAATCTGACTGATGGCAGAAACAAACTTCGTTGACTATGTAAAGATTTTCGGACGATCGGGCAAGGGCGGCGCCGGCTCAACACACCTGCGGCGTGAGAAATTTCAACCAAAGGGCGGGCCTGACGGCGGCGACGGCGGAAGAGGAGGGGATGTCATTCTTAAAGGCGATTCACAACTATGGACCCTGCTGCACCTCAAGTTCAGGAAGCATATCTTCGCCGGTCACGGAGGAGTGGGTTCATCGAATAATAAAACGGGCGCCGACGGAGAAGATGTAATTATAAATGTACCCCTGGGAACAATTGCAAAAGACGCTGAGACAGAAAATATCCTTTTTGAAATAACCCATGACGGGGAAGAAAAGATACTTGTCAAGGGAGGCCGCGGAGGTCAGGGCAACACTCATTTCAAGTCGTCAACCTTTCAGACACCCCGCTTCGCGCAGCCCGGTGAGCCGTCCATAGAGAGCTGGTTCATCCTGGAACTGAAGGTCCTCGCAGACGTAGGTCTTGTAGGGTTTCCCAATGCCGGCAAGTCGACCTTGCTTTCGGTGGTAAGCGCCGCCCGCCCCAAAATAGATAACTATCCTTTCACCACCCTGACCCCAAACCTGGGCATCGTAAGCTACCGTGACGACAAATCTTTTGTCATGGCTGATATCCCGGGCATAATAGAAGGCGCCGCCGAGGGCAAGGGCCTCGGTACAAGGTTCCTCAGGCATATTGAACGGAACGCAGTACTCCTCTTCATGGTCCCGTCTGACAGCAATGACGTGAACCGGGAGTATCAGATTCTTGTTGAAGAACTCAGAAAATACAACCCGGAACTGCTCGATAAACCCAGGGTGATGGCCATTTCCAAATGTGACCTTATTGACGAAGAGCTTAAGGATGCAATGAGACCCGGATTACCGGACAACATTCCGGTTGTGTTCATCTCATCGATAAACGGCACAGGCATCACCACACTCAAGGATTTCCTCTGGAGAGCCATAAACAGTTAACCAATGGTTGAGCTCGATCGCACCATATTTCTCTTTCTTAACTCCCTCCACACACCATTCCTTGACTCAGTGATGTGGACAATCAGCCTCAGGGCGGTATGGATACCGTTCTATCTTTTTATTATTTATCTCCTGGCTGTTAAATATAAAAAAAGGATTTGGCTGATCCTTCTCTTTGTAGTTCTTCTGGTCGTAATCACTGATCAGGTTTCGGTAATGATGAAGAACTTCATCGGGCGTCTCAGGCCTTGTCATGAGCCTTTGCTCCAGGGCCTTGTTCATACGGTAAAAGGCCATTGCGGAGGTATGTACGGTTTTGTTTCAGGGCATGCAGCCAATTCCTTCGGCCTGGCAGCATATACAGCCCCCCTCCTGGGTAAGAAATGGTACACATGGTGTATTTTCATCTGGGCAGCCCTGGTATCCTATTCCAGAATCTACCTCGGAGTACATTATCCGGGCGATGTTATCGGGGGAGCCCTCCTTGGACTGCTTGCCGGCACAGGGCTGGCTCTTGCCGTAGCGAAAACAGATAAACGCATTGTATCATGGAAATAATAAAATCTGCATGGGTCTGGTTGTCAAGCATCATCTTCATCACGCTTGCGTTACCTGTAGCCACACTGCTCTGGTTGATATCAATTCCGTTTGACAGACGCAGGCTGATGAACAACAGATGGATGGTCATCCAGGGGATTGTTCTCACAAAGATGAGTCCTTTCTGGCGGGTGATCGTTGACGGCCGTGAGAAGATTGACCAGAACCAGGCTTATGTTATCGTACCCAATCATCAGTCAATGCTGGATATTGTTTTCTTCAACATGCTGCATCACAGGCTAAGATGGGTTTCAAAGATCGAGGTGTTCAAGATTCCGATAGTGGGATGGGAGATGAGGATGGTGAAGTACATTGAGCTTGTCAGGGGAAACAAGGCCAGCGTGGTAAAGATGATGGAGAGCTGCGTGGAATCTCTTCAGGAGGGCATTTCCGTAGTGATCTTTCCTGAAGGTACACGGTCACTGACGGGAGCGATTGGGAAGTTCAAGCCAGGAGCCTTCCAGATCGCAGTGAAGACTGACAAACCCCTGCTTCCGGTACTGATAGACGGCACCGGAGATATATTGCCGAAAAAAGGGTTCCTCTTCGGGAATCGCCGAGTAGTAAGGATCAGGGTCCTGGATCCTATATTTCCGGGGAATTTCAAAACCGGTGATCCCGATGAGCTCGCGGCGATGGTTCAGACCCGGATGGTCAGTGCCATGGAACAGCTCAGAAGTGAGCCGGTAAAAGTAAAATAACCACTCCGGACGCCCTTCCTGCCTTGCTATAAGGTAAAAATTCACTGCTGTTGTTGATAAATCGGGTGCAAAGGCCTCTCCTAAATCTTTATATTTGCCGAAAATTTGGGCTGATGGACGGCAACTACACAGAAGACAACATCAAAACCCTTGAGTGGAAGGAGCATATCAGGCTGAGGCCCGGTATGTACATCGGCAAGCTGGGTGACGGCTCATCCCTCGATGATGGCATTTATGTCATGCTTAAGGAGGTAATGGATAACGCGGTGGATGAGTATATGATGGGTTTCGGCCGTAAGATCGATGTAGGCATCAGCGGCAGGGAGGTCAGGGTACGTGATTACGGCCGCGGCATACCACTTGGCAAAGTACTCGATGTTTCATCACGTATGAACACCGGGGCCAAATACGACTCGAAGGCATTCAAGAAATCGGTAGGACTTAACGGTGTGGGTATCAAGGCAGTCAATGCCCTCTCTTCAATGTTTATCCTGCGGTCAGTACGTGACGGACAGGTTAAGGAGATTGAGTTCAATGCGGGCAATGTGGTCAGGGATGAAGCACAGAAGGCATCGAAAGAGGATAACGGCACGGAGGTGATCTTTACCCCCGATGAGTTTATGTTCGGCAACTACCACTATATCAATGAGTATGTTGAAAACATGCTGAAAAACTACACCTACCTCAATGCAGGTATGGTGATAAATTTCAACGGCAACAGGATCATCTCCCGCAACGGCCTCGTAGACCTTCTCAATGACAACATGAACGGCGAGGGTCTCTATCCGATTATTCACCTTAAGGGGGATGATATCGAGATTGCCATCACCCACGGGCTGCAGTACGGTGAAGATTATTACAGTTTTGTCAATGGCCAGCATACATCCCAGGGAGGCACCCACCTCATGGCATTCCGGGAAGGGATAGTAAAGACCATAAGGGAATTTTACAAAAAGGATTTTGACCCGGCTGACATACGTACATCAATCATAGCTGCCGTTTCAGTCAAGATCGAAGAGCCTATCTTCGAATCCCAGACAAAGACAAAGCTCGGATCCAAGGACATGGGTCCTGAAGGACCTTCAGTCCGGTATTATATTGTTGAATTCATACACAAGCACCTCGACGACTATCTTCACAAGAACAGCGAGACAGCACAAATACTGCTGAAGAAGATACAGGAATCAGAGAAGGAGCGCAAGGCCATCAGCTCCATCCAGAAGCTAGCACGTGAAAGATCAAAGAAAGTCAGTCTTCATAACCGCAAGCTTCGCGACTGCCGCATTCATTACAATTCCAATGACGACAGGCGTCTTGATTCCACAATATTTATCACTGAAGGAGACTCTGCCAGCGGCTCGATAACCAAATCGCGTAATGTGGAGACGCAGGCTGTCTTCAGCCTGCGGGGCAAGCCTCTGAACAGTTTTGGCCTTACGAAGAAGATCGTTTACGAGAATGAGGAGTTCAACCTGCTGCAGGCAGCGCTGAATATTGAGGAGTCCGTTGAAGACCTCCGTTATAACAACGTTGTCGTAGCCACAGACGCAGATGTTGACGGCATGCACATCCGGCTGCTTCTTCTGACATTCTTCCTGCAGTTCTTTCCTGATCTTGTCAGGAAAGGCCATGTTTATATCCTGCAGACCCCGCTTTTCAGGGTTCGGAACAAAAAGGAAACTCGCTACTGTTACAGTGATAATGAAAGACTTAAGGCGATAAAGGACCTTGGACCTGAACCGGAGATTACACGGTTTAAGGGGCTGGGTGAGATATCGCCTGATGAGTTTGGACGTTTCATCGGGAAGGATATACGGCTTGAGCCTGTAATCATGAAGAAGGCTGACCCCTATACTCAGTTCCTTGAGTTTTTCATGGGGAAGAATACTCCTGAACGACAGGACTTTATAATAGACAACCTGAGGGTTGAGGAGGAGTTGCCGGAAACGACGGTGGCGTGAGAGGAGATTGTTGCAGAAGATGAAAGAGACTGATCACGAAGATGATATCCTGGCCGGAGACGGCGGGGAGGCTAAAGAGACAAAGAACGGTTATATCCCCGCTGCCCTTCATGCGGTTACAGCGTTGTCGGGGATGTACCAGGACTGGTTCCTGGATTATGCATCGTATGTTATCCTCGAGCGTGCCGTACCGCATATCTCTGACGGCCTGAAGCCTGTCCAGCGAAGGATTCTTTATTCAATGAAACGCATGGATGACGGCCGCTTCAATAAAGTGGCCAACATCATAGGTCATACAATGCAGTTCCATCCTCACGGTGATGCTTCAATTGGCGATGCGCTGGTCCAGCTCGGGCAGAAGGACCTGCTGGTGGATGCGCAGGGAAACTGGGGAAATATTCTCACCGGTGACGGAGCTGCTGCACCCCGTTATATTGAAGCACGTCTTTCAAAGTTCGCCCTCGAAGTGGCCTTCAACAGCAAGACCACAGAATGGATGAGCTCATACGACGGACGTAACAAGGAGCCTGTCACCCTGCCGGTGAAATTCCCTCTTCTCCTGGCAATGGGTGTTGAAGGTATTGCCGTGGGATTGGCATCGAAGATACTTCCGCACAATTTCAATGAACTCATTGATGCATCGATAAGCTATCTCCAGGGAAAACCATTTGTTCTTTACCCTGATTTCCCGACAGGCGGCATGATTGATGTGGCAAGGTACAATGACGGCATCAGGGGCGGTGCAGTCAAAGTGAGGGCGAAGATTGAAAAGGTAGATAGAAAAGGACTGGTCATCACCGAGATACCTTTTGGCCGCACGACAGGTTCACTCATCGAATCAATTGTCAGGGCCAATGACAAGGGCAAGATCAAGGTAAAAAAGATTGACGACAACACTTCTGGGGGCGTTGAAATAGTGATCCAACTGCAGTCAGGGATATCGCCTGATAAAACCATTGATGCCCTTTATGCTTTCACCGACTGTGAACTTTCAATATCACCCAACGCCTGCATCATCACCGATGAAAACAAACCAGCTTTTGTCGGGGTAAGCGATATCCTGAGGCACTCAACTGACCAGTCGGTCAAACTTTTAAAGCGTGAGCTCGAAATACGCAAAGCTGAGCTTGAGGAAGAATGGCACTTTGCATCGCTCGAAAGGATTTTTATCGGGAAAAGGATATACCGTGATATTGAGGAGAGCGAGACATGGGAGGCAGTCATAAGTGCAATAGATAAGGGGCTGAAGCCCTACAAAAAGCTTTTCAGGCGCCAGATTACACGTGAAGATATTATCAAGCTTACGGAGATTAAGATCAAACGTATCTCCAAATTTGACTCTTCCCGTGCCGATGAGCATATAAGGGGAATTGAAGGGGAGCTGGAAGAAGTGGCTAACCATCTGGGTAACATCATCCCGTACACTATCAATTACTACCGTCAGATAAAAAAGAAATATGGCAAAAACTCAGAGCGCCGTACGGAAATAAGAAGTTTTGAGACCATTGAGGCCTCGAAGGTGGTGGCCGTAAATTCCAAGCTGTATGTCAACCGTCAGGAGGGCTTTGTCGGCACCGGCCTCAGAAAAGATGAGTTTGTCTGTGACTGCTCTGATATCGATGATATTATTGTGATAAGAAAAGACGGCACCTATCTCATAACGAAGGTGGCTGATAAGCAGTTCGTGGGCAAGGATGTAATATATGTGCAGGTTTTCCTGAGGAATGACAGTCGTACGATTTACAATATAGTTTACCAGGACGGACGCGAAGGCTCACTGTATATCAAGCGTTGTGCCCTCACAGGCCTTACCAGGGACAAGGAATACAACCTCGGACGGGGGACCGATGGTACCCGTATACATTATCTGAGTGTCAATCCCAATGGTGAAGCGGAGGTTATCAAGGTTTACCATAAGCCGCGTACCAGGCTGAAGAAACTAACCTTTGAGTTTGATTTTGGTGAGCTGGCGATCAAGGGACGCTCCTCGATGGGAAATATACTGACGAAGAATCCTATACATAAAATCACTCTCAAAGAAAAAGGCCTGTCGACACTGGGTGGCCGCAAGCTTTGGTTTGATGATGCTGTGATGAGGCTTAACGCCGATGGCAGGGGCAAATTCCTCGGTGAGTTCGCTTCAGAAGAGATACTTCTGGTTGTGACAAAAGGAGGCTGCTTCCGCACATCAGGCACGGACCTCTCGCTGCATTTTGAGGATGACCTTCTGCTGATCGAGAAATTCAGGGAATCAAAAGTCTTTTCCGCTGTTTACTGGGATGCAGAGCAGGAACTCTATTACGTCAAGAGGTTCCTCTTTGAAGAGTCAGAAAGACTGCAGTACTTCATAGCTGACAGCGAAGGATCAAAGCTTGTCAGCCTGACAGAGGTCGAGTATCCGCGTCTCGAGATCAGCTTTGGCGGCAAGAATGAGGGTCGCAGCAACGAGATCATCGAGGTGGCCGGTTTTATCGGAGTGAAGAGTTTCCGCGCCAAAGGTAAGAGACTGTCGAACTACAGCGTGTCAGACATTCGTGAGCTCGAACCAATTGTAAAAAGTGAGGCTGCGCCTCATCCTGACAACGAAGAGGCCAAATTACCGGGTACGGAATTGCAGGTGCCTCCTGCGGAAGATCCGGCGCAGATGAAACTAGATCTTTAGATCAGCGTGAATATCTATCTGACAGGTTTCATGGGCAGTGGTAAAAGCACCACCGGCAGGAAGATTGCATCGTCTCTCCGATGGAGTTTTATTGACATTGACAGGCTGATAGAAGAGCATAATGGCTTATCGGTTGCAGAGCTGTTCGCTCAGCGCGGAGAACAGTATTTCAGGGAGGCTGAAAAAAAGGCTCTGATAACAGCTTCGGCAAGATCACGCACAGTGGTCGCCTGCGGGGGCGGTACTCCATGCTCGGCGGAAAATATTGGCATAATGAAAGAAACGGGCGTGATCCTTTACCTGAAATTGCCTGTCGACATACTGGTTTCAAGACTTGAAAAGTCAAAGACCGTACGTCCGCTTCTGATGAAGAACGGGGAGACTGACCTGGCGGCCAGAGTGCAGGATCTGCTGGCCAAAAGATCAGGGTGGTACGAGCAGGCAGACATTATCGTTGACAGTCAGAACATTACCGTTGAAAGGCTTACGGGTCAGCTCGCTGACCTCATAAGAGAACGGGGCGCTTTTTTATAGATTTAATTGTTTGTATATTGTAAAGCGAGTCTGTATGTATTCCGGAACAGGTCAACACTAAAGGGCAGATGAAAGCCGGTTATCCATGGGTTTTATGGTCCGTTCTGGCTTTGTCAGTAATTACTGCCGCTACCCTGCTGGCAGTAGTTGCTGATATGTCGCTCTTTGAAACGACACCGTTTCTTTATGCAGTCTCCATCGCAGCAGCTACGACAGGGCTTGCCCTGGTAATCCGAAACCGCTCTTACCTGCCTATGCTGAAAGACATGCGGCTAAACGGGAGATTGCTGATCTCAGCCCTCACACTCCTGGCCGTTTCTGTCCCGGCATCCCTGATATACATCTATTATGATCTTAACGGTAAGGAAACCCTTGAGTTACTGTCGGCACTGTTTGCTTCTCTGGCTGCCATCTTCTTTTTCGCATTCTTTTTAGTTTATACCCTGCCTGCCCTGGCGACAATGCTGAAGCTGTACGCAGAGGAAGGTGTGCGATGGTGCCGGATCAAAAACGTCAGGGTCAAGACGATCGCAACAATAACTTTATTATTGGTGTTTTTAATTCTGATCCTTAGATTTACCGGATATAATTCATCGGGACTGGTTCTGCTGATTCCGTTATTCGCATTGGTGCAGATCATACTGGGCATTATTCTTTCTGCTGAATTCAGGAATCTGATCACACGCAGGATCCGAAGGCAGGAGACACTAACAGAGACTTCAGAAAATCAGATACTACATGGGGACACTGTCAGCGGTTTCAGAAGCGTGTTGCTTTTTCCAAGTCATTACCTGGATATTGTATGCGGAAAGCTTGATTACCTGATCAACCGTGCCGATGACAATTATGCCTCAGAGGTTGTCCGGGTTGCAGGTCGTACTTTAGACCCTGCCCTTATCACTGCTTTGAAAACCATTGTTTCAAGGCAGGATTTCAGCGAGGCTGTCAGGCACGAGGCAGCCGGGGTGATTGCCCATATTGAAAAGTACTATTCTGACCCTGTCAGGAACAGTGAATTGCTCAAGCTTCCGGGGATAAGCGAAAAGACTGCTGTTGCCCGGACGATACTTACAGGGAAAAAAGCTCCACAGACATCTGAAATAATCAGGTTGCTCAACGATGCAAATCCGGATATCAGAAGAACAGGGCTTGCAGCAGCAGGACTTTACAGGATGAAAGAAATGCGTGAAGAGGCGTTGCAGGCTCTTTATATACCTGAGACAGAGAGAGAGGCATTTTACCTTCTTCATCATTTCGGACCTGATACTTATGGTGAAATCATCGGTTCTGCCCTCAGGCCTCATAACAGAGAAAGTGTCAGCCTCATGGTGATGCGGCTGCTGAGTATGATGCCTCTTGCACAGGTTACTCCGTATCTGAGCAAGTTAATGGAAGACGGGCCTGTAACCGTAAGACTTGAAGCTGCAAAGTACCTCTGTGAACAGGGCTTTGCCCCTGAGGCGAATCACCGGCAGCGGATTGAAGAGACCATAAATGGAACAGTATACAATATCGGACGGCTTATTGCGCTGCAGGCAGAGGCTAAGAGGAACAGGTACTTTATTTTATCGGGAGCCCTTGATTGGGAAAAGAATATGTACTATGATCTGCTCTTCTCCCTGCTCTCACTTGTATCAGGGAATGCAACTTCCGGGATGATCAGGACCAATGCCGTCAGTGGAACCCCGGAAGGGGCAGGAATTGCATCGGAGGTCATTGATACGATGATTAACGGATCATTGCGCCGTCCGCTTCAGGCACTTCTCGGACATAATTCAGACAGTGCCAGGTTAAACGAACTCTCGCTGTACTTCCCTCTGAGGACAGTGACAGAAGCATCTCTGGCAACCATGATACTTTCATCAGATCAGAACATTACCGGTGTGTGGACCAAGGCATGTGCCCTGCATAATTCAGCCCGCGTGGGACGGGGGGTGAACAAAGAGATAGTGGTGTCATATCTCTTCAGCAACAGCCAGCTGCTGCAGGAAGAAGCTGCAATGGTGATACGCACAGTTAACCGTGACTGGTTCACAGAGGTGGAAAGCAGGCTGACGGAACAGGTAAGAAACAGGATTGCCGGGGTGGTCAGCGACACAGTGCCGGAGGTTGCATTGATCTTCGGGAAAACACGCTTTCTAAGCCTCTGCTTTAATAAGCTGCCGGAAGAAAGAATGATAATGCTGGCCTCCGGAATGCGCTACTCGGAATCTTATGATGCGGGGCCATTACCAGGTCTTATCACCTGGATTGTTCCTTCGGACCAGGGGAAAAGCGGGCTATATTCACTTCCCGTGAGCGATATTACCAATTTTGTTTTCCACTATTCGGAATACACTGATATCTTTGCTGATTATATGGACAAGCAAAGCATTGATGCTGTTTAATTATTAGTCATGCATGGCTGAAAGAATAACAATAATAAAGTCAAATCCCTTCCCTGGACTAAGAGCCTACAGGCCTGATGAAGGACACCTGTTTTTCGGCCGGTTGGAGAGCACAACCAAAGTAGCTGCAAGGCTCAAGGACAACAGGTTTGTTTCCGTAATAGGAGCGTCAGGCAGCGGCAAGTCGTCACTGGTTCTCTCAGGAGTGTTGCCAGCTCTGCTCAAAGAAAACGCTGAAGGGAAAAAGCTGTGGTCGTACCTGGTTTTCCGGCCTGATATAAATCCTATCGACAATCTTGCGGCAGAGCTGTCGACACTGTCTGCCGGCGCGGGTTTCACACAGCTTTCACAGGCCAGCATAGCCGCCTCCCTGCATAACAGAAGTGAAGGTATCACTGACGTAGTCAATAAGATCAGAAAAAGCCTGCGTCAGCAGATAGTAATCGTTATTGATCAGTTTGAAGAGATCTTCAGGTACAGCCCTGTTTCAACCAGGGGCACGGAAGGCGATGAAGCCACCGACTTTATTGACCTCCTGGTAAATGCAGTGCAGCAGCCTGATCAGGGGCTTTATCTCATTCTTACACTTCGGTCTGAGTATGTATCAGAGTGTTCCCGCTTTCATACGCTGACCAACCTGATGAATACCAGTAGCTTTCTTCTTCCGCAGATAGGCCGTGACTTGCTTACCACAGTGATCGAAGAGCCGGTAAAGGTTTCCGGGGCAACTATAGACCGGTCACTGGTTAAGATCATACTTGGTGATCTGACTGACAATCCCGGACAACTGCCGGTACTGCAGCACCTTCTGATGCGGATGTGGAACCAGTGGAACAAGGTCGGTGACATGAGCCGTCCGCTGAGCATTGCCGATTATGAGGCTGTGGGTACGATCAAGGGAGCCATATCACAACATGCCGGACAGGCTCTTGAAGAGCTTAATGAGAGGCACCGGTATGTCTGTTCAAGGCTCTTCCGTTCCATAATCGTTCGTACCGGAGACGGCAGGGAGATACGCCGGCCGGAAAGCATTGCCACCATCGCATTGCAGACAGGCTGCACGGCAGAAGAGATAATTAATGTCGCTGAGGTTTTCAGACATCCTGATTATTCTTTTCTCACACCTCCTTCAGATGTTCCGCTAAATAAGGACAGTATCATTGACCTGAGCCATGAAAGCATTATTAAATTATGGAGTACGCTTAGAAAATGGCTGGATGATGAGGACGCTTCAAAGAGACTTTATCTCAAGCTTGCCTCAGCTGCTGAACAGTACCAGGAAGGCAACGGAAAACTTTGGAGTGCCCCTGACCTGTTTGTAGCCGTCAAATGGCGTGAAGAGAACAATCCCACCCTGGCCTGGGCTGAGAAGATAGACCCGGCATTCGAGAGAACAATGCTGTTCCTTAAAAACTCAGAGGAGGAATATGCTGCCCTGGAGGAATACAACAGGAAGGCCGACAACGGTAAGATAAGACGTTCTCGCCTTATAGCAGGTATTCTTGGAATGATAGTCCTGCTGACGCTCCTGGCTCTGGGCGCTCTCTATTCACTCAGGGTCAGGTCTGAAAAACAGAAGTCAGTAGCCTTGCAGCTGAAAGATGAGGCAGTTGCTTACACAAATCTTCTGAGTGACAGCCTCAATCTGTTGTCAGATACATTAAGAACGGCCGAACAGGAAGTCGAGATGGAAAAGCTGAATACAATTGCTGCAGTCAGCAGGGCAAGGGAGGCTGAGGAGAGAGCATCGGCAGCGCGCAACATACTGAAAAATGCAGAGGCTGATAAGACAGCCGCTGTCCTTTTGGCTACCGGGGAGAAAAGAAATAAAATGCTTACCCTGGCCAGATCCCTGGCAATGCGGTCAATCAACCATTCGGGAGAACAGGATCTGCAGATACTGCTGGCATGGCAGGCCTATCTCTTCAATGAAAGGCTTGGAGGCGCTGATGATGATGCCGATGTATTCTCTGCACTCTATGAAGTGAGCAAACGTTACGGCAACAAATACTATTCAAGGGTCAGACCTGATGGAGCATCAGTGACAGCCATGGCCCAGGAGCCGGATGGATACTTCTTCTATACGGCTGACACTGAGGGCAGGGTATTACGCTGGCAGAACGACCAGGCTGGCAATGGATACACCCTGATATGGTCAGGTGACAAAGTCATAAAAGCAATGTCGGTAAGCCCTGATGCATCATGGCTGGCGTGCGGTACATCAACATCCGAGGTTATCATGATACCTCTCGCAGACGATTCCATCGGTTATCAGTTGCAGGAGAAAGGAGGCAGCATTGCCGCACTGATCTTTAACACAACGGGCGATCTTCTTTACACATCAACCATTGAAGGCGCCGTCACTGCATGGGATCTCAAATCGCGCAAGGGCAAAGACATAGCCGGAGATCCCGCCGGAATTATTGCCCTTGAGATATCTGACGACAACAATCTGCTGGCAGCACTTACAAAGGATGGCAGGGTAATGCTCTGGAACCCGGAAGCACCTGGCAGGCAGTATACTCTTGATGCCGGTGACAAAGTAATTACATCACTGAAATTCCTCACGGGAAGAGATAAGTTAGCTACCGGGGACGAAACAGGTATTATTGACATATGGGATACAGGAACAAAGACTATCGGGACTTTTGTGGAAGGCCACACATCTGCCATTGAAGCTATAGCTTTCAATAAAACTGATAACCAGATGATTACCGCCGACAAAACCGGCGTCTTAAGGATATGGGCCCTTTCTGACCTCGCCCGGCCGCCGGTTGTCATATCTGACAACAATGAAAGTATCATCTGTCTGGCCTGCAATAAGGACGGGAATTCATTTCTTGCAGCAACGCGCACTGAGGTGACACAAAGGCCGGCTCATGTAAGGTGCATGACTGGCGGACTGTGCACCAGGGTTACACGTAACCTGTCACCGGCAGAGTGGGCTGCATATGTCGGACGAGATATAGAATATGAACCTACCTGCCCCGACAAAACTTATAAGATCAGGGTAAGAGAGGTAACAGGAGCCCGTTAAGGCAAACTTTTTCACGCTGGTTTTGTTCTTCTTCATGGCACCTCCTCCGTTTGGAGGAATTGTCTATTTTTGCTACCGGTTTTAAATTATACATAACGACTGAATGAAAGAAAAGAGAGTCTTACTGATGATCCTTGACGGGTGGGGAATAGGTGACGGCACGAGAAGTGATGCCATCAGTACTACAGGGACACCTTCTATTGATGCACTGAAAAAAGTATATCCTTCCGCATCTCTTCTTACCTCTGGTGAAGATGTGGGTTTACCTGAAGGCCAGATGGGCAACTCGGAGGTTGGGCACCTGAATATAGGCGCGGGACGGATAGTCTACCAGGATCTTGTCAAAATAAACAGGGCCTGCCGGACCGGCGAGATACGGGCCAACAAACCACTCATTGAAGCTTTCACATATGCCCGCGACAAGGGAGTAAAGGTTCATTTCATGGGTCTGTTATCTGACGGGGGAGTGCACTCGCTTGATACACACCTTTACGCACTCTGCGACATGACAATGGATTACGGCCTGAAAGAGGTATATATTCACGGTTTCGGTGACGGCCGCGATACTGACCCGAGAAGCGGTAAGGGCTTCATGACTGAACTGATCAGCCACCTGGAACAGAGCAACGGCAGGGTGGCATCGTTTGTCGGCAGGTATTATGCCATGGACCGTGATAAAAGGTGGGAACGTATAAAGGAGGCTTACGATCTGCTCGTAAACGGGGTAGGTCATAAGACTACAGATATCATCGAGGCAATGCAGGCTTCATACGACGGGGGCGTGACTGACGAGTTCATGAAGCCCATTGTAGTGACAGATGACGACGGGAAACCGCTTGCTACCATTTCCAGCGACGATGTTGTTGTTTTCATCAACTTCAGAAATGACCGCGCACGCGAGCTGACTATCGTTCTGACACAGCAGGATATGCCTGAACTGGGAATGAAGACCATCCCTCTGCATTATCTGACCATGACCCCTTACGATGACAAGTTCAGGGGCTTGCAGATTATTTTCCCGAAAGACAATGTGGACAGAACTCTCGGGGAGATTTTGGGAGAACTTGGCAAAAAACAGCTCAGGATAGCAGAGACGGAGAAATATGCGCACGTGACATTCTTTTTCTCGGGAGGAAGGGAGAAGGAGTTTCCCGGGGAGGAAAGGGTACTGGTACCTTCACCCAAGGTAGCGACATATGACCTGCAGCCTGAGATGAGCGCCTATAAGGTCAGGGATGCCATCATCGCTGAGATCGGGAAGCAAAAGTTCGATTTCATATGCCTCAATTTTGCCAACGGCGACATGGTTGGTCACACGGGCATCTACGAAGCAATTCAGAAAGCGGTCAGGACCGTGGACGAATGTGCGGGTGATGTTGTGAAAGCAGCACGCTCCAACGGATATGATGTGGTGATTATCGCTGATCATGGGAATGCTGATTATGCCATTAATCCTGACGGTTCGCCAAACACTGCCCACTCCCTTAATCCTGTACCCATTTATCTTATAAGTGACAGGTATAAAACTGTCAGCAGCGGGAGGCTCGCTGATATTGCGCCTACAATAATGACCATGATGGGTCTTCCCATACCGGAGGAAATGACCGGCAGGTCACTGGTGTAGAAAACTATGCTGCAGATAGATGAAACAATAGTATCGCTGGCTCTTCTTGAAAAGAAATTCTCATGTGACCTTAAAGTATGCAAGGGCAGCTGCTGCCGTTATGGCGACACTGGTGCCCCGCTCACCGATGAGGAAGCGGCAACACTTGAGCGTATATGGCCCGAACTGTGGCCTTACCTGCGCCCTGAGGGCATAAGGGCGATAGAGATGCAGGGTACAAGCCTGAGGGATATCGAGGGAGAACTTGTCACTCCGCTGATCAATAATGAAGAGTGTGCCTTTACCGTCCTGGAAGATGGCATATTCAAATGCGGAATTGAAATAGCGTTTACCGCAGGAGCCGTCGTGTTCAGGAAGCCGCTGTCATGTCACCTGTTCCCGGTGAGGGTGAAGCAATACCGTGATTTCAAAGGCGTGAACTACGAGGAGTGGCCCATCTGCCGGCCAGGTGTAGCGGCAGGCGTAAAACAGAATTCACCGCTCTGGTCATATCTCAGGGAACCTCTTATAAGGGCTTTTGGTGAAGAATGGTATGATAAACTGCAGTGGTCAGCAAATGAATACAACAAAAACAGGGAATCATGGAAAAAATAAGCAATTACATTGAGACCAACAGGAACAGATTTATTGAAGAGCTCTTCGGGCTTATAAGGATACCGTCCGTCAGCGCAGCAGAAGCCAATAAGGCCGATATGGTCAGGGCCGCGGAATATATACGCGATATGCTGCTCGGCAACGGAGCTGACCGTGCCGAAGTATACCATACCAAAGGACACCCGATAGTGTACGGGGAAAAAATTATCGGCAAGTCATTGCCCACGATCCTGGTTTACGGTCATTATGATGTACAGCCGCCTGAGCCGGTTGAAAAGTGGGTTTCACCGCCTTTCGAGCCGGAGATTCGCGACGGGAAGATCTACGCCCGCGGGGCCGATGATGACAAGGGCCAGCTGTTCATGCACCTTAAGGCATTTGAGATGATGAACGCCACTGGCACACTCCCGTGCAATGTCAAGTTCATGATCGAGGGCGAGGAAGAGGCCGGATCGGAAAGTATCGGCGGTTTCTGTGCCGAATACAGGGAGATGCTGCGATCTGACGTGATTCTCATTTCAGATACCACTATGATCTCAACGGCTAATCCATCAGTAACATCAGGGCTGCGCGGACTGTCGTATATACAGGTTGAGGTCGAGGGTCCTGATCATGATCTTCATTCCGGTATATACGGCGGCGCTGTCGTCAATCCATGCAATGTGCTGTGCGACATAATCGCCAGGCTGAAGGACAGCGACGGGAAAATTACGATCCCCGGATTTTATGATGACGTGATGGTGCCTTCTGACGCCGAAAGAGCTAAAATGGCCAAAAGACCATTCGATCCTTCAGCATACAAAAAAGCGATCGGTGTGGAAGCCCTGGCTTCCGAAAAAGGATTCTCGACCCTCGAAAGCGTTGGCATCAGACCCACGCTTGACATCAATGGCATCTGGGGAGGGTATACAGGTGAAGGAGCAAAGACGATATTGCCATCAAAGGCATCAGCTAAGATCTCTATGAGGCTCGTCCCTTATCAGAAAGCTGAAGCTATCGCTGACCTTGCTATAAAGCATATCAGGTCAATAGCCCCGGCAGGAGTGACGATCAGGGCTGAATATCTCCACGGCGGAGAGGCTTATGTCAGTCCTCTTGATACACCTGAGTATCTTGCTGCCGAAAGAGCCTATGAAGAGGTCTTTGGCAAGAAACCCATTCCTGTCCGCAGCGGAGGCAGCATACCCATCATTGCAACATTCGAGAAGATTCTTGGAGTCAAATCAATACTGATGGGGTTTGGACTGGAGTCGGATGCAATACACTCACCCAATGAGAATTACCCTCTGGAAAACCTGTTTGCCGGGATGCGGGCTATTCCGTTGTATTACCGGTATTATACAGAGATGAAGAAGTCTGTGTGACGACCGTTCAGTCAATTTTCAGTTTCAGCAGTTCAACTTTTGTTGTCGAGCCGCGGATAACGGTAAATGTGTATCTGCCCACCCGGATATTTTCCTGCAGGTGCGGTATATTGCCGTGCGTGTAGAGCAGAAGACCTGCAAGTGTAGTGTACTCATCACTCTCCGGAAGTCCAAGCTCATACTCTTCGTTCAGATAGTCAATATCGAGTCTTCCTGAGAAGATATATTCCTTATCACTGATCTTTTTATCGATCAGATCGCTGGTGTCATGTTCATCTTCGATATCACCGACAATCTCTTCGAGTACGTCCTCAATGGTCACAATGCCTGACGTGCCTCCGAACTCATCCACAACAAGAGCGATGCTCTTTTTTGCTTCGGAAAGCATTTTCAAAACCTTATTTGCCGTCATGGTTTCCGGAACCACCGGGAGCTTCCTCAGCCCCGTTTCAATATCAGCAGGCTCATGAAGAATATCCTTAAGCTCGTAGTATCCGACCATGTTGTCCAGATGCTCCCTGTAGAGCAGTATCTTGGAGTGACCTGATTCAATGAACTGCTGTTTCAGCTCTTCCGTGGTGCTCCCTACCGGCAGTGCTACTATCTCTGTACGGGGAACCATACACTCGCGGGCTCTGACGGAAGAAAAATCGAGAGCATTCTGAAATATCCTCAGGCTGTTGTATTCCTCTTCTTTTTCTTCTTCTGTCTCCACCAGGTCATTCACAAAATGGTCAAGGTCGACGCGGGTGAAGATTTTGTTTTCCTGCTCCTTTCGATCCGGTCTGATACCGAAGAAGAGCCTCATGAACAGGTTGCTGACCCATAAGGTCAATTTGCTGACCGGGTAGAAGAGATAATAGAAAATCGTGGTAGGGACAGCAAAAAGTTTCAGGAAGGAATTAGGGTTGATCCTCACGATGGATTTAGGCAGAAAGTCGGCAAAGACAAGTATTATAAAGGTGGTGACCACAGTCTGGATGATGAATATTACCAGATCTGAGGGAATCAGGTTTGCCATCCACCGTTCAAGCAGGTCTGCAGAGAGCATGCTGAAGATGACTGTGGCGATATTGACCCCGATCAGCATGGTGGCTATGAACTGGCCGGGATTACGGGTATATACAGAGACGATGCCGGAGCCGAAATGACCCTGTTTACGGTCAAGTTCTATCCGCAGCTTGTTTGATGCAATGAAGGAGAGCTCCATTGCTGAAAAGAATGCTGCAAGAAGAATAGCAAACGGAATGATCACCAACGGGTTCATGACCCAAAGTTATACTTTTTTTCGCTGTCTGTCGCGAATCCACGCCATCATAAAAGCGACAGCAGACATTACAAAGAAGAGCCAGGCCCTGCTGAAACCATTTGTGTTCATCTCCCTGATTGCGATGCCAAGGCAGAAAAGACCGAGGAGGATCCAGATGATTTCAATTGCCAGAATTCCTTTTTTGCTCATCATTGACGTATATGGTTCCGGAGACGTTTTTTATAGTTCCGTTTGTTAGGCGGGAATCCGATTCAAAGCCGGTACCCATTATGATTTTATCCTTTAGGGTAAATCTGACGAACCTGTCAGACCAGACACGGTCCCTGGGTTCACTCCAGTAGAGTAATTCTGTTTCAAGTATATCTCCTTCCGTGTTGACAGCCACGACACTGTCTCTCAACTCCCATTGTTCATCCTTATCGGTATAACGGGCATAGTGAGCGGTTATGCTTGCCTGCGGACTGGTCTTCTTGTCGTAAAAGAGCACGGTTAATCCTTCAGGGAACAGTGTGTGCGGGTCCTCCTTTGTTGTAAACTGCTGAATAAACGGTGTCCTCACCACGAGAGTGACCTTGCCTGAGTCAGAGTACATTGTCTCAACGTTCCTGCCTGAGAGTGAAGGCATCTCCTTGATCTGGAGGTCATTGACAACCACCGGTTTTTTCTCGCATGATGAAAGCAGAGCAATCCCGCTGATCAGGGCAGCCGGTACGATGAACAGATATCTTCTGCATGCCATCACAGCGGTAATTACTGCTTTCTGAATCTTATGGTTGTCGATTCATCGACCCATCCGTCCACATAATAGGCAGCACCTTCATTCACAAGGCTTCTGAAGAATGCCTCTTCCTTTGTAGGATAGAGTTTGGAATAAATGGCTATTCTTTCATCGGCCTGATCTTTGAGGCCCGGGTCAGCATTCTTTGCACGTACAAGGTAATCCACAACCACCCAATAAACCGTCTGGTTCTCGAAAGCTTCCCCCACACGTGCACCGGCATATGCTTCAGCAATGATATACAGGGCATTGCCATTTGCCGGATCAAGCGAATACGCAGCCTTCGCAAAATCGCGTGCCGCCTGCTTATTTCCTGATGTGAGTTCAATAGTGGCCAGTTTGGTCAGCAGGCCGGATTTGACAACACTGTTGGTTTCAAGTTCAACAGCTTCGGTGTAATATTTTTCGGCTTCGCCATATTTTTTGCGTGCCACATTCATCTCTGCAAGTTGGGCGGCAGCGGCAGCTGAACGCTCAGTGTCGTAGAGCTTGGTTGTTGCCGTGTAAAACAGCTCAGAACCCTGACAACCCGTCTCGGTCAGCAGCGCGATAACCTTCTTAAGCATAGCTGTGTCGGAAGGAGTCTTTTCCACGCTGGCAGTGAACAGCTTCTCAATATTTTCACAGGTAGCGACTCCGCTCGACTTGAAGACCAGGTCAATATTCTTTCTTGCCTCGAAGTATTTTGCATCACCAGGTCTTCGGGCAGACTGATCATCCACGACCTTCATTGACTGTGCATAAGCATCCATGACTCCGGATGCATCTATGAGCTTCAGGAAGTAGCACCTGGCAGCAACAGCCATATAAAGACTTGAATATGTAGGGTCAAAACTCTGGGGAGATGCCTTCATGATGTCACTGATGAGATTATAACTCATCCGGGCCCGGGCTGTATCATTCCCGCCAAACTCGTAAAGAGCGAACGCCTTCCGAAGGCTGTTGGCCTGTGCCTCGTTAAAATACCTGGTACGCTGGTCAAGGATCATTAGCACGGTATCGATGTAGGCCTTATTGCCGGTCTTACGGAAAAATTCCTTGTACATCACCTCACCCTTGATATAAGTGTTCTTTGAGGAACCGGGGCACTCTTTTAGGACATCCCTCCAGAACTGCACGGCCATGTTATAGTCTTTATTATCGTAATAGGTTGAATAAAGCGATGTATTGCGCAGACACCTGGTGCTGTCATCGCCGCGTCCGAACGGAGTACCTGTCTCAATGCCATTCTGGGCATGAGAGTTAAGAGTAAATACTGCGAGGAGTGCTCCTGTAAAAATCGTGATGGCTGTTCTTGTCATCTCTGATTACTGTTTTAATCATACTTTGCCTTGAGGAACCAGTAGTCATAAAGATTGAGACTGGCTCCGACCGAAAGTGTTCTTTCCTTTGGAAGGTTGTTCCCGGGATTACCCCTGGAAGACAGATCCACATACAAAGAAAACCTCGATCGCGATTTCCTCAATGGTATACCTGCTCCAAAAGTTATGCCGTACCCTTTGACCTTTGTGCCGCTGTACAAGGCATAACTCTCATCATAGTGGCCGCCAATGCGGTATTCCATACGATCAAAAAAACTGTAATTTGAGAATTTATCAGGGATGTATTCGGCTCCCCCGCTAAGTGAGAGGGTATTTGCATATGTTCCGTAGTTACCCGGCAGAGATGCCTCTGACCAGAATGAATACAGGATATCAGCACCGATAGTCAGTTTGTCTGTCTTCCCGAAGGATACACCTCCCCTTATTGACCGGGGTAAATGACTGATCGTATCTATCAGATCCTGATAGAGAGTGTCAAAGGCGAAATTGGAAGTCTGAACATTTGAGTACCTGATGATAATATCCTCATTCGTTGTCCAGAGGCTGTATTGAGGAGTATATGTCAGACCGGCATTGAAGAACCTGTTCTCAGGAAGAGTTACCATAAACTGGACGGAGGCTTCATAACCCACCCCGGTCATTGAGGTGGTACTTTTATCCCTGGTATTAAAGTAATTGTTGTCTGTTGTGAAGACAAAATCATTATACCTTGTTATCTCTCCGAAAGTGACAAATACATTTAGCCCGGCGGAAAAGTAATTTAAAAAGTTGTATGCTGTTCCGAGGTAGGCTTTATGATAACCACCTGATCCCCTGTGAGATTCAAGGATTTCATCTGACGATCCTGTCCCGGAGCTCTCCACGGTCGACTTGTCTGTAATAGTGTAAAAACCATTACTGAACGGAACAATACCGGCAGCAAATCCCCATCCTTTTTTAATCGGGAAACCAAGCATCAGATGAGAAAAATTAATGTCCTGGGAATAGTAACTAAGGTCGCCCTCCTTCTGTTGTGTAAGGCTGTAATCAAGGCCGAAATCAAACAGGAACGATGCTGTATCAATGCTGCTGTAAGAAGCAGGGGTCAGGTAGTTCAGGGTGAGGTTATTCCTTATGCCGCTGCTGATGCCTCCCATGGCAAGCGTTCTGAAAGTGCCCTGTGGTGCAAGGTTGCCAATGCCGTACCGGGCATAAGGGGATGAGATCTCTTTCTGGCCTGCCACTCCTGCTGCAAGGAGGACAAAGAGACATATCAGACTAAGCCTTCTGGTCTTGTACATTATAATCAAGTAAATAATTTAAACCGTCAGTTACCAGGTCGGGGTGATGAAACATTTTCCTGTCGGTGAGTGATGTTATTATCTCACTGTCACCTCCGGTGATAACCGTGACGAGTTTATCGTGCCTTTTTTCGAACGTGCGAATATACTCATTTATTTCAAATACCAGGCCCATGACCACTCCTCCGTTGATGGCGTCCTTTGTTGATCTGCCGGGGAAAGAGAAGTCCCTGTCGAAGTCTATCAGCGGTAACCGGACTGTAAATTCATTGAGTGCCCGGAACCTCATCAAGAGCCCCGGGGAAATACTTCCTCCCAGGAATGATCCGTCAGCTATAACATCAAGGGTGAGGGCACTGCCGGCATCGATAACAAGGAGATCCGCTCCCGGATGATAAAGGAGGGCTCCTGCAGCGGCAGCAAGACGGTCAACACCTATCGTTTCCGGTGTCTCATAGGCTATCGTGAAAGGGTAATGCGACTTCCAGGACAGAAGGTGAACCACCGCACCTTTTTCCCTGAGAAAGTTTATGAGCGCCCGGGGATCATGATTGACACTCGATACGATGACCCTGCTGACGGACTTCTTACCTATAAATCTGCCGACGGTACCAGTGTCCGGAGATTTCAGCCTTTCCTTCTTTATTATCGCACTGCCCTTATAAAAGGCGATCTTCGTGCTGGTGTTCCCTATATCGACGACCAGGTCCATTAATTCACAGTTGGTTTCAAAGATGACGAGTGAAATGCCTGTATCCTGTTAAACAAAGCTATTGCCTGGGCTACTGATGGCATATCGCGTACCGTCAGGCTTAATTTGTTATTGTTTTGTTTTACAGTCATAGTCCCTTGCTTCCTGTTCACAAAGTTCATTACCGAGTGAAAAAGAGGACTGCGGTAGAATTGTGACGACGGATCAGTCACAAAGTTAGCAACAAGAGTGTCATTTTTAAGTATAATCTTTTCGATACCTGTTTCCGAGGCAACCCATTTCAGCCTGACAAGATCAAGGAGAGCCAGGGCAGGCGCAGGCAGAGGTCCGAACCGGTCTTTCAGGTGCGTTTCATATGCCGAGAGCGTGTTCTCATCCCTGATTTCGTTCAGCTCCTTATAGAGCCTGATCCTCTCAGGGATGCTTGATACATATTCATCAGGAAACATAATTTCATGATCCGTATCGACAGTTACATCAGGAACGAGCAGTCTTGCTTCCCTGGATGTTCCCGTCCCGTCCTTCTGTTCCTGGTCAGTAAACAGATCGCCGAATTCTTCGTGCTTGAGCTCCCTGACCGCTTCATTGAGTATCTTCTGATATGTCTCATATCCCACATCCGCGATAAACCCGCTTTGTTCGCCTCCCAGAAGATTGCCGGCGCCGCGTATGTCAAGGTCCTGCAGCGCAATGTTGAACCCGCTGCCAAGCTCGTAGTTTTCCTCAATGGCTTTCAGTCTTCGCCTGGCTTCGTTTGTCAGAGAGGAAAGGGGAGGGGTAAGCAGGTAGCAGAATGCCTTTTTATTTGATCTGCCAACCCTGCCGCGCAGCTGGTGCAGCTCAGACAATCCGAATGTATGGGCATCATTGATAAAGATGGTGTTGGCATTGGGTATATCAAGGCCGGACTCGATGATAGTGGTGGCGATCAGGACATCATAATCACCCCTTATGAAGTCAAACATTACGTTCTCTATCTCCACACCCTCCATCCTGCCGTGTACAACAGCCGTTTTTACCCCCGGGCAGATCCGGCGTATGGTATCCTGAACCAGTGTGATGTTCTCAATCCTGTTATTGATAAAAAAGACCTGTCCGTTCCGGCTTACCTCATAGACGATACCTTCACGTATTATATCCTCGTTAAAGCCGTGCAGCTCGGTGATGATGGGCATCCTGTTGGGCGGGGGTGTCGTTATGACCGACAAGTCACGGGCACCCATGAGAGAAAACTGCAGTGTACGCGGAATTGGCGTTGCAGTCAGGGTAAGGGTGTCAACGCCGGCACGGATCTTTTTCAGTCTCTCTTTCACAGCCACGCCAAATCGCTGCTCCTCATCAATGACCAGCAGCCCAAGGTCCTTGAATTTAACATCCTTGCCGGTAAGCTTATGGGTGCCAACAATTATATCTATCTCACCATCAGCTAATTGTTTCAGAATTTTTTTCTGGTCCGAAGGTTTGCGGTGCCTGCTGATATAGTCAACACGGCAGGGAAAGTTCTCCAGCCGGGAAGTAAATGTTTTGTAATGCTGCAGGGCAAGTATTGTGGTTGGCACCAGCACAGCGGTCTGTTTACCGTCGGTAGCAGCCTTGAATGCTGCTCTTACAGCCACCTCTGTCTTGCCAAATCCTACGTCTCCGCAAACAAGACGATCCATTGGCGTGGCAGCTTCCATATCCTCCTTGACAGCCTTTGTACTGGCCAGCTGATCAGGTGTATCCTCATATATGAACGAGGCTTCAAGTTCTCTCTGAAGATACGAATCAGGCGAGTAGGCAAATCCGCCTTCGGCTTTTCTCAAGGCATAAAGCCTGATCAGGTCACGGGCAATATCCTTTACTTTTTTCTTGGTGCTCTGTTTCAGCTTCTGCCATGCTCCCGTTCCGAGCTTGCTGATACGCGGCGGTGTGTCGTCCTTGCCTTTGTACTTTGATATGCGGTGAAGGGCATGAATACCGACGAAGAGGATATCGTTATCCCTGAATACAAGCTTAATAGCTTCCTGCATGTGGCCGTTGACCTCTATCTTCTCGAGGCCTCCGAAGCGCCCTATACCGTGGTCGACATGAACAACATAATCACCGGGATTAAGATCAGTAAGCTCCCTGACAGTCATACTGTCGCGTCGCGTGAAGAATCCCCTTATCCTGAACTTATGATAGCGGTCAAATATCTGGTGATCAGTGTATACAGAGATCTTCAGGTCGTGGTCAGTGAATCCCTGGTGCAGGTTGAGTAACAGCGGGGTGAACTCAGCTTCAGGGCCCGTCTCGGAAAAAATCTCTTTCAGCCGCTCTTCCTGAACCTCGCTCTCAGAGATAATGAAACTGCGGTACCCCTCTTTTTTGTTGGCTATAAGCTTGGTTGTCAGGAGATCGAAGTTCTTATTGAACGATGGCTGGGGTTCAGTATGAAATGAGACGGAAAGGGCACTGCTATCTTCACGGCCTCTCCCGAAAAAGACCTGCCGGTGCTGCGAACAGAGTTCGTCGAGATGGCGTCCGGTGATAATCACATCACGCCGGTCAGTTATCTCTCCCTTGCTGCTGCGGCTGCGCGCCTGTGACCATATATTGTCTGTTTTCTCAATGATATAGTCGAAGTTTTCGCTCCAGATTATTGATGAAGGAGGGATAAAGTCGATAAAATTGTCGGTTCGTTCATGAGAGGCCAGCTCCTGGATGTCAGGTATCACCTGGATCTCATCATGCAGCTGGAGGGAAAGCTGATCATCAGGACTGAAGGAGCGAATTGAGTCAACCTCCTCACCGAAGAAATCTATCCTGTAAGGCTTGTCTGCCGAGTAAGAGAAGAGATCGGTGATGCTGCCCCTGACAGAATACTGGCCGGGTTCGTAAACAAAATCTGTTCTCCTGAAGTTATATTCCCTCAGAACCTCCTCGAGGAAGTCGATTGAAAGGTGCGATCCCTTGCGGATTTCGAATGTGTTCTTCTTCAGGTTGCTTTTGCTGACCACCTTTTCCATTATTGATTCGGGGTAGGTCACGATGATGCATTTTCTCTTTCCTGAACCGAGGAAGTTCAGCACTTCGGTCCTGAGTATGATATTTGCAGGTTCGGTCTGGTCATACATGACCGACCTCTTGTATGTGCCGGGGAAGAAAAAGATCGTTTCTTCACCGATAAGTGAGGTAAGGTCGTTATAAAAGTAGGCTGCGTCTTCCTTTTCCGGCAGGATGACAACGTGTGTGGTGGGCAGCTGTGACAGGACACCGGCCATCACAACGGCTTTTGCAGATCCCGACAGGCCGTTGATAATCAACGGCTCCCTGCTGTCACTTCCGAGAAGCTCCTCAACCCTGATAAATGAAGGGTGCTGCCTGTAATAATCCCTGAAGACGGTGCTGGCCATTAAAATGATTTGAGGGTGCAAAATTAGCAAAGAGGGCGTTCACCTCAAAACAAAATAGCCTGATAATAAGACAGGATGAGCCTTAAACAAGCATTTCCCCCAGCCTGGCTGTCATTTCAGATGATCCGCAGTAGAAGGGTGACCGCTGGTGCAGGGATTCCGGCACGACTGACAATATCCTGTTTTTCCCGTCGAACGCTTTTCCCCCTGCCTGTTCAATGATGAAAGAGACAGGATTGCATTCGTACACCAGCCTGAGTTTGCCCGAAGGATAAATCTCTGAAGGCGGGTAGAGAAAAATGCCTCCTGTCATCATATTGCGATGCACATCAGATACCAGGGAACCGATATATCTGGAAGCGTATGGTCGCCTGGTTGCGGGATCGTTCTCCTGGCAATACTTTATATATTTCTTTACACCGTCGGGAAACTTTACATAATTACCTTCATTAATGGAATAAATCCTTCCGGTGGAAGGGGATTTTATATCGGGGTGGGACAGACAAAATTCTCCGATTGTAGGATCAAGGGTAAATCCGTTAACGCCGTTGCCTGTTGTATAAACAAACATAGTCGATGATCCGTAGATCACATAACCGGCCGCCACCTGTTTGTCACCTTCCTGGAGAAAATCGATAACCCCGGCCTCGGCATCACGCTCGGTTACGCGCCTGTAGATCGAGAAGATTGATCCGACTGAGACATTATAATCGATGTTTGATGAACCGTCAAGCGGATCCATGCAGACAACATATTTCCCCCTGCGCGCAAATGTCTCGGTGAAGATCACCTCGTTCTGGTTCTCCTCAGAGGCAACACCGCAGCATTCGCCGCTTGCTTCAAGAGCGTCAATGAATACTTCGTCCGCATAGCGGTCCAGCTTCTGCTGATCCTCACCCTGGGGGTTCTCCGTGCCCGACCTTCCCAGTATCTCAACCAGTCCTGCCTTGCGTATCTTCGCATTGACCATCTTCGCGGCGGTGCCTATATGATGCAGACAGGCTCGAGAGCTCCCCGTGTGCATAGGGAAAGTCCTTCTGCTTCCTGATGATAAAATCATTAAGGCTGATAATATCATAACTTGACATTTTGCAGGAGTATTAGTGATTATTGGATATTTTTGGCGATCGCTTACCAATGGCTAAATTATAAATTTACTCAAATTTTCCTGATGATGAATGTATTTAAATTTGGTGGGTGCCTCAGTAAAGGATGCTGCCGGCATAAGAAACCTTTATGATATTGTTTCACGAGAGAGAAACAACCTGGTGGTGGTGGTCTCCGCTTTCGGCAAAACAACAAATGCTCTTGAAGAGATCCATAATGCATGGCGGACAGGTGATGCATCCTTCAGGGGGAAATACGATACTTTAACCGGATATCATCTTGCGGTCTCTGATGAACTCTTCGGGCAGGGGTCAGAGTACAGCCGGTCACTGGGCGGGATGTTTGCTTCATTTTATCATAAGATTCTGAATACTGCCCCTGCAGATTTCGATCACGATTATGACATGATCGTTTCGATGGGCGAGGTATGGTCAACCATGATCGTTGAGACTTACCTGCGGATGAGGGGACTGAAGACGAAGTGGTGTGATATCAGAAAGCTTTTAATGACAGATGACAGGCATCGCGAAGCCGGGATAATCTGGGAAGTATCCCTGGCAGCGGTGGCAGAAGCGTTTACATTTAATGATGCGGATATTTATGTCACACAGGGTTTCATAGGGGCAACAGCCACAGGTGAGGTGACCACCCTCGGACGCGAAGGTTCAGATTATACGGCTGCCGTGTTAGCCAACATGCTCGATGCCGGAGAAATTGTTGTCTGGAAAGATGTGCCTGGCATCATGAATGCCGATCCTGACTGGATGCCGGCAGCTGTTACACTTGAGCATCTGTCTTATAATGAAGCTGTGGAGATGTCATTTTCCGGCGCCAAGGTAATCCATCCCAAGACTATTAAGCCTTTGCATAACAAGAAGATACCCATGCATGTCAGGTCATTCATTGATCCGGATGCAGCGGGTACTGTCATCTCGGAATATGCACCCGATGGCCCCATGAGTACGGTCTTTGTCAGGAAGGAGGGACAGATACTGATCTCGGTGCTCCCGAAAGACCTTTCCTTTGTCATGGGCGATAACCTGGCAACCCTGTTCCACATGCTTGCCTCGCACGGAGTCAAGGTCAGCCTTGTTCAGGCCGGTGCCGTGAGCATAAATATATGTGCTGACCATGAGGAGCCAAGAATAAGCAATTTACTCGAAGAACTCCGTAAGGATTACACCATATTATTCAATGACGGGGCAGAGATGCTTACCATAAGACACTCCGGCCCAGGAGCGGCAGAAAGTGTTACCGGCGGAAAAGAAGTTCTGCTGTCACAGACAACACGAAACACGGTCAGAATGGTGGTCAGGGACAAATGACCCCTACTGGCCCAGATCAGCCCTGAAAGCTGCCCTGTAGGCATAGACCTTTCCCAGGTTGTTGTACAATTCGTAGCCGAAGACCACAGATTTTGCCATCTTCTCCAGCGTGTTCGCTGCCGGGAAATAATACCAGTCCTCTGTGAATGAGAGCTTGCCGATTTTGGTGCGGTCGTTCTTGAATTCGGCTTCAATCTTTTTCACGTCATTTGCCGTTAAAACCTCGCCGCTGTGATAGTCGTACACAGTCAGCGTGCCGTTATAGACACGTTCAAAGATGCCGTTTACCATCGCCTCACCGTTATAACCTGCAACTTTCTCAATCTCCCACGGATCACCATCCGGGTCAGGCCTGATAATTACTTCCGTGACAATATCACGGGCGATGAGTACCGCGTTTTCGGGGACGCCTTCTGTCGAAGGGGCAGAGGTGGTTTTCTGTTCGCTCCTGCGCTCATTGCAGGAGGTGATCAATGCGATCAGGAGCAGCATTATAAAGGTTTTTTTCATTGCCTTGAAACATTTTTATCTTTCAAAACGAAGCATTTCAGGAGCTCGTATGCCGGTCAGTTCACCCTGCATAACTACCGGTTTCCCGTTGACTATGGTGGCCACTACGCGGCTGCGGAAGGTTGTACCCTCAAGCGGTGACCAGCCGCACTTATATTTTATGTTGCCGCTGTTGACAACCCACGGGGCAGCAGGATTAACCAGAACAAGGTCAGCCTTGTAACCGGCACGGATAAAGCCTCTCTCCCTGATGTTAAAAAGGATTGCCGGGTTATGACACATTTTTTGTACTACAATTTCAGGAGTAAGGATACCCCTGTGGCACAATTCCAGCATCATCACCAGGGAATGCTGCACCAATGGGCCCCCTGACGGAGCACTGAAATACGGCGCCGATTTTTCAGCGAGCGTATGAGGAGAGTGGTCTGTGGCAATAATATCGATAGAGCCGTTCTTCACAGCTTGTATCAAAGCCTCCCGGTCCGATATTTTCTTAATGGCAGGGTTCCATTTTATCAGGTTACCCTTCTCACGGTAAAAGGAATCGTCAAACCACAGGTGATGCACGCAGGCTTCACCGGTAATCTGTTTGCCGGCCGGATCGTGGCCGGCAGTAAGCAGTCCTGTTTCCTCTGCAGTTGACAGATGGAGAAGATGGAGCCTGGTACCGAGTCTTCGTGCCCTGTTAACGGCTGCGACAGATGAAACCATGCACGCCTCACGGCTTCTGATAAGCTGATGGAATGAGGGATCGATATCTTCTCCGTACTCTTCCCTGCAGGCAGCGCTGTTGGCTTTTATGATTTTTTCATCTTCGCAGTGGCAGGCAAGGGGCAGCTTCCTGATGCTGAATATTGTGTCAAGGGTTTGCTCATTGCTGACTACCATGTTACCGGTTGATGCCCCCAGGAAGAGCTTGATCCCCGGTACAAATTCCGGGTCAGCACGTAGTATCTCATCGCTGTTGACATCAGTAGCGCCCAGGTAGAATGAATAATTTATACATGATTTGCCGGCAGCCAGCTCATTCTTTTTCTCCCACTCTGTGATGGTGACCGTCTGAGGGATTGTGTTGGGCATCTCCATGAACGAAGTCACTCCGCCGACTGCGGCTGCAGCACTCTCACTGCTGATATCGCCTTTATGTGTCAGGCCCGGCTCCCTGAAATGAACATGATCATCGATGATCCCCGGCATCAGCCAAAAACCCGTGGCGTCAATGACCGTTGCTTCCTTATGATACGGGGCTTTGCCGCGACTGAAGATGCCTGCTATCCGGTCGCCGGTCACAAGAACATCACCCGTGACCGTACGTTCTTCATTTATTATCAGGGCATTCCTGATCAGGATATGATTCATCTCCGCTCCCTTTACCCGGCGTAATTATTAGCCTTCAATCCTGTGAGGTTTCTTGAAATAGCTTAGGATCTTCATGCGCAGTACCCCCCACACTGCCTCGGAGAAGATACCTCCCGACATCTTTGACGTTCCCGCCTTGCGGTCAGTAAAAACAATAGGTATCTCAACAATATTATAGCCAAGTCTCCAGGCGGAAAATTTCATCTCTATCTGGAAGCAGTATCCGACAGACCTGATATGCCCGGGATCGATATTTATCAGCACCTCACGCCTGTAGCACTTGAAGCCGGCTGTTGTATCCATGATCTTCATCCGGGTGATCAGTCTGACATAAATGGACGCGATGTATGACATCAGCACCCTCCCCATAGGCCAGTTGATGACGTTTACGCCGGAGATATATCTTGAACCGATGGCCAGGTCAGCACCGTCACGGGCGCATGCCTGCTGCAGTCTTACAAGGTCATTGGGGTCATGCGAGAAATCGGCATCCATCTCACATATATATTGATAATCCCTTTGCAGTGCCCATTCGAAGCCGGCAATATAGGCCCTGCCGAGTCCTGCTTTAGCCGGCCGTTCCAGGATGTGCAGGTTCGGGAATGATGGCATCATCTCCTTGACAATCCGTGCCGTGCCGTCAGGCGAGTTGTCATCAATGACCAGTATGTCGAACGGGACTATCAGGGATGAGATAGCTTTTACGAGATCTTTGATATTCTCTTTCTCGTTATATGTAGGTATGATGACAAGGTTGGACATCCGGCGCCGCTAATTATGCGAATTTAGTCATTTTTTGCTGTCCGGATTGTCATTTTTAAATTTGCATTGCTATTATTGAAGTATTGGGCGGGTAGTGATTTGGATATTGGCAGCGTGAGGTCACGGACTTAAAATATATTGCGAAATATTTTGCATGTTAAAGAGGAAGCGTTACTTTTGTCACCCCCAAATGATCGAAAATCATGGGGGAAGTTCTTTATCACGCTGTATGCGCTTATCAGTCCCATAGCTCAGTTGGTTAGAGCGCTACACTGATAATGTAGAGGTCCTCAGTTCAACTCTGAGTGGGACTACGGAGATTTCCGATTTGCGATTTTCGATTGACGATTTAAATCGCAATTCGCAATTCGACAATCGCAAATTACCAGGGGGAATTAGCTCAGTTGGTCAGAGCATCCCGACCTTTGGTCGGGAGGGTCAGGTGAGCAATCCCGGAAAATTTTTTGCAAGCGTTATTGGGGAATTAGCTCAGTTGGTCAGAGCATCCCGACCTTTGGTCGGGAGGGTCAGGTGAGCAATCCCGGAAAGTTTTTTGACAAGCGTTATTGGGGAATTAGCTCAGTTGGTCAGAGCATCCCGACCTTTGGTCGGGAGGGTCAGGTGAGCAATCCCGGAAAGTTTTTTGCAAGCGTTATTGGGGAATTAGCTCAGTTGGTCAGAGCATCCCGACCTTTGGTCGGGAGGGTCAGGTGAGCAATCCCGGAAAATTTTTTGCAAGCGTTATTGGGGAATTAGCTCAGTTGGTCAGAGCATCCCGACCTTTGGTCGGGAGGGTCAGGTGAGCAATCCCGGAAAGTTTTTTGCAAGCGTTATTGGGGAATTAGCTCAGTTGGTCAGAGCATCTGCCTTGCACGCAGAGGGTCAAGGGTTCGACTCCCTTATTCTCCACAATCACCCGCCAGGTTCAGGTTTATCGGGACTACGGCGGGCTTTTTTATAAGTGCCCCCGGAACTAATGTCCCGACCTGGCAGAAAATCCGAAGTTTAAATAATTTGTAAGTCAGACAATCTCAATTTTCGTCCGGAAGTCTGTTTATGAGAACGGCAAAAACAATTAACAGAATACCTGGTGGAATTCCCAATATCCCTGAAATTGTGAAGAGTGTTTGTGCTGCTTTATAATTTTTTCGTGTATATGATATAATACCTGCCAGTGATATTATTCCGTTGAGTAACAACACATAACCCATCACATGGAATGCACCAATGTGCATTCTGACTAAATAATAAATACCTGCAGTGAAAAAGAAAATTGTCAAAACAATTGACACTATGTACCAGCCTTTCAGTTTCATAATTCTGCATTCATTTAAAAATCCACCTCAAGTGTCATTCAGAAATAAGGAATTACTCTTTGTTTTAACTCAAAAATAATGTCATTCTCCTGTTCCGCCAGGGGTGTTGAGTGTCTGTTCTCTCCTTTTAAAATTTCTTCCGGTATCCCATCAGGGAATGCCAGGCAGGTGTAGTGTCTGATCAGACTATGTTTGCAGAGATCGCAAATAATTTTATCCTGATTTTTATCTCCGCCCGGTTCGACTTTCAGGATGTTGATCTTGCTCATTACTTAAGTCTGTCGAAGTTAAAAGTACCTTCCGGCTACTCATCATCTGAAATAATAGTTACACCGGTACACAGCCGGAACAGGTTTAATTACCGGCAGAAATCCCGGAGCATATGTCCGTGTGCCGGGCAGGAATTAATTGCATTTATAGCAATCCTGACCGGTTTCATTTTCGCAGGAAGCCTCATTATCATAGCACGTCGAGTTACATCCACATGTCCATGGAGTCAGCTTACCACAACCAAGACAGCCAGTCAGTATGTCTTCACAACCAGACAAGGAAAGGAAGCAAAGAAAGATTGCAATTATGCCGGCTTTCATTAAAGTCCGTGATTTATTTATTCTGCTCATTCAAAAATCATTAACGTGTTTATGGGATAATAATAAGTAAAGTTACACCGGCAAAAAGCCGAAGTCAAGTTTATTATTTGCACCCAATGCAATACCTTATTAGTATACAGAGTTACTCAGTGAAAGGCATGGGGGAATATTAAGGATACCAAATGAGGCTTCAGAAAAAATAATTCAAAAAAAATGTGTCATAATTTGTTTTATAAAAATATGTGCATATCTTTGCACCCGCTTTTAAAGAAAAGCACGTTCCTTGAAGATCGGTTACAGCAGAATGAAATCTCGGGTGCACCCTGAAGAGGGAGCAAAAAAAGTAAAAATAAAACTTTGAAAAAAGTTTGGTGAAGAGAGAAGAGTTCATTATCTTTGTAACCCTTTCGAGAAAAAAAAAGGGAACAAGTTCTTTGAATTAATGATGAAGTAGTAGCACACAGGCGAGAGAGATACTCGCCAAAAACCTAGCGATTTTGTTTGAGTTTTTGAAGAGACCGGATTGATCTTCGATGGATATTTAAAAAACAAATATTACAATGAAGAGTTTGATCCTGGCTCAGGATGAACGCTAGCGGGAGGCTTAACACATGCAAGTCGAGGGGCAGCACGAGGTAGCAATACTTTGGTGGCGACCGGCAGACGGGTGAGTAACGCGTATGTAACCTACCCTGTACTGGGGGATAACCCGGAGAAATTCGGACTAATACCCCATAGAGATATAGAGAGGCATCTTGAAATATTTAAAGTTTCGACGGTACGGGATGGGCATGCGTAACATTAGCTAGTTGGTAAGGTAACGGCTTACCAAGGCTTTGATGTTTAGGGGTCCTGAGAGGGTGATCCCCCACACTGGTACTGAGACACGGACCAGACTCCTACGGGAGGCAGCAGTGAGGAATATTGGTCAATGGGCGAAAGCCTGAACCAGCCATCCCGCGTGCAGGAAGACGGCCCTATGGGTTGTAAACTGCTTTTCCAGGAGGAGAAACTCTCGTACGTGATACGGGATTGACGGTACCCTGGGAATAAGCATCGGCTAACTCCGTGCCAGCAGCCGCGGTAATACGGAGGATGCAAGCGTTATCCGGATTCATTGGGTTTAAAGGGTGCGTAGGCGGACTATTAAGTCAGTGGTGAAATCCTGCAGCTTAACTGCAGAACTGCCGTTGATACTGATAGTCTTGAGTTTGGTTAAGGTAGGCGGAATGTGTAATGTAGCGGTGAAATGCTTAGATATTACACAGAACACCGATTGCGTAGGCAGCTTACTGAGCCGACACTGACGCTGAGGCACGAAAGCGTGGGGATCGAACAGGATTAGATACCCTGGTAGTCCACGCCGTAAACGATGATTACTCGCTGTTGGCGATACACTGTCAGCGGCTAAGCAAAAGCAATAAGTAATCCACCTGGGGAGTACGGCCGCAAGGCTGAAACTCAAAGGAATTGACGGGGGCCCGCACAAGCGGAGGAACATGTGGTTTAATTCGATGGTACGCGAGGAACCTTACCTGGGCTTAAATGTAGAGTGCATTTTTTAGAGATAGAAATTCCCTTCGGGGCTTTCTGCAAGGTGCTGCATGGTTGTCGTCAGCTCGTGCCGTGAGGTGTCGGGTTAAGTCCCATAACGAGCGCAACCCTTATCGTTAGTTGCCATCTGGTAAAGCAGGGGACTCTAGCGAAACTGCCACCGTAAGGTGAGAGGAAGGTGGGGATGACGTCAAATCAGCACGGCCCTTATGTCCAGGGCTACACACGTGTTACAATGGTCGGTACAGAGGGCAGCTACCTGGTGACAGGATGCTAATCTCGAAAACCGGTCTCAGTTCGGATCGAAGTCTGCAACTCGACTTCGTGAAGCTGGATTCGCTAGTAATCGCGCATCAGCTATGGCGCGGTGAATACGTTCCCGGGCCTTGTACACACCGCCCGTCAAGCCATGGAAGCTGGGGGTGCCTGAAGTCCGTCACCGTAAGGAGCGGCCTAGGGTAAAACTAGTGACTGGGGCTAAGTCGTAACAAGGTAGCCGTACCGGAAGGTGCGGCTGGAACACCTCCTTTCTGGAGATGATTGATACGGTCAGAGTATTGATCAAGCCTGTGACTACTTCATTATTTAAAATATTTGGGTCAAAAGTTGACCCGATAAGTTCTTTGACATACTGGTTTTATAGAGAAGATATCAAATTTGATAAATTTTTATATTGTAAGATTAATAAGAGATTACTCAAGAAAGTAATTAAGAGCAAATGGTGGATGCCTTGGCTCTCAGAGGCGATGAAGGACGTGACAAGCTGCGAAAAGCTGCGGGGAGGAGCAAATATCCGTTATATCCGCAGGTGTCCGAATGGGGCAACCCTCCAGGCTGAAGGCCTGGAACTCCGACGCAAGTCGGAGAGCAAACCTGGAGAACTGAAACATCTAAGTACCCGGAGGAAAATAAAACAATAGTGATTCCCAGAGTAGTGGCGATCGAAATGGGAATAGCCCAAACCGACAATGTTTAGGCATAGTCGGGGTTGTAGGACCGGCATAATTATCATGAATACAGACTGAAACTACCTGGAAAGGTAGGGCACAGAAGGTGAAACCCCTGTACGGGAGCGTATTTATGATATAGCTGGTATCCTGAGTAAGGCGGGACACGAGAAATCCTGTCTGAACCCGCGGGGACCATCCCGCAAGGCTAAATACTCCTGAGAGACCGATAGTGGACTAGTACCGTGAGGGAAAGGTGAAAAGCACCCCGCACAGGGGAGTGAAATAGTACCTGAAACCATTTGCTTACAATCGGTCGGAGCCTCGACGCAAGTTGGGGTGACGGCGTGCCTTTTGCATAATGAGCCTACGAGTTACCCTTACTAGCAAGGTTAAAACTTTAAGAGTTGGAGCCGAAGCGAAAGCGAGTCTGAATAGGGCGTATAGTTAGTAGGGGTAGACGCGAAACTTTGTGATCTATCCTTGGTCAGGCTGAAGTTCCGGTAACACGGGATGGAGGGCCGAACCAGTAAACGTTGAAAAGTTTTTGGATGAACTGAGGATAGGGGTGAAAGGCCAATCAAACTGAGAAATAGCTCGTACTCCCCGAAATGCATTTAGGTGCAGCCTTGAGTTGAGTTTTGCAGAGGTAGAGCTACTGATAAGGCTAGAGGGCTTCATCGCCTATCAAACCTTGACAAACTCCGAATGCTGCAAAATGGTGCTCAGGAGTGAGGCTATGGGTGCTAAGATCCGTGGCCGAAAGGGAAATAACCCAGACCATCAGCTAAGGTCCCGAAGTATATGTTAAGTTGGAATAACGAAGTGCGACTGCCCAGACAGCTAGGATGTTGGCTTGGAAGCAGCCATTCATTTAAAGAGTGCGTAACAGCTCACTAGTCGAGCGGTTGTGCGTGGATAATAATCGGGCATAAACATATCACCGAAGCTATGGAATAATGTGTAAAGCACTATTGGTAGGGGAGCATTCCAGTTGCGTTGAAGGCGTACTGTAAGGTATACTGGAGCGGCTGGAAAAGAAAATGTAGGCATAAGTAACGATAAGGCAGGTGAGAAACCTGCCCACCGAAAGACTAAGGTTTCCTGATCAACGTTAATCGGATCAGGGTTAGTCGGGACCTAAGGGTAAGCCGAGAGGCGATCTCGATGGACAATTGGTTAATATTCCAATACCACCGCGTGTTGCGATGGGGAGACGGAGGAGTGAAAGAACCGCCCGGTGACGGAATACCGGGTTAAAGGGAGTAGTTATATCATACGGTTAATAGCTGTGAGATGACGAACCTGATAGTACCGCGAGGCTTCGGCTGAACGGATAGTGTTCCTAATCAGACTTCCAAGAAAATCCCCTAAGCTTCAGACATATGGTGCCCGTACCACAAACCGACACAGGTAGTCGAGGAGAGAATCCTAAGGTGCTCGAGTGATCCATGGCTAAGGAACTAGGCAAATTAAACCTGTAACTTAGGGAAAAAGGTTCCCCTGTTTATAATGGGGGCGCAGATAAATGGCCCAGGCGACTGTTTAACAAAAACACAAGGCTTTGCGAAATTGAAAGATGAAGTATAAGGCCTGACACCTGCCCGGTGCCGGAAGGTTAAGAGGGGGGGTTATTCTCAGCAATGGGAAGAAGCTCTGAATCGAAGCCCCGGTAAACGGCGGCCGTAACTATAACGGTCCTAAGGTAGCGAAATTCCTTGTCGGGTAAGTTCCGACCTGCACGAATGGTGTAACGATCTGGGCACTGTCTCAGCCATGAGCTCGGTGAAATTGTAGTTCCGGTGAAGATGCCGGATACCCGCAACGGGACGGAAAGACCCCGTGAACCTTTACTATAGCTTAACATTGATTTTGGGTAAGTAATGTGTAGGATAGGTCGGAGACTGTGAACCGGCGTCGCTAGGCGTCGGGGAGTCAACGTTGAAATACGACCCTTTATTTACCTGGAATCTAATCCCGCAAGGGAGACATTGTTTGGTGGGTAGTTTGACTGGGGTGGTCGCCTCCAAAAGAGTAACGGAGGCTCCTCAAGGTGCCCTCAGCACGATTGGTAACCGTGCGGAGAGTGTAATGGCACAAGGGCGCTTGACTGTGAGACCGACAAGTCGATCAGGTACGAAAGTAGAGCATAGTGATCCGGTGGTTCCGTATGGAAGGGCCATCGCTCAAAGGATAAAAGGTACTCCGGGGATAACAGGCTGATCGCCGCCAAGAGCTCATATCGACGCGGCGGTTTGGCACCTCGATGTCGGCTCGTCACATCCTGGGGCTGGAGAAGGTCCCAAGGGTTCGGCTGTTCGCCGATTAAAGTGGCACGCGAGCTGGGTTCAGAACGTCGTGAGACAGTTCGGTCCCTATCTGTTGTGGGCGTAGGAAATTTGAGAGAACCTGACACTAGTACGAGAGGACCGTGTTGGACAGACCTCTAGTGTACCTGTTGTGGCGCCAGCTGCATCGCAGGGTAGCTATGTTTGGAAGAGATAAGCACTGAAAGCATCTAAGTACGAAGCTCGTCTCAAGATGAGATTTCCCTTAAGGGTCGTTGTAGACTACGACGTTGATAGGCTGCAAGTGTAAAGGTGGCAACATCAAAGCTGAGCAGTACTAATTACCCGTGAGCTTTCTGAGAAATGTCTTATTAAACTTACAATGAAACCAGTATGTCACGATATTGAAGTCTTAAGGTGGCTATAGCGGAGGGGTTCCACCTCTTCCCATTCCGAACAGAGAAGTTAAGCCCTCCTGCGCCGATGGTACTGCAGAGCAAAATGTGGGAGAGTAGGTCGCCGCCGACTTTATAAAAAAGCCCCGCCTGGAAACAGAGCGGGGCTTTTCTATTAATACCGGCTATCCTTAAAGTCATCAAAAAACCTCAACAGACACGCCGCAATCCCATTACCATTCCATCGCAACGTTTTGCTGCATGGCTGCCTCTTACTTCCTGGGTGACGGGCCCTTGAATTCAGGAGTGTCGGTCATGGTGCAGGCTGCCTCGTCTCCATCAACATCGAATACCATAAATTCAGGCAGCCCGGCAGAGTATGGAGTCCAGATTTTTTCGTCCATGCCGTTCGGATCGCCATATTTGGCGAAATTAGTCCAGTAGCCGACAATTTTGTTGCTCAGCTCTTCGTCACCAGCTGTGAAAGGCCGCCAGCTGTGTGAAAACGAATTGAATACATACCACAGGTCGGCAGAGTGGAAAGCTCCATTATCATCACCCGGCAGGGGCCGTGCGAATAAATAGGCATAAGCAGGCTTACTGCTCTTTTCTGCCCGCAGGGCACAGAAGTCTCCAACGGCTTTCGTCATATCATTCATGTCATTTGCCGTGAATCCAAACATATACGGGATATCGGCAATTTCTCCGGCGCGCGCTGCATTAGCGAAAGTAGCTGTTAAAAGGTAGTTGTCGATAACTGGGCTCCACCAAACACGGTTACCGGTGGCAGCCGTATACTCACCTGACATCTTTACAAGTTCCCCGAATGTAATAGCACGCATTTCCTCTAACGTGGTCTTATTAAAATAGTCCATTATATTCTTGTTGGCCAGCTGGGCAGTATCAAGCAGGATACCCGGTCGTATGTCACTTAATCCGCCGCCGCTCATGCTTATTGCACGGCTGATAAGGTCCCTTGACAACGGAGAAGCGCATAATGACTGGACGCTGCCTGCACCGGCGCTCTGACCGAAGATGGTTATATTGTTGGGATCGCCTCCGAACTGTTCGATATTATTATTGATCCATTTAAGTGCTGCAACCTGGTCTAATAAGCCATAATTGCCCGAAACACCATGGGGGCTTTCAGCCGACAACAGCGGGTGTGAGAAGAACCCCATAACGCCGAGACGATAAGTTACCTGCACTAAGATTACACCACGTGAAGCCCAGGCCTCGCCACCGTCCATTTCCGGCTCATAGGAGAAGCCTTCACGATAGCCCCCACCGTGTATCCACATGGCCACGGGGAGTTTCTTACCCGTTTTGCCTGCTGCGGGAGTCCAGATATTTAGATAGAGACAGTCCTCGCTGAATGGAACGGAGCCACTGGCCTTCCATTCCTTACCGTAAAAACTTTCGGGATCCCATGTTATTTGCGAAGCAGCATCACCATAGGTGTCTGCCACCTTTACACCTTTCCAGGGCATCACCGGTTGGGGCTCCTTCCATCGCAGATCACCTACGGGAGGCGCTGCAAAAGGAATGCCTTTATATGCTAAAATACCCATCGCTGGTGTCTGCACACCAATTACCCGGCCACCTTCAATTTTCAATTCGGGATTAGAATCACTGCATGCGGATGATGCCAACGCCATGATTGTTAGAAGAAAAAAAGATAAACATTTCATAACAGTACTATAGTTTAATGATTTGTAAGCAATTGTATCAGGTTTAGTGTTATTCAAATATAACGAGAAAGTGTGATGCAATTGATTTTGGTTTTCCCGTATTTAAACTTAATTTTATCTACTTATTACTCTAAAATGAACTAATCATGTACAAATTGGCGTCAAAAACACTCCTGTTATTAATGGTAACAATCCCCCTGATTACCATTACTTCATGCTCACGCGATGCAAAAAAGCCGGAAACTTTTACTGTCCGGATATCAGACAAACCAATGACATTCTGTAATCCCATCACACTAACTGTCGGATCCGAAAGAGCCCGCAGGGCCGGGGAACCTGTCGTAGTTTTGTACAAGGATGATTATTATCTTTTTATCACTGGCGGCAGGGGATACTGGTACTCAGGTAATATGCGTGACTGGACATATGTCAGTGCTCCTGATTTCCCGGGAGGCTGTCCATCAGTTGCAAGTGACGGTGAAACTTTATATGCATCAGGGGATAAAGGACTGCATGATGTGTTCAGCAGCAACGACCCTAAGAACGGGGTCTGGAACAAGGTCGGCACATATCAGCGTGATTACGGCGATGCTGACATGTTTATTGATGATGACGGCAGGTTTTATATGTACTGGGGATGGTCGCAGATCTTGCCGTTCCAGGCTGTTGAGCTTGATCCGGAGAATGGTTTCAGGGAAAAAGGAGAACCTGTTATCTGTTTCTTTGGAGATTATGAAAATCATGGTTTTGAGAGAAGAAGGAAAGATGATGTGATATTTCCCTTCTTCACGCACAGGCCATATTTCCCTGAAGAATCACCATGGATAGAAGGTCCGTGGATGATAAAACACAATGGCAGGTACTATTTGCAATATGCTGCAATCGGCCTCGAATTTTCATCATATTCACATGGTGTTTATGTGGCGGACAATCCTCTCGGACCATTTAAATATTCTGAACATAATCCACTGACATTCAAGACAACCGGATTTATGCTCGGTGCAGGTCATGGCAGCACTTTCCACGACAAAAACGGGGATCTGTGGACCATTGCCATGGTTCCTGCTTTCTATGGTGGAAGAGGAGGCAGTGATCTCGCTTTATTCCCGACAGCTGTTGACGCTGAAGGTGTAATGCACTCCAATACAGCTTTTGGTGACTATCCGCAGTATTATCCGGGCATCAGGAAAGATGCAGTTGATAATAACTTCACAGGCTGGATGCTTTTATCCAATAAGAAATATGCAGAAGCATCGTCAACCCTCGAAGGCTTCCCGGTTGCAAATGCCGTTGATGAAAATTTCCTGACTCACTGGTGTGCCGGAACAGGTGATACCGGTGAGTATTTGACGGTAGATCTTGGCAGAGAATGTGAGATTTATGCTTTACAGGTCAATTTTGACCAGAATGGTGCAAATGTGGTATTTGGAAGGGGCATGGGTATGACCAGGCCCCCTGTCAGGGCTAATACCCGTTACCAATCCTATACCGTCGAGACTTCGGGTGACAAGGAAGTTTGGTCGATGCTGATTGACAAAAGTAATAATACGCAGGATCTCAGGCATGATTACACTGAACTTCCGGAATCTGTAAAAGCCAGATATGTTAAAGTTACAAATGTATTCACCCCGGATAGCGGAAAATTCGCAATAAAGGAATTAAGGATTTTCGGGAATCCCAAGGAAGCCAAATTCACTAAGGTCAATAATGTATTCGTCGCTCGCAACCCGGAGGATCGTCGTGACGCGACCCTTACCTGGCAACCTGTTGAAGGAGCCGACGGTTATATTGTCCGTTACGGTATTGAACCCGATAAGCTTTACAACAGCTATATGGTTTATGATGCTTATACCTTAACCCTGTACAGTCTCAACAAGGATCCGGAATATTATTTTGAAGTTGAGGCATTTGACAGCGGAACGGATTATTACAGGGAGAGAACGGAACAGACGATGGGCCGGGGTGCAGAAATCGAGCTTCTCAAAGACGGGCAAATGTTTGAACGGAAAATGGTTTATGAAGGTAAGAATGAGTATGTTTTTGATACTATTGTACCGGGTCAATATGTGTTCAGACATACCTTTGGTCCCGTTCTGTGGAGAGGAGAGCTGACTCAAACCGAACTGATCGGTCCGGAAGATAAGACCACTGTAACTGATACTCTTTCCTTGCTTGGTGTTGGATTAAAAGTTCTCGGACAGATGGAAATGAAGGTTATCCCGGGAAAAGAAAGCGGGAAATTTGTAGTTATACTCAACTATGATAAACCATAGCTGATTTACTGCTTTAATTAATAATCTGATACCACCTCAGGCCTGGTAAAGCCCTGATATATGCTGAAGATAATTTCTTCAACCAGGGAAACATATGTAATGACTCCTATCCGATAAATCTCACCGGGGGTTTTAAAAACCTTTTGTCAGGGTCAGAACCCCGGCTGAGATTGGCTCAATGGTCAGAGTGACAGAGTTGCCCGATGAAACGATCTCCTTCTTTTGTGCTGATATTGCATTGGGTGATTCCATGGAGTTGGCCGCTGTCAGCGAACCCGGAGCGATATACTCATATCCGGCAGTGGTCAACGACTTCCAGTCACCACCGATATTCAGGTTGTAGGTACTATCGGTCGGGTTGACTATTTTAACTATAACGTCCCTTCCGTTCTCGGAGAGAGTTGTAACTATGCTGAGGTTTCCTGTTTCTCCGGTATAGGTTAACCGATATTTCGAGAAATTATCGTACCAGAGTTTTGTCACAAGGTAATTCGGGGCCACAAAAACTCCTTTATAGTCAAAATTGATAAAAGCATTGTTCCATTCCGGCGCGTCAGTACGGCGAATAAACAGCGCCGCTGCTCCCATCTCAACCACCGGACGCTGTTCACAGATATTCAGAAAGCCTCCGGCAAAAAGACCAGTGCGCCAGTCGATGCTCTGAAGATTCCACTCTGAGATAAAGAGTTTAATATTCGGATTGGGGCAGGCGGCAATCAACCCGGCATACTGATCATACTGTGCGGCAAGTTTTGCCGGACCCGTGGCAAATCCATCCTCTCTCTCGTAATGATGAAGGCTTACATAATCAAAATAACTTCCGGAACGGTCAAAAAACTCCTTGTCGGTTGTAGCTCCATAGCCTCCGCATACGATGATTTTTATATCCGGATCGACTTTGCGCATTGCAACAGAAAATTCTCTGACAGAAGCTTCGTATTTTTCGATCCCGTACTCCCACATCTCATTGTCTATCTCCCAGTACTTTACATTATACGGTTCCGGGTGACCGTTGGCTGCCCTTTTGCTTCCCCACTTGCCGGTGGCCGGCTCGTTGCAATAGGCTACCCAATCGCAGGCCTCCTGAAGTATCATTGCATGTTCAGATTCAGGTCTGTCGAATCCGATACGTACCACGATTACAGGTTCGGAGTTGATCTGGCGGCAGAGCTGGATGAATTCATCCGTTCCGAAACTGTTCTGATCATAATTCATCCACATATAATGAGGCCAGCGTATACGCTCTTCCTGGGTACCAATTCCCCATATCCATCTGTACTGAGCGGCATAACCTCCTCCCGGCCAGCGGAGGCAGCTCGGTGCAAGTTCCTGCACAGCTTTATAGATGTCAGGCCTGAAACCACCCAGATTGATCGCTGAACGCGACATCATAGTGATCTGATCAACCTGAAGACTGCCACCCCTGGCACCAATAGCCATGTCAGCATCGCCTTCGAACTCGCCCGCTTCAAGCAGAAACTCATATTTCTTCCACCCTGTATCAGGCTTGCCAATCACATTTGTGGCTACATCATTGCCCCCGGACTTAATGCTTAGTGTCAGTTCTGCATTTCCATCACCCTTTGACCATATGGTACCTGAATACACTTCACCTTTCCTTATTTCAAATGGTCCCTGCAGAATGCCTGTTGATTCTGCCCCTGCCGTTATCTTCTGGGAGTATTTCATATTCACTGCATCGCCTTTCACCATCTCAAATTTACCATTGCCGAAAGATCTCCACTGCGGAGCCACCGGCGGATTTTTTACCACTTCAGGCATACCGTCAAGGTAGACCTTTTTCCCGTCAGCAGAGGTGATCCTGATGTTCCTGTATTGCGCTTCCGTGTTGTTCACCGTGAAAGCAATATCGTTCCTCGCCGCAGAATTATCAAGTTCCCTGTATTTCAAAACCTGTTTGCCATCCCAGTATACGGTGACATTTTTACCGGAGCAGCTGATCCGCAGATTATGCCACTCTGAGGTCCCGTCGATCTGACCTGGTTTAATTTGTATGCTTGCGACCGGCTCCCAGACAGTCACGATCCTGGGTTTGCCGTCACGTCCCTGACGCTCGGCTTCTGTTTCCCGTTCAATGGCAAATGAAGCTTCTTTAGCTGGCTGCTGCTGACTCCAGGGGTTTGGAGACTCGTACTGTGGATCGTGCAGGCGAAAACGATAGCTTTTCCCTTCTGAAAGGTTTTTAAACTCCACACTCATATCTGCATAACCGCCACTCCACATGTGTCTGCTGAGTTTGTACCCGCGCCATTTAATATCAGTGCTGATAACATAGCTGTCTCCGTCGATGCTGGTCATCGGAACAGGTTGCTCGAATAGTGTTGGTGAATGAAGTATTTGATCGTCATCTTCATACCATCCGTCGAAGAATCCAGCGCGTGGGGCAATTCCGGGATACTGCTCCGGTTCAAACGAACGTTCAGTAATCATTTCACCCCACAACCCACCGTCGGCTGAAAAATAAATATGTTCAAAAAGCTGACCATAAATCTTGGAATCAATGATTCCGGCGGGAACACCTGACTTGATGTCAATGCTTACATTTTGGACTTGCTGCCCTGAAATCATACTGAAGATCATTACTGCCGCAACAATTAATAAGATCTTTTTCATATAATACTGATTTAATTACCTGTCATTTTGATCGTCAAACTTATTATTTATTATGAAAAGAGAGACCCCCTGTCCAGGCAGATTCAATGGCAGAGTTATCAATCCATCCTTTGCATCTGTCCAGTAAGGAGAAGTAAACAGCTTGAGTGCGCCTGCATTTACAAGAGCATTATACTGTTCAGGAGTGGGATTTTGAGGTGACCCCATCTTTTTCCATACCTCGTATGAATTACTGTAATCCTTATCAATACGGTACTCATGGACCAGCACTTTTGAAGGAGTTAGGCCTGAGACATCTATTCTTACCTGGGAAGGTTTTGCAGGTAAGTCGTCATCATGATAATTCCATACCATAATCGATATACCATTTTTATCTTTTGATGCCAGGGCATTAATATCCGGAGTATTGCCTTTAACTCCCGAATCACTTATCCCAAATGTGTCATAGGCTCCGCCTGAAACGGCCACTCTTGTTCCGGTCATCATGCCAAACATCCTGAAAATATTTAAGACAGGTTTATCAACGCCATTGGTAGCTAAATCACGGAATCCGTCAAACCATGGTTGATCTTCAAACTCAAATGCCCAGGTAACTGCACCCATGAAATTAACCTTATAATAATCAGCAAGGGCATACTTTCTGGCAAAGACCGCTGCTTCATAGCTTGAGTAAAGTGTTCCGTTTCTGTAGCTGTTTGATGGATTCCGGGTCATTGAACAAGCTGCACATCCTTCCGGATCGGACTCTCCAATTATTACAGGAAGGTTCCTGATCTCCGGGAATGATGAAATAATTTCAAATCCCCTTGATATGTCCTGCAATTGAAGATTAATATTCATCTGAACATGCCCTTCAACTGTTTTCGGAGATCCTTTCGCATGAAAACCTATATAATCGAGAGGAGAACCTTTTTGTCCTGTTTTAAAGTTCTTGCCATTTATGCAATGTTCGATAAAACTTTCCAGCCAGCTGGCAGCATTCTTATCCCTTGGGCTTGTAGTATGAGGACCTCCGACTTTGGCACCGGGACATGCTTTTTTAACGGCCCAGGAAGCAAAGTCATACAATTTAAAATATTCCTCCATTGTACCATTCCAGTAATTGATATTTGGTTCATTCCATACCTCCCAATACCAGCTCTCGACCTCTTTGAGCCCGTACCTCGAAATACAATGCAGCGTAAGCTGATAAACAAGTTCCGCCCATTTATCATAATCCTTTGGAGGATATGCCCAGCCCGTAGAGAATGTCTCAGGCCAGGAGTGCCTGTAGGGAACAGGCTTAGCAGACAATGCTTCAGGCATAAACCCAAGTTCAACAAGAGGTTTCATACCTCTCTCAATAAATGTGTCAAAGATTTTATCAATGATTGTCCAGTCATAGACAGGATTGCCATTTTTATCCTCTGTATAGACATTTGTCGATCCCCATTTGAGTGATGCAGAACCATCGCCAGTCGTAAGCAGGTTATGGGTCCGGACATAAACAGGAACCGGACTGAGCGCCGCAATTTCTGAAAGAAGTTTTTTCCCGTCTTTCATATAACTGTAATTAGGCTCATCATAACCGAACCACGCCCATGCAGGATTCATCTTACCAGTCTCAACTGACAGATCGACTTTTAACACCACAGTATCCGGATTAAGTTGGTCTTCTGCTATCTGGGCAGATGCCATGATTCTACTGCCAATCATAATAAGCCCTAAACCTAATATTACAGTAAGATACCGGAATGAAGATTTGTTCATCATTTTTCTTAGCATATGATTAAAGAACGGTATGATGGTTGCTGTTCAGCTATCGATTTTTTATCTTCAGTGCCCAGTCAGTAACAGAACGATCTTGTGAATCAGGGAATGAAGGAATAGTCAATGATCCCTGAGCATCAGTTCGTCACGGTCAGAGGCTTTTTCCACTTCCCTGTCACAGGATCAAACCATGTCAGGGAATATTGTCTGTCAGGAATAAATCCTGTCAGGGTTGGCTTCACCGATCCGTTCTCAAAATATAATAATGCAAAATCTTTCTCGCGATTCTTCATCATATATGACCATCCGTCAAGTCCGTCATCAAAGCTGCCGGCAGCTTTCCTTGGCACAATGTCCTCCTGGGCTGGCTCAAGATCCCGGTACTTATCACCCTCTGACAAAATAAACTCACCCAGGTGTCTCATATAGTTGGCTGATTCATATTTCATAGCGTCCCAGATATGCGGCCTGAAGCCTGCCGGCTCACCGGTAGTTGTTATGTCATATGCTGCCGTTCCGTGAACATGTCCCGATAACCCGCCTGAAAGCACGGATCCGTACATCATTGCCCTCGAGAAGTAATTGTCGCGGGCAGAATTGGCCTCCGGACGCTCGCCATGCGGTTTGTTGAGGGAATGGTCCCACCCGGTATAGTAAGGCTCAAAATTAATTGCAGGGTATGCCGGGATAAGCCTGAACAAAGTATCAAGCATGGCTGAGACGCGATGATCACGTGGATTATTACCAACGCTGTGCATTGTAAGCCATGGACAATTCTCTCCGTGACCAAATTGCCAGTACGTTGAGTTGTTAATCAGTGTTGTGTGTGGTTGCCCGAAAGGCATCGGCCCGTACTTCTTCAGGTGATATGTCAGAGCCTCATTGAATTCATCGGCCGTAAGACTGTATTCTTTGGGAATCCAGTCGAGATGAATGCCGCTGAAAATAATATTCCAGGCTCCGTATCTCGAAATAAGATATTGAATATACCGTGAGTAAGATTCATTAAAATCAAAGTAGGCCTTCCATGCAGGACAGTTATCCCGTCTTACGCTCTCAAGCAATGGTACAAAGCCCTGCTCAGAGAGATATTCCATCTTTCTGTCAAGACTTTGAAAATATTCAGGGATTATCCTGTCAAAATCTGCCACTCCCTGGTGCACCTGAGACATTTCAAAAGGTCTGTTGCCGGTTTCATCTCGCATATCTTTGGAAGTCATCTGACCATCTTCAACAATGTAACCGAACTTTTCCCAGGCATTTCTTAGAAATATTCCGTTTGAGTCAGCGTATGTGTTTGCATTTCCGTCTGCTTCCCAGTTTGGGAAACAGGCTATCATGCTTACAGAATTGAATCCCTGTTTTTTCCTGTAAGTAACAGCATCTTCAAATCCAATACCAGGAGCCGGCACATAGTCATCAGGCGATGCCGCATTCCTGAAAGGCAGCCGCCAGGTTGCACCCGCAAGCCAGGTATCGCCAATCATAAAGAAAGAAGTACCGTCATCATACATCAGCGTGTGGCCGTTCTCTGATGGTCTTATGAAACCGTGACGGTTAGGATTCTCTGCTGTTTCTTTATCCGACCATCCTACAGCTTCGAACTCACCCTGTTTATTGTTCAGCCCGTCATCATCAACCTGATTTGAAGAACTCTGCCAGTGCCATTTACCGGGTTGTGTTGCAACAACCCTTACCTTAAAAATATTGCCTCCATCCCAGAAGCCGTAAACACGCTTTGAAAAACCGGGGCCTTCCAGCTCCACCCAGCATGTTACATCGGTGTAATAGTTGCTGTATTCCTTCTCTGCCAGAAGTGTTATCTCATACATTTCCCATGTATGTACTTCCTTTTCATTACCAGTTTGTCTGGTGCAGGATAAGCCGGCAAATGAGAAGATACAGAAAACTGATATAAGAAGCCTGTTGATAAGGGTATGATTCATATGGATCTTGTTTTTGTCTTGCTAATCAATATGGAACTACTTGCTAAGTTACCTGGGCAACCCAATCCAGCGGGTTGTGTTGTCCCAGTTCCAGATGTATTTCTACCATTTCATTCTCAGGTAAGTGCAGTTCACAATCTGCATTACCCTTTCTGAATGACCCTAATATGCCTGAGGGTGCGGATATATCCTCTATTCCATACCGGGCAATCAATGTGATGTCCTGTTTTCTCACCGAGGTAATTGTCATCTCCACGGTCCGGGCTTCCATATCCCAGGCCAGTTTGTCGATTCTCGCGAAGGTGCGGGCCAGCATTCCATTGATCGACCCCTTCTCCAGCGAGGGAGGAAGAGCAGGAAGCACCTCAATCACACCGGGCCGCGAATAAACAAGCATTTCCATCATGATCGCAGGAATCCCTCCCTGGGCATCCGGCAGCGGCACACCATAAGGCTCACGTGAGCACCGAAGCGCGGTACTTAAGTAGCCCTGTTCAATCAATTGCCGCAACTGGACATCCACGAGGATGTTGTCTTTAAGACGTGCCCCAACCAAAGCGCGATGGCAACGGGCATAAGCTGCCAGAGTTTCCCCTGCGACCGCCGTGGACATCGTATCGAAAGTGCGCCGCCGGTCGGCGATTTCCGCAGCAAGAGCCAGTTGCGGTGTTCGGTCGGGATCAATTTCATCGCCCGGCCAGACGCCATAGAGGTGAGACACGTGGCGGTGGCTGTAATGCTCCTGCAGTGTGGGCCAGGCCCATTCCTTCAGTGTGCCGTCTGGTTCGATCAGGTAGGGTGGCATCTTGGCCAGCATCGCCTTCCATTTCGCCACGCTTTCGGCATCGCTACCCAGGATCTCTGAAGCCTGAATTAAATTGGTAAGCACTTCCCGGCATACCGCGATGTCCATTGTGGCATTGATCAGCACAGGCCCCGACGGGTCCGTGCTGCGGGGTACGTTCTCCGGCGAGATGGATGGGACAAAGATATAGTTTCCGTCTTTGTCGGTGACAGTCAGGAAATCCTCGTAGAACTGAGCCAGTTCTTTATAGGCTGGCACCACGCGATTGCGAAGAAATTCAACGTCTCCGGTGACCAGGTAATGGTCCCAGAACCCTCGTATGCACCAGCCTCCGGCAGAAATCCAGTAAGGCCAAATTCCGATTTCGGAGCTGGCGGTATAATAGAAATTGATGCCGAATCCCTTATCTGGAAAGAGGGGATACGAGGTACCGCGGAAGCCGAAGATATTGCTGGCGTTGTTCCTGCAATCCGGAACGATTTCCTCCATCCACCTGAACCAGGCTTCCATGCCTTCCTGCAGGTCGCCCTCCACAGCGCCCGCCGTTTGCAGGTTTATTGTGGAGTTGATCCCGGCTGCGATGCCCGGATACTTGCCGCTGTTGAGGATGAACCAATGGCGTCCCATTTCGAAGCTCTTCTCCAGCAGAGCAGGCGAATAGTCTGGTCGTGACCGCTGGTCGGACAAAAGCTCCTCCGAAGATAAGCCATATTGCGGGGCCCCGCCGAAATCAACAGTGACGCGGTTGAGAATTTCCGACTGGACCTTTTGATGCCGCTCCAGTAATGCCGGATAGTCGGGCGAGAGTCCTTCCACCGCCTGCCGAAGATCTTCGACACTGTCTTCGCTGTAGTCGGGAAAATATTCAATGCGCGTAAGAAGTATTACCGAAGAGGCATTACCGATGATCAGAGTGCTTCCATCCATTCTGGCCGAGCCACCGTTGCGAACCACTCGGGTCATTCCGGCGTAGCCACTGTTGTCAACGGAGGGATCTAAACGGCATTTGTAAATCAGCCGCTGCTCGTTGAAGTCCTGCCGAACGTCGCCGGCTTCGACACCCTTTGGGGCGAGTTTTTTCTGGTCAGATGCCAGCCGGACGAATGCTTTCATGTCCGGATCTGTGGTTCCGATTCCCTGGCGGCTGCCCCAGTCCATCCCTGAACACATGCTCCACTCAGCGGATTTCTCCAGGGAGATCCGGACATTCATCGTCTTACCTGTCGGGGCAGTAAGCCATTGAACGACGACATTGTCTGGCCGGGAAGTGAATGTTCGTCGTATCCAGTCGCCATGTTCGTCAGTCCATATGACCTTTATCTCGCTGTTCTCGAAATTGACGGTACGCAAATAGTTTTTGACAGTCACAGTTGCGGGAAGACCGATCTTCATCAGGAATGCCGGAATGGTGAGGTGGGGCTCGGTGTCCTGCTTGACCGGGCTTTCATTCATGTGCTGAAGAGCGAGAGCAACGGCTTCTCTGTTTTTGCCTTCCAGTATCATTTGCCGCACTTGCGGAAAAATGCCGGCAACGTTAGGTGCCTCCAAGGGCTTCTTCCATGGCATGAGCAGGCTTTCGTGATGGAAAAGGATCTGCTCTGAGTAGGGATCGCCCATCAACTCGATGTTCATTGCACCATTACCGGATATGAGAGCCTCTCTGACCAGGCTACCGGGGGTGATGCTGCAAAAGCCTTTCTGCGGCACAATCTTCTGCCTTACCCGTTCCTCCAGTGGCATCGGGGAGACCGGATACGATCTCCCGGGTTCCGGCGGGCCAGGCAAGAATGGGTCTCCTTGCACACGGTTAAGGTATTCAGCCGGACGATTGTCAGCCGAAGGCGCTCCTGTTTCAGGGGATTCCTGTTCAGCCGCAGCAAGCAATGGCGATAGCTCCAGAGTACCCGCCAGTCCTGCAGCCGCCGCACCCGCTCTGACAAAATTTCTGCGTTTCATATCTTTCTGCTTGATTTATGCTTGTTAATTATGCCCAATTAATCCAATCCAGAGTGTTGCGCTGACCTATTTTCAGATGAATCTCCACCGGTTTTCCTTCCGGCAGGTGCAAATCACAGGCAGCCGATCCGGGTTGGGGCTTCGCGGCCAGAACTCCGGAAGAGGCTGAAATTTTTTCGATACCATACCTGGCAATTAAAGTCACATCCTGCTTTCTTACGGAAGTGACTGTTAAGTCCACGGTCCGGTCATCCATGTTCCAGGCAAGTTTGTCCAGTCTCGCAAACGTACGAAGGAGCATTCCGTTGATGGATCCCCTGACCAGTGAGGGAGGAAGGGCCGGCAGCACTTCAATCACACCGGGGCGGGAGTAGGCAAGCATCTCCATCATGATGGCAGGAAGACCGCCTTGCGCATCTGGTATTCGCATGGCTGCGTAAGGGTCATGAGGGCATATCAGCGTGGTGCTCACAAACCCCTGCTCAATCATTAACCGTAACTGGGTGTCCACCATAAAGCTGTCTTTAAGTCTTGCGGCAACCAAAGTACGTTGACAATGACTATGAGCGGCCAGCCGCTCCGGTACGCGCTTCCGGGCTGCCATCACCGCAGATTTGGCCAGTTGCGGTGTACGGTCCGGATCAATTTCATCACCGGGCCAGATACCATAGCATTGAGATATATGCCGGTGGTTATATCGTTCTTCCAGATCAGGCCAGGCCCATTCCTTAAGTGTACCATCCGGTTCGATCATGTGGGGCGGCAGCTTGGCAAGCATCGCCTTCCATTTCGGCACGTTATCCGCCTCAATGCCCAGCAGTTCGCAAGCCTCCACCAGATTGACAAGGACTTCGCGGCACACCGAGATATCCATGGCAGCGTTTATCACTGCCATACATCCGGGGTTCAGATTACCAGGATTGTTTTCAGGAGAGAAAGACGGGACGAAGATGTAATTCCCGTTTTTGTCTGTGACTGTCAGAAAGTCCTCGTAAAACAACGCCAGATCCTTGTAGGCAGGTACAATCCGGTTACGGAGGAAATCCATATTGCCGGTTACAAGATAATGGTCCCAGAACGGTCGCACACACCAGCCGCCGGCGCTGATCCAGTAGGGATGCGGCCATATCTCCCCGGTATTATCGGCGTAGTCGAACATGGTAACAACGCCCGAATCTTTGGTCGGTGCGATTGCATAATCAGTGCCACGCATACCGAAGATGTTCTTTGCGTTGGTCCGGAAGTCGGGCACCAGACTTTCCATCCAGTTGAAGTAGGCCTCCTCGCCTTCACGATGATAACCCAGGTTCATTGCAGCAATCTGCAGGTTGATATTGACATTGGTCAGGGCCGATACGGCTAAATACTTGCCGCTGGCAAGAATGAACCAGTAGCGGCACATCTCGAAAAACGTCTTGAGAAAAGCGCCCGAATAGCCCGTGCTCGACCGCTGATCAGACAGAAGCTCCTCGGATGACAGTCCATATTTGGAGGCGTCGCCGAAATCCACGGTGACGCGGTTGAGCATCTCGGACTGGACCTTACGGGCTCGCTCCAGCAAGGCAGGATAGTCCGGGATGAGTTCTTCCAGCGACTGCCGGACAGCTTCTACCTTGTCCTCGCTGTAATCGGGGAAATATTCAATGCGTGTGAGCAGCATCACAGACGAAGCATTATCCACCACCAGTGTGTTGCCATCCATGTTAGCTGAGCCACCGGTGCGGATCACACGGGTCACATTGGCAAAGCCCCTGTTGTCAACCGAAGGTTCCAGAAGGCCCTTAATAATCAACCGCTGCTCGTTGAAGTCCGTCCGGGTGTTACCGGAATCGCCGCTTGCCGGCCCTGTTCCTCTGCGGCTGGCCAAACCAGAAGTATTTGGCCCTGCTCCGGAACCGCGTCCTGCTCCCTCAGACATCGTGATACGCACATTCACCGACTGTCCTTCCGGAGCAGTGAGCCACTGAACCACGACGTTGTCGGGCCGCGACGTGAAAGTCCGGCGGACCCAGCCGCCGTACTTGTCTGTCCAGTGAACCTTCACCTCGGTGCTTTCGAAATCAACAGTGCGCAGATAGTCCTCGGCCGATGCGCTAACCGGAAACTCCTGAAGCATGTAGAACATTTTTCCGCCGAACGCACCCATCCCCCGGGTGATGGGGGTTTTTTGCCATTCGTCGTATGCGAATCTCGCAGCTTCGTGGTATTTTCCATCGAGCAGCATTTGCCGCACCTGTGGGAAGATATCTGCAATCCTGGGTGCCTCGAAGGGCCTCTTACGCGGAATGAACAGGCTTTCGTGGCGGAAAAGGATCTGCTCTGAGTATGGCCTGCAGGGCATCTCGATACTCATCGATCCATTGCCGGAGATAAGAAAATCGCTGCCGGGGGCGATGCTGCAAAAGCCCCGCCTGGGGACAATGCCAGGCCGCAGCCGTTTCTCGAGCGGCATGGGCGAAACCCGAACATCGGGCGCCAGTTTTAATTCTGCAAACACCGGTAACTTAGGTACGTACTTATCCGCCTGTGACCTTTGAAGATATACCGCAGAACGGATCTCCTCCCTGGCCGCTCCCGCTGACCCTGCGGATGGCTTTTGAGGTTTACAGGAGGCCAATGGCAGTAGAGACGCGGGAATACTCACCAGGCTGGCGGCAACCGCGCCTCTCTTGAGGAAATATCTTCGTTTCATAATTACTTAGTTGCCAGGTCCTGGATGATATTAATCGACTTACCAACCGCGATATCATAAGTCTTTGTTTTCCCACCGTAACGAACTGAGCAGGAATTACCCAGGATTGATTTCAGGTTGCATGATGTAAGCTTACCGTTTTCCCAGCTCATATCAACCTCAAACCCTCCCCTGGCTTTTAGTCCGGTGACAGACCCGTTTTGCCAGCTTGAGGGCAAAGAAGGCAGCAATGAAACTTCACCTGCATGACTTTGCAGCAGGCATTCAGCAACACCAGCGGTAAATCCGAAATTTGCATCTGACTGATTGCTTGCTGTATTATGAAGATTATTTCCAATTCCTCCTCTTGGCATGCGGCCGCGGAAGAATTGATTAATGGCAGTATCAGCCTTTTCACCATTTTCCAGTCTTGCCCAGTCACAAATATCCCAGGCGCTGGGCCATCCGGTCCTTGCGCGACGCGGTTCCAGCCATTTCTCAATGGCGGCCGCTATTTCGGGATTTCCACGGAGAGTGATGGAGTTGCCGGGGAAGAATCCAAAATTTGCAGACATATTGTGCCCTTCATTGCCTCTTTTCCAGTCCTCAATCCATACCTGGAGAAGACCATCTTTTCCAATTTGGTACGGAGGAATTTTTTCAAGCGCTTCGGCAAGTCTGGCACCAAATTCCTGATCAATGTTCAGAATCTTTTGTGCTTCAATGCAATGGGGGAAAAGATCTCTGATTATCCCGATATCCATTGTTGTTGATGATGACAAGGTAGCCTCTTTCTCCCCCTCTTTGACAAAATAGCCCTGCTCCGGAGACATTGAGAAGGGTATAACCAGGTAATTATATTTTGGTTCTTCAGTCATTATGTCCATCAGGAACTGAGCTGAGCCTTTCATTATTGGATAATATTCTTTGAGGAATTCGACATCTCCCGTGAAGAGATAATGCTCCCAGATATGCTGGCACAGCCAGCCTCCGCCAACAGGCCACATGCCGTAGCGGGCAGCATCGACGGGAGCGGTCCCCCTCCATAGATCCGTATTGTGATGGACAACCCATCCGTCAGCATTGTAATAGATCTTTGCTGTTTTTGCACCGTTTTCAGACAAGTCCTTAAGCAATTGAAAAAGTGGAGTATGACATTCTGATAAGTTAGTAACCTCAGCAGGCCAGTAGTTCATTTCGGTATTGATATTAACGGTGTACTTGCTTCCCCAGTTTGGCAACAGATCCTGGTTCCATCTTGCCTGAAGGTTAGCAGGTTCGCTTCCCGGCCTGCTGCTTGCGACAAGTATGTAACGGCCAAACTGGAATATTTTAGAAACAAGGTCCGGATCCGGTAATCCATTTTTAAGGTCAGCCACCCTTTCATCGGTCGGTTTTGCATTAACCAAGGGATCGCCTATATTAAGGTGAACCCGGCTCATCAGACCACTGAAATCCTTTATATGGGTATTTTTCAGTGTCTTAAAGTTTTTTCCATCAACTCCGGCCAGAATTTTTTCACAGGTCGCTGCGGGATCTCCGCTGATATCCTTGTAATTTTTAAAACTCGTTGCAGCTGTAAGAATAAATGTCACGGAATTGGCATTTGTAACAACCAGGCTCGAATCGGTTGCCTGCAGGTTTCCTTTTTCAGGCAGGGCAATGACATCGGTCTGGAAACTTAGCCCTGTTCCTTCTACCTTTGCGATAAGCCAGCTGACTTCCGGGGGTATATATCTCCATACGCCATTTATGGTTAACCTGTTACCTCTTGAGTGCGTCTTATCAAGGAACGGACTTGTGAGTTTTGCCTCAACTGATACTTTGCCGGGTTTGTCTGCCGATATCTTCATGACCATTACATGGTCAGGATATGACATAAACAGTTCGCGGGTCATCTTCACATTACCTTCAGTGTAAGTTATAGTGACAATACCTGTTTCCATATCAAGTTCGCGATAGTAATCCTTTATCGGATCGCCGGTTAACCTGAAGTTAAGGAGAAGATCTCCGAGTGGCTGGTATGCCTGCTGTGCCACAGGTTTTCCATAGAAGTGTTCATCGGCCATCTTTTCTGCTTCAGCGAATTTTTCTGCAAAAACAAGATCCTTAATTTCATCGAAATACTGATAGGCGTTTGTATCGTTGTAATCATGAGGCCTGCCTGACCAGAAAGTAGATTCGTTTAACGCTATTCTCTCTTTTTCTGTCTTTCCGAAGACGTTAGCTCCCATGTAGCCATTCCCGATGAATAAGCCGTCGAGCCATACGTTATCAGCAGGTTTATTGTACCAGAGAACCATCTCCTTATTCTCAGGAGTTTTTTTTGCCGAAGCTGAACAGGAGGTAAACAGCATCGGAACAGCCACAAACGTCACAAACAGCAACTTTGCAGCAAGGATAGTTTTTTTCATAGGATCAATTTTATTTAAACGCCCGGGTCCCAAAACACTGGCAACACCAGTCGTTAATTCGAAATCGTTTATTCTATTTCAGGAATTTTATCCAGTCAATTTCCACAGCACCATTGTCATCAAGCACAACAATCAGATCATGAATACTCTTCTGATATCCTGACACGCGTGTTATAACTGTGGACCAGTCTGTTCCTTTTGGGATTTTTACTTCGGCAAGAACAGGGCCGTCTGGTTTATCCAGACGAATTTGAAATGTTCCACCGGTTTGAGAAGTTGCATTTACCTGAACCTTTTTAAGCTTCTTGCTTCCGAAATCAACAGCATTGTATCTTATCCAGGCATTCTTCTTATCAAGTACAGTCTTCCAGCCTTTGAAGGTATTCAAGGTATCCAGGAGGGCAACTGATGCACCTTCCGGACTGATTTGACTGTAGCGGTCTATTTCAATCTGTGAGGTAGCACTGGTCAGTCCAACACCACGGAATGTCGGGATTACCTTCCGTATAGTTCCGTCAGGATTGAAGAAGAGGCTGTCAATACAGACAGACCTGTTCTTGTCAAACTTCGGTGAGTAGGCGCTGTTATGGTAAAAGAGATACCACTGGCCATTGTACTCCACCAGTGAATGATGGCTTGTCCAGGTGCCCATTGGGGTCTCATCCATGATTACCCCTTTCACAATAAATGGCCCGAGCGGATTGTCACTGGTAGCATATTCGAGCCTTTCAGTTACTTTTTCAACATGAGGATAGGTCAGATAGTATATCCCATTCCTTTCGAAGAAAAATGGTCCTTCCACCAATCCTTTGGTTGGCAGATCTCCGAGAACAACCGGGTCAGATGCGAGTTCAGTCATGTTGTCTTTAAGTTTGGCGGCAAATATTCTGTTAAGTGAATAGTAAATATATGCCTGGCCATCCTTGTCAATGAACACAGAGGGATCTATACCTCTTGCTTTTGCAATCGGTTCAGATTGTGGGATATATGGTCCTTCCGGTTTATCTGCTATGGCAACACCTATCCCGAATCCCCTGCCGGTTTTTACATTTGCAGGAAAGTAGAAATAATACTTTCCGTTTCTTTCAATGCAATCAGGCGCCCACATGCTGAACGAGGTGGGATTGACCCAGTCGACCTTCTCCTGGCTTACAATGACTCCATGATCAGTCCAGTCTGTAAGGTTTAAGGATGAAAAGACATGGTAATCTGCCATACAGAACCAGTCCTTACGCGGAAAGCTATCCGGAGCAGGGATATCATGTGACGGGAACAGGTACATCTTACCATTGAAAACCCTGGCTGTCGGATCAGCACTGAACTGGTCTTTTATAATTGGATTTTGAGCACCTGCATTATTCAGGCACAATAACCCCAGTGCCAGTATGAATATAATTGATATTTGATTTTTCATTTAGAGATCATTTACAGCGTTAGAAAGAAATATATATGCGGCACAGCCGTCGATGACACATTCATTTTCACCCCAGAAGAAAGGCCAGTCTTCCTTGTTTTCCAGGAAGTCCGGCTTTAATAATATCAGGCCGGGAACAACACCGCCGGCAATGAATGTGAAATCAGCCCTGTTATTACCGTAAGTGATTTTCTTTGATCGTGTTCCGACTGATGAAACATAAGAGATATTTGAATACGGGTGGCAGCCGAATATATAATTCAGACCTTTGTAAACATATTCAGGACTGATAATTTCAGGGAACGCCTTATTAGCATAATAGTTGGTTATGGCAAAGTTTATTATCCCGGTGCTTTCGCCCCATCCTCTCGGATTCAGCGGAACGCCATAAGGATTATTCTTGTTGTATCCGTCAATAGCCTCCTTGTACTTTACAGCATAATCCTTCAGTTTTGTCTTGAAGTCATTGTTCATATAAGGCAGTGCCTGGAGGGCTGTGGTCATTCCGCCCATGACCGGTGATCTGTCAAGTGCCGGCCATAATAATTCGGTGAACCGCCTGGAGTATTTTTCATCCTTTGTTGTGATGAACAACTGCAGAGCTGCGTTCATTTCACTTCCGCCACCGAACATCTGACGTCCGGGCTGATTGGTACTCTGAGGATTAGTGCTGTTATCATCCCACATCTTAATTGCCGCTGCCAGACATCTGTCGGCAAGGGATGTATTATAGCCTCTGAGTGCGCGGCTTGCTGCAGCAAGTGCACCAGCGGTTGCATAATCAAGGAATGAGGACCTGGTTGTAAACACCCACCTGTCATCGGGTGTGCCGCTTGATTTGCCGTCCGTCTCATACGGCTTCAGATCGGGGTTATATGGAAGATTGTCTGTTTCAGTAATTGCATCACCGAGGTGATGATACTGGTAAAGATTAGGAACAATTATTCCCCTGACCGGATGTCCAATATTTTCTATCTGTGCAACCAGGTTCAGCGCTCCGTGTTCAATCTGCTGTAAAATATCCGGCTGGCCATCCGGACGATGTATATCCACATAACGTGTTGTCTGGTCAATATATGTCTGATCACGGTCAACCTTGAATTTCTCCCAGGCATCTACGAAGCTCAGCAAGACACTCACATGTGAAAAGGTCTGAATGTCAAAGTCACCGGCATCAAACCAGCCGCCCACGTTAAGACCGGGGATACGCTCCAGGGGCTTGTATTTTGTATCTGTTGACGGCCCCATCCTGTAACCGTCAAAATGCTGATGATTTACGGGAGCCTGCAATGCATCATCCATGTAAGGAGCACCATGCCAGGTCCGGTAGGCTTCATTTACCATCATATGATCCATCTGCACAGGGAACCATACATCCAGAGTCGGATGCCAGATATCCTTGTAAACATCAGGACCAATAACAAATGTATTGGTAGATTGATTACCGTATCTGATAAAATAAATTCCGGGATCTTTGACGGGAGTAAAATCAAATTTAAGATAATTATATCTATAATATTTGCCCCATGGTTTAACATCCGAACGGAACTTTTCCACCGTTTTCCCTTCCGGTGTTACCTGGAACACCGTTGCAGTTTTCAATGGAGAATCATTTTTGTCCAGCTCGATAACGGCTGTTTTTTCCTGGCCGGGGAGGTAACCCACCTGTGAAAATCCAATAACCGGATCCCTCTTCCAGTCAGGAATGGCATTTGGTTCGACGTACCATTGCACAACATTCCCTGTTCTGTCTGCAGGCAGCAGTGTACGGACGATGAACCATCCGTTCTGTGCCAGGTTTCTTCCGTCAAACAGCATAAGTTCTGCATCTTCCGAGTGTATCTTCACCAAACGTTCCGGGTCCTCCGGCGCAAGTATGATAGTCTTACCTGAAGCAATAGGTTTGGGAACTATAAATTCACCTTTGCCTCTGTCGTCAAATGTCGAATGACCTTCAAACTGTTTGATCTTATTGCTTATGGGTTCAATGGTGGTTGAGCTGGATGGGTATAAGGGAAACACTCCCGGCTTCCCGTCTGCCAGGTAGGTTTTTTCGAAATATGAAGCTGGCAGAAATTCAAGATTCAAGCCGGCACGACCCCTAAGTTTCTCCGGGAGCGGATTGTCAAGATAAACACTTATAACTACGCCTTTATCTTTTGCAATTACATTTATTCTGGAAGTAAAATCATAATCAACATATTTCAGCACTACATCAATGCTGTTGTTCAATGTATCGACCGTCCGGCTGACTACAGTGGGTATCAGATCCCACTGTTCAGGCGTGTTCTGAAGTCTTACTGCACCTCCGGTAGAAGTTCTTACTCCATGGTGTATGATTTCTATCCCGGCAGTTTTTTCATCATTGAACATTCCGGTATACTGGTTGCTGTAGACCAGCACGTTTACTCCCGGGGTCTCATAATATCCGAGATTGTTCAATTGCAGTGTCTGCCCGGCGGAATAGCCTGAGAATAAAATAAGGCAGAAATTCAGGATAACTGTCAGCGATGCCACTCTGAAAATACTTCTGAGGGCTTTAGAAGTGTGTCGTGACACTCTGGCTATACCAAATCTGCTTCGGAAATAGTGTTTCATAGTTCTTGTATTTTAGATATTTGTATTACCAGGTATTACTTATTTTTTACCGATCCTGAACCAGTCAAAATCAACATATCCGCCAGGGGTTCCGGTAGCGTAATTGAACAATCCGAAGCGGTAACCCATAAAATGCGGCATTGAATATTCCATTTTAAGCTTTGTTCCGATCGGTATCCATGTTTTACCGTCAAGACTATAGTAGAAGTAAGCCATGTCTGCAAGATCCCTGAAATCGCATTCAGCTTTCAGGTAAACGGTTTTCTGTTTCAGTGGAATACTCTCAGCCTCAACCGGTTTACCTGATTGAGCATTAACCATCACAATTGATTTGGTCCCGTTATTATACTTTACACCCACAAGGCCGAATTTTCTTTGCAGTAATGCCAGGCCTGCAAAATCGCCCTCCTTCATGCGGGCAACACTTATTGCGGTTGAACCCGAGCATTCAGGTCCGAAGGTTCGCTGAGTGAGGGTATTTCTGGCCTGAGTAAAGAGTGTATCAATCCTGCCGGTTGTGAGCCTGAGATAGCCTTTCTTGCGGGTTACTGACCACAGGGAGTTATCGGGGTTGTGGTTCCATTGCCAGACCAGGGGAAGGGCAGGCTCTCCTTTATGGCGTTTGAACTCATCGGAAGCCACAATTCCAGGGATTAAACCTTGGCTGACAGGGAGATCGAGGTTTTCAGGGACCTTGCCGTCAATGCCCAGGATCGGCCAGCCATCCTCCCATTTTACCGGAACAAGGTAGGGAATACGGCCAACCGAGCCCTGATCGCGGAAAAGACAGGCAAACCATCTTCCGTCCGGAGTGTCAATCAGGCCTCCCTGTGCCACACCCTTATCCTGCAGTGCAAGCCTTCCTTCCCATGGTCCGGTTATCCTGTCGGCCCTGTGAATGACAACCGTACGCATTCCTCCTCTTGGCCATGTAATGTTAAAGAGATAGTATTTGCCGTTAACCCTGAACAACTGGGAACCTTCTCCAAGTCCGCTGTCAGGTCCGGAGGGTGCGCTTACATTTTCAATGATTACCTGGTTTATTCCGCCGGCTTTGACTCCTGACAGATCAGCATTAAGTTCAACAAGAGTGAGTTTTTTATTGCCATAGATCAGATAGACACGACCATCATCATCAAAAACCAGGGTGTGATCGTGAAAACTCGGGCTGAAAGATATCTCATTCCAGGGTCCTTTTTCGATATCCTTTGTTGACCAGATGTATGTTTTGTTGGTTGTTGACGAAAATGTAGATACATAGAAGGTTTCATTATGATAACGGATACAGCTGGCCCATGATCCTCTCCCATAGGCATTTTCCCCGTTTAGAAGATTTAATGCGTCATTATTGCCAAGAGTATTGTAAGCATAGTTAACTATCTTCCAGTTAACAAGATCTTCAGACTTCATGATCGGAACACCGGGAGCCATGTGCATTGTGGTACTGCTCATATAATACGTTCCATCCACCCTGATAACAGACATGTCAGGAACATCAGCCCAGATAATAGGGTTTCTGGCTGAATTTGGCTGTGACAGAACCGTAGTATTGAGAAACAGGACGAAGAATACTGCCATACTACAATAAATCGTTTTCATCGAATAGGATTCTTAAAATATTTCTTTTTCCAGCATTAATTATGTCTTGTAAAATAGCAAAATATTTTAATTTAATTATGCTCCGAATCAGACTTAAGTCAGATCAGTGTTTCATTTTTTCACATGGCTTAATATCCTGGAAACTAAACCCGGATTTTCATCCCGGAGTTTAAAAGCGTATGCTTTTATGGCATTTTCTCCAGGTATTTATTTCTTGTCCTGGTCCGGGATTCATTCTTTAAAAGAATCAATCAAATTTTACCTTGTATCCGGAGACGGCATAATACAGGATAAAAGCGAAAAACGGTATTGGAGCGTAAAAACCAACTGACATGCTTGAGTTATCGGCAATCCAGCCCATTAACGGAGGGAAAACAGCCCCTCCCACAATAGACATCACAATGAAGGAAGACGCTTTCTTGGTTTTTGCACCTAAATCTTTTATTCCCAAGGCAAATATTGTAGGGAACATAATTGACATAAAGAAGAAGACACCATATAAACTGATTAAAGAGATCCACCCGAGCCCTGCGCTAACCAATGGCAGAAGGAGGCAACACATCAAGGCATAAGTAGCCAGAATTCTGACAGGTTTAAAGAATCGCATAAGATAACTTCCGGACATACGTCCGATCATAAAAAGGGCGAAGCCGAAGGCAAGGAAAAAAGGACCATTCGCCTTATCGAAATGAGGTGTTTGATTTTCATCTGTAACAAAGTTTATAAGGTAGCTGAATATACCAGTTTGAGCCGCCACATATGAGAACTGGGCGACAACCCCCAGGACAAAATGTTTTTGTTTTAAAAGCGGCTTCGCGATAAAGGATTTATTATCTGAATTATCACTGGCATCATTAGTACTATTTGTTTCTTCCGATATTTCAGGCAGAGGTGTTTTAATAAAAATAACTGCAACAGCTATAACGACAACAGCTATGGCCATATATGGCAAAATCATGGAACTTAGTTTCTGTCCGGCCCCCGCATCCTGTCCTTTGTAGATATACAAACCGATAAGTGGTCCGATCACCCAGGCCAGGCCATTGAACGACTGCGAGAAGTTAATCCGTCGTTCAGCAGTCTCTTTGGGTCCGAGTTTTGTTGTATAGGGATTTGCTGCGGTTTCCAAAGTTGCCAGGCCGCATCCCATAACAAACAGGCAGATAAGGAAAATCCAGAATGATTCGAATGAAGTAGTTGCTGCTATTAATAATGCTCCGGTTGCGAATAATGACAAACCAAGGATTATCCCTTTTTTATATCCAAATGCCCTCATGAAATAGCCGGCAGGAAGCGCCATGCTGAAATAAGCCATATAAACGGAAAACTGAATCATCCCTGACTGAGCTTTCGAAAGTTGAAGCATATCCTGAAAATGCTTATTCAGGGTATCGAGCATTCCGTGAGCTATACCCCACAGGAAAAAGAGCGAGCTTATCAGAATAAAAGGCACAAGATATTCTTGAGTGGTAAACTTTTGTTTTTGCATCGGAGTAATATTAATTGGTCTGAATTCCAGTTTAATAGTGATTTTTTGAATTATAGGTCCAGGTAAGGATAATCTTTACTGATCAATCCTTTTTTTACCATTTCGCCATAGAATTTCTTCGGGACTTTTGCCATCACAGATTCTATGTTGTCCTTCACCCGGTCAGGATTTGAAGTATTAAGCGAAATAGCAGCTATTCCCGGAGAGGTCATCGCGAAATTTACACAAGCTACCGACGGGATTACTTTGTACTTCCGGCAAAGGGCATAGAACATCTCACGCCATTGAAATTTTGGCCTATCACTTTCAGGGGTAATAAGTTTATAATTGTAATAATTACTTCCTGTTAAAAAACCACCCTGAAAAACTGCCGAATTGATAATAGTAATTCCCTTTTTGAACAACTTATCGATAAGCGCCAGCAATTGCGGCGGATGATTCATAATTGTCAGGCTGTTGGCAAACATGACCCAGTCGAGATCTGCATATCCGGCCACTTTGCTTATTATTGTCCAGTCTTTTGAACCGATACCTACGGCTTTTGTTTTTCCCTGATTTTTAAGGTCCGACAAAGCTCTGTAAGCTTCAAGAATATCTTTAAAAAGCTTTTCCTTTTCTTCGGGAGTTATGCCTTTATTTATATATTCATCCGGGTCGTGTACTGATAACAGCTGAGGCTTATAGGTTCCTCCCAGCAATTCATTTCCCTGCCCGAAGCATGCCATTATGCCGTTATAACTTATCTGCTGAACTGCATCATTTTTCAGACCGAACCAGACACCCTGCTCGAAAGCCGGCTCAGGTGTCTTTAATTCGCTGCGGAGCCAGCCCAGTTTATTACTTATTATGACATCATCCGTACTTATTTTTAGCTGGCGCAAACATTTTCCCAGTGTCTCAAGCGCTAACCCGGCCCCATATTTACCTGCACTGTCAAAAACCGGATACTGAACATTTTTAATGCATTCACTGACTATCTCAAGTTTTGTATTATACGTGTGAACACGGTATAAATTTCCCAGGGCACTGGTACCAAATATAATTCGTGGTATTTTGAGACCTGTTTTTCCTAAAGTTGAGTATTCCATATGACCTAGTTCAATTGTAAGGAATTCTTGTCTTCATTACCTCTGCAGTTTGATCACTGATTTCTTTCCTGTGTATGTCACTACTTTATCGTATTGTTCAGGAATAAAAGTACCCTCGCCTTTATTTTTTTTCACCATGACGATATTGAATTTACGTACTTTCAGATTGCCCGGGAATGCACCTTTACAATCACCTATGGTCAATTTCTTTTTGGAATCGTTCCATGAGAAATTAATTGTTGAATAAATTCCTTCCTCGTAGTTGTAATTGTCGTTTTCGTCTTCATATAAGGTGAACTCCCCATTGGCACCTTCATAAACCCGTATTTCCAGGTTATCCCATTTTTTTTCAGTGGCAAACTGAACTTCCGGTCCGAAAGGAACAATTGAACCTGCTTTTACAAACAGCGGAATGATGTCTATTGGTGTTTCTTTATTCACTGTTTGTCCGCCTGTGTACTTTTCATCGGTCCAGAAATCATACCATTCTGCTTCCTTCGGGAGGTAAATTTTCCACTCTTTTGCATCTGGTTCCGTTACCGGTGCAACAAGAAAGGCTTTTCCAAACATATATTGATAAGGTTGTTTAATGGCTGTGGAATCTTCCATAAAATCCATTACAAGCGGGCGCATCATTGTGGAGCCATTTTTTGTGATATCATAGGCTTCTGAATAAATATACGGCAGAAGGCGATAACGTAAATTCAGCATTTTCCGCATATTATTCTCAACCTCCTGACCATAGTTCCAGGGTTCAGTATCAGACTGATAACCATGTATCCGGAAGATGGGATTAAATACTCCCCACTGATACCAGCGGATAAGTAACTCATGATATTTTACGTCAGTATACTGCGATTTCCCGGAGCGGAAGAATCCTCCAATATCAGTCGTCCAGTAAGGCAAGCCGGTAATAGTATAATTGAGCCCTGCCACAATCTGCCTTTTATATGCGTCCCAGTTACCACCAATATCGCCTGACCAGTTTATGATACCATATTTATGCTGACCAAGGAAAGCCGACCTTGTCAGAATGCACACACGCTTGTCGGATGATGCTTTCCGCTGGCCTTCATAAACAGCCTGGCTGACAAACAGCGGATATGTAAGGCGATAAAACTCACCGGGTCCCAGGTAGGTTTCTACTCCTTTAAGTGCATCGTTTTCAGGTTCTGTGGCATCCATCCACCAGGAATCTACACCATATGCAAACAAATTTTCCCTCAAGGTATTCCAGTAGGTCTCCCTTGTAACGGGATTGAAATAATCCAGCCACTTGCTATCGGGTATATAGAGATTGTTTGCCGCAAAATCTTTACCTGTTGCAGAATTTCTATCGGGATTTGACCAGATTGAAATGTTGAAATGTGCATTCAAATCGTGTATCTCTTTGATAAAACCTGCCGGATTGGAATAATTGGCTTCATCAAAGATAGGAACGCCCCAGCCATTTTTACCCCAGTATTGCCAGTCCTGCACAATTACATCCACAGGGATATTTCTTTTTCGAAACTCTTTTACCGTCTCCACCAACTGATCACCGGAAGTATATCGTTCGCGGCATTGCCAGAAACCATAGGCCCAGAGAGGGAACAATGGAGCACTGCCTGAAAGACTGCGAAAGGCGGCAATAACGTTATCAGCCGAAGGACCGAAGAAAACAACATAATCGAGGAGCTTTGCATTGGGTGATCTGAAAGTGGTAAGATTGTCTACAGGTTTCCAGGACACTTCCGGATTATTGGTTGCCTTACACGAGAGTTGTATCTGGTGTTCTCCTCCTGAAAGATTTACCAGGGTGCTTACTGTCGGAGGAAGCCACATGTTACTCTGATCGATACAGGTTTTCCCGTCAATAATCACAAAATGACGGCTTTCCATATCGCCGTAATCAATAAACAAAGAATAAAGACCATCGGCAGGAACCTTAAAGGTGCCCTTGTAAACTGACTGGTTTTGCGGTCGCCTTTGCGTTCCGGAGGTTGTTGTGACATCGGCTGACTGGTTATTCTCTGTTGATATCTCCTGTTTTTCCAGAGCAATAAAATTATCTGCCGGATTAAAATCTGTAAGCCCGTACTGGTGCCAGAGTAACCCGTATCCCTTGCTTGAATAGATAAAAGGTATCGATATCTGAGAATTAACCTGAGTCAGCCTTCTGGTGATATTTTTAATGTTATAATATCCATCCTGGAACTGACCAAGTCCAAACAGATACTCATCATCCGGGGATTCAAAACTTTGTTCTGCCCTGAAGCAGGATTCACCTCCAACGGTTCCGGGGATCAGCTGGCGGGTATTTTCTTTTTCCCTGAGGAATATTATCCCTTTATCGTCAGCAAATGATAATGTTCCGGATCGTTTACTGACTGAAACTGTTATCTTTTTTCCCTTAACAAGTAAGGCATCCCGGGTGTCTGTTACTTTAAAAACGGGCATCTGTGGTGTCTTTATGAAAACAAGTTCCGTATCTACTGGTTGTGAATCTTTAAAGAATCTGATTCTCATAGTGTTATCTGTCATCGGGAGAATGCTCAAAGTTCCCCCTGCGAGACTTACATCAATTCCTTCAGGAGACTGTTTATAAGACATTATTGCCTGTCCTGCACATAATGCAGATAAGACAAAAAATGACAGGAAGATTATGATTCTCCTTTTCATTTTGTGTAATGATTGATGATTATCCATAGGTTTTTTTAATGTCAGGAAGTTTGGTACTTACAGATAGTTTAGAATTATTGGACGACCAGCGCATCAATTGCCACGGGGCCGGGGCCACGGTTGATTAATGAAACAGAATGTCTGCCTGAATTCAGACCGTTTATTTCACATACGATCTGCTGAGCCAGACGAGGGCCATCAGTTGACAGACTAGCTGTCGCTCTGGTTTGGCCGTCAATCTGAACCTCAAGTATTCCTGCCCCTGCTTCTTTCGGGGCTATGATGTTCACTCCGGTTCCTGAAAATGAAGAGGACCAGATATATCCGGGGGTTTTAGATATAGTCAGATCATTGTTAAAGTCACCTGTTCCAAGGTTGCAACTGCGAATCCATCCGGGATAAGTTGCGCCCGGGTCGTCGTCATTATACCACTCTTTGTCGTGAGTGATGCGCAAAACCCTGCATGATGCAGCCAGCGATTGATCGGTGATCCCCTGGAAGGGTTGTATTGATCCGTGGGGTGTCACAATCAGACCCTGATCGTTTTGAACAAATGTTACAATGATATCCGAGCCAAGCACTTCGACTTTTGTTACCTTGCCCAGTGTCTCTCCGCCGGAATGCAGAGCTTCGAGGACAACCGGGCTCCCATCCCAGTTAAGGAGGGTTGCGAAGAGGCAGCCATTGTTTCGGGTGTAGTAAGCCGTTTTGTCTTCTTCTTCAGAGACCTCAAAGGGTCGGGATGAATAGATCGCCTCCTCATTGATCTTCAGCCAGGCTCCAACATCCTTGCAGATACGCACAACCTCAGGATCGAGATCACCACGACCGTGTTGGGTTAAGTTCAGGAGCATTGTTCCGTTCCGGGAAACATTCTCTAACAGCAACCGGATTATTTTGTATGCATCCATGTATTCCTGCCCCGACCGGTAGTGCCAATCAGCAATCGAGGTTTCAGTCTGGAATGGATATGCCATAATCTCCTGTTCGATTATAGCCTCTGTACTTTTGACCAATGAACGATCAACAAAAGGAAGAAGTTCCGGGTTATTTTGGAAACTGTTATAACGTCCGCCTACTCCTTTAAGATTGATCACCACATCCATTTTTCCGTCATTCCATTTCAATGATTTGTTATAGTAGTTAGCGATGAGCTGCGGAGCAAGAAACCCAAGTCCCATTTTTACACCAAGATCAACCTGGGAATCGCCCGCATGTTCGTCGAAATAAATGACATCAGGATGATACTTCGTTATAGCATCATCAACACGCCACATAAACTGGTTGGAGAAGGGTGAATACAGCGGATCCTCTATTGTATGAACCGGGCCATAGAGGTCGACCGGATCCATACCTTCCCACCATTTTCCTTTTCCGTCCGTTGCTGTCTGAAGGGCGTCATAGGGAATTCCTGCAAAGGGGCCATTCCTGTCGCTGGAATAACGGACCGGCATAAACTGGCCCCATGTCCGGGCAGGAGAGTTATGGAATCCAATGCCGAAACGCATGCCATGAAGCCGGGCAGATTTCTCCCAGATACCAACAATGTCTGCTTTCGGGCCGACGTTTACCGAGTTCCAGGGCTGGTAGGCAGAATTCCAGCAATCAAAATTGTCATGATGAACACCCATTGCCACAAAGTATCTCGCTCCCATTTCCAGGTATAAATCCATCAGTTCATCCGGATTCCACCGGTCTATCACCCAGTTATGGCAGATATCCTTATAACCGTATTCCGAGGGATGTCCAAAATGAGTAAGATGATACTCATACTGAGGATGACCCTGGATGTACATTCCGCGTGCATACCAGTCGCCTTGCTCTGGCATGGACTGAGGATCCCAGTGTGACCATGCGCCAAACTTTGCCTCCCGCCACCACGCGGGGACAGAATAAAGCCTGCTTAATCCCTCCCAGTCTGCAGGATAGGGTCCGGCAGCTATAGCCAGCGGAGGCAGATTCCAGATATCCGTAGGCAGCCCGGGATCGCCGTCTCCGATGAGTATCCGGTCTATGTTCAGGCTGATATCGTCAATTATCAAATTGTCTGTAAAGGGGCTGCTGTTAAGCGTTCTTTCTGATAAAGGAACACCTTCTTTGTCTTTTTCCTGTTTAAAATTTTCTACAGTTTGCCCCCTGCAAATTGGAATGAACAGGATGATCAATAAAAAAAAGCAATATTTCATATTCTATCCAATGGTTATAATGCTGTCTGAAACATCAATACTATTGGTTTCTTTTTATTATTCAAATTATTTCAAATCAGTATTAATTATTACTGAAGCTTCGGTTAAACCTTCGGAACTGACTGTAAGCTTAATATTACCGGCGTCTCTTGTACTTCTGACAACAACTAAAGCACGTCCATGCCATGCCTTTCGGGTAGTGCCACTGTAAGGATCAGGGTCTTTAATATCTGCATTATCAACCCCCGCAATTACTCCGGGACCGCTGACACTGAAATGTAATTGGTTTTGTGCGTTTGGCTGCAGTATTCCATCCTCATCGGTCACTTCAACCGTAATAAAGGATAAGTCCTGGCCGTCAGCTGAGATCTTTATACGGTCAGGTATCAGCCTGATTTTGTAGGCATTACCTGACGTTTTGAGGATTGTTGTTTCTGATTCTCCATTCTCAGAAACGCCAACAGCAGACAAGATACCGGGAACATAGGCTACGTCAAATACAGCCTTGAACTGTTGCTCTTCGGTTGTTGCTTGTTCACCTATGAGTTTCATATTTAAATACAGCTGGACTTTTGGATATTTGGAATACACCTCAACCTGTATATTCTTTCCTTCGAAATCCGGCCATGTCCAGCTTTCCCAGGTTGGCCAGACGGACCATAAAGTTTCCTTGATTTTTAAGGTATCACGTTCAGGTTCACGTACTGCCATATAGATATGTTCGGTATTATTATACAACATGTCACGATAGTGAGAAATTGGTTTTCTCCAGCCTGTCAGATCAATATCTCCACAATAAGCGGCATGCCATGGGAATAAATCGCTTTCCCAGTGTTCTCCGGGTTTTTCGCCGGAATAATACCAGCGTCCAATGCCTGATTCGCCTAAATAATCAAGTGCTGTCCAGACAAAATCTCCCAGGATATAATTATGGCTTTGCACCATTTTCCAATTTGCGAAAGCATCCCGTGGATACGATTCGGTTTGAATCATAATCCGCGAGGGAACTCTTTCATGGTCAGACGGAGCCCTGTGTAACTGATAATTGTATCCACCAATATCATGCGCAGCAAATAAAGGATCGAATATTGCCCAGTCATTGTCCCAGGTGGTCATTGCTGAGGTAACAGGACGTGTCGGATCATTTTTACGAATGCAGTTTGCGAGCATTTTTGCAGTTTCAACAGCTTCAGGGGACTTCCTTTCGATTATTTCATTTCCTGTACTCCAGATAATAATGGAAGGATGATTACGGTCACGCAAGACCATAGCCTCAATGTCGCGCTGCCACCATTCATTAAAATAAATTGAATAATCGAAGGGGGTTTTGCTGGTTTTCCAGCCGTCGAAAGCTTCGTCAATTACCATCATCCCCAACCTGTCGCACGCATCAAGAAATGCTTCAGACGGCGGGTTGTGGGATGTGCGAATCGCATTAAATCCTGCGGATTTAAGAAGCTCTACCCGTCGTTCTTCAGCCCTGTCAAAAGCAGCGGCACCCAGACAACCATTATCATGATGGACGCATCCTCCGTTAATCTTTACTGTTTTTCCATTAAGCTGAAAACCATTTTCAGTTGTGAATTTAATTGAACGTATACCAAAAGTGGTATTGGTATCATCAGTCACTTTGTTACCTGTTAAAACTTTTACCTCAGCCTGATAAAGATGAGGTGTTTCAGGGGTCCATAACAATGGTTTTGATACAGTGATGTGCTGTTCAATTTCCTTTTCGCTGTTTGCAGGAAGTTCCACTTTTGTCTGACTGTGTCCCGCATTGTCAGCATTTTCATTGAAAAGGCTGGTTTTGAGAATGATGCTTTGTGACAAGTTCGTTTGGTTCTTAACCAGCGTTTTTATCTGAACTGTCGCCTTTTCCGCAGATACCTGCGGAGTAGTGATATTAACACCCCAGGTGGCAATATGAACCGGGTTTGTAACTATCATCCATACATGGCGGTATATTCCCGAACCACTGTACCAGCGGCAGTTCATCTGCTTTGAATTGTCGACTTTCACCGACAGCACATTTTCCCCGCCAAAATCCAGGTAAGGAGTAAGGTCGTAACTGAATGCTGTATAACCATACGGATGTACACCAAGTGATTTTCCATTAATAAATACCTCGGAATTCATGTAAACACCTTCGAAATAAATTGAAATGCATTTATCCTTCCATGCAGGAGGAACATCGAATTTTTTCCGGTACCATCCTATGCCGGCGGGGAAATAACCGCCGCCGCCGCCAGTTGGGTTTTCCGGATCTAATTTTCCTTCAATGCTCCAGTCATGTGGCAAATCAAGACGCCGCCAGTTTTTATCAATAAAATCCCTGGCAGAAGCCGATGGTGCATCTCCTGAATAGAATTTCCAGTCATAATCGAAAAGCTGTTTTCGCCGAAAATTCACCTGTGCATTAATGCCCGATACATAGCATGTAATTAATACAATTGCTATTGTAAGAAACCTTGAGTTTTTCAACCTTGATAACTATTAATTCATTTTATAAATGAAAGTCAATGATTACACTAAAGTTTAACCATAACTTTCTTTCCCATATAATCTACGACTGAATTGTACTTCTGAACCGCATCCATTCCGGTACCATTGCCGGGGGTTACCTTTATAATATTGAATTTACGCTCCCTGATCATACCGGGGAAAGAACCGGTACGATCGCCGATTGTTAATGTTCTTTTTCCGTTATCCCAGGTAAAGGGAATTGTCGAAAAAGCCCCTTTCTCGTAATTATAATTGTCGTTTTCGTCCTCATACAGAATGAAAGAACCATTGGCACCTTCATAAACACGTATTTCAAGGTTATCCCATTTCTTTTCAGCGGCATATTGCACATCAGGTCCGATCGGAATGATTGCCCCAGCTTTTACAAACAGTGGAATGATATCTATCGGTGTTTCTTTATTCACTGTTTGTCCGCCACTGTACTTCTCGCCGGTCCAGAAATCAAACCATTCGGTTCCTATGGGCAGGTAAAGCTCTCTTGTTCTGACAGTGCTGAAATCTTCTTTGGTTTCCTTTGAATACATCGGTTTGGTTACGGGGCAAACCAGCAGTGATTTGCCAAACATATACTGATCATTGATATCCAGAACCTGTTTATCTTTTGGAAAATCCATCATCAGGGCCCGCATCATGGTTGACTGATTGGCCGTGACATCCCATGACGCAGAATAAATATAGGGCAGCAGGCTATATCGCAGATTTATGGATTTTTCAATCGCATCGTACACCTTATCTCCTTTTTTTCCAAACTGGAAAATCTCGCGGGGAGCGTCTGTGCCGTGTGAACGCATCATAGGGCTGAACGCCCCGAACTGGACCCAGCGCGCATAAAGTTCGCGATAGTCAGGATCGTTAAGGGTATTTTTGAAATTCCACAGGAAGAATCCACCGATATCGCTGTTCCAATATGGGATTCCGCACAGCGAGAAATTTAATCCTGCCGAAATCTGGTTCCTCAATGCCTCCCATGATGCCACAACATCACCGGACCAGGTATTGGCTCCGTAGCGCTGCTGGCCGGCAAATGCTGAACGGGTAAGAATAAAAACACGCTTATCGGAAGTTACGGCACGCTGGTGCTGGTATAAACCACCTACTGTCATTAACGGGAAAGCGTTACGAACTTTACGGAATGACCCGAGATAAGTTTTGTTATCGAGATCGGAAGGTTTGAACTGCAAATGATCGGGTTCAGATGAATCCATCCACCACCCGTCAATTCCACGAGAGAAAAGGCCTTTATTCAAATATTTCCAGTAAATATCCCGGGCTTCAGGATTATAAGGATCATAAACCCTTACACCTGACGGGTAATCGGGATTTGGCGGCCACTTTTCCGAACCTGATTCCGGCCAGGTCTTAAAATCCATGAGCGCACCTATCTTATCCAACTCCTTGTACTGTTTTGTCTCAGGACCAAATGAATTCCAGATAGATATAATTATGTGTGCATTCAGGCTGTGAATATCATCAACCATCTTCTGAGGATTGTAAAACTCAGGGTTGAGGAATTCCATGGCATTCCAGAGGTAATTGTTCCCCCAGTATTGCCAGTCCTGGATGATACCATCAAGTGGCACTCCCAGTTCACGATATTTCTTAACCACCCCTGTGAGTTCGTCCTGGCTTTTATAACGTTCTTTGCTTTGAAAGTAACCAAATGTCCACAGCGGGAACATCGGCACCTGACCTGTCAGATCGCGCATACGTGCAATCACGCCATCGGCACTACCACCGTACATGAAATAGTAATCGATGCAGTCACCAACATCTGATTTGAACGAGGTGCTTTCAGGGTTGTCCTCAAAAACAGTAGGAGAATAATTGTCCCAGAACAAGCCATAACCTTTTACTGACATGAAAAAAGGAATATAATCATCGGTATTCCCCTGTATCATATTTAATGTCAGGTTACGCTGGATCATTTTTCCTTGCTGCTGCTGGCCTAATCCATAAATAGCCTCATTTTTACCGAGAACAAATGCCTGGTACACACTGCATGTATTTACACCGGCATCAATGAAACCGGTGAACCTGGCGCCTGCTTCACTTTCGCTCAGCAACAAATCAGATCGCGGCCTCATCAATGATATCTTTCCGCTTTTAAGGTTTAGTGATACCACAAGGCTTTTGCTGCTGACAATCAGTTCGTTTCCTTTTTGTTTTACTCCAAAATCCGTTTTTTGAGGAGTCATGATTACCGACAGGCTCTCCTTATTAAAAGTCTTTCCTTCCGGCCATTTCAGTACCCTTACAATTGATGGGCTATAGAATTGAATTTCAATCCCGATAGTATCGATTGTGGATTTGATGCCCAGATCTGTCCTGCTGTAAGATTGCCCGTAAATGCCTGTGCTTATTAGCAGGGCTAAAAACAGCAATGTATTAAAACGCTTCATGATCATTTAAATAATCTTGGAGCAAATTCATTGAGTGCGCGGCGCCACGTCAGCCATTCGTGTGCAGTACCCTGGGATTCGTGGTAAACGATGTTCTTGATCCCGCGGGCTTTGAGGGCTTCAACTGCTGCCTTTGGTGTACGTTCTTCGGTACCGGTGCTGATGAACAGGAGGTTGATCTGCTTGTCGAATGCGGCGGCATCTTTAAAAACACCATTGAAAGCCTTCTCAATGGTATCGTTCGGGCGCATGAAGAAACCACTGAATGTACCCATCCATGCAAACTTGTCAAGGTTGGGAAAAACAGTTTGCGTGGTCTGGAAGCCGCCCCTCGACAGACCGGCCATTGCACGGTTTTGCCTGTCGTTCTTTGTACGGAAGGTCTTCTCGATGAAAGGCATCAGGTCGTTGATATATATCTTGGTCACATCGTTTGTTGAAGCTTTACGGACATCGGAGTTGGTTTTGATATCCCCGCAGTCCATCACTATGATCATAGGCACAGCCTTACCGGCTTCGATCAGTCCATCCATTATGTTAGCCGTGTGCCCCTGATTTGACCAGCCGTTTTCATCCTCACCCCATCCATGAAGCAGGTACAGCACAGGATATGTCTTATCGGTATTCTGTTCGTAATCAGCAGGTACATAAACATTACAATGACGTTCCATACCGTTAATTTCTGACCAGTAGTAAAGTGAACGGATTTGTCCGTGAGGAATGTTTTTATTGAACCTGTAATAATCACCTTCCGGTCCTTCGGGAATTTCAATTCCGGATGATTCCCAGTTGCTGCCGAAAAAGGCTTCCGTGTTTCTGTCCATAACAGGAACACTGTCAATCAGGATGGCATAATAGTGGAAACCGACAACCTGGGGGTCAGAGGTGCATGTCCATACTCCTTTATCATCTTTAGTCATGTTGTATTTCTTACCTGCCAGGTCAACCTGGACGATACCGGCACCAGGTGCTACCACTCTGAAGATGGCCTGGCGTGTCTGAGCATTAACAGCAGGGTATTGAGATAAAAAAGTATTAGTGGACGACGGTTTAAAACCATCAGGCAGGGGTTCCTGCTGCTGACCGCGCATACCACCTGCAAACTGGGCTGATGCAATACCGCAAATCATCATGGCGGTCAGAAACATTGTTGCTTTTTTCATAGTTTTAATTTTGTTTAAGTCAATATTCTATTCTTTATGAAATCATTGGATCATAATGCTAATCTCTTTCAGGTCACGGGCATCCGAGCTGTTGCCGTACAGGATCTTATATTCACCAGGTGTTACTGCCATTTTGCCGCTTGCCCTGTCGAAGAACTCAAATGAAGAATAAGTCAGATCAATGGTCACATCAACGGTTTTACCGGCAGTTACGTCAACCCTCCTGAAGCCTCTCAGCGTCTTCAGGGGCCCATCACTGTCACTGGTCTTCCGGACGTAAACCTGTATTATTTCTGTTCCATTACGTTTACCGGTGTTTGACACCGGAACAGAGAGTTTAATGCTTTTACCGTTTTCGATCTTATTGTCGCTGATAGTGGCTTTCCCGACCAGGAAGTTGGTATAGCTTAGTCCGAAACCAAACGGGAAAAGAGGATCAGACATATACCTGTAAGTCCGGCCTGCCATCGAATAATCCTCAAAATCAGGAACCTGGTTTATGTCCCTGTAGAAGCTGACAGGCAGCTTGCCGGAGGGATTATAGTCGCCGAAAAGCACGTCGGCAATTGCCTGTCCGCCTGATTCTCCGGCATACCATGCCTGGAGAATGGCTTCACAGTTTTCCGTTTCCGGCACCAAACCTATTGCCGATCCAGAGCAATTCACAAGAATGACTTTCTTCCCTGCCTGTTTAAGAGTTTTAATGCAATTGCGCTGCACGGCAGGCAATTCTATGTCTGTACGGTCACCGCCCTTGAAACCCGGCAATAATACCGGCATTTCTTCTCCCTCCAGCTCGTTGGAAAGACCTCCGACAAATATCACAAGGTCAACCCCCTTCAGCTTCGCCAGCAACCCTGAGAGATCCTGGTCAGTCTCTTTTCCGAAGTCAAATTCTATGACAGCCTGCCAGTTGTAAAGCTGGGTATAGCGGATTTCAATTTTGTATTTCCTTCCCTTTTCAACTTTGAATGGGATTTTTGAGGCCAGCGCCCGCCAGTCTTCGAACTTTCTGACAAATTCACCGTTTACCAGCAGTTCAAAAGAACCGGCAGCCCCGCATCTGAAAACGATCTCTTCAGTACCGGGAGCTGTAAATTCAGTTTCAAACCTGGCAGAGAATCCCTCAAGCTTCACCCCGGGAGCCAGTTCATTCTTTCCTTCTGTGGCCAGTTTCAAGGGGCCGGAGAGCCTCTGATCAGCAACAGGGTCACCAGCCAGAGTGGTGTTATTCCAGTAAGAGGCTTTAAAGCCCCGCGTGCCATCGATGGAACATTCCGAAGCAAAACTGACAATTACCTTGCTGTCAACTATATCACATGCGCTGTCATATATAATTCTTTTTGCCGGTACTTTTGATTTGATGCCGTCAAGAACCGTGATCGTCCGGATAGGTGTCCCGTTGTAGTTCCCCCATAACATTCTGGCATTATCAGCATTCGGACCTATTACGGCTATCTTTCCCACTGATTTTTTAAGAGGAAGGATATTATTCCTGTTCTGGAGCAGGGTCATGGTTTCGCGTGCCATATCCAGCGCGAGTTTTTTGTGCTCCTCATTGTTTATCACAGTAGCCGGGATTTTTGTCCATGGGACAATAGAGTCATCGTCCATTTCGCCCAGGTCAAACCGACCGGTCAGGACGCGCAATAAGCTCTTATCCATATCCTCTTCCCTGATCAGGTCCATTGAGACAGCATCGGGTGATTTCAGATAATTCCAGTTATTCCATGTACATTCAAGATCGGTTCCGGCAGGTATGCTCTGTGCCACCGCATGAGTTGCATCAGATGAGTAATTATGACCGCGATAAAAGTCGGTGATAGCATCGCAATCGGAAACAACCAGGTACTTAAAGCCCCAGTCATCGCGCAGAATTCTCTGCAACAATCTTGTATTGCCGCAGCAGGGCTGATCTTCCAGGCGCTGATATGCACACATCACCTCCCTTACATCAGCTTCCTGCACCAGTGCCTTGAATGCCGGCAGGTAGGTTTCATAGAGGTCGCGCGGATCAAGATTAACGACGTTGAGTGAATGGCGGCTCCATTCAGGTCCTGAGTGAACTGCGTAATGCTTGGCGCAGGCCAGGAGCTTCCGGTATTTTGCATCGGAGGGGCCCTGCAATCCTTTTACCACCGATATACCCATCCGCGATGTAAGATATGGATCTTCACCATAAGTTTCCTGTCCCCGTCCCCAGCGCGGATCACGGAAGATGTTAACGTTTGGCGTCCAGACAGAGAGACTCAGGAAGCGTTTGTTTTCCTGTCCTCTCTGCACGGCTTGATTGTATTTGGCCCGTGTCTCGTCCGACACAGCGCTGAATATGCGATATACCAGCTCATCGTCGAATGATGCAGCCATGCCGACAGGCTGGGGAAAGACCGTCACGCTGTCATTGTTTGCCAGGCCATGCAACGCCTCGCTCCACCAGTTGAATTTCTTTATGCCCAGGTGCGGGATGGCCTCTGACACATCACACATCAGCATCGCCTTTTCATCAAGGGTCAACCGTGTAATAAGATCTTTTGCCCGTTCTTCGGAAGTCAAAGCGGGATTTTGGTAAGGAAACTGCTGGCCCCATATATTTAATGTAAATATTATACCCAGGGCAATACATAAAAGTGTTTTCATAGTCTTTTCATATCTGTTTTTATCATTTCGTCCAAATCGTACACCGGACGTTCAATATCATAAGGAATGGGTTTCCGGCTGAATTGCTGGAAATAGAGCAGGCATGCATCTTTCCATACCTGGGCATTACGGCATTGACTGCGTAGTTTACTTTGCACTTGGGTGAAACGCTCATGATCCACATAGGGCTCAACCTTATCCCATGTTTTCTGAAATCCGCGAACCTGCTGTAACCCCGTATCATAGTGGTAACATATTTCATCCCACAGAGTACGTCCGCTCTTCATTTTGTAATCCCATGGAAGATGATGGAACCATAACAGGTATTCTTCAGGACAGGTTTGCAGGTCATTGAACTGCGAGCCGAGCGGTTCATGGTACTGGCTCACAGCATCGCTGCCAGTCCTGGTCCGGTCGAATCCAACTCCATTGGTATCTGCCTGATGATAATAAGGAGGTGTCCAATCCTGTCTCACTCTTTTGGGTGCCCACCACGGACCGGGGCCGTAATGTTCATTTGGAGCAAACAGATGATGAAACCCAAGGGGCATCATATAATTTACTGCTGCATCACGGCTTTGAAGCATCATTTGTTTGACCGGTATCAGGAAGTGTTCTGTCCAGTCGCCTGAAGAACCGGCAGTTTCTTTCTGTTGCGGAGTGGCGGGGGAGAAAGTAAGTTTTAGCCATTCATCTGCGATCTTTTCGCTTGTCAGCCCGTTATTCCAGGCCAGGCGGCCGAAGGCATACCAGTTTGCCTGGGCAAAATGATGTCCGCACCAGTTGGTATCCAGTCCTGTATTAGCAACACCTGCAATTGCAGTATGTTTCCGGGGGTAGATGCTTCCATCAGTGCAACGGGCAACGGTACTCCCGGTCCCTTCCTGGTAGGTATCGCTTTGCAGGCATTCTTCCCACATAGTTGCCAGAAAAACCAGGTGAACTGACTGTCCGAGATATTCCTGGGTTATTTGTAACTCAGCCATTACCGGAGTTTTTTTCATAGCACCGAAAAGCGGGCTGAAGGGTTCGCGCGGCTGAAAATCAACAGGTCCGTTCTTTACCTGGATGATAACATTGTCACGAAACAGACCATCGAGCGGAACAAATTCAATGTAAGCCTGCCTTGCACGATCCTTATCGTTCGGGCTGTATACAAATGCACGCCACATTACAATCCCGCCGAAAGGTTTAAGCGCATCAGCCAGCATGTTTGCCCCATCGGCGTGAGAACGTCCGTAATCCTGCGGTCCGGGCTGACCCTCGCTGCTGGCTTTTACCAGAAATCCGCCAAAATCAGGGATCATGCCGTAAATTTCCTTAACCTTGCTTTGCCACCATTTTATGACTTCGGGATCTAAAGGATCGGAAGTTTTTAGTCCGCCTGTCAGTGACGGAGAAGAAAACTTGACTGACAGATAGGTTTTAATTCCGTACGGACGAAGAACCTCTGCAATTGCCTTTACTTTCTCCAGGTATTTCTTTGTCAGCATCAATGGTGAGGCATTGACATTATTCAGAACAGAACCATTTATTCCCACTGAAGCATTGGCACGCGCGTATTGCTGCCACAAAAGCTTATCGGATTCAGTAACAACCAGAGAATTATCGCCCTCACGCCAGAATATTGAATGACCGGCATACCCCCGTTCAATGGTTCCATCAGGATTATCCCAGTGGTTCAGAACCCGGACTTCGTACGAAGGATTGGAAATCACTGCCTCAACAGGTTCCCCGGTCTGCTGGCGACGCAGGAGTTCATAGACTCCATAAAGAATTCCAAGGTCAGTATTAGCCTGAATTCCATCGCGGCTGATTTTAAAACCATCATATTTAATTGACTTGTCCTTCTTTACTATAAGGACTACTTTAGCGTTATCTGCTCCCTGCCAGCCCTGTTGAAGTTCCTGAATGGCAATACTCAGTGTCGGGGAGTTTCCGGAACATTCCACATTGACATGCCCTGAGCTCTTATTCCGAAGCCAGAGATCATGCCCGTCTTCGGCATGTAAATTCGAGCCAGTTAAAACAAAAAGGAAAAGATAAACTAAGACTTTCATGTCATTATTATTTATTCCGGACAGATACAGTACAACCAATCCGGCGTTTCTCACTACTGTACTGGTAATAATGCCGGGATTTTTTTTCTGAAGGTCAGTTTAATTACATATGCCATCTCTTCAAAAGATCGTTCCGGCAGGCTGATAGTTAATCCTTCATCATCCTGTCTGTATGCCAGGGGTATGTATTTCCCTGCTGGTCCATCAATTAGCATGACAGATTTAAGATGTTTCAGATCAATGTTTTTCGATGCCAGTGAAGCCAGGGCTATCTCTTTCTGACCCGCATCCCAACCCAGCAGGATTGCGTAAAGGGTAGTATTGTCTTTTGACCTTGTGTATCTGACATCTTTGGCTGTACCCTCTGCGGGTGCTGTGAATACGCCTTGTTTGGCTCCCATTAATGTTGGTCCCTCACCATATTTTACCCATGCACGCGTAGCATAAACCGCTTCACCGTATTTTTTCAGCCACGCCCCCATCGCTAATAATACGTCCTTTTGCCCCTGTGGTATAGTGCCATCAGCTTCCGGGGAGATATTTAACAACAGGTTGCCGTTTTTACTTATTCTGTCGAGAAAACCATGAAGTATTTGTTTTTTCGAGTAATACTCAATTCCATCTGTATAACACCAGCTGGATGAACTGATTGCATCATCAGTAAGCCAGTAATTTTCAGTGATGTCAGCAGCGCCGCCACGTTCAAAATCCAGCACCGCGCATTTAGGGTTCAGCCCATCCTTATATGTCGCTACAACCTCTTTATTCCATTCTTCCGCCTTATTATAATAGTAAGATAAAAACCCGAGAAGGACATTTTCTGATATTTTGTGCAGGTTGAAATCCTGCCAGATGATGTCAGGCTTATAGTTATCGATGATTTCTTTATGTTTACTTAACCAGAAAGCTTCGTTCTTCTCCTTGCCCTGCTGTCCGTAAAGCATCTGTAGTTTCGGATCGCTTGCCGGAGGCACAGAATCATAAAAGCCAGTTATATTAAAAGCATGGTGCATCGAAAGTATTACTTTCAGATCCTGCCTGCGGATGGCATCCGTCAGCAGACCCACGAGGTCAAGTTTCGGTCCCGTATCTTTTGCATTCCATGGATTGACCTTGCTTGCCCACATTGAAAAGCCATCATGGTGCTCGGCTACCGGGCCTGCAAATTTAGCACCTGCATCAGCAAAGAGCTGAGCCCATTCATCAGGGTCGAAATTACCACCTTCAGATTTGAGCCTGGGAGCAAACTGAACAAAATTACCCTGCAGGTCTGTCGCCCCGGTGATGAAGTTGTTGTAGGGCCAATCAGAAGGTGTGCCATATACTTCCAGGTGGTGCTTGTTTTCCCTCGATCCATCGATATACATGTTGCGGGGATACCATTCATTTGCGAAGGCCGGCACAGAGTAGACACCCCAATGGAAATAAATGCCAAACTTGGCATCCTTAAACCATTCAGGAGCAGGATTCACTTTCTCCAGCGATTCCAGATCAGGTTGAAAGACCTGTTTCTTAGTCTGGCATGAGGTCATTCCAATTATCCCAGTAACTGAAAGGACCAGAAGTAACGAGTTTAGGAGTTTCATATTTGTATCAGTATAAAAATAAATATCTCATCTTTTACAAATTAAGGAATACTTTATAAACGATAGCAATACCGTTTGAAGCAGAATCGGATTTTTCAATTTCAAGTTGCTCTGCATCCTGATACCACTAAGGTTTCCTGAAATATTGATTTGGCCTACCTGGTGTGGGAAGGTTACCGGCGACCTGCGTACCGTTGTCGTGGATCCTGGCCAAGGGTGTGGCGAGAGTAATACCACTGCCGGAGACCTGTACACCTGCGGCATGGGCGCATGTAAGCGGCATGGTCACGGTGATGGAATCGGTCTGGGTGGTTGCCTCCCTGCCAAAACGGCGACGTACTGCTCCAACAGCAGCGATAACTGCAGTTTCAGCGCTGGCACCATTATCTATTGTGATCGTCTGACCGGCGTTAAAGCCTGCCACGCTGGCAACAGGGATAACTTTCCTGCCTGCGTCGATGACAGTACCAGTTGTTGTGGCACCTGATGATCCGATAGTTGCGATAACAGCTGTCTCGATATTTGTTCCTGAACCGATATTAATTTTCTGACCGTTGCTAAAGCCTGCAATACTTGATACTTTGATATTGTTTGTACCAGCTGCGGCCTGGGCTGCCAGTGTGACTGTGTTCTGCAACATGAAATCGCGGCAGTTGCTGTCGTTGTCGGTGCCGTCGGGGTAGCGTCCTGCACTCCGGTTAGGCTGTGTTGCTGAGGCAGCAGGTGCCATCCAGAAGCCTCTGGTCATACCGGGTACAGGAACATAGCATCCGCTCTCTCCGGCACCTGAAGCGGCCTGGTACCCTTCGGCGGCCCATGGATCAACGAGTCCGCCATAATTAAGACCGTCAACAACATTGCCCGCGGCGTCACGCAGTATCATGTTGCCTGCATTAAGTGAGAGGATGGGGCCTCCGAACCACTGATCAGGTGCAACATCACCCTGGTAACCGGCAGCAGTGACCTTTGTGTTACGGACCACATCATCAATATCATGGTTGTTCGACAGGGACTGATCAAGTGTTAAGGTGTTGCCCAATGCCAGCACAGGCTCGTTGCTCGAGTGAGCAAAGGCAGTTGCAGGCTTGAAGGTTATCCCCGTACCCTTCACACTGAAGGGCATATTGGAAGAGTGATTAAACTTCAATCGTTCCTCCAGGTCAAGTCCTGTACCCGGATCATCTTTTTCTGTCAACGGACCGTTGAAGGTGCTGCGTGACGATTGTGTGCCGACGCGCTTCACGGTGACTGTCTCTATCCCGTGTCCCTCGCTGTCGATGTCGAGTCTGATCTTATCTCCCGGTGAAATGTTTTCCACAGATGACACCTTAATGTTTCTGTCGCCTACCCTGGCGTCCATTGAGAGCCATGCCTGGGTACCGGGCTTACCGACTTTGGTTATGGTTACCACTTCATACTTTTCAATGGCCTGAGCCACTGCGGGGTAGGTTGCCCCGTACCCGATTGCCATTTTCTGTCCGACATTAAAACCGTCTACGCTTGTAACAGGTATGTTGGTCGAGCCGGCAGGAATGGTCATCACAGGACCTTCGGGGAGCGGTTGCCACACTGTTGTCTGGCCAAACGGGCCACGGCGTCCGAAACCGAAAGGTGTTGCAGGTGCCTCGGGCTCCTTTGGTGTAGTCATGACAACGATCTTGCGGGTCTCCATATCTGAGCCTGTTCCGATCTCAATGACATCACCCACTGACATACCCGCCGTGCTTCTGACGTATATTGTTGACTCACCCTTTTTGGCGGGAACTGCGAGCCCTGAGGTTGAAAGTCCTAACAGGTAGAAATCGCGCGCAGCAAGCTTTGTCCCTGAAGGGATCCTGATGGATGAAAAGGCAGGCATCTGCGCCTGATGGTGCGTCAATGTCCAGCCCGAGATATCTACCTCGCTGTCACTTGAGTTATAAAGTTCAATAAATGAGTTAGTTGAATTTTCAGGTGAACCGTCGCTAATTCGGAACTCATTGATTTTGACCGGGGTTACATTTCTTACTTTTTCAGTTGTTGTCTCAGACATGGTTTTACCGGTAGTAGCAGTTGTCCATGAGGCTATGCCAACCAGGTCACCATTGAAAGCTTCCATCCCTGAGGTAACAGTGAAAGTTGCACTCACGCTCTTACCCGTTGCTATTGAACCAGGGAACTTCTTTGAAGTTTCTTTGGAACTCAATACCACGGATTTCCAGCCTTCAGGTACGTTAATGCTCAGGGTAAGGTCCTTTACAGGTGCTCCTGTGGTATTTGTGAACGTCACAGTGGTATTCTGTGATGATTGCGGTGAAAATGTCTGTAGTCCGGGAGGAGTTTCGGTTGCATTTGCCGGTGTCAGGCTCAGAAGCTGAACATCATACCCGGCTGCCACCACGTTGGCCTGTATCTTCTGATTGGTTTCCACTGTCGGGAAAGTACCCGGGGCGGTCATAGCAGCTTCATAGAAAGTGCCCTGCGATCCTACGCTGTTATCGCCACCGTTGCCCAAGAGGATAGCACCCTGCTTACGCATCGGGTCATAGCTGCTCCGGTCATTGATAATACGTTGTCCGTCGAACATAATCTGCAGGTCTCCCTGCTGGGCGTCTCCGCCCATTGATCTCCAGTGGTGAGGTTCACCATCGGCTGTAGCTGTTACAAAGCGCCAGGTGATGCTGGGAAGATCAGGGCAGTACTTATCGTTTGGTGAGGGGTTGACACAACCCACCAGGTTATTCTCCTGGTCGGTCATGACCCATGGGCCGGGAGCCTGTCCATAATACCAGGCATTTGCGTTGCCAAAATAGGTGGTCTCCATCGTACCATCGCCGTCGTCGCGACTGTCGGTTTCAGCGTTGCCATAATCGAAGCAACAGCCGGAGTTATAGTGATGACCGCTAATGACCCAATACTGACCCTCAGCCTGGTCGTCGACTGCAGTGCCCTTCGCATCGTTCCAGCGAAGGCCCATTCCTGGCTCTATGAAAACGCCGTAAGCCTTATGACCCATTATAGTGACCGGTGCCATGTCTGCGACCGGGATATTATTAAATCCCCCCATGGCCGGACCGCTGAATCCACCGCGGGGTGCCTGGACAAGGTGATTGCCTTTGCCTGACTGGTCATAGAGAATAGTGATCCAGCAGTATGTGTTGGCAGAGAACGCGTCCTGGGCAGCTGCGTTGGCATATCCGCCCGGATCGCCCTCACTGGGCTGGACTACACCTATGTCCAGCGTCTTGCCGTCAGACTGCCTCATAACCTGGTATAGCGGCCCGTTGTAGGAGGCATATAACGCACGGGTGCTGCTGTGGGCAGCCACGCACGGGCATCCTGCAGCGGCATAGATATCACAAGGACCCTCCGGTCTGGGCGGAATAGAGTTGTTCTCTGCGCCTGACATCGCCATCAGCATTAAAAAGACGGCAGGCAATACGAGCGTCATTCCTGGAATTAAATGAAAGCGGATTTTCTTTTTCATAGTCTTTATCCTTTCTGATCTGTAGTTTCATTCAGTTATTCAGCTACCGGCTATAATTATTCAGGTTTGCTTCTGTACTGGTTGGGCTGACCGGGTGTCGGAAGATTGTCAGAGACCTGGACTCCGGCGTCATGCGCAAGAGTCAAGGGATTTGCAAGAGTTATGCCACTGCCGGAGACCGTTGTCCCAACAGGATACGCATATTTAAGCGGCTTGGAGACGGTGATGGAGTCGGTTGGGCTGTTAGCTAAGGTACCAAAACGACGCCGAACGGCAACCACAGAACCGATAACCGCTGTCTCAAGGTTTTTACCACTGCCAATGGTTATTGTCTGACCGGTGCTGAAGCCTTGTACGCTGGCAACTGGGATCATCCTGGCGCCGGACCTGGTGGCACTGCTGAGTGTGGTGCCGCCGGCAGTGCCCACACTCTCTATAACAGCCCTCTCGCTGTCGGTATCTGTACCGATGATGATCTTCTGACCGGCACTGAAGTCAGCAACGCTGGTAACCTTTATATTGGTAGCCCTGGTGGCTGCTGAGAGGGCAAGTGTAGCTGTGCCCTGGATCAGAAAATCGTCGCAATTACTGTCCGTGTCCGCACCGTCAGGGAAACGGCCAACGCTTCTGCTGGTCTTCCCTGGCTCTGAAACGGGCATTCCGAAGACCATTCCCGGGCCAGGTACCACCACTATGCAGCCACCCTGACCCTGATCACCTTCAAGAATTGCTATTTCGGGGCTGGTAATAGTCCCGTGGGCACTGGAGTTACTCTGCCGTGATCCGTAGACCAGGGCATCAACCAGAGCCCCGCCGGCATCTGTCAGTGCCAATGACCCGGCTGCGTTAGATAGGGGTGCTCCGTACCACTGATCGGGTTTTGCTGATCCCCCTTCTGATGGAGCATGAGAATTAATCACTGCTGCACCTGCCTCATGGTCTTTGTCAAGAGGACTTTCAAGTTTAATGCCGCTGCCGAGAGCCTGTACCGCATCACCGCTCCTGTGCGTAAAACGTGTGGCAGGAGAGAAGCTGATACCGGTACCCCGATCAGATACATCCACATCCGGCATGTGATCGAACCTGAGCGGTGCTGACAGTTCCACTTCGCCCGGGCTGCCGTTGCCGGGGCCGCCCGGACCGAATACACCACGGGCAGGGGCCTCAACTACTGTGATCAGGTTTTTAACTGTGACAAGTTCCATACTGCCCCCGGTGCCTATGGTCAGCGTGTCACCAATAGTCATATCGGAGTTGGCTGCAACTTTAATCATAGTGTCACCGGCTTTTGCCTCTACAAAGAGTGTTGTCAGGGTTGATGCCCTGCCCACTGCTGTGACCGTGGCCACCTCATAATTGCCGCCGATGTCGATGCCAATCTTCTGCCCAACCTCAAAGCCGGCCGCATTTGTGACCGGCAGATTGGTTGATCCGGCAGGGACTGTAATCCATGGACCCGTTGAGACAGGGACGAACACCATGGCCACAGGTGATGCCGCTGTCCCGACTTCTGCAACGGTGCGTATCTCGCCGTCAATGTCGATTTGCTGACCGGCCCCGTAGCCGGTGGTGCTTCGAACGTTGATGATATTTTCACTGCTTTTTACCGGTGCCGCCAACCCGGAGCCTGACAGGCTCAGGAGATAGAAACCACGGGCTGTGAGTTTCGTTCCGGCCGGAATCGCAGCCAGCCTGACAGGTGCGCGCTCACTCCGGGTGTTAATAAGAAGCCAGTCGGAGAGGTCGACATCACTGTCACCTGCGTTGTAAAGCTCTATGAACTGGTCTGCCGGGTTAATATCGGTATCGAATTGTACTTCATTGATCTTTACCGGGTAAACGTTACGCACACTCTTTGAGATGGTCGCGGATTGCTTCAAACCGCCCTTGGGGTTCTTCCATTCAGCCCTGCCGGTAACAAAGCCTATGCCTGTAGCTGAAGGTGAGGTCACTGTATAAACTATGCTTGCACTGTCACCAGGGGCAAGAGTTTTCCCTAGGATCTCCTGTGAGTTGGAAGAACCTGCAGCAAGAGCGGTCCATCCCCTTGGAACGGAAATGCTAATCTTAAGGTCTGTTGCTGGTGCTCCCGTTGTATTAACAAATGTCTGGGTGACCTCCTGTGTTAATCCCGGGGTGAAGGTTGTGATCCGTGACAGGTTCAGACGTTGTACATCGTACCGGGCAGCTATAATATTTGCCTGCACTTCATTACTGGCAGAATTGGTCGGAAACCCTTTAGTTATTACGCCTTCATAGAAAGTGCCGGCCGAACCGTTGCCGTTGTCGCCGCCATTACCCAGTTGAACGGCACCCTTCCTGTGCATTGGGTAGTAGTAACTGTTTTCAAGTGAACCGGGACGAAGTCCACTGTAGAATATCGTCAGGCTATCATCCTGAGCGTTGCCGCCCCTAATTTCCCACTGGTTTCCGCCGCCACCGTTAACGACACCGGTCACAAAACGCCAGGAATCTATTGTCGGATTAACGATGTTCTTTTTTGCGTCGTATCCCGAAAACAGGCCAGCCTCCATGTCTGACATGATCCACGGGCCCGGACCGCTGCCACTGCCCCATGCAGTGGCTGTGCCAAAGTACACGGTTTCCATGGTGCCTCTGCCTACGGCACGGCTGTTAGTAGATGTGTTGCCGTAGTTGAAGCAGCAGCCGCTGTCAAAGTGCGTACCGTCAAAGACCATGTAGATACCCTGCGGTTCATCGTTGACGGCAAGGCCGGTTGCATTGTTGTTGCGTAATCCCATTCCGGGCATGATATAGACACCATAAGCCTTGTGCCCCATGATTGTAATTGGTGCCATGTCTGCAATTGGCAGGGTGTTAAATCCTCCTTTTGCAGGTCCCCTGAATGTTCCCGGAGGTGCCTGAACGAGGTGGTTGCCATTTCCGGACTGGTCGTAGATAGTAGTGATCCAGCAGATTGTATTGTCACAAAATGCGTCCTGAGCGGCTGCGTCGGCATACCCGCCCGGATCATCCTTGCCGGGACTGACTACACCTATGTCCTTTGTCTTGCCATCTGACTGACGCATGACCTGGTATAGCGGACCGTTGTAGGATGCATACAACGCACGTGTGGTACTGTGGGCTGTCACGCAAGGGAATCCTGCAGCGATATAGATATCACATGGTCCTTCCGGTTGCTGCTCTCCGGGCGCAACAAAGTCAATTGTACGCTTCAGGACCTCCTGTCTCTCTATTTCAACTAACGCCAGTGAGTCAATATATGACTGATACTGATTATTTGTCAGGGCCATCCAGTACATCATATAGCGTGTATCATGGATACCAAAAAAAGGCTCCAGTACCATATTCACGGGATTTACAATATTAATACCGGCCATCGTAAAGGTCAGCGGCTTATCCTTCACAGGCGATATTTTTTCTGCAATAGCTGAAATATCATTATCGATCAGTATAGGAGCCTTGTCAACAGGAAGCTTCTGTCCCCCGGGAATCTGCCCCCACCTGCTGTCATCTGCAAGAATCCCTTTAAGGTCTTCGGTCCCTGTTTTTGCTGCGAGCAAGACAGGCCCATGCATAAAGGCAATATAATACGGGACATTTACAAGCTGTTCCGTTCTGTTATGCATCGGGAATAGTATCTGTATCCTGTTACCCGGTTTCCAGTCACGATCTATGGCGACATAGGAGGAGGGATGTGATTTAACGGGGATGGATTTCCCATTTACCAGGATCCTCAGTTCACCATCCTTCACCCAGGCTGGATAACGGATCATTAATTTAAATCTTCCCGATCCTTTAATAACCTTCAGCGTGGTTTGTTCTTCATAAGGGAATCCGGTTTCCTGCCGGATCATTATTCCCTTTTCTTTCCAGTTCAGTTCGGAAGCGATGAACAGGTTCAGGAAAAGTGTATCCTCATTATGAGTGTAGATAAACTGGTTGTATTTTCCATGGTTCTCCATTCCGGTCCCGACACAGCACCACATTGCTTCATTGGGAGCCGAGTACACCCTGTAATGACGCGGTCGTGCCGGAGTAAAGTAGACATAACCACCATGTTCCGGATGCTGGGTTGACAAAATATGGTTATATAAAGTTCTTTCGTAGTAATCTGCATATTTTGCTGATGGATAAGTTCTGAAAAGAGCTTCCGTTAGCTTGAGCATATTATATGAATTGCACGATTCAGGTCCCTCAACGTCATTTACAAAATCGATGCAGGAGTTGACGCCCGGGAAAAACTCTCTCCGGCTGTTCCCTCCGAATGCCAGGGAACGGTTACTCGTCACCGTCTCCCAGAAGAATCGTCCTGCCTCAGCGTATTTCATGTCGTTTGAGAGCTCTGCAATTCTCTGGAAACCTATTGCTTTCGGAACCTGGGTATTGGCATGCTTATTATCCAGGTTATCGATATCTGACGACATTGCATCAAGCAGCATCTTGTGGGAGAATCTCTTTGCGGCAGCAAGGTACTTTTCATCACCGGTCATCTGGTAGGCATCGGCCAGAGTCTCGTTTATGCCACCCTGCTCAGTATCAAGCATTAACTGCATCTGTTCGTCGGAAAGGCCTGATGTTATTTCAATAGCCCAGTCACAGAACCTTAAGAATATTTCCCTGGCCTCTTCGTTGCCGGCATACGCCCATGCATCCCTGAGTCCGGCAAATAATTTATGAACGTTATACCATGGGACCCATGCAGAGCGGTACGCCTTGAAATCACCCTGCTGCAGTGTGCTCCAGATTGTTTTGCTGTCAGGTACACCACCGGTATATCCTCTTCCCCATTCCGGATATTTTTTCCCGTTCGCCTCCTGGCACGCCTTCAGTTCCGAGATCATGTACTCCATCCTTCTCTTGCACTCCTCGTTCCCGGTTGCGGCATAATTCATTGCCATGGCTGTCAGGTAATGGCCGCCAATATGACCATCCAATCCTTCCCAGTTTGGAAACGCTAATGCTTTTGCCGGCAAACCGGCTTCCTTCCGGAAAGGAGCAAGCAACCTGTCAACATCGTATTTTAAAAGTGTCTGCAGGTTGAGATCCCTGGCATGTTTGAAAGGACCATCAAGAAGGACAACATCTCCTAAAGGGAACTCATTCGGATAAAGCCTGTCCTGTGCATGAATTTCACTGAAAGTCAGCAAAAGGCAGATGAACAAGGTAACAGAAGGATGTTTTCTCACCATAAAAGCAAATATCAGTTTGACTATGTGCTACCTGAACAACAGTTGTGCAAAATTGTACAGGTTATTCCTCCAGACCGGCCAGCTATGACCTCCGGGATATTCACTGTAGGTATATTTAACCCCGAGTTCATCGAATTTCGACATCATTGTCTGACAGTTGTTATATGCAATGTCTTCTTTGCCGCCCATTGAAATCCAGAATTGCTTCAGATTGCCGTTGATCTTGTCAAGGTTCTCTTTCATGAATTCATATTGCTTGTCAGCCAGGCTGTTCTGTGCCGGCATGATCCAGCCTGAACTGAATACTCCAAGATATGAAAACATTTCAGTGTTATTTATTCCGGCATAAAGAGTTCTGTATCCCACCCATAGATAATCCGGCAAGAGCACGGTTTCCGGGGCCGGGTTCCGTACGGTAATTCTTTTCCACAAAGGGGATGATACATTGTTTCAGCTCTCTTTCAAACATTCTTAAGGTAATATCACCGAAGCCCTGGGCATCGACATTTCCGTCAGGCATTACGATGATCATAGGTTTTGCTGTCTTTTCAGCGATGAGGTTATCGAGTATCAAATCTGTTTTGCCTTGTGTGGCCCATCCTCTTTCATCTTCTCCACCTCCATGCAAAATATACAATACAGGGTATTTTTCGTTTAAATTGACATCATAGCCTGCCGGTTTATAAATGTAGAATTGACGCCATTTGTTAAAGACTGTGGAATAGTACCGCTTTATACTTATTTCCCCGTGAGGAACATCTTTTACCGCGTAATAGTCATCTCCTTTGAATGGCACCTCGATACCGCTTGCCATCCTGCCCATTCCGTAGTATGTTTCGCTTGCCGGATCGGCAACAGCCAGACCGTCTACCAGGAGTGAATAATAATGAAATCCTTCGGTCAGAGAATCGGTTGTCACCTCCCAGATTCCTTCACTGTTTTTAACCATGTCATATTTCTTTACCAGATCGAGCTGGATCTTTTGAGCATCCGGTGCATTAACACGAAAGACAGCCCGGCCATCCGGCAAGATCTGAGGATATTTAGCCCTTCTGACGTTTGAAGCTGCCGGGGTACCGACAAGGCTGTACTTGTTGAATTTCGAAACATCTACAGGTTTAAAGAGGAGTTGTGAAAACATGTACAAACTGTTTTTCCAGACCTTGAAGTCATGTACACCTGGTTCGATATAATAAATATGCGGGACATTATTTTTGTCCAGGTAATCATGAGTGCGCTGGCTGAATGTTATCAGTCCGTCATTGTCACCGCAGGAGATCCAGAGTATCTTAAGTTTTTTTCTGGCTTCCTCCGGATCAGGTACCAGTTCTTCAGGAGTCCTTGTGTTGGGAGCTGATGAGAAACCGCCTATCCATGCAAATCTGTCAAGGTTACCAAGACCGAAGTTCAGTGACTGTCCGCCGCCCATCGATAATCCTGCTATTGCACGGTGATCACGGTCCTTGATTACCGGGTATTTTTTTTCTATAAAGGGAATGAGGTCATTCAGGAGATCTTTCTCGAAATCGGCAAATGCCTGTACCTTATCCGGTGCCATGATATTACCTGTAGCGCGGTCATCCTTCATAGCCCTGCCATTAGGCATTACCACGATCATTGGTTCGAGCTTATTATCAGCATACAGATTATCCAGTATAACCTGCGGCTGCCCCCCGTTAAGCCATTCCTTTTCATCGCCTCCGATGCCGTGAAGGAGATACAGCACCGGATATTTTTTGCCTCTGGAGTAGGAGGGGGGTGTGTAGATCAGTGCCCTGCGTGCTGCTCCCACCGATTTTGAGAAATACGTAATTGTATCTATTTTACCGTGGGCGATACCGGTTCTGACGGAGTCAAATCCTGCAGGTGCCTGTTTCTCAAAATCCTGTGAGCTTACTGAGCAACTGAAGCCTATAAGGACAGTCATGATGGTGATTAATTTTTTCATATTCGTCTCAATTTGCCTTTTGACTGGTATTTTTAAAGATTGGATCATTTTTTAAAAAGCAAGGGTGCGAACTGATATAAGCTCCTTCGCCATGTAAGCCATTCATGCGCGGTACCGGGGGATTCATAATAGACATATTTAACCCCGGTCTTTTCAAGCATGGCACGAAAAGCACCCACAGAACCCGGGAACGGGTTGGGTTCTTTGGTCCCCAGTCCAAGCCAGAAAAGGTTGATCTGTTTGTTCAGCACTTCCCCGTCCCTGAATATCCCGTTCATAAATGTATCAGGATCAATTTTTGCAGTATCAGGATAATTGGATGTCCCGCTGAATCCCCCTATGTATGAGAACTTATCGAGGTTATTCATTGTGATCCGGATAGTCTGATTAGCGCCCATTGAAAGGCCTGCCATAGCCCTGTGACCGCGATCGGACAGAGTCCGGTATGTGGCGTCAATCATAGGGATTATCTCTTTTATCAAAACCTCTTCAAATGATGAGATGCCTCCGGGCCCTCCCTGGGGTCCTCCGGGATTACGTGAGGAGGGCTGGTTTGGTCTTGATGCATATCCTTTGTCCATTACAATGATCATCGGAACAGCCTTTTTCTCAGCTATCAGGTTATCAAGGATAAGGTTGGCCCGGCCCTGAACAGACCAGCCCGTCTCATCTTCGCCCATGCCGTGCTGCAGATACAACACCGGATAACGGACAGAGATGTTTTTATCATAATCCGGTGGAGTATAGACAAAACAACGCCGCCATGACTGGGTAATTTCAGAGAAATAAAGGTTCTCCCTTACCTGTCCATGCGGAACGTTTTTTAGAGAATAGAAATCCTGGTCTTTTGCAGGGATCTCTATCCCGCTGCCCCAGCGGCTGGCGCCATAGAAGAACATGCTTCCCGGATCAGGGACCTGGGCTCCGTCAATAACGAGCTGGTAGTAATGAAAGCCTTCATCCTGCGGACGTGAATCACCGGTCCATATACCCTTGTCATCCTTAATGAGGTCATACTTTATACCGCCAATGTCAAGCTGCACTTTCAGAGCCTGCGGTGCTGAAATACTTGCACGGACACGACCATCGGAACTGACCTGGGGATATTTCCTACCCGGCTGGTTGGTATATGCCGGCTGAAAATCCTCAACAACAGGCTGATTCGTCTGGGCCAGACAGGCCCCTGAAGTTAAGATAATTGCCGATATTAAGCTTAAATATCTGAATTTCATATTAATAACTTCTTTATGTTACTTATTTACCTTATCACCGAAATGGTTGTGTTCAACACATTCACCTGACAAATAGCAGTTGTGCGAGTTCATAGAGACTGCGCCGCCATGTCTGGAACTCATGGCGCGTATTCTCAGAAACATATGATACTGCGTTGATGCCGGCATCCTTCAGGGCGGTGGCGGCATTCTTTACGCCAGTGGCATTTTCGAAGCTGCCACAGCTCAGAAAAATGAGTTTGACCATCGACTTATCCTTGATATCATCCGGTGCATAAGTGCCGCCGCTGAGAAGAGCGTAATGCGAGAAGACATCTGGTCTTGCCAGGGTAATTGTCTTGGTTTCCATCCCCCCCATCGAGAGACCAGCCATGGCACGGTGGGGCTGATCGGCCAGGGTACGGAAATTGTCATCAATGTAGGGGATCAGTTCGTCCAGCAGGACTGTCTGGAAGGGTTTTATATCGAAATTCCTGAGACCACCCCTTTTAACTTCGTTGGTCATTCCGTAGGTCATCACAATGATAAAGGGCTTTATTTTCCCTTCAGCGATCAGGTTATCCATAATCAGATTAGCCCGGCCCTGGTTAGCCCATGCAGTCTCATCCTCGCCCCAGCCATGCTGAAGATACAATACCGGATAGCTTTTCGATACTTCCTTGTCATAGCTGGGAGGTGTATATACGAATGCCCTTCTGGAGGTGTTTGTACTTTTGGAGGGGAACAGGATTTGCTGTACTTTGCCGTGTGGTACATTCTTTAATGCATAAAAATCCTGATCATGGGCAGGTATTTCTATACCGCTTTCCCAGCGGGTGGAACCATAGAAATTCAAAGTACCGGGATCATTAAAAACACCCCCGTCAACTGTCACGTGGTAATAGTGGAAGCCTTCTTCCATTGGTCCGGCAGTGGTGCCGACCCACGAGGTGTCGGCAGCCTTTGTGAGTGGTGTTCCGCCCCTGGTACCGCCCAGCCCAAGACTCACAACAACACTTTGCGCTTCGGGCGCTTTGATGCGAAATCTTGCATAGCCCTGCGAGTTAACCTGCGGAAATTCCTGTCCGGGCTGGTTCAGGGTTGAGGGTACGAAATCTTCGATTATCGTTGGTTTGTCAGTCTGGGCCAGGCATAAGCCCCCGGTTATCAACATTACCGGTAGCATGAATAATTGTCTGTATTTCATCTGTTAACTTTTTAAATGATATTTCCGAAATTCACAAAAAATATTTTTATATCAATTTGATATTCAATCCTTAAACAGAAGAAGTGCAAACTCATGCAGACTTCTTCTCCATGATTGCCATTCATGGGCAGTAAGAGGGGAAACATATGATGCACTTTTTATCCCGGCCTGATTCAGTGCATCCGCTGCAGCTTTGACGCCGTCAGAACCTCTCTCGCGGCTACCATAGCTCATAAAAACGAGTTTGACTTTGGATTTGTCGGTGATTTCAGCCGGGGTGATGGTTCCACCGCTGAAAAGTCCTATATATGAGAACAAATCGAGGTGAGCCAGAGTGACCGATTTGGTGCACATGGCACCCATCGACAATCCTGACATGGCCCTGTGAGCCTGGTCGGGCATTGTACGGAAATTTTTGTCGACCCAGGGAATCATATCCTTGATCATAAGTTCTGCATATTTGTCGAATGAGAAGCGGGGACGGGCACCTGCAGCGGGAGCAGCGGGAGCACCGGGAGCACCGGGTGCCGGGGCAGCCTGGGGCTGAGCGCCCGGTGCTGCAGCAGCAGGCGCAGCAGGACGCGGACCCATCGGGAACTGCGGCCCGACGGCACTGGTCTCCATAACAACGATAAATGGCTTGATCTTTCCTTCCGCGATCAGATTGTCGAGTATTAAGTTGGTCCTTCCCATCTCGATCCATACTCTTTCATCCTCACCGCCGCCATGCTGAAGGTAAAGCACAGGATAGCGGACTGATGTGTTTTTCTCATAATCGGGAGGAGTGTAAACAAAGATGTGCCGCCACGAATTGGCCACTGTGGAATAGTAATTCCTGATCAGCACATTCCCGTGAGGTACATCTTTCAGTTCGTAAAAACCGCCATCAGGATCGGGAATTTCAAAGCCATTGCACATATGGCCATAGCCAATAAATGCATTGGTAGCCGGATCTACAACGATTGCCCCATCTACTATCATCCAGTAGTTGTGATAACCTTTGTCCTGGGGTTCACTGGTGTATGTCCAAACGCTGTCAGGTCCTTTGACCATGTCATGGGGGACGTTAACGATGGAAACCTGAACTTTCAGGGCATCGGGGGCCTTAAAACGGAAAGTAACACGCGAATCGGCCTCAATACGCGGATATTTAGCTCCGGAAAGATTGTAAGGGGAGGCGTGAGCTGTATCAGCGTTAAAAACGTTTGAAGCCTGGCCCGACTGTGCAAAGCAAACTCCGCTGACGGAAATGACCATCAGCAACACGACAAATAATAGCCTTTTCATTTTATAATCTCCTATTAGGTTTATATTTAATACATTATAAAAGAATGATATGATCATTATGGTAAGATATTCACTATTACCCTTTTGTATCTTGTCAGGGGCGGGTTCCCCTTATCTGTCACTTTAAGGATGAAATGCGTTGTCTCTGCCTTATCCACTACCGGTGCTTTTATATAGGGGATCCTGTACAGATTTTCTGCCAGGCTGATGGGGATAATCTGTTTATATGATCCGGCTTCGGGATACTGGAACCAGAGGTAGCTGAGATTATCACCGTCAGGATCTGATGTGCCACTGGCATCCAGCACGAATCCTTCACCCGATCTTACTGTTATCTGCTCCGGATGCCCCAATGCAGGAACAGGCGGATGATTGGCTTCCCGGTAAGGTTTAGTGCACCAGTCCATCCTGGCTGCAAAATCATTCTGAAAATCGTCTCTCCAACGGAACAGGGTAGCCTTATTGTCAATAAAGACTGTTGTATCCTTCCGGACTGCCCGTCCATACTCATTATATACATAAGGAACGATACCTGTCTGCAGCGTTAGTCCAGATCGCCCTTGGTTCAGGCTCCACAGGCACACCACCGGTAAATCCTTTGGTGTCCAGGGTCGAAAAGGCAGGCTGATAAAATTCATAACGACCACCCCATCCGCCCCAGTCAGGGTGTTCGGAATTATTAAGGCCATTTGGGATCAATGCAAGAAACGAAGGAGTATCTCCTTCCATTCCATACGCAACATCGGGGTAAACAGCGCCAAGCGGGCCATGGTTCTGCTGGACATTTTGTGCAATCCATTTATTGCTTATCGTTTCATTGTTCAATCCGGGGATCGCACTGTTTACAGCAGTCCATGTAGAACTCCCATAGCCGCCCGGACTGACAATATAAAACAGCTCCGGAAAATTTTTCCTCATCCAGATTCCACTGTCATCCTGGTCCGAAATTGTATAGACCCTAAGCTTTTGCATCATTTTAGCGGCCTCTGATTCAGGTCTTGTCAGCCGTATTTTATACAACGCCTGAGCAAGGGTATTCGGGCCACCCCATATACATATCCATAAAGGCCGGGCATCTTTTTCGTCAAGGACCTTTATAATCCAGTCTGATCCCGGTGAATCTTTACCTTTTCCAACGCCTCCCATCCCATATTCCGGTGACCCCGGCTTTACGATCTGCAACAGCGAATCAGCTTCAGGGAAGCCTGGTTCGTGCTTTAAAAGGTTATCCTGAACCTTACCGAAGGCCTGAATGACACTCCGGACCGACTCAGGATGTACATCCCTCTTCATGTGAACAGAGGTAGTTGCAATTATACCTTTAATGTCAAACACGTTCGAGTACAAAAGCAACCGGACAAGTGACTCGGTATCGTCAGGTTCATTTTCAACGTCAGTCAGAATAATTACCCTGTTCTTTTGTCCCTGCTGCGTCTGACCAACGCAGAGATGATCAACCGAAAGCAGCATAATTATCAATAATAATGAAGTCTTTTTCATATTCAACTCATTCATAACTTGTTAGTTCATGTTTTCTGAAAGCGTGAAATGAATTCTGACAGGTGTAAAACTCATTATAATTAACTGAAGAAGTGTTCACTTTTTCAGCAAATGATGACTGAAAATTAAAAGTCAGCAGAAAACAGGTTAAAAAAAATTAATTCCATGACATACTATAAAAGCATTAAGCGTATCGTGGCCCGATAAGAAATTGGGGGCAGAGATATGTAAGAACGCTGATTATGACTTTACTGTGTATCATATGCACATATTCAGGTTATTGATCTTAAATGTCAGATTTTACCAGGAGAACCCGGTGTATTCCTAATTCTGGAAACAAAGTTGTCTATCTGTTCCGGAAATTCAAAGCCCACAATAAGCACATCAACTACTCCCAGCCCAAGAACGTATCTGATAGTCTGATTGATCTTTTCGGAATCATCTCGATAGCTGCCGTTGCCGATCAGCTTCATCCCGATAATTCCTTTACCGGATTTGTGCAATTGTTCAAGCACTGGCACCACTTCACCGGGATCACTGGAATCCATTGATACTCCGAAGGGATTTATACGGCAATGAATTACATCGACCCATTGGCTTGCCGCAGCCGCTCTCATTGCGTCGAGAGAATGAACAGACACACCATGGGCTCTTATTATATTCTTTGCTTTGAGTGTTTCAAGGATATCCATTTGTTTTTTCTGCTCATCTGTCCAGGTACCCGAAGTCATCAGATGTATCTGAATAAGATCAATGTAGTCGGTATCAAGCTCTTTTCTGAATCTGTCGACAACAACATCAGCATCAGGGCGTTCGGGACTTGGGTTTCCGCCCCGGTTCACAAGGATTTTGGAGCACAACGTGTAGGAATCGCGGGGAAAGTTTTTCAGGGCTTCCATGGTATGAGGATGAGTGCCATAGGCATCTGCACAATCAAAAAACCTGATCCCTGATTCGTAAGAGTACCTGATCAGAGCAATTGCTGAATCTTTTCCGGCTCTTGTGATATTTGATGAATTGTTGTACCCGCTGTACCCGGTCCCCATCCCAAGAAGAGTTGTCTTCAGACCTGAGTTGCCAAGAGTAACTGTCTGAAAAGGATCAGCCCCGGTAAAAGATGTAGCTGATGGGGAAGCAAAAGTGTTCCTTCCAAGAATCAGGGTGCCTGCACCGGCTGTTATTGCCGACACGAATTGTCTGCGGTTGAATAATTTCTTTTTCATAATGAACTCTTTGGAGGTTTTGATTTATAAGGTTCCAGTTGATTATATATAAGATCATCTCCGGATCGGTTTTATTTATCAGTAAATTCCAGTAATCCAAATCGTGAAGGCTGATGAACATCCTTCCTGATATCATAAACAGGGAAAAGAGTTGATGTTGAACGGAACCGGTCATCCACCGTTACAGGTTCCCTTGCTCTTGATACCTTATATACAGGTTGTTGCCCCAGAACGAGTTGTTCATCGGTTTGAGAAAAAAGGGACGTAGCTGTTACAAGATAAATGAGAACATTAAAAGTCATTTGCAGACTTAAGCGGTAAATAAAAGTGTATTTCATTTTACCGGAATGTTGATGATTGCCAAATTAATAAAATCCCGGGAAAATCAGCGGAAAAACGTAACCAGCTTCAGCATCTGTTAACAAAATTAAATCTGGTTTTATAAGAAAATACTCATTATGGTTAAAGGCAGTATCGTACCACCTGACTATTTTACCACGCAGAAGGTCTGGTGCAGGAACAGTTTAACAGAAGTTTGGAGATAAGACAATGGAAATGTTCCTGCATCGGCATCAGATGATAAGGTCAGAAGATTTCCTACTTTAATTTACTGATGAATTGGGAGGGCGATACCCCGAATTGCTTCTGGAAACTTGTGGCAAAATATGACGGAGATGAGAAACCGACAAGGTAGGATATCTCATTGATCCTGTAGGTCCTTTCAGACAATAATTCAGCGGCTTTCTTAAGCCTGACCAGCCTGATATACTCTATCGAGTTAAGGTCTGTCAGTGCTTTTACCTTCCTGTAAAGTGTTGAAACGCTGATCCCCATTTTCTCTGCAATCTTTTCCACACTTAAGTCATTCTCGGAAATATTATCCATCAGGGTAGTATTCAGTTTTTTAAGGAATTCCTCGTCAGTTTTATTTACCGCAACTGATTTGAAGTGGGCCAGAGGTGAATTAATGAAGTTTTGCCGGGCAAGACTTCTGTTTTTAATAAGGTTATTTATCTGAGCCACTAAGAGCTCTGTAGCGAATGGTTTCTCGATGTAGGCATCTGCACCTGAATCAAGACCTTCAATCTTCGCATTCAGGTGTATGGAGGCAGTAAGCAGTATTATAGGTATATGGCTGAATTCTATATTGGATTTGATCTGTCTGCACAGTTCATATCCGCTCATAAACGGCATAATAATATCACTGACAACCAGGATAATATTGTATATGGTAAGCACTTTCAGTGCTTCGTCGCCGTTTTGGGTGAGGATGACGTTATACTCACCGGAAATCTCTTTGGCTATAAACCTCCCCATTTCAATTTCGTCCTCAACAAGGAGTATGTTGGGCAGGGAGTTTTCAAGAGAGCCTACAATCTCAAACTTGTTATGTTCGCTCCGACTCATTCCATCAGATTCACTTATGCTTCTCGAAATGGATTCTTCCTGATATTTGGTGAGTTCCAGAACAAATGAATTATACTGATTAACACTGGAATCAAGAAATAGCCTGCCATTATGAAGCTCTGCGAGCGAACGGGCAAGCGAGAGTCCAAGTCCGGTGCCTTTTTCGCCAGGTTTACCGAGGTCTATCTGATAAAATGGTTCAAAGATCTTGTCACGCAGTTCTTTTGGAATTAGTCTGCCATCGCTGTTTACACGTATCTTTACAATATTATTACGTTCAGTCTCAGGTTCAAGGTACAGATCAACCTTCGATTCGGCAAACTTAATTGCGTTTGAAAGAAGATTGCTCAGAATTTTTGTCATAGCCTCCCTGTCTACAGCCAGTTCATAATGCCTTACCGGAGAATGCAGCTGGGCCGAAATCATTTTTTCTTCACTGTACGGGAGGAATAAATTGAATGTCGATTCTACCAGTTCGTAAAGATCGGTCTTGATAAAGTTGAGTTTGAACATCTCCTTCTCGGTTTTCCGGAAATCAAGAAGCTGGTTGGTAAGGTTCAGGAGCCTGTCAGTATTTCTTTTAATAATTAAAAGGTTCTCTTCAGTATCTCCTGAACTTTCAAGACCGGACTTTAAGATTTTGTCAAGGGGACCTTTTATCAATGTCAAAGGTGTACGAACTTCGTGAGTTATATTGGTAAAGAAATTGATTTTTGCATTCAGGATATCCTTCTCTTTATTGGTTTCAATTATATCTATTTTTCTTTGATGTTCCAGGGTTTTCTTTTTCAAATAGAAGCTGATCAGCATATAACCTATTAATCCGGCAACAATGACGTACAGGATATAAGCAGGAAGAGATCGCCAGATTGGCGGAGCAATCTTAATTTGCAGCTGAGTCTCATCAGCGCTCCATGTATCGCCATCAGTTGAGGAAAGGACCCTGAACCTGTAATTGCCGTGAGGGAGGCTGGTATAGTATACCTTTCTGTTGCCGGAGATCAGAACCCAATCAGGATCAGAGCCTTCCATTATATATTTATATTTTGTCAGATTAGGACTGGTAAAAGTCGGGGACACAAAATCAATACTGAAAGAAGATTGATTATACTTCAGTGCGATCCGGTCGGTTACAAGAATTGACCTGAAATCGGGAGATGCCGGATAATTGACTTTATACTCCCTTCCATTGACCTGGAAACCGGTAATAAATACAGGCGGGTTATATGTATTTTCCTTTATGTCTGCAGGGTAAAACGATACAAGTCCGCTGACTGTACCAAAATACAATTTACCATTCTCGTCCTGGTAGGCTGAATTATAACTGAAGGTATTATCCAGAAGGCCATCATCCTTGGTATATGTTTTGAATTTGTTCGAGACGGGGTTAAGACAGAGAAGGCCCCTGGTTGATGTTATCCATAGATTTCCAAAACCATCCTGCAGCATAGCGCAGTATATGGAGAAATCAATATTCCTGCCCGGAACGTAATGGTTAACCACTCCCGTTTCTCCGTCAATATAACTGAAACCGTTACCTTCTGTAGTGAACCAGACCTTATTGCTGTTATCCTCACAGATTGAGGTGACATGCTCATACTTCAGGTCTTCGTAATCCCCTCCGCCGGACAGTATTTGTTCGCAAACCCCTGATGACCTGTCATATTTGAGTATTCCCCTTCCATAGGTCCCTATCCAGATGTTCCCTTTATTATCCTCGAACAGGGCATGGATGAATGAACCGCCTGCCACATCGTCCAGAAACCTGAATGATGAGGTTCTTTTGTCAAAACGGTACATGCCGGTAACGCTTCCTGCGTATATTGTTCCGTCAGTTGTTTTCAGAAAAGTGATGAATGAATTTGTTTTCAGGCCGCTTCGCCCATCTTTTGACTCAAAATGATCTGTAACGTTTCCTGAAGGGATATCCATGATATAAATGCCGTTATCGTAGGTCCCGATCCAGAGGTCGTCGTCATCAACCAGCAGGCCCTGGATATTTCTGCTGTTTATTTTTATGTGGTTATGGCCTTCGGTTATACTTGAGAACAATCCAGTCTGCTGATCTGATTTGATCAGTCCGGCATCTTCGGTCCCGATCCAGATATTGCCATATGAATCTGCCCGGATCTCCCTTACGACATTTCCGTTAAGTGCTCCTGGCAATCCGGTCGGGTAAAACTTTTCAAACGGTTTGTTTTCCTGTGGGAGGTAATTAACACCTCCGTAAAATGTCCCTATCCAGATGCCGCCTTCCCTGTCTTTTGTAATTGTGCGAATCGCATTGTTAGAGAGCGAATACGGATCAGTCAGGACCATCTGAAGGTTAGTGATATAGCCGGTGTCCAGATTATAAATATAAATGCCCGATTCTGATGCTATCCAGATCTCCTTTTCATTTATAAGGCTTGTTGTCCGGATCAGGATATTGTTCCAGATCTGATCTTTTTCGAACAGGCCTGTAATCCTTCCGGTATTTGGCTCAAATCTCCTGAGGCCGGTCAGATCGGTCGTGACAATCAGCCCATAACTATCTGCATCCAAAATGTTCAGCAACCTTACAGAAGCCGAAATTTCTTCTTCGGTAAGAATTTTGTGACCGGTGAAATTGTTAATTCGCGCATCATATTTATAAATCTTCCCATCTGTGGCTGACAACCAGATATCACCAGCATTGCTTACACTAATTCTTTGAGGTCGGAAATATTCACCGGCAGGATAAAAGTCGAGCCTGTTGCTCTCCTTATTATACTTGTAAGTCCCTGCGTTAGTCGCTATCCATATGTTTTTATTATTGTCCGCCTTAACGTCAAGAACCATTTCTGCAATCGTCGGGCTTTCTGGGTTAATTGTGCAGAAACAGTCATTATCCGGCATATAGTAGCAAAGGCCTTCCGGAGTCCCTACCCAGATCCATCCGTCATCATCTTCATCTATGGCAGTAATGAAATTGTTTAAAAGACTGTTGGAAACCGATGGGGTATGAAGGAAAGTCTTAAAATGGAAACCATCAAATCTTGTCAGACCTTCCTTGGTGCCAAACCACATAAAACCCCTTCGATCCTGCAAACATGCCATTACAGTATTATTCGACAAACCATTATCGTTCCTGTAATGTCTGAAATAATAGGGTTTGCCATTCACCGTAACGGAGAATAACAAAACAACAAGTGATATTAAGAATAACCTCATCACTGCAAGATAAATAATCTCCGAAGACTCAAAACTATTATAAGATCCATAAAATACAAAATTTTAAACCGGCAGCCCGCTTTCAAATCAAGGAACTTTCAGATTTCAAGCCCATAGAAACTGATGCAATTTCCTCCTGTGACTTTCCTGCGGAGATCATCCGGCATTCCTGAAAAATATCCTTCGACAATACCTGCTACCTCATGATACTCTCCTGCCAGCCTGCATACCGGCCAGTCGCTTCCGATCATAAGCCTTTCAGTACCAAATGCTTCAAGGACAACATCGAGATATGGACTGAAGTCTTCTTGTTTCCAGCTCTTCAATTCAGCCTCCGTGACCATTCCCGACAGCTTGCACCAGACATTTTTATTCTGCGCCAGGCGGATGATGTCTTCACGCCAGGGACTGATAACCTTATTTTTTATTTGAGGTTTGCAAATGTGATCCAGAACAAATTTCTGGCTGGGGAACATCGACACAACCAGTTGTGCAACAGGCATATGCTTCGGGAAAAGGAGAAGATCGTACGTGAGGTCATAGTCCTTCAGGATGCTGATTCCCTTCAAAAAATCATCACGAAGCATGAAATTGTCATCAGGCTCGTCATGAATGACATGTCTCAGGCCGACGAGCTTTTTGTCACTGCAGAATTCATCCAGCTGCCGCCTCAGACAATCTTCATCGGACAGGTCAGCCCAGCCAACGACTCCCCTTATGAAATCATACCTTCCTGAGAGCTCCAGCAGCCAGCGTGTTTCCTCAACAGTCTGCCTGGCCTGGACAGCTACGGACCCTGAATATCCGGCATTGATAAGTTCACTGCGAAGATCTTCCGGAAGATAGTTACGCTTCAGCACATCCATAGTGTCTTCCATCCAGCCATAGTCTCTGCTGTTGTAGACCCAGAAATGCTGATGTGCATCTATTTTCATTCGCTGAACTTCAACATGATCTTCAGGTGCTTCTCAGGCTCCTTTTCAAGCATTTCGAATGCCTCCTGCGTTCCTGAAGGATGCAGTATATCAGTGACGATCGCTTCAGGTTTGAGAGTGCCCCTGTTCATATTGTCAATAGTTTCGGCAAATTCTCCGTGCGAAACGCGCGAAGTCATTATGATACCTTCTTTCCAGATCAGTTCTTTCATCACAATGGGTGATGGTTCAGATGATAGTCCCAACACACATACTGTGCCTCCTCCTCTGATTGCCTGAATACATCCTCTCACGGGATTGACCACACCTGGTATCTCTTTTGTATGCCCTACGGCCTCAAAAGCGATATCCACTCCTTCTCCGCCGGTGAGTTCTTTTATCTTTTCAACGGCATTCGTTTTTACGGCATTTACAATATCTATGTCATTATATGCTTTTTTAGCAATGACAAGACGTTCATCCAGTATATCCACCATTATAACCGTGTTCCCGGTCTTTGTCCTTACGGCCTGCAGGATGCTCTGTCCGACCTTGCCTGCACCCCATATAACTATCCTGTCGCCCTCAGACACCCTGGCCCTGTTGCAGGCATGAAAGCCAATTGATAAGACCTCAACGAGTGCGGCATGCCTGTCGGAGATCTTTTCCGTCACTTTGTAAAGCATGGTCTCCGGTACCTTCATGAATTCGCTGAATCCTCCGTCGAGATCAATACCCACCAGCTTCAGGGTGGAGCAAGCAGGATAATGATGCCTTTTGCATGCGGGACAGTGACCGCACCAGATGATCGGATCAACTGCCACCCTGTCGCCTGCCTTGAAATTCCTGACGGCAGGTCCTGTTTTAACAATGGTTCCGGCAAATTCGTGTCCCTGTATCAAAGGCACACTTGTACGGGGATGAAACTCACCAAGGAAGACGTGCTGATCACTTCCGCAGATACAGGCGTAGCCTACTTTTATCAGGACCTCATTGCCCGAGATTGAAGGAATATCAACCTCCTTCCATTCAACCTTCCTGTATTCTGTGAGTACAGCGGCTTTCATTTTATTCATGGTATGATTTTTTAACAGGTTACAATTCAGCTTAAAGATACTAATAATCCCCGCCGACCAAGCCTTTGCTTTTCATCTCAAGTCAGAACTCCGCATGGATATGGCATTCAACTGATTCGACATTACTTTTTACCCGGCCGCGATTAGATGTATTGAGCAATATACTGACAATCCCGCGAGGTGTCATGGCAAACTGCACGCAGGCATTTGCAGGAACGACATTGTATTTTCTGCAAACCGCAAAAAATCCTCCCGCCACCGTTTTGAAAAAACCGGTCATGCCTGAAATCATCAGTCGATTTTGGTGATAAGAAAAATATATATAGATTTAAACTTAAATTACAATCGGTTGCAATCAGATGCTAAAAGAACATTTATCGAATTACAGCTATGACACAATCTACTGATGAGAAGAAACTTACTGTTGCTATCGGATGCGATCCTAATGCAGCATTACTTAAAGAAGTAATTATTTCACAACTGGGGGGACTAGGCTATAAAGTCAAGGATTTTGGAAGTGAAGATCCAATATATGCCAGGGTAGCATTCGCAGTAGGAGAGGCTGTTGCTGCACATGAATATGACAGGGGTATACTTCTTTGTGGAACCGGTATAGGTATGAGTATCGCGGCAAATAAGGTGCCAGGTATATATGCAGCCCTTTGTTCTGACACTTATTCTGCCGAACGGGCTATCAGAAGCAACAACTCTAATATACTTACCATTGGAGCATTCACGACAGGAGTGGAGGTAGCCAAACAGATAGTCAGGATCTGGATGGAATCAATATGGCAACCAGGAACATCTTCGGAACCTAAGGTAGAATGCTATATGGATTATGCCCGGAGGCACCAGGTTTGAGCATTATCAGGATTATTTACAGAGACTTATGGATCAATTGGAAATTCTAAGGCTGGAAAATACAGCACTTCATATAAGACGGAATATCTTACGGCTTATCAGGGCGGGTGAGGCAGGTCACGTCGGTGGGGCACTCTCTTCTGTTGAAATTGTGACCGCACTTTATTTCAATCTGATGAAGATCGATCCGGGAAATCCAAAATGGCCACTGCGTGACCGTTTTGTTCTGTCAGCCGGGCATAAATGTCTTGTGCTCTATGCCGCACTTGCCGAACGTGGATTTTTTGATGCGTCAGTTCTTGATACATACGGAGCTCTTGACAGTACAATTCCAGGGCATCCGAACATGCATAAACTTCCGGGAGTTGAAACAAATACCGGAGCACTTGGCCATGGCCTTTCAATAGCCGGGGGAATGGCTTTGGGGCTGCGGATGGATAAATTAGAGTCAAGGGTCTTTGTATTAATGGGCGACGGGGAACTGGCTGAAGGTTCCAACTGGGAGGCAGCGTCAGCCGCATCAATGCACAGGATTGATAACCTGATAGTTTTTGTCGACAGGAATAAGCTTCAGATAAGCGGACCCACATGTGAAGTTATGAGCTATGAACCTCTTGACGAGAGGTGGCGGTCATTCGGCTGGGGAGTCAGAACTATTGATGGTCACGACCTTGAGTCAATCATAAGCAATGTGATGCAGGCTCCTTTTGAAAAAGGTAAACCATCAGTAATAATCGCTGATACTGTTAAATCAAAAGGACTCAGTTTTGCCGAGGGCAAAGTCAGTTACCATTACTGGAAGGCCAAGCCAGAAGAAATGGAACAGGCAGAACGTGATCTGGATAAAATAGAGGAACATCTGAAGGCAAAAATGGAGAAGATTTAAATATGATCGATGAATTAAAAGACCCGAGAAAGACTTTTGGAGAGGCTGTTATTGAAGCTGCTGAGGTTAATCCAAACATTGTGGTCCTTTCAGCTGACAGCAGTTCGGGATCAGGGCTGGGAGATTTCAAGAAAAAGTTCCCTGACAGACATTTCGAATTCGGAATAATGGAACAGGGTGTGACAGGTTTTGCCAGCGGGCTTGCGACAACGGGGAAGATACCTGTCTTTGCTGCTATTGCTCCCTTCGTTACTGCACGTAATTTTGAGATGTTCAGGAACGATCTCGGGTATATGAATCAGAATGTAAAAATTGCAGGCCGATGCGCAGGTCTTACATATGATCAGCTTGGATCCACTCACCACTCAATAGACGATGTGGCCATCATCAGGACTATCCCGGGAGTAACCGTAATCAATCCCGGAGACCCCGTGACTATCAAAAAAGCTGTCCATGCAATGATACAGCATGTGGGTCCGTGCTATATGAAGATAGGAAACCCCCCAATACCCGTTATCTATGATGAGAGTGTTGAATTCATCCTGGGGAAAGGAATCGTCATTAAGGATGGCCGGGACGTAACACTGATTGGCACAGGCACTGTATTATCAAAGGCAGTGGCAGCTGCAAAGCTTCTGGAAGAAGCTGGTGTGAGTGTACGCCTGATAGATATTCATACTATCAAGCCTCTTGACCGTGATCTCATATTGTCGGCAGCCAGGGAAACAAAAAAAATCGTTACCGTTGAGGAGCATTTCATAGCAGGAGGCCTGGGTAGTGCCATCGCTGAACTGTGCAGCCAGGAATATCCCGTAAAAATAAAGATGATCGGTATAGGGGATCAATATGCCAGCAACGGCCCTTATGAGGAATTACTTGGTAAGTACGGGCTACAGCCTGGTCAGATAAAAGAATCAGTAATCAATTTTTTAAACAATTAATGACTTGGAATCACATATGAAAAACTCTGGCGCAACGAAAACGTATCTTGCGTTGGCAGCTTTGCTCGCCATTGCAGAAATCCTGCTCCTGGCAACTGGCAATGGAAAACTTCCGATATCCGGACTGATACTTTTCGCATTTTTCTTCGCTCTGGCTCTCAGTGCTCAGAAATCGGAGAAATTCAAAGGATTGTCCTTTACACTGCAGATATTTGCCTTCGTTTCCTTTACCCTGTACTTCCCGGAAATGTTCACTGACTGGGGCTTTGACACCAATAAACTGATAGTTCCGTCTATACAGGTGATAATGTTTGGTATGGGAACAAAGCTGAATCTCAGGGATTTCGTTAAGGAGTTCTCAAAACCCCTGGTAGTGATTGCCGGTACAGTAATGGTCTTTGTATTTATGCCGCTTGCGGCACTGCTGATAATCAATATCTGGCATTTTCCGCCTGAAGTGGCTGCCGGTATTATCCTTGTCGGCGCCTGTCCCGGAGGAGTGGCTTCGAACGTAATGACATATCTTGCCAAGGGAAACCTTGCCCTGTCTGTGACACTCACCACCTTCGCCACCCTGCTTGCACCGCTGGTAACGCCTCTGCTGATGATGTGGTTTGCCGGCAAGTTGATTGAGGTAAATGCTGTAGCCATGATGATCAGTATTGTTAACATGATATTGATTCCAATATTCGCGGGTATTATTGTGAATAAGATACTATATGGCAAGCTGGAATGGGTCAGGAAGGACCTGAACATGATTTTACTTGCAGTACTGACTTTCATTGGAGGCCTGATCCTGATATTCATTCCCTTCCCCGCAATACTTAAGTCTTCACAAACAGGCCTGATCCTGATTGCATGGGCCGTATCTATTGTATCAGTCACCATGATAATAATCCGTCGCTCCAATGGCCCGGAAGACTGGATGGATATCGTTCTTCCTAAGCTTTCACTCAGCGCAATCATGCTGTATATCATCGTTGTGGCAGCACATAACCAGCAAACGCTGCTGACCATAGGACCGGCTCTCTTCGTTGCGGTCATCCTTCATAATACACTCGGACTGGCTCTGGGTTACGGAGCGTCAAAAGCACTGAGGTTCAGTGATGAAGATGTGCGGGCCATTACCATTGAGGTAGGTCTGAAAAATGGCGGACTTGCTGTCGGTATTGCATATGATGTTCTTAAAAGTACGGCCGCCGCTCTTGCACCTCTTATTTTCGGGACATGGATGAACATAGCCGCCTCCTCGCTCGCCAGCTTCTGGAGCCATATTAAACTTAAAACCAGGGAACTTAAGCAATAAAGAATGAGAAATTAAAAGATGATAATAATTGAACTGAACACAGCGGATCTTGATGTAATCGATTGTATTTTGAGTTTTTAAAATTATATTAGGAGCAGTAAACACTGTCGTCAGGCACCCAAATAATGAAAAATACTGATACTTAATAATTCAGGCCTTTATAATCGAATTAAAAAAAAGAAAACTATGAAAACCGGGAAACTATATTATTCAATATGCCTTGCGCTCTTTGCGGGCATAATTTTGTGTAATTCAGTCAGCGCTCAGCCAACTTCATTGACAAAAGATGAAATGCTCTATTACACATCATTATGGAAAGGCGAACGCTTTCCTGATGGGAGGCCAATGGTATCTGACGATATTATCAGGAGGATGAAGTATGTGTCGGTTACCGAAGCCTGGCAGATCCTGAACGGTGCAAGTGATCCTGTTGAAAGCCAGGGTCCCACGAGTTTTGGTGAATTCAGGAGGCCTACCTATTCCAATCAATATTACGGGGGATTCATAATGATGAGGGAAGAAATTATTATTTGCGGCAGGGCTTCAACAATCCACTTCCTTCCTTACCGCCCTGATCTGAACGGTCTTGTTCAGCAGCAGGGAGCAAAAGACGGAAGAGGAAGAGGACAGTATACCTGGGGAATTGACCAGCTGCAGAAAGGTGATGTTTATGTTGCCAATGTATGTGAGGGTATTCTTGATGCATCACATGTAGGAGATAACCTTGGCACAACAATCTGGACCAAGACAGGCAATGGTGCGGTAATCCGGGGAACTCTCAGGGATCTTTACGGAAATCTTGGAGTCAATCCGAAATGGAATGTGATGGTACGTGATTTCAGACCCCAGGCCAACAGCTCTAACCTTGTGATAGGAATTAATTGTCCCATACAGGTCGGCTATGTAACTGTGATGCCGGGAGATGTTGTACTTGGGACACGTGAAGGAGTTGTATTTATTCCGCCTCAGCTCGCGCAGATGGTTGTAGAGACATCAGAAAAAACACGCATGCAGGATGTCTGGGCTCATATGGGGGTAAAAGAGGGCCGTTTCACAGCTCAGCAGGCAGATGGCAGTTATACGCCGGAAATGAACCAGGAATTTACCAAATGGCTTCTTGACAATGCAGATACTATGGGAAAATTTTTCGATGATCCCAGCGCAGCCCCATCACCTGAATTTATAAGGGCTTATGCAAAAGAGCGCCAGTCAATGAAACCTCCGCAAAGATAGACATCAGTTTAACCAAGCTTAAATTTTATCTATGAATCGCCGGGAAATCCTTAAGACCCTTGCAGCAGGAGCTGCAGGTGTTGCGCTTACAAGATGCACCTCTGCGGAAAGAAAAATATCGGATTCATCTGAACCCGTGTATTCCGGACATGGTAAAAAAGCAACTTTTGAAAAGGTTGTCAAGCCCTCAAATGTGAGTCTTATTAAAGGTAATGATGCCCGTGATAATACATTCAATGCACTTAAAAATATTGAAGACGAGATCATGGCTTCTCTTGAGGGGAAGAAGCGCATCCTGATCAAACCGAATTTTGTGGTCGTCACTACTCCTCTTTGTGCCACAGGCGTTGATACGGTGAGGGGGATACTTGATTTTTTCAAGCCCCGATTCAAAGGGCCAATTGAGATAGGTGAGGCAACTGTATCAGGAGCCAGGGGGAGCAACATTGGAACTGAAGGCACTTATGCAGGTTTCAGGGATTACGGGTATCTGCCCCTTGAAAAGGAATATGGTGTAAAGCTTACGGACCTTAACCTGGAACCTCATCTGAACCATTTTATTTTCAACAGTGACGGTAACAGGCCTCAGCCTATCCGCATGATAGCCAAATATCTCGACCGGGATCAATACCTTATCTCTGCAGGAAAGATGAAGACACACAATTGCGTTCTGGTTACCATGTCACTGAAGAACATACTTATGGGAGCTCCCAAGAATGACTATAAAACACAGAACGACAAATTTCTCATGCATAGCTGGTCTCCTAAAAACGTCACACGTGATTTCAGGTTTGCTTTTACGAAAGATATGGTGCTGCATTATAATCTCTTCCAGATTGCCCAGATTACCTATCCTGATCTTGGCGTGGTAGATGCATTCACATCGATGGAAGGTGATGGCCCGATCGACGGAACCCCGATAGATACCAGACTGGCGCTTGCCAGTACAGATCCGCTTGCCCTGGATTCCCTGGGAGCGAAAATAATGGGATTTGATCCGACCCAGATACTGTATCTGTCATCGATGAACGAAGCAGGTATGGGACAGGGCGACCTTGACAAAATCAACGTACTGGGAGCTGACCTGAATGCATGCCTGTTTAAATTTAAACCTCATTCAAAGCTTGCTGAAGCATACGGACTGGTGAATACCTGATCTGTACCTGATTTATAAGATTTCCTGAAACAAAGAGAACTCATAAACAAAGAAGATTATGAAGGCATCAGAGAAACAATTAGTTATAGGAAGACGGAATGTACTGAAGATGATAGGCCTGGGTTCTGCAGGCATGCTTTCCGTGGGATTCAGTGATATACAGGCCATGGAACCGCCTGATATGAAACCCAAGGCAAAGCCACTCATGAATGCAGGCAACAGCCCTGTAGCATTTACCACAGGCACCGACCGGCAGCAAATGCTGTTCGAAGTGGTCAAGCCTTTCGAGAATGAGATCAGGGCCGGACTGAAAAAAAGGCAACTGGTGATAAAACCCAATATGGTTGTTACCAACAAAGAACTATGTGCAACACACAAGGATTCTCTTCGTGCCTTGCTCGAATATCTGAAACCGATTTATAAAGGTCAGGTCATTATTGCTGAATCAAGTTCAAGCGTGAACTCCTCCGATGGCTTTAAAAACTATGGTTATACTGATCTTGAAAAGGACTATAACGTAAAATTCGTTGACCTGAATTCCACAGGACCCGGCAAGCCCTATTATATAATAGACAGGAATCTTCATCTTGACAGGATCGAGGTTGCGGATATTTTCGCAAATCCTGATTATTATGTCATATCAATATGCCGGCCCAAGACACATAATTCGGTTGTGATGACCGGGGGGATCAAGAATATTATCATGGCTGCGCCCCTTAATCCGGGCCCTGTAAACGGAGGCAAGCCGATAAGTTATAAGCGGAATATGCACTCCGGCGGTCCACGGTGGCTGCATTATAATATGTTCCTGCTGATGCAGAGTATCCGGCCTGACTTCACAATTATTGACGGTGTAGAGGGTATGGAAGGAAATGGCCCGATAGGAGGTACACCGGTCGATCACAGGATCGCACTGGCCGGGTTTGACGCTGTTGCAGTCGACAGCATGTGTGCAAGACTGATGGGTATTCCGCTTGAAAATGTAGGTTATTTAAATTACTGTGCCAGTGCCGGTATAGGTAATCTGGACCGCGAAAAGATAGATATCCTTGGAAGCAAGGATCCTGAAAAAAGTGTCATTACCTACAAGCTGGGGTCAAATATCAACAACCAGCTTGAATGGAAAGAGCCATTAAACCTGCCGGGACAAGGTCAGCGGCCTGCACAACCGGCTCCTGCTACTCAGACTGCACCGCCAGCCCCTGAACAGCCTGCAAATCCGACAACTCCGAAGATACAACCCTAAGAAGTCTGCTGAAGCAGTTGAGGAATATATCAGGCTTTATATTTTTTTAAATATGGGAAATTGTTTTGTGACAAGTTTTAACGGTTGATTATGAATGAAATCAAGTTATACCTTTTAATAAAGTTTTACAAAAAGTAAACCAATGGAAAAAAAGCTGATGGGAGTTTTCGCACCTATTACGACTCCGTTTGACGAAAAGGGAGAGGTGGCGTATGATAAGCTCAGGGAAAATATGAATTTCTATGCGAAGTCAAGGCTGAAAGGATATCTTGCACTGGGCTCCAACGGAGAGAATAAGAGCCTCAGCAACAGCGAAAAGGAGAAGGTCCTTGAGACAATAATCAAAAACAAGGGATCTGACCAGGTTGTAATGGCCGGGTGTATCTTTGAATCTACGAAAGAGACCATTGAATTCGCGAAAATTGCCCAGGGACTGGGTGCAGATTTTATAACTCTCCTGCCTCCCTCGTATTTCAAGAAGGAGATGACAGACCCCGTGCTTCTGAAGTACTTTACTGACGTGGCAGACAGCCTTACAACTCCGTGTCTGGTATACAATGCACCCCAGTTCTGCGGGGGAACAACACTGTCAGTCAGCCTGGTAAAAGACCTGGCAAAACACCCCAACATAAAAGGTGTAAAAGATTCTTCAACTGGTAACATCGAAAGTTTCCTGCTCGCCGTGAGGGATACATTTAATGTTATGCCGGGCTCTGCCAACTTCTTTGTAAATGGTCTTATTATGGGTGCTCCGGGAGGCGTTATTTCCCTGGCCAATGTATTTCCGGAGATTACCTGCCAGCTCTATGATCTTACAGTAAGCAAGCAATATGAAGAAGCCTTTAAGCTTAATGAAAAGGTAATTCAGCTGAACAAGGCCGTCTCAGGCACCGGAGGCGTTGCTGCAGTGAAATTCGCTATGGACCTGGCAGGTCTGTATGGCGGCCTTCCGAGACTGCCCCTTTTTCCTCTGGGCGATGACGTGAAAAAGAAAATAGAAGATTATCTTAAAAAGGAACAACTGATATGAAGAAAGTACTTGTAAATGAGAAAGTAAGCCCTGATGCCCTCGACATACTCAAAAAAGCTGCCGAGGTTGTCTATATACCATCAGGTGATCATGCCGAGATTATCAGAATGCTTAAGGATATTACGGGCATTATGCTTGATACTACAATCAAGTTCACCGGTGAGCTCATGGATTCCGCCCCTGATCTGAAAGTGATAAGCAGGACCGGGACAGGAGTGGATAATGTGGATGTTGAGGCTGCAACAAAAAGAGGAATCCTGGTTTTGCATACTCCCGACGCTAATACGGTGACTGTTGCTGAACATACAGTATCAATGATCGGCGCACTTACAAAGCACTTATTATTTCTGGATAAGGAAACAAGGGAGGGTAAGTTCAAAACGGCCAGACGCTATTATCTTCCTGTTGACCTCGACGGGAAAACGCTTGGTATTATCGGTTATGGCAGGATCGGAAAGCAGGTTGCAAAGAAGTGTATGGCTGCCTTCAATATGAAAGTGATAATTTATGACCCGTATATCAGCGACGATGTTGTTGCCCCCGGAGTCATAAGGTACAGCAATGAGGAAGATGTATATAAACAGGCTGATGTCCTTTCGATACATGTGCCACTCACTGACGAGACGAAGAAACACCTGGGTGAAAGACTCCTTTCACTGATGAAACCTTCAGCATACCTTATTAATACAGCAAGAGGAAATATCATCGACGAAACGTATGTCATTAAAATGCTGAATGAGGATAAGCTTAAGGGTGCTGCCTTTGACGTTCTCACCAACGAGCCTCCGATGGATAATGAGGAGTTCCTCGCCAATCCCAAAACAATTATCAGTCCCCATACGGCTGCGCTCACACACGAATGCACGGTCAGGGTGGCATGCGAGGCTGCTGCCGGTATTGTTGATTACCTGGAAGGGAGAACGCCTAAATCCATTTTTAACAGGAAAGGTCTTGGCTTATAGTATTAATATCGTCTGAAAAGCAATGAGCACAGAAAAGAAATATGATCTGATCGGATTCGGAGAGGCGATGATAAGGTTCACCGCACCTGACCATGCAAGGCTTGAACAGTGTACCCATCTGCATATAGCTATTGCTGCCGCTGAATTGAATGTGACCGTAAACTCTTCAGGACTCGGACATAAGAGCGCCTGGGTATCAAAGCTTGTTGATATATGGTCAGGACAATATATTATTAATAAAGGCAGGGAGCATGGTGTTGACATGTCCGGCGTAATTCTCCTCCCGTTTGATGGAAAAGGGACTGTAAGAAATGGATTATGCTACCTTGAAGTAGGTATAGGACCAAGGGCAAGCAAGCAGATGTATGACAGGGCCCATTCGGCCATCAGTCTGATCAGGCCTGGCGACATCGACTGGAAAAAAACACTTTCAGAGACAAAATGGTTCCACACCACCGGCATCACAACAGCGATTTCTGATAATGCCGCCGCCGAAGCAATAACATCTCTGAAAACAGCCAAAGAACTTGGTGTGACCACAAGCTTTGATTTGAATTTCAGATCAACATTATGGAGTTCGGAAAAAGCCATTAAGGTGATGAAGGAAGTTATGCCTTATGTTGATGTAATTATAGGTAATGAGGAAGATTTCGAAAAAATGCTGGGGATAAAAGCTGAAGGCGGAACAGAATCCTATTCGGATCTTGACCCTGAAAGCTATAAGGTTGTAGCCCAGCAGGTTGTTGAGCAATTTCCCAATGTGCAGGTAGTAGGAACAACCCTGAGACATGTAAAAACCGCTCTTCTCAATGACTGGCAGACTGTTATGCTTTACAAAGGGAAATTCTATGCTTCAAGAAAATATGAGAATCTTGAGATTCTTGACAGGACCGGAGGAGGAGACAGCTTTGCTTCAGCGCTTATCTGTTCGATGCTGGAAGGGAAAGATCCTCAGGAGACCATTGAATTTTCAGCAGCCTATTCTGCTCTGTGCCATGGTTTCATGGGTGACTGGAACTGGGCTACAAAAGCTGAGGCAGAGAGGGTGATGAAAGGCGGAAGTGCCAGAGTCGTACGCTGAATTTATGACTGATATTTTAAGATTTATGACTGATATTTAAAGAATAAGTGATAAAGAAAAGGTATACCTTTGAAGGAAGTGAGTAATTTTTCATTGAATAATGATTATTTCTATAACCCAATTTTAATCATTAACTAACCTTTTAAAACTATGAGAAAACTGACAACCCTGCTTGTACTCCTGTTGTTCGCAGGTTTACAGGTTGCTTTTGCTCAACGGACAGTTACCGGTAGAGTGACCAGTGCGCTAGACAATACCCCGCTTGGAGGGGTTGCTGTAGTGGTTAAAGGCACTATTACCGGAGTTTTTTCTGATGCTAATGGAAGATATTCCATCACGGTACCGAATGATCAGGCAGTACTGCAATTCTCCTTTGTTGGGTTTATTCCCAAGGAAATCCAGGTTGGTATGCAAACCACTATCAACATGTCCCTTGAAGAAAGCACGCAACAGATGGAAGAGATCGTGGTAACAGCCCTTGGTATTAAGCGAGAATCCAAAAAACTTGGCTATGCGGTAACAGCTGTTAATACAGAGGATATGTTATCGAATAAAACTATCAATGTGATGGAATCGCTTGAAGGAAAGGTATCCGGACTGAACGTTACGCCACCGGCAGCCGGTGCAGGCGCCAGCACCCAGTTGCGTCTGCGCGGACAGGTTGCTTTTGCAGGTGCAAACAACTCCCCTCTGCTTGTAATCAACGGCCTTCCTATAGATCAGGGAGCCAGGGGCGTAAATGGGCTTGGCACCCCGCGTGACCTAGGAGATAACATGAATGCCATTAACCCGGATGACATAGAAAGCATGACCGTGCTGAAAGGTGCAACAGCCTCTGCAATTTATGGTTCAAGGGCAGCCAACGGTGCAATCATCATCACCACAAAATCCGGCCAGAAAGGTCAGGGCATTGGCGTTGAATATTCCGGCAGCTTTACCTCAATGGAGCCATTGAATTACTGGGATCTGCAGCAGGTTTATGGCCAGGGTAACAATGGTTTGAAACCAACAACCAGGGGCAATGCCGCGGGTTTAGGTCATTTTGGCTGGGGTGCGAAGATGGATGGTTCGCCCATTGTCATTTTCAGTGGTGATACAGTACCTTATTCACCCAACCCTGACAACCTCTTTAAATACTACAGAAACGGACAGATATTGAACAACAGCCTTGCATTCTCAGGTGGCAATGATAAAGCAAGTTTCAGGGCCTCATTCCTGAGGATGGACGCCAAGGGTATTGATCCCTACAACACATACACCAAGAATATCGCAAACCTGGGGGTCAACTATGACATTACAAAAAGGATCAACTTCATGATGAATGTCAACTACGCAAATGAGAAGTATATCAATCCTCCGGAACTTGGAACGCAGGGACCGGGTGCAGTAAACTTCTTCACCCGTCTGTCAAACTCCATTCCGTATGAGGCTCTTCGGGATCATGCCATAGATCCTGCCACTACAACAGAGTCTGTGACTTCAGGGTTCCAGGGTACTGTACTCAACCCGATATATGCATACGGAGTAGCCGGTCAAAAATATCAAAATACAAGAGACCGCTTCCTGGGTACTGCAACTTTGAGATATGATATAACTGACTGGCTGTATGCACAGGGACGTGTCAACTACGATTATTCGATCAACTTCACGGACAGCAAGATTCCAAGCGGCATCGGGACCAGCCAGCCTATGAATACTTCTGATGGCACTTATAAGGGAAGTTACGAGGTATCAGAAGGCTGGGGGACCGATTTTAATGCTGATTACCTGATCGGCGGAGGCAAGCAGTTCGGCAAGTTCGGCTTTGACGCAAGTATCGGTGGTAACACGTTCAGATCTGTAAATCATAACTTTAACGAGCGCGTCACCAATTTTATCGTAAGAGACTTTTATTCAGTTGCAAACGGTACCAATAAAACACCGACCTATACGTTTTCGCAGTTCCGCGTCAATTCACTTTATGCGATGGCTGATTTTTCATATGCCTCGATGTTGTTCGTTAACCTGACGGCAAGGCAGGACTGGTTCTCGGTCTTAAATCCGGCAAACAACTCCAAGTTCTATCCCTCAATATCGGGTAGTTTCTTGTTCTCGGAATTGCTGAAAGGCCAGTCGTGGCTTTCATATGGTAAACTGAGAGGTTCATGGGCCCAGGTAGGTAGTTCCAATGGTGTAAATGTCTATGAAGGAAACCTGACATATACTATCGCCGCCAACCAGTTCAACAAGCAGTCTACTGCCAGTATAACCCAGACCGCCGCCCCCAACCCTGGCCTGCAGCCGTTTACAGTAACTGAAAAAGAGTTAGGACTGGAAGCCAGTTTGTTTAAAGACAAGTTGCGTCTTGACGTGGCCTGGTTTGACAAGTTGACAACTGACCAGGTATTAAGCGTTCAACTTTCTGAGTCATCAGGGTACAGCACTTCCAAGAGGAATCTGGGCTCTCTGAAGAACACTGGCATTGAACTCATGATTGAGTATACCCCGTTTGAGACCAGTAAATTCAGCTGGACAACATCATTCAACAATACCTTTCTGAAAACCGAAGTACTCTCCGTTGGCGTTAACCCAGACGGTACACCAATCGAGGATCTGTTGCTGATATACTATAACGGTACCGGCAACGAGTTCCTCGGAGAATTGCATTACACCGTAGGCATGGCAATGAACCAGATGTACACAAAAACGTATCAGAGGAATGACAAGGGTGAAATTCTCGTCAGTGACGCAGGCCAGTTGCTCGGAACGAGTGACGTTGTGCCATGGGGAAGTTCAATACCCAAACATACCGGTGGCTGGAATAACACTTTGAGATACAAAAACCTGACCCTGGGAATATTCTTCGACTATAAAATCGGGGGTGTTGTGTTGTCATCAACATATCTGAATATGACAAGACAAGGATTATCGAAGCTTTCACTCGAAGGCCGCAGAGAAGGAGAGAACGGACTTTTATTCCCGGGCGTTTACAAATCCAGCGGGCTGCCCAATCAATCTGTTATACCTGTTTCAGCTCTGCAACCCTGGTATGCAAATTACCGGAACCTGCAGATTGGTGATCCTTTCGTATTTAAATCAGATTTTCTTAAGCTGAGAACCATTTCGTTGTCATATGATCTCACCAGCTTAATGAACAAGGTTGCATTTCTTGGTTTCGTGAAAGGATTAACACTGTCTGCTTCATGTCGTAATGTGGCCCTTCTCTATAAGGATATTCCACTCCTTGACCCCGAAGCCATTCAATCTTCCGGAGACTACAGGGCTGGTTATGAAAATACATCTTTGCCAACGACCCGGAATTATGAGTTCAGTTTAAATGTTAAATTCTAAGGATCATGAAAAAGATAAGGCAAATTATAATGTTCGCAGCAGTCCTTGCTTTAATCGGAGGATGCGATAAGAACTTTGAGGAGATTAACACTGATCCCTTTGCAATCAACGAACTTGATCCGGCGCTTTTGTTTGCCGGAGCACAACGTACTTACGTTCAGGGTTGGGAATCTGAGAACACCATTGTACAGCATTTCGTTGTTCCTTACAACGATGGCGCTACACTTACATTCAATTTCAATGCAGATATTGACTACCCGTTCCAGACTGATCCCTGGAATCAGTATACAGGTGCAGTCAAGGCATTCGTTCATATTCTCAGCCAGTTGGAAGGGACCACAACACAGGTTAACCTGCAGAGTATGGTCCGTATATGGAAGGCACAGGTCTTTATGAACATTGTTGACCATTACGGTGATGTTCCTTACTTCAATGCAGGCCAGGCCGCTCTCAGTGGTGAGGGGTACTTCTACCCTGCATATGACGATGATGGGGCTATCTATGATGATCTGTACAATGAGCTTAAGGAAGCAATAGCAAACCTGAATCCCAACGGCGATTTTGTTTCAGCAGATCTGTTTTACGGGAAAAATGCTTTTTATCCTAAAAGTACTGCGACAGACCAGGTGGCACAGTGGAAGAAGCTTGGCAATTCGTTGCTGCTTAGATTGGGAATGCGCTACTCCAAATCAAATCCTTCCAAGGCTGCATCAATAGCCTCTGAGGCATTCAACGGCGGAGTGATGACCTCGAATAACGACAACTGTTTTGTGGTTTTCGATGGTACCCTGTTTGTCAATAACATGAATAACAATTTGATAAACAATAACCCGAAATTCTATTATGCCGGAGAGCCATTTGTAGACCAGTTGAAGGCAACCAATGATCCGCGCAGCAAGTATCTGATCGCTTCGTATGTGGAACCAAATAACCCGCTTGGCGATCCTAATCCTGATTTAACCCTTGCAAACCAGTATGGTGTCCCTGTAGGTATTCCGCGTGTAACTCTCGAGAGTGCTCCTTACAGGGGTATTAAGGGTACCGGGTATAACTATTCGCAGATGAACGTAAGGGTAGGAGCATCTGTATCAGCTCCCCTTTTCTGGGTGACCTATGCGCAGACCTCCCTGCTTCTTGCTGAAGCAGCAAAAAAAGGCTGGATCACCGGTGGCGAGACAGCTGCTCAGACATTCTATGAAGCTGCAATAAGAGCAGACATGGATAACTATGCCCTGTATATAGCCAGAACCGCATCAACGCTTCCTCCGGTTTCCGTAACAGAAAAGGATGAATATATAGCACAGCCCGGAGTGGCTTATAGTGCTGCCGATGCTCTTAACCAGATCAACACTCAGTACTGGATAACATGCATAACGAATGGTTCGGAAGCCTGGGCCAATGTAAGAAGAAGTGGTTTCCCTGTATTGAACCGTAATGCATTCAATGACGATCTTTTGCAGAATGGCGGTGATGGATTTGTTCACAGGTTTTCTTATGTCGATGCTGAAAAATCGAAAAACAAAGAAAATTACGATGCCGCTGTAACAGCCATCGGAGGAACTGATGACCTGGTGACAAGGGTATTCTGGGATACCGAATGATCTGAACGTACCGGCATGGAAGTATAGGTTCAGGAATAATTTATACCCTTCATGAGGTCAAAACAATATAATGAGGTTGCCTGACAGAAGGCAACCTCATTATTTTTTAAGCGTACACCCGTAATTTCATCTGTTAAATTTGATCTGACGAGGATGTCTCCGTTCGAAATTAAACGGATTTTAAGGTTTTCTCATACACTAATAATGTATATTTATAGTAGAGTGGTTTATCCAGCTTGACACAACATCAGGTCATATTAGTATGTATAGTATTGTATTGATAATAAGATATTTGATATTTATTAAATTAATTCCATGACAACATGAAAACAATTTTGCAGCAGATTGCTGAAGAAACCAGAAAGAAGGAAAGGGAGGAAAGGAAAGCTGTAACAGCTGAACTGATTAATCCGGCTACCTCGAACAACCGACGCAGTTTTCTCAAAAAGGCTGCCATGGGTGGCGTTGCCCTGGGAGGATTATTGCATCTTTCAATTGAGGATACAATAGCCCAGACAACACAGAATGTTTCACGGGCCTCAAGTCCCTCTGACCTGAAGATCACTGACCTCCGGGTTGCAGAGAAGGGAGGAAGAGGATCAATTGCCAGCCGTATCATCCGCATTGATACCAACCAGGGCATTTATGGCCTCGGTGATATCAGGGACGGCACTGATCAGCGCTTTGCACTGTTCCTGAAGAGCAAGATCGTTGGCCTTAACCCGCGTAACGTGGAGATGATCTTCAAGGTGATCAAGCAGTTTGGCGGTCATGGACGCCAGGGCGGAGGTGTCAGCGCTGTAGAAATGGCCTGCTGGGACCTCTGCGGAAAGGCACTTAATGTCCCTGTATGGCAACTGCTTGGCGGCAAATATCGCGATAGAATAAGAATTTACGCTGATACACCTGAAGACAGGGACCCTGCAGTTGAGCTTGAAAAGTTGAAAAAACGTCTGACAGAGCACAATTTCACCTGGCTTAAAATGGACCTTGGCATACATCAGATAACCAATCAGGAGGAGGGACTGGTCAATAACAAATACTGGAACGAAAATGGCGGCGGCATAAGAAACTGGTATATGGGAAGACCTTATTCAAATGGAGGATACACAGATTACTGGAAACAGGACCATCCGTTCACACAGGTCCAGGTCACGGACAAAGGACTTGCAGAAATAGCAGCGGTTGTTGAAAACGTAAGAAATGTGGTTGGAACGGAGGTGCCTCTCTCGGTTGATCATTTCGGTCATATGGACATGAACCAGATGATCCGCATTGGCAGGGCAGTTGAAAAATACAGGCTGGCGTGGCTCGAGGATACAGTAGCCTGGTATTATACTGACCAGCTTAAGTCAATAAAGGAAGAACTTGAAACACCCATATGTACCGGTGAGGATATCTATATGCTCGGAGGCATGCTTGGAGGTTTCAAGAAACTGATTGATGAAGGAGCCGTGGATATTATTCATCCCGACCTCGTCAGTGCAGGAGGTATTCTGGAAACAAAGAAAATAGGAGATTATGCCCAGGAAGCTGGCATTCCTATGGCTCTTCATGCAAACAGCACACCTGTTGCCTGGATGGCAAATGTCCATTGTGCTGCTGCAACTGAAAACTTCCTGTGCCTTGAGCATCACAATGTTGACAATCCATGGTGGGAAGGCCTGGTGAAGCTGACCGGCTCACAACCAATGATAACCAAGGGATTTGCAAATGTTCCCCTCGATGCACCCGGTCTCGGGATCGAGCTTAATGATGACAATTTGAAAGCTATGATGACTAAGGACGCAAAATATTTTGAACCTACTCCCGAGTGGGACAGAACAGCAATGGTTTATGATAAACCATGGATTTAGGTAAGAGACAGGAAGAACGATTAAATGGAAACAAGTCAGGTATGAGAAAAAACGAAACCTTTGCAGATCACTCAATAAGATGCAGAAAGAGGGGCTTCACTCTGACAATGACTATATCAGTATTTATGCTGATGTTGATTTTCGGTCCACTGACAGTACTCAGCGGACAAACCGGCGATACAGGGCAGGAAAAGCCGAAGGGCATTCCTCTGGCCCAGCGTATCGGGCATACTGATAAATCGAAAGCCTTTGAAGGCAAAAATGTCCATCAGGGTACCGGGACATTATACATTCAGACCCTGTTGGGACGAGGGGCAATCACCGGATTAAACTTCATGCATCACGGTCCATTGATGCCTGAAAGTTCTATTGGTCATCACTTTCATACCAATTCAGATGAAATGTTCCTTATCCTTGATGGTGATTGTGAATTTACGGTCAACGGACGTACTGCTCTCATTAAAGGGCCGGCAGGGGTTCCGTGCAGATCCGGGAATTCACACGCAGTATATAATCCTTCAGATAAGCCCGTTGACTGGGTGAATTTCAATGTAGCTGTTCTCAGTCCCGGTGAAGCAGCAGGATATGGTACCCCTGCAGGTGCAGGGGGATTTCCACGAAGAGGCAGCTATAATTATTCTGCTGATCCGACAGGCCTCTTTGAAACATCAGATGACCGCGCCGGAGTGACACTCGATAACAAACCGACATTTATCCATACAGGCCAGCTTACAAAAGAGATGTTGCGCCCGGTTGCCGCGATGAATGGCGGTAAAGATACAGTGTTTTACAGAAGGGCGCTGGGACCGGGCTCATTTGTTTCAAACTGGGCTTTTGTCGATCATCTGCTGCTCCCGGCAGGGTCATCTGTCGGCAGACACTATCACTCAGGTGTGGATGAGGTCTACTTCGTGATCAAAGGGAAAGGCAAAGTACACGTTAATGATGAATGGGCCGATATTGCGTACGGAGATGCAGTGCCTGTACGTGCAGGTGAGATCCATGCCCTTGAAAGCACAGTGAATGATCCGCTCGAAATGATAGTATACGGTGTTGCGCTTGAAAAAGGCAAGCTTGACGTGACTGATGTTCCCCTGACAATGGCAAAGCTGCAAATGTTCTTTGAAGTGGAACCGGGGAATTTTGAGGCTTTTGAAAAGAATTATATCGATGTTTATGTACCGGCTTTAAGAAAACAGGCAGGATACATGGGGTCAAAACTGCTTCGGCGTTTTCCTGATGATTTCTCAAAGAAAATCGGATCACCGGCTACAAAATTCAATTTTGAAATGGAGCTTATGTTCGATACCGAAGAGCACAGGCAGATGTGGACCAAAACACAGGAACACGATTATGCATGGCCCAAAACTGCTGCATTGTCAAAATCATATCAGTGGCTCGGATACGATATCGTGGGAATGGATCAGGTATCTGATCCGCTCGGCACAAGAAATATGACAACCGAAAAGAAATAAGTAACCTTTAAAATGATAACAGCACCTAATCATCAAGAATTATGAGATCATTTATGAAAAGAATTATCGTCCCGGGCCTTCTGGTTATAATCATGATAATAATAGGCCGGTGCACCTCAGCGCCTGAGTGGCAGAACAAAAACAATGAGCTGATCAAACAGTATGGTTTAACGGGAAGGCAGCTTTCCGGTATTCCAAAAATAAATATTGAATTGAATCTTTTACCGGGGGAAGTGACAAGTCTCAATAACCTGCCCAGTACAGATCTGTATACCGGAGTAAAGGCAAAGATCTACTGGGGAGGAGGCACAATGGTGAGTATCCTCTACCTGGAGCCAAACGCGGAGATTCCGGAAGAAGTGCTTCCGTCAGACAGGTTTGTATTTGTCGTGGAGGGAACGATAGATCAGCTGATAGATGGATCACCGGTCACCATGATCTCAAGAAAGAGGGAGGAGCCTGACGGGGTACACAGCGCCACACCAAGGATTGACTTCGTGCTTCTTGAAAAAGGAAGTAAAAATGCGCTGACAGCCGGTCCGGCAGGTGCAAAACTGATCGAGATTTCCAGCCCCATACGACTTGATTATCTTCAGAAAGCCGGTGTTGAAAATGTTCCCGCGAAATCAGTTGATCTTAAAACCCCACAGATCGCTAACGTACAACCAAACAAGGTCTATGATCTGTATGATTTTCAGTTTACACAGCTTGCTCCGGGGTCAAATTCGCGGCTGGTAACCGGACGGAATACGCAGATCAGTTTTGTTTCCATGGATCCCGGGGCAGTGTTTGACCGCCATATACATCCGGAAGCCCAGACGATGCTGGTATTAAGGGGAGGGTGCAACGAGATTCTTCTTGACGGAGAGAAGCCCATGGCGGTTGATGATGTCGCATTAATCCCCGGCAATATGGTGCATGGTGCATTTATCGGTCCGCTTGGATGTGATGCTATGGATGTCTTTTGGCCGGCACGTGACGATTACAGTGCAAAGGAAAAGGCAAGGCTGGAGGCCTATCATGCTATTATTCCTCAGGGTACCACTCCGGAGCTGGTTATTGATGGTACCACTACAAAACCTGGACTTATATTCGCTGAAGGCCCGAAATGGATGAACGGCAAGGTCTATTTTTCAAATATGTACTTTGATCAGGCATGGACAGGCGATCCTAAGAAAAGCTCAATAGTCGAAATGGACCCGGACGGAACATACAGGAATATCACTGAGGGCAAAATGCAGGCTAACGGCCTCTATCCGTACAAGAACGGCAACCTCGTTGTCTGCGATATGCTTGGACACAGAGTGGTTGAGATGACAACAAAAGGCCAGGTGGTCAGGGTGATAGCTGACAGATATGACGGGAAATCCCTCGACGGTCCGAACGACATAGTGACTGACACGAAGGGAGGCATTTATTTTACTGATCCGCAGTTTACCATGGAGCCTGTTAAATTCCAGCCCGGCCGATGCGTTTATTACCTTTCACCCGATGGCAAGCTGACCAGGATTGTCGAACCCAATGCTTTTGCCATGCCGAATGGAGTAGTATTATCACCGGATGGTAAAACCCTTTATATCAACAACACTTATGATGATGAATCATGGTACCCGGTAAACAGCGACAAGGAGAATTTCATCTGGGCGTATGATGTAAATGAAGACGGCACAATCAGCAACGGTCGTCAGTTTGCAAAACTGTTCCTTACCGGGAACGTGCTTGACAGAAAAGGCAAGTCAACAAGCGCCGACGGAATGGCAATAGATAAAATGGGTAATCTCTATGTCGGAACCTATAACGGGGTGCAGATCTTCAATGCCAAGGGAGAATATACCGGAATGATCAATCTCCCGACATTCCCTGTAAGCCTCTGCTTCGGTGATGCTGATATGAAAACGCTGTATATTGTCAGCTACACCCGGGTGTATAAGATCCGGACAAATATGGAAGGCTATGTAAACTATTTATAAAGCATTGTTCTTCCCGGTAATGTTCTTAACAGCCTCTTCACCCAGCCGTTCTTTAAGCTGTGTAAGATAAAGGCTCCGCGGGGCTACATGGGTATCCATTGACTCGACATGACCATTGGGTTTTGTAAGGTCCTGGAGGAGAGCATTGAATATAACGGCATTTATCCCGATATGCCCGAAAGAATAGTTCTGTGCGGTGGGTGGTTTCTGTATAAGGAAATCACCCTCGCAATTCCAGAATACTATGTTGGCACCGGCCCAGCCGATACTGATATCTTTCCAGTATCTTGCCGTCAGCGGGGCTTTGATATTATCATACAGGGCTCCGTTAACCCACATGCTATGCGGCTCACTGGTTGAGTAAGGATTGACAGCTTCGGAATTGAGGAATACATTTCCGCTGGATGAGAAATTCTGCATGACGAATGAATGACGTCCTTTCTGCGAAAAACACCTTTGAACAAGAGCGAGCTGTCCGCCTAGCTGGTATGTAAACCGTCTTGCTCCGGCCCTGATTGATACAGGTTCTCTTGATTCACAATCCTGTATTGTTATCCATTTGGTGGTTGCTGCAGCTGTTATCAGGCTGCCGGCAAAGTGAAGGGCGCTGACATTCCTTACCCAGCCGTTTATGGCATTGGTTATTACGATAAAGTTGAAATAATGGTTTTCGTCAGCATAATATTCGTTACCATCGTAATGAGCCCTGGGATCATCCCATGAACCTCGGTCCATATTTCCATAAGCGGTCATTCTCACACCGGGATCATATTCAGATATTCCCCGGAGATTTTCTATTCCAACCTGTTGGATCCGCCCCTGGTCGTCATATTTCACTACCTCGCCGCCTCCCCAGCGGGTTTCTATTGCACAGAAAATAGGAGCTTCAACAGTAATGCTATTACCTCTGATATCAACAATTATCCTGTCGTAGGCAATTGTAAACGGTCTCCAGCGAAATCTTCCGACGCTTGCACTGTCTTCTCCTATTTCCTTGATCCAGTCCTGGTTCCCGATACGTCTTACAAGAACCCTGTCGCCGACCTTAAATCCTTTGGCAGAAGTCACACTGAAGCTTCGTGCACCAACCGGCACATAATTATCAGTAATGATCTGCCTGGTCTCTTCCTGTGCTACCGCGCCTGAGACACCGCTGATATTTACCAGCGCTGCTCTTGAAAAGGGTCCCTGCTTTTCTTTTGGTATTTTGCCGACAAGTATTGTTCCGGTGTCACTCATGCCTTCACCTCTCAGCACCACGCCGGATGTTTTTATATAAATGGGTGCTTCAAGATTATAAATACCCATTTTCAGGAGCACGGCGCCCCTGAATCCGGCAGCATCGGGCAGTAGTGCTGAAACGCGGTCGATCGCTGCCTGGATATTGGCTGAATTATCACCCAGCACCGGCCAGACGGTCTCCCTGGTCGCCACGTAAGGGATTGGTACCCCTCCTCCTTTATATCCTGCATTTGAAAAATCAGGGATTTTATTTCCCAGGCTGTCAGCAATATATTCAAGTCTGCCGTCAGTACCCGGATATACCAGGGAGGTTGTCGGAGGAAGATCCTGGGCCTTAATGATCAATCCGCTGAAAAGCAATATCAGCGCAGCAAGAAATATGACGAAGTTTTTCATCTGGTCTGTTTTTTAATGCCTGACAGGTGTCTAATACAGGTTAAATATCCTCAATATTTCAGAATTATGCCAACAATGCACTTGTCAGTTTTAAGAAATCCGGCAAAAACAATTCATATCCCGATATGTGGTCGAACCAGTTGTTCCCTGTTTTCACATATTGTAAATAATAATCAACTATCTTAGTGTTAATACAATTGAAATATTATAATGAAAGAATTAGCTTTTATCACTTGCCTGCTGTTAGTTTCTTGTTCGTCTGGAGCACAGGAACCACAAACTCTTGCAGCATTAACCGCAAAAGGGGCACAGGTTCAAAAAGCCGGTTCAGGCTATGCCTTTACTGAAGGGCCCTCTGTAGCCTGTGACGGAAGGGTGTTCTTTACCGATCAGCCCAATGACAGGATCTATATTTGGGACGAAAAATCAGGAATAACTTTGTTCAAAGAGGGTTGTGAGCGGGCAAACGGCACCTGGTTTGACCACCAGGGCAACCTGATCGCATGCGCCGATCTGCACAACAGTCTGGTGAAATTTACTCCTTCGGGGGAACTTATTGTTGTCTATGACAAAGGTTTCAAAGGAGCACATTTAAACGGGCCAAATGATCTCTGGCAGGACGCGAAAGGCGGCATTTACTTTACTGATCCCTACTATCAACGTGATTATTGGGAGAAGGGACATAAGCAAGAACAGGATATTCAGGCTGTGTATTACCTGAAACCTTCAGGTGAACTGGTCCGGGTGATTGAGGATCTCAGGCAGCCCAACGGCATTGTAGGTACTCCTGACGGGAAGTTCCTCTTCGTGGCAGATATTATGGGAAGAACAACCTGGAAGTATACTATCAATCCCGACGGTTCACTGAGCAATAAGACCAGCTTTGCGCCAGCCGGCTCTGATGGCATGACCATCGACGATCAAGGCAATGTTTATCTCTGCTTTGGCAAGGTACTGGTGTTTAATCCGAAGGGACAGAAAATCGGAGAGGTTGAACTGCCCGAAGCCCCTACCAATGTGTGTTTTGGAGGCAAAAGGAGGAATATCCTTCTTATTACAGCCAGGACATCGGTTTTTACCCTGAAGATGAGTGTGAAGGGAGTGGAATAACAAGCCTGACCATTGAAAAAGCTCTTTATAAGCCTGTTCTGGCTCGTGCTGTTATTTTCAGAAATTCAGCCCCGCGTTCTCGCCAATCCACAGCTTCAGGTAACAGATCCCCTGCAGGATACTGTTAAATCCGGACAAGCAACAAACAGTCAACCTGTTTATGTCACACAGCGACTTACGACGCCGCCACCTGTTATTAACGGAAAGCTGGATGATGAGTGCTGGGCCAAAGGTACGTGGGCCGGCAACTGGCATCAGTTTATTCCGAACGAGGGAGCCGAACCCACATATCCAACAGAGATGAATATCCAGTATGATGATCATTACCTTTATGTTGCCATGCGGGCTTTCGACGGCGAACCTGAGAAGATTTTGAGGATCCCCGGGAATCGTGATGAATTTGACGGTGACATGCTTGGCATTACATTTGACAGCTATCGCAACTACAAAACCGGTTTCGAATTTACCGTATCAGCCTGGGGTCAGAAGGTAGACCTTATATTATTTAATCCTATTAACTGGGATTTCAACTGGGATGCTGTGTGGAAAGTAAAAACAGGACTGGAAGATTCAGCATGGGTCGCTGAATTCGAAATACCACTCAACCAGCTCAGGTACAGCAATGAAGCAGAACAGGTCTGGGGAATGCATACTTGGAGGTGGATTGCACGACTTTCTGAGGAGAGTAATTTTGAGCAACAGACCAAAAACGGGCCCGGGATGCTGTATAATTTTGCCGAGCTGAGAGGTATTACGGATTTGAAGAAGTCACGCAGGATGGAAATCATGCCTTTTGCCCTGGCGGACCTTGAGACTATGAAAGCAGAAGAGGGTAATCCTTTTACCGAAAACGGAAAGGTATGGGGAGCCAATGCAGGTCTGGACGCGAAAATCGGCATCTCCAGCAATTTTACGATCGACCTGACCGTGAATCCTGATTTTGGCCAGGTAGAATCCGATCCTTCTGTAATGAACCTCACTGTTTTTGAAACCTATTATGAAGAAAAACGGCCATTCTTCATGGAGGGACTTACTATTTTCGATTATAAATTTGATGATCAGAGCCTGTTCTATTCGAGACGCATCGGCCATGCTCCATCCCTTATCCCGGAGGCAAATGACACTACATTCGTTAAGTCCCCGGATAATACGACTATCCTGAGTGCACTCAAATTCAGCGGGACAACCTCAAACGGATTGTCCGTCGGCATAATTCAAAGCCTGACTGCTAACGAAAAGGCCAAGGTAAGCAACCCGGAGGGTGAAATTACCAACACGCAGGTCGAGCCTCTGACAAGTTACACTGTAGCACGGATCCAGAAAGGATATAATGCCGGCAGTACTTTCGTGGGAGGCATGATAACATCAGTCCGGAGATTTATCGACGATCCGGACCTGGATTTCCTCTCAAAGAATGCCCTTACAGGAGGTCTTGATGTACTGCATTACTGGCATGAAAAAGAATATTACATTGATGCACGGCTGATCGGGAGTAATATCAATGGCAGCACGGAAGCCATTACTGCCCTGCAGGAATCCTCTGTCAGGTATTATCAGCGCCCTGATGCCGGATACCTTGGATATGACACTACACTGACAAAGCTCGGAGGTTATGGAGGAAAATTCAAGATCGGAAGATTGCACAAAGAACACTGGAAATACTCAACCAGCCTTACTTTGCTGTCACCCGGACTTGAGTTGAATGACCTCGGATATATGACATTTGCAGATGAAATCAAGAATGATAATACTTTTTCATACCAGATAACCAAACCGGCTTCAGTATTTCGCACATACAGCATCGATTTCAACCAGTTCAATACATGGAATTTTAACGGAACTTACCTGGGTTCCGGAGGAGCACTCTCTTTCTACGCAGAATTTAAGAACAACTGGATTCTCAACAATGATCTCGTTTACCAGACTGGAACAACTGACACCAGGTTTCTCAGGGGTGGCCCTCAGATGAAGCTGCCGTTCACAATCACGGAATCGGGTAATTTGTCAACTGACCAGTCAAAAAGGATTGTTTTTAATCTCGGTTACGGTTATCAGGGCAGAGGTAATAACTCCGGCGATAATTATTCTGTCGAACCGGGAGTTACTGTCAGGCCGTTCCAGGGTCTGAGGCTCGGGTTCAGCGCCAGTATAATGCAAAACCATGATCTGCTGCAATATATCACCACCCTGGATTATAATTCTTCGGATCGCTACATTTTTGGCACCATCGATCAGAAGACTGTCGGGCTCACCTTCAGGGCAGATCTTAACATCACTCCCGAGTTTTCAATTCAGTATTACGGCAGTCCGTTTGTCTCCCGTGGCAGCTATTCAGAATTCAAATACATAGTGGATCCTGAAGCTGAGGAATTCAAGGACAGGTACATTATTTATGAGAATACACAGATGACAAGCGGACAATACCTGCTTGACGAGAATGGCGATTTGACACCTGATTATGCTATTGACAATCCGGATTTCAATTTCCATCAGTTCCGGTCAAATCTTGTAGCTAAATGGGAATATCGGCTCGGATCATCTGTCTACCTGGTATGGTCCAGTGACAGGACAGGAAACACAAGCTCATCCAAGGCCTCTTATGGAGAGTCCCTGAATCAGCTGTTTGATGTATTTCCAAATAATATGTTCCTGGTGAAGCTCAGTTACTGGTTCACATTATGATACTGTTATCCCTGAGAATAACGCTATTTTAACGGAATCTGCAGCTGGGTAAGTGAGTGTGCGGGGAAACTGTATTTAATGGTATTACCCTTGAATTTAATGTCGCTGGTGGCTGTGTTTACAGGTTCCTGAGCCCTGGGATTACCCGGAGCAGGTATTTTCCCGTTTACCTCGTTTACTTTAGCGTTCCCGGTAAAATCGCCGCTCTGAAGCACTACATCTGCTGTGATGGCATTTGTCTCATGCCTGTTGATCACGTTTACCACCAGCATTCTGGTTGAATCATTCAGTACAGCAGTGACATCAAGGTAAGGTATATCTTTAAATACATCATTACTGTATTTTTCACAGTCTGTATAAACATCGAGAGCTGTACCGTGGCAATTATTGGAGAACAGGTAGAATGCATGGAATAATGCATTCTTGAAATCACCGTCCGGGGAATTTCCCACAAGGCTTGACAGCATGGTGACATTAGCCATTTTAACTATATCGGCATGCCTGATGAAGGAGTTCAGATGCTGTGCCGCCATTAAAGATGTTGTAATACTGCCGCCAAAGCCACCTGACCATTCATCGAATGAGATATAGACTGGCCTTTTAGATCCGGATTTCAGCATTGCCTTTTCGATCAGTGCCTGTACCATTTCTATTTTCTGATCAACATCAAGGCCAAGGCACATCATGCCGGAGAAGCTCCTGTCGCCCTGGGGAAGCGCCTCGGTTGCATACCTGTGTACTGACAGATAATCAATCTTTCCGGCCATATTGGTCAAAACATAATCATTCCAGTCTATCCATTTGTTATCCGGCTTGTAATTTGAAGCGCCGGAGGCGATCAATTTAATGTTCTTATCGACCAGCTGCATCAGTTTACCTGCCTCAAGGGCGAATTTGACATAGTCTTCTGCACCTTTTTGTCCCATCTGCCATGGTCCGTCGATCTCATTTCCCAGGGCCCAGTATCTGACATTAAAAGGTTTTTCATTGCCGTACTTCCTCCTGAGGTCTGAATAGTATGTTCCTTTTTCAACATTACAATATTCCACCCAGTGCCTTGCATCGTCAAGAGTGCCTGTCCCGGCATTGATGCAGATGAAGTTCTCCGATCCGATGAGACTGCAGAGCTTCACATATTCATCAGTTCCCATATGGTTGGTCTCAACCTGGTTCCACGCAAGGTCAAGTCTTGCCGGGCGCAGTTCCTTCGGGCCGATGCCATCCTCCCAGTTATATCCTGAGACATAATTTCCACCCGGCCATCTGACAACCGGTATCTTCAGCTCGCTGATCAGTTTGATAAAATCTTTCCTGAAACCGTTCTCATCAGCAAAAGAAGATTTAGGATCATAAATGCTGCCATATACCACGGTTCGTATAGGTTCAACAAAAGCGCCATAGATGTTCGGATCAACCGCCCCTATCTTGCGATCGAAATCAATTTTGATCACAGCTGGTTCCTGTGACATAATATTCCCGGTAACAATGCCGGACAAAATCATGCAACTGATTAAGATTCTTAACTTTTTCATAGATACTTTATTAGTTGATTTACTGGATATTTACCATCTGATATTTAACACTTTTATAAAGAAATTTCCGCCGACAATCATCAGAGTATTCTCATTATTTCAGGCCACTATTGATTATTCTGAAATAATCGTATGAAACTTCAAAGTCACCCTGTGGCGGCGCCGGCATCTGTGTCCTCAGATAAGAAGGTATGCCTTCATCCGATCCTTTACATACAATCATTCCGGCTTTCACATTATTTAATATAATGTCTGCGGTACCGATTGTTTTGAAGTTTTTGCCATCAGATGAACATGATGCAGTATAAAGGCTGCCTTTTTTCCCGAGCCTAAGAGTCAGTGTATTGTCATCCTTTATTATCTCAGACATACTTAATATTGCTGCAGACTTCTGGTAACCATCCTTTTCAGCTACAAGTTCCACGGAGCCGGGCTGAACTCCGGTTTCACCGGAGGCGGAAAATCTTCTTCTCATGATATCAGGCCTGTAAACCAGCTTCACGAAATTGTCATCATCCTGGTAAGCCACGATCCCGCCGTTCTCTGAAAATCCCGACGGTTTTCTTGAGTAAACCATTTTTGATTCGATTGTCCAGTCAGTATTTGCACTCTGTAAAAGAATGTTCTCAGCGTTATTGTTTGTTGAAACGATGTCGCCTTTTTCACCCGTGATAACCATAGATCCGGGTCTTTTGGAAAGGCTCCAGCGTGCAGGATTTTCCCTTACCCAGTTCCATTTCGTGTTCAGCGTGGTACTGTTGAACTCGTCGCTGGCGGATTTTATCCCGAAGTTTATGTAATAGAGATTCTTTTCCACGGTGATATTGTCTGTCAGAGTGACAATAGCAGTTCCCGGAACGCCACTGGCCTGGTCAACGCTCACCGTAATATCGGAGCCTGCCGCAGAAGCTTTGACATCCGGAACACCAGAGGCATCCTTCAGGAGATAACTGTAAGTCCTGACTGCAGGATTAAAACCTTTGACAGTCTTCCCGTTGACAGTTATTGCTGCCGGCTTCAGGTCGGGCATTACCTTCAGTGGATAACTGTCTGACAAGGTCTTCCCCTCTACAGTCACATATGCAAATATTGAAGCCGTTCCGACACCATTAGCGGTCACAATTCCTTTCCCGTCAACACTTGCCACTGCCGGATTATTGCTTTTGTACACCACCTTTGCATCTCCTATGTTATAGAAGCTGTCGTCTGACATTGCTGCCGTAACACTCGTCTGTACCGAATTCCCCGGTCTCAGTATCACCTTGCCGCATTCTGCAACAACGGTCTTCAATACAGGATTATACGTACCACTCATCACAGCTTCCACCTTTCCCCTGATGTCCTTTGATGAAGCCCCTATCTCAAAAATGTATTTACCCTTATCGAAAGTAATTCTGTCATTCTCGCTGTCCCAGAACCAAAGATCTGCACAATCAATGTCAATTGCCACTGTCTTTGTCTGACCTGCTGCGATCGTCACCCGTTGGAATCCTCTCAGCCTCTTTATAGGTCTCTCCAGTGACGAAGGACTATCCGGTGTCCTGACATATATCTGTACTACTTCGTCTCCGTCAACTCCTCCTGTATTCTTCACGTCTGCAAACACGGTGATCCTGTCGTTAGGTGTGATGGCATTGCTGCTTATGCTGAAATTGCTGTACCCGAAGGTGGTATATGAGAGTCCGTATCCGAATTCGTATGAAACGTCCTTGTTGAAATACCAGTATGTCCTCCCATTCTTGCCTGGTCCGCCTCTTAAAGTATAGTCGGTGATTTCCGGAAGGTCATTTACAGACTTGTACCATGTGGCATTCAGTTTCCCTCCCGGGTTTGCCTCACCAAAAAGTATCTTAGCCATTGCTGTCCCCTGTGCCTGGCCGTTGAAACCTGTCCAGATTATCGCTGCCACATTCGGATTATCCTTGAACTGTTCAACTTCCACCATTCCCAGTGATTGCATCACTACAATGGTATTAGGGTTAACGGCTGCAACTGCGTTGATGAGCTCATACTGATTGCCTGGCAACAGAAGTGTTAATCTGTCCATTTCCTCTCTCGCTGTTGTTTCATCAGTCCCGACGAAAACCACAGCCACGTCAGAAGAGGCAGCCATAGACAGGGTCTCCTGGTCAATGGCAGCTATCTCTGGTGCACGATAAACAAGCACGATTGTCTGAGGTCCTGCAACACCGAGGGTATTGACTTTAGTTGCAACTGTTCTTGATCTGCCAAAGCCCATAAATCCGCCCTGCTGGTTACCGGCCACTTTCACTGTTGCCAGCATATTGCCTGTAGATGAGCCAAGTCTGATTTCAACTATCCCTCCATCAGCGCCAGGTACGGTCATGTTGATTTTCATCGAATCGATAGCGGTAATATCTACATCGTTGTAAAGTGTCCAGTCACCGTCCTTTATCCCTCTCACTGAAAATTGTCCCATTCTTTCGGAAGCTATGACACCCTTTGCTGATGCATCAAATTTGGTGGCATCATACTCTTTTACTGTACCATCGCTGTTGATGGTTGAAAATTCTGTTACTGTAAAGAAATCGCTTCTTTTTAATGTATTTCCGCCTGAGCTATAAACAACTTCAGTTTTCAGTTTATTCTGTTCAACGTAATTCTTAATACCTGCCAGTGGTGTAATTTTGAGAGATGCCTCGGCCTCTCCTGAATATGGTCCCAGCTCCACTCTTTCTGCCTGTGGCCCGATCACGGCAATTTTCTTTATTTCATCTGCCTTCACAGGAAGCGCTTTTCTGCCGGTTTTGACAACCAAATTATTCTTTAACAGAACAGGCGTCTTTGTAGCAACCTCAATTGCAAGGTCATTATGCGCCGGATCATTAATGATACCCGGTTTAATGCCTGCATACGGAACCTTGCTTTTCGGATCAAACTCACCCAGCCGCATCCTTACCGTGAATATGTTGACAAGAGCCCGATCAATGTCACCTTCAGTGATCAGACCCTGTTTGACAGCCTCAAGCGCACTTGTCTGATAGACGCCGCCACAATCCGTGTCAACACCTGATTTCAGCCCCATTGCTGCTGCTTCAGGATTGCTTTTTGCATAACGGTGGCCTGTAAAAATATCAGAAATAGCACCACAATCTCCCGTTATATAACCATCTAAACCGTATGTTTTTCTGGCGATCGTATCGACAAGATATTTATTGGCCGACATCGGAACACCGTTTACGGCATTGTAGCAGGTCATTATTGCAGGAAGCCTGTCCTTTTCGATAAGATTCTTGTATGGCAGCAGATAGAATTCTCTCATATCCCTGTCATCCATGTCCGAACTTCCCGTGTGGCGGTTAAACTCAGAGTTGTTTGCAAAATAGTGCTTCCCGCACGGCACAGCTTTAAGATAAACCGGATCGTCCCCCATTAAACCCTGGATAAATCCTCTGCCAATCTCTGAAACAAGGAAAGGATCCTCACCAAATGCTTCTCCTGTTCTTCCCCATCTCGGATCCCTGACCGGTTCGACCACAGGTGACCAGTAGGTAAGCGTAAAAATGACATTATGGCTGAAGCCTCTGGCTTCATCAGAAATGACGGAAGTTTCACGCTTCATCAGCGCCGGATCCCATGCAGATCCCAGGGCAACGCTGTTTGGAAATGACGTAGCAGTCATTCCGCTGTTCCTGGTTCTGCCTAACACACCGTGAAGGGCTTCACCCCAGACATCGTAGAAGTTAACTCCCAGTCGCGGGATGGGAGTCATGGTGTTGCCAAGCTGACTTTGCTTTTCCTCAGGCGTCATCCTCGAAACAAGATCGGCCGCTCTTTCCTGGAAAGAATAAGCTGTGTTCAGGTAAGCTGGTTTTTTCGGAACCTGTCCTCCGGATTCCCCTGCCTTATTTGACAAAAGAAAGAAAATGATTGCTATACCGGCAAACACTGCCAGACTTTTTTTAAGAATTTTTCCCTTCATGATCAGTATTTTTTATTTTTTCGAATTGATTGATATTTTAGTTTTGTTCATTTTTAAGAAAATGTGAAATGCTGCACCACAAATCACACTGAAATTTAATTAAACCCCGGTACTTTAGGGTAAAAAAATAACAGATGTTACTTTAAATTTTTCGTCAGAGATTTTAAAAATAAGTCATAAAATCCGAACAACAGAAAAAAACTGTCTCATACGGAAAGGTTTCAAGTCTGGTGAATCTATTATCGGTCAAGATTTTTTATCTTACCTTTCGGTATTGATGAGGGCAAATTGCCTATAATTTTAACAGTTGTATAACTCAATTATTTTCCAATGAAATTTCTAAGTAAAGTTGTACTTGTAATCCTTCTGGCAACGCTCCTGTTTCCAGGTGAAACAGCAGGCCAGTTCGGTGGTCCGGGGTTCATCTCGCCGGAAGTGCAGAAAGACAGAACTGTCACTTTCCGTTTCATAGCGCCAAATGCAAAAGAGGTAAAGCTCAGTGCACAATTCATTGCCGGTCAGCAGAGCATGACAAAAGATGATAAAGGAGTATGGAGCATAACCCTTGGACCTGTCGAGCCTGACATTTATCCGTACTGTTTTATTGTGGACGGCATACAGGTGGCTGATCCGCGGAATTCATGGATATTTCCCAATGAAGGATTCCAGAACAGCCTTATAGAAATACCTGCAGATACAGCGCAGATTTACACTGTGCGGAACGTCCCGCACGGTACAGTTTCATACAGGTACTATTATTCAGATGAGCTCGGGACGCGGTCGCTGCTTGTTTATACTCCTCCCGGGTATGAACAGTCGCTGAATGAGAACTATCCGGTCTTTTTTCTGCTGCATGGGACAACAGATACTGAAGAAACGTGGACCAGGGTCGGAAGGGCGAATATAATACTGGATAATCTTATTGCACAGGGTAAAGCCAAACCCATGATTATAGTCATGCCTTATGGCAGGGCTTTTCCGGTGATCAGCAAGGAATCAGGCTCATTGAGAAACTGGGAAAACCTGCAGGAATTCCAGAAGGATTTTAAAGACTGTATCCTTCCGTTCGTTGAGAAGAACTACAGGGTAAGGACAGACAGGGAAGGAAGGGCTATTGCCGGGTTCTCAGGTGGTGGCGGCACATCCCTTTATATCGGCCTCGGCAATCCTGACCTCTTCGCATATGTGTGCGGGTATGCTCCGGGGATGCGAAAAGAAGAATTTGACCGTAATAATGCTATTCCCTTTGCTGATCCGGAACTTACCAACAGCAGGCTGAAACTATTCTGGCTTGGCTGCGGCCGGGAAGACGGACTTTTTGGCGTCTTCCAGGAATATCTCCAGGTGCTGGATGAGAAAAAGATCAACTATCAGCCCTTTATTACCACTGGTGGCCACACATGGATGAACTGCAGGAAATTCCTCACTGAAACGGCCCAGCTGCTTTTCAAATAGACGAATTCAGTGTAACTACACTATTAATTTATCAGGGAAATGAAAAAGACATTTGTATTTTATCTCCTCATTCTGACCTCCTGTTCAGGAAAAATCACCCAGGAAACCAGGACTTACTGCAACCCTCTTGATCTCAATTACCGGTTCCAGCCAACTGACAGCACATCATACCGTGAAGCTGCTGATCCGACAATGATAAGATACAGGGACAAATATATTCTGTTCGTATCGCACAGTGGCGGATACTGGTATTCTGACGATTTGCTCGGATGGGACTTCGTTCCTGTCAAGTCACTGCCGATCGAGGACTATGCTCCGGATGCGATAGTAATAAATGACACAGTCTATTTTTCTGCGTCTGCGGCGGTCAGGAAACCATTCTATTACACTACCGACCCGTTTCAGGATGACTGGAAACCCATGAATGACACTCTGCCGTTTGCAGTGTGGGATCCGCATTTCTTCCTCGATGATGACGGACAAAGATATCTTTACTGGGGGTGTTCGAATTTCCTTCCTATTTATGGGGTGCGGCTCAATTCAAAAATGCAGGCTGTCACAGAACCCGAAATCCTGATTGAACATAATCCGGATAAGTACGGCTGGGAAGTGCCGGGGGAACAGAATGAGCTGACAAGGAACGGATGGAATGAAGGAGCCTGGATGACAAAATACAACAACCGGTATTACCTCCAGTACTCTGCACCCGGAACAGAATTTAAAACCTATGCTGACGGTGTTTATACTTCCGATTCACCCCTGGGGCCGTTTGAATATGAAACCTACAGCCCCTTTTCCTATAAACCGGGAGGCTTTGCCGGAGGGGCTGGACACAGTTCAACATTCCAGGACAATTACGGAAATTACTGGCATATTTCCACTATGTCGATTTCTGTACGCCATATGTTCGAAAGACGCCTCGGATTATTCCCGGCAGCCTTCGACAAAGACGGTGTGCTGAGAACTTTTACGGCTTTCGGAGATTATCCGACTATCATGCCTGACCGTAAGATTGATTTTGAAAAAGAAAGTCTTTTTAAGGGATGGATGCTTCTTTCTTATAAAAAAAATGCGGAAGCATCATCCGCCATGGATAACTATCCGGTAAAAAATGCCTTTGATGAAGATATCAGAACATGGTGGTCAGCCAGTACCGGTGACCCGGGAGAGTGGCTCAACATCGAACTGGATGATAACTCAACAGTGAAAGCAATCCAGGTAAACTTCGCTGATAATGAATCAAATCTTAAACCAGAGAGCAAAAATATCTCTTATTGTTATCGTATTCTTGCTTCAAATGACGGGAAATCATGGGATATCATAGTTGACAAAAGCGATAATACTGCAGATGCCTGTCATGACTATACAGAACTCGAAATACCTGTCAAGGCGAAATATGTTAAGATTGAAAATGTTAAGTTTCCTGATGGTAAGTTTTCCATATATGACCTGAGAATTTTTGGAAGCAGAGAAGGCAAAGTGCCTGCTACCGTTGATAATTTCACTGTAACCAGGGATGATGCCGATACAAGAAGAGCACGGCTGGAATGGCCTGAGGATGAGAATGCCATCGGTTCCATTATAAACTATGGTGTTGATAAAAACAAGCTCTATTCTTCAGTAATGGTCTATGATACAAGTTCTCTGATGGTGACTGGCCTGAACAAGGATGTTGCATACTATTTCAGTATAGACGCATTTAACGAATCAGGGATTGCAACGGGTACAAAAGTCATAATGAGCATGAAATAGTAGCCATCTCAATTAATTATTCTCAGAAAAACAAAATAAGAGTATTATGAAACACCTTCTTGTTCTTTCTGTGATCTTCCTTTCCTTCCGTCCTTCAACAGAAGCCCAGGCACGACCTAGCCAGCACATAATTGATTACGGAAAGCTGTACGAATCTGTTATGGATGAATATGGATTTGACCAGGTACTTGTTAACGGTGTTATTTTTGAAGATAAATACAGGGAAAAGGTTGGTCATCAGTTTTTTCCGGAAGACAAATTATATACCGGCACTCTTATGTACAGAGGGAAAGAATATAAAAGAATTGAAATGAAGTACGACATCTGTAATCAACAGTTAATACTTTATATAAAGCATAATTATTTAACGGTGGGGTTTGTTCCCTCAAACGATTTCATTTCAACCTTTAGTCTTGGTGACAAAATTTTCTCAAAATACCTTTTTGATGGTGGGCCAAGATTTTACCAGGTTGTCTTTGATACAGAAAAACTGGAATGTTTATATTACTGGTCCAAACAAGTGCAGGAAACTGATAATGGCGGAAATCTCAGTTACTATCGCCATGAGTTTACCGACAGCAAAAAAAAGAGTTATCTGAAACTTAACGGATCATTTGAAAACTACACAAATAACAGGTCTTTCACCGATTTATTTCCACATGATACAAAGGCCATGGTCAGGCAGTATATTAAAACGAACCATATTAAAATAGCTAAAAGCAGTGATGAAAAAATAGCGGAATTATTGACCTATTGTAATTACTTATTATAAGCTTTATTCTATTATACAGTTGCATTTTTTTCAAATGAAAAAAATCGTCATCACCTTTCTGAGCCTGAGTTTATTCGTTGCCGCATCAGCACAGCAGTCGGATATTAAAGTTGTGTCAGGCAATTTTATTAATACTCCATTTGAAGATTTTGCTAAGGAAATTGAGATAAAGACTTCCCTGAGATTTTATTATCTGCAGGATTGGATAAAAGATGTAAGAATTACCTTTTCGGGTGTGGATGTCTCTCTTGACCAAATCCTTAACGATCAGTTAAAAATAGCAGGACTTCAGCATTTCATTGAAGGTAATGGCATATATATATATCCTGGTGATCAAATTGTTACAGAATTGCCTTCGTTTAATATATCAATGATTGAGCATAATAATGCTGATAGTTTAACCAGAATTACTGAAACTGAAAGAAAATATCTTGAGGGCAGGATGATATCTTCAATTGAAGTACTGGAAATTGGTGACAAGAAGAAGACGGCAGGTACTTCAAAGTGCATTATCAGCGGCAGAATAGTCGATGAGACCAATTCAGAACCTCTTATAGGAGCCACAGTTTATATTGAAGAACTGAAAATTGGAGCAGTTACTGATCTGGAGGGCAGGTTTAAACTGGTACTGGCGCCGGGCAAATATAAAGCCATTTTCAGTTTCATGTCTATGAAACAGCAGGAACACTATCTCCAGGTATATTCAGACGGATCTGTAACCGTTAACATGGGGAGAGAGCTCATTGAGATTGATGCGGTTAAGATAACTGCCAATCGTTACGATCATGTAAAAGGAATCCAGATGGGTTTTGAAAGGATATCTGCGAAGGCAATAAAAGAGATTCCGGTTGCTTTCGGGGAAAAAGACCTCCTCAAAGTAGCACAGATGTTGCCCGGTGTACTGAATGTGGGTGAAGGTTCATCGGGATTTAATGTAAGAGGCAGTGCAGAAGATCAGAATATGTTTTATATCAATAAAATCCCAGTTTATAATACATCTCACCTTTTCGGTTTCTTTTCATCATTCAATCCCGATATCGTAAATGATTTCTCATTTTATAAAAGTAATATTCCAGCCAGTTACGGAGGCAGGTTATCTTCCGTATTTAATATAACAACCAGGCAGGGAAGTAAGAGGAAATTTTTCGGCCAGGGAGGAATTAGCCCGATAACAGCACATTCCTCCATAGAAATTCCGCTGGTTAAGGAGAAAGTATCAGTAGTCGCAAGTTTCAGAAGTTCCTATTCCGACTGGATACTTAAAAGAATAGAGAATGAAGATATAAAGAATAGTAGCGCCTTCTTTTATGATGGTTCCTTTTCAGTCAATGCCGAAATTAATGATAAGAACATGTTAAAGGCTTTTATGTACCTGAGCAGGGACAAGTTCTCACTGTCATCGATAAGTGATTATGATTATTCGAACACAGGATCTTCCTTAGACTGGAAACACGTGTTTTCTTCTGCGTTATCGGCTGATGTTGCGGTTATTTACAGCAGGTATTCCTTTGAAAATGCCGATAAGACCAACCGGTCAACTGCATTTATGCAAAAATACATGGTAGAGCATTATGAAGCCAGGGCAGACTTTTCGGTTCTCAGTAAAACCGGTCACAAAATAGAATTCGGAATAAGTGAAATATATTATGATCTGGACCGTGGAAATATTACTCCGTTTGGTGAAGCATCAAACAGGAAACCCGTCAGTTTTGGTAATGAAGCAGGTCTTGAATCTGCACTCTATATTTCCGATGAGTTTGTTCTGTTCGATAATCTGACAGTTCTGGCAGGCTTAAGATACAGTTTATTCTGTCAGCTCGGTCCTGCGGAAATTAACCTGTATTCACCTGAGGATAGCAGGACCATTGAAAACATCACTGATACCAGGGTATACCAGAAAGGAGACCTGGTCAAATCTTATTCCGGGCCTGAATACAGAATAGCACTGAATTATGCTCTTGGAAAGAACAGCTCACTGAAAGCATCTTACAACAGATTGTACCAGTATGTTTTCATGCTGAGAAATACCATTGCCATTTCTCCGAATGATACCTGGAAGTTATGCGATTACCACATTTCTCCTCCGGTTGCAGATCAGATCTCCATTGGTTATTACCAGAATTTCAATGACGGGGGTGTTAAAGCCTCTTTGGAACTATACCAGAAATGGATTGCCAATCAGGTTGAGTTTAAGGACGGAACGGATTTCACTTCACCTGATCCTATAGAGACGAAGGTATTACAGGGCAAACAGCGTGCAAACGGAATAGAGGTGATGATCAGTAAAAATACAGGCAAAACCACCGGATGGATATCATATAGCTATTCGCGGTCTCTTGTCAGGGTTGATGGCGGTTTTCCTGAAAATCAGATAAACTACGGCATTGAATATCCTTCCAATTATGACCGCCCGCATAGTTTGAACCTGATACTTAATTCCCGGACCAACCGTCGTTTGAGTACTTCAGTAAACTTTGTTTATGCTACCGGACGCCCTGTCACCTATCCGGTATCGGTTTACTATGCGGAGGGTCAGCAGCTGCTGAATTTCTCAGGAAGAAATGAATACAGGATCCCTGATTATGCCAGGTTGGATTTATCAATTAACCTTGAGGGCAACCTTTTCAGAAAGAAACCTGTTCATAGTTTCTGGATGCTCAATCTGTACAATGCCCTGGGACGTAATAATGTGTATTCGGTTTATTTTGACGCTGAAAAGGGGAAAGTACGAGGGCATAAACTCTCAATTTATGGCGTTCCGATACTTACAATTTCCTGGAATTACAAATTCGGAAATTATCTGAATGATTAGGACGGCCGATTTCAGTTCATGCAAAGGTATCATATGAAAACAGCAACTATAGCAAAAAAACGGAGTGGTTTCATTATTATCCTTACCTGCCTTTTCCTTTTTGCCCTGAGTTGCATCAGCCCGTTTGAGCCCGATTACATGGGAGGAGAACATGATTTGCTGGTTGTTGACGGAAGTTTAATAAAAGGCTTTGAAACACAGGTCATAAAGATTTCCAGATCGTCTTCCATTTCCCAGCCTAAGTATAAACCTGTAGAAAATTGCCAGGTCAAAATCACGGATGAATCGGGAAATGAGTTCGTTTTTACTGAGGAATCACAGGGGAAATATATAGCGCATATTGAGGATGCATTCCTTAATTACGATACCCGGTACAGGCTGGTGTTCAGCACTCCTTCCGGAGAAAACTATGAATCCGGTTATCAGAGGCTTCTAAAAACGGCACCTGTTGATAGTATTTATTGTATTAAAGAGTATCACTATATTCCCGATTCTACAAAATACGTGGAGGGACTTCGGTTCTATGTGGATCTGGATGCACCCGATGATGCATCAAGGTACTACCGATGGCAGATAGAAGAAACATGGGAGATTCATGCAACGTGGATGATAAGCGGTGTTTATGACGGAAATACAATACGATTTGATCCTGGCAGTACGTCGGATAGTCTTTATTATTGCTGGGATACAAAAACCGCGACAGGGATATACACGTACTCAACCAATAACTTATCACATAATATTCTTAAAGAAGTGCCCCTGCATTTCAAAAGGTACAATTCACAGGATCTGACAATTAAATACTGTGCAACAGTAAGACAGCTTGCATTGAATGAAGATGCTTATTATTATTGGCATCAGAAAGAGATCGAGCTGACTGAATCAGGTCAGATTTACACGACTCAGCCCAGCCAGCTTAAATCGAATATTCGTAATATTAATGATCCAGGTGAGAAGGTGTTAGGCTTTTTCTGGGTTTCTTCCTTTACTGAAAAACATCTTTTCGTTAAAAATCCTTTTCTTATAAATTATTCAGGGCCAGAGAATTGTAATAAATATGGATCCTGTACAGAAAACATCGATGAAGAGTTTATAAATACTCTGTACAATATAATAAAGTATACGAAAAACTTTCCTGAACCACCTGTCTATATTTATTATACAACAATATTTGGCTTTATATGCGCCTATCTTACTAAAGATGAGTGTATTGATTGCAGATTGATGGGCGGGACCAATCATAAACCTGATTTTTGGGAATGATATGAATAAGAGAGTAGTTTTGTCTTGTGCTTTATTTTCCCTGGTTGCTCTTGCTTTATCGGGTCAGACAGGCCAATTTGGAATGAAATACTCTCAGCTCCCTGCAATATCAGGTGAAACGATAAGGCTGTTTACAGACCGGAACATCTATTGCGTGAAAGAGAAGATCTGTTTCACAGCTGAATACTTCTGCATAGATGAGCTCGACACACTTTCATGGAGCAATGTATTATATGTTGAACTGATAAGGTGGAACGGAAACATGCTTGCCCGGATGAAACTGAAGCTGGTCAGGCCGGCAACCTCAGGCAGCATGGAAATCCCGGGCAACATGCCCTCAGGCAATTATTACTTACGCGCCTATACAAAGTGGATGCGGAATTATTCAGCACAGGATTATGCATACCTGCCTGTTAAAATCGTCAATCCTTTCCGCTCCGAAACAGATGAGGGTCCGGCAGAAAAACCAACTGCAACCGAATCAGTAACGCTTAATCCGGGTCAGAAGATTCTGATTAACGGCATCAGCTGCACCCCGGGTAAAAATGAATACAAGCCAGGGGAAAAAGCAGAGGTTGAGATTCAGATAAACGATACGGAGCTCATCAATTTTGACAGGTATTGTATCACTGTAGTAAAAGTTGGGGCCATTGATGCCACCATTAAGTCTTATGGACCAGGATCAGCCTCTCCGGCATACAATCTTCCCTATATCGAATATTTACCGGAGATCAGAGGGATTACAATTTCAGGTGAAGTAATTGACAATTCCACCAAGCTCCCCGCCAAAGAAGCTATTGTCAGTCTGTCAGAAACCCGGCACGGTGAACACTTTGCAGTTTATCGGACAAATGACAGAGGCCGGTTCGTATTTTCTCTTCCGGATATGCAGGGGCAACATGATTTCTTTATTCAGGCGGAAAACCCCTCAGAAATACTGATCGACCACGACTTTTGCAGCCAGCCTGTTAAACTGCCTTATATTGCCTTCAGCCTGAATAAAGATGAAACAGGTTTTGTAAAAGAAATGGTTATTAATCAGCAACTCAGTGAAAGATACCTGTCGGATAAAGATACATTAACCGGTTCGCAACATACAAAGACAGAGCCGCTTGTTTTTTATGGCAGCAGAAAGTCAGTGTACTATACGGATAAATATATTGAATTACCGAATATTGAAGAATTTGTCTCTGAGATTATTATGGGAGCAATCATAATAAATGAAAAAGGGAAAACCTCTTTCATTGGCATGAGAAGGCCAGACTATGCATATTATATGCCATTGATACTAATGGATAATATTCAGGTTAATAATGATGAACGGCTTTTAAAAACGCCTTTGAACAGAATTGAAAGAGTTGAGGCAATTAACATGAACTATGTAGTTGGCGGAAAAGTATACAATGGAATTATGAGTTTTTATTCCAGGAATAAAGATCTTGCCGGATTAGATCTGAGCAGAAACAGCATGTTTTTTACCTACGAGTTGTTTTCAGATACTGACCCCGGTTATGATTTTCACAACAGACCCTCTGATTCCAGAGTACCTGATAGAAGAAATCTCTTGTACTGGAATCCTGATATTCATTTATCTCCTGATGAAAAAACGACTATTTCATTTTTTACATCGGATTGTACGGGAGATTATGTCATTTATATCCGGGGTAAAAACAGCCTTGATGACTGCGAAATATATGGCAAATGCTATTTTTCGGTCAATTAACCAGATCTCGGATTTGTCGGAATAATATTGACACGAGTTTTAAAACGAACCAAATATTCTAAACTCAAAATAAATGAAATCTAAAACATTGATATTCATTGCAATAATTACTGTTTTATTGTCATTCAGAAGTAATGCCATTGATAAGAGCTCTCTGGAAGCAGGGGGCTTCAATATGGAGAAAGATCTGTTATTGGTGCAATTTGACTGTAAAACTGATGTAGATGATCTTCAGACTGTTGCAGCCCTGGTTACTTTATTGTCTGACTCCGGGTTTTCAAAAATACATTATCATGCAGTTGCTGGTACCTATGGTATCCAGGATGGGCTATATGTCCCACCCAATGATTTATTTCAGCTCGCTTTCGGAGACAACTGGACAGACGCACATGAAAACTTAAAAGACGCTGTTGAACGAGTTAAAACTATTGTTAAAACAACCCTCGCAGACCAGGGTGATATCTGGATTGCAGAAGCAGGCCAATCTGATTTTACCGCCGCACTGGTAAAGGCTGTTCAATCTGATCTACCGGGAATATCTGTTTCGCAACGTATTCATGTTGTTCAACATAGTGATTGGAATGAAAAGGTTACTTCACCCGGGAGCCTGCAATTTGTAAAGAATAATACAGATTATCATAAGATCCCTGATGGTAACACAGTTGGAAACGGAACGCCGGGATTTCGTTCTCCTGATTATACCCAATGGAGGAATAAAATCGCAAATCCCAGACTGATTGCTATATGGCAGCTTGCCGTTGATTTATCAGACAAGTATAACGGGAAAGAGGGACGTTACAATAATGAGGCAATTTCGGCTGGCGGACTGGACTTCTCAGACCTCTCCGAAGTGTGCTGGATTTTTGGATTACAGGACATAAAGGATACAGAACATTTTTTTAATCTTTATTCTAATTAAAACACCTGCCAGCGGCATACCCACCTTGCATCACGATCAGCCAGCTGGCGGAGCTAAAGTACCGGGACCCTGCCCTGTGGGGAGTCTGGTAACGCGCTACCACCCCAATCTGGCTCCTTCATTTTTTATTTTTTAAAAATATTCTCTCGATTATAAAAATTGCTTTGCAATCGGTTGCATTATTGAAAAAAGTTATTATATTTACAATATCGTAGATTTTTTTTCAGGGTAATATCGAAGGGTTTTGTTTGAAAATATGGCGGAGAATCAGGTTGTTCTGAGTTTTACCTGGTTCCCTGCCCCGTGCTGAAGGAACTTTATTGCTGTTTAAACGGACGTAATAATAATTTCAGAATAGTATCAGACAAATTAACACTTATGAGAACAAGCGACAATTCTTCGTGAAAAAAGAATCCTCTTTCCGAAAGTCAAAATTATGAGATGGTGATCTCCGATCATTTGCTCAATTAACAACCGAGAATTTAAACCTTAAAACTCAAATCTTATGATTAAAAATCCTTCCAGCCTGAGTATTCCGACGAGGAAATACTTCGGAAAACTACTTTTGAGCTTTATGCTCATGGCAGTGCTGATACTGGTACAGTCCGGTATGGCACTTGCCTCAGGATCCGTCCCTGACGGATTGAACACAATACAACCGAGAGTTGTAACAGGAGTTGTTACGGACAGTGACGGCAGCGCGTTACCGTCTGTCAGTATTTTGGAAAAAGGTACCACGAACGGTGTTTTATCGGACGCCTCCGGTGCTTACAGGATCACGCTTACAACTGCTGATCAGGTTTTGGTTTTCTCTTTTGTGGGGTATACTTCACAGGAGGTTGCAGTAGGCAGCCGGACCGTTCTGAATGTGACAATGCTTCTGAGTGAGACAGGTCTTGAGGAGATTGTGGTTATTGGATATGGTACCCAGCGTAAAGAATCTGTGACCGGTTCAGTTGCTTCAATGCGTGGAGATGAGATGCGCGATGTGCCATCGGCTAATATCACCACGGCCCTGCAGGGACGAATAGCAGGGGTTGATATGGAGCAAACTTCAACCAAACCAGGGGCATCAATGCAAATCCGTGTTCGCGGTACGCGTTCACTGAATGCCAGCAATGATCCGCTGGTGGTGCTCGACGGTATCCCCTTTGGCGGGTCTATCAGCGACATCAACCCCAGCTCCATCAAGAGCATTGATATCCTGAAGGATGCATCAGCTACCGCCATTTACGGCTCGCGCGGCGCCAATGGTGTTATACTGATATCAAGCAACAAGGGGCAAACGGGGCAAAAAGCACAGTTTACATACAGTAGTTATTATGGCTTGAAAAAAGTGTTTGCCGAATTCCCAATGATGGACGGGCCTGAATTTGTTGCTCTCCGCGCAGCATCAGGCAGGTATACAAACGGGGTCGATGAATTCGATAATGTAAATACTAACTGGCAGGACTTGTTTTACCAGGATGGCATGGTAACGAGCCATGATTTAGGTGTTTCGGGTGGTACCCAAAAGGGCAGCTACAGCTTCGGTACGGGCTACTATCGCGATGAAGCCGTATTGCCCGGACAAAACTACAGTCGTTTTTCGTTACGTGGTACTCTTGACCAGGAAATAGGCAAATATTTCCGCTTCGGCTTTATCACAAACAACAACTATTCCATTTCTATGGGCAGCAACATGGGGCTGTACGGTAACTTAAGCACTTCAGCCATATCTGACCCGTATAATGAGGACGGTACGTTTAAAAGAACCGTAAAGATGATATTGGATGAAAACTGGGTGTATACGAGAAAAACTATAGACGACCTGGGTGATAAATGGATAGACCAGACAAAAGCGTATGGCTCATACAACACACTGTTTGGCGAATTAAAAATTCCCGGCGTGGAGGGCTTAAAGTATCGCATTAATGTTGGCCTGAACTTCCGCGCGACTAACGGAGGCAGCTATACAGGGGAGGGGGTTTTCAACTCCACAATCACTACTCCTTCAACAGCTTCTATCAGTAACTCACTTGGTACAGGCTGGGCAATTGAAAACCTGCTGACCTATGACCGCACATTTGCCGGAAAGCATCAGGTGAATGCTGTAGCGTTGTACTCCGCAGAGCAAAACATGTACAACAGTTCATATGTTGCAGCAAAGGACATTCCAGCCGACGCATTCCAGTTCTACAATCTGGGTCGGGCTGCCGGAGAAATTACTGTAAACCCTGATTACCAAAACTATTATAAGACCGGGTTGATGTCGTGGATGGGACGAGCAATGTACTCATACGACAACCGCTATATGCTGACGGCCACCATCCGCTCTGACGGATCATCAAGGCTGGCAGAGGGACATAAGTGGCATACCTATCCTGCCCTCTCGGCCGGGTGGAATATTGGCAACGAATCATTTATGAATAATGTCACCTGGATAAATCTGCTGAAGCTGCGCGTGGGATTCGGACAAACCTCCAACCAGGCTATTGACCCCTATGCTACACTTGGACGTTTAAGCTCCAGACCCTACAACTTTGGCACTGCGTACTCCACCGGGTTCTATGTATCCCAGCTGCCCAACGAGAATTTAGGATGGGAGTATTCTTTAACCTGGAATTATGGCCTGGATTTCGCCCTCTTTAATAGTCGCCTGTCCGGTACCATAGAGTACTATGTAACGAATACCAAGGATATCCTGTTGAGTGTCAGTCTGCCCCCTACATCCGGTGTGAGCAGCTACATGGCAAATATTGGTGAAACCCAAAACAAAGGTGTGGAATTTTCACTCAATGGCGTGATATTGGACAACCTCAACGGCTTTACATGGGAGGCCGGCATCAACCTGTATGCCAACAAGAACGAGCTGACAGCGCTTGCTTCGGGACAAACACGGGATGAAGGCAACTGGTGGTTTGTAGGCTATCCCATTAATGTAATCTACGATTACGAGAAAATAGGACTCTGGCAGGAGGGAGATGAATATCTTAGTATTCTGGAACCGGGAGGAAATGTAGGTATGATCAAGGTGAAATATGCCGGTGATTTCAACGAGGACGGTTCGCCGACAAGGAAAATCGGAGCCGACGACAGGCAAATCATGAGCGTTGATCCCGATTTCATGGGAGGCTTCAACACCACCTTAGCCTATAAAGGATTTGACCTGACCGCCGTCGGCGCCTTTAAAAGCGGAGGTATCCTCATCAGTACCCTCTACTCGGCGTCTGGCTACCTCAATCTGATGACCGGCCGCAGGGGGAACGTAAAGGTCGACTACTGGACACCTGAGAACACTGGTGCCAAGTATCCAAACCCGGCCGGCATATTAAGCGGCGATAATCCAAAGTATGGCAACAGCCTTGGTTATTTCGATGCATCGTACCTGAAGATACGCTCCCTGACACTTCGTTATAACATCGACAATATCAAAGGTATTAGAAACGCAGGTTTTGACAGACTGAGGCTTTATGTCACTTTGCAGAACCCGTTTGTGATGTTCTCGCCATACAAAAATGAATCAGGAATGGATCCCGAAACCAACTCATACGGCAACGAAAATGCGGCAACAGTAGCTTACCAGAGACGTCTGCTGACTATAGGCACCAACACGCCTACAACACGCAACTACTTGATTGGTCTTGATTTGGCATTTTAAAAACGAACGATGATGAAAAGTATATATATAAAAACTTGTATAGGAACAGCCGCGTTGATGTTGTTCCTGGCAGCGTGTACTGATATTCTGGATGAACAGCCACGCAGTATCTATGAACCCGGTTATTTCAAAACCGAAAAAGGTGTTATGGGAGGATTGACTGCTATGTATGCCCACCTTCGCTACATATACGGACAAGCCTACTATTACAATGCCTGCCTGACCGGTACCGATGAAGCAACATACGCTCAGAGTGCCGACGGAAACTTCAAGGACCATGACCTTTCAGGCGTGGGGACGATTTCTCCGACCAGCAGCCGTTCTGACGTATTGTGGGGAGCCGCATTCTCCAACATCAACACTGCCAGCGGTGTAATTGAAAATGCAGCCGCAGTAGGTACCATTTCGGATGCGTTGATTGCTGAGGCCAGATTCTTTCGTGCGTTCGACTACTTTCAGCTGGTACAGACTTTCGGCGGGGTGCCATTGGATATGGGAGCAGGGGAACTGAAGTTCAACACGACCCCGGTGAGAACCTCTGTGCGCAACACCGTACCCGAAGTATATACCCGAGCCATATTCCCGGACCTTCTGACAGCGGTAAACGATTTGCCGGATATAGGACGTGTAACCGGAGGTGCAACCAAAACACTTGCCCGCCTTTTTCTCGCAAAGGCTTACCTGACATACGCATGGTGGCTTGAAAATCCGAACAACATTCCCACCTATCCGGAGTCTCCCAGGACGGATCCGGACGGACATAATGCCGCCTGGTATTTTCAGGAGGCATACAACGTGGCTGTGACCGCCATTGATAATCCGGGTCCTTTCGGTCTGATGGATACATACTATGACGTTAACCTGGCGCAGAACGACCGCAACAAGGAAATACTGCTGTATGCCGACCACACGGAGAAAAGCGAATTTTATAACGGAAGCAGTCTTACTTATGGTGGTGGCGGCGCTCCGGATAACTTTGCCGTTTGGATGCTGACGTGGAACTATACAGTCATCAGAAGTTCCGGTGTAAGTTCTGTTCAGCGCGAAGCGGAACAACACCTGGGTCGTCCGTGGACACGCATGGCTCCGCCTATCGGCGTAATTCAAAACACCTTTGCCGATAAAACCAATGATTCCCGCTATGACGGCACCTTTACAACCGTTTACCGTGGCAACTGGACCAAAAACCCCGGAGACGCAACTAAGTTGTCTTTGGTTAACGCAAACGGTATGTCGGTTGTCCCTGGTGATGCAGTACTGACTTTCCTGAACGATGATGATCCAACTATTGTTTACGCTACTGCAAATGCCAATATCGGCGCAGGTGTATTGCCCGGAAGAGCCGATTTTGTGATTGGGCCGCGCGGCATAAGCAGAATAACATATCCGGGGCTGTGGAAGCTTGGGACCTACCGTACTGACAATGCCGGCGGATTAGGACAACCGAATGCTGCCAGCACCCGTCCATTCAACATTGCCAAGTTTTCGGAGCTCTACCTGGTAGCTGCCGAAGCGGCTGTGAAAGGTGCATCTACACAAGCCGGCAAAAGCGCTTATGATTTGGTCAATGTTCTTCGTACCCGTGCCGGAAAATGGCGCTGGGACAACAACGGAAATGTAGCCAAAGTAGCAGACAACAGTGCTGCCATGATCGCTGCCACACCGGCAACAATAACCATTGACTATATCCTTGCAGAACGTTCGCGTGAATTTTTTGGCGAAGGTTATCGCTGGTTCGATCTGGTGCGTACGCAAACATGGGCAACTATTGCTCATACATACGAAATTTGCGGAGTCAATTATGCAGACCGTACTCCGGTGCTGGTAACGCGCACCATTGACCCGTATCTTTATCTGCGCCCCATTCCCCAGGGCCAGCTTGATGGCATGGAAATGACCGCAGATGAAAAAGCTGCTTATCAGAACCCGGGATATTAGTCGGGAGGAATAACAGTATGATAGTTACCCCCGTATAATGGAAAGTTTGTTATTGAAGAACAAAAAGTTTTATTAATCAGGGTTAATTCAGGGTAAAGTGTCCGCGGAGTTTAATTCCGCGGACACTTATTCCCTTACTTGACCGTATTATCTTTGTCCGATTCTCGTTACTCTTTATATGTACCCGGGGAACTTATAAACAAAAACAAAAATGTCTGATATGGAAGAGCTTCTTGAGAAGCTGTCGGTTTGTGTCGAGTTTGGCAAAATCGATATTAAATCACCCTATCCTCCGGCAATGAGAGACCAGGAGGGTGCTTTTGAGCTGACAAAGAGCGCTCTGGCCTGTGGCATCAGTCCGGGCAAAATACTTGAGGAGGCACTCATTCCCGCCATGTCAAGGGTGGGGCAGAAGTTCAGCAGGAATGAGATATTTGTTCCGCAGATGCTTATGTCTGCCAAGGCAATGAGCAGCTCCATGATACACCTGAAGCCCTATTACCTGAACGGCCAGGCAAAAAGAAGGGGTGTTTTTATTATCGGGACAGTTACGGGTGACCTTCATGATATCGGCAAGAACCTTGTGGCCATGATGATAGAAGGCGCCGGGTGGGAGATTATTGACCTTGGCGTAGACGTGAGCGCTGATAAATTCATGCAGGCTGCTGACAAGAATCCGGGTGCCGTAATAGGTTTATCAGCACTGCTTACGACCACGATGGAACATATGCGGAAGACTGTCACAGCTCTCAGAGAAAAGCATCCGGCACAAAAGATCCTTGTCGGAGGGGCACCGGTGACGGCAGAGTTCTGCACAAAGATCGGCGCCGACTTCTACTCACCCGACCCACAGGGCGCAGTGGAATATCTCAAAACTCTTGCTTAGGTTAAAGCAAAAAAACATTAATGAAAACAATACTGAGAGGAAGTACCAGGGAAGTCGTAATAGATACTTCCGGGCCGGTAATAATTATTGGTGAATGCATAAATCCGACAAGGAGGAAGAAGCTTGTCTCTACACTTCAGGACAGGAATTTTGAATACATGCTCTCCCTGGCGAAGTCGCAGATTGATGCCATGGCAGACGTCCTTGATGTGAATGTGGGTTTTCCGGGTGTTGTGGATGCAGAGCTCCTGCCTGCGGCAGTCATCGCACTGCAGGATAATTTTGACATTCCCCTGTGTCTTGATTCCCCGAACCCGAAGGCTATCGAAGCAGCCCTTAAGGTGGCAAAAGGTAAATGCCTTATAAACTCGGTGAATGCGGAAGAAGCTTCTCTCCAAAGACTACTACCCATAGCAAAAGAATACGGAGCTGCAATCATCGGGCTTGTTCTCGATGACGACGGCATAACCAATGACCCGGAGAAAAGGCTGAAAATAGCTGAGAAGATAATTAACCGCGCCGTTCAGGCAGGGATAAAAGAGGAGGATGTGATCATTGACCCGATGGCCATGGCTGTCAGCGCTGACCCGGATGCATGCATGGTGACACTGGAAACCATCAGGCTGGTACATACCAAACTTGGTCACAACATAACCCAGGGCGCCAGCAATGTATCCTTCGGGCTCCCTCACCGTGAGAACATCAACAGCGCCTTCATGGCAATGTCAATCATGTACGGTCTGACATGCCCTATTGCAAACCCCGAGAAGATTATGGGCCTCGTGCGTGCAGCCGACCTCGTCATGGGCAGGGATGACTACGCCATCAGGTTTATCGAGCATTATCAAACCACCATACAATCCTGAGCAGATTTACATATACTTTCAAAGACCTGATCCCCGGTGCTGAGGCATTAGAGAGGACAATGGGCTACCAGACGGGCACAGCGCCCGAGCCCGTCACGCTTCTTATTAACGAAATCACTGAAGAACTTTTGCCGCTCGGCGATATCAAAGCTGAATACAGGGTCTTTAATGAGATAAGTCTGTCACGGGAAAATAAAACTCTGCAGATTGAAGGTATCACATTCAATATCAAGCCTATAATTTCCAGGCAGATAAAGGAGGCCGAAGAAGCTGCTCTTTTCATCTGTACTGCAGGACCGGTTGTCGGGGAGAGGAGCCACAGCAGCATGAAAGGCGGCGACCTGTTAAGAGGCTATGTTTATGATGTCATCGGGTCTGAAGTTGTTGAGGCCGCTGCTGACAGTATGCAGGAGGATCTGCTTAAAAGCATGGCTGTCATCGGGAAAAAAATTACCAACCGCTTCAGCCCGGGTTACTGCGGGTGGGATGTTGCCGAGCAGCATAAACTGTTCAGCTTCTTCAAAGACAATTTCTGCGGCATCACCCTTACCGAATCAGCCCTGATGAATCCGGTCAAATCCGTAAGCGGCCTCATAGGCATCGGGGAACATGTCAGGTATGTTCCCTACCAGTGTCACCTGTGCGACGACAGAAACTGCATCTATCGGAAAAAAAATCAAAGGGTCTGAGGGTCTAATGGTCAGTTGAAGGGTTGAGAGGTTGAAGAGTTGAAAATAAGGTCAGAGGATTTCAGTCTTTCAAACAATCGCAAATCGCAAATCGCAAATCGCAAATTCATCTGTCTGTCCTGAACGGCGCAGCAGGCAGTCCCTCGCGGTTATAGAGATTTGCTCCTTCGGGATTATCAGCCCAGGCGTATCTGACAGCAACAGGGTTTTTAATCTTCCTGCCTTTGACAATTACTTTATCTCCTTTGATCCTTGCCTTTGCCCATACAAATTTCAGATCAGCACCGGCAATAGCGAACTGCTGTAACTTTCCGCCTCCCTTGACATATAATCCGGAGCCCGTATTATCAAAGGTGAGGATAATTTTCCGCCCTTTAACTGTCATTGTCTGATATATCGGTCCGGAATAGACCAGGTTATTCTCCCCGTAGGCTACCTTCCGTGCTGCCAGGGCAAGCCTTGTTCCGACATCCTTTTTATTCAGCGGGTGTATATCATTCCATTCGCCGATATCAATGGTCACGGCCATTCCGGTTGCCGGCAGTTTCAGCGCTTCCGCCTGGGCTTCCCTCAGGAGAGCCCAATTGCTTTCCGATGGCTTATTCTTTGCTTCCATGAAGTTCGGAAGCTGGACCAGAATAAACGGAATATCGCCCTGGCCGAAGTTCTGTCTCCAGTCCCTGATCATGGCTGGCAGAAGTGTCCGGTATTCATCAGGTCTTCCGGCATTTGATTCACCCTGGTACCATAAAATTCCCTTTATGCGCGTATTCAACAGGGGTGCAAGCATAGCGTTGAAAAGGCCTCCGGGCTTGTATCCTAGGAATGTCTGGCCTCTCAGCGGAGGCATGACCGCACCTACCTTGTATTTCCATTCACCCTCGAGGGTTGTCGTAAAATCGCCGGCAGTCAGGTCATAGGGCTTTTCCGGAACGAATCCGCCATCACCGATGTTGCTTATAACCTTCACGGTCAATATGTTGTTTCCTTCTTTCAGTACTCCGGCCGGAAAGGTATACCGTCGCGGCGGGTATTGATACGATACGGTTCCGATGAATATACCGTTCAGGAATGCTGAATCGGCATCAACGATCCTGCCAAGATTAATATTACCCGGCAGACCGGCAGCCGATGCCGGAACAGTGAATTCTTTCCTGAACCAGACGACGCCGTTGATGCCTTTAAGCTCAGTGGCCGACCAGTATCCGGGGAGTGTAAATGTTTTCCAGTCGGCAGTATTCATGGCCGGATCATGCCATTTGATTCCGGAAGTTTTGCTCCCTTCATCGGCCTGCTGAAGCTTGCTGTACCATTCCTGGATTCTTTTCTGGTCGTTGACAGCGGTAGCATTGATGAGCGAGTCTGACTTCCATCGCTGAAGCTCATTGTAATGTACCGGGAATTCTCTAAGGCCTTCCTCACTGATCCATGCCTCGGCAGGTGAACCGCCGAAGGCCGAGGTGAGCAGTCCGACAGGTACTTTATAAACCTCGTACAGCTCCCTGGCGAAGAACCATGCAGCGGCAGAAAAATCAAGCACAGCCTCAGGATCTGCAGCTTTCCAGCTGCCTGATGCCAGATCCTTCTGCGGCTCTTTGAAGACAAAATACTTAGGTACGGTGAATGACCTGATATTATTATTCTGTGATGCTGCGATTTCTGCCTCGTATAACGGGCGAACCCGTCTGACAGGAAGCTCCATGTTCGACTGCCCCGAGCAGAGCCAGACGTCACCGATCAGAATGTCGGAAACAGTAATTGAATTAGATGCCTCAATCTTCATTGTGTGTGGTCCTCCGGGTTTCAGTCCTGAAAGCCATATCACCCATTCTCCGGACGTGTCAGCTGCAGACTGATACTTATGGTCAATGAAGTTTACCGTGACCTTTTCGCCGGGGGCAGCCCAGCCCCAAATCTTTGTACTGTCACCTTGCTGCAGCACCATCCCGTCGCTGATCAGCCTCGGTAGCCTGACCTGGCTGCTCGCATCAATCGAGGTGAGCAATACCAGGCAGATTAGCATTAAATTACTTGTTCTTGATCTCATGTCTGAAGTCTTAAAGTCTAAAGTCTGAAGAAGCTCTCCGGAGGTCCCAGATATGATGGTCTTACTCCCCCCGTATTCACCACGATCTTTTCAAGTACGATGCCGGGATCAATCATCCATATTTTAAGTGTGTGATAGCCAGCCTCGCTGATTGAAAGGTCTGTTTTAACGTACCGGGTATTATCCATTACGGTCTTTTCCCACTCCCTGTTGCCGTTCTGGGCGTTGAATTCTTTCGGCACGACAGTGATTATCCGGGGAGTCTCATCATCGAATGATATTCCTAATTTAAAGTCCCTGTCAGGAAGGAAGTTCAGGGAAGGTGCTACATGCAATACGGTTTTAAACTCACCTGTTGAGAAGAGATACATCCGGTACTCGAGACAGGGAGCATCTTTACCCGGTGTTGCCGGAAGTGCATCTGTCACCGCTGTTGCACGCAGGGCTGACAGGGTGCGGCCATAACCTTCGATCAGTTCCCAATATCTCTCTTCATAATTTTTCAAAGCCGTATAATGTTCTGCTTCAATCGAAACACATCCTTCAGCCTCAACAAATCCTTGCAGCATGGCGGCCCGGGGTAAAGCAGGATTGAATGCAGACAGGCTTACTTTTACTTCGCTGTCCGTCCCGTGTACCGTTATGGCGCCTTCGGATGTGCCATAGGTAAGCATATCCCAATCTATCTGGATCCCAATCCGTTGCTCACCTGCAACAACACCTCGGGTATGGCTCACGATTATCCATGGATTATCTGCAGTCACCGAGTATTCAAAGGGTTCCGTGCCTTTGTTAAACACCTCTATGTAGCGTTCCTGCCTGTTGAAAACATCAAACTGCGGCAGGGCAGGGGGCTGATCTGCACCCGGCCAGGATTTGTCAGAACCTTCGATAGCCACTCCCATCAAAGCAGTATCAGGCACTTCTGTACGGCTGAGCTTTACCGCTCTCAGGCTGTTGAACGGAGGATCAGCCCAGTTTGTGTATCCCAGGTGAGCCTGGTCCATGAAGTGGTTCCATTTTCCACCGGCAAAAGAGCGGTTATAGAATCCCATCAGGGTTGTATCAGCCTGAAAAAGTGCCTCTGTTCTTTCGGCCATCTCACTGGTAAGCGATCTTCCCTGTGATGCATAGAGTGCATTTTTTCCTGCAGTGACATAAAGTTCGTTGACCAGTGCACAGGCTTTTACGGGGAAGAGAACGAGGTCGAAGAAAGCGTCATGCATCTCCTCCGGCAGCTCCTCCTGTATTTCCTCTGCCCTGACGGCGAGAGCATTATATTCATTAACTATCCACTCTGCCTCGCGGTAGTCAGTCAGACTGTAGGTGAAGGGGCTCAGCAGTTCAGGTTTGCGGCGGCCGTTGAATTTGGTATACTGTGATATGATATCAGCAATCTCATCCGCATGGTCAGGTCCGAACTCACGGGCACACCAGCGTCTTGTATATCCGAGGAGATCATCGCCGCCATGCGTTCTGGTATCCCAGGCGAGTGAGAGAAAATATTCCATGGGGAACTCATAGCCCTTGAAATGTCCGACGTTAACGATCCATACCCGGTCAGCGCCGTACTGTTTTGCGAGCGACATCTGGTCATAGATCTTTGTGATGGGATTAGTGTTTATCCACTGGTAGCTGCGGGGCCCGCCGTGATAGTCGAAGTGATAGTACACACCTGCTCCGCCGCTGCGCCTGCGCTCATCGGCTGTAGGCAGTCTTCTCACGTTACCCCAGTTATCCTCCGCCCACAGCAGGGTGACATCATCAGGTACCCTCATACCCTCGTTGTAATAATCCTGCACCTCTTTGTAGAGGCACCACAGCTGGGGCACTCTGGTCACGTCGGGATCCAGCTCTTCGGCTATGAGCCGGCGCTGAACGTCAACGATCTTTTCCAGCCTCGCAATGTTGGCGGCGGGACCCCCCGGACCCATTTCAGTGTCATCAGCACCGCGCAGGCCGATAGTGAGGATGCTCTCATAATCCCTGTTTCGCACGATACCTTCGCGCCAGAATTTCACCAGGGTGTCGGCATGGCTGGTCCAGCTCCAGCTGCCCAGTGTCTTCTGGTACCTGCGGTCCCACTCTTTCTGTGCCCGCAGCATCGGCTCCTGGTGGCTGTTACCCATGACGATGCCATATTCATCGGCAAGCCTGGCGTTCAGTGAGTCATCTTCATTGAAGGCATTGTTCCACATAGCCGGCCAGAGATAGTTACCCTTAAGCCTGAGTATGACCTCGAATATCTTCGAGTAGAACTCGCTGCCGTAGTTGGCCACGCCTGCAGGTACCGGCGGATTGACAGACGGGGTCACCGTACCGTATTTGTACTGAACCCACCTCGTGAGCGCAGGGTATTCATCATTCAGGAATATGCCCCGGTACCTGACCGAAGGCTCCCCGTAAATACGGCGTCCGGAAAGGATATAAATGTCAGAGTTCTTTTTAACAGGCACGCCAGCCCACCAGTGCCAGGGCGAAACGCCGATCTGTTTTGAGATTTCATAGATGCCGTAGATTGTGCCACGCTTGTCACTGCCAGCTATCACAAGGGCTTTCTTCACCCCCGGGAACGGATTTGTCACTGTCTGAATAAGGTAGCATTCCCATTTTCCCGAAATCTCATCAACATTGATCTTTTCCTTTTTGATGAGGTCGTCAATGATCCGGCTCTTTCCGATTGTACCGGCAATGAGAACCTCTTTTTTGCGGGGAGGTTTATCAAAGATCATCTTCGGTGTTGCCCCTGTCACGCTTCCTATATCAGTTTGAAGATCTGTATATGCCCTGATCACACCGGGCCAGTCCTCAGAACTGATGACCAGCGCAGCAGCCCTGCCCGAAGCTGCGAGGGTGAAGGCTGATGCTGCTTTCTGTGCTGATACGATGGATGAAGTATCAGCTGAACCGGTAACCGTTGAACCGGTTAAAACAGCCGTCGACAGCAGAAGCCCGGCAGCGATGACGTTAATGACAATGATCCGGTTTATCATATTTCGGGATTTACTGAAGTTCAATTACAACTGTGGTTACAGATGATGGTTTCAGTGTAAAATATTTATCCGCAGTTATTGATCCGAGATCCTTATATAAACTTCCTTCAACGGTTTGCACCCCACTTACGGTTTTTATGGTTTTGTTCTTAACCGTGAAATCGACATTGGCTGACGACGCAAGAGGATTGACCATTACGACCGTGATCCTGGTGCCTGAAGGATCTGCAAATGCAGAGAGATTTAATGAAGTGGTACTTGCGGAGGCATTTATTCTGTCATAACCCTTGTCAATGTTTTTGGCGAAGTGCTTCATCACATAGTAAAAAGGTGTGACGGTAAAAGTGCCGGCATTAGTGATCCTGATCATTGACAGCGCATTGGCATCGTCCCATGCCATGAGCCAGTACAGATACCCGGAGGCATTCGCTTCATTGATATTATTGATTATAAACTGTGCTGTCTTGAGCCATGAGAAGTTGGAGTATTCCGTCATTATGCATGGTTTGTTACCGTAGTTGTCACGTACCATGTTTAGCAAGGGTGTTGTTTCAGAAATCTGTACTGTGGCAGACCAGTTATATGTATGATAGGCGTAAGCTGCAAGGTGCGGTTTGTCTTTAATCGGATCGGAAAATGCAGCAAAAGTGTTCCCTCCGAATTTGCTGACTCCCAGATTCTCGGCTTCCGGTCCGATGAGTTTGGGAGGGTTGGGTCGCATTCTGATCTTTTCGTAAACCAGATCAAAGGCATTTACATATCCCGGAAAATCTACTGTTTCGGTGGGGCGCCATTCACATGTCTCCCAGTCGGGGGTGATCCACGAAGGTTCATTCTGGATGCTGATATAATCCGGTACGAACGACATATGATCAAGCATATCGACCCAGTAGTCGGCATAGGCTTCATACATGTATACACCTCCGTCCTTTTTCAGTGTCCCCTGCCTGAGATTGTTATTGCTCTTAAGAGCTGAAGGAGGCGTCCATGAGCTGAGCAGTGTCAGGATTCCAGGATTATACTGTCTGGCAATATCGCTGAGCTGACCGGTCACGGTAAAAAGTGTCTTCAGCCCTGAGTTCTCCATTATATCAGTCGTTTTTACCGTAGGATACCCCAGCGGGTAGTAATTGTTTTTGAATCTGACTATGTCAGTACCCATGTCCTCGAAAAGCAGCTGGCATATCTGGTTCTTATTCGGACTGTTAATGATTCTTTCCGAGTACCAGGTCAATGATCCCCCAAAACCGATCATCTCCTGGTAAGTGACAGCAGGGTCAACAGTTACAGTGTATAGTTTTGTTTCGTCCCCGTTATCATCAGGTTTCTCCTTGCATGAAGGGCAAAGAGCTGCTAGGCCGAGGATCAGTGCAAAGGGAGTTAAGAGTTTCATTTTCTGAGGTTTAATACTTTATTTTTCAAAGTACCTGGCTGCAAATTCAAGAAAGACAGGCCAGTTCGGGCCTGGCGTATGTCCTCCGCTGTGCTGGCGGAAGGCAATCTCTCCTTCTGTGAGTGCTGTTCCGACAGGAGGGAACTCACCTGTTCCCAGGTCTTTTTCCCCAAGGAGCTTATACACCGGCCCTGCAGCTACGGCCGCCATGAACATGCCCCTGGCGTCTACCCAGCTGTCGCCTTTTTCTCCGCTGCTTATAAAAACCGGGCGGGGTGCACAGAGTGCTATCAGCTCATGGGAGTCAACCGGCAGGTCATCCCATGTAAGAGGACCGGCATATTTAAGGAAATTGCCTGCCATCCAGTGATACTCTCCCGATCCGGCAAGATTTTCTACAATTTCGCCGGCATTTCGGCGATAAAGTTTTGCCCCTCCGGCGCCTGACGAACTTATAAAACCTATGGCAAAACGCTGGTCATAAGCCATGGCAATAAGCGCTGCCTTGCCATACCTTGAGTGCCCTTCTATGCCAACGCGGCCAGCATCAACCGAAGGATCAGTCTCAAAATAATCCAATGCACGGCTTGCTCCCCAGGCCCATGCCCGCAGTGCACCCCAGTCGTCTGGTTTGCGGGGCTGACCCTGGTTCATAAGACCAATAATACCTTGTGTCAGTCCGGCCCCCCAGTCAGCCTGGACGCTGACCGGTACAAAAACGGCGTAGCCCCATCCTCTTCCAAGGATTTGTTCCCTGGCTGTCTTTTCTCCATCAGGCAACTCCGGCATCCTGAAGCCGGGCGGGAAGATGAAGCTTAGTTCCATGATCACGGGTACCTGGCCGGTTGCATCTGCAGGCAGTGTCAGTGTAAGGGCAATATCAACAGCAATGTCAGGGGAAGACGGATTATTAACATGCCCGGTAAGATTTTTCGTAATGACAGGAATTTCTCCCTCTGTCCCGCGGGTCACGGAATCAATCTTCCATGTGACAGCGGGTATCTGCGCAGGGACCCTGCCGTAAACCTCCCTGTCAAAGTCTTCAACTATCTCGGCACGGCGTCTCTTCCACCAATTGCGGGCTGAGGTGACTTTCGTACCGTTTTTCAAGACCAGCGGATCCGGCAACACAGGGTATGGATTGGCTTTGGCCTCATCATAGTTAGCGGCATTGGGAGCGTTTGGATTCATGCCGTCAACTCCCGGCCTGAGCGATGTTATGCCCAGCACTGACATCATAAGCTGATGATCAGATGCCGTCACCTTCCTTATGCTATCCCACTGCTGCCTGGAGGGCTGCGCCACGGCAGTCAGAACAGACGCACACAAGAAGAAAATAATCGATGAGAATTTTTCTCCTCTCATTTTACTGTAAGTACCGTCTTCTGCAAGTCTTCATCGCTCGATGAAGGGCCCGTCATGATCTCAAATGCGCCCGGTTCAACCACGTACTTCATGTCGACGTTATGAAATGCCAGTTTCTCAGGGGTCATATCATCGCCAAGATGGTTCTTTGCCCAAGCCTCGCGACAGAGATGCTCGTTCTCGCCAATGGCAAGATAAAAGCCTTCCGATAATTTCTCTAAATGCAGATTTACAATACGTTCCATATCAATTTTACATTAAAACAAAGATAGTGATTAATTGTCAATGTATCACTTTTTAAATGAACCACAACAACACTACATCACTAACTCCAGGCTTTAGCCTTGGGACCTACGCCTGATAGAACCCCCCGGGCTTTGGCCCTGACTTTTACTTTAACACGTCGATAGGATCGCTCATGATTCACGCAGGAACGACCATTACTGGAAAATTATGAACTAAAGGCAAGGATAGTTTTAAAAAAAATGAAATTATTAATTAAAATGATAGATTTGCTAAACCGTTTTTTCCATGAAGAAGTTTTTTTATTGGACCAACTTCAATGGGATCAATTGGGTCCGAGGAATAAGGTCAGATTAACAGCTGTATGCCAATAATCAATTAATAATAAAAAAATATGATTCTAACTTCTCAAAAAGTCACAGTGTTCGAAAAAATAGGGTATAGTCTGGGAGACTTTGCTGCGAACCTGGTTTTCCAAACATTAATTACTTATTTAGCTTATTTCTATACTGATATTTACGGGCTGAAAAACACCGATGCCTCAATAGTGATGTTAACTGTCGGCTTAGTTGCCGCATTTGCGTTTAATCCACTGATTGGATTACTGGCTGACAGAACCAATTCGAGATGGGGCAAATTCCGGCCCTGGATATTATTCACTGCAATTCCTCTTGGTGTTATTGCTTTACTGGCCTTTTCAACACCCCATTTTTCATACAAGGGGAAATTAATTTATGCTGCTGTAACGTATACTTTGTTGTTGTTGATGTATGCCTCCAGTAATCTTCCGTATTCAGCTTTGAGCGGTGTAATAACCGGTGATATGGGAGAAAGAAATAGTATCTCATCGTATCGTTTTGTTGCAGTGATGTTTGCACAGTTCTTCGTACAGGTATTTATGCTGCCAATTATTGAATTTGCCGGCCACGGTGATAAAGCTGCCGGGATTGAATCAGTAATGACATGGATGGCTGCCATAGGCACTGTAATGTTACTTATAACATTTCTTACAACCAGAGAGCGCATTGTTCCAAATCTGGAACAAAAATCATCGATTAAGGTTGACCTTTCTGATCTTTCGAAAAACAGACCCTGGCTGATAATGCTTGTCTTAACCATATTGGTGTTCATCACTCTTGCGATGAAAGGAGGCTCTTATGTGTATTATTTTAATAATTATGTAGATAAAGCGTCCCTTACTAAATTTATTGGTCCGCTTCTTTCTGCATTATCAGGTTTAGGTATTAATTTCTTTGGATCAGATCCGGTTTCTGCAGGCTTTGGTTTATTTAATGCAGGAGGTATAATCTTTATGATTGTTGGAATTTCATTATCAAAAAAACTTGCTGATAAATATGGTAAACGGGATGTTTTTAAGTATGCCTTACTCGTTGCTACCCTTTTTGTTCTGATCTTTATCTTTTTCAAACCCGAAAATGTAATCCTGATGTTCATTTCACAAATTATGCATGGATTTACATATGGGATTACCATACCAATTCTCTGGGCTATGATTGCTGATGTTGCCGATTATTCTGAATGGAAAACAAATCGCAGGGCAACTGCAATTATTTTTTCTGCTATGCTGGTTGGACTTAAGGCAGGGCTTTCAATTGGAGGTGCTTTGGTTGCATGGATATTAGGTTTATACGGATATATCCCTATAGAAAGTGCGGTTGCCGGGAAGGAAATTATTCAACCTGAAACTGTCGCTGCCGGAGCAAGAATGCTTGTCAGCATTTATCCTTCCATCCCTTTTCTTCTGGGTGTTGGTTTGTTGTTTTTCTATGTGATTGATAAGAAAATGGAAGTAAAAATTGAGGCAGACCTGAATGCCCGCAGGGGGAAAGTGGTTGCGTAACCGATTTTATTAAGTAAATGGAATAAAATGAAAATCAAGACTATTTCTGCAATAATTGCCATTATTATTTTTTCAAACATAAACACTATGGCGCAAAAGACATTAGCCGGGGCTACCAAAGGCAAATTTCTTTTCGGAGTGGCTGTTAATATGCAGCAAGTTAACGGCGTTAACCCCGAAGAATCAGAATTGATTGCTAAAGAGTTCAATGCCATTGTTGCCGAAAACTGTATGAAGCCCCTGCCTATCCATCCGGAAGAAAACAAATTCGTATGGACAGATGCAGACAAATTTGTGGCATTTGGAGAAAAAAACAAGCAGGTTGTAACAGGGCATTGTCTTATCTGGCATTCTCAAATAGGCAGGTGGTTCTTTGTTGATGAAAGTGGAAAAGATGTCACTCCTGAAGTTCTGAAAGAACGGATGCGTCAGCACATCATTACAATTGTAGGTCGTTATAAAGGTCGTGTAAAAGGGTGGGACGTTGTCAACGAAGCTTTTGAAGACAATGGCACATACCGTAACAGCAAGTTCTACCAAATACTGGGCAAGGATTTCATCAAATATGCTTTTCAGTTTGCTCATGAAGCCGACCCAGATGCAGAATTGTACTACAACGATTATAATGTAGAAACTCCGGCAAAATGCGATGCAATTGCGGAACTTGTAAAAGAACTCAAGGCGGCAGGATGCAGAATTGATGCGGTTGGTTCTCAAGCGCACATGAACATGGAAAGTCCTACGCTTGACGCTACAGAAACCAGCTTTAAGAAACTTAAAGCTGCCGGTGTGAAAATACTTATTACTGAATGGGATATTTCAATTCTTCCAAGTCCGTATACCGGGGCGAACATTTCTACTCGTTTCACTTATTCAAAGGAAATGGATCCCTATCGTGAAGCTGTACCCGACTCAGTTCAACAAGAATGGAATAAACGCGTACTTGATATGTTCGAACTCTTTCTAAAATACAATGATGTAGTTGATCGCGTTACAGTCTGGGGATTGAACGACGCCGTATCATGGTTTAACAATTTCCCGATCCGCGGCAGAAAAGATTATCCTGTACTTTTCGACCGCAATAACCAGCCCAAGAGTGTGGTTGATGAAATGATCATGATGGCAAAAAAATACGAATCCAAAAAATGAAGAAGCTAATCCGAATCGCCTCTGACATCCGTAACTATTACAAAACACAATAAATTATAAAGAGAAACACAATGTCAAAAGAAAGAGATATTTTTGTTGCCGCGAAAATCGCGAAAATGAGTCTGCTGGAAAAATGCGGCCAGCTATTAACCTTCACCTGGAGAGGTGCTATCCCTACACCATCGGGGATCGAACAAATTACTAAACTGCATGCAGGCGGCATTTGTCTGGAACCGTATGCACTTGAAACATGTAAAAATCTATATTGGGGACGCTCACAGGTTGATCCGAATTTCAAGAAACCCAAGGATTATTTCGACATTGCGCACACATGGTTCAATTCCCGCGCCTTTGGCGTGAGCGTAACGCCTGAAGAGCTTACCGAAGCACTCAACAATCTGCAGCAAATTGCTATGAACCGGGCTTCGGGAATTCCTCTGCACGTAACGATTGACATGGAAGGTGATTTCAAGAACGATTATACTGCCGGCGGTGTTCTTCAGTTTATTCCTCCGATGGGTATTACGGCCATTGGTGATGTAGATCTTGCTTACAAGATAGCAAATCTGATGGGCCGTCAAATGGCTGCTATAGGTGTAACCCAGTTCTATCATCCGGTTTGCGACGTAAATATCAATCCGCTGAATCCTGAGATTGGGGTCCGTTCATTCGGTGATAATGTAAGCGTTATCTCAAAATTCATCGATGCTACTGTCCGGGGATATGAGGATGCAGGCATCACTGCAACTATTAAACACTTTGCCGGCCGTGGTGATTCGGCGACCGACGCGCATGATGTACTCGATGTGTGTCGCGGCGATAAGAAACGTATGAAGGAAGTCGAACTGGCTGCCTTCCAGGCTGGTGTGGATGCCGGTGCATCGGCTCTTATGACTGCCCATACTATTTTTCCTGCCTATGATGAAGAATATCCGGCAACTCTTTCGAAAAAGATCCTCACCGATCTGCTGAGAGGTGAAATGGGATTTGACGGAATCATAGTATCCGATGCAATCGGTATGGCCGCAATCCTGAAGAAATGGCCCCTGCCACTGGCGTGTGCCATGGCGATCAAAGCGGGTGTTGACACCATCCTGCTCAAGGCCGACGACGAATCCCGCTCACAATGTCTGTTCGGTATAAAGAGCGCTGTCGAGAACGGCACTTTGCCGGAAGAGCGTGTGAACGATGCTGTACGCCGTCTGCTCTGCAGGAAATACGATCAGGGTCTGTTCGAAAAAGCCGGTAAGATGGATCCGAAGGAAACCACCAGGATTGTCAGAAATAAGGAAAACAGGGACTTCTCCTGGGAAGTTGCGCACAAAGCTCTGCTTATAGTCCGCGATGATAAAAAGCTGCTGCCCCTAAGCAAAGACAAGAAAATTCTGGTGATCGAGCAAACCATCCCCTATGAATTTCTCGGAAAGGATCTTTATAGCCATGCTCACATGTTAAGCGAGCAAATGGTCAGGCATTCCACTAACCTCATTCTCGACGATGCCCCGTTCTATGCTGAAGAGGAAGACATCGAAGAAGCACTGCGACTTGCCAAAGAGGCCGATCTGGTGGTCATGACCAACTACTACGCACGTATTGAAAAGCGCGGCAATAATACCCATCTGGTCAAAGCGCTCAAGGCCGCAGGTCATACTGTGGTTGTCGTTACCAACTTCCCCTACAGGAAGGGAACCACAACGGTAGCCGATGCTGTCGTTTGCAACTTCTCCGGTACACCCGATTCGATCAGGGTTTCTGCGGATCTTCTGTTTGGTGTTATCAAACCGTACCCGACGACCAAAATGCCGATCGATCTGAGTGCTGAAAAGAATCTGCCGGAAGAAGAAACACCAGCTCCCAAAAAGTCACAAGAGAAGAAACCAGGTAATGTTTGGGGAGGAAAGTGCTAAGACTTATAAAACGGAAAGATTAAATCTACATGCTGAGCGCCGGTGAAGATTATAAATCCCACACTGGCGTTCAGATTAATCTAAAGGGTGATAACATCTGCAGGTTGCCATCCTTTTATATTTATTATAATGAACACTAAGCGAGAATAAAATGACAAAATCAACGTCCTTTAACATTCAGGATATCTATACAATTGCAGGTCCTGAGATAGCTAAGATCTACGAAGAGAACTTCATGTCGGTGCATTTCCAGGGAATGTCCAAATGTCTTCAGTTTCCGCATACTGTGGCATTGCAAGGCGCGCCTACCTGTTCGATCGGTATTTCACCGTACGGTTTATATAACCGGTTAAACGACGCTGGTCGTCTTATCATGTTGAACCAGAAAGCGGTTCAATTTGGTTCAGTGCCATATATTCGTATTGGTGATGATTGTATAATGCTGACGCAGAAATTACCGGGTGAAACAGAACTTCCCGATGATATCCCCGCAGTTAAAAATTATTATCCTGCTCCGATAGAAAAAGAAAACATTGCGATGACCATTGCAACTCCCTCACTGGAGATTGCTTATAAATTTGAAAAGGTAAAGGTCACCAGAAGACTGATTTCTCCTTTACTTTCCGGTGGAGAACAGACATTGATGCCGCTCGGCGTTGAAGAATATATAGTTGAAAATGTTACCGGATACGATCAACAGGTCACACTCGTAATACCAAGACCGTCATTGGTCAATCTCCAGGAAAAAGAGCTTAAACCCACCGATCAGGACAGTGTTTTCGTAGCCACTGCGGCAGTAAAAGGACAGAAGCATGAAGAATTCCGGCTGGACGGTATCCGTGGTGTAATTATGGGCAGCAAGGAAAGTCAGAACAGAATGGCGATAGCCGTCGCAGACGTTCCGGGTGTTGCCGTAGATACCCAACCCTATTTCTGCCTCAATAAATACTCCGGTGATCTTCTGTTAAGCAGCGATGGCAGCTTTTATGAAAAACGGCAACCGGTCATCCGCAGTGATTATGGAGCAGCTGTCAGTCTGACATTTACGTTGGGACCATTTGAATCAAAGACTGTTCCTTTTGCTGTGGCTCTTGATTTTCCCGTACAGGATTATATTGATGGTAAGACGTTTGAGCGGAAATATGTAAAAAACTTTACGAAGAAGGAAACCCGAATCCTGGATCTGGTAAAAATTGCGTTGACCAGTTACCCGCAATGGTGGAAACGCACAATAACAATCCAGAAAAGAATTTTTGATACCATTTCCTCAACACCGGCCTATCAGAATGACCGCGAAGGGGCATTGCGTCTGACCAGGTTAATGCTGAATGAACTTCATTTTCCATTGTCCAACGCCATCGTCTGGGTTGATGATGAAAACGGTGAGCGAGCCCGGTTCCTGGAATGTTTTGACTATGCCTATATCGATCCTTCCGATGTGGATTGGTATTCGATGGTACTGCTGATGCTTTTCCCAAAGGTGGAAAAAGACCTGTGCCAGGCGTTTATCAATTCCATACAGGCAGTGGATCCTACGCCTCGTTGGTATCATCATCATGCCTCGTTTGTTGCAGCCCAAATGCATTATAATGAGCATCCGGATGAATATGAAGGGGTATCACTGACACAAATCCGCGATGATTTCAAGACCAAAGGCAGTGTTGCCCATGATGTCGGTGCCATGCCCAAGGGTCATCCGCTGCGTAACGTTAGTGATTACGCATGGTACAATAATAACTATTGGGTCGATCTGTATCCAAAGCTGATGATGCGTGTTTTGCGCAACGTAAAATTCACGGGGGATATTGAATTTCTTAAATCGAACTGGGAAACTCTTAAGTTCGGACTGGAATCATTGCTGAAACTCGATTTTGACAACGATGGTATTCCTGAAGGACATCCTGACGATGTTAAAGAACACCTTTGATAACCTGGTACTTTTCGGAGCTGATGCGTATGACGCAACTCAATTTCTGGGTGGATGCCAGGCATTGATCAAAATGGCACAGATGCTTGGTGAAAAGGCCGATGAGGAACACATCCAAAAAGTGTACGATAAAGCCTGGAGCAGTTTTGAGAAATTATGGCGCGAAGATGTAAATAAAAAAGGTGAGAAACTCGAATATTACGTTACCTGCTTTGATCCTGAATCAGGAAATACAAATACGGATGTCTGGACTAATCAGCTTGACGCTTTGTGGTACTTAACTGCAATTGGAGAAGCACCTGCAATTCCGGAAGAACGTGTTAAAAAGATTCTCAAAGCTATTTATAATACAAATCGCTCGTTTATGGGTTGGGCCATGTGCAAAACGAAGGATGGAGAGCCTGTTGAATCGGAACAGGGGCAGGATGTGTATACCACTACGAATTATGTTTTCGCCCAGTTATTAGACTATTATGGAATGGTTGAAGAAAGCAAAGAGGTATACAAACAAATGGATCGCGTAGTATTTAACTATGCAAATACCCTGATAACTCCGGATAATCTGCGTGCTGAGATGGAAATAGAATCGGGTGAAACAGAAGCCTGTCCGCATTATATTGTTGCTGCATACCCAAGGCCTGGTGCTGTTTGGTCACACCTCGTTATGAATCACATTAAGGAATTACAGGCTAAAAACAACACCAAAAACATTGAGTCAAAAGACCTGATGCCTTTCTATCCCTGGTTGATGGGTGATTCAGAAGAATGAAGTAAATAAGCACAGATTAATTTATAGTACAAAAAATCAGGAGTTGATTAGTATGAGCAAAAAATATGATATCACATTTATAGGGCACATGTGCTATGATGAGATCGTTCCTTTCGGAGGGAAACCACGTATAGCTCCGGGAAGTGCTGTTTTATGCGGAGCCATGGTGGCCGCAAGGGTTGGCAAGAAGGTTGCTGTTATTGCTAAAATGGCCAAAAAGGACGAGGAGATCCTTCAGCCCATGAAAGATCTGGGCATCGATTGTTATCTTATTCCCAGCGCAGAAACTTCGTATAACAGGGTGGTACACTTTTCCGCAAATGTTGATGAACGTGAAATGACCCTTATCAAATCGGCAGGAATAATCGATATCAAAGATGTTCCTGAATTGGATTCTACATGTGTTCACCTGGCCGGAATCTCGGATACTGAATTCGACATGGCGCTGATGAAGGGCTTGAAGGCAAGAAATTACCCAAGTTTGTCTGTTGACATGCAGAGTTTCGTACGTCATATAAATCCGGAAACCAAAAATCACGAATTTAGGGACGTTGCTGATAAAAAAGAGATTGCTGCTATGATGAACAAACTAAAATTGGATGTTGTAGAAGCCAAACTTATTACTGGCACAGATGATCTTGAAAAGGCTGCAATAATCGTCGAATCATGGGGTTGTCCCGAAATTTTAATTACACATTCCGAGGGAGTGCTTGCGAGAGTTAATGGGAAGACATATTATGAAAAATTTTCAAACAGTAATGTAACCGGCAGAACTGGTCGTGGCGATACAACTTTTGCTGCATATCTCTCGCACAGATTGGATCACGAAATTCCGGAATCTTTGAAGTTCGCTGCCGCCCTTGTATCAATAAAAATGGAAACTCCTGGCCCATTCAGTGGCACACTTGATGATGTTAACAAACGACTGAAAGAAAAACATTCCTGAAAAGACCAGATATAACCGATCAGCCTGTTTCCGGTTGCATAATCATTTAATTATAAGAGGTTCATTATTGTACACAAGCAGGACATTCTATTGCAGGTCTCGTCCCTGTACAGTTTTGAGCGTAACTAAAAGAATGCAATAAGATTTAAATATGCAACCGATTGCAAAAAATATTTGATTTTGTTTCAATTATTTCTGTTTTATTACTTATTTTGAGGAATTATGGCCGGAATGAAGAAAAAAGCGGAGGTCACTATTTATGACATCTCTAAAGCGCTGAATATCTCAGCCTCAACGGTCTCCCGTGGTCTGAACAACAACCCGCAGGTACGCAAAGAGCTTCGGAAAAAGATTATGCACACTGCCCAGGAGATGGGTTATCAGCATAATAAGTTCGCAGCAAACCTGCGGCAGAAAAGAACCCGCACCATAGGTGTGATAATACCCAGGATAGACAGTCACTTCATGTCATCAGTCATTTCGGGTATGGAAAAGGTTGCGAACAACTCCGGTTACCAGTTGCTGATAAGCCAGAGTGAAGAGTCGGCCTCCCTGGAGGAGCTGAATATCCAGGCCCTGTTCAACAGCCGCGTCGACGGATTTCTTGTATCCCTGTCATATGAGACAAAAAACATAGATGCCTTCCGGAATATCTTCCGGAAAGATATTCCGATCGTGTTCTTCGACAGGGTTTTTGAATGCAGCAACTGCGTGAGCGTGGTCATAGATAATTTCAAGGCTGGCTATGAGGCGACAAAGCATCTTATTGATCAGGGTTGCAGAAAGATAATTCATGTGGGGGGAAGCATGAACCGTAATGTTTATAATGACAGATTCCGAGGGTTCAGGCAGGCTCTTGCTGAAAATTCCCTGGAGTTTAATGATGACTCCCATATCATTACTGACCTTATGGACGGCTCCGGTGAAGTGATCATCCGGAGACTGCTCAGCCGCGGATCAATGCCCGATGGCATTTTCACTGCAAATGACACCTCGGCTGTGTCAATAATATGCGAGTTGAAAAAGAAAGGCTACCGTGTACCCGACGATGTAGCTATTGTTGGTTTTAATGACGACCCTGTGTCAAGGATTATAGAGCCTAACCTGACCACGGTTCACTATCCGGGAAGAGCTATGGGCGATGTGGCTGCGTCGACGATGATACGAATACTTGAGGGAACACAATTTGAAAAGGTCAACTCCATTATTCTGAGTCATGATCTTATAATCAGACAGTCGTCGGTGAAATCCGGTGATCCGTCAATAGCATGAGAGGAAGGGGTATAACAGTATCTCCCGGCATTTAAGTTTCAGCATGAATTATCAAATATGGCTATATGAATGATAAACACTGGGAAACCCTTCTGAGGGTCATCGACGGTGAGACCCTGAAAGAAAAGCCTGTGGGGTTTATTATTGACAGCCCATGGCTTCCCGGCTGGTACGGATCAAAGATTCTGGAGTATTTTGCTGACCGGGAGACATGGTATGATGCCAATCTCGCGGCACATAAGACCTTTCCCGAGGTCATGTTCCTTCCCGGCTTCTGGGCTGAATACGGCATGTGCACCGAGCCCTCTGCTTTTGGCGCCAAGCTTGTATGGACCGAAAACGACTTTCCCCACCCGGTCAAATTGCAATGCACTGTCGAAGCTATTTCCTCACTGACGAAGCCCAATGTCAGAACCGACGGTTTGTTACCGTTTGTCATCAGCAGAATGGCCAAATATGAAGGCAAGCTGAAGGAGAACGGATACCATTACAGGTTCGCTTCCAGCCGCGGGCCTCTTAACATCGCCTCTTTCCTCTTCGGCACAACAGACTTCATGCTGGCCCTGGCAATCACGCCCGACGAAGCCCAGAAGGCACTGACGGTAATTACTGACTTTGTGATAGACTGGCTCTCCCTTCAGTTTGAGAAATTCAAAGACATTGACGGTGTTTTCCTTCTTGATGATATAGTCGGCTTTCTCGGACAGCCTGACTTCGAAACGTTTGTCCTGCCTCATCTAAAAAGAATATATCAGACCTTCAACCCCAGGGTCCGCTTCTTTCACAATGATGCTGCCGGGATCGTAACCGCTGGTTATCTTAAAGAGATCGGCATCAACCTTTTCAATTTCAGCTTTAACCATCCGGTTGATGAAATCAGAAGGCTGGCAGGTGACAGTGTGACCCTCCTTGGCAACCTGCCTCCGAGAGATGTTCTTGCCCTTGGCAAACCAGCTGATGTTGAGGCCGGAGTGAAGAGCATGATGGGATCTGTCTCTGACCGTATGAGAATTATCTGGTCCTGTGGCGGAGGGATGCCACCTGACGTTTCTACGGAAAATATCCGTACTTTTATAACGACAGTCAGGGAAAACACTTAACAATAAAGGCATGTTACTACTCGGTATTGATCTAGGCAGTTCGTCGGTGAAGGTCTCTGTCATTGACGGAGAGACAGGCAAGACGCTCTCTTCAGCTTCTTATCCACCCACAGAGATGGAGATATCAGCTCCCCGTCCCGGATGGGCTGAGCAGGATCCTGAGGTATGGTGGACGAACTTCACCCTGGCGCTGCAAGCCTGCCTTGAACCGCTGGAGGGTAAGAAGGAGTCAATCGGAGCCGTTGGGATTGCCTACCAGATGCACGGTTTGGTGACTGTCGACGGAAAAGGAAAGGTTTTACGGCCTTCAATCATATGGTGTGACAGCAGGGCGGTGGGGATTGGCGAAAGGGCATTTGAAAGGATGGGAAAGGATTTCTGTCTGCACCACCTCCTTAACTCCCCTGGCAACTTCACAGCCTCAAAACTGGCATGGGTAAAAGAAAACGAGCCTGCCCTGTTTGACAAGATACACAAGATCATGCTGCCGGGTGATTACCTCGCCATGAGACTCACCGGTGAAATAAAGACCTCATATACAGGGCTCTCGGAAGGTATCTTCTGGGACTTCAAGAGAGGCTCTGTCTCTGCTGAACTGCTTGAATATTACGGCATCTCGCCGGACCTTCTTGCCGACCCGGTGCAGTCGTTCTCCATCCAGGGTAACCTGACGGCCGGCATGGCCAGTGAGTTGGGTCTGCGTGCCGGGATACCCGTCTCATACCGGGCAGGCGACCAGCCGAACAATGCCCTGTCACTGAACGTGCTTTCACCGGGCGAGGTGGCGACCACCGCAGGTACCTCCGGAGTAATATATGGTGTCACGGATGAAACACAGTTTGATCCTCTTTCGCGGATAAACACTTTCCTTCATGTCAATCACAGCGATAAACTAACGAGACTGGGGGTGCTGCTGTGCATCAACGGCACAGGCATACTTTATTCGTGGCTGAAGAAAAACGCAGGGTCAGGAATGACATACCCGAAGATGAATGAAATGTCCGAATCGGTTAAACCAGGCAGCGACGGACTTCTAATCCTTCCCTTCGGCAACGGCGCTGAGCGCATGCTTCAGAACAGGGACATAACAGCTTCCCTGCGAGGACTGAACTTCAACATTCATGGTCAGGGTCACCTCTTCAGGGCTGCCCAGGAAGCTATCGCATACTCATTCCGGTATGGCCTCGAGATAATGAAGGAGACGGGAATTAATCCCAAAGTCATCAGGGCAGGTGAGTCAAACCTGTTCCTGAGCAAAGTCTTCCGCGATGTGCTCTCATCACTCACAACAACGGTGATCAGTCTTTATAATACTGACGGTTCTGCCGGAGCGGCAAGGGGAGCCGGCATAGGGTGCGGATTCTATAAATCTGAAAAGGAAGCCTTCGGAGGGCTGAAGACGACAGGTACAAGTGAGCCTGATAAGAAACTGGCCCGGATCTATGAAGAGAAATACAATATTTGGGTTGATGTACTTGAAAATCAGTTATATGAATAAAAAATAAAGTTATGGCTAAAAAATCAAAAAGTGAAATTTTCCCCGGGATAGGGAAGATAAAGTTTGAAGGAAAAGATTCGAAAAATCCTCTCGCATTCAGATGGTATGACGCTGATGCAAAGGTCGGCGGCAAGAAGATGAAAGACGTCCTCCGGTATGCGATCGCATACTGGCATTCATTCTGCGGTGACGGCACCGATACCTTCGGAGCAAAGACCAGGGACTTTCCGTACGACGATCTGAAAGGCGATGACCGCATCAAGGCGAAGCTCGACATGGCTTTTGAGTTCATTGAAAAGATAGGAGCTCCATTCTATTGCTTCCATGACACTGACCTTGTGGGTGACGGTCCGGTCTTCGAGATAGAGAAGCGTCTTGACAAGTTTGTTCCTGTAATAAAGGCAAGACAGAAAGAGACCGGGGTTAAACTGCTCTGGGGCACTGCAAACGTCTTCGGCAACCCGCGTTACATGAATGGAGCTGCCACCAATCCGGATTTCAATGTTTTGACGAATGTGGCCGTGCAGCTGAAGAACGCTATTGATGCCACCATCGCTCTTGGCGGACAGGGTTATGTCTTCTGGGGCGGCCGTGAAGGCTATCTCTCCCTGCTGAACACTGACATGAAGAGGGAGATTGAACACCTGGCCATGATGCTTACCCTGGCAAGGGATTACGGAAGGAAACAAGGCTTCAAGGGTTCTTTCTACATAGAACCCAAGCCCATGGAGCCCACGAAGCACCAGTACGACTTTGACGCTGCCACAGTGATTGGCTTCCTGCGTCACTACGGTCTCGACAAGGACTTCAAACTGAACGTGGAGGTTAACCATGCAACCCTTGCGGGACATTCGTTCCAGCACGATCTGCAGACAGCCGCTGACGCCGGCATGCTCGGCAGTATAGATGCCAACAGGGGCGACTATCAGAATGGATGGGATACAGATGAGTTCCCGACAAACATCAATGAGATCACTGAAGCCATGCTTGTTATTCTGCAGGCAGGCGGTTTCACTACGGGAGGTATCAATTTTGACGCACACCTCAGACGCAACTCCACTGATCCGGAAGATTTATTCATTGCCCATATAAACGGTATGGACACATTTGCCAGGGCTTTGGTCATAGCTGACAGGATACTGAAAGAATCCAGTTACCTGAAGCTCAGGAAAAAAAGATATGCTTCGTTTGACAAGGGTGAAGGCGCTCTGTATGAGAAGGGCAAGCTTACTCTTGAAGACCTTCGCAAACTGGCCGTGAAAGCCGGTGAACCTGGGAAGATCAGCGGGAAACAGGAGCTTTTTGAGCAACTGATCAACATGTATATCATCTGATTTTGAATGGCCATATTCACTCCTGTACGCCGGTGGCAGCCTGCCTTCCGGCCTTTCAGGAAGTTATCAGCCGGAAAGCGCCTGCTGGCATTCAATGAGCGGCTGGTCAAGGGACCACTCTTCGGGTGCCGTATGTGCGGAAACTGTCTCCTTCAGGAGACGGCTTTTATCTGTCACATGGAGTGTCCGAAGGGCATCAGGAACGGTCCCTGCGGGGGAGTGAACAACGGCTATTGTTATGTCGACCCTTCACGGAGATGCACATGGCATCTGATCTATCAGCGCTCACAGAAGATGCACCGCGAGCACAGGCTGCTTGAGGTGCTGCCTCCTGTAGACTGGGACAGGGCAGGAACAGAGACGTGGGGCGAGGTAGTCAGAAAAGTAAGAGAGACGGGTCTGCACAAAATCATTTTCCCCTCTGCACGGAAAGGGAAAAGTGCACAGGGCATCCTCGAGGAGGAAGTGTTCAGGCCTATACGCCAGCCTGCATGGTGGAAAGGAGATTCTGCTTATCATGCTCCGGCAGTCTCTGAGCCTCAGTCCTTGCTGGAGAGTGAGCTTCGCAGCGGCAGGTTCGTAATAACAACTGAGGTGATGCCTCCCCTGGGCGCCACCACTGATAAGCTGAGGGAGAAAATATCACTGGTCAAACCTTACGTCACTGCAATCAATTTTACTGACGGCTCTTCAGCGGTGCCCAGGATGTCAAGCGCAGCCTGCTGCTCAGTGGCTGTCTCGCTGGGTGCAGAGCCGGTAATGCAGATCTCGGCCCGTGACAACACCCGTAACAGCCTTCAGTCGCTTGCCATCGGCGCCAACGCCATGGGCATCCATAATATTCTCTGCCTCTCCGGCGACAGTCCCCGCGTAGGTGTGAAGCCAACCGGTAACCTCAATATCATTGATGTCGACTCGGTCCAGATGCTGTGGATACTGAGAAGGATGAGAGATGAGGGTATATACCTCGATGGCAGGGAGATAAAGAACAGGCCGAAACTCTTCCTCGGCGGAGCTGCCGCACCTTTTGCACAGGACCCGGTATTACAGGTCATTCGCGACAGGAAGAAGATTAATGCCGGGGCACAGTTCATGCAGACCAATCTTGTCTTTGACCCCGACAGGCTTGATCCATGGCTTGAGAACCTTGATAAGGAGGGGTTGCTTGACAAGGTGTTTATACTTGTAGGCGTAAGTCCGCTCAAAACACTGCACCTGGCGCGTTACCTGAATGACAGGATTCCGGGCATAACTATCCCTGATGCCATAATGCAAAGACTTGCTGATGCCGGCGACAAAGCTGCGGAGGAGGGTTTAAAGATCGCGGTGGAGACCATCCGCAGGCTGAGAGGCAAGAATGGGATCAGCGGTGTGCACATAATGCCCCTCGGCTGGGAGGCTGCGGTGCCTCATATAATTAATGAGGCTACAGTAATTTGATGGTCTACGACCATCCGGTTTAATGCACACAAATGAGGTTAGTATAAACAAAACGATAGACCTTCGTAGAAGGTCAAATTATTGTAGCAAAGGATTATACATAAAAAAAGACCCTCGTGGAGGGTCTGATAATTTAATGCTGTCGGTTGCAAAGAATCCTAATAGAATTTATATCTCATGTCAACCACCTCTTTCTTATCGCGTATTGCCTGGAAAGCCTCGTATGATGCACGTATCTGATAGTTGGAATTGAGGCGTTCACGAACCATCGCTATATCTTCTGCAGCTGCCGGAGTAGCTGTATTGACAACGAACATATAAACCCCGTTGACACCTTCCACAGGTTTTGAAAGCACACCAGCCTCTGATGCTGATGCTGCAGCTATGAGTCCCGGTTCAATCCCCGCACCCGGCACTGAATATGACCTGAAATTGATTCCGCCGGCATCCTGCACAGTGGTATTATAGTGCGATGCGATGTCATATATCGTCTTGCCTTCGGCGGCCAGCTTCTTCATTTCGCCGGAGATCACCTCAGACTTTTTCTTCCTGGCAAGGATGAACCTTATGTCAGAAGAGACTGATTCTACCGGGGCAATGCCTTCTTCCTGCACCCGGGTGCAGTATGCCACTACATACTTGTCTTCAAGTTCAAAGACGGCCTGGTCGCTGTTGTCGAGGACGATTGTTCCTTCCTTGCTGTTCTGGAAGAGCGCCATCACGAGTCCTCTCGCCTGTGTCAGGCCTGGAAGTTCTTTCTGCTCGGGTGTCACATTCAATGCCAGTTTTTTGTTAAGGTTGCCTGCTGCCACTGCCTTATTGAATTTTTCATATGTGTTGTTGGTACCGGCAAACTGTGAAGCCTCAGCATAGATGCGCTGGTTGGTGACGCTGCTGGGTATCACTTTGCGGTCAACAACCCCGATATCATATTTTTTTACCTTGCGGCTCTGATCGAGGATCCTGATAATGTGAAGACCGAAAGTGGTCTCGACTGTCACCAGGTCTCCTTTCTTGCCGCTGAAGCATGCATTGTTGAACGGGGCGATCATCGTACCTTCGCTGAACCAACCAAGATCACCTCCAACCTGTGCTGATCCCTGGTCATCGGAATTAGCCATTGCAAGGAGATCAAATTCAATTCCTGCATTTATCAGCTGCATCAGGCTGTCAGCTTCTTTCCTGGCCTGTGCCATGGTTCTCCCGGCGTTGGGTGAGAGAAGGATATGAGCTGCCCTGACTGAATCAGGCCGCTCGGCTATTTCAACTATACGGGCGAGCTTGTATGATCCGTCTTCAAAATAAGGACCAAGAACAACAGACTTGTCACCTGACTCTGCAAGGCCGCGCAGGCTCTCAGGCAATGCTGACAGAGTCTGAAAAATACCGGCATGGCGTGTATCGGCTGTAAGATTTATATACTGAACAAGATCTGTGGCAGCAGCAAAGTTTGCCTTTTCATTCGTTGCCCATGTCTCAGCCTCTTTCAAATCTGACTCTGAGGGAGCAATATCGAACACCATGTATTCCATGTCTCTCTGAGCGGCACGTTTGTAAGTCTCCTTGTGAGCATCATAATAATCCCTTATCTCATCCGAACTGACCTTGACGGTGCTGTCGGCAATAGCTGAAAAGTTTTGAGCGATATAACTGAAGCCAACGGTCTGCTTTGCCAGACCTGCTTCATATTCTGACTGCTGTTTGGTCACATAGAGGCCTTTCGATATCAGGTTGACAAGTTTTGTGTTCAGTCTGTCGTTTATTATCTGGTCCTCGAAGAAGAGCCAGTATTTCTTGGTGGCTTCGTCAGTCTCCGTTGCCTTGAGGAAGTTAACCAGGAAAGATTCGTTGAACGCACCTGTCTGCGGATCGGTGAAGAGCTGCCTGACGATAGGGTGAGGGTCGTCACCGAAAACAAGCATCTCGACTTCATCCGGACAGACACTGAGTCCTGTCTTCTTATAGGTATTTCCCATGACCTTGTCGGAGACCATCTGTTGCCACACCTGTTCCCTGATGTTCTGTGACATCTGCTCATCAATCTCATTAGACCCTGACATCTTATAAATTTCTGTCAGGTCCTGGACCTTGGTTTCAAAATCCTGGTATGTGATTGCCTCGCCTCCTATGGTGGCAAGCTGGTAATATTTTTGCTGTTTCCTGCGCTGCGAATTACTGTTGCCAAAGAAATCGCTGATAACAAAAATAAACAACGATAACCCGATTGCACCTGCCACGAAGACGCCTGCCTTCTCTCTCAATGTTTGAAGTATTGCCATCTAAATACTGTTTATATAATTGAATGTACCTCTTGAAAAATACAGGCGACAAATATAACAAAATTCAGTAAAACTAAAAGTCCGTGGCCGTTTCTCATTTTTTATCGTCGTCTGAAATGTGATAATTCTCAGGTTCGTCAGTATCATGCAGTAAATTAAGATACTGTAACAGCCTGCCTCGCTTAGACGGACAGAATGATCTGAGGTGACAATATACTTCCTGACCAGTGGTGCGGGGATGAGTCAATTGTTGTCACTGAACATAAGGTACTGGCTGTGGATTTTGAGAAAACAATGTAGGGGATCTTCAACTTGCCGAATGTGGATCAGGAATAAAAAAATCATAAATTTTGAATTTTACCCTATTTTTTATGGGGTTCATAGTTAAAATATATATAAGAAGTCAAAAAAACACATAAAAATATAGGGGTATATTTTAAAATAATCTATTTTAGCAAAAAAATAAAATCATGGCAGAATTACGTTTCAGTGCATTGAAGGAAGTATTCTCAAGAGGGCCTGTCGAGGTCGATCTTCCGAAAGGGCCCGTCTCCTCGTATTTTTCCGAAAACGTCTTCGACAAGCTGAAGATGGAGCGGTATCTCTCCCGCGAAGCCTACAGGGCCGTCGTTACCGCTATAGATGAGGGAACGCCCATAACGAGGCCTATAGCTGACCAGGTAGCCACTGGAATGCAGGCATGGGCTATGGAGCGCGGTGTCACACATTTTACCCATTGGTTTCATCCTCTCACGGATGCTACTGCCGAGAAGCATGATTCTTTTGTAGGCAGGGGCGAAAGGGGATCCTTCATTGAAGTTTTTTCCGGTTCGGTGCTCGTCCAGCAGGAGCCTGATGCCTCAAGCTTTCCCAGCGGAGGTATACGCAACACTTTTGAGGCGCGCGGCTACACCGCATGGGATGTTTCATCACCCGCATTCATTGTTGACAATACCCTTTGTATCCCCACTGTCTTTATTTCATGGACAGGGGAAGCGCTTGATTACAAGACCCCACTGCTCCGGTCTCTCTCCGCTCTTGACCGTGCCGCTGTTGAGGTTTGTCATTTTTTTGACAAGGATGTCAGGAAGGTGATCGGAACACTGGGATGGGAACAGGAATATTTTCTTATTGACGAGGCCCTCTATTATGCCCGTCCCGACCTGGTGCTGGCCGACCGTACGCTGATGGGTCATCAGTCGGCAAAAGACCAGCAGCTCTCTGACCATTATTTTGGCTCCATTCCTGACAGGGTCAAATCATTCATGAGAGAATTTGAGTTTGAAGCATATAAGCTTGGGATTCCGGTCAAGACACGCCATAACGAGGTGGCTCCCAACCAGTTTGAATGTGCTCCTGTCTACGAGGAAACAAACCTTGCCGTTGATCATAACCAGCTTATAATGGATGTGATGCGCAGGGTTGCCAGAAGACATAAGTTCAGGGTTCTCTTCCACGAAAAACCTTTTGCAGATATTAACGGCTCAGGAAAGCACAATAACTGGTCAATGGCTACCGATACCGGCGTTAACCTGCTGTCGCCCGGAAAGAATCCGAAGAGCAACATGCAGTTCCTGACGTTCCTTGTAAATGTGGTCAAGGCTGTCAATGACAACCAGGAGCTACTGCGTGCCAGTGTCACGAATGAGAACAACTCATGGAGACTCGGAGGTCACGAAGCTCCTCCGTCAATCATCTCAGTCTTCCTCGGAAGCTATATTTCAAATATTCTTGAAGATATTACCAGCAAGGTGAAAGACAAGAAGATGACTCCGCAGGAAAAGACCGAGATCAAGCTTGGACTGGGTAAGATACCCGGGATTTTCCTTGATAACACCGACCGCAACCGTACGTCGCCTTTCGCATTTACAGGAAACAGGTTCGAATTCAGGGCTGTGGGCTCATCAGCCAACTGCAGCTCAGCTATGATCGTGCTTAACGCCGCAGTGGCCAGGCAGCTGACACTCTTTGCCCGCGAGGTGAACGCCCTTGTCGGAAAGGGAAGGAAGAAGGATGAAGCAATCTTCCAGGTGCTCAAGAAGTCCATAATTGAGTCTGAGCGTATCAGATTTGAAGGTGACGGATACAGTGAGGAATGGCACCGTGAAGCACTCCGCAGGGGTCTCTCGGCTGATGAAAGTGTCCCGCGGACAATAAAGACCTATCTGGCTGATACAGCACGTGAAACCCTGGTTGGCACCGGCACCCTTACAGAACGCGAGCTTGAGAGCCGGGTCGAGGTGGAGCTTGAAAAGTTTACGAAAAAGGTACAGATTGAAGGGCGTGTGCTGGGCGATCTGGCTATCAACCATATTGTGCCTACCGCAGTAGCCTATATGACGACACTGGTTGATAATGTGAAGGGACTGAGAGATATCTTCGATGAAAATGAATATATGAGGCTGGCAGGGGCACGCAAAGATCTTATAGTATCCATCTCAGATCATATATCGATGATAAAGAAGCTGGTGAATGATATGATCAGTGAAAGGAGAAAGGCCAATATGATTGACGATGAGTACAAAAAAGCACTTACCTATGAAAGCAAGGTGAAGCCCTATCTTGATGAAATCAGGAACCATATTGACCGGCTCGAACTGGTAGTGGACAATGAGATATGGCCGTTACCCAAATACCGTGAGCTTCTTTTTACGAGGTAGCATACGCAAACATCGGTTACATTCGTTATTTTTGCAGTGTAACGAATGCTGCCTGTATGAAAAAGAGTTTTATCCTGTCTTTGATTCTTTTGCTGCTGCTTCCGGCTGCCCTTGACGCGCAGAAACAGAAAAAGGAACGTGCCCGCGCAGCATTTGAATCAGGCAACTATTTTGACGCCATTGACCTGTTCAAGGATGTATATTCAAAGACCCGCGAAAAACAGCTCAAGTCTGAAATGGTTTTTATGGTGTCTGAATGTTATCGCCTTATCAACGATCCTAAGAATGCTGAGCTGTGGTATAAGAAAGCAGTGAAATCGGCTTTCCCGAAACCTGAAGCACAGTACTGGCTGGCTGAAAGTATTAAAAAGCTGGGGCGTTACCCTGAGGCCATCGAGGAGTTCAGGAGATACAGGCAGCTTGTCCCGGGTGACCCCCGTACTGAACAGCAGATACGTGCCTGCGAGCTTGCCATGGACTGGCTGGCTTCACCGGAAGCTTATAATGTCGAAGAGCTGAAGGACATCAACTCAAAAGACTCTGATTTCAGTCCTGCCTTTGCCCGCGATGATTACGGACTGGTGTGGTTCACCTCATCACGTGACGATGCCCAGGGCAAGAATGAACACGGGGCTACCGGACAGAATTTCACGGATATTTTCGAGACAAGGCTTGATAAGAAGGGCAAATGGAGCACACCGGTGCCCATTGACTATCTGAACAGTGAGTTTGAGGACGGAACCCCTTCTTTCACGGCTGATTATACTGAGGTATATTTCACCCGTTGTGAAGCAGGAAAACGCGAGGAAAAGGGTTGCGTTATAATGTATTCGAAACGTGAGGGCACGCAATGGTCCGACCCGGAAAAGCAGGAGTTGCTTGCCGATTCACTCGTTGCGGCCCATCCTGCCATCTCGCCCGACGGTATGACGCTCTATTTCGTTTCTGACATCCCCGGTGGCCAGGGCGGTAAGGATATTTACCGGGCAGAACGCAGCTCGCACGGTGGCGGATGGTCTCGTCCCGAGAACCTTGGTACAGACATCAATACCAGGGGAAATGAAGTTTTCCCATACATACGTGATGACGGAACCCTCTATTTTGCCTCTGATGGTCAAATTGGAATGGGTGGCCTTGACATTTTCAGGGCTGTCGCACAGACCGGTGACAGGTGGCTGGTTGAGAACATGAAGCCACCCATCAACAGCTTTGCTGACGACTTCGGCATAACCTTTGAAAGCGGGGCCGAGAAAGGTATCTTCAGCTCAACACGCAAGGGTAAAGGTGCTGACGATCTCTTTTTCTTTGAGATGCCTCCTCTGCTTTTCAGCATCACAGGGCTTGTCAAGGACGAAAAGACCGGACAACCTGTCCAGGGTGCGACAGTACAGCTCATAGCCAGCGACGGCGCCAATATGCAGGCCGAGACAGGCAATGTCGGCGACTTCAAGTTCAGCCTGAGACCAGAGGTAGACTATATCTTCCTGGCGTCAAAGAAAGGATATCTGAACGGCAAGGAGAAGGAAACTACAAGAGGGCAGGACAAGAGTCGTGAATTCATGTCAACCATAATAATTACACCGATTGACAGGCCTATTGAACTACCGAATATTTTTTACGATTTCGGCAAATGGGATCTGCGTCCTGAATCGATGGTCTCGCTTGACAAGCTTGTCGAGACCCTCAATGATAACCCTAACGTGACCATCGAGCTCATGTCTCACACTAGACTCGCGTGATACGGAAGAGTATAACTATGATCTCTCGCAGAAAAGAGCACAGGCTGTGGTGGACTATCTCATTGGCAAGGGTATCGCCAGGGACAGGCTGACGGCCAAAGGCTATGGCGAAAGCAGTCCTAAAGTGGTTGATGCCGCTATCGTTCAGGATTCTCCCTTCCTGCGTTCGGGGGTGACACTCACGGAGCAGTATATCAACACCCTGGCAAATGATGAACAGAAGGAGATCGCCCATCAGATCAACCGCCGGACAGAGTTCAGGGTACTGAAGACTGATTACGTACCTGCAAAATAGGGGAGGTGGCAGAACAAACATTAACACCATGACTGACCGGTCGCGATATTCCAGGAGAGGTGTCTCTGCAGGGAAGGAGGATGTACACGAGGCAGTCGGTGGCATTGATAAAGGCCTCTTCCCCGGCGCTTTCTGCAAGATTATCCCGGACATCCTGGGCGGCGATCCTGAGTACTGCAATATCATGCATGCTGACGGTGCCGGCACCAAATCTTCACTGGCATACGTCTACTGGCGGGAAACAGGGGATCTTTCAGTATGGAAAGGCATTGCCCGCGATGCTGTTGTGATGAACCTTGACGACCTGTTGTGTGCCGGCGCGACAGACAACATACTTATTTCATCAACAATAGGACGCAATAAAAACCTGATTCCCGGGGAAGTCATAAAAGCCATTATCGATGGCACTGAAGAATTTCTGGGTGAGCTGCGTGAACTGGGTGTAGGTATCTGGTCGACAGGAGGAGAGACTGCCGATGTAGGAGATCTTGTCAGGACAATCATAGTCGATTCAACTGTCACCACACGCATGCGCAGGGCAGATGTGATAGACAACAGTAATATAAGGCCGGGTGACGTGATTGTTGGCCTGGCCTCCTTCGGGCAGACGACCTATGAGAGTGAATATAACGGTGGCATGGGCAGCAACGGGCTTACCTCGGCACGGCATGATGTCTTTGAAAAATACATTGCCGCCCTCTACCCTGAAAGCTACGATCATTCAGTGCCCGAGGCGCTGGTTTATTCAGGGGCGATGAAACTCACGGGGCCCACAACCGTTGCGGATGTAGATGCAGGCAGGCTGGTACTCTCACCCACTCGCACCTACGCTCCCGTCATCAGGAAAGTTCTTGAGAAAATGCGGCCCCGGATACACGGTATGGTTCACTGCACCGGAGGCGGACAGACCAAGATATTGCATTTTATTGACAGACTGCATATTATTAAAGACAACCTTTTTCCGGTACCGCCGCTGTTTAATCTCATTCAGAATAGCTCTTCCACTCCCTGGTCGGAGATGTACCGTGTATTCAACATGGGTCACCGCATGGAGCTGTATGTAGAACCCGGTGATGCACAGGCCATCATTGACATTGCAGCCGTTTTCAGCCTTGAAGCACGCGTTGTGGGGCGCTGCGAGCCTGCGCCGTCAAGGAAACTTACTATAAAAAGTCAGTTTGGGGAGTTTAGATATTAGGCAGTCTGCAATCTGCAGTCCACAGTCTGCAAGATTTGAAGGCTGCCGACTGGTGACTGAAGATTTATTACAATCGCTACTGCCTCCCCTGCAGCCTGGCTCTTTCGCTAAAATTGCCCACCGGGCAATTTTTAACGCTCAGCCCTCCATTGCCTATTGCCTGACAATAATTACCTTTGCACCCTGAAAATTAATATGTAATGGCAAACTATCTTATACTTGAGAGGCTTGAGGGGGTGAAGAACCGTTTTATTGAGGTGGGTGAGCTGCTGAACGGTCCCGACGTGATGTCGGATATGAAGCGATTCATCAAGCTTAATAAGGAATATAAAGAGCTGAAACCTGTTGTTGCAGCTTATGAGAGATACAAGAGCGCTCTTGATAACCTCGAGAGCTCGAAGGAGCTTCTGGCAAATGAAAAGGATGCTGAGATGCGCGAGATGGCAAAGGCTGAGATTGACAATCTGCTGAATACGATACCGGATATGGAAGAGGATATCAGATTTCTTCTCCTCCCTGTCGATCCCGAAGATGACAAGAATGCAGTGATGGAGATACGTGCCGGGACAGGCGGCGATGAGGCCAGCATATTTGCCGGCGACCTCTTCCGGATGTATTCCAAATATATTGAGGCACGTGGCTGGAAGATTGACATGAACTACTACACGGAAGGCACTGCCGGAGGTTACAAGGAGATAGTTTTTAATGTCATAGGCGAGGGTGTTTACGGTATAATGAAGTACGAGTCAGGCGTTCACCGTGTACAGCGGGTGCCGCAGACAGAGACACAGGGACGCCTTCATACCTCGGCCGCCACAGTGGCCGTTCTGCCCGAAGCCAGTGAATTTGATGTTGAAATCAAGAACGAGGATATACGCAAGGATACCTATTGTTCATCAGGGCCGGGCGGGCAGAGTGTCAACACCACATATTCGGCAATAAGGCTTACACATGTTCCGACGGGTATCGTTGTCACGTGCCAGGATGAGAAGTCCCAGATCAAGAACCTCGAGAAAGCTATGAAGGAGCTGCGCACGCGACTTTATAACCTGGAGTACCAGAAATATCTTGACGATATCTCGCGCAAGCGCAAGACAATGGTTTCAACGGGTGACCGTTCAGCCAAGATACGCACATACAACTATCCTCAGAGCAGAGTCACTGACCACCGCATCAACACGACTCTTTACAACCTGCCTGTGGTGATGGACGGAAATATTCAGGAACTCCTCGACAAGCTGCAGATGGCTGAGAATGCCGAACGACTGAAGGAAAGCTCATACTGATCCTATCCCGATTGATCCTATACCGATGAATTCGAAAGAACTCTTTCAGAACATACTCGAGAAAAAGTCCTTCCTGTGCGTAGGACTTGATCCCGAGATTACAAAGCTGCCGGCATCGGTCGCCGGGGCTGATGACCCGATCTTCGAGTTCAACAGGAGGATCATTGATGCTACGCACAGGTATACAGCGGCTTACAAGCCCAACTTTGCCTTTTATGAGTTTTACGGCCAGAAGGGGATGGCAGCGCTTGACAAGACTGTGAGGTACATTAACAAGCTTGATACGAACATATTCATTATTGCTGACGCCAAGCGAGGTGACATTGGCAACACCTCGAAGATGTATGCCAGGGGGGTTTTTGGCGAAATGCCTTTTGATGCCATCACTGTTGCTCCGTATATGGGAGAAGATTCGGTGACTCCGTTCCTCTCGTATCCCGGTAAATGGGCAATAATACTTGCACTGACCTCAAACAAGGGTGCTGATGATTTTCAGTATCACACTGACAAAGGCCAGAGGCTGTTTGAAAGAGTATTAACTGTCTCACAGAGATGGGGGAACACTGATAATCTAATGTATGTTGTTGGCGCCACCCGTGCCGAGATGCTCGCTGAGATCAGGAAGATCGTTCCGGATCATTTTCTGCTTGTCCCTGGTGTAGGTGCTCAGGGTGGCAGCCTGGCCGAAGTAGCACAATACGGAATGAACAAACAGTGCGGGCTTCTGGTCAACTCATCCCGGGCAATCATCTATGCTGACAGCTCGGAGCACTTTGCCGAAACAGCCGGTAAAAAAGCCCGCGAGATGCAGGAAGAGATGGCAGGTTACCTGACGAGACGTTTTTAGTTTTCGTTTTTCGGGAGTTTCCTCCTTTGTGCATTAAATCTATCGATTATGAAAACCAGGATACTGACTCTTTTCTATTTTACAGTTGGGATAGTATTCATTATTTCACACTATCTGGAATTTACAGGCACGTCATTTATTTCCAAGATGCTGATCATGTTCTTTCTAATGGTCATTTTTGCATTAAATCTGCGTCATGACAAAAATCGCCTTCATAAGTACATGTTTGCAGGATTATTCTTTTCGTGGATCGGCGATGTGCTTCTTGAGGTGCCGGGAGGCGGAGAAGTTATGTTCATGGCTGGTCTGGGCGGTTTCCTGATCTCCCTGGTGCTTTATGCAGTTGTCTTCTTTTCCACACCCGGTAGAAATGAGATTTTTCGCAGCCGGTTTTATTTGTTGATCCCCGTTCTGCTCTATGGTATCGCAATGGGGTTATACCTTTATGGTCATCTCGGTGAAATGCGCCTGCCGGTAATTGTTTACGAAACAGCAATGATAACGATGCTTGCCGGCGCTGTCAGCAGGATAGGCAAAGTAAACCGGACAAGCTATATCATGGTTCTGGCAGGGGCGATACTCTTCACCATATCTGACTCAGTTCTGGCCCTGAATAAATTCGTTCAGCCTGTCAGTCTTTCCACGCTGATAATAATGGGAACCTATATCGCTGCCCAGTGGCTGATTGCAACAGGATACATTAAACAGTTCATCCGGGAGCTTTTATAGAGGTCTACCCGCCAGGGGAAATGTGAGAATAATGTAATTTTTTCCCGGAATTGTGTAACGGCTGTCACAAGGAATAGTCAGACCTTTGATGTGTAATCTGATACGCCGAGTGATGAAAAAAACAGATGACTTAATATTGAAGTATCCAGGGACCAATTTCAGGTTATCATTTGCAATCCTGGCAACATATGGGATACTGTTTAGCGGATTTCTGGTTATAGTTTTCGGTATTTACGGTATTGTTCATCTGATTATCAGATGATAACTAATGGATATATAATATAACATATTCAAATTTATAAAATCAAGCGATACGCTATAATAATTCAGAATTAAAGCTACGGGCAAAAGAGTTTCAGGGTTTTAGGTTATAGGGTTTCAAAGCTCGGGCTGAAAGCGTAAAGCGTCAAAGCGCAGGGAAGTTCTTTCTCTGCGCTTTTTTCAATTTTTCAATACCATTTTATATTCAGACTAAAACCGTGTAAACTTTTTTTAATGGATAGGTCCATGTCAATATTTGGTTTTAATCGAGTCAACTGTGACTGTCAGGGCCGATTTCAGAACATCCAATGCAGATGATACTGATTCCGGGCATTTTTCAAACTGAAGAAGGAACTCCTGGCCGGCAAGGTCAAATGAATTGGTCTGCTGAAGCAATGAATCCATGCGGGGTATAGCATCAAAGACTACTGCCTCAATCCCCTTCTTCCCCAGGCCAACCGCTGTGGTGAGCTCATCGGTAACAGTTTTCCAATCCCCTAATGTTTTAACATAACCGGCCAGCGGGCCGTCTTTAAAGTCCCCGACACATTTACCAAGGTTGCTTATTCCGGTATTAAGGGTTGAAAACACCTCACCGGAAGGTTCCAGGGTCTTGTTGTTGTTGCATCCGCACTCACCCGGGGCGGAAGGAAGGCCACCCTGCCTTAGTTCGCCGCCAGCGCGCGGCGGTGTGACCTCACCACCATCGCCGGGGTTCCCTTCTCCGCCCGGTTCACCTTCGTCAGGAGACTCATCACCGGCCGTCTCTCCCTGTGCAGGATCTTTAGCTGATGGTTCGTTACCACCGGGTTCTGCCGCAGGAGTCTCACCTGTTGGCGGAGCGGGTGTATCTGTGCCGGGCTCTGCCGGCCTTTGTATCGGTTCCTGAGAGGGCTCATTCTGTCCACCCTGCTGGTCTGCCCCGCTTTCGCACAGTTTCTGTCGGCGGATCAGATCATCGATATATCGGGTCCAGTGCTCAATCCACTGCCGGGCATTATCCATTTTCTCAGTTGCACCCTCAACGACTCCCAGATCCTCACCGAAGTCTACAGCGGCTTTGTACGCCTCTTCAGCTCCGGAAAATCCCTGCATTACAGCCGAACCGAACAACTCAATTCCCATTTTGAGAGTATTGACACCAGCCTCTGTCAGATTACCGCTGCGAAATAAATCGAGCAGTGCTGATCCGGCCCCGAAGACTTTCCCGGCTCCGTCAACCGCACCGGATGCCCCCGGTGCACCGGCAGCCACCCCAAAAATGAGCCCCGAGGTCTTAAGTGCAAGATTGGCAGCGGATTCAATGATCCGTCCGGATGCCTTTTTATATTCTTCAGAGTTGATAATCTCTTCAAGTTGCTTTAATTGTTCCTTGATGATTTCAGTAGCTATCCGCGCCTCTTCGGCAAGTTTAGCTTTGGTTTCGTCGTCGCAGTTCACAACCTCAACATCCACTGACGGTCCAACCGGTTCTCCGCATGGAGTCTTAGCCTGAACCATAGTCTTTCCAGTGCGGATACCCTGCATTTGGACATTTTCAGCCACTCCCGTAGCAGATAAAATATCCGGGCTGGAGGACTTCAAATCTGAGCAGGTCGGCTGACCCTGCAGGCTCCATCTCAACCGGCACCGTCAGCACTCCGTTCGTCTTCTTGCCTTCAATATTGTAAAGCGCAATCTGCGGTATCTCTTCTCCTCCGTTGTATGATTCAACCTTAAGGCATGCTGCTGTTTTTGTTGCCTCGGTTGTCTGGCCGTCTGAACCGGTGTATTCGACATAAAGCGTGCCGCGGCCAGGGGATGATCCGGAGATTGTTGCAGACGATCCGCTGGCCCGGAGAGTCAGAATATCCGATGGCTCGACCCGGAACCGGTAGGTTCCTCCTTCAGGTTTCCCGATAGCAGTCACCTGGCCCTGCTCCCCGACACCCATCTCCGAGCAACCTTCCAGGGTGACTTCCGGCTTTTCCAGGTCAGGGATATCCATTTTTACCGCCAGAGAGACGTAGAGGTTATCATCATCAAAGCTTCCGGACCGCCTGCCGGATTTGGATATCGTTTTCCAGGACCTGATCTCCTCATCGGTCAGATTAAAAATATATACTCCGGGAATAACCTGCTCCTCTGTTTCAAGGGATACAGCCCATTCACTCAGGTTGTTGCCGACTGCGGTATAGGCGCGCAATATGGCACCGGATGCAGTGCGTTCAAGCTCTGCAAGTTCATCAAGCTGATAGTACCGTGCATTCAATTGGTAGTTCTCGTTGGAGGGAATGCCGTGCTGTTTACGGTAGGCGCCGTCATCTATGACGATGGTCCGTGTTCCCTGATCGGTTGTCTCTATAATGGTTTCGACTCCGTCTGTGCCGAGAGTTCGGGTATAGCTGCCATTCGTTCCCGAGCCTGCCTCATTGACTTCACTTGGATAGAACTTAATTACCGCACCCGGTTGCAACTTAAGGAAAGCTCCAGGGTCAAAATCCAGAGGCAGTTTTCTATCCTCAGGAGTATATCCTTTTCCACGGAGCGGCTCATTCCAGTTTGAGAGTGAGAATTTTACCACTCCTGAATAGCTCCATGATTCGTTCACGTTTTTACCGCTCTCTTCATAATTGACTATAAATGCCGGTTTACCGGGTTTGGGCTGGGCATATGATGTCCAGCTCATAACGAGCAAAGCGAAAAGAAATATTATTTTTTTCATTTTATGAAGTATGTGGCAGCAGGTCAGATTACTTCCCGATCAGCGGAACCAGCCTCCGGATTTCATCCATGTCGAATGATTCCTCAAACCTCTTCACATTATAGCTGGTGCTGTTATTCTGAAGATATTCCTCCTTTATTTTCCTTAAATATTCCTTATTCTGAACAGCATGGAAGTTAATGAACTGAATTGCCGATCTGGGCAGCTCCCTGTTCCAGTATTCAGGATTCACTTTTACTATATATGGGAATATACTGTCCTGGCCTCCGTAACCGTGACTTGAAGTCACCCTGGAGACTCCTCCGCCAAAATATGCCGGCTTGTCACGGTCCGATTCAGGTATCTCCGCATACTCCTTTTCTACATACTCTTTCAGGTACGCGGCAGCCACTTCGTCCTTTTCGCTGTTCATGCTTTCTCTTACGGCTGCGAAAGCTTCATTGACTGTGACAGGGATCCAGTAGGGAGGTCTTGACTGGTCATAAATCACGAACCACTCCCCGTCGTAAACATCAATTCCCGGCTCCACTGTCTTTTTCCTTAAAGGCACCGTGAAATAACCGTGTTTAGCATCGTGACCGTACGATGCCCCCCAGCCGGGTATAGCCTGATTGATGTAAAGCGACCATTCGGGAGGTTCGATAAGACCCCTTGCAGGGGTGCCGTCCTTCAGCCTGTACCAGGAGGCAAATTCAAAACTAATACGTGAGGGTATACCATATCCCCCGGCATACTTGCAGTTCAGATTATAAATCCTTGCCCTGCCGTCGAAGCCCTTAAGTTCCCTGAGGACATGATTTTGCCTGACTACATTGACCAGATCAGTTATCCTCTGAAGGTTTGTGGTTATCTCAGCTTTTGTAAATCCGCAGTCGTAGCCGACATAATCAGTTCGGCTGAGGATTTCGAAGGTACCTTGTTTTTCTGTAAGTAATGGAAGTTCCTGGGCATGAAGTGTCAAAAAACCTGTAAGGAAAAGGAACAATGATACAGCAAGGGTATATCTCATAATGACTTGTTTTATATTGGCATTCATAGACTGTTTGTTCCGGGACTTAAAATGATATTCCAATAACATCTTTGCTTTCTGACCTGGCACCTTCCATCACGGTGACTGTTCCCTCGTAATTCTTTCCGACAGCACCTACTCTGCCGGTTACTTCGCCTTTAACTCCTACATCGAGATCGCCATTGGCATGTCTCGTCATGGTAAATCCTGCTGTTGCTTCGGCCCTTGCGAAACCCACACCTGCTTCAGCTCCGACACCGACGAATGCTGTTGTGCTTTTATTGACGAAATTCTTTTTCAGCGAGAATGCTGCACCTGCTGAACATCCGAACTCCACGCTTTCGCAATCAAAAGCTATGCTGCACATAGCCAGACCAATATCTAATTTTTTGTCCTGTGGACAATTGTTACCCTCAGGTTCCTTCTCTTCTACTTCATCTGGCGGTACAGGAGCAGGATTGGCAAAGACAGAGCAATCCGTTCCGCATCCACTATTTGCCGAAAAGGGGAATGCCTGCAGATGACCTGCGAAAGTATTTCCAATGATTAAAAGGGCGATCCTTTGAATTTCATAAGCATATATCTTACTCCAATAGGGACTATCAATTTTTGAAAACCATTGTCCTGTGAATGCATACAAGTCATCCAGGATTTTTTGCTGGGTGTTAACCGTTGTTTTGAACAGATTCAGGTAATCTTCGTAATATCCCTGGAGATCTTTGTTGAGCTGAATCGTGGCAGGACAGTCTTTGGAACAAAATTTTCTGAAGCATTCCTCAAGGCAAGGACCGTCACCACCACAACCTTCGGTACAACTAACATATTCCTGTCCATAGCGCTCTTTATTATTCAAATAGGACTCTACTACTTCAGATACTGATTTCATTATATCGTCTGCCAGAAGAGTAAATTCATGTGATTCTTCATCAGATGCCTGGGAAAAATATTCAGTGATACAGTCGAGGGCAAACCGTTCGTTGGGATAATCACGCAGCACTGCATTTGGTGGCAGATCTGGCACCTCATTCTGCACCTGAAGGAATTGCTCATTAAATTTCATAAGCTGGCTGTGAAATCCACTATAATCCTGAACCGCGGACGAGTAACCTCCGCCTTCCATCCAGTCTGATACCTTTGGACGACTACTGAAACCGGGCATTTTTAGACGGTCAACCTCAGGCACCAGTGAAGCCAGGGCATCAGGAGGATTCATCTGGCTCCTGGTTTCTTCCCAGAATTTTTCCTTTGCACTCTCACCTCCTGGTGAATTTTCAGCCTTTGACTGAAGATATGCAAAATTACCGGATGCCTTGCTGTAAGAGAATCCTATCCCCTTTACTCCGGCAAATAATTCGAGGATTGCATCCTGGAGCCTGTTTTGCTTAATGTATAAATCGCATAATGCGGTGTGAGCCTGCCCGAAGCCAGGATCATACTTCAGAGCCTCCTTAAGGTAAAACTCCGCCTGCTTCATATCATCAAGCTCGAAGTAGCTGCACCCCAGCTGTGTCAGGATGACAGGGCTCTGACCGTACAGTATGTTGGCGTAAAGCAGCACAGGGACTGAAGTGCTGATCGAATCAATTATACGCAGATAAGCGCCGAAATTATTAACACTCAAGGTATCTGCGGGCATCGCTTTTACTGCAGAAGTAAGGTAAACGCAGGCCTGGTTATGGTCGTCACCCATCGAGATCAGTGCCCCCCCGATGCTTGCCAGTCTTTTTACTGCCTCAGGACTGAATTCATCAGAAACGGCGGTTTTCAGATCCTGATCGAACTGGATTTTGTCAGCAGGGTCAAGGACTTTGTAAGACCTTTTGTAGAACCGGTCTGCGATGGCAATAATGTTTTCCCTAGTAGCGGCGGATGTTTTAGCCTCAAGTCCAGATGATTTACTGCCACTTAGCTGTGTTTGCTGATTACCCTGGGAGTTTAAGGGGGGCTTACCTCCGGTCAGCTGTGCGGCCAGTTTTTTTATTTCTGCATTGGCTTTCGAAGCGGCAGCAGGATCATCCCAGTTGGTTGTCCTTCTTATCTCCGCCATCTGTGCCCTTATCTGGTCAGGTGACTGACCCGTCTGGGCGCTGACAAGCGCAGACAGACAGAGCATCAATACCATCAGCACATATCTCATGTAACTCAGTTTAGGAAAAAATTTACTGATAAATATGTCAGGATCAAGGGCTAATTATCATCCTCAGGATAGTACAGCTTGTAATCATAGACATCCTGAAGCGCTTCCAGATAAGCGTCTATAGCTTGCAGGGCAAAGGTCTCCCTGCATTCTGCCGGCATTTCAATGCCTGTCTGGGTTTTGGTTACTTCCGCTGTAATATTTCCCAGGCTCTGGTAATCTGGAAGAGAGGTTTTCAGTATTTCAAGGTGCTTCCGAAGGGCAGCGCGGTACTTAGGTGTATATTTTTTGCAGTATGCTATTTTTTCATTTTTTATTAATACTGCCAGCGAATCCATCTGTTTTCCCTGCCCGTAGTCGATTCCGGTCATTGACATTATCTTATTATGCCATACGTCCATTCTGTCAAGCATTTTTTGCCGCTCCGGATCAGATTCGATGGGAGAGTACAGAGCAGCGATCTTCTGACCGATGGCAGATACCTTGCTGTTTATAGCCTGCTGCGAACTCACCATATCATACTGACTCTTTGCAGCATCATTTTTTGCCTGTTGTTTGGGATCAGCCTGATTAGCCGCCATTGACTCAGTTGCATATGCCTCGGCATAAGCTTTCTTCCCTGCGTCACTCATCGTCCCCATTTTCTGTACTTCTTCCATGGACATATTGGTCTGCTGTTGCATCATCTTGTTAGCAATCTCCTGCTTTTCCGCAGCTGACAGGTTCTTGTTCTTCAACTTTTCAATATCGGCCTGTGACAATCCGTATTGCTGTGACATTTGTTTCATTGCCCTTTCCTGCGCGGCGCCTGCGCTTGATTTCATATGCTGATCAACGGTCTCATTGAGGTTATCGATTTCACCCTTAAGTTGTTCTTCCAGGATGCTGACCTGGGTTTTAAAACTCTCGGCACCAGCCCTTGAAACATTACATGAGTCTCGAGGCAGGGCAGGGATTTTCTTCATATAATCTGCTGTTTTGGTCTGGGCAGAAACCAATACGGCAAAACTTATCGCTATAAGAGAACAGATTATTTTTTTCATCACTTACAGTTTAATGAATTCAACTCTGCGGTTAAGCGCCTTGTTGGCAGGTGTGTCATTGGCAGCTACAGGCTGGCTTTCGCCCATGCCGTCAGTTACTAAACGGTCGCCGTTTACACCAAAGGATTTTACCAATTCATTTTTGACGGAAGCAGCGCGGCGTTTTGACAAATCAAGATTGGCGGCATCGGCGCCGTCGCTGTCAGTGTGACCTACTATCTTAACTTTTACATCAGGCACCTCATTCAGAATTGCTGCAATTTCCTTCAATGTACCATATGATTCGGGCTTAACCACGTCCTTGTTAACATCGAAATAGATTCCATAAGTGACCAGCTTTCCTTCTGTCATCAGCTTGTTGCGCATATCAGGAGCACCTACGGCAATACGAATATTGCTGATCATTAAAGCGCCATATTCAAACCTTAGCCTGTCAGGTTTTACGCAACCTGTGGGAAATGCTTTGGGGAGATCTACAATCTTGTTCTGATCCTGGTACAGGCGAATTCTAGATTTCTGCACCCAGATTGCAATATGGTATTTCTGGTTCATCTTTTCCTTATACTGTTCGCCTTCAACATAGCCGTTTAGTTTTAATTGCTCACATTCTGTCCCGTAAAGCCATGTACCGTAACTTGGCCTGCCGAAATATTCAACCCGAAACCAAAATCCTCCCTGCCCCGGTGCCGAGCCACCGTCCCATGCTTTCGCATTTTTTGCCTGCATCAGTCTCATATTCCATCCTGACATTCCTGCTCCTTCAAGGCCTCCGATAGGAATTACATCGAACTCAATGGTATAATTATCAGGCAGTTTGAGCAGTTCGTCAGTCCATACGCATTGATCCATTACAAACTTCATCCAATTGCCAGGATAAAGGTTGGTGGTAACCACTTCAGCAGAACCGTTAGTGTTCCAGAGAGCCGGGAAATCGCCTACTGCATCCTGGCTGAAATCTTCGTAAAAGATCACCTTTTCGCCGGGAATAAAATCATATTTGGAGTAGCTCTCAAGAGCCGTCTGCTGCCCACCGGCCTTGCTGCCTGCAGCGGCTGCAGTACCCGCTGCTGCCTCGCTATTCTGATCCTCGCCAGCCTGTTCGGCACTATCATCTGTTTTTAGTCCCGCTGCAATGCTGTCTTCAGCGGTATCAAGAACCTTGTCAATAGCCTGGTCAGTCTTCTGATTGAGCCTTCTGTTGACCTGGTTCTCAAGTTTTTTCTTAAAGTCCACTTTGATCTGGCCCTCAGCGTTAATGGTAAAGCTTAACAGGACCAATGCAATAAAAATTCTAATCAGGGATTTCATCTTTTATAGGGATTTTAGTTTCTGAACAGATTGGTAAAGTAAATCTACAATATAGTTCATTTGCTTATTTCCCGATTAGCCAATAATTTCAGCCGTTTCGTCAAATTTTATCTGCGTTTTATGGACACACAAAGAAATCAGCAAGGCTATAAAGAAATAATTCTTACTTCAAAATTCAATGTTCAAATGTTCTATTGTTCTATTGCTCGTTTGTTTATATCTTTGATATGCTGCATTTCTAAACATACTGACATGAAAGAAGAGTTCCTTCACTGGCTGTGGAAAAACCGGCTCTTTGATGCTGACCGTTTATGCGATATTGAAGCCGGACTTATTGAGGTCATTCATCCGGGCGAGTATAACCGTGATTCAGGTCCCGATTTCTTCGGCACAAGATTAAGAATAGACAGCACGTTATGGGCCGGGAACACCGAGATACATATAGACGCCTCGGACTGGTACCGGCATGGCCATCATACCGACCATGCATATGACAATGTCATACTTCACCTGGTACATAACCATGATACTGAGGCTTTTACAGCTTCCGGGCGCAAGCTGCTGACGTCACAGCTGGCGTACGATGGAGCCTTATGGGAAAACTATCTTGATTTTGTCAACAATCCCTCCCTGCTCGCCTGCTCAGGTCTTATCGGCAAGCCTGACGCTTTCGCGCTGAGGCACTGGCTTTACTCTCTTGCTGTTGGGAGGCTTGAGAGAAAAAGCGGGGAGACCAGGGAGATGCTTGACAAAACGGGCAACGACTGGGAAGAGACATTCTACAGGCTTGTCGCCCGCTATTTTGGCTTCAGGGTCAATACCGATCCGTTTGAGATGCTTGCATCACATCTTCCTCTTAAGATAATCCGGAAACATTCCGATAACCTGCTGCAGGTCGAGGCACTTCTTTTCGGCACCGCAGGACTGCTCGATGAAGCGCTGTTCAGGGAAGCAGTGAAGGATGAGTACTATCTTCTTCTTTCAAGAGAATTCAGGGTGCTTCGGACCAAGTACTCGCTGCAGCCTGTTGACGGCTGGATGTGGAAATTCCACCGGCTCCGGCCAGCCAATTTTCCGACCGTAAGGCTGTCGCAGCTTGCAGCGCTTCTCACACACAGCGACGGGCTTTTCTCAAGGGTGCTGGAATGTGAACATACTGACAGCCTCAGAGACCTGCTGGGTGTCAGGGCCTCGGGGTACTGGAACACGCACTATCTCTTCGGCAAGGAGGTGCCGCGGACTAACGGGCAGGCAGGAAGACAGTCTGTGGACCTGCTGATCATCAATGCCGTGGTGCCGCTGCTGTTTGTTTACGGAAAACTCAAGCAGCAGCCTGACAGATGTGATAAAGCTGTTGATCTTCTTGATTCATTACCCCCCGAAGAGAACAATATAGTAAATGACTTTACGGAGGCAGGCCTCAGGCCGGACTCGGCCTTCACCAGCCAGGCGCTGATAGAGCTGCGGACCTCATGGTGCAGATTTCACAAATGCCTTGACTGCCACATAGGCTCATCACTGATCAGTATGGGCCATCAAATGAGAGATTCCAGCTCACTCTTCCTTGAGCCCTGACAGGGATCCTGTGACGAAGGCTGAAAAACATGTGACGATTGTTGAAAGAAATTTTTCATTATGCGCAACCACAGGCACTGTTTTTGCGTCTTTTCTATGTAAACGGTGACCATTCATATATCAATATGCAGAATGAATGACCAGACGTTAAGAGGTCAAATCCAAAAAATTATTCAAAATTGTTTGAATTATTACAAATAAGAGTTGTATCTTTGCGATCCAAAATTGGAGAATTTATTAACAATCTATTGGATAAGGATATGTATTTGACAACGGAGAAGAAACAGGATTTTTTCAAGACATTCGGCTCATCAGAGGTTGATACGGGAAGTGCTGAGGGTCAGATTGCTCTTTTCTCCTACAGGATTGCGCATCTCACCGAACATCTGAAGAAAAACAAGAAAGATTTCAGTACCCAGAGAGCGCTGATAAGACTCGTCAGCAAGAGAAGGCATCTGCTCGATTACCTCAAGCTTAAGGATATCGTCAGGTATCGTGAAATAATCAAAGCACTGAACCTGCGTAAGTAAAGAAAAAAGGCAATTTCTGATTGCCTTTTTTAATTCAGTATAAAACTCTCCCTTTACTTATCGGTTTATTAATTAATAATCAATAACACAAATGTATAAATTAATTGAAAAAAGCATTGACCTTGGCGATGGCCGGTCAATAGTCATTGAAACGGGCAAGCTGGCCAAACAGGCTGATGGCTCGGTGGTAGTAAGGATGGGACGTACCATGCTCCTGGCCACAGTTGTCGCCGCCAAAGATGCGAAGGAGGACACCGATTTCATGCCTCTCTCCGTTGAATACAAGGAGAAATATGCGGCTTCAGGCCGGTTCCCCGGAGGTTTCCTTAAGAGGGAAGCCAGGCCTGGCGACAATGAGGTACTTATTTCACGTCTTGTCGACAGGGCACTGCGCCCGCTCTTTCCTGAGAACTATCATGCCGAAGTATTTGTCACAATAAACCTCATCTCAGCAGATAAGGATATCATGCCTGACGCCCTGGCAGGGCTTGCCGCATCAGCGGCACTGGCAGTGTCTGACATTCCGTTCCATGGCCCTATCTCTGAAGTCAGGGTGGCAAGGGTCAACGGCGAGTTTGTTATAAATCCTACTTTCCCGCAGGTTGAGAATGCTGATCTTGATATTATGGTTGGTGCAACCTATGAAAACATCATGATGGTCGAGGGCGAGATGAAAGAGGTCGCTGAGGATGTCATGCTCGAGGCCCTGCGTCTTGCACATGAAGCTATTAAGATACAATGTGTGGCACAGAAGGAGCTTGCAGAGATGGTCGGCTCAACTGCCAAGAGAGAATACAGTCACGAGCAAAATGACGAGGATCTCCGCAAGAAGGTCTGGGATGAGACTTACAATAAATGTTATGCACTTTCAGCAAGCGGATCGGATAAGAAGACCCGTACGGAAGGTTTCGAAGCCATAAAGGCTGAGTTCCTTGCACAGTACACTGAGGAAAATCCTGTCAACCAGGCTCTCGTAAGCAGGTACTTCCATGACGTTGAGAAAGAAGCAGCCCGCCGTCTTGTGCTTGATGAGCACAAGCGTCTCGATGGCCGCAAGCTTGACGAAATACGTCCCATCTGGTGCGAGATCGATCCTCTGCCCGCAGCTCACGGTTCTGCCATCTTTACACGTGGAGAGACACAGTCGCTCACCACAGTCACCCTTGGCACAAAGCTCGATCAGAAGATGATTGACGAAGTGCTCAGGCAGGGATCGGATAAGTTCACCCTTCACTATAATTTCCCGCCTTTTGCCACCGGCGAGGCCAAGCAGGCCCGCGGCACCAGCCGCAGGGAGATAGGTCACGGTAACCTGGCGCACAGGGCGCTTAAGAATATGATGCCGCCTGATGAGACCAATCCATACGCAATACGAGTTGTATCGGACATTCTCGAGTCAAACGGGTCGTCATCAATGGCTACCGTCTGTGCCGGTACACTGGCGCTGATGGATGCAGGTATAAAGTTAGCCAAGCCGGTATCAGGCATTGCCATGGGGCTTATAACCGACAAGGATGGTAAGAAGTTTGCCATACTGTCAGATATCCTCGGCGACGAAGATCATCTTGGTGATATGGACTTCAAGGTAACAGGCACTCGTGACGGCATCACCGCCACCCAGATGGATATTAAGGTCGACGGACTTTCATTCGAGGTGCTGAAACAGGCTCTTGACCAGGCTCGCAACGGGAGGCTTCATATACTTGATATAATGGAGCAGACAATTGCAGAGCCAAGACCGGATCTTAAGCCTCATGCCCCAAGGATTGAGAAGATATACATCCCGAAAGAGATGATCGGTGCCGTTATCGGTCCCGGCGGAAAAATTATCCAGGATATCCAGGCTACAACCGGCGCAACGATTGTCATAGAAGAGATCAACGGCCAGGGTATGGTCGATGTCTTTGGCGATAATTATGAGGTTATCAGGGCTGCCCTTGACCGTATTAATTCTATCTGTGCGGTACCTGAAGTAGGAAAGGTATATAAAGGCAAGGTTAAGACCATCACACAGTTCGGAGCGTTTATTGAGATTCTTCCGAATAAGGACGGACTTCTTCATATATCAGAGATGGACTGGAAGAAGATCGGCAGCGTGGAGGAACTCTATAAAGAAGGAGATATGGTTGAGGTTCAGCTCATTGAGGTCGATTCCAAGACGGGTAAGATGCGTTTATCACGCAAGCCCCTCATACCAAAGCCGGAAGGTTATGTTGAACCTCCGAAGCGCGAACCTTCTGAGAGACGCGAATATCACGGATCACGTGACGGCGGCAGAGGCGGTCATGACCGTGACCGTGACCGCGATCATGGCGATCACCGCCAGCGTGGCCCCCGTCGTGATGATAACCGGTAACAGATTATTGTAACATATTCACAGAGCCGCCCGATTTGGACGGCTCTGTTTTTTGTATTGTGGCCATCAATTCCTATTTTTGATTTGGAATGCAATGAGGGAATATCATGGAGGCCGTAAGGTATAATTATATTGTCATAGAAGGAAACATAGGTGCGGGTAAAACCACCCTGGCTTCTATGATAGCCAGGGATTTCAACGCCAAGCTGATACTTGAACGTTTTGCTGATAATCCGTTCCTCCCAAAGTTTTACGCTGATCCGTCACGGTACTCATTTCCTCTCGAGCTTTCTTTTCTTGCTGACAGGTACCGGCAGCTGAAGGAGGAACTGGTGGAACAGGATCTCTTCAGGAGCTTTACCGTATCAGACTATTATTTCATGAAGTCGCTGGTCTTTGCTTCAAAAACCCTTGAAAAGGATGAATACAGCCTCTACAGACAGATCTTTTATATAATTTATGGCTCCCTGCCAAAGCCCGATCTTTATGTTTATCTTCATGTGACGCCTGAAAGGCTTCTTAATAACATTGCCATCAGAGGCAGGGAATACGAGAAGTCCATAACAGCTGATTATTTAAAAGGCATCCAGGAAAGCTACTTTACGTTCTTCAGACAGAATCCGGAGAACCGTTACCTGGTACTGGATTTAAAAGATCTTGACTTTGTCAGGAGGGAAGAAGACTACCATAAATTAAAAGAGGCCATATTTAACGGCGAAATACAGCAGGGAATGAATTTCCCGAAAATCTGAATTTTTCATTCGCATTTGGCGGGAAATAATTAATTTTATTTAAATTTGTGTCAAAATCGCCAAACTTGTATAAATCTGGTTTGTTAATAAAAATGGAAACTACCCCGGATAATTCCGGAAACCAAATGTATGAATGATATAACTTTCCCCAGAGATTATGTAACATTATTAATTTTAATTGGGTCATCTTTGCAGGTCAAGTCTTTAAATAGTGTATAAACGTTATTAACAGGTAACTAATCGCAACTTAATAAAAGATCAATTATGAAAAATTTCAAAAACCTTTTTGTCATTCTACTGGCTGCCATTCTTGTTACAGGCTGCAGTCCTCTTCAAAAAATGAGCAAAAACGCCAATCTTGTCACTTATGAGATTACTCCAAAGGTGCTTGAGACACATGCAGGCATTGTAGCCGCACAGGTTAAAGTAACCTATCCGGAGAAGTATTTTGACAAGAAGACCACCCTGAAGATCACCCCGGTACTTACTTATACAAGCGGTGAAACAGTTTTTGACGAACTGCTTTACACCCAGGGTGAAGATGTACAGGGAAACAACAAATCCATTGCCAGGACAGGCGGCACAGCCAGCTGGTCAGGTGACGTTGCTTACATACCCGATATGAAAGTATCTGAGTTCCTCCTTCGCATCGACGCTTCCAGAAAAGATAAAACATTAGCTTTTACACCCATAAAACTTGCAGATGGTGTTATTGCTACATCAACCCTTTTCGAATACCACCCGATGCCGCTTTCATTAAAGGATACCTATCAGCGCATTGTTCCCGAACAGAAGATTGCTGATATTCTTTATTCAATAAACAGGGCAGACATCAAGACGACAGAACTTAAGGCTGCTGATGTTGCGGCTTTAAAGGATTATATAGCCATGGTTGCACTGAACGACAGAATGGCTGTTAAAGGTTTTACAACGAGCTCCTATGCTTCACCTGACGGTCCTCTGACACTTAATGAGAAACTGTCTGTCCAGAGAGGCCAGGCAGCTGAGAAATACCTCAAGAAAGAATACGGCAAGATGCCTGAACTGACAAACCTGTTTTCAAGCAAGACTACTGCAGAAGACTGGGACGGTTTCAAGGCCCTCGTACAGGAATCTTCACTGGCAGACAAGGATCTCATCCTGAGAGTACTGTCAATGTACCAGGATCCGGTTGTCCGTGAACAGGAGATAAAGAATATGTCTACCGCTTATTTGGCACTGGCAGATGAAATTCTTCCTCAGCTGAGAAGGTCAAAATTCATTGTTGACGTTGATCTTATCGGTTTAAGCGATGAAGAGATCCTTGCTGCAATAAAAGGTGATCCTACACCACTCAGCTATGAGCAGATGCTTTATGCCGCAACCCTTACAACTGATGTGAATGAGCAGCTCAAGTACTATGAAATGGCAACCGTGAAAGATCCCAAAGACTATCGCGGATGGAATAATGTAGGCTGGGCATTGCTTAATAACGACAAGGCTGAAGAGGCTATGATAGCTCTCGAGAAAGCCAAGGCTATCAAGAATGATGACGTTGTTAAGAACAATATGGGCTTTGCTGCCCTCCTGAATGAGGATTTCAAAGCAGCTTCCGAATATTTCGGCTCAATGTCAGCTGCAACACCGGAATCAAAATTCGGTCTTGGCACAATAGCAATTCATGATGGCAAATATGACCAGGCAGTTAACCTGCTCGGCGACAAGCCCACGATGAACCTTGCACTGGCACAGCTGCTGAAAGGCGACATCAACAAAGCCAAAGCGACGATGGATGCAGTTCCTAATTGCAAATGCGGTGCTCCGTCCTACCTGAAGGCTGTTATCGCTGCCCGTCTTGACAATAAGGATGGTGTTCTCAATAATCTGCGTGAAGCTATAGGCTATAACACAGACTGGAAGAACTATGCAATGACTGACCTCGAGTTTGCGAAATATTTCACAGACGATGCCTTTATTGCCCTGACAAAATAAGCAGGACTTAATAAACAAATGACCCCTCGGCCATCCGGCCGAGGGGTTTTTTATTTCTTACGGGTGATCTTTCCCGTCAGCTCCCAGAGCACTATGCCCGCGCTGACAGCCACGTTGAATGAATGCTTGGTGCCGTACTGGGGTATCTCTATGCAGACATCTGACATATCCACAACATCTTCGCTCACACCTTTAATCTCATGCCCGAAGATTAGTGCATATTTTTCATCAGCGGCAGGGGCAAAACTGTCAAGTGATACGGCACTCTCGGCCTGCTCAACCGAGACTATAACGTATCCCTTCTCTTTCAGTTCTTTTACCGCCTCAACCGTGGTGCTGAAATATCTCCATGCTACTGATTCTGTAGCTCCCAGCGCTGTCTTCTGTATCTCCCTGTGCGGGGGCGTTGCTGTGATGCCGCAAAGCCATACCGCTTCAATAATGAATGCATCGGCTGTGCGGAACACCGAGCCAACATTATTCATACTCCTTACATTGTCAAGCACCAGTATGAACGGCGATTTTGGAGAAGCACGAAAGTCATCGACACTTTTCCGCTTCAGCTCAGAATTGGACAGTTTCCTCATTCAGGGAAATTTTAACGAAAATAATTATAAAAAAGAGTAAATTACATACCTCATTTGTACATAAATGCTTTTAAGCTGCCCACGATTAAAGATCCTATTATGAACATCCACGAATACCAGGGAAAGTCGATACTGCAGGCTCACGGAGTGCCGGTACAGGAAGGATTCCTTGCTGAAACACCCGAACAGGCACAGCTTATTGCTGAGGAGCTGAGAAAGAAGTTCAGCACGGAGATTTTTGTCATTAAGGCTCAGATCCATGCCGGCGGCAGAGGTAAAGGCGGCGGGGTAAAGATAGCCCGTTCACCGGCCGAAGCTGCCGAGGTTGCCTCGAAAATGCTTGGCATGACCCTGGTGACGCCCCAGACCGGCCCCGCAGGCAAACTGGTAAGGAAGGTGCTGGTCGCACGCGATGTTTATTATAAAGGTGTTTCTGAAATCAGGGAGTTCTACATGTCGGTTCTTCTTGACCGGAAGAAATCAGCCTACGTGATCATGTACTCTACAGAGGGAGGGATGGACATCGAGGAGGTGGCGGACAAAATGCCACAGGCAATCTTTTCGGAAGTTATTGACTCCACCTGCTGCCTCCATGACTTTCAGATACGCACCATCGCCTTTAATCTGGGTCTTAAGGGGAAAGCCTGGAAAGAGATGACCCTGTTCATCAGGGGCATGTGGGATGCCTTTATTGCCTCTGATGCTTCACTGATGGAAATAAACCCTCTTCTGAAGACCAGCGATGATCTGATACTAGCCGTCGACTGCAAGGTGGCACTCGATGACAACTCCCTTTTCCGCCATCCGGAGCTGGCAGCAATGCGTGATCTGGATGAAGAAGATCCCACTGAGGTGGAGGCAACGAACAATAACCTCAACTACGTGAAACTTGACGGAGATGTGGGTTGCATGGTCAACGGCGCCGGCCTCGCAATGGCAACAATGGACCTGATACAGCTTTCCGGAGGTAAACCGGCAAACTTTCTTGACGTGGGAGGCGGTGCCAATGCAAAGACTGTCGAGGCAGGCTTCAGAATAATACTTAAAGATCCCAATGTCAAAGCGATACTGGTAAATATTTTCGGGGGTATCGTCAGATGTGACCGTGTGGCAGCCGGGATCATTGAGGCATACAAGACAATAGGTGACATCAGGGTGCCGGTCATCGTAAGACTTCAGGGCACAAATGCCACAGAGGCGAAAGAACTGATTAACAGCTCAGGCCTGAAGGTCATTGCCGCCTCCACATTTACAGATGCTGCAGAAAAAGTCAGGATTGCGGTCAGAGGATGAGCAATACATTTGCAGATATCATCTTGCCCGTCGCAGTAGCCGGCAGTTATACCTATGTCATTCCTCCGGGACTTCATGATGTGATACGGCGTGGCACCCTTGTGACTGTACCCTTTGGACAGAGCAAGAGTTCTATGGGTTTGGTTATCAGTACTCGTGACACTGCACCAACAGGCTTTATACCAAAGGAGATTACAGGAATAATTCCATTGCAAACGTCGCTTAATGAACGCCTTACTGATTTCATCCTCTGGGTGTCAGATTATTATATGGCATTGCCCGGCGAAGTTATGAAAGCAGCCATACCCTCACCCGATGATCTCGTCAGTCGTTCCGTTCCGCGGAAAAAACGCACCTCCGCCAACAGCAGCGGGGCAGAAGTCATTCCGCCGGCGGAACTGAATGCTTTGCAGCACGAGGCATATACCGGAGTGAAAGAACTCTTCAAAGATCACGAAGTCGTACTGCTCCGCGGTGTAACTTCAAGCGGTAAGACGGAAATCTATATACATCTGATCAGCGAGCAACTTGCCACGGGCAGGCAGGTTCTTTACATGCTGCCGGAGATTGCCCTTACCACGCAGATCATCGAGCGTCTGCAGAAACATTTCGGGACCAATATAGGTGTTTATCATTCGCACCTGACCTCAGCCGCCCGCCAGGATGTCTGGAGGAGAGCAGGCAACGGCAGCCTCGGTGCCGTGCTGGGGGTCCGGTCATCGCTTTTCCTGCCCTTCAAAGACCTCGGTCTGATAATCGTTGATGAAGAGCACGATTCATCATACAAACAGTATGATCCTGCTCCCCGTTATCATGCACGTGATGCGGCAATGATGCTTTCACGGATCCACGGAGGAGTGACCTTGCTGGGGTCAGCAACTCCATCGGTAGAGAGTTATCATAACGCCACCAGCGGAAGGTACGGTCTTGTAGAGCTGACTGCACGCTACGGCGATGTGAAGATGCCCGAAATGATAATTGCCGACACGCGCAGCCACGGAAAGAAAAAGAAGGCAGTATCGCACTTCTCATCCAGCATGCTTGATGCCGTGGGCGAGGCGCTGGTAAAAGGTGAACAGGTTATACTCTTTCAGAACAGACGCGGTTTCTCACCTTATCTCATGTGTTCTGACTGCGGATGGGTGCCCAGGTGCACAAACTGCTCGGTAAGCTATACCTATCATAAGAGCGCCGGTAAAATGAAATGTCACTATTGCGGCAAGAGCGAAGACCTGCCGGGAATATGCCCTGAATGCGGCTCGACAGCATTAACAACCAGAGGATTCGGTACGGAGAAGATAGAGGAAGAGATAAAACTGCTTTACCCTTCAGCTACGGTGGCGAGGATGGATCAGGATACAACAAAGCGACGCCATGCGGCATCACAGATACTGTCAGACTTCGCCGGAGGTGCAACCGATATCCTGATAGGTACCCAGATGATCTCCAAGGGGCTGGACTTCGAGAAGCTGACCGTGGTGGGGATACTTGACGCTGACAGCATGCTGTGGTTTCCTGACTTCAGGGCATTTGAGCGCAGCTTCCAGCTTATTGAACAGGTCAGCGGCAGAGCAGGCCGCAGGGATCGCAGAGGTACAGTGATCATCCAGACAGCCGACCCGTCGCACCTGATCCTCAGACAGGTGCTGAAACATGATTATAAGGCCATGTGCAGGACACAGCTGGAGGAACGCGAATTATTCGGTTATCCGCCCTTCACGAAAATTATCAGGATAGTTGTCAGACATCGCGATCTCGATGAATTGAATGTGTCATCTGCAAGACTGGCCGGAGAACTTCGAAAGCATCTCGGAAAATTTGTTCTGGGACCTGAATTTCCTGCAGTCATGCAGGTTCAGAAATGGTACATAAAAACTTTGCTGATCAAGCTGGGGAAAGAGCTTTCCGCATCGAGGGTAAAAGAGATGATCCGCAAAGCCATGGAGGCTGAGCTGAAGATGCCAAGGCAGGGGATGCTTCGGATACATGCTGATGTCGATCCCCAGTGACCGCCCGTGGACCTGTAACCTGAGAACCTTAAATTTACCTGTTGAAAGACATTATTATGAAAACTGAGGTATCACGCACAGTGATTGAATACAAGCCGGAACACGACAATACCAATGAGATAATGAAGACTATGCCCTCGATTAAAATACGGACTGCAGCTTTGTTGGCTCTAATTATTCTTGTTATCACCGGTTGTAAATCATCGCCGGAGGAGAAAAATGAGCCGGCTGATATGGCAAACCCGCTAATGGGTACTGATTCAGAGTACCTCCTGTCGCACGGCAACACCTACCCGGCGGTAGCCCTGCCTTTCGGGATGAACTTCTGGACTCCGCAGACACGGAATAACGGTGACGGATGGGGATATACATATGATGATCACAAAATAGTGGGAATTAAACAGACACATCAGCCAAGTCCCTGGATCAATGATTATGCCGCATTCTCACTCATGCCCGTTACCGGCGGAAATAAGATAACAGAGGAGCAGCGGGCTTCATGGTTCTCACACAAGGCAGAGACTGCAAAACCCTGGTACTACAGCGTTTATCTTGCAGATCATGATATTACGGCAGAGGTCACCCCCACTGAAAGAGCTTCTTGTTTCAGGTTCACCTTCCCTGAAAGTGACTCTTCAGCCGTGGTCATAGATGCCTTTGCCGGAGGGTCAATGATCCAGGTAGTACCCTCTGAAAGGAAAATCATCGGGTTTTGCCGGAATAATCACGGAGGCGTGCCAGACAATTTCCACAACTACTTTGTTATCATCTTTGACCGTGACATCGATTTTTATTCAATATTGATCGACGGAAAACAGTCTTTCGAAAACTCAGGCCGGGAGGGTGATCAAGCAGTTGCTGTGATTGGTTTCCGCACCCGACGCGGAGAGGTTGTCACTGCCCGCGTGGCATCGTCATTCATATCTCCTGAACAGGCCTTGCTGAACCTCGAGCGTGAGATCGCCGGTCGCGACTTTGATGAGGTCAGGGATGCCGCAAGAAAACGATGGAATGATGAATTGGGCCGTTTCCGGGTTGAAGGAGGGTCAGATGACCGGATGAGGACATTCTATTCGACGTTGTACCGCACACTGCTCTTTCCAAGGATGTTTTACGAATATGATGACAAAGGGAATATTGTCCATTACAGTCCGTATAACGGGAAGGTGCTCCCCGGAAGACTCTTCACCGACAACGGTTTCTGGGACACGTTCAGGGCTGCGATGCCCTTCCTGACCCTGTTCTACCCTGAGGTCAGCTCCCACATTATGGAGGGTCTTGAGAATGCTTACCTCGAGAGTGGCTGGCTGCCCGAATGGGCCAGTCCGGGCCACCGCGATTGCATGATCGGCAGCAACTCGGCCTCGCTGATCGCTGATGCTTACCTCAAAGGAATAAGAGGTTACAACATTGACACCCTCTGGAGCGCCCTGGTGAAGAATACAAAAGGCAGCGGTCCCGTGCATTCAGTCGGGCGGTATGGCGCTGAGTACTATAATAGTATCGGATATGTGCCTTATGATGCAGGAATTGATGAAAATGCTGCACGCACACTTGAATATGCCTATGCCGACTGGTGCCTCTGGCGTCTGGGCACAGCCATCGGCAGGCCGGAGGAGGAGACCGGTCTGTATGCCGCCAGGTCAGGTAACTACCGGAATGTCTTTGACATTGAACGCAAGCTTATGAGAGGCAGGAACATTGACGGCTCCTTCCAGTCTCCCTTCAGCCCGTACAAGTGGGGTGATGCCTTTACAGAGGGCAACAGCTGGCACTATACCTGGAGCGTGTTCCATGATGTGGCGGGACTGGCAGATCTGATGGGGGGTACGCGTCAGATGGCTCAGATGCTTGATTCGGTCTTCAAAGTGCCACCGGTCTTTGACGATTCTTATTACGGCTTTCCTATACATGAGATACGCGAGATGCAGATAATGAACATGGGCAACTATGCTCACGGTAACCAGCCCGTGCAGCATATGATCTATCTGTATAACTACACACCCGAGCCGTGGAAGACGCAGATGCGTGTCAGGGAGGTGATGGACAAACTCTATAACTATACCCCTGACGGCTACTGCGGTGACGAGGATAACGGACAGACATCGGCATGGTATGTCTTCAGTGCACTTGGCTTTTACCCCGTAACTCCCGGGACAGGAGAATATGTTCTCGGATCGCCCCTGTTCAGGAAAGTGCTGGTAACATTTGAAGATGGACGAAAGATGGTTATTGAGGCTCCGGAAAACAGCAGGGAGAATTTCTATGTGGAAGATCTTTTGCTCAACGGAAGGAAGCTGAATGTCAATTTTGTCACTCATCAGCAGTTGCAGGCAGGAGGAAAGATGGAGTTCAGGATGCGTTCTTCACCGGATAAGGAGCGAGGCACTGATCCTTCGTCTTACCCTTACTCCATGAGCACTCTGACAAAGTAAACGGCCGGATCAATTCACAACCGAAGCTTTTCTTATCTTTATATACTGATTCAAAACAGAGACACTTACATAACACCTGCATTATTATGTCACTCACGGAAAAAATTGCAAGCGACCTGATGGCCGCCATGAAAGCACAGGATAAGGGCAAGCTTGAAGCCCTGAGAGCCGCAAAAACGGCATTCATTATGGCTAAAGCAGAGAGAGGCCCTGAAACAGTGCTTACTGCTGACGAAGAAATAAAAATCATTCAGAAGCTCGTCAAGCAGAGGAAAGAATCAGCGACTATATACAGGGAACAAAACCGGCCCGATTTGTACGAGAAGGAGGAATCTGAGGCAGCGGTGCTTGAGGGGTACCTGCCGGCAAAGATGAGTGAAGCGGAGCTGGTAAATGTCCTGAAAGCGATAATAGAACGGGTCGGGGCCAAAGCGCCGTCAGATATGGGCAGGGTGATGGGTGTGGCCACAAAAGAGCTGGCGGGCAAGGCTGACGGCAAAGAGATTTCGGCCAAAGTAAAAGAACTGCTTGGTTAAACCTTAAAACCTTTTATCTATGAAGCTTAAGTATTCCTACAGGAATTGGGTTACAATAATCGGAGCTCTGATTGCAGGTATTAACCTGCTGCTGATAATTGTGCTTTTTATTATGTCGACTGCTTTAGGCAAGAACGCTACTTACCTGGGATTATTCATATACATTATCCTGCCAGGATTTATGTTGCTGGGGCTGATAATGATTCCAACAGGAATTATGATATCAAGGAAAAGAGCTGCGGCATCGGCCCGGGATGAAAAAAAATTGTTCCCGTCGGTTGACCTGAACAACCCGAAACACAGAAAAGCCTTTATCGGGTTTACAATAGTGACAGTAATTATTCTGTTCCTTTCCACTTATGGGAGTTTCGAGGCATATCATCTGACTGAATCGGTAGAATTCTGCGGTACTCTTTGTCATAAAGTCATGGAGCCCGAATATACGGCTTATCAGAACTCAAGTCATGCCAATGTTGCATGTGTTGAGTGTCATGTAGGGTCAGGAACATCCTGGTATGTCAAATCAAAATTGTCAGGATTGCACCAGGTTTATGCCGTGGCAACAAAAACATATCCTTCACCCATTGAAACGCCCCTCAATGATTTGCGTCCGGCAAGAGAAACATGCGAAAGATGCCATTGGCCTCAGAAATTCTATTCCAGAAAGCTACAGTCACAAAAATACTACCTGGCAGATTCACTTAACTCTGAGTGGGATATTGTTCTGCAGATGAAAACCGGACCGGAATTCAGTGATCTTGGTTTTTCAGAAGGAATCCACTGGCATATAAACCCTGATATCAATATTGAGTATATTTCTGAAAATGACAAACGCGAGGTAATAACATATGTGAAGTTCACAAATAAAGCCACCGGAAAGGTTGAGGTTTTCAGAAATCCTGATAACGAAATAAGTGACAGTACTATAGCTAATACCTTAACCAGAACGATGGATTGTATAGATTGCCATAACAGGCCTTCTCACAATTACAATTCCCCGCCTGTTTATTTTGATAAGGCAATGCTTACGGGTGAAGTGTCAAGAGAAATCCCATATATTAAAAAAACTGCGATGGGCATTCTCAGGAATACCTTCACTGATAAGGACACTGCATTTATGCAGATAAGGGACGGTATCATCAATTATTACAAGTCTGACTTCAGTGAATACTATGAAAAAAATGAAGCCAGAATTGATCAGTCAGTGGCTGCACTGCAAAAGGCCTACAGCCAGAATACTTTTGCAGCAATGAAGGTATCATATGATGTGTACCCCAATCATATCGGACATCTTGAGGTCGAGGGATGTTTCAGGTGTCACAATGATGCATTCACATCAGAAAACGGGAAAAAAATTACCAGGGACTGTAATCTTTGCCACACAATTATAGGCCAGGGCAAGCCGGAATTGATGGCGTACACAAATATCAGGGATACTCTTGAATTTCAACACCCCATTGACATAGGAACAAGCTGGAAGGAAGCCAACTGTTCCGAGTGCCACAGGTATTTGTATTGACCCCGGCTATCTTAATGATAGCCTTCCATAATTTTAAGTATTTTTCTTCTTCGTGCAACCAGGTCGGTGAGCTCAATCACCATATCGGGATTGACCAGTTTTGCCATGGGAATAACGTACTGTTCAGTCTGATCGAGATAAACTGAAATATGCTCCGGGGTCTGAGTGTCGCGGTGCAGGTCTGTAAGATTGCTGATCCTGTCAGCACACTTGAGCAATAATGCGTTTTTTGAACCCCAGTCAAGTACCCGTTGCAGGTATTGCGTCTTTGTTTCTTCTTTTTGCTTTGTCACTTCCAGAACAAGATTAACCACCTGGTTTCCTTCATTGTCTATCCACCTGATCTCATCCACCTGAGTTTCCGGCAGGTCTTCAAGGAGATCATGCAGCAGTGAGGCCTTAAGCAATACGCTGTCATTGAAGAATTTGTAGTCAAGCAGGATCCCGAGAGTGGAAAAGCAATGACGGAACTGATTGCCTCCCACCTGGCGTTGCACTCTGATCAAAGCAGTAGCTTTCAGGATATACGGCGCAAGAACAAGATTTTTAAGGGTCTCCAGTTCTGACATAAAAGGAATCGTTAGGCAACAGACAAAATTAGCAGGATTCGTCCCGAAAGCAAAAAAGAAGCCGGAAAATTAATGTCAGGCAGGCACGGGCAGCCGTGCCTCTGCCTTTATACTAGAATTCCACCACAATGGAATTATTGCCAACGCCCAGGTTTGCCAGCTGTTTCTTCACTGCATTCATCATGGGCGGCGGACCGCATATATAAAATCTTTTGTCGAAACGCCTGATATGTGCTTTAAGGAATTCCTCGCTGATCATCCCGTGATAATAACCGTCTGCCTGTTCATCTGCCAGAATATTGATGAATTCCAGTCCCGGCATTTTTTTAAGTTCGTTTTCAAGGATTATGTCGGCTTTTGTTTTGTTGGCAAAGATCAGTGTATTGCCGGCGATCTCATTCCTTGTACGCAGATCCCTGAAGATGGAAATAAATGGAGTAATTCCTGCACCTCCGGCTATGAAAACTCCCTCACCCTTATAGGAAATGGCTCCCCACACATCGCGGATGATAATCTCATCACCGGGTTTAAGCCCGTTCAGTTTGTTTGTAACCCCTTTATGTGAAGGATATATTTTAATTGTAAACTCGAGGAATGGATCGGTGTTCAGACCGGTGTAGGTGAAAGGTCTCTTCTTGTTTTTGAAATCAGGTGTATTTACAGAAACATCTGTAGCCTGTCCGGGAATAAAAGTATATCCCTCTGGTTTTACAACCTGGAATCTTTTGACGTCGTGTGTCAGTTGTTCTGTTCTGATAATTTTAACGATATATTCTTCCATATTGTAAAGTGCTGATTATGAAAAACTAAGAAGCTTTTGCGTGGTGTTCCAGTTCCGTATGGTAATCTCCCTGTAGAAAGACATTGCGATGATCTTGCTCATTCTGCTTTGTGACGACTTGCTTCCGAGCCGTGAAAAATATATCACCCCAACGCCAGCCCAGACCTGGTCGACGCCTTCCTTTAACGGGATTTGCTTCAGAAGATCAGGCGCGGAAAGCCCTTCTCTGAGAAACATCACATCATATTTGTATTCACCGGGAGATTTACCGAAACCAGACGGCACTCCGGCAACAATTGCCTCAAGCTCCTGATGGGTTAGTAAAATTATCGGAGAGCTGTAACTGTACCTTTCAGACAGTTCATTATCTATTTTCGCGCGAAGCTTTGCCTTGTCAGACTCACCGGAAAAGAAAATAACGTTGCCGCTTTGAATATATGTGGAAACGCCGGTAAAGCCCATACTCTCAAAGCACGATTTTAAATCGGTCATTCTGATGATATTGTGTCCGCCAACATTTATGCCTCTCAACAGGGTGATATACCGTTGTCGCGTCATACCTTATTTTTTGTCTTATTAGGTACCAAAATTACTAAGAACTCCGGAGTAATAATTGTTTCATACTCTCCGGTTCAATCAATGAACATTTATAAAGGTGAATTGTTTAACTTTAGTAGAACAGGGTTCAGTAATGATCTCAGAAAAGGTAATGTAGTTTCAGACGATTGTCCGGTCAAAATATAATTAATAACTTATAAAAAGAAATGCCATGGCAAACTTAAAAACGAGGTACATGGGGCTTGAGCTGAAGAATCCCATTATCATTGGAGCCAGTAACCTGGTCACAAACACTGACAATCTGAAAGAGATGGAGGAGAAAGGTGCTGCTGCTGTTGTTTACAAAACACTTTTCGAAGAGCAGATCAATCTTGAAAACCTTGAGATATATGAGCTCAGGACCGAGTATGAAGAGCGGAATGCTGAAATGACCACACTTTTTCCAAACTCAAAATCAGTCTCTCAGGAACCTCTGGAACATCTGATGAATTTAAGGAAGGCCAAGGAAGCGGTTTCAATACCTGTTCTGGCCAGCCTGAATGCTATCAATGACGAGACATGGGTTGAATATGCGAAAATGATTGAACAGACGGGAGTAGATGGTATAGAGCTGAACTTTTATACGCTTCCTGAGAAAATTGATGATGAGAACCTTGATATTGAGAAGAAACAGGTTAAGGTGTTCCGTGATGTTAAGACAGCGGTCAAAATCCCGGTTTCTGCTAAGCTGAGCCCGTTCTACACTAACCCGCTGAAGATAATCTCGGACCTTGACAAGACGAAGGCTGACGGCCTGGTACTGTTCAACCGCCTGTTCCAGCCCGATATCAACACCCAGACTGAACGGCACGTATTTCCTTATAACCTCAGCTCTTCCGATGAACACAGGCTGCCTCTGCGCTTTGCGGGATTGCTTTACGGGAATGTAAATGCTTCAGTCTGTACCAACTCGGGAATATTGAATGGCCGTGACGTGATAAAGATGCTCCTTGCCGGTGCTGACAGTGTTCAGGTCGTCAGCGCCCTCTATAAAAGCGGCATCGATGTCATTTTTGCAATGATAAAGGAACTGGAGGAGTGGATGGATTCGAAGGGATACGACACAATTGGAAGCTTCAGGGGCAAGCTGTCAAAGAAAAACACCAGGAACGAACTTCCATACCATCGTGCCCAGTATCTCGATTTTATGCTGGGGACATCGGAGATCCTGAAAAAATATAAATCCCAAAGGTAAAAGATCGTTCTGCCTTAGGTCATTTCTGTCACAGGGTTAATCTTCGCACGCGTTCCAACACGGTGAAGTTTGCCCTATATTTGCATCCTTGTGTAAGTATCTGTAAAAATGTCAGCCAGGAAAAACAAAAAGGCCGGTAGCGGTTTGCGGGAGTTGTCCAAGCTGTACACGTTTCTGAAGCCATATGGCTGGCTATTCGCCCTGGGACTGATATGCCTCATGGTATCGACGGGTGCGAGTTTTTTATTTCCAAAACTCCTCGGCGACATGGTTGACATTGCCAACAAGGGAGAGATGCTCGGGAGAATTCGCCATACAGGAATACTTTTGCTGGTCATCCTTACAGGCCAGGCGCTTTTTTCATATTTCCGTACGAGGCTTTTTGTGATGGTGACAGAGAAGACGCTGGCTTCCATCCGTCAGCATCTCTATAATCACCTGATCAGGCTGCCCATGTCGTTCTTCTCCGAGCGCAGGGTAGGAGAGCTCAACAGCCGTATCTCCTCTGATATAGCCCTGCTGCAGGACTCCCTCACCGGAACTCTGGCCGATCTCCTTTCGCAGATGCTTGTCATTGTCGGCGGCATAACCTTTATGATGATCTCTTCCTACCAGCTTACCCTGTTCACTCTTGCCATTGTGCCTGCCATGGCCCTGTTCGCTTTTTACTCAGGAAGAGCCATACGCCGGTATTCAAAGAAGGCTCAGTCATTTGTGGCGGAATCGAATACTATAGTGGAAGAGACCTTGCAGGGCATACAGAATGTCAAGGCGTTCACTAACGAACCTTTCGAAAGCAACAGGTATCGCGAAAAAACGGAACAGGTAGCCCGCACCGGCATCAAGGGAGGCAAGTACCAGGCAGCAGTCTCATTCATCGTACTTGGGTTCTTTATTGCAATGGCAGCGGTGGTATGGCGCGGTGCGGCGATGATCGCAGATGGAAAGATGGAGGCGGGAGAGCTGTTCTCGTTCGTCATTTATTCAGGCTTCATCGGAGGAAATATTGCAGGGATGGCAGGTGTCTACACCAGGCTGCAGAAGACTATTGGTGCAGCCGAAAACCTCCTGTTACTGCTTGATGAACCTACTGAGAGAATCGATGATAATTACCTGCCTGATCCTTCGCAGACCCTGCACGGACAGATCGACTTTGCGGGGGTTGGTTTCAGGTACCCGTCACGTGACGAGGTTACTGTACTGAAGGATGTCAGCTTCAGCGTTAAACCCGGACAGGAGGTGGCTATTGTAGGGCCCAGCGGCGCGGGAAAATCCACCATAGCATCTTTATTGCTGAAATTTTATGAGCCGAACAGCGGACGGATCCTTTTTGACGGCCGTGACAGCAGTGTCTTCCCTGTCACTGCCCTGCGGGCTCAAATGGCTGTGGTGATGCAGGATGTATTTCTGTTCGGAGGCACCATCCGCGAGAACATTGGTTACGGCAAGCCCGGGGCCGGTGACGATGAGATAATAAATGCCGCGATAAAAGCAAATGCATGGGACTTTATCAGATCATTCCCTGAAAAGCTCGACACAGTGGTGGGGGAGCGGGGCGTACAGCTTTCGGGCGGGCAGCGTCAGCGTATAGCCATTGCCCGTGCAGTGCTGAAAGACCCTAAAATACTGATCCTGGATGAGGCAACCTCATCACTTGATTCCGAATCTGAAAGGCTTGTCCAGGAAGCACTTGAAAAGCTTATGCAGGGACGTACATCGCTGGTCATAGCTCACCGTCTGGCGACAATAAGGAAAGCGGACACGATCATTGTTCTGAACGAAGGAACAATCGTCGAGCAGGGTACCCATGCCGAACTGCTTTCAAATGGCAATGGTCTTTACAAGACCCTGACCGAGCTGCAGTTCACAACCTGAAAGTGACCTGTCATGAAAAATGTGATCATTTATGTGAAAATATTACATTTGCATTGTACAAAGCAAAAAGTATGTCCAAAACCCGAACTCTACAGATTCTCCTGGTAATTTTTGTGCTGCTGTTGCCTGCAACATTATCAGGGCAGGTAAGCTATGCAGTATCAGATCAGAAGGTGGTGCTGAATGGCAAGACCTATTATATGCATCTTGTGCTGAAAGATCAGACTCTCTATTCGATAGCACAGACGTATAAGGTTTCTATCGATGCAATTACGAGCAATAATGTGATTCCGGCTAACGGGATACAGACAGACCAGGTTCTCAGGATCCCTGAATCGGCAGCCATGGCAGCAACAATGCCTAAGCCTAAACCGCCGGCAACCGCAGTTGCAGTCAAAGATCCTCAACCTGGGAGGGAGACACCCCCACCGGCCTCCGTTGCTTCAGTGAAGGAAGATAAGCCCGCCGGACCTGCAGCGAAGACGGAGTCGGAGGGCTACCGCATGCATAAAGTCAGGAAAGGAGAGACACTTTATTCGTTGTCAAGAGATTACAAGGTCACTGTCGAAGCAATCATCAGGGCAAATGATGTTCCGCGCAATGAGATCCAGATAGGCCAGATGCTCAGGATTCCTCCATCAGATTACATAACTTTTGTGAAGGAGGAACCCACTGCCGGCGAGGCCCCGGAGAAAGAGGCCGGCACCCCTGCTGAAACAAAGGCTACGGTTCCGCATCAGGAACAGCCCGCTGCACAGCCTCAGACGCAGCCTCAGGCACAGCCTCAGACACAGACTCAGACGCAGCCTCAGGTTGCTTCCCCGGAACCTGAAAAACAGAAGGCAAAACCTGAACCAAAGACGTACCACAAGGTAAAAAAAGGAGAGTCGCTGTCAGAAATAGCGCAAAAGTACAACGTCACCGTGCGTGAGATCAAGGATGCAAACGAGGGACTCATTTTCCCCATGACGGGTATGAAGCTGGTGATACCGGTCAAAAGCGGAGAAGCGGACAGCGCTGTAATAAAAGAGTAAAAGCAGCTTCTCATTAAACTGTCCCTGGCTTTGGTCCGGGCTTTGAACGCAATAACCATTTGCCGGCATTAACGCAAACTACTACAGTCGTTCTCAGAATACAAGTCCGGTCAGCCATCCCCAGATTACATACCGCAGGAATTTACCGGCCAGCATGGCAATGGCAGTGATCCAGATATTGGCGCGCAGAAGGCCAAGCCCTACAGCAAAAATATCTCCCACTGCCGGTACCCAGCTAAGAAATGCAAAAACGGCCCCTCTTTTATATAGCCGGTCATGCCACTTTTCAATGGTTTCACGTTTTATCCGCAGGTACTTTTCAATCCATCTCCATTTTCCCATGTAGCCAATGGCGTAGCTGGTCATCCCGCCAAGCCAGTTACCTGCTGAGGCAACCGCAACCGCAATATAGGGATCTGTACCGTTGACGATCAGAAATGACAGTAATGCCTCGGAACTGAAAGGCACAACCGTTGCTGCCAGAAAACTGGCCAGGAACAATCCCCAGAGGCTGTAATCAAAAAGTCCTTCCAATAATTCTGCATGTCAGTTCTGACTGCGAACTTAGACAATATTTTCAACGAAAGTATTTTGCCGGATTAATGAGCTGGAAACTTTTGAATTGATTACCTTTAATGGAAGTTTGTACATGCTTGCCATAATTCTGAACAAATCACCAACCAAATAAGCAAACAACATGAAAGGGTTTAAAAGCAACATTGAAAGGGATACTCTGAAAAATAAAAATTTCAGGAAAGTATTGTATTCCGGGAAGCATCTTCAGCTGGTACTCATGAGCCTGAAGGCCGGAGAAGATATCGGGGAAGAGATTCATCGTCACAATGATCAGTTCTTCCGTTTTGAAGGGGGCACCGGGAAGGTTGTTATTGACGGAAACAGGTACAATGTGAAGAATGGTGATGTGATCGTTGTACCGGCAGGGGCTAAGCACAATATTATAAACACAAACAGTAAGGCAGAGTTAAAGATCTATACCATTTATGCTCCCCCTCATCACAAGGACGGGATTGTGCGGGCCACGAAGGAAGCAGCAGAAAAAAGTGCACCAGAGTTTGATGGTAAAACGACAGAATAGGTAAAAGAGGAGCCGCCTTCGTCGTGGTAAACCGTTACTAGGGCGGCAGGGAAGATTATTTCTCCTTTCCCCAGGTCAGCACGATGACCAGGCCCACAACAGCAAAAACGACCGTTGAAACCAGGACATCCACCATCAGAACTCCGAAATTATTGAACATTGTGGTCATAGACCATGATGAGAGATCGACGACGGATGCGTAGAGTACCCCGAACAAGGCGCCGTACTTTAGTCCATCAATGACACCTTTGGCCCCGGCCCACTTCAGGATCAGGGTCAGCAGCAGGGTTCCGGCAAGAGCTGAGACAATCATTGCCCACCAGATCATTGTGTCAGTCCTGGCGGCACATTGATTCATATTGGCTGACATGAAATCCATTAACAGGATTCCCCATACAAGCCATCCGAGGAGAAAGTATGTTATCCCCCCGAAAACGGTTCCTCTGAGAATTTTCATAGGTTTATTGATTTAGGTTCAAAAACTTGCCTCAATTTAAAATATTTATATGAATTGGATTAATTATTTTGAAGATTTTGCGCCGGAGGGCGGATCTATCGCGGCAAGTCACGCTCTCCGGTTCTGCTGTAAATGGCACCTGCATTTAAAAGTATCTGCCATTCTTCACTTGCGTTAAACAAAACCATCCCTCAATTGTTAAACAAAAGACAAATTCGTTTGTCATTTTATTGACATTCAGGGCAATTTTTATCCTGATAATTACATCTTTCTGCGCATTGTTCTTAAAAAAAGTCTTACTTGTAGCATGATTTCAATAATTGCATTTCATAATATATTTTTGATATAAATAAATATATAGTCGCTGGTTGAAAATGAAACACGATGTAATAATTATCGGAGGTGGAGTAAGCGGTACCGCACTGTTGTATACCCTCAGCAAATACACAAATGTTAAAAATATTGGTCTGATTGAGAAGTATGCCGACTACGGCCTGGTAAACTCATCTCCCAGGATGAACAGCCAGACTCTTCATTTCGGTGATATCGAAACAAACTATACCATTGAAAAGGCAAGAAAGGTAAAGCGTTATGCAGACATGGTTATGCATTACCTCGAGCAGGAAAAAGCAGTAAAGGGGGATGAGGCGATTTTTATCAAGGTACCAAAGATGGTGCTGGCTGTAGGCAAGGATCAGGTAAAAACTTTGCGTGACCGGTATCCGGCTTTTGGTCAGTTGTTTCCCAAACTAAAGATGATCGGCAGGGAGGAGATAGGCAAAATAGAACCGAGAGTGCTGGAAGGACGTGATCCGGATCAGGAACTGCTTGCATTGGTAACAGAAGATGGTTATACAGTTGATTTCAGAAGGTTAAGTCACTCTTTTGCAGAGAATGCCAAAGCTTTTAACCCCGACATATCTGTGTACATGTCGACCAGGGTTGAAAAAATAATCCGTGAAGGTGAAAATTTCACAATTAAAACCGATAAGGGTGATTTTGAAACAGGAGCCGTTGTTGTAACCGCCGGCAGCCATAGCCTGAAATTTGCCAAATCTCTCGGATATGGTAAAAACTATTCAATACTTTCGATGGCCGGCAGTTTCTATACCGGCCCCAAAGTCCTTAATGGCAAGGTATACACGATGCAGATCCCCAAGCTCCCCTTTGCAGCTGTCCATGGTGATCCGGAAGTAAACAACCAGAATATTACACGATTCGGGCCTACGGCAAAACCGATATTCTTCCTGGAAAGATATAATTACAGCACATTCTGGGAATACTGGAAAACGTTTGGTTTCAGCTTCAGGGCCATTTTAAGCATAATCAAAATCTCCTCCGACAGGGTAATTTTTAACTACCTTCTCAAAAATGTTGTTTATGACTTTCCATGGATAGGGAAAAGATCATTCCTCAAAGAGATCAGGAAAATTGTACCTAATGTAAAACTCAATGAGATAAAATTCGCCAAAAGGGTTGGAGGAACGAGACCCCAGATCATTAACAATACAACAAGAAAACTTGAACTGGGAGAAGCAAAGATCCTGGGTGAACACATTATTTTCAATATTACGCCTTCTCCGGGTGCGTCAACCTGTCTGGGCAATGCCTTTGAAGATACCGCAAAACTTATGGAATTTCTATCAGGCAGGTTTACTTTCGAAAATGCTCAGTTTGAGAAGGATCTTGGTGAAAAGGAGACTGTTATTCCGGTTAACAAATGAAAAAACTCACTTAAATGATTTTCAATATTGAATTCATAAGGTCATACTACGGAAAGCTTCCGTACCTCATGGGAGAGATAAGGAAAAGTATAAGAAAACCGCTCTCATTCAGCGAGAAAGTACTCTATGCACATCTGTTTGACAAAACAGGGTTCAGATCGTATGAGCGCGGTGTCGATTATGTGGAATTTGCACCCGACAGGGTAGCAATGCAGGATGCCACAGCCCAGATGGCTCTTCTGCAGTTCATAATGGCAGGCAGGGATGCTTCGGCGGTTCCTGCGTCAGTACACTGCGATCACCTCATAATGGCAAAAACCGGATCGGCAGATGATCTCAGGACTGCGAATGTAACCAACCGGGAGGTCTATGATTTCCTGAGTTCAATTTGCGATAAATATGATATTGATTTCTGGAAACCGGGCGCGGGTATTATCCACCAGATAATACTTGAGAACTATGCCTTTCCCGGTGGCATGATGATTGGAACAAACTCGCATACTGTCAATGCCGGCGGCCTCGGAATGATTGCAATAGGTGTCGGCGGAGCCGATGCCGTTGATGTTATGTCAGGAATGGGGTGGGAACTGAAATTCCCTGAAATAATTGGCGTAAAGCTTACAGGGAAGCTGAACGGGTGGACTGCGGCTAAGGATATTATCCTTAAAGTTGCAGGCATGCTTACAGTAAAGGGCGGGACAGGCTGCATCATTGAATACTTCGGAGAGGGAGCAGAGTCACTGTCATGCACCGGGAAGGCAACGATCTGTAACATGGGCGCTGAGGTTGGCGCAACCTGTTCGGTATTCGGATATGATCAGACTATGGCGCGTTACCTTGATTCGACCGGCCGTGACGAAATATCAAAGCTTGCACAGGGAGTAGCTGAGCATCTTACCGCCGATGCTGAGGTTTATGGGGATCCCGAAAAATACTTCGACCGGGTGCTGGAGATAAATCTTTCAGAGCTTGAGCCTTACATAAACGGGCCTTTCACCCCTGATCTGGCAACTCCGATCTCGGAGATGAAAAAGATTGCAGTTCAGAACGGCTGGCCGCTGAAAGTTGAGGTCGGACTGATAGGATCATGTACAAACTCCTCTTATGAGGATCTTTCAAGAGCAGCATCAGTTGCAGCGGATGCATTAAAGAAAAATCTCGTGGCAAAAGCTCAGTTCACAATCACCCCGGGCTCGGAGCAGATACGCGCAATAGCGGAGAGAGATGGTTTTCTTGAGACATTTGAGAAAATCGGTGGCACAGTCTTCGCCAATGCCTGCGGCCCATGTATAGGGCAATGGGAACGTGAGGGTGCCGGAAAAAATGAGGTAAATACAGTAGTCCATTCCTTCAACAGGAATTTTGCTAAAAGAACTGACGGTAATCCCAACACCCACGCTTTTGTCGCGTCGCCGGAAATTGTTACTGCACTTGCCATTGCCGGTGATCTTACATTTAATCCTGTTACCGACTCAATTATAAACAGGAACGGAGAAAATGTCAGACTGGCGGAGCCCTCAGGACTTGATCTCCCACCGGATGGATTTTCCGGTTATGCAGTCGGATTGCAGGAACCCGCCGGTGATAAAGAAAAAATATCAGTGATAATCAATCCTGATTCAGTAAGACTTCAGGCTTTGGATCCCTTCCCTGAATGGAACGGTAACGACTATGAAGATCTGCATTTGCTTATTAAAGTCAAGGGCAAATGTACCACCGACCATATTTCAATGGCGGGTTTCTGGCTCAGGTATCGCGGACACCTCGACAGGATATCTGATAACTATATGATTGGGGCCATTAACAGCTTCAATGATCAGGCAAATAATATCCTCAACCAGAAAACCGGTAATTATGAGCCGGTCCCGAAGGTTGCAAGGTTTTATAAAGCATCGGGACTGGGTTCCATGGTTGTTGGGGAGGAGAATTTCGGTGAAGGGTCATCAAGGGAACATGCAGCAATGGAACCGCGCTTCCTGAATGTAAAAGCCGTACTGGTTAAGTCATTCGCAAGAATTCATGAAACTAATCTTAAAAAACAGGGTGTTCTTGCCCTGACATTTGAAGACAAAGATGACTATGCAAGAATCAGGGAGACTGATAAATTTGACATTACAGGGCTCAGGGAGTTTTCCCCGGGGAAGAAGATCAGAATTGTTATTCACCACTCAGACGGTGAGCAGGAAACCATCTACGCAAATCATACCTACAATGAGGCCCAGATCGAATGGTTTAAGGCCGGAAGCGCATTGAACCTGATAAGAAGCAGAAACAATGCAAAGTGAATAAATAAATACCTCGAAAAGACTGATATGACTGAGAAGATCCGACTTGAAAATGGCAAACTGACTGTGCCTGATTTCCCGATAATTCCGTTCATCGAAGGAGACGGAACCGGAAGAGATATCTGGCGAGCATCTGTAAGAGTTTTTGATGCTGCCGTGGAGAAAGCCTATAATGGCAAACGAAAGGTGGCATGGAAAGAGGTGCTTGCAGGTGAGAAAGCTTTTAACCTCACCGGAAACTGGCTTCCCGATGAAACCCTTGCCGCATTCAGGGATTATCTTGTCGGCATCAAGGGACCGCTTACGACCCCTGTTGGTGAAGGTATGCGATCACTGAATGTTGCCCTGCGCCAGTTACTTGATCTTTATACATGCTACAGGCCGGTAAGGTACTTCACCGGCGTCCCGAGCCCGGTTAAAAGGCCCGAAGATGTCAATATGCATATATTCAGGGAAAACACGGAAGATATTTATGCCGGTATTGAATTCATGAATGGTACTCCGGAGGCCGACAGGGTCAAAAAATTCCTGATCGGCGATATGGGAGTAAAATCAATAAGGTTTCCTGAAACTTCTTCAATCGGTATCAAGCCCGTATCAAGGGAAGGCTCCGAAAGGCTTATAAGGCAGGCTATCATGTTCGCCATAAAAAGAAATTTGCCCTCGGTGACACTGGTTCACAAAGGAAATATTATGAAGTACACTGAAGGGGCATTTATGAAATGGGGTTATGCCCTTGCTGAAAGGGAGTTTGGCGATAAGGTATTCACCTGGAACCAGCATAAGAAGATCTCTGCTGAGAAGGGAGAAGCTGTTGCAAACGAAGCGATGAGTAGAGCAGAACTTGAAGGGAAACTCCTTGTTAAGGACGTAATTGCTGACGCATTTCTTCAGCAGATACTCTCCAGGCCTGCAGAATACTCTGTCATTGCCACGCTGAATCTTAACGGTGATTATATTTCTGATGCCCTGGCAGCAATAGTCGGAGGAATTGGAATAGCCCCCGGGGCAAATATCAATTATGAGACAGGTCATGCAATATTTGAAGCCACTCATGGTACGGCCCCGAAATATGCTGATCAGGATAAGGTTAATCCAGGCTCGGTAATACTGTCAGGCGGACTGATGTTCGAATATATGGGATGGGACGAGGCCGCAAATAAAATATACAACGGGCTCGATAAGACACTGCAGAGAAAAATGATGACATATGATTTTCACAGGCTGACCGAAAATGCAACCCTTCTCAGGACTTCTGAGTTTGCTGATGCAATAATTTCAAACATTTAAAAACAATCATTAATAATAGTACTCATATGAAAGACAGTAATTTATTTTCAAAGCTAGAGGCATCTGTACGGGAGTCATGCCAGATTGACAGTGAATTATTTGAGAAATATGATGTAAAGCGGGGGCTGCGCAATGCTGATGGATCTGGTGTCCTTGTCGGGCTGACAAAAGTCGGAGAAGTGGTTGGCTATAAGAAGGAAGGCGACAAGTTTGTTGCAGTTCCGGGAAGATTATTGTACAGGGGAATTGATATTGAAGATATTGTAGAGGGATTTCAGAAAGATCAGAGACACGGTTTTGATGAGACTGTTTTCCTGTTGTTGACAGGGCATCTGCCAAACAAAGAAGAACTGAAAGAGTTCTCAGAGAACCTGGCTTCCCTGCGACCACTTCCTGATCATTTCACAAAAGATATGATACTCTCAATGAAAGGCAAGGATGTGCTGAATATTCTTGCAAGATCAGTTCTTGGATTATATACTCTTGATGATAAACCGGATAGTATCGCTCTCGATAACATGATAAAGCAATCCTTGAATATTATTGCAAAGTTTCCGACCATAGTCGCCTATTCATATCAGGCGCTGAGGCACCTGTACAAGGGCAAGACACTTTCAATCCGTCACCCGCAGCCAGCAATGACTACAGCCGAGAATTTTCTGTATTTGATAAAAGGTGACTGCAACGGCTTCTCAAAACTCGAAGCTGATCTGCTTGACCTTCTCCTGGTTCTTCATGCTGAACACGGTGGTGGTAATAACTCAACATTCACAATGAGGGTAACCAGTTCTTCCGAGACCGATATTTATTCTGCAGTAACTTCTGCTATCGGATCATTAAAAGGGCCATTGCATGGCGGGGCAAATGTCAGGGTTCTGGAGATGATGGAAGACATGAAGGTGAATGTTAAGAACTGGAAGGATGAGGAAGAAGTGAAGGCATATCTGCTTAAGATCCTCAATAAAAAGGCAAATGATTTCTCGGGGAAGATATATGGAATCGGGCACGCGGTATACACTATCTCTGATCCCAGGGCTGCAATATTAAAATCAAAGGCAAAAGAACTGGCAATAGAAAAGGGCCGGCTTGATGAATTTGAACTCTATGCCCTTGTGGAAAGACTCACACCTGAAGTTTTCAGAGTGTTTAAGGGAGAAAAATCAACCAAGGTAGTATGTATCAACGTTGATTTTTATTCCGGTTTTGTATATTCCTGTCTTGATATTTCAAAGGAACTTTATACCCCTCTGTTTGCAATCGGAAGGGTTTCAGGCTGGTGTACGCACCGTATTGAAGAGCTTACATTTTCTGCAAAAAGGATCATCAGACCTGCTTTTAAAAATGTATTCGGGAAACAGGAGTATATCCCGATTTCAAATCGTAATTAGTTTATAAAATTTAAAAATTTATACAATGGCTGAACTGGTTCACAAATGCATAGATGATGCCTTCATGAAACTTCTCGAAGGGGATGTGAAAGAGGCTGCAGCATATTTTGAATGCGCTGAGAAGGAAAATCCCGGGAATCTGCACATACTGCTTGAGCTTTCCAATGTGTACTACATTCTTGGAGAAATGTCAAAGTCAATCAGTTACTATGAAAAGGTACTGAAAATCAAACCCGACAGTCCGTATGTGATGTACAAGCTGGGAGTTGCCCTGTACAGATCCACTAATTTTTCGGAGGCTGTCAAAGTCTTCAACAGGATAATTGAATCGGGCAAGCATTTGCCAATGACTTATCTCTGGCTGGGACTGGCTTATTATCACCTGGGCAAGGAAGATAAGAGCATTGCTTCATACAGGAAGCTGATTGAGTACTGTCCTGAAACACTGATGGCGAACTACTACATGGGTATTGCACTGAAGGCATCGGGGAAATATGATGAGGCAATTTCCTTTTTTGAAAAGCTTCTGAACAAGAGCGATACACATGTTTCTGCGCTCTATCACCTGGGAAGGACGCATATGAGAAATTTCAACTACGAGAAAGCGAAGATTTATTTCAGGAAGGCTCTGGAACTTGATCCGGAGAATAAGAATGCTTCAGAAATGCTTGAATATATATCAGGCGACTGAAACGGAAGTAATTAAGGCTCTGTGCAAGGTGCAACGGACCGTGCACTACAGGATAGGCAATTAACCCAATTTGCCAGGTCTGCCCAACTTTCAGGGGGTTAAGACAAAAGAGCGAGTGCAGCGGATACTGTTACAGCAATCTGAAGCCGGACCTGTTCAAAAAGTACTGCTTTTACAGGCATTTGGCCACTGCAAAGAAATTCAAAGAATTATGAAGGATGAAAAAGAATAATTTCCACTTTTGGGTCATAATTAAAACCTGATAACAATGCAAAGTGCAGAAAGTCTGAAAAGGAGAATAGAAATGGAAGAAAGGAATGTTTCGATAAGAGAATCGCCTTCCGGAACCACAACTATTAAAGCAGGGGACGATTCCAATTCAAGTGAGATCCTTGTCTTTACTTCCCTGTGTAATGTATATAAAGTTCAGAAAAAGGAACTTATGGACAAGTTTCAGGCACTGCAGAAAATTGATCTTGAACCAGGTGAAAAACCGATCTATCTGACCGGAGAAAAGAGATATAAAGGTTTTCTGATTGTAGCATTTGAAAATGGCAAAATCGGAAAAATTTCCATGGAAAGTTATCAGACCGAGTATGTAAGAAAAAAACTCAGGAATGCATTCAATAGCCAATCGCGTTTGATCTTTATCGAACTCATTGAACATGATATTGATCTGGTTACAATGAGCAGCATCAAAAAGATTGTTCTGTTCAACACATCCCAGATCAATGCGGTGGGAAGCAGGTCGACAAAAGGTGTTCAGGTTATGAAACCCAAGGATGGCAGTGTAATGATAAAAGTTATCCGGCTGGAGAATACAAAACTAACTGATCCTGAATACTACCGTAAGAGTGAATCTCTTAATGCAATCGGATTTTATTTGAAACCAGGTGACGAAATCTAATTCCTGGCGCGCGGCGGACTTCCATGGAGCAGAGTTCGTATCTTCACGTTTGAAATCCGGAAACTGAAACATCATGAAAAAACTAATTCTTCTGATTATTACTGCCATTCTGCCCTTAGCTCTGTATTCGCAGCAACAAGGGTTTAAACTCAACGAACAGGAGTATTTTGAAAATGGCGGCGTCAACGTGATGGCCTTTCAGGACATATACCCTGAGGGTCACCAGGGAGGTGTGGCAGTAATAATGCACGGCATCAGGATAGCCACCAATGGCGACCTGCGGCTCGATGAAACACCGGGTCAGTGGCAGCCTATACCAAAACAGAAGAAAAGAATTGCCGATAAGGCGGACAATGCGATCACTGCATATCTGACATATCCCGATTCTGCAATCAATGGCAAAGGATACAATCCGGTCTTTTATCCCGATCTTTATTTTAATTATACGGTTACAACCCGTGCCCGCGGCGCCTCTGTTATTGTAACCGTTGATCTTGACCGCCCCATTCCCGAGGAATTTGCAGAAAAGGTGGGATTTAATATGGAACTCTTCCCGGGTGTACTTTTCGGAAAGACCTGGATACTCGGGAATAAATCGGGAATCTTTCCCCGCCAGGCCAATGGCCCGGGCATGTACGATAAAAATGGGAAACTGGTCTCAGCCCAACCAATGGCTGCAGGGAAACAACTCACTGTTGCTCCTGAAGATCAGATGATGAGGTTAACAATCAGTTCATCAGGATCAGATCTTCAGCTTATCGATGGCCGTTACATTCATAATAACGGCTGGTTCGTAATAAGGTCGCTCGTTACACCCGGGGTCACGAAAAAAGCAATAGAATGGATTATTACGCCTAATTCGGTCAGCAACTGGACCAGCGATCCGATAATTCATGTATCGCAGATAGGATACCGCACCTTGCAGCAGAAATATGCACTGATTGAACTTGATAAAAACGATAGTAAAAGGTCAGATCCTGAAATCGTAAGTATCAGCCCCGACGGAAAGTCCGAAGTAGTCAAGTCCGCCAAACCCGATCAATGGGGCAGGTTTTTAAGATCCGATTACCTGAAATTTGACTTTACGTCTGTTGAAAAGGAGGGTCTGTACAGGATACGTTATGGAAATTTTGAATCACAACCCTTCAGAATAGCTGATGATGTTTATAAACGCGATGTCTGGCAGCCCACTCTGGAGTATTTTCTGCCGGTACAGATGTGTCACATGCGCATTAATGAAAAATACCGCGTATGGCACGATCTGTGTCACATGGACGATGCGCTGATGGCCCCGACAGATATAAACCATTTCGATGGATATTTACAGGGCCCGTCGACTTTGACAAAATTCAAATCCGGCGAACATGTCCCGGGCCTCAATACCGGGGGTTGGCACGATGCCGGCGATTATGATCTCAGGGTTGAATCACAGAGCGGGGAGGTTTATATACTCGCCCAGGCATACGAGGCCTTTGGGATCAGGTATGATGAAACAACTATTGACCAGCGTACACATATAGTTGAAATTCACCAGCCTGATGGGAAGCCTGACATATTACAGCAAATAGAACATGGAGCCTTATCCGTTGTAGGAGGTTACAGAAATCTGGGCAGGTTATACAGAGGCATCATCTGCCCAACTCTGAGGCAATATGTACTGCTTGGCGATGGTGCTGCCATGACCGACGGACAGGTCGGAAGACCTGAACCGCCCGATGACAGGTGGGTCTTCACTGAGGAAAATCCCTCAAGAGAACTTACAACCGCAGCTCACCTGGCGGCTGCCTCCAGGGTACTTAAAGGATTCAACGACACACTCAGTGTCCAATGCCTTGCAGTAGCCGAAGCTATCTACAACCTCGACCGCACCATCAGCGGACGGTCATTATCATCAAAAATACACGCTTCAAAGGAACTGTACCTCACCACCGGGAACGCTGCATACCGGGATTATATCGTTAATAATGAGTTGTATATAATAAAAGAGATAAGAAGTCTTGCATGGATCATTGGTCCTTCTCTTACACAGTTGGGAAATGAGGGATTTACACGTTCGGTAAGAGAGGCTGTAAAATCGCTCTCATCAGAAATAATTAAACAGGGGGAGGAGACGCCCTTCGGAGTACCTTACCGTCCACATATTTGGGGAGCAGGATGGGATATCCAGAGCTTTGGGGTAAGACAGTATTACCTGCACAAGGCTTTTCCCGACATTTTCTCTGCTGATTATATGTTCAATGCTCTCAATTTCATTCTTGGAGTTCATCCGGGTGTAAATACAGCTTCCTTCGCCTCGGGAGTAGGTGCAAGGTCGACGACTGTAGCCTATGGCGTTAACAGGGCTGACTGGTCATATATTCCTGGCGGTGTTTCATCGGGAACGGCTCTGATCCGTCCCGATTTTCCCGAGTTGCTCGACTGGCCGTACCTGTGGCAGCAACAGGAATATGTGATGGGAGGAGGCGCGACAAATTTCATGTTTCTGGTACTTGCAGCAGATCAGCTGCTTGAAAAATAAGAAAGAGTTGCTCGCCCCGATTTATCGGGGCTCGCGGACTTCCAGAAGGCCGGCTGAAAAAGGGTGAGAAGATTGCTCGCCCCGATTTATCGGGGCTCGCGGACTTCCAGGGTGCCGGCTGAAAAAGGGTGAGAAGATTGCTCGCCCCGATTTATCGGGGCTCGCGGGCTTCCAGGGTGCCGGCTGAAAAAGAAAAAGCCTGTCGTTCGCTGCTCCCGGGCTTCTTTTTTTTCTTTGGCTTCTGAAAGCAAGCTTTCATCGCACAGAAAAAATAAAGCCCGCCGCTTTCCGCGGACAGGCTTTTCCTTTTGTCGGGGTGAGAAGACTCGAACTTCCGGCCCCTACGTCCCGAACGTAGTACGCTACCAACTGCGCTACACCCCGTATCAACCACCGCACCCGCCGGCTGGCGGAGAAGGCGGTCTCAAAATATGGTTCGCAAAAATAACTATTTTTTTGTAAGCTCAGCAATTTTCAGATGAAGATCGTTGGCACTGACGGGCTTCGACAAGTAATCGGTGCAGCCTGCATCGAGAGCCCTGAGCTTGTCATCAGGGAATGCATAGGCCGTCACCGCCACAATGGGCAGCGTCTTAAAAGCCTCTTCGGTCCGCAGACGACGCGTAAGCGAGAGACCGTCCTCGTCACCTTTAAGGGAGATATCCATCAACACCATGTCAAAAGACTCCTTATGGAGCAGATCCCATGCATCCCTGGCGGAGGCGGCAACAGCAGTGTCATACATACCTGAGAGCAGTTTCCTGAAATAGAGCTGGCTGTGAGGATCGTCCTCAACTATCAGTACTGCAATCCGTTTTGAGGAGAGTGGTTCTTTCATATCCTTGTCAGTTTATATGAAGATGTTCCGGCTTTTATTTTCCCGGCGTGTACGAGGACTGTATTCCAGTCGGTATTCTTATGGGCAATCCTGAACTTATCCACCCCGGAGAGGTCTCCCCCTTCTCCCCTGAGGTGCTGTGATGCCGGTGCAGCGACTACCATGTCGGCACATGCTTTGTCAAGGGCAACAGGGTCTCTTGATGCAGCGATGCCTATGTCGGCCACCAGCGGCATGTCATTATGCCCCCAGCAATCGCAGTCAGGCGACACATCCATGATAAAGTTTATGTGCAGTGAAGGCTTGTCTTTGATGACGGCATAAGCATACTCGGCAATTTTTTTGTTGAGGCTGTCGCCGCCCTCACCCCATTCGACCCTGGCAGCATCATACTGGCAGACGGCTACACATTGTCCGCATCCGGTGCATTTATCGTTGTCTATGTGTGCTATCCCGTTCTCCTGCAGGTGAACGGCGTCATGAGCGCAGTTGATGACGCACATGTTGCATGACGTACAGTTTGGCTCATATATCACCGGGGGATTGCCCGAATGGAGAAAGAGCTTTCCGCCCACCGAAGCGCATCCCATTCCGAGGTTTTTAAGGGCACCGCCAAACCCTGCCTGTTCATGCCCTTTAAAGTGGTTAAGGCTTATAATAATATCGGCGTCAGCAATAGCGGTACCTATCATCGCTTTGCCTGTATATTCAAGATTAACCTCTATTTCACGGTAATCAGTGCCTTTGATGCCGTCACCGATAATCACATGGCAACCAGCACTCAATGGATTATACCCGTTGGAGAAGGCTGCTTCAAGGTGATCGGGCGCATTGGAACGCATTCCTTGATAAAGGGTGTTGCAATCGGTCAGATAGGGCTTGCCTCCTTTTTCCCTGACCATTTTTGCAATCAATGCTGCGAAGTTGGGCCGCAGGTATGCCAGGTTGCCGGGTTCACCGAAGTGCACCTTCAGCGCTGTCATTTTACGGTCGAAATCAATATCGTCGAACCCTGCCGCCCTAACCAGTCTCCCAAGCTTCTTCAACAGGTTCAGCGACGGGGTGCTGTGCATATCTGTGAAGAATACTTCAGATGGTCCCATTAATAGTTTGTAAGTTAAAGATCAGACGTTCAGGATGTCAATAATATCAATCAGGCTCTGGTTCAGTTTTTTATGCAGTTTCACCGCCTTGCGGAATGGAACGAGCACTATCTCGTCATTCTGCAGCCCGACCATCACGCTCTGCTGTCCGTCCATCAGCGCTTCGACGGCAGCGTTACCGAGCCGGCTGGCGTTTACGCGGTCGAGGGCCGACGGTGAGCCTCCTCTCTGGAGATGACCCAGGATGGAGACCCTGACCTCATAATCCTTCAGCTCATCCTTGAGTTTTTCGGCGATAGCCATTGCTCCTCCTCCTTCTTCACCTTCAGCAACGATAATGATATTGCTTGATTTCTTTCTCTTATTTCCGGTCTCAAGCATCTTGCGGATATCACGCGCATCACCTTTGATCTCAGGCATTATTATTGCTTCAGCGCCGCTTGCGATGCCGCTGTACAGGGCTATGTGCCCGGCTTCTGCGCCCATCACCTCAACAAAGAACAATCGGTTAAGTGCGCTGGCCGTATCACGTATTTTGTCAACGCACTGCACGACGGTATTAAGTGCCGTGTCATATCCGATGGTATAGTCAGTGCCGTAAATGTCATTGTCTATCGTCCCCGGCACACCCACAAACGGTATGTTATACTCCTCATTGAAGATGTTTGCTCCCATGAAGGAGCCATCGCCGCCGATGATGACCACACCGTCAATCTCTGCCGCCCTCAGATTCTCGTATGCTTTTTTTCTGCCTTCTGGTGTTCTGAATTCGTCGCAACGGGCTGTCTTAAGCATAGTTCCTCCACGCTGAATCATGTCAGAGACACTGTGAGCCTGGAGCGGCTTGAAATTGGCATTTATCATGCCGAGATAACCATGCCTTATGCCAATTACTTCCAGTCCGTTATATATTGCCGTACGCGTCACAGCCCGGATGGCTGCATTCATGCCCGGAGCGTCACCGCCGGAGGTGAGTACACCTATCTTATTAATTTTCCCCATGGGACATCAGATTTTTCAGGCACAAAGGTATTACTATTTTTACATTATCAAGTGGAAATTACCAGTCCTCGTCACATCTTTCCGATTGTCTCTGCAACCTTATGGATGAGCCATCGCGGTGTTGATGTCGCTCCGCAAACTCCGACACTTACGGCATTGGTGAACCACTCCGGATTGATCTCTTCCGGGGAGGAGATAAAATACGAATGCTTGTTTTCTTCCTGGCAAACCTTGTAAAGCATATGTCCGTTGGAACTGTTCTTCCCGCTGACAAAAATTATCACATCATTCTTTCTCGAAAAGACCTTAAGCCTGGGTTCACGGCCGGAGACCTGGCCGCAGATAGTGTTAAAGACCTTCAGGAAAATATCCGGGTTCTTTTCACGAATGCTCTCCTGCCTCTCCTGAATGGTTTTGGATATCAGTGCATATTCAGCCTTGCTTTTGGTCGTTTGCGAGAAGAGCCACACCGGTCTGGTAAAGTCAATTTTATCGAGGTCGTGCAATCCGGTGATCAGTACGCCTTTTTCACTTGCAGCTCCGAGGAGGCCGATAACTTCTGCATGATCCTCTTTGCCAAAGATCACTACCTGGCCGTTTTTCTCACGCGCGGAAACCAGAACCTGTTTGACTTTTCCCTGGAGAGAGTGCACAATGGGACAAGTGGCCTCAATCACTGTTATATTGTTCTGCCTGGCTGTTTCATATGTTGAGGGTGGCTCGCCATGCGCCCTTATGAGAACCTTATTGTCTTTCAGCTTTGCAAACTCTTCATGACTGATAGTGATCAGTCCGAGATCCTTCAGACGGGCTACTTCCGTATCGTTATGCACTATTTCACCGAGGCAAAATACTTTTTCCCCTGCCCTGAGCTCCTCCTCGGCAATCCTTATGGCATTCTCAACTCCGAAGCAGAAGCCGGAACCGGGTTCGATATCAACCTTCATTCATCTTCTGTTTAAACAGTTTTCTGAACCATACCATCTGTTCATTTACAGTCATGTCACTGTTGTCGAGTAACACTGCATCGTCTGCTTTCTTAAGGGGACTGATCTCGCGGGAGGAATCGATCCTGTCACGCTCGTTGATATTTTTTTCAACGGCAGCGATGTCTGCCCGGAGGCCTTTTTCCACAAGCTCCATATAACGGCGTTTGGCTCTCACTGCCGGCGATGCGGTCATGAAAATCTTCAATTCGGCATGAGGGAAAACGACGGTTCCTATATCACGTCCGTCCATTACTATCCCTCCGCTGGCTCCCAGCGCGCGCTGCAGCTCCACCAGCTTTTTCCTGACCTCTGCTATTGTGCTTACGGCACTCACATTATCTGATACAGCCCTGTCACGGAGTTCCCTTTCGACTTTTTCACCGTTGAGAAGAGTCTCATTAAATCCGGTATCCTGGTTTATCCTGAAGGTTATCTTTATCTCAGGCAGAACACTTATAATGCCCGGTATGTCTGCCACACCTCCGGTAACGTATCCCTGCCGGTGGCAGTACAAGGTCACTGCCCTGTACATTGCACCGGAGTCAATATACAGGTAACCGAGGTCAGCAGCAATCGCTTTTGCGAATGTGCTTTTCCCGCATGATGAGTATCCGTCGACGGTGATGATTATTTTTTTTCTCTTTTTCATAGAGGCTGCAAAGTTAAAACGAAAAGGAAGGCATAAGGTTCATGGAGTTGTTTTTTTGAATATCACCTCGGGTCTGAGGGTAATCGTCAGGTGATTGGATGCACCTGCAAGATGGAAAGCGTCACGTCCGTAAGCAAGCTCAAAAGCCTTTGTCCTGATCCCAAACCCTGCAGTGAAACCTGTCATGCCAGCTCTTTGCTCGATGCGCATCTCAGATCTCCTCTGGTAGTTCAGTCCTGCCCCCACCCAGAATGCGTCTGAAGGTATGATCTCGATGCCAAAGATGATATGCTTCAGCAGGTTTTCTCCGAAGCCGCCGGCAGTGATCTCATCGCCCGGGTTATAATCATAGATGAGGTCAGGTTTTTCTATGTGTCTGAATGTGAGAGAGAAGCTGAAAGGAGCATGCTCCAGTCTCTTGGTGGCACCGGCAATTATCTCAAAAGGAAGAGGCTCGCCGCCTTCCCCGGTATAGCTTTTTATCTGAAATCCGGCATTCCTGATAACCAGGCCTGCATCGAGGAGCAGTTTCTGGTTATGGTATGTGGCTCCGATATCAGCACATATCCCTGCCGAGAAATACCGTTCAAGATGTGACAATACCGGTTTCAGGTTTATGCCGACGGTAAAAGACGAGTCAATCTGCAGTGACCATATCACATTGAAAGCATATTCGGCGGCAGTGAATGTCCCGTTTATGTTTCCCTCGGCATCCGCTTCAGTAAAGCTGCCGTAGCGGATGAAGCTCAGTCCGGCCGCCAGGGTACCTCTTTTTTCCATGTCGTGTGCCCAGGCGGCGTATCCGTAATTTATCCCGGCAAAGTATGTGGAAAAGCTCAGCGAGATGTCATTATTCATCGAGGCTGTGAGCAGGGCAGGGTTAAAATAGGGCAGGCTGAGGTCGTTTCTGCTTTGTGAGACAGTCATTCCGCCAGTGGCTGTTGCAAAGGCAGAGTGGCTGAGATTTAGAAACTCATAGGTGTTATCACCTCCGGTCTGACCGCTTACCGGCAGAAGTGCAATAAGAAAGAGGTAGGCAAGCAGCGGTCGCTTCATATCCTGAAAACTTGAAAACAAAGATAATACTATCAGTAAAACGGGAGGGCCGGAGAGGTTATTTCATGAGGCTCTACGCGCTTCTTCCGGCAAAATCGATATCCGTCACTGCAGCTTCCTTTTTTCCGATCTGTGAAAGGAACAGCCCGGCGATGACTACAGCCATGCCTGTTGCATTTCGAAAAGTCAGTTTGTCTCCTGCAATAAGGAAGGCGAAAACCGCCGTGAAAACGGGTATCAGGTTGCTGAAAATGTTAGCGCGCGAGATGCCCAGGTGCCTGACAGAATATGCAAAGAGCACAAAAGCACCGCTGGAGGCGAAGACAGCCAGAAGCACGATGAAGCTGAAGCTCTCAGCGACAATGCCGGTGGCAATGACTTTTTTCAGGTCAAAAATAAGAAAAAGGGGAAGGAAAAGGACGACCCCGATGGCATTCTGTATGTTCACAATACTGACAGGATTATAAACACTTGCCAGCCTGGCAAGCACCATGTTGTAACCGACCGCCGCAGCTACTGCCAGGAACAGCAGCGCCAGTCCCTTGAGACTCATGGCTGTTGTCCCTGATCCGCTGGTGATGAAAATAATGACCCCGATAAAGGATACAACCACTCCGGCATAATTGATAAGCTTAAGCCTCTCCCTGTAAAAGATCCAGGCAAAAATCACTGCAAATACCGGAATGGTCGAGATTATCACGGACCCAACGGTAGATGAGACATATGTCAGTCCGAAACTCTCTCCCAGGAAGTACAGAAACGGTTCAAAAAATGCCAGCAGAAGGAAGTATTTCCTGTCTTCTTTCCTGACACCTTTGAACCCATGTGTTATCCAGAGATATGCTGAAAGTAGAAGGGTCGCCATGCATAAGCGTATGAAGACAATCGTGATCGGATCATAGCTTTTGTTTGCAATCTTGAACCAGATAAACGAAAATGACCAGAAGATCATTGAAAAAACGAGAGCTGTGTATTGTCTTCCTTTCATTTACGCCTAAAAGAGCTGATTCTACGGCGGGCGAAGTTAGTCTAATATTTTGACATCAGCACAGGGCATTTTTGTGGTTATGTTTTATTCTTATATTTGCCACGCTGAAAGCAGTTTTTCCGGATAAGGAAAAAGATTGAAATTTAATCAGTAAAAACAGAGACCATCAATGAAGATCTTAGTATGTATAAGCAATGTTCCTGACACAACCACGAAGGTCAAATTCGTGGAGAGCGATACCAGGCTTGACACAGCGGGAATACAGTGGGTCATCAATCCGTGGGATGAGCTTTCGCTGACGCGTGCCCTTGAGTTAAAGGATGATGCATCAGCCGGTGTCAGGTCGGTAACAGTGGCGCACGTCGGACTTGCCACATCCGAGCCAACAATACGTAAAGCTTTGGCGATAGGTGCGGACGATGCCTTCCGGGTAAATGCCGTGCCGGCTGATTTATATTTTGTGGCTGCCCAGCTGGCCGCGGTAATCAGGAAAGAGCAGTTTGATGTCATTCTATGCGGTATAGAATCAAGCGATTTTAACGGATCGATGACAGGCGGTATGATAGCTGAGTTTCTCGGGATACCCTCTGTCTCTGCCGTATCAGACATTAAGATCGAAAACGGCTCTCCGGTCCTTACCCGTGAGATTGACGGAGGACGGGAAATTGTCTCTGTCCCGATGCCATTCGTGGCTGTTGTTCAGAAAGGGATTGCCAAAGAACCCAGAATAGCATCCATGAGGGGTATAATGACTGCAAGGACAAAGCCTGTAAGACTCTATGAGCCTGAACCGGCAGAACCCCTGACCGGTATCCTGGTCTATGAAAAACCCGCACCACGCGCTGCCTGCAAATTCATTGACCCCGAGAATGCCGGCCTGCTGATAACACTTCTCCAGAACGAAGCCAAGGTCATCTGATTTACAAACATTAAAAACTCAAAAACTATGTCAGTTTTAGTATATACCCAGAACTGGGACGGCAGATTTAAGAAATCATCTTTTGAACTGGTTTCCTACGGATCAAAGGTTGCAGAAATGCTTAATACATCGCTGGTCTGCCTCTCAATTGGAGCCGTAGGCGATGAAGAGCTCAGCAAGCTTGGGAATTACGGGGCTGGAAAGATTGTCAGGGTCGACGGCGAGTATTGTAAAGCACTTGATAACCAGGTGTATACTGATATTATCGAACAGGCAGCCCTGAAAGAAGATGCCCGGGTCATCATTATCTCAAACAACAGCGAAGGAAAGGCTGTCGCTCCGCGGTTATCAGTGAGGTTAAAAGCAGGCATGGCTTCAGGCGTCAGCAAGCTGCCGCTCAGCCTTGACCCGTTCACTGTCTATAAAAGGACTTACTCAGGCAATGCCTTTGCACATATGGTCATAAATACCGTGATTAAAATAATCACCCTCTCACAGAATTCTTTTGACCTGGTCGAAACGCCAAACCGTGCAGTAATTGAGAATAGTAATATCACTGTTGACAGCTCGCTGGCCAGGACGGTCATTAAAGATTCTCAGAAGCAGACCGGCAAGTTACTGCTCACAGATGCTGAGATAGTTGTTTCCGGTGGCAGGGGGATGAAGTCGCCTGACAACTGGGGACCGCTTGTTGAGCTTGCAGGAGCACTCGGTGCTGCGACAGCATGCTCACGGCCTGTTTCCGATGAAGGATGGAGGTCACATGAAGAACATACCGGCCAGACAGGAAAGGTTATAGCTCCCAATCTGTATATTGCGATAGGTATTTCGGGAGCTACCCAGCACCTGGCAGGAGTAAGCTCATCAAAGTATATCGTGGCGGTCAATACTGACAAGGATGCTCCTATCTTTGAGGTTGCCCAGTACGGAATCGTAGGAGACGCCATGAAGGTGCTGCCAAAGCTTGTTGAAGCAGTAAAAGAGCTGAAAAAATGATCAGACAGTTAGTGTTTGCACTGGCACTCCTTGTGACGCTTGGAGTGTTTGCCTTTACCGTGAGCCGGATCGCCGGTTTCTTCAGACTTACCAGGCCCGGGTTCCCTGTTAAACAAATCGGGAAAAGGGTTGGCGTTATGCTGAAGGTCGCCTTCGGACAGACAAAGATTTTCCGCAGGCCGGTGATCGGACTGGCTCATGCGCTGGTGTTCTGGGGCTTCTGCATTATCCTGTTCGGCAGCATCGAAATGGTGATTGACGGGCTGGCCGGAACAGACAGGTCACTTTCTTTCCTCGGCGGTTTTTACGGGTTCCTGATGGGATCAGGAGATATTTTCGCATATATAGTCGGCATAGCAATTATCATATTTCTTGTAAGACGTATCTTCCTTCATATCAGACGTTTCGAAGGCATCGAGATGAAGAAGATATCTCATGTCGATGCAATAATTGCTCTTTCGCTGATCCTTCTGCTTATGATCTCACTGGCAGGCATGAACACAGGTTATGCCGGGGGCAAACTTCTCACGGAGGAGCCGATGAAAGGAGCTTACCCTGTCAGTACCTGGCTGGCCGGACTGATCGGAAACAAGACGCCGGCGTCAATGCATACCCTTTACGAGGTCTGCTGGTGGACACACATACTTACCATATTCGTTTTTGCGAATGTACTGCCGTATTCAAAGCATTTCCATGTCTTCCTGTCTGTTCCCAACGTGTTCCTGTCGCGCCTCGAGCCGCTCGGCAAACTGACAAACATGGATAATGTCACCAGGGAGGTAAGGCTTATGATGAACCCTGATACAGCTTTTGCGGCAGCACCGTCTGATGCACCCGTAGAGCGATTTGGGGTAAAGGATGCTGAGGATGTGGTCTGGAAAACATATTTCGATTCACTTTCCTGCACCCAATGCGGACGCTGCACTTCGGTTTGTCCTGCAAATATCACGGGAAAGAAGCTGTCACCCCGCAAGGTGATGATGGACCTCAGGGCAAGGATGAAGGAAAAAGGACCCCTGATGGTCAGGAACGGCAATAATTACAGTGACAATAAGTCGCTACTGAGAGATTATATTTCCGAAGAGGAATTATGGGCCTGCACCACCTGTAATGCCTGTGCCACCGAGTGTCCTATAAACATCAACCATCCCTCCCTGATAGTCGACATGAGGAGATATCTTGTCATGGAGGAGGCATCGGCTCCCGGTGAACTCAAGGCAGTGTTCAGCAATATCGAGAATAACGGGGCCCCATGGCAGTATTCTTCGGAAGACAGGATGCTGTGGGCCAAAGACCTGAACTTCAGTGTACCGCTCATGTCTGATTATGCAGCCAGGGGCACAACGCCGGAATATCTTTTCTGGGTGGGCTGTGCCGGTGCTTTTGATGACAGGTATAAAAAGGTGGTCAGGGCTTTCGTGAAGGTACTTAACCACCTGAAAATAAATTATGCCGTGCTTGGCACTGAAGAGACCTGCACCGGTGACCCGGCAAGGCGTGCCGGCAATGAGATGCTCTTCCAGATGCAGGCTTTGCAGGTCATAGAAGTACTCAAATCATACGGCGTAAAAAAGATAATCACCACCTGTCCACATTGCTTTAACATATTCAGGAATGAATATCCCGACCTGGGCGGCAGCTATGAGGTGGTCAACTATCTCCAGTTCCTGAACACATATGCTGAAGAAGGCAGGCTGAATATCAATGCCGGATCGCTTAAAGGAAAGACTGTCACATATCATGATCCGTGTTACCTTGGACGGGCAAATGAGATTTATGATGAGCCCAGGGCCCTTCTCCGCAGGCTGACCGGGGGTTTTACCGAAATGGAGAGGCACGGGAGCTTTGCATTATGCTGCGGCGCAGGCGGGGCCCAGATGTTCAAGGAGGCAGAGAAAGGAGAAAAGGAAATTTTCATTGAAAGGACTGAGGAAGCCCTCAGGGCCGGAGCAGGGGTAATTGCATCAGCATGTCCGTTCTGCATGACAATGCTGACTGACGGAATTAAATACAAGAACAGGGAGGATGATGTCCGCAACCTTGACATGGCCGAGCTGATCGCACAGTCACTGGAATTATAATATTATCAAACAGTTAATATATGACAATGGAAAACAGTAATACTCTGAAAAGCGGTGAATTTCTGGTAAGGGAAACAGATGCAAAGGATATTTTCATCCCTGAAGAATTCAATGAGGAACAGAAGATGATCTCTCAGACATGCAACGATTTTCTTCAGGCCGAAGTGTATCCTAACCTGGAACAGGTTGAGAAGAGCGACAGGGAACTGATGAAAAACATCCTGAAAAAATCGGGAGAGCTGGGTCTGCTGGGCATTTCAATTCCTGAAGAGTATGGCGGTTTCGGGCAATCGTTTGTCACCCAGATGCTGGTGGCCGAGACCATCGGTGCAGGATATTCTTTCTCAGTGTCATTCATGGCGCATTGCGGCATCGGGACCATGCCTATCATGTATTACGGCAACCAGGATCAGCGTGAGCGCTATGTTCCGAAGCTGGCGACAGGAGAGTTCCTCGGGGCTTACTGCCTTACCGAACCGGGAGCCGGCAGCGATGCCAACTCAGGCAAGACAAATGCAAAGCTCAGCCAGGACGGGAAACATTACATTCTCAACGGGCAGAAAATGTGGATTACAAATGCCGGTTTCGCCGATACGCTGATAGTGTTCGCCAAGATTGACACCGACAGGGTGCTCAGCGCATTCATCGTTGAAACTGTCTACCCCGGTGTGGTGATAGGCCCCGACGAGCATAAGATGGGTATCAAAGGATCATCCACGGCCCAGATCTACTTTAATGATGTCAAAGTGCCGGTTGAGAACCTTCTGGGCAAGAGGGGAGAGGGGTTCAGGATCGCACTGAGCATCCTTCATATGGGAAGGCTCAAGCTTGGAGCGAATGTTATCGGCGCTGCCAAGAAGGCTATCAATGATTCCGTCAGGTATGCAAACGAAAGAAAACAGTTCGGCGTATTGATTTCAACCTTCGGAGCTATAAAACATAAGCTTGCCGCGCAGGTGATCCGGCTCTTTGCCTCAGAATCAGCCGTCTACAGGGTAAGCAAAGATATCGACCTCCTTATCAGCGAACTGTCTGCCGGCAGCGACCACGGAAGAGCTGCAATCGAGGGCATCAGCCACTATGCGGTTGAGGCTGCAATACTGAAGGTCATCGGATCTGAGATGCTTGATTTTATTGTCGATGAGGCAGTCCAGATACACGGAGGTATGGGTTATTCGGCAGAGATGGCAGTGGAGAGGGGTTACCGTGATTCCAGAATCAACAGGATATTTGAAGGAACCAATGAGATCAACCGTCTGCTTGTTGTTGACACCGCGATGAAACGTGCCCTGAAGGGTGATTTCGACCTTTACGGTGAGGCTGAAAAACTATGCTCGGGGCTGGCTGATATCACCGATGGCAAGACTGAAGGAGAGAGTTATTTCCAGACAAGGACAAGATATATCAGGAATTTCAAGAAGGCCATACTGATCTGCATGCACTACGCCACGAAAAATTTCGGCAAAGGACTGATAAATGAACAGGAAGTGCTGAACAATATAGCCGAGATGATGATGGAGACTTATGTTTCCGAATTGCTGGCACTCAGGGTTGAAAAGCTGAGCACAATAAAGAGTGATATTTCAGTATATAAAGATATGCTTGATGTCAACCTGTTCGAAACAGCAGATATATTGAGGAGCTCCGCAATGGAAGCAATTGCATCATTCTCTTCGCCTGAAACATACCCAGTTCTGGTTCAGGCAATTGAAAGACTCGCCAGTGAGGGTTTTGTCAATGTCAAGGAGGCCAGACGGCGCATTGCTGACAAGCTGATCGAAGATAATTCTTACAAGTTCTGACATTGCAGTGACAGGAAAATGTCTGGTTTTATCGCTGACTTGATATTTGTCATTCATAATTGCGATTTATATCAATTTAATGATTGATAAGAAGCAGCTATCAATCAAATAAATAAGGTACCTGCTGAAAAAATCAGATACCTTATTCTGATATCTTTGTTTTTTAATTAACAATTAATATAATGATGACAAGAAGAGACAGATTTTTCAGGGTGCTTGCCTCCGCGGTGTTTGCGATGGGTCTTGCAGGCCTCTCATCATGTGAGCAATACTCATGGACACCACCTGAACCACCGGTAATAAACGAAGATATTATAATCAGCTTTGATCAGCACATTCTGCCAAAGTGCTCAGGCTGCCATACATGGACGCGGACTAAGATTTACAATAATCTTGTCGCAAACGTTGATACTGTAAATCCCGATAACAGCCACATATTTGTGATTCATGGCAGCGTAAACAACTTCAATACTCCGGTACAGGTTAATGACACCCTTACGTATTATTTTAACGATGTCATCAAGCTGTGGGCGTCACAAGGAGCCAAAGACAATAAAAAATAAAACCTAATAATCCAGATAACTATGAAAAAGGCATTCTTATTGATTCTTCTCGCGCTGCTGTTTGTCCCTGCATTCAGCCAGGAAAGCGAGGATTATCCCGTCAGATTATTTGAAACCAGCATTTTAATTGACAATCAAACGGTAACGACTCCCTTTAAAGGCATGCTGGAGTTTGAGATACATCACAGGTTTGGTACTGTCAATAACGGTTTTGATGACCTGTTCGGTCTATGGGGGCCGAGTAATATCCGCTTAGGACTAAACTACGCTATTACGGACAAGCTGGTAATAGGAGCGGGCACTTCAAAGAACTATATGGCACAGGATCTTTCCGTGAAGTATGCTCTTCTCCGGCAGACAGAATCAGGTTCAATGCCTGTTTCACTTGCTCTCTACGGCGATATGGGCATCGACCTTCGCAGCAAAGATAATTTCGGGTCAGCCGCAGACGACTGGAGGGAAATTCACAGGCTCAATTATTTCGCACAGGTGCTTGTTGCAAGGCAATTCAGCAAACTGTCATTACAGCTTGCGCCAACATTTGTCTATTTCAATGCAGTTGAGGTCGGATACAAGAATGCAAATTTTGGCTTCTCCGCAGGCGCAAAATACAATCTTTTCGGCTCGCACAGCCTGATCCTTGAATACGATCAGCTTTTAACCAAACAGGAAAATCCTGATTTTAATTCTAAGCCACAGCTTGCTGCAGGCTGGGAGATCGGAACTGCAACACACGCTTTCCAGATATTTTTCGCCAACTACCATGATATTCTGGGACAGTACAATTTCCTTTACAATCAGAACAGTATAGCTGACGGTAACTTCCTGATCGGGCTTAATATTACTGTAAGATTTTAACGGCAGCAGCGCTTCTGATGAATCCGGGAAAAGTTTCACTTTTTTTTCTGCTCTCGTTCGTGTTCCTGATCCCTCTCAGTGCTCAGGACCCTCAGGGTGAGAAGCAGGATTCAACTGTAAAAAAAGGTGCTGAACTAAGCCTCTATGCTGAACAGAATGAGCAGAACTGCCTTGTCTGTCACGGCAAAATGGTTTATACCCTGACTGATACTGTTTCAGGAGAAAGCAGGAAACAGCTCATGTCGGAATACAGGGTCATAAACCCTGATCTTTTTTACAATTCGGTACACTGGAGCTTCAATTGTCTCGATTGTCACTCGGAAGGTTTCAAAAGTTTTCCTCACCCCATGGAGGCTCGTTTTGAGACATCATGGAGTTGTATTGACTGTCACGGAAATGATCCCAACTATGCAAAGTACGGGTTTGAGGAGATTGATGCGGAGTACCAGAGAAGTATTCATTTTACAGCCACTGACGGTCTTGTCACCTGCTGGAAGTGTCATAATGCTCATTACTATAATCCATTGGCCCGTCAGACCACCGGTGGCCGTGATTATATAATCAGGTCAAATGAAATGTGCCTTCGTTGTCATGGCCATTCGGATGTAATGGGCATGATATCGGAAAAAGGACTTGAGAAAGTGCTTCCCAAGCATGAGTGGTTGCCGAATGTTGAAAGGCACCTTGAGGCTGTAAGATGCCTTGATTGTCACACACGCATGACTGACAGCATTCTTGTGGCACATGAAGTCATGTCTGCGGACAGTGCCGTAAAAGCCTGCACCGACTGTCACAACAAGAATTCCATCCTGATGGGCACGCTCTATAAATATTCTTCCAAGGAGAACCGCATTGAAAAAGGTTTTGTCAATGGAGTTATGCTGAAAAACGATTCCTATGTTATAGGGGCTAATCACAGCAAATTCATCTCTTTAACAGGAATGATCATCATTGGCATGACTCTTGTAATCGGTTTGATACATACACTTTTCAGGATTATAATTAAACCAGTCAAGCGTTATTATGAGCAGTAATTTTTATCACTATCCTGTCTGGGTGAGACTGTGGCATCTTTCCAATGCTATATTATGTCTTTTTCTAATTGTGACCGGGTTCAGCATGCTTTACTCCAATCCTGATAACGCTCTGGTGGTTAAATTTCAGCGGGCAGTCTCAATCCATAATGTCTGCGGTTTCCTGCTTACCGTCAGTTACACTGTATTTTTGGTCGGAAACCTTTTCACTGCAAACGGAAAACAATACCTGACACAGATCAAAGGACTGGGTACAAGGCTGTGGAAGCAGGGCTATTATTACGCCTACGGGTATTTCAAAGGTGAGAAAGCTCCTTTTCCTGTCACCCGCGACCGTAAATTCAATCCCCTCCAGCAGGTGTCATATGTCGTTGTGATGTATTTTGCGCTGCCGATGCTTTTTATAACCGGATGGGCCCTGATGTTTCCGGAATTTATTCTCAAAAAATTCCTGGGTTTAAGCGGAATTTTCCTTACAGACCAGTTCCATGTGGTTCTTGGTTTCCTGATCGTGATATTTTTGTTTATTCATCTTTATGTCAGCACAATGGGCAAGTCACCCCTGAGTAATTTCAGGAGCATTGTCACCGGCTGGCATGAGAGTCATTAATATGAGTCTAATTAAAAACAATTTGTATGAAAAGAACAATTAAAACAATTTCAGTCATGATGCTGACAGCTGCCTTTACCGTGATGTCTGTCACCGCTTTTGGTCAGCAGAAGAAGGGCGAACCGTGGACTATCCCGGCTGAGTATAAGACAATGAAGAATCCTGTGGCCAGCGATGCAACAACACTTGCAGCCGGCAAAACTGCTTATGACAAGAATTGTGCTTCATGTCATGGCAAGCTTGGCAAGGGTGATGGCCCTAAAGGAAGAATGTGCAAAGTATTTCCCGGTGATTTCTCCGGAGCAGATTTTCAGGCATACAGCGAGGGAACAATGTTTTATCAGACAAAAACCGGAAGAGGGGAGATGCCTGCTTACGACAAGAAAATTCCTGATAACGATATCTGGAAGATGGTTATTTACATGAAATCCCTTAAGCAATAAGCTCCTGGATATTTAAAGAACCTGTCCGTCCCGGACAGGTTTTTTTATGCGAAAATCCTCTCCATAAAAAAAATATTTACTTTTGGCATGATAAATGATAACAGCATTGTAGAACTAAAAATGTATAACTATGAAATTTAAATCAGTTTTTGTAAGTGCTTTACTGCTGGCCTTCTCCTTTTCACAGGTGATGAACGCACAGAGTCAGAAGAAAGCTGAACCATGGCCTGTGCCTGCAACTGAGAAAGCTAAAGCAAATCCCGTTGCAAAAGATGATGCCACCATGAAACTCGGGATGTCATCCTGGTCGAAGAACTGTGCATCATGTCATGGCAAGACCGGACTTGGTGATGGCGTAAAAGGCAGGATGCTTAAAACACATCCGGGTGACTTTTCGTCAACTGATTTCCAGGCCTTTACCGATGGTGAGTTATTCTACAGAACCAAAACCGGACGTGGTGAAATGCCAGCCTTTGACAAGAAAATCCCTGATAACGAGATCTGGGCAATGGTACATCACATGAGAAGTTTTAAGAAATAAGGAATTTCCTTTAAAAACTGAAGAAGGCTGCCTCAAACGAAGCAGCCTTCTTCTTTATTTCTAAAAGCTGCCCCAGAGGAGACAGCTTTTCTTAATTATTTTGTTCTACCAGGCAGCAAGAGTATTCTCAAGAAGTTTCTTTGCGTACATGTAGTTGTGAACACCATGGCTTCCATCCCTGAATACCAGCTGGTAGTTAAGAATGGCGCCGAACTGTGCGTTTGTTATAGGCGGGAACGGTACATTGCCCTGGCTTGGATTCTTCCAGTATCCGGTGGGATTTGAACCTGCATCATAGATATCAAGGTAACCATGATACTGTCCGTCTACAGGATCTGCCTGAAGAATATCATGGCCTGCGCCTACGGCATTAATTTTTGCTGCCAGATCCTCAAGCAAGCCTGTAATATTATCAACAACGTTGGTATAAGTCTCGTTGGTGGAGCTCAGCGAGGTGTGGCATCCGCTTACGTTACATCCGGTAAACAGCCCGGCCACGCTGAATGAATGTCCTCCTGACAGGGTTCTGGGTTCTGCCATATGGCAGTTTCCGCATGAAAGGTTAGCAGTATGCGCTGAGTTTCCGTACCCTGTTCCGAATTGAATACCTCCGACACCGGCCGCAATTGAACTCTGTGCTCCGTAATGAAGACCAGTCCTGTAGCTTAAGCTTGAAAGCGTATATTTCGTACCAGGATCTGAAACCAGTAATGAATAATCAATCACATTTCCGCTTGAAGCTGTTACCGGTCTGGGCTGGTGACACTTGGCACAAAGATTTCCCTTGGCCTTGGGGAAATTGATGGTTTTTGATCCCCCCCACATGGTCATTGGCACTTCCGCAGTTGTCGTAAGTGGTGAGAAGTCGTCTCCGTTATATGCTGAGTGGAGGGCACTGTGACATGTGAAACAGCTGATCGGTCCGGGCAACGATGCAGTCTGGTTGTCAACCATATAATTATTTATAAACTTCCCTGCATTGGCCGGATCAGGAACAAATGTTGTAAGGGTATTGTTATCTACAACAAACTTGAAACCCTGATCTGAATGACAGGGAGCACAGGCGTTTCTTGTTCCTTCTTCAAAAGCCTCACCGCTGAAATGCAACGAATGTTCATACTCAATTGCTTTTGCTTCAACGACATCAGCATTATGGCACTCTGTGCAGGCAACTGTATTTCCCGGTTCTCCCTTTGGACCCTGAGCGCCCTGCGGCCCTGTCGGACCCATAGGACCTTCACAGGATATCATCACCATCCCGGTCATGACTAACAACGAAAAAAGCTTCAAACTTGCCTTCATATATTTTCAGGTTTTTTGTGATTATTCAACTGCGAAAGGTAGCAAGACCCGCGATGTGTACACTTGGTGCATCATTGATATTTCAATAACAAAAGATTGATAAGTAAGACCAACATGATTGATAAAGGTCAATTTAAATTATGATATATATCACTATTTGCCTAAATTGCATATGTGTTATTGTAGGTTTGACTTCAAAATTCAGGAGGGAACAATGTTTAGTGAAAACGTAATCTCAAGTTGTGAAGTCTGTTCAAAATGCTGGAGCAACTTCAGAAATCTTTCAAAAGAAGAGCTTGACCTGGTCAACAGGAACCGTTATGAAGCCGGTTTTAACCAGGGGGAGATCATTATCAAGCAGGGCTCACCATCCTCAAATGCTGTTTTCATCCTTTCCGGCCTTACGAAAGTATACATGGAAGGGTACTCGGGAAGAAACCTGATTCTTGACCTGGCAGGACAATCGACACTTCTTGCCGGCCCCGGTGTTCATGTCAATTCCAGGTACTGCTATTCAGTGGCCGCAATTACCCCTGTTCAGGCCTGTTTTATAAGCTTTGACATCATTCGCCGGCTCATTGCCGGCAATCCGGATTTTGCCGTGGGGTTCATTGAGGAACTCAGTGAAAATGCATTCAGGATGCATCATAAAGTGGTGAACCTTACCCAGAAGAAGATGCATGGAAGACTTGCCGAATCACTACTCTATTTTGCAGATACACTTTTTCATTCAGACAGTTTTGAGATGGTACTGTCTCGCCAGGAGCTCGGTGAAATGACCAATATGGCAAAAGAGAGTGTTGTAAGAATAATGGGCGAGCTTGAAAATGAAAAGATCATCCAGGCGACACCACGCTCAGTTAAGATCCTCAAGCGTGAAAAACTTCGTTTAATATCCGAAAAAGGATAGTTTTGCATTCAAATTATAATTATGAAAGTATTCAGATTTCTTCTTACTCCGGCAGTAATGGGTGTGCTGTTTATTTTGCTGGCAACATCAATGGCCGCAGCAACCTTCATCGAGAATGATTTCGGCGCTGAAACAGCCAGGTCGATGGTTTATAACACACGATGGTTTGAACTGTTGTTTCTGCTCCTGGTAATCAATCTTTCCGGACAGATAATAATATACAAACTGTACCGGAAAGAGAAGATTACCGTAATGATATTCCATCTTGCTTTTATTGTAATGGTTATTGGTGCAGCTATAACCCGCTATACAGGTTTCGACGGCATGATCCACATAAGAGAGGGGGAAGCTTCATCAGTGACATATTCTTCGGTCAGCGATCTTGTTTTTGAGGTGGCTGATCAGGATAACAATGTGCTTGCACGACATTCAAAAGTTCTGTCTGTTGCCGGTGGCGGCCGGACCGGATACAGGAAGACTCTCAGGGCTGCCGGCAGTGAGGTGCAGCTGAAGCTTGACGGATACATCCCCGGCGCCGTTAAACAGGTGGAAGAATCGCCTGACGGGGTCCCTATGGTTGCTTTTCTTGCCACCCGTGATATGCGAACGAGTGAAATAATTGTGCTTGCTCAGGGTGAGAAAGCGATGGCCGGAGAGATGACCATGGGATTTGGACCAGACGCGGATATAAATGTAATACTGAACAACTCTTCTTTCCTCATCAAATCCACGAAAGAGATGGTGCTGACCAGGATGACGGACATGACGAAGGTGTTATGCCCCCCTGACACATTGATTAACCTGACCTCCGGAACGGTATATTCGATCGGTGGATACAAGCTGGTACCACGCCAGATGACGATCAGCGGAGTCGCAGTGCCGGCGCCGTCTTCTGATAATACAGGCCAGGCAGGTTCCGGCGCCTTTGAGTTCACACTGTCAGGAACAGGCTTTGAGAAGAAGATTTACCTGTGGAACAATCCTGAAACAGATAGAACGGAATGGCATGGCACTGCAGATGATCTTAAGGCGAATATCAGCTATGGCAACAGGGTTCTTGACCTGCCCTTCAGTCTCACCCTTGACGATTTCATGATTGAACGGTACCCGGGTTCCAACAGCCCTTCCGGTTTTAAAAGCCGCGTTACACTGACCGACGTGAGTCATAATGCTGATATTAAGTATGATATATACATGAACCATATACTTAAATACAAGGGGTACCGCTTTTATCAATCTTCATACGACAAGGACGAGCTTGGCACTGTCCTTTCAGTGAACCATGACCCTGCAGGTATGATTACAACATATGCAGGCTATGCCCTGCTTTTCCTGTTTATCGTACTCTCGATAATCAACAGGCGATCATTCTTCAGGACCGTAAAGAAGGGTTACTGGAATTCACGGTACCGTCGCCCGGCAGCAATGGCCGTCATGCTTTTTGTCCTGACCTCTCTCTCGCCTCTAAAGGCCCAGCATCTGGTCATTGACGGTGATGAAGCCAACCGTTTCGGGGAGGTGCTTGCACAGGACCAGAAGGGACGCACCAAGCCGTTGTATACAATAAGCAGTGACATTCTCCGGAAAGTTGCCAGGGAGAAGGATTATGAGGGCCTCTCGCCCATGCAGGTTTTCATGGGTTTTTCTCTTGATCCTTATCACTGGCAGGATGTGCCTCTTATCAAAGTCTCAAATGCCGAGCTGTCAGGCCTGCTGAAGCTGAAGGGCGACAGGGCTGCTTTTTCGGACATCGTTGACTTCGGCGACGGAGGAGGGTATAAGCTTTCATCGTACGTTGAAAAGGCATATTCCAAACCTGCAAGCGAGCGGACCCGCTTTGACAAGGAGGTTATCAAGGTTGACGAGAGGGTAAATATTTGTTATATGATGTCAGAAGGGGGCTTCATGAATATCTTCCCGCTGAATGACGGGACGGATCACTGGGGCAGTTCAGCCGATGCTGCCAGGCATGCAACTGGCAAGGAGGATTCGCTTTTTGTTATCAATGTAATTCCTATGTGGGCCCAGGCTGTCACGGCTGTGGGAAGCGCTACGGCAAAGCCTGAGGAGTACCTCCGGGCGATAAAGGCATATCAGAAGACTCATTCTGATTATGATCTTCCGTCAGAATCACGCATCAGGGCAGAGCTCTTCTATTACAGGGCAAATATCTTTGAAAAGCTGTTTCCTTTCTATGCCACACTGGGCCTGCTGATGATCTTGGCTCTTATCAGCTTTATCATTACAGGCAAGGGAGGAGGCTCTTTTTTCATGAAGATCCTGTTCAGCCTTGCTGTGGCCGGATTTATCTTTCATACGGCGGGCCTGGGCATCAGATGGTATATTTCGGGCCATTCGCCCATGAGCAACGGATATGAATCTATGCTTTTCATCTCATGGGTCACAATGCTGGCAGGTTTTATTTTCAGCCGCAAGTCCTTACTTGCGCTGGCTGCCACAGCCGTACTTGCCGGAATGACGCTTATGGTTGCACACCTGAGCTTCATGGACCCGGAGATAACGAATCTGGTGCCCGTGCTCAAATCGTACTGGCTCACGCTGCATGTCTCCGTGATAACGGGCAGTTACGGGTTCCTGGGTCTGGGAGCCATCCTTGGTCTCATTGTGATGATAATGATGCTCTTTGTCAATAAGAAGAACCAGGAGAGGATCAGTGCAACGATAGACGAGCTTACGGTCATCAATTACAGGACACTGACACTGGGGCTTTATTTTCTGACCATCGGCACCTTTCTGGGCGCTGTCTGGGCTAATGAATCATGGGGCCGCTACTGGGGATGGGACCCGAAGGAGACATGGTCACTGATCACTATAGTCATTTACACGCTTGTGACCCATTCGAGGATGATACCCGGGATGAAGAATGTTTTTACCTTTAATCTTCTTTCGCTCTTTGCATTTTCTTCAGTGCTCATGACCTACTTCGGGGTCAATTATTATCTGTCAGGATTGCATTCCTATGCCGGAGGAGACGCAGTGCCGGTGCCGGCTTTTGTATATGTGGCAGTGATTGTGCTGGTAGCCCTGGGTTTATCAGCGAACTTCATGTATAAACGTTCAGGTACGAAGACCTCGTAGATATACACAGCACAGACGCCCAACCCGGGCATCTCTATAAAAAAAAAGAGAGCGTGTCAATCGGACACACTCTCTTTTTTAATGTAATCTCAAGGATTATTTCTTGGCCGGTTTAGGTATGACAAGATTGAGGCTTGTCCCGGAGGGAGAAATCACAGTCCCCTTAGCACCGTCAAGAGTTATATCAGCCCAGAAGAAGGGTATCCCGAAGTATCTTGCAATCGCACCTGCTCCTGACACCTGTATGAAATCATACTCCAGGTGTATTACCGGTGAGGCACCCGTCAAGTCAATTGTACCGGTTCCCTTAATTGAATAGGTGGGTTGAGGATCTCCAAGCCAGGTTGTATTCATGAATTCCTGCTGTGGAATTGTCACAGTACCTTCGCAGTAATTGACAATTACTTCTGCGGGGAATGTTTCAGTTGCCGGTTCTCCCCAGTCATTCAGCATCCAGGCAAGACCAACACCGTCAATTAACAGTGTGCTGCCATCTACCGTTGTTACTATCTCGCTGGGATAGCCTGAATCATCTCCGCTCCATGTTCCCTTAAGTGTATTGGGGTCAGGAGAAATATAGGAAACGGCAGGTGTCATGTTATAGACCAATCCTGTTTTTTCAACCTTTGCCAGGACAGTCTTATATTCAACGCAGTTGAACTCATTTGTCATCACATTCTCGAAGGGAATGCTCTGGCTGTAAATACCTCTCTGATTAAATCCCAGCTCAATACTGACATCAATAGGTACATTAAAATCACCTGCATTGACTGTCTGTGTAAAATCAGTCGCAATGTAGTAGGTACCGTCCGGCAGGCTGTTGAAACCGGTGAATTCCTCGAAGCCTGAGGTATTAATTGCAGGGACTGCCAGGGTTACCTGGTCATCCTTGAGGATCAGTAACCGCAGGTTCAGAACGTCTGTCGGTGCCAGGTCCTGACCGATTGCTTCGAGAGCATTGGTTGTCCAGGTCATCTTCAGATTAGCTGCAGTATTGGGATCAATGATCTCAAAGCTCCATGTTTCACTTCTTGTGGGTATTCCTAAGGCATCCCATCCGACAACTCTCCAGTAATACTTCGTACCGATGGCCACGTTAGCGGTGTAGGTCTGTGTAGTATATCCTGTTGCTACTTTTGCAGGCTCTTCAGCAGGGCCAAAATAGACATCCCATTTCTGGGGATCTGACTCCCGGTCAGTTGATGACCATGTGAGTTCTACAGTAGTTCCCGCAGGGCTTAAAAAGGTTCCGTTGGCCGGAGCGACAAGTGCAGGAATGGTAAAGGCGCCATATTCTTCAAATGCTACTGGTGTCTTATCGAGGCAGCTCTGGAAGAACAACATGCCTGACAGGACCAGCAGCATTACGAAAATTGATATTCTCTTTTTCATATAATGATTTTTTATTTCAGGTTAAATGATCTGTTTTACACATGCTAATATGGTCCATAATAGACGATTGTGTCAGTTTCTGCCCTGTTAGTCGGGCCGGTACCCCAGTACGCTGAAATATAGAACGTTTTTTCGCCTGGTTCGTATCTGTTTGGATAGGTATCAAGCAGCTTTACAGCAGCATTCGTCGGGTCTACCAGTGTAATAGTGTTAGGTACTGCAGATTCATTGATGGTAATTTCCCAGTTACCTATACCTCCGATACCTCCTGCACCGTCTCCCCAGATATGAGTATTTGTCCAGACAACGCTGTTCGGACCAAGGGTTGCAAACTTAACCGTGATATTCTTACGGTATCCTGTCAGGACTGGGTCACCTGCCCTGACTACGTAGCCTTTGGCTTTGTAGGTTCCTTCCCATTTGTTTGCCAGAGGCAGTCTGTAAAGCGCGGTTTTCTTGTTTCCGGCAATGACCACCTTGCCTGTCACATTTGTGATTGTGAGCGGAACCAGATACTTGTTATTCAGGTTCAATGTGTCGGCCCTTGGAAGCTTGATATGAACATAAGCGTTCCTCGTTCCGGCTTTGATCACAAGATCCGGGTCAAGGATCTCGGCTCCGGGGTACATCCTGTAACTCCAGGTCATTGTCGGATCTGCAGCATGCAGCTCTTCATTATATGCTGCCAATGCTTCGGGATCAAGGTCAATTGACACCGTTATGTCCTCTGTAGGCAATGCATCTGTGGCAATGTTGACCAGGGCTTTAAATACCTGATCGGTTTCCGTAGGTTGAATCACAAAGGTATTGGCTCCACTGCTCGGGAACTCGGCGTACATCTTTCCTGCCAGGTCATCTGTCCAGTCGATCCCGATATCATCTTTCAGGCAGGAACTCGTTACTAAGATTACTGCCAGAAATGATATGGCTAATAATATTTTGCTCTTCATAGTTTTCATTTTATACATTAGATATTTCTTTAGCATGGTCTGAGTTATCTGTTCTGCCAGAAGATTTTTGACGTGAACGCGTTGATCGTTCCAACTGCCACAACATTATCGTTATTGACGTTGATCTCTGTCTGGGGATACAACAGGCGTACAGGGGGCGTTGCATTTTTCTTCTGTGGTTCTATTGACCAGTGGATGAAATCAGGATAACCTGACCTTCTGAAGTCGGTCCATAACGGCAACGGGCTGATCCCGATCATGGAAACCCATTTCTGCGTCAGGATAGTCTGCAACTTGTTTGGTGCGGCACCGAAGTTGACCAAAGGTTTGGTGTCATCTCCCAGGTAAGCTGCAGCAGCAGCGGCATTCCCGCTGGGTCCGCCCATATAAAGGATAGACTGAGTGACGGCGCTCTCATAAAGGGCTTGGGCGTCACCTGTAAGATAGCCTCTCTGTACGGCTTCTGCCTGAAGGAAGAGGCTCTCAAAATCCATCATGATAATGGCATCCTGATTGTATTCCCTTATAAGGCCCGGGCCCAGCGGTGATGTCTGCGCCGCAGTTATAAGGACATAACCACCATAATAGTTGCCTCTTGCGACACCGGATGCGTTAGGTGCAAAAAACCTCAGAGCGCGGGGATCGTAATTATCATTCAGAAAATCGCATGCATCCTGGTTGGCGGCATAATAGGTCAGACCGTCTGGCTGTTGTGAATCATCCTGCTTGTAGAACTGCTCCCAGAAAGGATTCATCTTGCCATCAGATTTTACATACCCGGGGTTTGCCATGGCACTTTCACCTGCGCCGAGGAAGTCTGCAGCCGAGTGCGGCTGGGTGGCGAGGGCTGTTGTGATATATGAATCCCTGCCGGTCATTCCTGACTGGTTGATCAGTATTCTCAGCTTAACTGTATTTGCGAATTTCCACCAAAGATCCATGTCACCTCCGAACATTATATCATCTGAACCAACTTCGGTGGCATCAGAAGGAGCATCAGCGATAAGATCCATTGCTGCATCAAGCTCTTTTACCAGGTCTTCATAGATAGCCTGCTGATCGTCATATACAGGTTTCAGAATACCTTCACCGGTTTTCAGCGCTTCTGTATAAGGAATATCTCCGTATGTGTCTACGAGAAACTGATAATTGTAGGCTTTCATGATCTTGGCGATTGCAGCGAAGTAGGAATCCTTCGGATCGACAGAGATATTTTCAAGATAGTCGAAGTTCTGCAGGGCAAGATACGTGTTGGCCCAGTTACCCTGGTATGAACTGTTAAGAAGGTTATACTGCGTCAGCGTTGTATTTGCCACATAGTTTCCGAATACTGACATAGCACCATACCACGCGTACACGAAGAAGAAATTGTCAGGGTTGTTGTAAATACTTGCAGTAGCATTAAGTGCTGCAGGAAGTACCAGGTTTGCCGGAACCGCAGATGCTGAATTGGGGTTCGTCTCATTCACCGAAAGGAATTCGTCACATGAAGTCCCCAGGACCAGCAAAACAGCTAAAATTATAGATAGTTTTTTCATATCGTTTAGTTTTTCTGCTTAGAAAGTAAGTTTGACACTAAATCCGATGATCCTCGTAGGTGGTGTCTGATATACGTTTGTATAACCCACTGCATTGCTTGTTCCCCCACGTGTGTTGAACTCAGGATCGGTCCACACATTTGTAACAGGTCTGAACATCAGAAGGTTTCTTCCGACAACGCCAACCTGTGCCTCTTTAATGGCACCATTGAATACATTCTGAACGGGCAGGCTATACGTTAAAGCTACCTCCCTGATTTTCCAGAATGCAGCGCTTGTGGTGTATGTGCTGAGTACCTGGTTGATGTCACCGTTGTACCAGAATTTCTGTGCAGCGGTCTGGGTAATTGTGTTTGTATTCTCTTCATATACACCGTCGCCTACCTCGATAACCGAATTAGGTATTACAAAATTCTGACGTCCGTTCTGTGCTGAGAACCATGCGGTACCCGTGAAGCACAGGTCAGCGCCAACCTGGTTAACGATGATATTACCACCCCTGTAATCGGCAACTGCACTAAGTGTTAGCCCTTTCCAGTTCCAGTTGCTGGTAATGCCCAGTATGTGGTTCGGGTTACCGTGACCTAACATCTTCAGCTCTGATACCTTGATCGGCATGCCGGTAATGGCATCGACAACAAGATTTCCGTTCGGGTCTCTTTTAAGGTCAGATACCTTTATTGCAGGGAACTGTTCGCCAACTATGGCGTATGAAACGTCTGCAATCGGGAGCTCATCCAGTCCTTCCATGATGGAAAGAACCTTACTGGTATTATAGGTATAAGCTACTGTCACGTTCCAGTTAAAGTCACCCAGCTGTAACAGCGGAGTCAGTCTCAGGTCAGTTTCAATACCCCTGGTCTCCAGTTCTCCGGCATTGATGTATGCGCTGGCATATCCGGTTGCATAGGAGATTGTTGCAGGTATTGTCTGGTCTTTGGTATTGGATTTATAGGCATTTACTTCAAAATGTATCCTGTCCCTGATAAAGCTGGCCTCAAAACCTACTTCTATTTCCTGGGTGATCTCAGGTTTCAGAAGCGGGTTGCTCAGAGTGGTGCTCAGGTTAAAGCCTGTTGTGCTGCCGTAAGGGAAGCCACTGCCAACATTGAAGGAAGGGATAGTTGCATACCAGTTGTCAAGTGCGATCTGACCAGTCTGTGACCAGCCGCCCCTGACTTTCAGGAAGCTCAGGAAGTCGCTCTTGAGCCCGGGAATAGCATCTGTCAGTATGACACTTGCATCAGCGCCCGGGTAGAAGAATGAACGGTTTTCCTGGGTCAGTCTTGAATCCCAGTCGTTACGTGCAGATGCATGAAGGAATAAAAAGTTCTTGTAACCCAGTGTAACATCACCGAACAACCCCATTGCGTTACGGTTCAGCTGTGTCTGGCCTACGCCAGGTTCGCCGAGACGGTTCGAGACATTATATAAGAAAGGTACCACAATTGAGTTGTTGGCTACATAGAGGTACCTGTATTCATTCAGGTATATTGAGTTGCCAAGGATTACCTTGCTGGTAAAATCACCGAACTTGTGGTTTAGCTGTACCAGAAGGTCACCTGTCACAACAAAGCTTGTTCTCAGTGATTCGTTTGATACTCCTGCATAAGGTGAACCTGTCGTCACACCGCCGGCACCCCACGGGTCATTGTCAGCATAATATGGATCAAACACAACGCCGTTCCTGTAATAGAATGCATCTCTTGTATCAAAGATGATACCGCCGCGGTACGAAATGTCAAGCCACTTGAGCGGGTTCAGGCCTATGGTTGCCGAACCGAGCAGGTTATCTACCCTTATTTGGTTACGTGAGTTTTTAATTGCCCAGTAAGGGTTGGGATAGTAACCGTTAAAATACCCGTTATGATTGGCGAACTTATTGTTTTCAATGTCTTTATAATTGGTGAGATCGACCTCAGCCGGTGTATTAAGGACGTTCCAGTAAACAGGTCTCTGCTGGAAGTATTCATCACCTGACAGATCAGTGTTGGTCTGTGTATAGCCAACTGAATAATCCGCACGGAACATTCCAGTAGTTCTTGCACCGGCTATGCGGAAACCGGTTCTCCTGTTCTTATCTTCGGGTATCGTACCGGTAGTATTTACGTCCTGTATAGAGATGTAGAAATTGTTTCTTTCATCTCCCACGGCATAGGAAATATCATTCTGTAATGTAACTCCTGTATCAAAGAATTTCTGTTTCTGATTTGGAACAGGGCTGTAAGGGATCATCTGGTACGAACCGTCCTTAAGGACGCCTCCCAATATCACCATCTGGCCGTTGAATTCAGGCCCGTAGCTCTGGTTTTCATATGATGTATAAGGATCAGTATTGCGGTCCTTACCAATCCAGAAAGTATATTCCGGAACATAGTTCACGGTATCCTCACCTGAGCCTGCACCAAAGCGTTCCTGCAGTTTAGGCAGATACGAAATTGTCTCAAAGGTTGTTGTATTACTTACTCTGATGACGGGTTTTGCACCTGAACCTCTCCTTGTGGTGATCACAAGGACTCCGTTAGATGCTTCGTTGCCGTAAAGAGCAGAGGCGCTTGCACCTTTAAGAATGTTCACATTTGCGATGTCATTCGGGTTGATGGAGTTCAGGTAGGTTGCGCTTACCGGAACACCGTCAAGAACGATCAGCGCCTGGTTGCTTGCCAGGAAGTGACGGTTACCTCTCAGTGTGATCCTTGTATCAGGATTCACGCCGTTGTTAACGGTGTTGATCTGAAGACCGGAAACTTTTCCTGTGAGTCCGTTCACCACATTACTGACACCTGCCTGTGTCAGCTGCTGGTCATCAATCTGGGCAGTTGCAACACCCAGTTCCCTGGCCTGTCTTTTAATACCAAAGGCTGTTACAACTACTTCCTCCAGTCCGACGAGCTCGGATTCCAGAGGAACATCAATCCTGGCTCTCCCCTGGATAGCGACCTCCGTTTTTTTCATTCCGATAAAGCTGATGACGAGGGTCTCAGCAGTGGTTGGAACAGTAAGAGAATAATTTCCGTTAGCGTCTGTCAGGGCACCTAACGTTGTACCCTTCACAGTTACCGAGGCGCCAGGTATAGGCAAGCCATCCTCCTGACTGGTAACCGTACCTGTAATAGTTCTTGTCTGTGCCCATAGTGCGGTTGAGCCCACTAACACAAACAATACAAAGAACAGAAATAGTTTCTTCATACGAGTTAGATTTAGGTTAAATTAGAAGCAGCAAGATAATAATTATTATATAAACCAATAATAAAATGTTAAAAAACATGAAAAAACCCCTATGATCGATCGAAAGGACTTTTTTATGAGGGTAAAAGAGGGGTGCCGGGTTGCCATTCTCGCTTCGCTCGAATGGCGAACCGCAAAGAGGCACATCTTATCAGAAAAGGCCGGGACGCCGGGTTGCCACCCTCGCGGTGCTCGGGTGGCGAACCGGATTGGGGGTACCCTTGTCAGAAAAAGCTGGCCCAGGGCATTTGCCCTGGGCTAAGCTTTATTTTTTAATTTCAGTCTGAAGCAAGCTTCAGCCTTCATAAAAAAAATAAAGCTGATCCCGCATTCGCGGGTCAGCTTTTTCTGACAGGGTGGAAGACCGGGTTCGAACCGGCGGCCTCCAGATCCACAATCTGGCGCTCTAACCAACTGAGCTACAACCACCGTTTTACGGAGTGCAAAGAAACAGCAAAAATCCCATTCTGCAAATTTTTATCCTCATTTTGTCATTCATGCATCCCAAATCGTATCTTAGTTGCCGGGAAAGCGAATCGTACAATTATTGAAACCCTTCAGCGTTCCTGTTTCAATATCTGTCAGGTGTGGCCAGGCTTAAGTTCATAGACAATATATCAGGATTGCAGTCAGTACAACTGCTAAGATTTGCCACCTTCCTGATCATCAGCGTCGTTTTTACCAAGAGCCATCTGTCGAGGCCACAGATCGGAACATGGGAGCTGTTTCTTTTTATCTCCAGCCTGCTGAGCTTCTTCTGGGTATCCGGCATAATTCAGTCGCTGCTTACACTTTATAACCGGAACAGGACTTTCCGCGTAACCGGAGAGACAGAGGGAAGAAAATCGCCGGAGATCTTCAACGCTTTCCTCCTGATATTATTCTTCAGTTTTCTTGTTTGTGCAGTCGGTTTACTTATTAAGAATGTACTGGGCACAATGGACCTGAAGAGGGAAATCCCCTATGCCAACCTTCTTCTGTTGTATATCCTGCTCAGCAACCCTGTCGCTCTTATAGAATATATATATCTTCTTAACAACAGGCCGCACCGTATTTTACAATACGGAATTTATACCTATACAGCCCAGCTGCTGTTCGTTCTGTCACCCGTGATTGCCGGTTTTGACGAGAAGAGCGCCATCTTCGGCCTCTTTGCCATTACTCTGATGAGGTGGATATGGCTTATCATCCTGCTCAGACGATATACCTCAATGAAAGTATCCCGGGAATTTATCCGGGAACAGCTTAGAGTGGGCATGCCGCTCATACTTACTTTCCTGATCAGCGGTTCAGCCCAGTATGTTGACGGAATCATCGTTTCAGCCCGTTATGAGGACCCCGGCGTCTTTGCAATGTACCGTTACGGCGCGAAGGAGTTTCCCCTTGTGCTTCTGCTCGCCAACGGTCTCAGCAATGCCCTCCTGCCCCGTTTTGCCACCAGGGAGGGGATGAGAGAAGCTCTTGTCACCCTGCGGGCAAAATCAGAAAAGCTGATGAATTATCTCTTCCCGGTATCCATGGCAACCATGCTTACTGCACGCTGGGTCTTTCCCCGCCTCTTTACTCCCGAGTTCAGACGCAGCGCCGATGTCTTCATGATCTACCTTTTACTGATAATCCCCAGGCTGGTCTTCCCGCAGACTATCGTCATCGGTCGCAAGAAGACCAATATTACCCTGATCGCGGCTTCAATTGAAATAGCAGTAAATATCCCCCTGAGTCTTATGCTTATTAAACCCTACGGCGTGGTAGGCGTTGCACTGGCTACATTCATCGTCTATTCCCTGGAAAAGATCTTCCTTATATGGTATGTGTGGAAAAAAATGAGAATCAAACCTGCTGAATATATTCCTGTAGTTAAATGGATTATCTATTCAGTCGTGCTGGTAATTCTTTTTGTCCTGGTCGATCACAGGATCATCGACTTCCATTAGTCATACTGCCGTCACTGCCAAGGAATTCAAAAAGAATTATATTTGAGGCAAATATTTTATCCCGTTTAATATAAGGGATCAGATGAGCCGGTCAGAAAACTATTTCAAAGATTTTCGCGAAAATATCGTGGGTATAAACCAGGAGTATGAGACCCCCTTCGGAAGAAAGAGGATCATCTACTGTGACTGGATTGCAAGCGGAAGGCTCTACGGGCCCATAGAACACAAGATGTCGGAGATCTTCGGACCTTTTGTTGGAAACACTCATACCGAAACATCGGAAACCGGATCGATGATGACCTATGCATACAATCATGCACATGAAATCATCAAGAAGCATGTCAACGCCGGCAGTGATGATGTACTCATTGCTGCAGGCTCAGGCATGACTGCCGTAATAAACAAGTTCCAGAGGATACTGGGTCTGAAGGGATGCAGTTATCCCAGGACAGCCCGTTGTCTCAGTGATGAAGACCGTCCTGTCGTTTTCATCACCCATATTGAACATCATTCGAACCAGACATCATGGTATGAGACACTTGCCGATGTGGTCATGATCGAGCCCGGACAGGGTCTTACCGTTGACCCTGATAATCTTCAGAAAGCTCTTGACAATTACAAGGACCGTAAATTCAAAATTGGATCATTCTCAGCCTGTTCCAATGTCACCGGCATATTCACTCCCTATCACCGGCTGGCGCGTATCATGCATGAGAACGGCGGCCTCTGCTTCATCGATTTTGCTGCCTCAGCTCCATACGTCGAGATCAATATGCACCCGGCCGAGAGCATTGAAAAGCTTGATGCAATATTCTTTTCTCCCCATAAGTTTCTTGGCGGTCCGGGGTCGTCAGGCATAATGCTTTTTGACAAATCCCTTTACAAGGCGGCTGCGCCTGATCAGCCCGGTGGCGGCACGGTTGACTGGACTAATCCCTGGGGAGAGTACAAGTATGTTGACAATATTGAGTCGAGGGAGGATGGCGGGACGCCCGGATTCCTTCAGATGATCAGGGCAGCGCTGGCCATGGAGCTGAAACATCTCATGGGAACGGAAATGATCAGGGAACGCGAGGATGAGCTGGTCAAAAAAGCAATGGAAGGGCTGGCAGCCATTCCCGGCCTGCATATACTTGCACCTGATGTAAAAGAAAGGCTGGGGGCCATATCTTTTTATATTGACAGCATTCATTACAACCTGGTTGTCAGGCTACTGAGCGACAGGTACGGCATACAGGTAAGGGGCGGATGCGCCTGCGCCGGCACTTACGGCCACTTCCTCCTCGATGTCACCTATGATCACAGTCACAGAATTACCGAAATGATCAATAAGGGTGACTTCTCGGAAAAACCGGGTTGGGTAGAACTCTCTCTTCACCCTACGATGACGGACAACGAGCTTGATACCGTGATCATTGCCCTGAGAGAGATCCAGGCTGATGCTTCAGGGTGGAGTAAAGATTATACCTATGACAGACGGACAAATGAGTACAGGCACAAGGATGACAAAGGAGCCGGCAGGGAGAAAGTAAAGTCTTGGTTTAACCTTCAGGGTTGACGGATGAGAACAGTCGAAGTGACAGCAAAAGCTCACAGGAAGGAGTTTGCGGAATTTCCGAAGAGGCTCTACAGGGGAGATCCCAACTGGGTCTGTCCTCTTGACAGTGAGGTTGAGGCTGTTTTTGACCCTGCCCGGAATATTGCTTTCAGACGCGGAGAAGCAATACGGTGGCTGCTCCTTGACGAAAACGACAATACCATCGGAAGGGTGGCTGCTTTCATAGATGAGACACGTTCGAAAGCAAACAGGCAGCCGACCGGCGGCTTTGGCTTCTTTGAGATTATCGATTCAAGGGAAGCGGCATTCATGCTCTTTGATACGGCCCGCAAATGGCTTTCCGACAGGGGCATGGAAGCAATGGACGGACCGATCAACTTCGGCGAGAACGACAACTACTGGGGGTTGCTGGTTGAAGGCTTCACACAGCCCGGATTCGGGATGCCATACAATAAGAAATATTACAGAAGCTTTTTTGAGGACTACGGTTTCAAAACCTATTTTGAACAGTACAGCTATCATAAGGATATAGGTTCCGTCGAGGTTTTCCCGGAACGGTTCATGAAGATTGCAGAGTGGGTATCCAAAAGACCGGGGCACAGCTTCCGGCATTTCGAGTACAGCCAGCAGGATAAGTTCATTGCTGATATGGCCGAGATTTATAATGCAACCTGGTCAGTCTTCAAGGAGGACTTCACCCCGCTCGACCCGGTGATGCTCCGCAATTCGCTGAAGCAGGCAAAGGCCTTTATAGACGAAGACCTGATATGGTATGCCTACCACAACGACAAGCCAATAGCCTTCTTCGTCATTTTCCCTGACCTGAACCAGATCATAAAATACTTTAACGGAAAGCTCACGCCGTGGAACATGATAAGGTTTGTATGGTTCAAACAAACTCATAAGATGACCCGCATGCGGGCCCTTGTGGCCGGGGTTAATCCCGCTTACCAGAACAGCGGGATTGAATCGGCCATCTTCCTTCAGCTCTTCAACGTCTTCCGCAGGAAACGCTTTTACAAGGAGCTCGAGCTCTCATGGGTCGGCGATTTCAATCCTAAAATGATTGCCATTTATGAAGCGCTGGGGGCATCGAAAGCAAAAACCCACATGACGTTCAGGTACATGATAAATGATAAATTACCATTTAAAATGTACAGGCTTGAGATGGAGGAAAATAAGGCAGAGCGGCAACTCCGGCATAAAACGTGAAAAATTTTGTCACTCCTTTTGTATTTTTCTTAATGTTCATTATCTTTGCAAACCCTTAGAAAAGGGTTTTTTAATCAGAAACAAATTATATCAGGAGATGAAAGAAGGTATACATCCGGGCAATTACAGGTTGGTTGTATTTCAGGATATGTCAAACGGCACAGCTTTTATCACACGTTCCACAGCCTCGTCGCGTGATACCATCAAGTGGGAAGACGGGAAAGAATATCCGCTTATCAAGCTTGAGATCTCGAATACTTCGCATCCGTTCTATACCGGCAAGATGAAGCTCGTTGACACGGCCGGAAGGGTTGATAAGTACATGAACCGCTACAAGTCTCACCTTGACAAGAAGACGAAGTAAAAGACAATCATACTTATGAAAGCTGCCGGGAGGGCAGCTTTTTTTTTGAATAGGCAGTAAAGTATATTTGACTAATTTTGCATGGTTTAAATTTTCTATGGAAAAAAGAGATTTTAAGAAGTGGGAGAGTGTCGGCTTTCATGAGCTGATCGATGAAGGGAGGGAGATCATACCCATTCTTTCCGATGGCGATGATCAGGAGCTTGACGAAGTGGAGATACCTGGAAGCGTGCCTTTGCTGCCGTTGCGAAACACCGTTCTGTTTCCCGGAGTGGTGATACCTATTGCTGTCGGACGCAAGAAATCGGTGCAGCTGGTGCGCGAAGCCTACCGCGGAGACAAACTTGTTGCTGCAGTGGCCCAGCTTGACGCGGAGATTGATGACCCGCAGATGCGCGACCTGAATGTAGTCGGTACACTGGGCCAGATAGTGAAGCTGCTGGAGATGCCTGACGGAACAACAACTGCCATCATACAGGGCCGCAGACGCATTTCCGTTCTCAATATAGTGCAGACGGAGCCATACCTCACAGCCCAGGTAAAAGCCATCCCCGATAAAAAAGGCGGCGAGGATGAAAAAGATTTCGAGGTGATCATCGGATCACTGAAGGACCTTTCGATGAAGATCGTAAAGCTAAATCCGAATATTAATCCCGAAGCTACTTTTGCGGTCAAGAACATTGAGAACAGTACTTACCTTATTAATTACATCTGCGCCAATACCGAGATAAATGTCAACGACAAGCAGAAACTGCTTGAGGCATCAAATCTGAAAGAGCGTGGTCTGAGGCTGCTTGAGCACCTTGTGCGCGAGATACAGCTCATGGAGCTGAAGAACGAGCTGCAGTCAAAGGTCAAGTACGAGATTGACCAGCAACAGCGTGAGTTCCTTCTGCACCAGCAGATGAAGACCATACAGAACGAATTGGGCGGCAATCCTGTTGAGAAGGAAGTGGAGGAGTTTCGCCTGAGGGGCACGAAAAAACTCTGGAACGAGGATGTGGCTAAAGTGTTCGACCGCGAGCTCGACAAGCTCTCCCGGCTTAATCCTGCCGCAGCTGAGTACTCGGTGCAGGTAAATTATATCCAGACACTGCTTGAACTGCCGTGGAATGAATATACTCCTGATAATCTTGATCTTAATAATGCACAGCGTGTTCTTGATGAAGATCACTACGGGCTTGAGGAGGTCAAGGAAAGGATACTGGAGCACCTTGCAGTACTGAAGCTTAAGGGCGACATGAAGTCTCCTATCCTGTGCCTTTACGGTCCTCCCGGGGTTGGCAAGACCTCACTGGGCAAATCAGTTGCACGCGCACTGGGTCGCAAGTATGCCCGTATGTCACTGGGCGGACTGCATGATGAGGCGGAGATCAGAGGACACAGAAAGACATACATAGGCGCCATGCCCGGCAGGGTTGTCCAGAATATACGTCGCGCCGGTTCTTCCAATCCTGTCTTTATCCTCGATGAGGTTGACAAGGTAGGGCAGGATTTCAGGGGTGACCCGGCATCAGCCCTCCTGGAGGTGCTCGACCCCGAGCAGAACACACACTTCTATGATAATTTCCTCGAGATGGAATATGACCTGTCAAAGGTACTTTTCATCGCGACGGCAAATACCCTGGCTACCGTCAGTCCTGCCCTGCGCGACAGGATGGAACTGATAGAGATATCGGGCTACCTTGTGGAGGAGAAAAGGGAAATAGCTGTCAAACATCTGATTCCCAAACAGCTCGAAGCCCACGGAGTAAAGAGCACGCAGTTCTCGCTGTCGAAGCAGGTGATTGAAGAGGTCATCCAGAAATATACCCGCAAATCAGGGGTCAGAGAGCTTGATAAACGAATTGCCAAGCTGGTCAGGCACAGAGCCAGGGAGATAGCCTTTAATAAGACTCCGGCAGAAAATGTTACCATTACCGATGTGATGGAAATTCTCGGACCACCGAAATATATTAAAGATATCTACGACGGCAATGACCAGGCCGGGGTGGTGACAGGGCTGGCATGGACAGCAACCGGAGGCGAGATCCTGTTTGTGGAGACAAGCATCAGCAGGGGCAAGGGCAATCTGACACTGACCGGTAACCTGGGAGATGTGATGAAGGAATCAGCAGTGATTGCTCTTGAATATCTCAAGGCTCATGCCCAGATGCTTGATCTTCCTGACACGTTCTCTGAGAAATGGAATATTCACATTCACGTTCCAGAGGGCGCCATTCCCAAGGACGGCCCGTCGGCCGGCATCACCATGGCTGTCTCCATTGCATCTGCCTTTACGCAGCGAAAGGTGAAAAAATATGTGGCCATGACAGGTGAGATAACACTAAGGGGTAAGGTACTGCCCGTGGGCGGCATAAAGGAGAAGATGCTCGCTGCCAAGAGGGCAGGTATAAGGGAGATAGTGCTTTCTGAACTGAACCGCAAGGATGTTGAGGAGATCAATGAAAAGTATGTACGCGGGCTGAAGTTCAATTATGTAGACACTATAATGGATGTAATTAACCAGGTACTGCTCAGTCAGAAAGTGGCCAACGCCAGGAATATAGATTTCAACTAACCGATAAACTGTTCATTATGGATAAGACAGCTGTCTTCCCCGGTTCATTCGATCCTTTTACAGTAGGTCATGAAGCCCTGGTCACGAGGGCTCTGATGCTTTTCGACAAGGTGATTATTGCCGTGGGAGAGAATACGGAAAAAAAGAACCTCTTCAGCATTGAGAACAGGATGAAAATGATCTCAAAGGTTTTTGAAGGTGAAAGCCGTGTGGTTGTCACCAGGTACCGCGGACTGACAGTCGATTTCTGCAGGAAGAACAAGGCAAGCTATATCCTGCGTGGATTGCGCACTGCTGCTGATTTTGAATATGAGAGGGCGATGGGTCAGATGAACAGGAAGATGGCTCCGGAGATAGATACTGTTTTTCTCCTTACAAGCACTGAACACACACCTGTCAATTCAACAATTGTCCGTGATATTATAGTGAACGGTGGCGATGCCTCGATGTTCGTTCCTTCAGTGATCAGGATTTCGGATTATCTCAGCAAATGATCATTTTACCCTCAGGGTAATGTTCATAAGGTCGAGAAGGGACTGGTAGGTGTTTGATTTGATTTTGGCTATCTCATCCGGCAGGAGCCATTCGGCATGGGTGATCCCCTCTTCAGCCTGCGGTTCCGTAATCATATCCCCGTCATAACTCATCGTGAACCAGTAAGTCTTTTTCATGTGGGGTTTATTATCGTAGAGATAGGTATGGTAGCTTGGCGGCAGCGACCCCCTGATAACATGTCCCCTGATATTGCACTCTTCCGTTACCTCCCTGAGAGCACATTCCTCAGGAGTCTCACCTTTCTCTATATGCCCCTTGGGAACATCCCATCTTCCATAGCGCTTAATGAACAGGTACCTGCCCGACGGATGACTCACCAGTCCGCCTGCAGCCTCGATGACACTAAACCATGCGCAGAAGGTATTCCACAGATTGTTAATATCAGATGAATAAATATTTAAGGAAGGGACGTCATTATTAACGGCAAACTGTGATATTTGGCTGTACATCGCCTCCGGCTCACTGTAATTGTGAAAAAGAGCGTATTTTTGCAGCCGGTCAGGTTCGGGAGAGAGGGTAATTACCCGGTTGTCAAAATATACCTTATACTTCAGCATATGGATGATATCGCTAAGAAAACTGCAGAATATCTTTTACAAATAAAAGCAATAAAATTGCAACCGGCAAAACCTTTTACATGGGCATCAGGCTGGAAATCGCCAATATATTGCGATAACCGTATGACCTTGTCGTTCCCGGAGGTACGATCTTTTATAAGAGATTCGTTTGCCTTAAGGGTAAAGGAGTTATATCCTGACGCGGAGGTGATCGCCGGCGTGGCCACCGGTGCCATTGCCCACGGTGCGCTTGTGGCTGACCGCCTGAATCTCCCGTTCATCTATGTGAGATCAGGGGCCAAGGACCACGGATTGGGCAACCAGATAGAAGGTCACTACATAAAACGGCAGAAGGTTGTCGTGATAGAAGATCTTATCTCCACAGGCGGCAGCAGTCTTGGAGCCGTTAAGGCTCTTCGTGAGGCGGAATGCGATGTGCTGGGCATGATAGCTATCTTCACCTATGGCTTCAGCAAATCGGCAGATGCCTTCAGGGACGAAGGATGCCGGCTTGACACACTCAGCAACTATGGTGTCCTTGTTGATATGGCTGCGGCATCAGGCTATATCTCAGCGGCCGATGTGGAGACACTCAGGGAATGGCGGAAAAATCCGTCAAACTGGCGGAAAGACAGCAAATGAGTCCTTCAAGATCTTATAAGAGCAGAACGGGACAGGTGCCGTGTGGCGACAGGGACCTCTATGCGTTCCTTACAGACATCCGCAATTTCAAGGAAGTCTTGCCCGACAACATGTTATCCGACTGGAAGGCAACAGCCGAAAAATGCAGCTTCAGGATAGACAAGGCAGGCAGCGTGAACGTCAGCCTGAAGGAGGCTCTTCCTCATACAATGGTCAGTTATACGGCAGAAAACCTGTTTATTGGTAATTTATCACTGCATGTTTTTATTGAAGCTCTGACCAGCCACAGGTCAAAGGTATATGTCACAGCTGATATTAACATGAATCCCCTTGTAAGAATGTTCGTCGGAGAATCTGCCACGCAATATCTTGATAAATTGATTGATATGATTGAAAACTATAATGGTTACGACAAGATCAGAGGATATAGTCAATCTCTTTGAAAGCATATCCCCTGACCGTGCCCTTTTCTCTTCTGACCATGAGCAGCCCGCCGGGCTCCACGCTTTCAATCATTCCCCTGAAAATTCCGTTGCGGTCAGCGTACCGGTGCCACTCACCTCGCCTGTAAAGCGAATTATGATATGCCTCTGCCAGTTCGTCTGTCCTGTTGCCTATTACCATGGCGTACCTCATGTCAAGAAGGCGTATTAGCTCACCGGTTATCATTGATAAATCATATTTTCTGCCGGTGACCTGTGCCAGTGAGACGGGATTCGTGAGTGCGCTCCCGAACTCTGTCTGATTGACGTTGAGCCCGATACCGGCCACGCTGCTGCTGATAGTGTTGCCCATTATGCTGTTTTCAATAAGGATACCTGCTATTTTGTCATCCCTGACATAAATGTCATTGGGCCATTTGATTTTCACTTCAGGTATTTCAGTCCTTATAAGATCACAGACTGCGAGAGAAACCATCCGGGAGATAACGAACTGGTTCTCCGGCCTGACCATGGCCGGATAGAGTATTACGCTCATCAGCAGGTTCTTACCCGGCTCGCTTTCCCAGCTGTTACCTTTCTGGCCCCTGCCGATCTCCTGGAAGGCGGCGGTGATTACCGTACCTTCTTCAGGCCTGTCACCCCTAAGCATTACTGAGGCCAGGTCATTGGTTGATGACACTTTTTCACAGTGCCTTATGACAGATCCTATGATCATGACAGGCAGGTATTTAAAGTATTATTATTCAATCATTCCTAAGCATTGCGGTTTGTTGAACAAAATGGCATCCTAATTGTAAAAAGAACTGATGCCGGACGAAATTACAGATAATGTTCGTAATTTTGCGCCAGCACAGGGAACTGTTTATAACTGAAAATATTATTGATGAGAAAAACCGGTAAAGAGGCCTCCAGGGTAACAGAAAGTATTGTAAAAGGATTGTTTGAAAAGAAGGGAGAAAAGGTGGCCCTTATCGATCTGAGGAATATTGAAAACAGGATTTGTGACTATTTTGTGATCACTCACGCTGCATCGACCAAGCAGGTTGATTCACTTGCATGGTCCGTTGAGGATATTGTACGAAAAGAGACCGGCCACAAACCTTTTCATATTGAAGGCAGGGAGAACTGCATATGGGTATTGCTTGATTACGGTGACATCCTCGTTCATATTTTCCAGCAGCCTTACAGGGACTTTTATAACCTCGAGTCATTATATGCTGACGGTCGCCTTACGATGCTTGAGGATAAAGCAGAAAAGAAAGGTATTTAACATATGGCAGAAAACAAGGAACCATCCAAGCCAATCAAGAATGATAAAAATCTGAAGTCTAAGTTTAATACAAACTGGTTCTTTTTTATTCTTCTTCTGGCCTTTATAGCAATCCAGGTGCTTTTTAGCGGCAAATACACAAAGAAAGCCAGCCAGAAAGAAATTGAGGACATGATCATTGGTCACGACATTGAAAAGGTTGTCGTGGTTAACAAGGAACAGGCTGAGATCTATCTCAAGCCCGAATCACTCAAGAAAGAGAAATATGCTGATTTTGCCAAACAGAAGGGTTTCGGGATTCAGCCCCCCAGGCCGCAGTACTATCACAGCTTCGGTACTGTGGAGCTGTTTGAGCAGTTTTTTGCCGCGATGCAGGAGAAAGCAGGCTACACCCAGGATGAATGGATACATCCTGAATACCAGACCAGGAAAGATTACCTGTCAACCTTCCTTGGTGTCATCCTTCCGTTCCTGCTCATAGCCCTGGTATGGATCTACTTCATGCGACGCATGTCCGCCGGTTCCGGCGGCGGGGGTGCAGGCAACATCTTCAGCGTCGGCAAATCAAAGGCGCAGATATTTGACAAGGACACACACATAAAGACTAATTTCAGTGATGTGGCCGGCCTCGAAGAGGCCAAGACCGAGGTGATGGAGATAGTTGACTTTCTCAAGAACCCCAAGAAATATACCAATCTGGGAGGCAAGATACCCAAGGGCGCCCTGCTGGTAGGCCCTCCCGGAACGGGAAAGACCCTGCTGGCAAAGGCTGTTGCAGGCGAAGCCAATGTACCCTTCTTTTCCATTTCAGGCTCTGACTTTGTCGAGATGTTTGTGGGCGTAGGCGCATCACGCGTGAGGGATCTCTTCAAACAGGCAAAGGAAAAGGCTCCATGTATAGTTTTCATTGATGAGATAGATGCCGTAGGGCGTGCCCGCGGACGTAACCCCAACTTCGGAGCCAATGATGAGCGTGAGAACACTCTCAACCAGCTCCTGACCGAGATGGACGGTTTCGGAACAAACAGCGGTGTCATCATACTTGCTGCAACAAACAGGGCAGATATCCTTGACAAGGCACTGCTCAGGGCAGGACGCTTCGACCGCCAGATTAATGTTGAACTGCCTGACATAAGAGAGCGTGAAGCCATCTTCAAAGTGCATCTCCGTCCCATTAAACTTGAGGGAGGTTTTGATGTAGCCTTCCTTGCTAAAAATACACCCGGCTTCTCGGGTGCTGACATAGCAAACGTCTGTAACGAGGCAGCGCTTATTGCTGCAAGAGGAAATAAGACAGTGGTTGAGAAGCAGGACTTTCTTGATGCCATCGACAGGATCATAGGCGGCCTGGAGAAAAAGAACAAGATCGTTTCTTTTGAAGAAAAGAGGACCATTGCTTATCACGAGGCAGGACATGCCACTGTAAGCTGGCTCCTTGAATATGCCAGTCCCCTGCTCAAGGTGACCATCATACCCAGGGGGAAAGCCCTCGGGGCAGCATGGTACCTGCCGGAGGAGAGATCGATATCCACCCGTGAGCATATCCTTGACGAACTTGCTTACGCTCTCGGAGGAAGAGCCGCTGAGGAACTGGTCATTGGAAAGATATCCACCGGCGCCCTCAGCGACCTGGAGAAGGTAACCAAACAGGCTTATGCCATGGTGGCCTATTTCGGTATGTCGGAAGAGGTTGGCAATGTGAGCTTCTACGATTCGTCAGGACAGTCAGAATATGGCTTTACAAAGCCGTACAGCGAAAAGACTGCCGAACTTATTGACCATGAGGCAAAAAAGATCGTGGAAGTATCGTACAACAAGGCTAAGGAGGTTATCTCTGCAAATATTGACGGTCTCACAAAGCTTGCCGAGCAGCTGCTCGAAAAGGAAGTCATTTTCAGTGAGGATCTGGAGCGTATCTTCGGAAAGAGAAAAGGAGATATCTCCAAGAGCCTGACTGAAGAGGCTGCAAAGGCTGTTGAACCTGCCAGGCCTGAAGAACCTTCAACGCCTGAAGAGCCCTTAAAGAGCAACTGATGGAAGATGAATGGGTGGTCATAGCCAGGTACGGTGATGACATAAAGTGTCAGATCGCCATCGATCAACTCCATAATAACAATATTGAAGCCGTGGCTGTAGACAAGCGCGACTGGAATTACAGGTTTGGCGACATCGAACTGTATGTTCACCGTGACAATGTGATTGCGGCCATGGAAATAATCAAAGATCTGTGAGGTGACCAATTTTATCAGGCGTACCATTACCGGTGCCTTCATTGTGATATGCGTACTTGGAGGGCTGTGGCTCCATCCTGTTTCTTTCTTCATAATCATTGCGGTGATGATAGCAGGTACACAGCATGAATATTACATGATGGTCAGGGGTACGGGAATCAGACCACAGACCATCAACGGAATTATAGCCGGGTTCATCATTTACCTTATTTCAACCACAGTGGCAGCCGGATGGCTTCCGGGGAAAAGCTTCCTGTTGCTTATTCCATTGGTCACTGTTGTGATGGTGGCAGAACTATTCAGGAAGGTTGAGAGACCGTTTGATTCGCTGGCTCACACTTTCTTTTCAATATTATATACTGCGGCGCCCTTCTCACTGCTGCCCTTCACTGCTTTCAATCATACCGGTCTTGAGCCGCTGATCCGGATGAACGATGTTGTATTTTCGCCGGGAATTCCTGTGGGATTTTTTTTGCTCCTGTGGACAAATGATACCGGCGCATACCTGGTAGGGTCGGCCATAGGAAAACATCATCTTTTTGAACGCATATCGCCGAAGAAGACCTGGGAAGGCTTTATCGGCGGCCTGTTACTGACCCTGCTGGTGGCACGCCTGATCGGCGGATGGCTTGGCGTGGCTGACACCACCGGATGGATGATCATTGCAGTGATCATTTCCATTGCCGGAACGGCAGGTGACCTGCTTGAATCAATGCTCAAGCGAAGCCTGGGCCTGAAGGATTCGGGTACTATCCTGCCCGGTCATGGAGGGTTTCTCGACAGGTTTGACAGTGTTGTGGTTTCATTCCCGCTGGTATATCTTTATATAGCGATTTCAGGGTAAGATGGCGGTTAAAAGACTGAAAATACACAGGGAAGGATACAAGATAATAATTGCTGTATTTATTATGCTTGTCATAATAAATGTTGCAGCGCTGACCATCTGGCCGGATCTGCGCATTCTCCATTATCTGCTCCTTGGGGCGTCCCTGATTTTTTTCTCCTTCATAGTACTGTTTTTCAGAACCCCGGCGCGGAAGCTTGAGCCGGATCCCCTGCTGATCTACGCACCGGCTGATGGAAAGATCGTTGTGATAGAGGAAACATTTGAAAAGGAGTATTTCAAGGACAACAGGCTGCAGATTTCAATATTCATGTCGCCTTTTAACATGCACAGCAACAGGTATCCGATCACCGGCACGGTTTCTTATACCAATTATCAGGCCGGTAAGAAATACCATGCCCGCAATCCCAAATCGTCAGAACTGAACGAAAGGAGCAGTATCGTTGTTAAATCAGATAACGGCACTGAGATTCTTATCAGGCAGGTGGCAGGGGCGGTGGCCCGCCGCATTGTCACCTACTCGAAAAAGGGAGCAAGAGTACGCCAGGGCGATGAGCTGGGCTTCATCAAGTTCGGTTCACGCGTCGACATCTTCCTTCCTGAAGGCACGGAGATCGATGTGCAGATGTTTGAACAGGTAAGGGCAAGCAGGACCATAATAGCAAAAGTTCTTTAATCAATAATTATGAAAGAAGATACCAGAGTACTGAATCTTACACCGGATGTGAAATGGATAGGGATTCTTGATCGCGACATCAGGGTGTTCGACATTGTGATGAGTACGGAGCATGGAAGCACCTATAACTCATATTTCATAAATGCTGCCAAAAAGACTGTAGTTGATACTGCCAAAGAGAAGTTCAGCCAGACTTATATCAACAAGCTGAAACAGGTTACTGACCCGGCAGAGATATCATATATCATTCTCAGTCATACCGAGCCTGACCATTCAGGGTCGCTGAGGCAACTCCTTGACCTTGCACCGCAGGCGGTTCTGGTGGGCAGCGGCAATGCCATCAGGTACGTGTCTGACATCGTCAACCGGCCATTCAAATCGCTTGTGGTGAAGGATGGTGACAGCCTTGATCTCGGCAACAAGACGCTGAAGTTCATTGCTGCCCCTAACCTTCACTGGCCAGACACCATCTTCACCTGGCTGGAAGAGGACAGGATACTGTTCACCTGCGATGCTTTCGGAGCCCATTATTGCGCAGAGGAAATTTTTGACGATCTGACGGATGATTTTGAAAAGGATTTCAGGTATTATTTTGATGTGATCCTGAAACCTTACAGCAAATTCATGATCAGGGCGATTGAAAAGATAAGGCCGCTGGATATTTCAATAATAGCAACCGGCCACGGCCCGGTACTCAGAAAAAACTGGAAGAGAATTGTTGACACGACGGAAAAGCTGGCAACTGAATATCTTAAGCTCACCTCGGCTTCAGAGGGAAAGAGGCTGCTGATAACCTATGTTTCAGCATACGGTTATACTGCGAAAATGGCTGAGCTGATAGCCCGGGGGGCCGGCACGGTGAAGAATGTGACAGTGGATGTGATGGATATTGAGACTGCATCTTCAGGCGATCTCGACTCAAAGCTGATCGTTGCCGATGGTATACTTGTGGGTTCGCCTACAATCAATCAGAACACTCTTTTACCTGTTTATAAGCTTGTTGCAATGATCAATCCGTTGCGTGACAAGGGTAAGCTGGCAGGATCATTCGGCTCATACGGATGGAGCGGTGAGGCACCCTCGCTCATAGCGGGGATGCTGAAAAACCTGAAGCTTCGATTCTTTGAGGGTCCTGCAGCACTGAAGTTTATGCCTGAGAGCGACAAGGAAAAGACCCTGATCGAATATGGCGAGCGGTTCGCAAGGGAGCTTGTGGCAGGCAGGACAGACGCCTAATTCACGCCACCGCTTACCACAAAACGAACATATAAAAACAGAACAGACAGGCCCCGGGCCTGTCTGTTCTGTTTAATTGCAGCCGAAACTGCAGATGTGGTCCCGGATTACGAGATCGTGACCGAACGGATTTTTTCCTTCTTCTTCTCTTCCTCCAGCTTCGGTATCTCCACATTCAGGATGCCATCCTTGTATGAAGCGCCGATCTTTTCACCATTTACATCCTCAGGCAGGTAAAAACTCCGGCAGAATGAGCTGTAGCTGAATTCCCTGCGCCTGTATCCGTCAAAATCCTGATCCCTGTCCTCCTTGTGCTCGGACGAGATTGTAAGAACATCATCCTTTACTTCAATCCGAAGATCTTTCTTATCCATGCCCGGAACGGCAAGCTCAAGATAAAATGCCTTTTCATCTTCCCTGATGTTGACTGACGGAAGACTGCTCGTGCTCCTGTTCATCGTCGGAAAGAAATCTTCATTGAAGAAATCTGAAAGCGTAAGCGGCTTGTAGCCTCTTCTTGTGATCATTGGTAACATAACGACCTCCTTTTTATAATTGTTAGACATTAATCATATTTTCACAGGTTATGTTTCAATCTGCATGCCATCACGATTTATACGCCAATATGGCAGGCAATGAAGAAATACGCATGACATAATGGCATTAGCATATTCGGGTTGTTATAACGGGAATTCTTTTTAAATTTGATGAGAAGAGTTTTAATTGCACCCTGTAGGTACAGGGGTTACAGATCTGATCCAATTGCACTATGAATGCCACTCTGCGTAATATTTTAATAGTCGTCGGCATTGCGTTGGCGGCTTACCTTACATGGTATTTCCGGAGCATAATTGCTTATATAATTGCTGCGGGGGTCATATCACTTATAGGAAAGCCGATAGTTGATCTGCTGAACAGCATTCACATACGGAAGTTCAGATTCCCGAGGGCAGTGAGTTCGCTTTTAACACTGCTTCTCCTCTACGGTCTGCTGGCGCTCTTTTTTGTGATCTTTATTCCATTGGTGTCCAGACAGATAGATGCATTATCCGGTTTTGACGCCGGGGAAATAGTCAGCGGCCTGCAGGAACAGTTTGAAAAGCTTGACACCTTTGTCAGGAAGGTTTATAAGAACATGCCTCCTGAAACTACATTATATGATATAGCAGTCGAAAAAATCAGCGAGATACTTAAGCCGGGCTTCATCACAAACCTTGCGGGTAATTTAGTGGGCATCGTAGGCAAAACCCTGGTTGCATTTATTGCCGTCACATTCCTTTCTTTTTTCTTCCTGAAGGATGAAGGACTGTTCAAGGAGACCGTGATGGTGCTGGTACCTACTCAATATGAAGAGAGGATCAGGAGCGTACTGCATTCGATAAAACAGCTTCTGATCAGATATTTCATCGGTATTATCATAGAGAGCACCGTAGTACTGATATGCATCACCATCGGGATGACAATAGTGGGATTTCCTTTCCACCAGGCCCTGGTGATGGGTTTGCTTATCGGTATTTTCAATGTGATACCTTACCTTGGCCCATGGCTTGGAGGAGCCATTGCAGTGCTGATGGGTATCGCCACAGCGATCACAGTCGGGGGTTTCCCCGCCATCGGGTTGCTGATCATTTATATGCTCATCGTTATAGCTATCACGCAAATTATTGATAATAATATTGTTGCACCACTGATTTATTCACGGAGCGTCAATGCTCACCCGATTGAAATATTCATAATTATCATGGCGGTAGGCAGCTTTGCAGGCATCGCCGGAATGATAGTGGCAGTCCCGGCCTATACAGCACTGCGTGTTTTCGCACGGGAGTTTTTTAATAATTTCGGACCAATACGGAAAATTACTTCCGGGCTTGGCAAAGACCTTGATGAAATCAGACAATGACCAGGATGGCCTCTGCCCTCAGAAATTTATTCTTTTTTTACTATGATGGCTTCCGGACCATGTCATGGTGGGGTAAAAAGGTCTGGCTGATAATTATCATTAAGCTCTGCATTATATTCCTCGTGCTCAGACTTTTTTTCTTTCCTGATTTCCTGAAGGTAAATTTTGGGTCTGACAGTGAGCGGAGTGATTATGTGATTGAACAATTAACCGGCAATAAGTGACTATATGATTGAAAACATTGATCTCTCACTTGTAAACTGGTCACGGGCGCAGTTCGCCCTGACGGCCGTTTACCACTGGCTGTTCGTGCCTCTCACCCTTGGCCTCTCATTCATTCTTGCATTCATGGAGACACTCTATGTGCGCACAGGGGATGAGGTGTGGAAGAAAATCACGAAGTTCTGGATGACCCTTTTTGGTATCAACTTCGCCATTGGCGTGGCCACCGGCATTATCCTCGAGTTCGAATTCGGCACCAACTGGTCAAACTATTCATGGTTTGTGGGTGACATCTTCGGGGCGCCGCTGGCAGTGGAGGGCATACTCGCCTTCTTCATGGAGTTGACTTTCGTTGCTGTGATGTTCTTCGGATGGAACAAAGTAGGAAAGAAATTTCATCTCGCTTCAACCTGGCTGGTGGCTGTCGGAGCGAGCCTTTCGGCGTTGTGGATCCTCGTTGCCAACTCATGGATGGAAAACCCGGTGGGAATGATATTCAATCCTGATACCGCGCGAAATGAGATGAACAGCTTCCGCGATGTTATACTGAACCCTGTTGCCATCGACAAGTTCACCCATACAGTTACTTCAGGCTTTCTGCTTGGTTCTGTCTTTGTCGTGGGAATAAGCTCATGGTTCCTCCTGCGGCACAGGGAGGAAGCAATGGCAAGGAAAAGTATCCTTGTAGCAGGTATTTTCGGCCTGGTCTCTTCATTGCTGGTGGCAATGACAGGCGACAGCTCCGCCCGTACCATCGCCAGGGTGCAGCCTGTAAAGTTTGCATCCATGGAAGCTCTTTACGATGGCAAGAGCGGGGCAGGCCTGACCGTGATAGGCGCCCTCGCTGACAAAGGAGAAAGAATTGGGGAGAAGACAGTTCATGAAATGAAATTGAAGATTGCGGTGCCAAAGCTTCTTTCTATAATGACGACAGGCGAAGAAAACGGTTATGTTCCGGGCCTGAAAGACCTTGTCAACGGCAACCCCGGCAAAGGGATTCTGCCGGTAAGCGAGATGATGGAACGCGGCAGGTATGCCCGGCAGGTGCTCATTGATTACAAGATGGCGAAGGAGATTGGAGATGAAGCTTCAACAGCTGCCCTTGGCGCCAGGTTCAGGGAGCAGGACTTCATTGACAACTACTTCAGGTATTTCGGTTACAGCTATTTCGATCATCCGTGGCAGGTCATACCGTCGGTCCCGGTCGTCTTCTACAGCTTCCGTCTCATGGTAGGACTGGGATTTTTATTCATCCTGCTTTTCATTCTGGCAATCAGCTTTCAACGGCGGCAGACCCTTGAACGCAACCGCTGGTTCCTGTGGGTCTCTCTCCTCTCTGTACCGCTGGCCTACCTCGCCAGTGAGCTGGGATGGATTGTGGCCGAGATGGGCCGGCAGCCATGGATCGTACAGAATCTCATGCCGGTCAATATTGCTGTCTCCAACATAAGTACCGGTGCGGTGCAGACCACCTTCAGTCTCTTCGCCGTTCTCTTTACCGCCCTGCTCATTGCTGAGGTTTCAATAATGGTCAGACAGATCAAAAACGGACCAAAACATTAGGAGGAAACTATTATGGCATTAATGATCTCACATGCATTCCTGCAGAATTACTGGTGGCTGATAATATCACTGCTTGCCGGTCTTCTTGTTTTCCTGATGTTCGTTCAGGGAGGACAGTCGTTTATCTTTTCCCTGCCGCGCAATGACACTCAGCGCAAGATGATGGTCAACGCATTAGGCCGCAAGTGGGAGTTCACCTTCACTACTCTTGTCACTTTCGGCGGGGCATTTTTTGCCTCTTTCCCGCTCTTTTATGCAACCAGTTTCGGCGGAGCATACTGGGTGTGGATGGCAATCCTGTTCAGCTTCATCATACAGGCTGTGGCATACGAATTCCGTTCAAAACCATCTAACATATTCGGCACCAGCGTATTCGACACATTCCTCTTTATCAACGGATGTTTTGGTCCTTTCCTGACAGGCGTGGCAGTTGCCACCTTCTTTACAGGCTCCGATTTCACACTTGATCTCTTTAACAGGGTCACGTGGGGCTCTGGATGGCACGGTCTGGAGGCTCTGACCAATCCGGTAAACCTGCTTCTCGGTTTCACGGTAATCTTCCTGGCAAGGGTGCTCGGACTGATGTATCTCTCCAACGCCATCGACAACGTTGATCTGATTGCTGCCGTCAACAGGGCGATGGCCAGAAATGCAATCCCGTTCCTTGCCTTTTTCCTGGCATTTACTGCCTGCCTGCTCCTTGGAGAAGGCTACATGGCTGACAGTGCAACAGGCAAGGTCACCATGGTGAAGTATCTCTACATGCATAACCTTCTGTCAAATGTATTCACACTGATCCTCTTCTCCGGAGGGGTGATACTGGTCCTTGTCTCACTGTGGTCCGGAATAATGAGACACTCACGCAAAGCGATATGGTTCGCAGGTCCGGGTACTATAGCCGTTGTAATGGCTCTCTTTTTCATGGCCGGTTATGGTAACACTTCGTTCTATCCTTCCTCATCCGATCTGCAGAGTTCGCTCACGCTTGCCAGAGCCTCGTCCAGCATGTTCACACTGAAAACGATGATGTATGTGTCATTTATTATTCCGTTCGTGGCAGCCTATATATGGTATGCGTGGAGATCGATGAACCGCGGGTTGATCACCACGGAAGAGATGGACGGAGAAGATCATACCTATTGACAGGCTCCGGTAAACGTCAGCCATTGCAGCCGGAATGATCCGGTAAGGCCCGATCCGGTACCAAGTAAAGGCCAGAAAGCAGCTACGCCCCAGCGGAAGACGTTCTCCTGCTCCTGATAAGAGTGAAAACAAGTGAAATCACGATATAGGCTGCCATGATCAGCGGCGGTGAGGCGAGCCGGAAAACCAGCAGGAGCAGCAGGCTGATTCCTGCCAGGAGATACCTCTCCTCATTCCCTCTCCATCCGATATGAGAGAATTTCAGTGAAAACATCCTTGTGTTTACAAGCATCATCGCAGCCAGGAAAACAGAAAGAGCACTGATAAACCATAATGATCCCATAAGAGTATCACAGACAGAGCAGTTACTGTACTCAGAGGCAATCACAAATGAGATCACGGTGAAGGCGCTTGCCGGCGTGGCAAGGCCTCTGAAGGAGGTGCTTTGGGTGGTGTCGTTGTTGAATTTTGCCAGGCGCAGTGCCGAGGCAGCAGGGACAAGACATGCCAGGATGAAAGCAGGTACCATGGCCATCCCGGCACCTGTAAGCAGGTTGAGGACAATGGCGCCCGGAGCTATGCCAAATGTCACAACATCAGCAAGGCTGTCGAGCTCCTTTCCTATGTCTGAATAGGATTTCAGAAGACGTGCCGCAAAACCGTCACAAAAATCAAAGATACCTCCTGTAATGATTAACAGCGCAGCATACTCATTATAACCCTTTGAGGCAAGCACAGTGGCTGCAAAACCGGAAAGAAGATTGAGCACAGTGATGAAGTTCGGTACGTGTTTTGTCATTTCTCTTTTAAAAGGCATAGCAAAATTACAATATTATAGACAACTAATATTTGTTTATTTTTGTGATGGATTATGAGAGATCTCACTAACATTAAAATTGCGGTTGACTTCGACGGCACAATCGTTGAGCATGACTATCCTGAAATAGGTAAGGAGAAGCTCTTTGCCTTTATTACGCTCCGGGAGCTGCAGAAGAGGGGTGCATTGCTCATCCTCTGGACCATCAGAACAGGGACGGAGCTTGACGAAGCTGTAGAATACTGCCGTACCAACGGAATTGAATTCTACGCCGTTAACCGTAATTACCCGGAAGAGAAGTGGTCGGATGATACTCCACGGAAACTTAACGCGGACATCTTTATCGATGACAAGAACGCAGGGGGCTTCCCGGGATGGGGCGAGGTACTGAATATGATAGACCCGTGGGCCGAGAGAGAGGAGCAGGCGATGAGAGCCATAAAGACAAGACGCTTCAGTTTGTTTGGGAAAAAATAACTGTTCCTGATGAAGAAAGATACCGCATATACACTGCTTTTTCTGCTCATTCTTGCCTCTGTTATCTCCTGCTCAGGGTCTTCAGGCAATAAAAGCGGTTCAGTTACCGGAAATACCGCTGCAGTGACTGATGAACTGCCCGCAAAGAGGCTTATAGAAGTCCTGTCACCTGCTGACAATGCCAGTTTCATCTGTTCTGACAAAATAACATTCTCTGTGGTTCAGGCTGCCGGACAGGTAAAGATCGACTCTGTTCAGCTGTGGGTTGGCGGCACCAGGAAAAGCACACTGTTTGAGCTGCCGGCATCGGTGGACATTGATCCTGCAGGCAAGCCGGGCAGGCTTGCGCTCAGGGCAGTGGCTTTCTCTCCTGTTTCAAAACCTCAGACGGTGAGCCTCTTCATATCACTTCTGTCTGACATCACCCCGGTGACATACCGTTACAAAGTGGTGAAGAGTTATCCTCATGACAGGCATGCCTATACGCAGGGGTTGGTCTATGATGAGGGGTTTTTTTATGAGGGTACCGGTCAGCAGGGCCAGTCAACCCTGAGAAAGGTAGAGGCTGAGACGGGAAAAGTGATCAGCCAGGTGAATCTTGACGGTTCTCTGTTCGGCGAGGGTGTGGCACTGCTCGGCGACCGTATCTACCAGCTGACATGGACCACAAAAGTGGGTTTTGTTTATGATAAGAAAACCCTGGGCCAGTTAAACAAAATCTATTACCAGACACAGGGATGGGGGCTCACAACCCTGGATAACAAGCTGGTGATGAGTGACGGTACTAATATTATATGGTTTCTTGATGCTGACTTCAACGTCCTCTCCTCTATGGAGGTATGGGATAACAAGGGTATCGTGGATAACCTCAATGAGCTTGAAATGATCGACGGAGAGCTCTGGGCGAACATATGGCAGACAGACCATATTGCACGCATTGATCCGCTTACAGGCAAAGTCCTGGGGTATGTCGAGCTGGCAAATATCCTTCCCAGGGAAGACCGCTCACAAGAAACAGACGTCCTGAACGGCATAGCCTGGGACGCTGCAAATAAGCGTCTCTTTGTGACCGGCAAGTACTGGCCCCGGCTGTTTGAGATCACTGTCGCTGCCACCGGCCGGAACTAACCGGCCTGTTTTTCTCCTGCGGATGTTTAAAAAGTGTTAATAACCACAGGTGGAATGTTTACAATTACAAACTGGTCGCGGCTTCCCGGGATCGGCATATATTGTAAATTTGGAGCTCATTAAATTAAGGTAAACAGGGATATATGGCAAGGATAATTGCACTGGCAAATCAGAAGGGAGGAGTAGGAAAGACGACTACAGCCATCAATCTGGCTGCAAGCCTGGCAGCGCTCGAAAAGAAGGTACTGATTGTTGATGCCGATCCGCAGGCAAATGCCACCTCAGGTGTGGGAATAGACTCCAAACAGGTGAAGGTGACTATCTACGACTGTCTCATTGACGGGGTGAATTCGCGCGAAGCTGTTGTCAAATGTAACATAGACAACCTTTCCGTCATACCTTCAAACATTGATCTGGTGGGAGCTGAGATTGAGATGCTTGAAAGGCCGGAGAGGGAGAAGACGCTTAAGAAATCGCTTGCAGGAATATCCTCTGACTATGACTTCATACTTATTGACTGTTCGCCTTCACTTGGATTGCTGACTGTCAATGCGCTGACCGCTGCCGATTCTGTTATCATCCCCGTTCAGTGCGAATATTTTGCGCTTGAAGGGCTGGGTAAGCTGCTGAATACCATTAAGATCATTCAGACCAACCTGAATCCCGCGCTTGAGATTGAAGGATTTCTGCTGACCATGTATGATTCGCGTCTGAGGCTTGCCAACCAGGTTGTTGAAGAGGTCACGAGGCATTTCCAGCAAATGGTCTTCAACACTATTATTCAGCGCAATGTAAAGTTGTCTGAGGCTCCCAGTTATGGCCAGCCTGCCATACTCTACGATGCAGAATCAAGAGGTACGGTCAACTATCTCAATCTGGCGCGTGAACTCCTTGAGAGGGTTGATGCCAGACAGAAGAACTAAAAACCGTTATTCGTTATGAACACAGTGAAAAAGAGCCCGTTGGGCAGGGGCCTCGGGGCCCTGATTGAAGGTGTTGAGAAAGAAGTGCTCGAAAAAAAGGTCGAGGTGAATCTGCAGATAGACATCAACTCCATAGACAGCAACCCCTTTCAGCCGCGTACGCGTTTTGATGCTCAGGCGCTGGAAGAGCTTGCGGCCTCAATACGTCAGCTGGGCATTGTCCAGCCGCTTACCGTCAGGGAGACTGACAACGGCCGGTTCCAGCTGATAGCCGGCGAGCGCAGGCTGCGTGCCGCACGCATGGCAGGACTGACACATGTGCCGGCCTATGTAAGGACAGCTGATGATACCGCAATGCTCGAGATGGCTCTCGTGGAGAATATCCAGAGAGAAGATCTTGATGCCATGGAGGTGGCCATAACCTACCAGCGTCTGATAGAAGAGTGCAGTCTCACCCAGGAGCAACTGAGCGACAGGGTGGGCAAGCAGCGCTCCACGGTGGCCAATTATCTCCGCCTCCTGCGTCTGCCCGCCGAAATACAGCTTGGCATACGCAACAGAAGCCTTACCATGGGACACGCCCGCACACTTGTGAATATCGAGGATCCCACCAAACAGATTAATATTTTCTACCACATAATTCAGGAGGACCTGTCTGTCAGGGCTACGGAAGACCTGGTCCGGCACTTCCAGAGCCAGGCTGCAAAAGACCCGGCAAAGGAAGACAAGAGGAAGAAACTCAACAGCGAATATGGGGAACTTGCAGGGCAGCTGAGCAAACTTTTCGCCTCGGAGGTGCAGTTCCGCATTAATGAAAAAGGAAGAGGGAAAATAGTGATACCATTCGCGGATAACGATGAAATGGAACGCATTATCGCCCTGCTCGATAAACTTAATAGGTAATTAATTATATTTGCCGGCAAACGAAAACTGTTTGCTTTTGAAGCTGTTGACAAAAATAGCGGTATTCTTTTTTTTTATGTGTGTTGCAACCTGCGGAGCCTGGTCACAGGATTCCATTCCTGTCATGGCCGGAAAGGAAAAAAAATATACCCTGGAGCCTATCAGAGCCACAATGTATGCAGCCGCTCTTCCGGGTATGGGGCAAATCTACAACCGTAAATTCTGGAAGCTGCCGATTGTATATGCGGGCTTCGGTGCACTGGGTTACGCTGCCTCCTTTAACGGCAGCAATTACAATGCATATATCAATGCCTACCAGGATTTCACTGATCTTGTTCCTGAAACAGACAGTTACCTCGATATTGAAGGCATGAGCAATCTTAATCCTGAAGAGTATGATCCGGTTCTTCATCCGGAAACTTACAATCCATCCACTGAGGCATGGGTCACAACTCAGCTGCTGAACGGGGTGGAATATTACCGAAGATACCGCGACCTGTCTTACATCGGAATAGTAGCATGGTACCTGGTGACCATCATCGATGCCCAGGTCGATGCAAGTCTTTTTGACTATGATATATCTGATAACCTGAAGGCATTGCTGGTCCCGGTTACGGTGTCTCCCTACGGCCTTGCACCGGGGTTAACTCTTACACTTACACGAACTTTTTAAAACGAATGAAAATGACTGTAAAAAAGATTGTCCTCACGCTTTCTGTTGTTCTGTTCCCATTTATGCTTCATGCAGAAAATGATACCATTATAATCAGGAATGATGACTCGACTGAACTTATAGAACGTGATCTCGACAGCCTGCTTAACAACTGGTTTATAAGCATGTCTGTTGACAGGAATGATCTGCTGCAACAGGATTCAATTATCAGTGAGTTTTCAGATTCCGTTTATAAGGACCGCATCGGCAGGATCAACTCGATCATAATCCTTCCCTACAACAATATCATAAGAAACCACATACACGTCTATACTGACAGAAAGGTCGACAGATTCAGGGTAATGCTTGGGCTGCAGGAATATTATTTCCCCATGATCGAAGATATTTTTGCTTCGTACGGCCTTCCAGTTGAGCTTAAATATATGGCTGTCATCGAATCTGCCCTTAACCCTAATGCGGTAAGCAGGGTGGGGGCTACGGGACTCTGGCAGTTCATGTACAGCACAGGTCGTATGTGCGGACTGAATATCAATTCGGTTGTGGATGAACGCCGTGACCCTGTCAAAGCGACACATGCCGCGGCAAAATACCTCAAAGACCTTTACGGTATATATAATGATTGGATTCTTGTCATTGCAGCCTACAACTGCGGTCCGGGTAACGTAAATAAGGCCATAAGGCGATCTGGGAACCGCAAAGACTACTGGGAGATATATTACCGGCTGCCAAGGGAAACGCGCGGTTACATTCCGGCATATGTTGCTGCCACTTACGCGATGAATTATTACCGTGAACACAATATCACCCCGATACAGATAGATCTTCCGCTGGCAGTTGACACCGTGATGGTCACACGCGACATACATCTCGAGCAGATCGCCGCTGTGCTTGACCTTCCCATGGAAGAGCTTAAAGCACTTAATCCGCAATACCGCACAGGACTTGTGCCCGGCAAGACCAGGCCCAGTTCAATTACACTGCCCGTCGACAGGCTTGGAGAGTTCATCGATTTGACTGACACCATAACCGATTACAGGAAGGACCAGTATCTTACGCGGGTCAATCAGACATCAGCCTCCACACAGTCGGCATATACCACACCCGACGTAAACGGAAGGACCAAACTGACTTATGTAGTCCGCGACGGTGATAACCTGGGGTTCATTTCAGAATGGTATAATGTCGGGCTTTCTGACCTGAGATACTGGAACAATATCTACCGCAATACTATCAGGGTAGGCCAGAAGCTTACCATATACGTTGATCCTGCCAAAGCTGATTATTACAGCCAGGTCAATTCGATGAGTTTTGCGGATAAGCAGAAAAGGGCAGGTAACAACGCTGTGACTATTTCAAATGTTTCTGCACCGGAGAAACTGTCTGTTACTGCTTCGGCAGACAGTGACTATGAGTTCTATACTGTCCGAAATGGTGACACCATCTGGGACATAGCAAAGATGTTCGATGGTGTATCTGCAACGGATATCCTCAAGTTGAACAACATTTCCGATGCGTCCAGGATACAGGTGGGACAGAAGCTGAGGATCAGAAGAAAAGGTTGAACTTACAGGTTATGCGCCCCGGCAGGATATTCCTTTTTCTGCTAGCAGTCGTTCTGACACTGTTTATCCTGAGCCTTGCAGCCGGTGACCGCAAGCTCCGGGGTGATAAGTCGTTGTTTAAAGTACCTTCTGACACAACACTGCAACAGTCAAATCCTGCCGACAAGATTGCGGTTCAGGAAGCTCTGCCTGATACTGCCGCTCCTCCAGCAACTTTACCTGACACAATCCTGTCTGTGGCAATTACTCCTGATTCCCAGCCCCTCCCGGCATTGAAAGACTCTGTGAATCAAGCTACAGTGACTCCTTTTTTCCCGGGTGATGCCATACGTGATTCCCTTGCCGCCGGAAAGCAGGTAAGGATAATGTTCTACGGTGATTCGCAGGTCGAGGGTGACAGGATGACCTCTCTCCTTCGCAGACAGCTTAGAGTGCATGGTGGCGGAACAGGGCCGGGACTGATATCACCGGTCATGCCGGTGATGTACACACGCTCTTACGTAGTCAAGTCATCGGCCAACTGGGTCAGGTACACCCTCCTTGATTACAGGAGCGGAGTATTTCCCAGCAACAGGCTCGGGCCGATGCTCGCTGTCTGCCGTTTCAAACCTCCCGGTGACACGCTGAAAGAACCTGTGTATGCCTCAGTTAAAATCACTCCTGTTCCCGGAGCTGACGAATCAGTTTCAAAATATGAAAATCTCCGGATTTTTTACGGAAACAATCCCGATACGGTCTTTGTAAGTGTACGGTCAGGCAGTAAACTGCTTGACTTCGCAATGCTGGAAACAGGAAGCGGGCCGCTTGAATACTCCGCTCCGCTACCATCCCTTTCAGATATCACAATTGAATTCACCGGACGGAGTTCTCCGGATATTTATGCCCTCAGCCTTGAGAGCAACGACGGTGTGATTGTGGATAACATCCCCGTCAGGGGAAGTGCGGGACTTGAGTTTGTGATGACAGACCCGGTAATTCTTGAAGAATGCTTCTCGAAGCTTCACCCTGACATGCTATTCCACCAGTTCGGTCTTAATGTTGTCAGGAATGTAAGAAGCGAGTACCATTACTATGAACAGGGACTGGTCAAGCAGATAGATTTTCTGAGAAAAGTTTCCGGCGGCGCTCCGGTAGTCCTTGTGAGCCTTACCGATATGGCCCTGAAAACGGAAGACACAATTATACCCTACAAGAACATCCCGGCAATAAGAGATGCTCAGAGAAGAGCAGCAGTGCGGAGAGGGGTGATATTCTGGGATGCCTGGGAATCGATGGGAGGCAAGGGTTCAATAGTCAGGTGGTCTAAGCATATCCCGCCACTGGCCTCGAAAGACCTTACCCATCTCTCCAATGCAGGGGCAGACACAATGGCATCAAGGATCTATGCGGATCTTTTAATAGCTAAAAGCATGACGGTAAGTACGCCTCCCGACACATTACTTATCGCAGCAGCGGATACAACTGTTTTGCCGGAGCCGGAAGCGACAGAATCAATCATAGCAGATGAAGTGCTGACCGTTGAAGAACCTCAGGTCAGGAGCCGGACGTCCGTTTTGTCATTCCTTAAATATAATCCCAAGAAGACTTTTATTTTCACAACGCCGGCTTTCTGGACCTTTCTGCTGGTGGTAATGGCCGGCTTTGCCCTTATCAGGAAAAAAAGGGCGATGTGCCATACATGGCTTTTGCTGGTCAGTCTCTATTTTTACTATAAAGCAGGAGGCCTCTTCTTTATCCTCCTCTTATTCAGCTGTGTTACGACCTATCTGACAGCTTTGTATACCAGCAGGGCCACTGGCAGACCGATGAAGAGATTCTGGCTCATACTTAATATTATTGTTTCACTTGGATTACTTTCATATTTCAAATATGCAGGATTCTTTACCGAAAGCGTTAATTCCCTTCTTGGTACATCATTCAGAAGTTATGATTTTTTCTCGGCCTGGTCAAACAATATGTTCGGCACCCGATTCGATGTATCACAGATAATACTCCCTATTGGCATATCATTTTTCACTTTCCAGGCCTTAAGCTACAACATTGATGTTTACAGGGGCAAGATAGAGCCTGTCAAAAGCTTCATCGACTACTCCTTCTACCATACTTTTTTCCCGCAGTTGATTGCGGGCCCTATTGTAAGGGCATCTGAGTTTATTCCCCAGATGAAGGGAGAATACACCATCAGCCGCAACGAGTTCGGACAAGCCTTGTTCCTTATCCTGCAGGGACTGATTAAGAAAGTGATCATTTCCGATTTTATTTCCGTTGGTTTCATTGACAGGGTTTTTGATACGCCCGCGCTCTATTCAGGCTTCGAGAACCTTATGTCGGTATATGGATACGGCCTTCAGATATACTGTGATTTCTCAGGCTATACTGATATTGCCATCGGTGTTGCATTGCTGATGGGATTCAGGCTGCCTCTCAACTTTAACTCTCCTTACAAGGCATCTAATATCAGTGATTTCTGGAAACGGTGGCATATTACCCTTTCAAGGTGGCTGAAAGATTATCTCTATGTACCCCTGGGTGGAAACCGGCATGGAGCAGTGCGCACAGGGATCAACCTGATGTTAACAATGCTGATCGGTGGCCTGTGGCACGGGGCAGCAACAAGATTCGTGCTTTGGGGCGGGTTGCACGGCATTGCACTTGTGACAGACAAGATATGGCAATGGATCTTCCGCGGAGTTAAAAGGAAAAGCAATATTGCTCACCTGGCGGGGATAATCATCACCTTTAACTTTGTGAGCTTTGCCTGGATATTTTTCCGTGCAGGGTCGATGGAAGATGCAGGGGTGATGCTGTCACAGATATTCTCTTCCTTCAGTCCGGGGAATTACAGGGTGGTACTTATGGCATATCTGCCTGTCATGATCCTTATTGCATCAGGCTATATTCTTCATTTCCTCCCTGTTACTGTCAAGGAAGCCTACAGGGGGCTCTTCATCAGAACGCCGCTGGTGATAAAGTTTCTCATAGTGATCGGTGTAGCCATTCTGCTCAACAAGGTGGGCACGGAGGTCCTCCAGCCTTTTATCTACTTCCGGTTCTGACAGTTGCCGGTCCTTATTATTTCTTTGTCTGCATCATTATCTCAGCCTCTGACATCATGGCGGAAGAGGCACGCACCATTACTTTGCCGGGATTGGTGCCTGCCCTGAGAAGAATTGTTGCAATGCCGGCTTCTGCCCTGGCAGGATTGTCTCCAATCAGCGTGGCATTGCCTCTTACGGAAAATTCGATGGTTGAGTCAGCTGTCATAACCGGGAATCCCAGTGAATCAACAAGGGTGGCATAAACAAAAACGGCATCCGAGCCATCAGCCCGCAGAGGCTTATTACTGAAATCAGCCGACAACCGCAGCGCCGCCGGACGACCCGGGGTGGTTACGGAATGCATCCCGTACCCGGCCCCCTTTTTCAATCCCACTGCCCTGATGGTGCCTGGTATATATTCATCGACAGTGAAAGTAAAAGGAGGATGCCTGAGGTTTGAAGACCTGACATCAGCGTCCGGTCCCTGCACTGCAAACAGAGTGTCATTGCGGAAAAGCTGCACGGTGTCTGCGTTGCTGTAGACCCTGACAGTTTTTCCCGATGCTGGAAGGTTATAATATGCAATGAAGCATACCGGACCGTCGTCAGACTGGCTGCGGTAGAACCAGTACGAAAATTTCGGTAACCTGAAGATATCCATTATTCCGGATGATTCTATGTCTGCTGCGTAACCTCGTTTATAATCGAACATCAGCCAGTTGGCATCTCCGAAGCACGGCCCGTTGAGATTGTCATTATGGGCTTCCTGGAAGTTATATGCCTGCTGCAGTAATCCCCTCTCGCCTGCAGAGCGCAGCTGCCGCGAATTGCGTGAAGCGGGTTCCAGGTCACTGAATTCTGTCTGATTGAGGCCGGCATTCTGTGCATAATACTCCCAATCGCCATATTCACAGATTAGAAGTGGCTTATTCTTATTGTAGTATTTCCAGTAATCGGGCGCACTGGCATGCTGCCTTGCAGGGATAAAGACATCACAGATAGTGTCCATCCAGCTGCAGGTGTAATTATTTCCGAAGGGAAGCTCATCTTTCACTGTCGTGTGCAACTGGCGCAGGAAGCTGTACGGCATCACTGTCTCATTAAGCGATGCTTCCCACATTACTACCGAGGGATGGTTCCTGTCACGACGGCACATAAGACGCGTGTCGCGCAAGGAGGCATCACGGAAGACGGAGTCTCCCATGAATTGCCAACCCGGTATGGCATCCATTACCAGGAGGCCAAGCTCGTCACAGGCATCAAGGAAGGCCGGGGACGGTGGGTAATGCGAACAACGCACGAGATTGAACCCTGCATCTTTGATTTTATAAACATCGCGGTAGGCTGCATTGTCAGAGAGCGCATAACCAATGTATGGGTACTCCTGGTGCCGGTTTGTGCCTGTGACCCTTACATGATTGCCGTTCAGCGACAGGCCATTTTCACCGGTTATCTCCACCGACCTGATACCTATACGTATCTCATTGCAGTCAATGGCTTTCCTGTCAGACTGCAGTTCTGTCCTGAGTGTATACAGGAAAGGCTGTTCGTGCGACCAGAGGGCCGGTTGCATCACCCTTATCTCTGACATCAGCCGCCTGCTCTGTCCGGGCTCCATCTCCATCCCTTCGGAAAGTGAAGCAGATACCTGGGTTCCTGCAGCATCAAGGAGAGTATTTTTCAGATAGAATGACCGTGGCGTTCTGTCATCATTCCGTACCAGAACCGACACGATGACCGTTGCAGCATCTTCACTGACATCGCGGAAGCCTGTGATGACACCTCCTCCCAGCAGAGTATCTGCCTCGGGAGCACAGGTGATATGCAGCTTGTCAGTGACGTACAGGGACACATTCCGGTAAATGCCGCTATAATAGAGAAAATCAAGCTCAGCAAGAGGTTTGCCCGGAGGTATGGAGGGATTCTCCCTGTTATCGACCCTGAGAAGGATCTCGTTTTCCCTGCCAAACCTGAGGTCATTGGTGAGATCGACATAGAAAGGCACATAACCTCCGGTGTGACGGGCAATTTCGGCTCCGTTGAGATAAACGATGGCATCATTCATCACCCCGTCAAAGAGAAGGCCGGTGTGGTGACGGTGATCGCCGCGGGGTGCCCTGTAAACCTTCTTGTACCAGCTGATGCCTGTCCACTGCTGGTTTGTGGCGACAAGCGGCTCGATGAATGCCGTGTGAGGCAGTGTGACATCTTCCCATTTATGGTTGGGGATATTTCCCGGAAGAATTTTATCAATATTGGCCGAGTCCTGCCTGATAAACAGCCAGTCGTCATTGAATGATACCGGAAGCCCGGGAAACCGCTGCCTGTCGCATTTCGTGGTAAGAGCTGCCATGATCAGCAGGATGCACGCACAGGCTATGTTTCTGTTCTTCATTATATTTCGTTAAAACCCGAGACAGGGTGTGCATAGGTAATGACATCCCTGCCGGATATTTCTTCAGGACAAAGGATTATAAGTCTCTCGAGCACATTTCTGAACTCTCTTATGTTACCGGTCCATTTGATTTTCTGCATTTCGGCTATGGCATCAGGCCTGATCTTTTTCTTTACCATGCCGTATTCATTGCAGATAAGTGTATTGAAATAGTCTGCGAGGAGGGGTATGTCTTCACTTCGCTCATTCAGCGTAGGCACATGTATCAGTATGACGCTCAGCCGGTGGTAAAGATCTTCCCTGAAGGTATTGCGGTCTATTTCGCCTCGTATATTCTTGTTGGTGGCGGCAACTACCCTTACGTCGACGTTTATATCCTTGTCTGACCCCACCCGTGTGATCTTGCTTTCCTGAAGAGCTCTGAGAACCTTGGCCTGCGCGGCAAGGCTCATGTCTCCCACCTCGTCAAGGAAGATAGTGCCTCCGGTGGCCTGTTCAAATTTGCCTATGCGTTGCTTAATGGCGGATGTAAATGATCCTTTTTCATGGCCGAAGAGCTCACTCTCAATCAGCTCTGAAGGTATGGCGGCACAGTTGACTTCGACGAACGGTCCTCTGGCCCGGTTGCTTTTCTCATGTATCTGGTGTGCAACAAGCTCTTTGCCCGTGCCATTGGCGCCGGTGATGAGCACACGTGCCTCTGTGGGTGCAACCCTGTCTATCATCTCCTTTACCAGCATGATGGCCGCGGAAGTGCCAACGATCTCGAATTTTTTGCTGACCTGTTTCTTCAGGACTTTTGTCTGTGAGATGAGCGAACCCCTTTCAAGGGCATTACGGATCGTGATGAGAAGACGGTTCAGGTCAAGCGGTTTTTCAAGGAAATCAAAGGCACCCTTCTTGATTGAATCGACAGCCGTGTCTATATTCCCGTGACCCGATATCATAATGATCGGTACATCGGAACTTATATCAAGGAGTTTCTGCAAAACCTCAATGCCATCCATCTTGGCCATCTTGATGTCGCACAGTACCACATCAAATGCTCCCTGGGTGAACAGGTCTATTCCTGATGCGCCGTCTTCGGCAAGAGATACTTCATATTTTTCATATTCAAGAACATCCTTCAGGGTGTTCCTTATTGACTTTTCGTCGTCAACGACTAATATTCTTGGCATTACAGATCTATATTATCCTTTGTATGTCAGCCACTTCCATATTTCCTTGTAAGATGTCTTCTTTCCGTACATGAGTATTCCGGTACGGTAAATCCTGGCAGCCATCCAGATGCACCCGAATATTGTAACCAGCATTATAGCCATCGAAAGCGCGATCTCCCAGGCGTCAACACCAAAAGGAATTCTTGCCACCATTACGATAGGAGATGTTAGAGGGATCAATGAAAACCAGAATGACAGTGAGCTTTCGGGGTTCTGCATTGTTGCCATGGCCACGAACAGAGCAAATATAATCGGAATGGTGACCGGCAGCATGAACTGTTGCGTCTCCGTCTCATTGTCCACTGCCGATCCGATGGCCGCGAACAGGGAGGCATACAGCAAGTAGCCTGTGATAAAATAGAATACAAAGCAGAATGCGATTAGTCCCCATTGCTGGTTTAATGCGCTGGCGAAGATCGACTGAAACTTGGTCATCTGTGTTTCAACAGCAGCGGCTGCATCAGCGCTGCCCGCAACAGGTTCAGCCTGGGAAAAGCTCTGGGGGAGCTGTTGCATTTGCTCAATGGTACCTTCCGGCAGCAATTTCGACTGGGCCACGGCAACTATCGCCAGGGTCAGCAGAATCCAGATTGCGAACTGAGTGAGACCTACAAGAGCGATACCGATAATCTTGCCCAGCATCAGCTGAATAGGCTTTACAGAGGATATGATCACCTCCACTATCCGGCTGGTCTTTTCTTCAATCACTCCTCGCATCACCTGTGCTCCGAACATGAAGACCAGCATATACATCATGAAACCGCTCAGATAAGCCAGACCCATTGCGATTCCTGTGCTGGTTGTCTTTACTTCGCCTGTCTCATCAATCTTTATGGTCTGTAAATCGACGCTTCCATTGATTTTTTTGAGTATCTCATCGAGGTTTTCGATATTGTACGACTGAAGAATTTTCTTCTCAAGTTCCTTCTTGAGAGAGCCGGTGATGTGATCAAGAAGACCTATCGGCGGTTGCTGTTTTGATATTAACTGTACTGCATTGGGTACATTTACAAGCAGGTCTGAGATATATAATACGCCGTAATAGCCCTTATCGCTGAAATTGTTTTTGATATCGTTCACGCTGGTATTCGGAAGGAATTCAAAATCGGCGTCCTTGGTATCCGGTATCACATCCTGGTACAGGTCGCTGTCTCCAACGACGGCAATTTTCTTGAAATCCTTGTCCTGGTTTGACATCATGAGGCCCGGAACCACAAATACCAGGGCTAAAAGAAACGGTGTCAGCAAAGTCATTACTATGAATGACTTTTTGCGAACCCTGGTAGAATATTCTCTCTGGATTATTAATGATGTTTTGTTCATGGCTCAGTTTTTTGCAGCTTCACTGTTTTTTGCTTCGACGACCCTGATAAATATATCGTTCATTGACGGCAGAACCTGGTTGAATGAGATTACCCTGCCTGATGTTGTCATGGCCATGATGATCTCATTTGTGTTGTCCGTTCCGGAAGTTTTAACACGGACGGTGCTCCGGCCCTTGGCAGATGACGAGGTCAAAACCGAGAAATGTTCATTTCCCGAAGGGATCACCTCTCCTTCAAAAACAATGTCGTATTCATTTGCAGACCAGTCGTGTCTTATTTTATCCACGCTGCCTTCAAGGATTGTTTTTGCTTTGTTGATTAGTGTTATGTTGTCGCACAGCTCTTCGACGGAACCCATGTTGTGAGTCGAAAAGATTATGGTTGCTCCTCTCTCGCGCAGAAACAGGATCTCATCTTTGATCTGTTTGACATTTATCGGATCGAACCCGGTAAAGGGTTCATCGAAAATCAGGAGCCGTGGTTCATGCAACACTGTAGTCGCAAATTGCACCTTCTGCTGCATTCCTTTTGAGAGCTCCTCCACCTTCTTTCCCCACCAATCGGTTATTTCAAGTTTCCTGAACCAGTATTTGAGGCGGCGCATAGCCTCGGTCCTGGTAAGTCCTTTAAGCTGGGCAAGGTACAGTGCCTGTTCGCCCACTTTCATTTTTTTATAGAGACCACGCTCTTCCGGGAGATAGCCGATCTTATGTACGTCATCAGGCTTAATAGGCTTACCGTTAAGCAGTACTGTTCCGCTGTCGGGTGCGGTGATCTGGTTGATAATACGGATCAGGGTAGTCTTTCCGGCGCCGTTGGGGCCGAGGAGACCGTAAATACTCTGTTCCGGAACGCTTATGCTGACTCCGTCCAGAGCTGTTGTGGTCGCAAAGCGCTTGGTCACATCATGGGCTTCAAACAATGGCATAGTTTTTTCCTTGATTAAATGTTAGTCCGGGAAATTCAAAGATATAAAAAAAGGTTGATACGCACATGGCATCGCGTATCAACCCTCTTATTCGTCATCTGATGTCTCAGGAAAAGTAGTTTTTTACCCTGTCGAAAAAGCCTTTGTCATCTGCGTCCGGTTTTGGAACGAAGGTCTGCGAGTTGCGGTACTGTTCCATTATTTTCTGCTCTTCCTTTGACAGGTTTTTCGGTATCCAGACATTGACATTTACAAGCAAGTCGCCCTTGCCGTAGCCGTTGACGTCGGGCAGTCCCTTGCCTCTCAGGCGAAGGATTTTTCCGCCCTGGGTTCCGGGGTCTATCCTGATCCTTACCTTGCCCTCCAGTGTGGGCACTTCGACATTGGCGCCCAGGATAGCATCCGGGATGCTGATAAATAGATTGTATATCAGATCGTTGCCTTCGCGGATCAGTTCATTGTGCGGCTCTTCGTCGATGACCACGATCAGATCACCGTTAATCCCGCCGCGGCGGGCAGCGTTCCCCTTACCTGTCATTGAGAGCTGCATGCCAGGGGCGAGACCGGCCGGAATGGAAATAGGTATCACCTCCTCTGCCTGGGTTATCCCTTCGCCATAGCACTTATGACATTTTTTTGTTATGACCTTACCTTCCCCGCCGCATACATTGCACGGTGCGGTTGTCTGCATCTGGCCCAGGATGGTGTTCATCACCCTGGTGGTATGCCCGGTACCCTTACATGCTGAGCAGGTGGTGACATCACTGTCTGAGGCAGCGCCGCTGCCATTACAGGTGTTGCAGGTCACGTACTTGGTGACCCTGACCTTCTTTTCAGCGCCTCTGGCAAACTCTTCAAGAGTGAGCTTCACCTTAAGCCTCAGGTTCGTTCCCTTGTTAACGTTGCGCGAACGCCCGCCCCTGCTCCGTGAACCGCCAAAAGCACCGCCGAAAGCATCTCCGAAAATATCACCGAAGGAAGAGAATATATCTTCCATGGTCATGCCTCCGCCAAATCCGCCACCCATATTATTGCCCAGCCCGGCATGGCCGAACTGGTCATACCGGCTCCTCTTGTCATCGTTGCTGAGTACCTCGTATGCTTCAGCGGCCTCCTTGAACTTCTCCTCAGCTTCCTTGTCCCCAGGGTTCTTGTCAGGATGATATTTCAGTGCATGCCTGCGGTAGGCCTTCTTAATCTCATCCTTGGTGGCCTTTTTGCTGACTCCCAGTACTTCGTAATAGTCTCTTTTCGACATTTTTCAGCTTAAACGCGTTGTATTTATTCCCCAACCACTACTTTAGGAAAGCGGATTATCTTCTCGTTAAGTGTGTATCCTTTCCGCATTACCTCTATCACCTTGCCTTTCAATGCTGTATCATCAACTGGTATGCTGGTCACTGCCTCATGGATCTCAGGGTCGAACTGTTCATGAAAAGTTTCAATCTCACTGACACCATTCTGCTTCAGAAAGGCAGACAGCTTTACATTGATCAGTTCCAGCCCTTGTTTAATTGCGTTACAGTCTTCCGTGTCACGCATTGAAATGATAGCCCTGTCAAAATCGTCAACAACAGGCAGCAGGCTCATTATAACAGACTCTCCGCCTGTTTTGGAGAGCTCGATCTTTTCACGGAGTGTTCTTTTCCTGTAGTTGTCAAACTCAGCCGAGAGGCGAATGTACTTATCCTGCATTTCTGTCAGTTTCCTGGTCAGCTCCTCTTCAGCCGATGACCCATCAGTGGACTTTGCCTCCTCAGCGGTTCCTGAGCCCCCTGCAGCATGAGGTTCTGTATCGAATTGATTTCCAACAGTTTCATCTGCTGACACGGGTTCACCCGGTCTCTCTTCGTGACTTTTCTTTTTTACCATGATAAAAATACTTTTCTACTGCCGTTTTTAGCAAAATGCCGGCCACACTCACAAACATGACAAAGTGTCAACTTACAGGGTATAGGCAACAGCCTCAATCTCCACCAGGGCTTCATGATGAAGGCCCGAGACGGTGATGATTGATCTGGCAGGCTGGATCGGGCCGAAGAAGTCAGCATATACCCTGTTGACTTCTTCCCAGTGTTTTACCTCAGTTGTATAGATAGTTGTCCTGGCAATGGTGGTGATGTCTCCGCCGGCGGCTTTGACAATGCTCAGGACATTATTAAGGGCCTGAAGTGTCTGACTGCTGATATCGCCTGGAATCTTGTCGCCTGCCAGGGGGGTGACTGGTAGCTGCCCTGAGACGAAAATTACATTTCCTGCAACCACGCCCTGCGAGTAGTGGCCTGCCGGCAATGGTGCATTATAGGTGTTTATACTGGTGATCTTCATTATGTTCAGTTTTATCCGGTCAATAGCCGGTTTTATGTTTCTTTTTGCCAGGGTTGCCTGGCCTGCCCTTGTATTTATCCTGCGGTCTTCCCTGGAAACGCCCCTGGTTCTTGCTCTTTGGCGGTGCCAGAATCTCCCGGATGTCAGGCATCCTGAAATTCTCCGGGGCCTTAAGCCTTCCCCCTGAAATGGCAGAGAGATCTCTTATGATCAGTTCATCTGCAACCTGTGCCTTGTTCCATGTGATATAATCCTTTTTCATCTGGTTGAGGATGAGGATAGTGAGATATTCTTTTTCCTCTCCGTCATCCATCGCCGACGCTGCTTCGATAAGTGCCGGAACAATGCGGCCATAATGTGCATATGTAATCTCGCCGTTGTGGTAAGGGACCTTATTTGGTTTGGCATCGAGCTTTGTTCTGTCAGGTGCCGGGTAAGGTGAATCAACATTCAGGTCAAAATCAGCAATTATCATCAGGTGATCCCAGAGTTTGTGCTTGTAATCGGTCACTTCGCGGAGGTTGGGATTGAGGTTGCTCATTATCTGAATAATGCTCCTGGCAGCCCTGTTCCTCTCTTCAGGATCCTTAATGGTTTTAATATGCTCTATCATTTTAAGGACATTCCTTCCGTATTCCGGCAGGGACATCTTTTTTCTCTGTGTGTTATAATCAAAACTCATCCGTTGAAATTTTTGGCAAAGCTAATAAATATTTGTGTATCAGAGGCCGAGAAACTGTATGGCAAGCCCTGAAATCAGTATAGTAGCACCTGCAATTACGTTTACATACCGCTCCAGCGGACGGAGATTTATACGACTTAACCCGAGCCTGAAAGCAAGAACGACTGACATCATAGTGGCGATTGTTACCAGGGAAAAGAGCAGGGAGACAATGATAACACCATGGAAATTATTCTCAGCGGCAGGATACATCACGATGGGTATAAGCGGTTCACACGGCCCCAGTACGAATATGAGAAACAGAATCCATGGGGTCATATTTTTTTTGTTTTCAAGGTGGATATGCGAGTGACCGCTTAAATGACCATGCTCATGTTCGTGATCAGTACCGTCAGTGTGGTGATGCGCATGAACATGCTCCCTTTTGCGGTAGAGAGAGCGCAAGCTGATCAGCATGTAAACAAGACCGAAGGCTACCAGGAGCCAGGCTGCAATGTTACCCCTGAACGATTCAAAAAATTCCAGTTTTGACAGCGAGATGCCGGCGCCAATGCCGATGAAGCCGACAATGACGGAGCTCAGTACATGCCCGAGCCCGCAGAGGAAAGTAATTACCATGGTCCTCCGGATTGTCCACCGCCGGGCTTCACCCATGACTATGAAGGGGATATAATGGTCAGGTCCCACAAGAGTATGAATGAACCCGATGGTCACTGCAGTGCCTGCCAGAAGTAATGTTGATCCTTCCATAATTTCTCTGATCTGTTACAAATATATCAATTCTGTGAGATCCTTCACTTTATCTGCATCATCCACATGTCCAAAGCACTGATGACCTCTCCGAAACCCGTGTTCGAGGCATTGAGCAACCTGCGTGCCTCGCCGGCAAAGTTCATCATGGCATTATAGTCGGATGATGACCGGAAGAATTCAGGATTGTCCTCATATTCCGTGCAGGGCAATATGAAGAACCTGCGTTTTCCGTTTTCTGCCGGGGTGTAAACCCATGTCAGGATATATCCCGCTTCAGTTATAAAGACCTGCTCACCTCTTTTTGTCAGCTCAAGACAGATCATGGCTCCTCCGTCTCTTCTCTGCTGTCGCTGGTTTGATACGAAATTGCCCATTGACCATACAACAGGTTCTGTTAGCCCTGTGGAATCAACATATGCTGTCATCGGCTGTATCACATGAGGATGTGATCCGATGATTATATCAGCGCCGCTTCTGAACATCGCAGCCGCCAGTCGTTTTTGTTCAGCAGAGGGGATGGTGTCATATTCCGTTCCCCAGTGAACGCTCACTATGGTCAGGTCGGCTCCTCTTGCACCAGCAGCTTTTATATCATTACCGATGCGGATAGTGTCTATATAAGAAACAACCGCGGGAGGCGGTACCACAATTCCGTTGGTACCATAGGTATAACTGAGCAATGCCAGAGTGATGCCGTTCTCTGTTATCATCAAAGGCGAGAGAGTGTCTCTTGCCCGGCTGTCTGTCCAGGTGCCTGTATGCCTGATATTGAGACTGTCAAGCACTCTGATTGTACGGGTTATCCCCTTTGGTCCGCGGTCTGCAGCGTGATTGTTTGCGGTGGTCAGTATGTCAAAACCGGCATTCCTGCATGCCATTGCCAGCTCATCGGGAGAACTGAAAGTCGGATATCCCTTATACGGTTTCCCGCCAAGGGTGACTTCGAGGTTGCCTATGGTTATGTCAGCTGCACTCAAAAGCGGCGAGACATATTTGAAAACACTGTCGTATGAATACGTCCCGGTGGAATCATCATATGCTGATGTGATCTGTCCGTCATGGCCCATGATGTCTCCAGTGAACATGACCGTGAGTACGCTGTCAGCCTCCTGACCGGCCGACAGCCCGGGCAGGAGAAGGGTAACCAAAAACAGGCATACATTGAGAAATCTCATGTGCAGTTGTTCAGGGAGTATCTGTCTCAAAAATAATCATAACTTAGGAACTTCGAAAAAAGTTGACTTTATCATGGAATTCATTAGCTCAGAATTGGTTACGTATCTTCTGCTGCCGCTCTTCATCTTTGTGGCGCGTATTATGGATGTCTCCCTCGGCACGCTGAGGATCATTTTTGTCACCAAGGGGATGAAGAGAGTTGCCCCGTTTGTCGGTTTCTTTGAGGTTCTTATCTGGCTGCTGGCAATAAGTCGTATCATGCAGGACCTTGATAACTGGGTTTGCTATGTTGCTTACGCAGCCGGGTTTGCATCAGGCAATTTTGTCGGGATGCTGCTTGAGGAAAGGCTCGCAATAGGCCATGAGATGATAAGGGTTATCACACGCAAGGATGCGACCAACCTGATCGCTGAACTCGGAGACAGGGGCTACGGACTCACATCCGTCAAGGCGCAGGGAATAGAGGGAGAGGTTGCTGTAATTTATATCATTGCCCGCCGAAGCATGATCAAGGAAGTGCTTGATCTTATCAATTTCTATAATCCTCGTGCACTCTACACCGTGGAAGCCATAAAGTATGTCAACAAGGAGATCTTTCACAGATCAGAAGAGGAACGTCAGCGCTGGTGGCAGATGAGCCATATGAAGAGGTAAGTTCACTCAGTGTGGTAAAGAGCGAATGTGCTGATATTAGGTCTGGCACGTGAGGAAGTTATGGTGAGTCTTATCTCGTCAGCCTGTACCTCCGGAAAACGAAGCAGCCTCTTGTAGCCGATGGTGGAGCCGGTAGCCACTGTATCCCACTGCTGGTCCAATCGTGCTTCAATAACAAACTTCTCTACTCTCTGTCCCATGCTGATATCTTCCTGTAACATTGCCACATTGAATGTGGCTGCTATTGCAGGAATGAAGGAAGCGACCCTCTTGTGGTTGGGGCTCCATGATGTAGTGCTGTCACCGTCTATGGCCCTCGAGGCCCCTCTCCCGTACGGTCTGGCACCGTTAAGCAGGTCAGTATCATAGAGATTCACGAGCCGTGCCCGGAGTCCCATGAGACTTTTAATATCATGTTCGGTTATAAGTCCGCGGTTGTCGGGCGGTACATTCAGGAGCAGTACCGCGTTACGGCCCACCGAGCTGAAATAGATATCGAGCAGCTTGTCAGGGTCTTTTACGAGGCTGTCTTCTGCAGCATGCCAGAACCAGCCCGGACGTATTGAGACATCGACTTCAGCCGGGTACCAGTAAACCTTTCCGGCTTTCTTCAGAAGAGCGCTGCTGCCGAGGTCCATGGAGGATGGGCTCAGTCCAAGCGCTTCATTTATTGCCCGGCTCTCCGGTGTGCCTCCCGGAGCAAGTGCTGTCACACTCCACTCAGTCTCACGCCCGTAACCGGTCTCCGTACCTACCCATCTCACATCTTCACCCATGATGGCGGTGACGGCATCAGGCTGGAGCTTCCTGATAAGGTCATAGTAAGCCTGCCAGTCATATTCCTGTTTCCTGCCGTCGGGACCCTCCCCGTTGGCACCGTCAAACCAAACCTCATCAACCTTGCCGTACCAGGTAAGCAGTTCGGTCAGCTGCTCCATGTAAAACTTATTGTACTCCGGTGAATTACCGTAACAATCCGCATTACGGTCCCAGGGAGATAGGTAAACGCCGAATTTCATACCGTACTTTGTGCACGCATCCCTGAGCTCCCTTATCACATCGCCCTTGCCATCCTTCCATGGACTTGAGGCTACGGAGTGCCTGGTAGTTTTTGTCGGCCAGAGACAGAAACCGTCGTGATGCTTCGCCGTGATGATGACCATTTTCATCCCCGCTTCATTCAGAACTCTGACCCATTGTTCCGCGTCGAGAGAGACAGGATTGAACAGCTCGGGAGACTCATCACCCTGACCCCATTCCCTGTCCGTGAAGGTGTTTATGGTGAAGTGGATGAACGCTGTCATTTCAAGCTGCTGCCAGCCAAGCTGACGCGGATGGGGTATGACGCGTGCGGCCATGGCTTCCTTGACGCCGAGAGTCGGGTTCACAGGAAAATCAACCTCACCCGGATAAAGCTTGTCGTAATCATTGTCGGCACACGAATAGAACAAAAGGATAAAACCTGATATGATTACCAGTCTCCTCATCGGTGGTTTCCTTTTGCAGATTTTATGTACCTGGCGTTTCTGAAACGCAGGGCAGACCAGTCATCGTCAACAGATACCTGGCTGACAGGTCTCATACCTGTCTCTAAAATTGCCTCCCAGCCGTGGTCACGGTTAATGTCGCTGGAGTATTTTCTGGATGTTCCCTTGGGATAAACCATCCAGAGCTTGCCGTCATCACTCAGGTTATGGATGCAGGTCGGCCCCAGCCTTTTTACTTCATGCGAGTCGGGAGTGAATATAATCATAAAGTCATACAGGTAACGGGCATTGATCTCTGTGTCTATCTGAACCCCGGGTAATGTTTTATCAAGCCTCTTAATGATATCCTGCGGTGCGTTCAGTACCGCTATACGGTCCTGTTCACCGTACCTGAGTTTTTTTAAGATTTCATCCATGACTTCATCTGCTTTCAACACAAATATACGAATAAGTGGTGAGGATGATTGGCATGAACTTTTTGCTGAGTTATATGTATCTGTTGTATATTTGCATTGTCGAATACGGGGTGCCTTAAATAACAGGCTGAGATCATACCCTTACAACCTGATCCGGATAATGCCGGCGTAGGGAACAAGAGTAATCATTTCCGGCCTGCTGACGCACCCTCACTTCTGACATGTGATCAGTTATTTTTAATGTTATGTTGAGGAAGTTTTCATTTTTATTATCTGCTATGTTGCTTGTCTCTTCTGCAGTGGCCGGACAGAATATCCGTGGCCTCATCACCGGCACTGTCACTGACAGCGACGGACAGCCTCTCGCAGGTGCATCAGTCGTCATTGACAGCCTGGAAGCCGGTGTGGCAACCGGCAACGACGGGCGGTATGCCCTCCGGGGATTGAATTACGGCAGGTATGCTCTCCGGGTCAGTTTCACAGGTTTCGAGCCCTTTGACACCGTTGTAGTTTTGAACGGCAATATCACCGTTGATGCTTCGTTGAAGGAAGCCCTTTTTGTGACTGACGAAGTGATTGTCAGAAGCAGCCGTGCAGGCAGCCGCACGCCAATGGCGCACAGCACGGTTGTGGCGTCGGAGTTGAGAGAACGTGATATGACAAGGGATATGCCGTATCTTCTTTCTCTTACACCGTCAGTGGTGGAGACATCCGATGCAGGCAACGGTGTCGGATACACTTCGCTGCGCATCCGCGGCACCGATGCCAGCAGGATAAATATCACTCTCGACGGCATACCACTCAATGATGCCGAATCGCAGCAAGTTTTCTGGGTTGATCTTCCTGACCTGGCTTCATCGACAGGCAGCATTCAGATACAGCGAGGTGTTGGTACATCAACTAACGGCGCCGGCTCCTTCGGGGCATCGGTAAATATAAGCTCCATGACACCACCGGATGACCCCGGAGCGGAGGCAGCACTGTCTTTCGGTTCATTTAACACCGTCAGGGCCTCTGCAAAAACATGGACAGGCTTACTGGGCGACAGGTTCAATATGATGGTCAGGGCATCGCTGATTGGCAGTGACGGGTATGTTGATCACAGCGCTTCCGATATTCGTTCCGCGATGGTGACGGGCATCTGGTCTGCTCCTTCAAACAGGCTGAGGTTTAATATCCTGACAGGCAGTGAAAGAACAGGAATAAGCTGGTGGGGGGTGCCGGCAGAGATACTTCCTGAGAACAGAAGGTATAATCCTGCAGGTGAATATACTGACAGTAACGGTGAACTGCGGTACTATGAAAATGAGACTGACAATTATACCCAGAACCACTACCAGCTTTTCTATACCCACCTCTTTCCCGGGCAGGTGAGCCTGAATACGGGCCTGCACCTCACGACAGGAGAAGGCTATTATGAGGAACAGGAGAGCGACCGCAATCCGTCAGAATACGGACTTTACGGTTTGACAGACGACGGACTGCCGGTGCTGGAGACTGATCTTGTGCAGCGCAAATGGCTCGATAATTATTTCTACGGTGCGGTATGGTCACTTGTAAAAGCGGGCAATGTTGCTGAGTGGACCTTCGGCGGTGCACTGAACAGGTACGACGGCGATCACTTCGGAAGGTTGATATGGATGGAACACCCGGGGAATGTCATTCCTGATTATGAATGGTACAGGAATAACGGACTGAAAGATGAATTCAGCATCTATGGTAAGGCCAACGCAAAAGTCACAGGCAGCCTGAACGCTTTCCTTGATCTTCAGTACAGGTACATAAGCTATCATTTTGACGGACCTGACAGCGACATGAAAGATCTCACTGCCTCTCATCAGTTCAGTTTCTTCAATCCCAAGACCGGTCTCTTCTGGAGTAACGGCACGGGGAGTGATGCTTTCATTTCCGTCTCAATAGCCCATCGCGAGCCCTCGCGGGCGGACTTCAAGGAGGCTGCCGGTGACCCTGATGCAACACCCGGACAGGAGCGATTGACAGATTTTGAAGGCGGATATACCTTCAGGAACGCTTCCCTGGCGCTGGGCCTCAATCTTTACTATATGCTGTACCGCGATCAGCTTGTACCGACAGGCAGGATAAGCACCACCGGGTACCCGATAATGACTAATGTTCCGGAAAGCTACCGTACAGGCATTGAATTATCTGGAAGCTACAGGCCGTCGCCGCTGGCTGCACTGAAGATGAACCTGACACTCAGCCGGAGCAGGATCACAGACTTTACGAATTACTACTTTAACTACAATACATCCGACTGGAGCGAAGAATATACATCCGGCGATCTCGGCACCGTAGATATTGCCTATTCACCGCGCATAACGGGATCAGCGGAGCTGGAAGTCAATCCGGTGAAAAACCTTTCCCTGAATCTGACCGGAAAGTATGTCGGTAAACAGTACTTTGACAATACCATGAGTGAGAACAGGGTCATCAATCCGTATTTTGTCAGCGGCATCTCGGCAGGATATGAAATCCATTTAAAAGGATCTGGTGAACTTATGCTCCGTTTCATTATAAACAACCTGTTTAATGCCATATATGAAAACAATGCCTACGGCGGCATGTGGACCGAAGACGGCGTTGAAAAGACCTGGGCATACTTCTTTCCGCAGGCAGGCATTAATTATACTGCCGGTATTTCATTATCTTTCTGATGCTTATGATCACCTGGCTGTCTGAAAATATTGTCGAGGTCTTTGGAGCTGTCACGGGAATAGCTTATGTCATTCTCGAGATCAGGCGCAACATATTTCTGTGGCCGCTGGGTATTCTTACCTCAGCAGTTTACATATACGTTTTTGGCAGAAACGGTTTTTATGCCGGTATGGTGCTGCAGGCGTACTATGTCGTAATCAGTCTTTATGGGTGGTATGCCTGGAGCAAAGAGCAAGCTGGCGAACGAAGTGAGGCAGTCCCGAGAAGCGGGAGAGCAAAGAGCAAGCTGGCAAGCGAAGTGAGGCAGTCCCGCGAAGAGGGAGAGCGAAGCGACGCAGTCCCGCAAAGTGGAAGGGCTCAGAACTCAGAATCAGAAGTTAAAAGTGATATCAGGAAGATTGGTTATAAAACAGCTTTATTTTGTCTGGTAACCTCTTTGGCATTATGGGCTTTCCTGTGGTATTCGCTGGACCGGTGGACTGACTCTCCGGTTCCGCTGTGGGACGGACTGATCACTTCCCTCTCGGTGGTAGCCACCTGGATGCTGACCAGGAAATATATTGAACAGTGGTACATGTGGATCGTAGCAAACGCCATTGCCGTTGCCGTGTACCTGGCCGTGGGCATGTATCCTACGGCTGCTCTATTCTTTGTATATTTCGTAATGGCAATAATTGGTTTAAAAGAGTGGAGCAAAGAGCAAGCTGGCGAACGAAGTGAGGCAGTCCCGCGAAGCGGGAGAGCAGGAGAAAATCATTTTAGTTCAGGTATAGCAAACGAATGATATCCACCAAACACAAATCCCCGTAGGGGATTAAACTATTGTAGATGAATGCGATACAAAAAATATCATTTTCCCGCAGGGACAACCAACCGGTGAAAACGGTTATCCTTGCCAATGGCACCTACCCGACGCATGCAGTGCCGGTCAGGTATCTTGAAGAAGCGGACCTTATCATCTGTTGCGACGGAGCAGCGGAGAAGCTTGTAGCTCACGGGATGGAGCCAGGCATCATAACCGGAGATCTTGATTCGGTCTCCCCTGCGCTGAAAAAAAAATATAAAAGCATCCTTGTGCAGGATGATGACCAGGAGACAAATGACCTGACCAAGGCTGTAAAGTGGTGCGTCTCGCAGGGGATTAAGGAAATTGCCATCCTTGGCGCCACAGGATTACGCGAAGACCATACACTTGGAAATATCTCCCTTCTGGCTGACTACAACAATGAAATAAAAGCGATCATGCTCACTGACACCGGATACTTCCGGGTTTTTGACAGCACGGTTACAATTGATTCATTTCCGGGACAACAAGTGTCGCTCTTCAGTATCGATCCACACCTTGCAGTGACTTCATCCGGCCTGCGCTATCCGTTACAGAATCTTAAGCTCACAAGCTGGTGGCGCGGCACTCTGAATGAGGCAACGGGCGATAGATATACACTTGTTTTCGAAGGAGGCGACCTTATAATATTTATGGAATATTAAGTACATTTGACATAACAGCAGAGTAACAAAACACAAATGTTATAATATGCACTGGTTCAATTGCTCAAACAAACTTTCCAAACCATGAAAAACTCCTACACTTTGGCATTATTATCTGCAATGTTCCTGCTGAGCGCCGGTTCATGCAGAAATGAAACTGGCAAGACCGCAGCTGTTTCACAATTGTTCCGGTTTGAAGAGTATACAATCGACCAGTTGCAGCAGGGCTATCGCAACGGTGACTTTACGGTTACGGAAGTTGTACAGGCTTATCTTGACCGCATTGAAGCTGTCGATGACAGCGGACCGACGCTCAACGCTGTTATCCAGGTCAATCCTGATGCCCTTACAATTGCCGCTGAGCTTGACCGGGAACTGAAGGAAGGCAGGGTACGCGGACCGATACATGGTGTACCTGTCCTTCTGAAGGACAATATCGACACCCATGACGGCATGGAGACGACTGCAGGGTCACGGGCGCTGCGCGGCTCCCACCCGCCGAAAGACAGCTTTATGGCACAGAAACTAAGAGAGGCCGGAGCCGTTATAATAGGCAAGGCCAACCTCAGCGAGTGGGCCAACTTCCGAGGTAACCTGTCGTCAAGCGGCTGGAGCGGCGTGGGAGGGCAGACAAAAAACCCCTACATCCTTGACCGCAATCCGTGCGGCTCCAGCTCAGGATCAGGGGTGGCTGTCTCTGCGAACCTGTGCATGACAGCTGTAGGAACTGAGACCAACGGTTCAATAGTGTGCCCCTCTACAGCCAACGGCATTGTCGGTATTAAACCCACCGTAGGTCTCCTCAGCCGCAGCGGTATAGTGCCCATCTCTTTCACGCAGGATACCCCCGGACCAATGGCGCGCACCGTTCGTGACGCTGCTATAATGCTTGGCACCATGACAGGTATTGACCCTGCCGACAGCAAAACGGCAGCTTCGGAGGGGAAGATGCTCAATGATTACACACCTTTCCTTAAGGAAGACGGACTGATGGGAAAGAGGATTGGATGGTATACCTCAGGCAGAGGCCAGCACTACAAGGTCGACACACTCATGCAGAAAGCTGTTGACTACATAAAGAGCAGGGGAGCAGAGGTTGTTGAGATAAATAAAATATATGACTCTGAGGTGGGCTCACTCTCTTTCGAGGTGATGCTCTACGAATTCAAGGACGGACTTAACAAATACCTTGCATCACTTGGTGATTCTGCTCCGGTAAAAAGCGTTGAGGAGCTGATAGAGTTTAACTGGAATGATACCGTTGAGCTCAGATACTATGACCAGGAACTGCTTCTCGAAGCACAGAAGAAGGGATCAATTGAGTCCAGAGAATTCCAGGACATACTCTCAAAGATGAACCGGCTGGTGCGCGAGGAGGGCATTGACAAAATTATGGCTGAGAACAATCTTGACGCCTTTATGGCACCCACCGGGTCGCCGGCATGGAAGACAGACCTTGTCAACGGCGACTCATACACTGTCAGCAGCTCATCACCGGCAGCCACCGCAGGCTACCCTAACATTACCGTTCCGATGGGATTGGTGGATGGGTTACCGGTGGGCATTTCCTTCTTCGGGAGAGCATGGAGCGAACCGTTGCTGCTGGAGATTGCATATGCCTATGAGGCAGGCACAAAGTACCGCACTGTGCCGGCGTTCAGGAAGGAGTAACGTCAGTGAGTTTTTCGTTGATTCCTGCAAGATAACTGTGAACCTCTATCTGTGAACGCAAAGGTTTCTTTGAGGATTTTACAAGTTTATTTGACTGCGTTTCGTCGAAGACCCTCGCCTTGACGTTGTCATTCCACTGAATCTCAAACACATCCGTGATCTCCTTTTTAATAACCGGGTCAAAGACAGGGCATGTCACCTCAATCCTGCGGTCAAGATTTCTTGGCATGATATCGGCTGAAGTGATATATACAAGTTCCTCCCCGCCGTTGCAGAAGATCATGAACCTTGAATGCTCAAGGAACCTGTCCACTATGCCGATGGCTTTAATATTCGCACTGAAATCCTTCATTCCCGGGATAAGTGACAGCATCCCCCTTACAATAAGCCTGATCTTAACACCGGCCTTTCCTGCTTTGTAGAGCCTGCCGATTATCTCCTCATCGGTAAGATTGTTGATCTTGATGGAGATAAATGCTTCTTTCCCTGCCTTAGCTTTCTTAGTTTCGTTTTCAATGAGCATAAGCAGTTTATTGCGAAGACCGAACGGAGACACCAAAAGGTGATAGAACTTGTCTTTCCGGTAATTGGCGATGAAGAAATTAAAAGCCTTCAGGACCTCGTTGGTGATTTTTTTATTCGAAGTAAGGAGAAGATGGTCTGTATATACCCTTGCGGTGTCCTCATTGAAGTTGCCGGTACCCACCGCCGCAAATCTCTGGATTACATCGTTTTTGACGCGTGTAATAAGACACAACTTTGAATGTACTTTCAGTCCCGGCACACCGTAAATCACCTTCACACCTTCATCCAGTAGCTTATTGCCCCATAATATATTAGCCTCTTCATCAAAACGGGCCTGCAACTCAACCACCGTGGTGACATCCTTGCCGTTGCGGGCAGCGTTCATCAGGGCGTTGATCACGCTCGAGTTTCTTGCCAGCCTGTAAAGAGTGATATGTATCGACGTTACATTGGGATCAATGGAGGCCTCCCTCAGCAGGTCGATGAAATGATCAAACGGGTTATAAGGGAAATAGAACAGGATATCCTTCTTTTTAATGACCGAAAGGATACTCCTGCCTGGGCGAATGTCACGGTGTGAGATCGGAGGCAGCTTTTTGTAGTACAATTCTTCATCGAGGCGGATGAAGTGCATGAAATCCTTGAAATTGTGATACCTCTCTCCGGGTATCATTACGTCAGCAGGACCGAGGTCAAGTTTCTTTGTGAGTATCTTCAGGAAGCCCTGCGGAATATTCCTGTCATACACGAACCTCACCGGGGTACCCTTCTTGCGCTGCTGCAGACTTTTTGAGAGCTTGTCAATGTAGCTTTCGGAGATATCATCGGCAATGTCGAGCTCGGCATCTTTTGTCAGTTTGATAGTGTAAGCCTGCAGATCATCAAACGGGAAGATGAAGAAGAGCTCCTTCATTCCTAACCTGATGATATCGTCGAGGAAGATGATATACTTTCCGCCGTCAGTTTCAGGAAGCATGATAAACCTGGGAAGGATATCCGTTGGTATCTCAAGGAGTGAATACCATTTTTTATCCGTGGCGGAGTTCTTGAGGAGAATGGCAAAATAAATTGCATCATCAGTGAGGTTCGGGAGTTTGGCATCCTTGATCAGCATCAGCGGCATCAGCCTGTGCCTGACCTCCTTGTGAAAGTAATTGCGGACAAATTCAGCCTGTAGTGGATCAAGCTGCTGCTCGTTTATGAAATGGATATTAAGTTTTTTCAGTTCTTTAAGCAGGTCGAGGTAGATCTTTTCAAACCGTACATTCTGGGCAAGCACGATCTTCTGCACACTCTTGAGTGTCTCTTTGGGGTTGTAGCCCAGAATATTGGTCGACTTATTGACGAACAATGATAATCTCTTCAGAGTGGCTACCCTTACCCTGAAATATTCGTCGAGGTTATTGGAATATATACCAAGGAAGTTAAATCTCTCCATCAGGGGCACTTCCCTGTTTTCGGCCTCCTGCAGAACCCTCTCGTTAAATGATAGCCAGCTAACCTCTTTTGGAATATATGCCTTACTCATAAATGAGATTTTGGTGTAAGAAAATATTCGGTCATCCCGCTCGCTTTTTTAAGAGATGACCAGGTGGCTGCTTTAAAAGTAAGGCACAGCACCCCTGATTTTGGCAATACTTCAGTATCATCCGCTGCGAAGAAGGCAGCCATTTCCGAAATCAGGAAATTATGTCCGACGAGAGTGATGGTATCCGTAGCCTCACTGCGTGAGCTGAAGAAAGAGATGTATGCGCCAGGCTCAAGATTGAAGTACAGGTCAGAAGAAACCTGCATTGTCTCAGGGCTTAAACTGAATTCCTTTCCGAATATCAGCGCGGTCTCGATAGCCCTGAAAGCAGGGCTGGTGATTATCAGTCCGAGATCTTTTTCCCGCGACCTGAGAAGCTGTGCCATGAGCTTCGATTGACTTTTGCCTCTGAGGGTAAGTGATCTTTCAAAATCAGAAATATCAGCTACCTGGTCTTCTGCTTTGCCATGTCTTATAAAGATCAGCTTCTTCATCGTTGCCTGTTTTGCCCGGACTGGTTTCATCTTCTGTTATTCAGCGTTTCATACTCCGAAGCAGGTTCCCATTTCCCTTGCCTGTTTGACCATTGGATCATTGGTTTCAACAAGCTTGGTTTTACCGGCAACTTCAGACAGTTTGACCGATGAGATCTCACCTTTCCTGTGAGCAACCATCCTCCCGAAATCATTCTCCGCGATCAGGTTGGCTGCTGCAGCACCAAATCTTGATGCCAGCACCCTGTCCATGGGTGACGGTGATCCGCCTCTCTGAATATAACCCAGCACCGTCTCTCTTGTCTCGAGACCGGTAACTTCCTCAATCTTTCTTGACAGGTATCGGCCCGCCGAAGTCTCACCCTCCGGAATTTTGATCCCTTCAGCCGTAACAACAATCGAATAGGGTTTATTGTTATCTGCACGTTTCTGAAGGTAATTCATTATGATATCCTCATCATGCGGTATTTCAGGAATAAGGATGACATCACCGCCTCCTGCCATACCTGAATAGAGGGCAAGCCAGCCGGCATTGTGACCCATAATTTCAATCACCATTATTCTCTTGTGCGAGTTGGCTGTGGAATGCAGCCTGTCGATAGCCTCAGTGGCAATATTGACTGCCGAATCAAATCCGAATGTCATATCCGTTCCCCAGACATCATTGTCAATGGTCTTGGGTATACCCACTACATTAAGACCTTCCTCAGAGAGCATGTAAGCGGTCTTCATGGTTCCGTTGCCGCCGATGCATACCAGGCAGTCGAGACCGAGCTGGTCATAATGCTCTTTTATAAGCATGGGCTTTGCATTCTCGTTCTTCTTTTTACCGTCACTCTTGAATGGTTTCTCGCGCGAAGTGCCAAGGATCGTTCCGCCAAGAGTAAGGATACCTGACAGATGACTCTCCGTCAGCTCGAAAGTGTCTTTGCTTATCAGACCCGAAAAGCCGTCACTGATTCCAATGACTTTCATGCCGTATTTGACAATTGCAGTTTTACCAACACCTCTGATGGCGGCATTTATCCCGGGGCAGTCTCCGCCGGCAGTTAAAATACCGATTGTCTTGGGTCCTTTATTCTTGCTCATGTTGCTCCTGAATAATTATTTCCGGATAATTTACACCAAATGTATTAAAAATCGCGGTAATACAGCAAACCATTGTTGCCGAATTACTTAAAGCGCATAAATAACCTGGTTCTCAGATCAGGACGGGTGAATTGCCACAATTGTGTAACTTTATCAGCAGCTTAGAATCCTTTAATGACGGAAAAAGAAACAAAACAGATCAGGGAGATCAAGCCCGCCCTGGCAGGCTACATCACTGACTCGCTGGTGTTGCTCGCTCAGCTGCCTGTCCCTGACGATGACGCTATCCATGATATCAGGGTGCTGATGAAGAGGCAGCGCGCTACCATAAAACTTGTGAAACCGCTGCTGGAAGATGCTGCATACCGGAGAGAATATCTTGCCGGAAGAGAGATTGGCCGAATCTTGTGCTCATGGCGCGAAATGTCAGTACTTTACAAAACAGCAAAGGTGCTTAAAAAGGAAAACCCTGAGCTCTTTCTTAAGTTGTGGGATAATGAAAAGGTTCAAAGCCTGCTCCGGAAGCCTTATTCTACCTGGGCGAATGCCGGTGAACGGAGCAAATCAGTCAAAGAGATCAGGGTACGGCTGAATAAGGCTCAGTACAGGGTGAGGTTTCTGAATCTTAAAGAACCTGATATATTACTGCTTCTTGAAGAGCTCGGGCGTAACTACCTCATAGCTGCAAAAGCTTACCTCGACTGCAGGAATGATCCACGGCAAAAACTGTTGCATGAATTCAGGAAGAAATCCAAGACGCTCATGTACCAGCTATATTACTTTCGCCCATTAAACCAGACCGCGATAAAATCGCTTGAGAAAAAGCTTGACCGCCTGACACAGAATCTGGGGAAGTACAATGACCTGGCACAAATCAGGGACATGATCGGTTACAGGTACGGAAATCCGGATAACAGTGCAGTGATGGACGAGCTGGCTGTGGTGATCAGGGATAAGCAGGACAAATATTTGTCGAAAGTATGGCCTTCGGCATACCGGATATTTGCTCCCGGAAAATATCCCGGAAATTTTCCGGGTTTGCTCGTTCAGAAGAATTTAACCTGAAACTCCGTTGGTAATGGTCTGCACCAGTGTCATCAGCTGCATCCGGTTCCTGACGTTGGTTTTTGTATAGATACGCGATGTGTGATCCTTTACCGTCTGGAGGCTGATGAACAGCTTGTCGGCTATCTCCTGGTTGCTCAGTCCGTTGCATATCTCCCTGATGATTTCAGCTTCTCTTGGCGAGATCTCGTGCCTTATACAGAAATCCTCGATTCCCCTGGGCATTTTCAGTTCGTCAGGAAGTTGATATGCCTGCAGGTCAGCCTTATATACAAGATATACAGGCAGAAGGGCGGTTGCGGCAAAAAGAAGGAATGCAAATACGAGTGCCATCCAGACCGAATGAGGCAACAGCAGCAGGACAGCTGACTGTGAGAGAGCCCCTGCTGTTGCTATCGCTGCAAGAAACCCCCGATCCTTTTTTCCCGGGGAGGAAGAGGAGCTCCGGATCATTATAAAACCTGTGAGAAGTGCTGAGAATACCGCAGCACCACTGTAGTAATACTTAAACAAAGGCAATGCTTCACTGAAGACAGTGTCGCCTGATGTATACCCGATGACTGTGATTATTGCGATATTGATCACGATGAAGAGGACGTATACATATCCTTTCAGACGGAGGCCTGCACATTCGGCCCCGAACCGCAGGAGCATCATCCACCCCAGGAACAGAAATGGCAAACCCAGTAAAAGGGAAATGACTGATACCGTTGACAGCATGTCGGGAGTGAGGCGGCTGCCTGCAACAGTGACAATGATAAACTGGCCCCAGATACCGTAGAAACCGAATGCAAACATGAAAATAATATGGTAAAAGAGGGGCTTTGCCCATGGAACAGGGTTCTCTTTAATAAGCCTTGACGTCAGAAGAATAGTCCCGGCGGCCATTGCGGCACAGAAAATAAATACTACCAGACTGATCAGTTCCATATAGGCATTATTGTAAGATTCTGATAAACAGTCACTACCAAAGTAGTAAAGCCCATACTAAAGTAGGATTTTATAAAATCACTACTAAGGTATGAAATCCATTTTATGATACTGGTATAGATTTGCTTTGACAATTAAAATTTTATTGAACAGTAAAAAGCAAATGAAAATGGAAACAAAAAGAACCTACCGCCTTATTCCTTCTTTCGGCACCTCATATAATACCGGATGGAAGGTGATGTCTGACAACTTCCTGAGATTATTGCTCGTGGTAATTATTCTCAGTATTATAACCGGGCCGATGGGAATCTTCGGCAACAGCCACTTTAAGTTTGACTCCAGTGATTTTCATAACATCCCCTTTAATATGGATGATTTCTTTAAGTTCGGAGCACTGGGCCTTGCAGCTGTATTCATTGGGATGATCGGGTTGCTGTATTATTTTCTGCTTGTGCCGGTATTCAAGTACGGAGCTAAAATGATGTTCGTACAATCTGTCCGCCAGCTCACGCCTGACTTCGACATGCTGATAAAAGGATTTCGCAAGAACTACCTGAATATAGTGCTTGCCAATCTTCTTGTTACCGCGCTCGTTGGCATAGGGGTTGTCTGTCTTTTTATTCCTGGTATAATCATCGCGTGCCGTCTTGCATTCACGCCTTACCTGGTCATGGACAAGGATCTTGATCCGATCAGGGCGGCCGAAGAGAGCTGGAGGCTGACACGCGGCCACGGCTGGACAATATTCTTCATGGGCTTTATCAGCTTCTTCATCTACATAGCCGGGTTTATCTGCTTCTTTGTTGGCGTCCTGGTGTCTGATATGTGGGTCAAGAGTTCGTATGCCACACTCTACCAGTCGGCGCTGATTGAAAAAGGAATGTATCAGGTTGAGGAAGCATCGGTGACTGAAGCACCAGTCTCATAAGCATATTTATTACTTCACTTACATACTTGAACACGGGTACGGGGCGTCACGCCCCGTGCTCTTTTTATATATTCTTCTCCATGCTCTCCCGTTGCACGGGACTGCGTCGCTTCGCTCCTTGCATGCTTATCCTCATGCTACAGCTTCGTAAGTCTTGCAAACCGCAGTAACAGCTTTTTCGTGCCGGCGCCATCGAATTCAATTACTGCAGTGGTATTGGGAAACTCTCCCTCAACCGATCTGACCTCGCCCTGCCCGAACCGTTCATGCGTCACATGGTCCCCCGGTGCCAGCTCTGTCAGGGCAGGGGAGACTGCATGTCCGGCAGGACTCCCTGCATTCCTGATATGCGTTAATTTCTTTTCAGCGGGGGTGAAAGTAAATGTCTCCTTTTTCTCTCCGAAGGTATGGCCATCATTCCGTACCGCATTTCGGAAGGGCCTGCCACCATTATGGGGATAGTACAGGTATTCATTTTCTATCTCACCTATGAAACGGCTGGGAGAGCTGCTCTCAAGTGATCCCCACTTGTACCTGTTGAGGGCATAGCTCAGGGTGACACGCCTGCAAGCCCTTGTAAGCGCCACATAAAAAAGCCGGCGCTCCTCCTCAAGCTCACGCGGATTATAAAGGTTCATGTTTGAAGGAAACAGGTTTTCCTCCAGGCCGACAATATATACAAATTTGAACTCGAGACCTTTTGCGGAATGGATCGTCATCATTGCCACCTTGTCTTTGTCCTCAGGCTTCTCCATATCCTGATCAGTAAGCAGTGACACTGACTGCAGCCAGGTGGCTATGTCAGCCGGTTCGCCGTTGTTTACGGCTGCGTCAGTGAACTCCCTGATGCCGTTGAGGAGCTCCTGGATATTCTCGAGCCTGTCTATCTCTTCGGGCACCTGCCCCTGTCTTAGTTCAGTGATGATACCGCTGGCAGCAGCTATCCTGTCAGTCACTTCGTATGCCGTGGCGGTCTCGGCCATGGCCATGACAGGAAGCATAAGCGAGGTGAAAACGGCCAGCTTCGACCGCAGGGCGGGAGTGAGATAAGTCGAACTGAGCTCAGGGGACGAAATAATGGACCAGATACTTACATCGAGGGTTCTGGCAATCTCAGCCAGTCTCTGAATGGTTGTATCGCCAATGCCCCTTTTGGGATAGTTAATTATACGTTTAAGGGCTTCCTCATCATCAGGATTAACCACCAGCCTGAGGTATGCAATCAGGTCTCGTATCTCCCTGCGTTCATAAAACGACTGCCCCCCGAATACCTTGTAGGGTATGTTCCGCTTACGAAGCATCTCCTCAAAAATGCGCGACTGGGCATTGGTGCGGTATAAGATTGCAAAATCCTTCCATTCAAGACGCTCGCGCATCCGTGTGTCAAGAATATCAGACGCCGTTACGATACCCTCCTCGCTGTCGATGGTTGTCTGTACCACCCTGATCTTTTCACCCTCTTCGTTCTTTGAGTAGACGGTCTTTTTTATCTGGCCGACATTCTTCTCAATGACACTGTTGGCCGCATTGACAATGGTACGTGTGGAGCGGTAGTTCTGCTCAAGCTTGAAGAGATGATAGTCCGGGTAATCATTTTTGAAGTTGAGGATGTTCTCTATGCGGGCACCACGGAATGAATATATACTCTGGGCGTCATCACCAACAACGCAGAGATTGCGGTGAAGCTCCGAGAGTTTATGAACGATCACGTACTGGGCATAGTTGGTATCCTGGTATTCGTCAACAAGGACGTAATCGAACCGGTTGCGGTATTGCTCAAGCACTGCCGGGAAGTCGCGGAAGAGAATATTGATGTTCATCAGCAGGTCATCAAAATCCATCGCATTGGCTTTGAAGCACCTTGCGGCATAATTCCTGTAGATTGTCCCAAGTTCGGGCACCCTCGATGCTTTGTCGGCTTCGGTGATATTATCAACCGTACCGTACATCTGGGCAGTAATCAGATTGTTCTTGGCATGCGATATCCTGGCAGCGACCGAGGCGGGTTTATAAACAGAGTCATCAAGGTTCATCTCCCTGATGATGCTGCGGATCAGGCTGCGGGAATTATCCTGGTCATAGATGGTGAAATTGCTTTTATAGCCGAGATAGTGACCGTCATATCTAAGGAAGCGTGCAAAGATGGAATGGAATGTGCCCATCCACAGGCTGCGGGCTGTTTCAGGGCCTACTATCCTGTTGATCCGCTCCTTCATCTCTCCGGCCGCCTTGTTGGTAAACGTCAGTGCGAGGATCCGGTGCGCAGGGGCTCCCTTACTCAGCAGGTGAGCCACACGGTAGGTCAGCACCCGTGTCTTGCCTGACCCGGCTCCGGCAATGACCATGGCAGGACCCTCAGTATTGACAACAGCATCCTGCTGTGCCTCATTAAGCTCTTTCAGATAATCGCGAAACATGTAAGAGAAAGCAGATTTTCCTGTCTCAAAGAACGGCATTTTTTTATTAGGTTTGCATATCATTTCCGGTAGTTAATCCGTTTAGTAAGCGTGTCAAGATACCTGGCCATTATAATCGTGTTTTTACCGCTTGCATTGCAGGCGCAGATCACTGCCCCTGAAAGCCGGACCATGCGCATGACGGATTACCCGGTGACATTGCGGCACGATCCTGTCTTTATTTTCTGCGTTGCCGATCCCGGTGAAAAAGGTGCACTCACGGCTGCCAGTCCGGGCGGAACGGCACCGTTCACGTTTGTATGGACCATGTATGACCAGACCGGAGGAAGCTATTCGATACCGGTGAAAACGGAGACGGGGGTGACGTCCACTGCCGGCGGTCTCTCCGAGGGAGGTTACAGGGTCAGCATATCCGACGGAGGCGGTTACAGTACTGAACTCTATGCCTGGGTAAACATTGACAAGCCTGTGGCAAATGCCGCCCTTCTGAACTTCACCTGTGACTATGTTGCTCTGGACGGCACTGCAGCACCTGATCATTTTAACTATTATGACCCGTCCACCAACGTTTCCAAACGACTTCCCAACGGAATTGCTTTTCTGTGGTCTTCAACGCCTGCATCGTTAATTCCGTTTCCTGATGTCAGGATTGACCCGTTGATATCGTCCCCGCCCCTGGTTGATGTTCAGTATATGTTACAGGTGACTGACAGCTTCGGGTGCTCCGCCTCGTCATCATTTCCATACACATCCATACATGTAAAGGCCGAATTCACAGCTGAACCCACTGATGGTGAAGCACCTCTTGAAATAACATTCACTGACAAATCAGTGAGAGGCTTTCATTATACATGGAATTTCGGCGATGATTCGATCTCCAACCTTTCTGATCCAGGAACACATACTTATTATATTCCCGGTACTTATTACGCCGTACTTACGATCGAGAGCGAACTCACCTGCAGCGATGCAGACAGTGTAGCTATAAAAGTCGATCCTTCACTGATGCAGATGCCAAACGTTTTCACACCCAATGATGACGGCATCAACGACTTCTTCATCCCGGACAAGAGGTCGCTGAAGTTTCTCAACCTTCAGGTTTTCTCCAAGAGCGGGCGCAGAGTATATTATTATGAGGGGGGTGGTGAAGACCTTCAGAGCTGGCAGGGATGGGACGGTAAAGTCAACTCTTCTGAACGGCATGCTGAGCCCGGAGCCTACTATTATGTGATCAGGGCAGTGGGTTATGACGATAAGGAATACGAAGGACAGGAGTACAGAGGTGCACTCTATCTCTACCGCTGAAAAGACTTTGGGTTTCAGTTTCCGGGGCTGAGGGGTCAGGGTCTGTTATCAGTCATCTGCGATTTTATCCAATCATTGGTGTACTCCATAATTATCTGACCCATAAGCACATAACTCTTAATTCATAATTCATAATTCTTAATTTTTAATTTTCAGCACTGCCTGATGCCGTCAATTCACCGGCTTTTTCCGGCATCCGGAGAGAATTTATGAACAATTAGCGAAAAAAACTTGCAAAACTCCCAAAGTTTTCTGATTATTGCACCCGTTTTAACAAACATGAATGGATCAGGCACAGGAATACGATAACAGGATCATTGAAGGGGCGGCTGAATTATTTCGCGTCTACGGCATCAGGGCAGTCACCATGGACATGATAGCCAGCCATCTGGGTATTTCCAAGCGGACCATTTACGAACGGTTCGGTGATAAAGACGAGATGCTCTTCGCAGTAATGAATACCATGATTGTAAAACAAAAAGAGAGGATCGACAGCATCATTCAATCATCTCCTGATATAATTTCAGCAATTTTCACTCTGCTCAATCTGGGAAGGGATCATGCTGCCTCCATGAATCCGATAATTGGCTCTGACCTGCGGAAATATCACAGCAAGGTTCTTGTGCGCATAAAAGAGCAGTGTGATAATCCTGACTATGAAGGAGCCCTTAAGATCATTTTAAAAGGTAAGGAACAGGGGCTTTTCAGGAAGGAAATCGATGACGGGATCGTAAGCAGGTTTTTTACCGAGCTGAAAACTGTGATCGGTGACAGCAAGGTTTTTCCGGCAGAAGAGTTTGTGCACCGCGACCTGATAAAAAATGTGGTTATAAACTATGTGCGTGGAATTGCCACAGATGAGGGTATCAAGCTCATAGACAAAGTGGAGTCCGGATTAGAAAATTAAAAGCTAACAGTAAAAAGAGACTATATGAAAAGAAGATTGGTTACTTTTATTATTGCCTTATTTTTTGCCGCCAGCACAGGTAGCTTTGCCCAGGAAACCCCTGCTTCCCTGTCTCTTACGGTTGACCAGGCTGTGGAATATGCTCTTGACAAGAACAAGAGCGTTGCATCTGCAAAATATGATCTGCTTGCATCTGAAAAAGCAAAATGGGAGGCAATTGCTTCCGGTTTGCCCAACATCGATGCAAGCGCAACTATCAGTAATAATCTGGCCGTTATGACCAGGATTATTGACTTGGGGGGTGTACCTACCCCGTTCAAGTTCGGCACTGCGTATGATGATTCTTTTGGCGGATCAGCTACCGCCCTTATTTTCAATGCGCCGTGGTTCGTCGGTATACAGACCTCCAAACTTGCAGCCACGCTTGCCAGCCAGGGACTGACACTGACGAAAATTGAAACCGCGGAAAGTGTCATAAATGCTTATCATCTGATCCTTACATTACAGGAAACAATTAAGGTTATAGATCAGAACCTTGCTAATCTTAATGAGATATTGGCTTCGACCGAGGCCATGTACAGTGTTGGAATGGCAGAGGCCACTGATGTTGACCAGATGCGGTCAAACGTCTCGATGCTGAAAAACACCAGGTCGTCCATGGAACGGAATATGGAGTTGAATTATAACATGCTCAGGTTTCTTCTGGGTGTTGAAAGGGGGACCGGGATAACCCTGACGGATAAGCTTGATAACATTGTTTCCGCTATCGATGTTGATGCTCTGATCACAGAGGAATTCGCCATAGAGAATAATATTAACTATCAGCTTATCGAGAGTCAGCTTAAAATGTCAGAGTTGTCGCTTAAGGGTGCAAAAGCAACAACATTCCCTACTCTTTCAGGTTCCATCTATTATCAAAGGACGGGAATGGGCAATGAGATTACCAGCATGCAGTACTTTCCTTATTCGGCTGCCGGCTTACAGCTTCAGGTCCCTATATTCGCATCAGGTTCAAGGTATACCAAGATAAAGAAGGCACAGATAAATTATGAAAAGGCTCAGAATTCAAAGTCAATGGTGTCTGACCAGCTCCTCCTGCAGGAGCGGCAGCTGAGATTTAACCTGTTAAACGCTTATGAGCAGTTCAAAACGCAGAGAGACAACATTGAAATCGCGGCCAGGGTGCTAAGCAGCTTCCGGAATAAATATGACCAGGGAATAGCATCAAGTCTTGACCTTACTCAGGCGAATGACAATTATCTGACTGCGCAGAGCAATTATCTTAGTGCAGTGGCGAATCTCCTGCAGACCAAAGTCGCCTTTGATAAGCTGATGAACAAATTAATAAACTGAAACAATAACATCTAAACCGTATAAAATGAATCGTAAAGTTCTAACCTTCATTCTTGCCGGGGGCATATTTTTAACAGCCTGTACCCCGAAGGAGAAACCTGCCTCAGGGAAGGCAGAAGCAGCCGCAGCCGGGATAACAGAAGCCATCCCGGTAAGGGTCATGCCAGTGGCAAAGACCAAAATTGCCCGCACAATTGATTACACAGCTACCATTCAGGCATACGAGGAGGTTAATATGGCTCCCTCGACACCCGGCCGCGTTGATAAAATCTATGTCGAAGTAGGTGACAGGGTCCAGAAGGGACAAAAGCTTTTCCTGATGGACCGCACGCAGTATTATGCAAATAAAATTCAGCTTGCAAATATTGAAAAAGACCTTGCCAGGATGGATACACTGATGAAAGTAGGAAGTATAAAGGCACAGACTTACGATCAGACCAAGGCACAATATGAGGTCACTAAAACGAATGTCGACTTTATGGAGGCTAACACTCTCCTCGAAGCTCCGTTCAGCGGCATAATCACAGGCAGGTATCTCGAAGAGGGTGAGCTTTATTCAGGAGCGCCGTCAGCCTCAGGCAAGGCTGCCGTGGTCACCCTTATGCAGATCAACCCTGTCAAGGTAACCGTCAGTATTTCAGAACAGTATTTCCCCCTGATCAGGAACGGGATGAAAGCACGCATCATAGCCGATGTCTATCCCGGGAAGGAGTTTGAGGGAGTTATCTTCAGGGTCCATCCGACCATTGACGCCATGTCACGCACTTTCAGCGCCGAGATCCGCATACCAAACAACAGTGAGGTTTTGCGTCCGGGAATGTTTGTCAGGATCCTCATTGACATGGGGCAGATGGAGGCATTGGTGGTGCCTGCCAGCACTGTGATGTTGCAGGAGGGCACAAATGAAAGGTATGTCTTCATCGTTGAGAATGGGACCGCAACCAGGCGACTGGTCACACTGGGTCAGAGATTTGATGACAGATTCGAAATTACCGGTGACAGCCTGAAGGTGGGTGAAAGCCTTGTGGTCGACGGCCAGGCACGCCTCTCAAACGGCCAGGCAGTGAAGATTGTAAACTGATAATAAACAAGAGACAAAGATTACTATGAGTATATATGCGAGTGCAGTAAAGAAGCCCGTAACCACTATTCTGATCTTCGTGATTACGATGGTCGTTGGGCTTTACTCCCTGACGCAGCTGCCAATCGACCTCTATCCTGAGATCGAGTTCCCGTTTCTCTCGGTCTATACGAGCTATTCCGGAGCCAGTGCTGCAGATATTGAAACAAACATCACCCGACCGCTGGAGGATGCTCTGAATTCAGTGTCAGGACTGAAAGAGATAACTTCCCGGTCGAGTGACAACGTCTCGGTGATCTTCATGGAGTTCGAGTACGAGACCAACCTCGATGAAGCGTCCAACGATGTGAGGAGCTCCCTCTCATTCATACAGAGCTTCCTTCCGGAAGATGCTGATGATCCTACCATATTCAAGTTCAACTCGAGCATGATGCCGATCATTTTCTATGCCATCACTGCCAATGAGAGTTACAAGGGGCTTGAAAAGATTCTCGACGAGAAGATTATCAACCCCCTTAACCGCATTGATGGTGTGGGTAATGTAGGCCTGGCAGGTGTGCCAGGGAGGGAGATTTACATCGAAGTCGATCCCAGGCGCATGGAAGCTTACAACCTGACTATTGAGCAGATAGGAAATGTACTCAGGGCGGAGAACCTGAACATGCCGGCCGGTTACATGGAAATGGGCAGGACCGATTACCCGATCAGGATCCAGGGTGAGTTTGCCGAAAGCGGTATGATTGCTAATATCGTCGTAGGAAACTACAACGGCAACAACATCTTCCTGAGGGATGTCGCCACAGTCAATGACACCATCAGGGAGACCAAGCTCGTCTCAAAAATTGACGGTGAACGGGGCATGACACTGTTCGTGCAGAAGATGTCGGGGGCAAACTCCGTCCAGATCTGCACCGATGTCGACCGTGAGATTACCAGGCTCCAGAAGGATTTGCCTCCGGATATCAAAATAGAAAAAATCTTTGACACTTCGGAGTTCATTAAGGGCTCAATCAATAACCTGACTGAGACACTGATGTACGCCGCCATCTTTGTTGTACTGGTTGTTCTCTTTTTCCTTGGAAGGTGGCGCGCCACACTCATCATAATCCTGACAATACCGATCTCACTGCTGGTAGCTTTTGTATATATATTCCTGACAGGAAGCTCAATCAACATTATCTCGCTGTCATCGCTATCCATCGCTATAGGAATGGTAGTCGACGATGCCATTGTGGTGCTCGAAAACATCACCAAGCATATTGAGCGGGGAAGCCGGCCGCGCGAGGCAGCCATATATGCAACAAACGAGGTATGGCTGGCGGTAATTGTTACCACCCTTACGGTTGTAGCTGTCTTCCTGCCACTGACGTTTGTCAAGGGACTGACCGGCGTGCTCTTCGCGCAGCTCGGGTGGATAGTATCGATAACCATTATCATGTCAACAGCGGCAGCCATCACCCTTACTCCAACACTAAGCTCAATACTGCTCAGAGTCAGGCCTGTAAAGAAAGATGCACCTTTCTGGACATGGGATGGATCCATCCATAAGTTCCTGGAATGGATGGATAACTTTTATGTCAAAACACTGTCATGGGTGCTCCATCACAAGAAATTCGTGATTATCGTAGCTGTGCTGATTTTCGCTGTCTCCATGTCACTTTTCAAGTTCATAGGGACGGAATTCATGCCGGCAGCTGACGAGTCACAAGTCTCAGCCACAGTTGAACTTCAGACGGGAACAAGGGTCGACGTGACGGAGAAGGTTGCTGACAGGATCGATTCAATAGTGAAGGAACAGGTACCCGAAGTCACCCTTATCTCAATGTCAGCCGGCACTGATGACACAGGCGGCTTCAGAGCGCTGTTCAGCGAGGGAGGCACACATGTGATAACGTACACCTTCAAACTGCTTGAAGTGAGTGAGAGGTCGAGGTCATCCGAAGATATTGCGGAGGTGATACGTCAGATCATTTCCCCGATGCCTGAAGTGATAAACTTCTCAGTGCTTTCACAGTCCGGTGGCATGGGCGCCATGGGTGGTGGAAACACTATTGACATCGAGATCTACGGTTATGATCTGACCCAGACCAACCTCCTGGCCGAGCAGCTTGCCGGGAAGGTCAAGAAGATCCAGGGCGCCACAAACGTTGACATCAGTCGCGATAAGTCAAAGCCTGAGCTTCAGATCATCCTTGACAAGGACAAGCTTCTGGGGTACGGCCTGACGACAGCGCAGGTCTCTTCAGCAATAAGAAACAGGGTGGACGGTCTTACTGCAACACGCCTCCGTCAGTTCGGAGATGAATATGACGTCATAGTCAGGTATAAGGAATCTGCCCGTAACTCAATTACCGAACTGCAGAACATAGGCATATCGCTGCCAAACGGACGGATAATCAGGCTGGGAGAGATCGCCACGGTCAAGGAGTACTGGTCGCCTCCGAATATTGAAAGGAAACGTAAGGAACGCATAGTGACTGTTTCTGTGACGCCGTACAAGAGGCCGCTTAACAAGATAGTTGCTGATATTCAAAAAGAGCTTGACAGCATAGCAATACCGTCTGGCGTAATGGTGGAAATATCAGGAGCATTTCAGGATATGAGCGAATCATTCATGGATATCGGACTTCTTATGGTCATCTCCCTGATACTTGTGTATCTGGTTATGGCATCACAGTTTGAATCTCTCAAGATGCCCGTAATTATTATGCTCTCAATCCCGTTCGCATTCTCAGGGGTGGCAATAGCACTCTTCGTTACCGGAACCAGCCTCAGCCTTATTGCCGCAATCGGAGCAATCATGCTGATAGGTATCGTGGTCAAAAACGCGATTGTGCTGGTCGACTTCATAAATCTTACCCGTGACAGGGGTGTGGAGCTCTATCAGGCAGTGCTGGTCTCAGGCCGTTCAAGGTTAAGGCCTGTGCTTATGACCTCTCTGACAACCATCCTCGCAATGCTCCCCCTGGCAATAAACCCGGGTGAGGGTTCAGAGCTGTGGCAGCCGATGGGTATAGCAGTTATCGGAGGACTTGTCTTCTCAACCATTGTGACAATGGTGCTCGTGCCGGTTGGCTATGTGCTCATAGCACGTCACGGTGAAAGGGACAAGAAACACAAGGTGGCTTTCAGGGATATGAAATTCCTTGATGACATACAGGAAAAATCAATAAAAGGATGAGTATGAAGGCAGTAATGATAATATACAACCTGGCCCTGACAGAGAAGGTCGAATATACGCTCGAACATTTCGGTATCAGGGGATATACGCAGTGGGATAACGTGGAAGGGACTGGCTCAGTGACCGGTGTTCCTCACCTTGGCACACACACATGGCCTGAGATAAACGGTGTGACACTGACCTTTGTCGATGCCGATAAGGTACCGCTGCTCCTGGAGGCCGTGAAGCATATCGATGCAATTAACAAGGAAGTCGGGATCAGGGCATTCGTATGGGAGGTGGAACAGGCAGTGTAGCCTGCCTGGCCAATGATGCTTAATACTTCTATGCAGCGCCGCCCGCTCCGGGCGGCGCTGCTGTTTTATATCATTAGATGAATTCAGCAAAAATGATATATTTGGATGCCACCAATAACCCCCGGGCATGAAGAAACAAAACTGGTATAAACTGCTCTATCAATTTGCCATTATCGGCATCCTGGTATTCATGGGCTTCCGCATCCTGGCTGACAAAGCATATGCTCCGGATTTTGAAGCTTACTGTCCGTTTGGCGGCCTTCAGGCTCTTGGGAGTTTCTTCACCATGGACTCCCTTTCATGTGCCATGACAAGCACCCAGATAATGATGGGAGTGGCACTGTTTATCGGCATTGTCCTCTTCTCAAGACTTTTCTGCGGTTATATCTGCCCGCTCGGAACAGTAAGCGAATGGATAGGGAAACTGGGTGACAGAATGAAAATCAGGATCACCCTTAAAGGTTTTGCCGATTATGCACTTCGTTTCCTGAAGTACACATTACTCTTTATTACATTTTATTTTACTCTTAAGACCAGTGAGCTTTTCTGCAAGAAGTTTGATCCTTATTATGCCGCTGCATCAGGTTTCAATACCGATGTGGTTCTGCTCTGGGCGCTGATTGCAATCGGGGCACTTGTGATCGGCTCATTGTTCATCAGGTTGTTCTGGTGCCGTTACCTCTGCCCGCTGGGAGCACTCTCCATAATTTTTAAATTTACCTGGTGGTTTGCCGGTGTGCTTGGGATTTATGTAATCCTGATCCTTGCCGGGGTGAAAATACCGTACATATATCCTCTGCTGATCATCTGTGCAGGAGGCTATATTCTGGAGGTGGCACGCATGACACGTGTGAAACCTTCTCTGGTGCATATCACACGCAATACTGAGACATGTACTGACTGCGGCCTCTGTTCGGAGAAATGCCCCCAGGGTATCGATGTTGCACATTCCGTGAAAGTCACTCACACTGACTGCACACTGTGCGGCGACTGTCTGTATGCATGTCCTGAGAAGGATACACTTCAGATCAACAAACGGAACATGAAATGGCTCCCGGCTGTTGTTTTGGGAGCTCTTATCATACTCGGGGTCACCGCAGGGACATTATTTGAATTGCCGACAATAAGCCAGAAGTGGGGAACTCCTGAGCAGGTTGAAAGTGCAGGTGTCTTTGAAATGAGCGGACTGAAGAATATAAAATGCTTCGGCAGCTCTACCGCCTTTGCCAACCAGATGAGGCAGGTTGAAGGCGTTTATGGCGTATCGACATACGTGGCAAGTCACACGGTGCATATACTTTATGATAGCGCAAAATATGACGATGTGAAACTCCAGGAGCTTCTTTTCGTTCCGGTGAAGAAAACAATTAAACCGGTGACCGCGGAGGTTGATGAATTGGCATACTTTACTCTTACAATAGATAAGTTTTTTGATCCGCTTGATGCAGTTTACCTGCAGCACCTTCTTGACCAGAAGACAGATGCGTGCGGTTATCAGAGCGATTTTTCCTGCCCGGTGATAGTACGCATATATTTCCCGGCCGGCAGTGAACCCGACAGGGAAACACTTACAGGCGTGATTGAATCGAAGAAACTTAGCTTCACATCGGCCGGCAATGAATTTAATGTCAGGCTGCCTTACACGGTCGTCACCTTCAGTGAACCGGCTGTGAAGATATCGAAGCAGGAGTATGTCAGGCAGATGTTCACTCCCACCTCCTCCGTGTTTAACGGTTTTTCCGGTTACACTCCTGACGTTCTGAGCGGCTATGTCCTTCCCGTTGGAGCAAACGCCGAATATCAAGCCAGATACAACTACCTCATCAGCCATCTCTCGAATGACAAGGGTGTGGTTGGGTTTGAGACATCTCTCGGTCAGGATGACAAGGAGCAGGCAACGGTTTGGTACGTTGATTCGCTGACTACACCGGAGAATATTTTCGGATATGTGAATGCCGACACACTCCTGTTCCATTATTCCGACGGCAGCACGGGGAAGGTGGCAAATCCCTTCCGCTTCCCGGAGCCGGGGGTGGTAAAACAGTAAAGACAGGCTTCAGACCTGTCTTTACAATGCTTGTATACCTGCGGGATTTTTGTGATCCTGGTGCTATTCCTCTTCTTCTTCCCCGGCGTATGCCTTGATGACGGCATCCTGAACCTCACCCGGTACCTGGGTGTATTCGGCAAACTTCATCGAATACATCGCACGGCCTCCTGTGAGGGAACTTAAGGCGGTGGAATACCTGTTCATCTCGGCCAGGGGAACCTTGGCCTTGATGATCTCGAAGCCCTTTTCACTCGCCATGCCGAGCACCAGTCCACGACGGCCCTGGAGGTCGCTGATGACATCACCCATGCGGTCACCGGGAACCATGATCTCAACATCATAGACCGGCTCAAGGATCTTTGGACTGGCGTTCTTGAACGCAGTGCTGAAGGCATTTCGTCCTGCCAGACGGAACGATATTTCATTGGAGTCAACCGGGTGCATCTTGCCGTCATAGACATATACCCTGATGTCACGGGCATAAGAGCCGGTGAGCGGGCCAACTTCCATTTTTTCCATGATGCCTTTCAATATGGCCGGCATGAAACGTGCGTCAATGGATCCGCCGACGATGCAGTTCATGTAAATGAGCTTTCCTCCCCAGGGAAGGTCTATCTCCTGCTTGTCACGGTTCGCCAGCTTGACCTCCTTGCCTGCAATCTTCATCATCGACTTGGCCTCAGAACCTTCTTCATAGGGCTCAATGATCATATGAACCTCACCGAACTGTCCGGCACCGCCCGACTGTTTCTTGTGCCTGTAGTCTGCCTGTGCAGACTTGGTGATGGTCTCACGGTAGGGGATCTTGGGTGCAATATACTGAGTCTCTATCTTGTATAAATTGTCAAGATGCCATTTCAGAATATTAAGGTGATATTCACCCTGACCGTGGATAATGATCTGTTTCAGTTCCTTGGAGTACTCAACAATAATTGTCGGATCTTCCTGGTGCATACGGTTGAGTGCCTCACCCATTTTCTCCTCATCGCTCTCACTTACAGGCTTGATGGCGGTGCGGTACTTCGGGGCGGGGAACATCATAGGCTCAAAGGTCCAGTCGTTGCCCGGGGCATTCAGCGTGTGATTGGTTTTTGTGTTCTTAAGCTTGACGAACCCGCCGATGTCACCTGCCTGTATCTCGGGGACACGAGTGCGGTTTTTGCCTGCACAGATAAAGATCTGCGAGAGACGTTCCTTGGTTCCGTTGCTTGTGTTGATGACATCAAGATTCTCGGTGATCTTGCCTGACATTACCCTGAAGTAGTTGACTTCGCCTATGTGCTCCTCAACGGTTGTCTTGAAGACGAACACCGATGCCGGACCTGAGACAGAACATTTAACCTCGGCGCCCTTCGAGTTTTTCGGGGCAGGCAGCTCAGAAGGTGACGGTGCTGCGAAGGCAATAAAGTCAAGCAGCCTGTCAACGCCGATGTTGCCTTTTGACGAGACGCAGAAGACCGGGAAAATGCCTCTCTTCAGCAATCCTGCCCGCATACCTTTGTTGATCTCCTCTTCTGTCAGTTTGTCGTTTGCAAAAAAGAGCTCCATCAGCGATTCATCGCTCTCTGCAACCTTTTCTGTCAGGGCAGCATGCAGCTCTTCAGCCCTGTCCTTATGGTCAGCAGCTATGTCAAGTATCTCGGCTTTGCCGCCGTCCTTGCCGTAACGCAACATTTTCATGCTGATGACATCAACTATCGTGTTGAAGCCCAGTCCCTCATTGACCGGGAATTGTGCTATGGTGACATTGTTGCCGAAACGGTCATGAAGCATCTCCATCGTTTTCTCGAAGTTGGCCTTCTCATGGTCAAGGCCGTTCACTGCGAAGATGAGCGGTTTGTGGAACTTGTCGGCATGCCTGAAATGGATCTCGGTGCCTACCTCCACGCCGTTCTGGACATTAATAGAAAGCAAAACAGTATCAGCAGCATACATCGAAGAGATAACACCGCCTGAAAAGTCATCCAGCCCCGGGGTATCAATAATATTTATTTTTTTGTCCTTGACCTCGGTATAGAGTACTGCGGAAAATATCGAGTTGCGGTTTTCCTGTTCAATAGGCTTATAGTCGGACACAGTGTTTTTCGCTTCTACGGTACCCCGTCTCTCGATGACACCACCATTGAAAAGCATTGCTTCTGCAAGGGTTGTCTTACCTGAGCCTGAGTTCCCGAGAAGAGCAATGTTCCGGATGTGGTCTGTTGAGTATGTCTTCATCTGCGGCTTGTTATTATATTATATATGTATATTCGTCTCGATGGGAGCGCAAAAATAACAATTTTCCAAAAGAGTACATAAAAGTTGCCTTTGTTTGAAAAATATTTATTTACTTTGCAGCGGTTTTTTGAAAAACAGGAGTACCGGTCTCTCTTTCCAAACGTAAGTTTACAAAAAAGATCCAGAAGAGAGGTCGGGAAGAAAATCCTGTAATTAACTTACAAACCATAAGTTACATCTTCAGAAAACTTTGCCCTGTGGCACTGTGGCGGCTTGTTGCCTCTGCAATGATTGGGGTAATTTACGTGAAATTCAGGCAGTGTATTACTGCATTTTGAGAGATATAAAATAATTATTACAGATCAAACTTTAAAAGGAAATTAATTAAAAAAGAATTATGCCAACAATTCAGCAGTTAGTTAGAAAAGGCCGCAAGAAGCTGGTTGACAAGAGCAAGGCACCTGCCCTTGATTCATGCCCGCAGCGCAGGGGAGTATGTGTCCGTGTATATACTACCACGCCAAAGAAACCTAACTCAGCCATGAGAAAAGTTGCCAGGGTAAGGCTTACGAACCAGAAGGAGGTCAACGCCTATATTCCGGGTGAAGGACATAACCTGCAGGAGCACTCTATAGTACTTATCAGGGGCGGCAGGGTAAAAGACCTCCCCGGTGTCCGTTATCACCTTGTCCGTGGCGCACTTGACACCTCAGGCGTCGATGGCCGTATGCAGAGAAGATCAAAATACGGAACAAAAAGACCAAAGAAGTAACAGTTAAAGGATTCACAATATGAGAAAGGCTAAACCAAAGAAGAGGATCCTATTACCGGACCCGAAATTCAACGATCCGTACGTTACCCGCTTCATCAATAATCTGATGTTCAGTGGTAAGAAGACCGTTGCCTTCAGGATTTTTTACGACTCACTCGAAATAGTGGGTGACAAGATGAAGGCCGCCGAGAAGTCTCCCCTGGAGATATGGAAGATGGCTCTCGACAACATCACTCCTCATGTCGAGGTTAAAAGCCGCAGGGTAGGCGGTGCCACATTCCAGGTACCCCTCGAGATACGGCCTGACCGTAAAGTCAGCCTGAGCATGAAAAACCTCATTTTGTTCGCGCGTAAGCGTACCGGCCACAGCATGGCCGAGAAACTTGCTGCCGAAGTGATGGCTGCTTATAACAACGAAGGCGGAGCTTATAAGAAGAAAGAGGACACCCACCGTATGGCCGAGGCCAACAAGGCTTTCGCTCACTTCAGATTCTGATCCGGCCGGAAACGTGGGAAACAATCAGCAGTTAAAGATGAGCAGCGATCTCAGATATACCAGGAATATTGGCATTATGGCCCATATAGATGCCGGGAAGACAACTACTTCCGAGCGCATACTGTATTATACGGGTCGTGTCCACCGTATCGGCGAAGTCGATAGCGGAAATGCCACTATGGACTGGATGGTGCAGGAACAGGAGAGAGGGATCACCATCACATCTGCTGCAACAACCACTTTCTGGAAATACAGGGATGAGCTTTACAAGATCAATCTTATTGACACCCCGGGCCACGTCGATTTCACCGTTGAGGTAGAGAGATCGCTGAGGGTCCTTGACGGTGCCGTTGCTGTCTTCTGCGCTGTTGGAGGCGTTGAACCGCAATCGGAGACCGTCTGGAGGCAGGCAGACAAGTACAACGTGCCGCGCATTGCCTTCGTGAACAAGATGGACCGCTCCGGTGCCGACTTTCATGGCGTGGTCCAGCAGATGATCGATAAGCTGGGGGCTCACCCGGTCCCCGTTCAGATACCAATCGGCTCTGAAGATAAGTTCATCGGGCTCATCGACCTCCTTGAGATGAAAGCAATCATGTTCGAGGATAGCGAAGATCCACTGGTCAACTTTGCGGTGCAGGAAATACCTGATGACATGATCGAAGAAGCTGAGGAGTGGAGAATGAAGCTGGTAGAAGCATGTGCCGAAATGGATGATACCATCCTTGAGCGTTACCTCGAAGATCATGCAAGCATAACGGAAGAAGAGCTGATGCCAGTGTTGCGCCGTGAAACGATTGAGGGCGTGATAGTCCCTGTCTTCTGCGGTGCAGCGTTCAAGAACAAAGGCGTGCAGCGTCTCCTTAACGGTGTGGTGGCATACCTGCCATCACCTGTTGATGTAGGTGCCGTCAAAGGCAAAGATCCCCGTGATGACAAGGAGATCACCCGCCAGCCTGATGCTGACGAGCCCTTCGCGGCTCTCGCCTTTAAGATTGCTACCGACCCGTACGTCGGGCGGCTCGTCTTCATGCGAGTCTATTCAGGCACAATCAACGCGGGTGACACCATACTGAATATCAGGACAGGCAAGCGGGAGAGGATGAACCGCCTCTTCCAGATGCATGCAAACAAACAGAACCCCGTCGATAGCGTCTCCGCAGGAGATATATGCGCCGGAGTGGGGTTCAAAGACATTAAGACAGGCGATACTCTCTGTGCCATTCATAAACCGATAGTACTGGAATCAATGGTGTTCCCGGAACCGGTGATAGGAATAGCCATCGAACCCAAGACACAGTCTGATATCGACAAGCTGGGAATGGCACTCGGCAAACTGGCTGAGGAGGATCCCACTTTCCAGGTCAGGACTGACCCCGACAGCGGGCAGACATTAATAAGCGGCATGGGAGAGCTTCACCTTGAAATTCTCATTGACCGCCTTAAGAGAGAATTTGGTGTTGAATGCAACCAGGGGAGACCACAGGTTGCATATAAGGAGGCAATCACTGCATCATACACTCACAGGGAGTTATTCAAGAAACAGACAGGCGGCAGGGGCAAGTTCGCAGATATTACCGTTGAGCTTATGCCGGCCGATGACAGTGTTCCGGGTCTGACCTTTGTGAATGAAATCAAGGGAGGCAGGGTGCCCCGGGAATATATCCCGGCTGTGGAGAAAGGATTCCGCGAGGCTATGCAGAACGGCCCTATGGCCGGCTTCCCCCTTGAGAGCCTCAAGGTTGTCCTTAAGGACGGTTCGTACCATCCGGTCGACTCCGATTTGCTTTCGTTCGAGATAGCAGCAAGACAGGCATTCCGCCATGCGGCGTCAAAATGCCAGCCTGTGCTCCTTGAACCGATAATGTCTGCCGAAGTGGTCACCCCCGAAGAATACGTGGGCGACGTGGTCGGCGACTTTAACAAGCGCAGGGGCAAGGTGGAAGGTATGGAATCGAAAGCAGGTGCAAGGGTAATAAAAGCAAAAGTACCTCTGGCAGAAAACTTCGGATATGTTACAGTACTCCGTACCCTTACCTCGGGAAGAGCAACTTCAACAATGGAGTTCTCCCATTTTGAACAGGTGCCTGCAGAATTATCGAAGAAAATTATTGAAGTAACAACAGGAAAAATTCTTTAAAGATGAGTCAGAAAATCCGCATCAAACTCAAGTCTTATGATCATAATCTAGTCGATAAATCGGCAGAAAAGATCGTTAAGACAGTGAAATCGACGGGTGCAGTCGTCAGCGGCCCTATCCCGCTGCCCACCCATAAGAAAATTTATACGGTACTCCGTTCACCGTTCGTAAACAAAAAAGCCAGAGAGCAGTTCGAACTGTCTTCATACAAGCGCCTGCTTGATATTTACAGCTCGACACCCAAAACCATTGATGCTCTCATGAAGCTCGAGCTGCCGAGCGGTGTCGAAGTTGAAATCAAAGTGTGAAACCGGTAAAATACTGAATTATGCAGGGATTAATAGGAAAAAAAGTTGGGATGACAACCGTTTTCGACGAAAACGGAAAGAGCCTCCCATGTACAGTCCTGGAAGTAGGCCCGTGTGTTGTATCACAGGTCAAGACCAAAGAGACTGACGGATATGCAGCACTGCAGCTCAGCTTTGACGATAAGAAGGAAAAAGCAAGCAACAAGGCTGAAATAGGACACTTCAAACAGGCCGGCACAGCACCCAAGAGGAAAGCTGCTGAGTTTTCGGGGTTCGAAGAAGGAAAATACAAGAGAGGCGATGTAATCACGGTGGATCTCTTCAATGATGATACATACCTTGATGTCAGAGGATGGACCAAGGGCAAGGGTTTCCAGGGCGTTATCAAACGTCATGGCTTCAGCGGTGTGGGCGGTACAACCCACGGCCAGCATGACAGACTCAGAGCTCCAGGTTCAGTGGGCGCCTCATCATGGCCTTCAAGGGTCATGCCCGGAATGCGTATGGCAGGCCGTACGGGAGGAAAACAACAGGAGACGGAACTGAGAGTCGTTAAAATCTTCCCCGAATCAAACCTTCTGCTAGTTAAGGGAGCCGTCCCCGGTCCTAAAGGTGGTTACGTAATAATAACAAAGTGATGGAAGTTGCAGTAATAAACATAGAGGGTAAAGAGACCGGAAGAAAAGTCAATCTCAATGACACCATCTTCGGCATTGAACCAAACGATCATGCAATCTACCTTGACACCAAACAGTTCCTTGCCAATAAAAGGCAGGGTACCGCCAAGTCAAAGGAACGCAATGAGATCATGGGCAGCACACGCAAGCTCAAGAGACAGAAAGGCACCGGAACAGCCCGTTTCGGAAGCATAAAGAACCCTGAATTCCGTGGTGGCGGACGTATATTCGGCCCCAGACCAAGATTCTACGGGTTCAAACTCAATAAAAAGGTAAAACAGCTCGCAAGAAAATCAGCACTGTCTTACAAGGCAAAAGAGAATAAAATTATCATTCTTGAGGACTTTTCATTTGAAGCTCCGAAGACGTCGAAAATGGCGGGTATGAGCACAAACCTCAACATAATGAATAAAAAATCCCTTTTTGTTTTACCGGAAGAAAATAAAAACATATATTTGTCATCTCGAAATTTACAAGGAGTTGAAGTTGTAACCATCAGTGATTTAAATACTTACAACATTATGAAAGCTTCAACTCTTGTATTGACAGAGAGCGCAGTTGATGTTTTGCAGTCAACTTTTTAAAACCAGGGAATTGAGATATGGATATATTACTTAAACCCATAGTAACCGAGAAAATGACCAGTCAGGGCGAAAAGTTCAACCGGTATGGTTTTCTGGTTTCACGGAAAGCTAACAAGCTGCAGATAAGAAAAGCAGTTGAAGAGCTTTATGGCGTGAATGTTGAAACAGTGAACACCATTAACTATGGTGGCAAGACCAAGTCGCGCTACACTAAGTCAGGTGTAATGGCCGGCCGGACAGCAGCTACGAAGAAAGCTATTGTCACGCTCGCCAAGGGAGAGACGATTGATTTTTACAGCAACATTTAACAGAATATGGCAGTCAGAAAGATCAAGCCTGTAACACCAGGACAAAGACATAAGGTCGCGAGCTCCTTCGAGGAGATTACTCGTGACGTGCCGGAGAAATCCTTGCTCGCACCGCTGAGTAAAACAGGAGGAAGGAACGTTAACGGCAGGCGGACTATGAGGTACATTGGCGGTGGCCACAAAAGGATGTACCGTGTGATAGATTTTCAGAGGAGCAAGGATGGCGTAGCCGCTAATGTAACATCAGTTGAATATGATCCCAACCGTTCGGCAAGGATCGCCCTTCTCACCTACGCTGACGGCGAGAAGACATATATTATCGCGCCCAACGGCCTTAAGGTCGGGCAGACGGTTATGTCAGGCAAGACAGCCACCCCCGAAATCGGGAACACGCTGTTCCTGGCAGACATTCCGCTCGGAACGATAGTGCATAATATTGAGCTCAAGCCCGGTAAGGGTGCAGCTATGGCCCGCAGCGCCGGGACCTTTGCACAGCTGGCAGCACGTGAAGGCAAGTATGCCATCATGAAGCTCCCTTCAGGGGAGACAAGGATGGTGCTTATCACCTGCCGTGCTACTATCGGTACTGTTTCAAATGCTGATCATTCGCAGGAAAGATCGGGTAAAGCCGGCCGCAAACGCTGGCTTGGTCGCAGGCCAAGAACCAGGGGCATTGCAATGAACCCCGTTGATCACCCCATGGGTGGAGGCGAAGGAAAAGCTTCCGGCGGTCACCCGCGCTCACGCAACGGTATGCCGGCCAAAGGCTTCAAGACAAGAAGCCGTACCAAGTATTCGAATAAGCACATTATTGAAAGAAGGAAGAAATAACTGATACGATGAGCAGATCTATTAAAAAGGGCCCCTTCATCGATTCCCACCTGGGCAAAAAGGTGGACACAATGAATGATAGCGGAAAGAAGACAGTGATCAAGACATGGTCAAGAAGATCAGTTATTTCTCCTGACTTTGTCGGTCATACACTGGCAGTACACAACGGAAACAAGTTCATACCTGTTTACATTACTGAGAACATGGTTGGTCATAAGCTGGGTGAGTTTGCCCCTACCCGCACCTTCCGCGGTCATGGTGGGAAACAGAAATAAGGTAATGTATCTTAATAACTGAAAAACTATCAGAAATGGGTGCAAGAAAAAGAATAAGCGCCGGCGTCAGGAAGGAAGCCGCAAAAGAGAGGACCAGAGCCGTTCTGCGTAACGTCCCCACCTCCCCGCGCAAGATGAGGCTGGTAACTGACATGATCAGGGGACAGGAGGTCAACAGGGCCCTCGATATCCTGAAGTTCAGCACTAAAGAAAGTTCACGCAGGGTGGAGAAACTTCTTCTCTCGGCCATAGCCAACTGGCAGGCAAAGAACGAAGGTATACGCCTTGAGGACAGCAACCTGTATGTAAAGGAAGTACAGGTCGACGGTGGCCGCATCCTGCGCAGGATACAGACTGCGCCCCAGGGAAGGGCTTACCGTATCCGTAAGAGATCAAACCATATAACCCTTGAGCTGGGTAGCAGGAAACAGGAAGTTGAAAAAATTTCAGAGTAAAAAATGGGACAAAAAGTTAATCCGATAGGCAACAGAGTAGGAATCATCAAAGGATGGGATTCCAACTGGTACGGTGGAAGTGACTTCTCGAGCAAGCTTGTTGAAGATACCAAAATCAGGGAGTACCTGAATGCCAGGCTCGCAAAAGCCAGTCTTTCGAAGATCGTCATCGAACGCACCCTTAAGCTCATCACCGTCACGGTCAATACGGCACGGCCCGGTATTATTATCGGTAAGGGTGGCCAGGAGGTCGACAAACTGAAGGAAGAGCTCAAGAAGATCACCAAGAAGGAGGTTCAGATAAACATCTTCGAGGTGAAGCGTCCGGAGCTTGACGCCGCTATCGTTGCCGGTAATATTGCACGCCAGGTTGAGGGCAAGATATCATACCGCCGCGCTATCAAGATGTCTATCGCTTCTACGATGCGCATGGGTGCCGAAGGTATCAAGGTAGTGATCTCAGGCAGACTTGGCGGAGCTGAAATGGCCCGTAATGAAACATATAAGGACGGAAGAATTCCGCTTCATACTTTCCGTGCAGATATCGACTACGCCCTGGGCGAGGCCCTTACAAAAGTAGGTCTGATCGGTATCAAGGTATGGATATGCAACGGTGAAGTCTACGGCAAGCGTGACCTCAGCCCCAACATCGGCGCAAAGAACGCCAAGGGCGGCAAGGCTCCTGACAGAGGCTTCAGGAAAAAGAGCGGTAACAAGAAAGATAACCGCGACAGGTAATAATATATAATATAATTAAGCGATGTTACAACCGAAGAAGACCAAATTCAGGAGGGCCCAGAAGGGAATGATGAAAGGTAATGCCCAGAGGGGAAACCAGCTGGCGTTCGGGTCATTTGGTATCAAAGTCCTTGAGGAGGCATGGCTTACCGGCCGTCAGCTGGAAGCTGCACGTCAGGCTGTCACCCGTCATATGAAACGTGAGGGACAGATCTGGATCCGCGTCTTCCCTGATAAGCCCATAACAAAGAAACCTGCAGAGGTTCGTATGGGTAAAGGTAAAGGTGCCCCTGAAGGATTCGTTGTCCCCGTTACACCGGGACGAATAGTCATTGAAGCCGAAGGTGTTCCCTTCGATGTGGCCAAGGAAGCACTGCGCCTCGCAGCACAGAAACTTCCGGTTGCTACCAGGTTCGTGGTGCGCCGTGATTACATCCAGGAATAAAACATAAGAGTGATGAAGAGTTCAGAGATAAAAGAATTAAGCAACCAGGAGCTTCTCGAACATATTGACAATGAGAAGACCAGTCTCGTGCGCATGAAATTAAACCACGCGATCTCACCGCTTGAAAATCCCCAGAAGATCAAGGAGAGCCGGAAGACAATTGCCAGGCTCATGACAGAGAAGCGCAAGAGAGAGATGATTGAGAAAACAAAATAGCCGCTATCAGCATGGAAGAAAGGAATCTTAGAAAAGAACGTACAGGTGTTGTCGTCAGCAACAAGATGGAAAAGTCTATTGTTGTTGCCATCAGGAGAAAGGTAAAACACCCCATTTATGGCAAGTTCGTCAACAAAACGACAAAGCTCATGGCTCATGATGAAGAGAACGCATGTAACATAGGTGATACGGTTCGCATAGCAGAGACCAGGCCTCTCAGCAAGAACAAAGCCTGGAGATTGGTTGAAATAATCGAAAGAGCTAAGTAATTATGATACAGCAGGAAAGCAGGTTGACCGTTGCCGATAACACAGGTGCCAAAGAGGTACTTTGCATCAGGGTTCTCGGCGGAAGCAAGAGAAGGTATGCAAGCGTGGGTGACAAGATCGTTGTCTCCGTTAAGAGCGCACTGCCATCCGGTGAAGCAAAGAAAGGTACTGTAAGCAGGGCAGTTGTGGTAAGAACAACGAAGGAGATACGTCGTTCTGACGGTTCCTATATACGCTTTGACGACAATGCAGTTGTTTTGCTGACCAACACCGATGAGGTCCGCGGCACACGTATCTTCGGCCCTGTCGCCAGGGAACTGCGCGACAAGTACATGAAGATCGTTTCACTTGCACCTGAAGTGTTATAATTTTTAAACTGACACCCGATGCAGAAGAAATTACACATCAAAAAAGGAGACTCAGTGACCGTCATTGCCGGTGAGTCCAAAGGCCAGAAGGGTCGCGTCCTTGAAGTTAACAGGGATAAGAGCAAGGCACTGGTAGAAGGAGTTAACATGGTATCAAAGCATACCAAACCCAACGCCAAGGCCCCGCAGGGCGGCATTCTTAAAAAAGAAGCCCCCATTCATATTTCCAACCTCATGGTGGTAGATCCCACAAGCGGCAAACCGACACGCATTGGCCGCAGGCTGAATGATAAGAACAAACTAGTGCGCTATTCAAAAAAATCAGGAGAGGAGATCAAGTAATGTACACGCCTGCGTTAAAGACCAAGTATAAGAACGAGATCACACCTGCACTGATGAAACAGTTTAACTATAAAACTGTCATGCAGGTGCCGAAGCTCGAAAAGATAGTTATCAGCCAGGGACTGGGACAGGCTATTGCCGATAAGAAGATCCTTGAGATGGGACTCAAAGAGGTGACTGATATAGCCGGACAGAAGGCTGTACAGACAGTTTCGAAAAAGGATATCTCAAACTTCAAACTGAGGAAGGCAATGCCGATAGGTGTCATGGTTACACTACGCCAGGACAAGATGTATGAGTTTCTCGAGAGACTCATCTCAGTCGCTCTGCCGCGTATACGCGACTTCAAGGGCGTGAGTGCAAAGCTTGATGGCCGCGGAAACTATACCCTCGGAATCACTGAACAGATCATCTTCCCCGAGATTGATATTGACAAGATTGCCAAGATCATGGGACTGCAGATGACTTTTGTGACAAACGCCGGCAGCGACGAAGAGGCGTTTGCCCTTCTTAAAGAATTTGGACTTCCTTTTAAAAACAAGTAAACAGATCGGAATATGGCTAAGGAATCAATGAAAGCCCGTGAGGTCAAACGTGCAAAACTTGTACTGAAGTATGCAGCCAGGAGAGCTGCGCTGAAAGCTGACGGCAATTATATTGCAATGGCACAGCTTCCACGTAACTCAAGCTCAATCAGGCTGCGCAACAGATGCAAGCTGACCGGAAGGCCGAGAGGCTACATGAGACAGTTTGGCGTCAGCAGGATAACCTTCAGGGAGATGGCCTCAAAAGGCCTTATACCAGGCGTTAGAAAAGCAAGCTGGTAACCACCGACAGAGTAATAAACAATTAATCAGTATACAAAATGACAGATCCGATAGCAGATTTTCTTACCAGAGTAAGAAATGCCATGAAAGCTGGACATAAAGTTGTTGAGACACCGGCATGCGGTCTGACAAAGGACATCACAAGGATCCTCTTCGAAAAAGGATACATCCTCAGCTATAAGTTCATTGATGATGATCTGCAGGGCAAGATAAAGATCGCCCTGAAGTACCATCCCAAAACCAAGCTGCCGGCTATCAAGTCGATACAGAGGGTGAGCCGTCCAGGACTCAGAAAGTACGCAGGTGTTGATGAACTCCCAAGGGTCCTTAACGGACTGGGCATTTCAATCCTTTCAACCTCCAGGGGTCTTATGACCGAGAAAGAGGCCATGAAGGAAAATGTCGGGGGAGAAGTTATATGTTATGTTTACTAAACAGGAGGAGAGATTAAATGTCACGAATAGGAAAATTACCTGTAAACCTGCCATCGGGCGTCACCATATCAGTGGATGACGCTAACGTGGTCAGTGTTAAAGGCCCCCTGGGAACATTGTCACAGAAGGTTGATGGTGACATCAGGGTGGAGGTTGAGAATAACGAGGTCATTCTTTCAAGACCCAGTGATGAGAAACGCCTTAAGTCGCTTCATGGCCTCTACAGAGCCCTTATAGACAATATGGTCGTGGGCGTTTCAAAAGGCTACAGGAAGGACCTTGAGCTCGTTGGCGTAGGCTACCGCGCTGAAGCAAAAGGCCAGCAGCTTGAGATGAGCCTCGGCTATTCACATGATATTGTCATGGAACTGCCGAAGGAAGTAAAGGTCGAGACAAAAACTGAAAAGAGAAGTAATCCGGTCATTACCCTTTCAAGTATCGACAAGCAGCTCATTGGCCATATCGCAGCAAAGATCAGATCTTTGCGTCCGCCTGAACCTTATAAAGGCAAGGGTATTAAATTCGTGGGTGAACAGCTCAGGAGAAAAGCCGGGAAATCGGCAGGTGTTTAACATGATCAAATTATAAAGTCATGGCCGTATCAAATACAGGAAAGAGAGTAAAAATCAAACTGAGGATCCGCAAGAGGATCAAGGGAACAGCCGAAAGACCAAGGCTTTCGGTGTTCCGCAGCAACACACAGATATATGTTCAGGCGATTGACGACGTCAACCGTGTGACACTGGTTTCGGCTTCATCAAAAGAGAAGGAGATTGCTTCCGTCACGGGCAAGAAGAAAAGTGAGGTAGCAACACTGGTCGGAAAACGCATCGCCGCTGTGTGCAAAGAGAAAGGCATCGAAAGCGTTGTCTTTGACAGAAGCGGTTACCGGTATCATGGCAGAGTGAAATCATTGGCTGACGGAGCTCGCGAAGGCGGCTTAAAATTCTAATCAGATGGCATACGGAACTAAGAGAATAAAAAACAGCGATCTTGAACTTACCGACAGACTGGTAAGCATCAACAGGGTTACGAAGGTAACCAAGGGCGGACGTACATTCAGCTTCTCGGCTATCGTCGTAGTCGGCGATGAAAAAGGTATTGTCGGTCACGGCCTGGGTAAGGCAAGTGAAGTGACAACTGCCATTGCCAAAGGGATTGAAGATGCCAAGAAAAACCTTATAAAGGTCCCGGTACATAAAGGCACCATACCTCACGAACAGTATGGCAAGTTTGGCGGAGCGTATGTCTTCATCAAGCCTGCTACCGAGGGAACAGGTGTCAAGGCCGGTGGTGCTATGCGCGCCGTGCTTGAGAGCGTGGGAGTGAAGAACGTGCTTGCCAAATCGAAAGGCTCGTCAAACCCCCATAACCTTGTCAAGGCTACCATAGCTGCATTGCTTGAACTGCGCGATGCAAGCGCAGTGGCAGATAACAGGGGCGTTGCGTTGGAGAAAGTGTTTAACGGTTAGAAATATTTCAGTTATGGCAAAAGTCAGAATAACCCAGTTCAAAAGTGGGATAGGACAACCCGAAAGGCAGAAGAGGATACTCATTGCCCTGGGTATAAAAAAAATGCATCAGACTGTTGAGCATGAAGCCACACCGCAGATAATGGGTATGGTCAATAAGTTGAAGCACCTGGTGAAGGTCGAGAACATTTAAGGTAATAACAGCATTATATATTTCGCTATGGATTTGAGTAATTTAAAACCTGCCAAGGGATCGATCAAGAGAGACAAGCGCATAGGACGCGGCGAAGGTTCGGGCCATGGTGGCACCTCAACACGCGGTCATAAGGGCGCCAAGTCACGCTCCGGATACAGCAAAAAGATCGGTTTTGAAGGCGGCCAGATGCCCCTCCAGAGAAGAGTGCCTAAGTCCGGCTTTAAAAATATCAACCGCATTGAGTATAAAGGTATTAACCTGAGCACTCTTGAGGAACTGGCAACAAGGCTGAAAACTGATCGTATCGATTTTCAGACGCTGATGACATCCGGTCTGATAAACAAAAACAGCCTGGTGAAGATCCTGGGTAACGGCACCCTCACACACAAGCTTGAGGTGCATGCTCACGCATTCAGCAAATCAGCCCAGGCAGCAATTGAAGCTAATCAGGGAACCGCAGTTAAACTGTAAGGCATGAAATTTATACAGACAATAAAAAATATCTTCAAGATAGAGGATCTGAGAGCAAGGATCTTTTATACCCTGATTATCGTGGCCCTTTATCGTCTGGGGAAATATATCACCCTGCCTGGTGTAGACCCTTCAATGCTTGAAGGATTGCGCAGTCAGACCTCTTCGGGAATCATGGGGCTGCTGGATATGTTTTCAGGTGGTGCTTTTTCGCAGGCATCTATCTTTGCCCTTGGTATCATGCCTTATATATCAGCCTCTATCGTCATCCAGCTGCTGGGAATCGTATTCCCTTATTTCCAGAAGATGCAGAAGGAGGGGGAGAGCGGCAGGCGGAAGCTGAACCAGTATACAAGGTACCTTACGGTTATCATACTTGCCCTTCAGGCGCCTACATATCTTGCCAACCTGCACGCTGTACTGCCTCCGGAAGCCTTTGTGCTTCAGGGTACATTCTTTACTCTTTCTTCGGTGATCATCCTTACAGCCGGTACAATATTCGTTATGTGGCTCGGTGAAAGAATCACCGACAAGGGTATAGGCAACGGTATCTCGCTTATAATCATGGTGGGTATCATTGCGCGCTTCCCGGTAGCATTCGTCTTTGAAGCAGGCACGCGTATAAACGGTTCCGGAGGTCTCGTGGCTCTTCTGATTGAACTGGTGTTCCTTTTTGCAGTGATACTTGCATCAATACTTCTTGTACAGGGCACACGCCGCATTCCTGTTCAGTATGCACGACGTATTGTCGGCAACAAACAGTACGGCGGAGTTCGTCAGTATATACCTCTTAAGGTCAACGCAGCAGGTGTGATGCCTATCATCTTTGCACAGGCCATTATGATGTTGCCGGTCATCCTGGCAGGGTTCAGGGAGACAGGTTCAGGGTTTGTCGTTGCATTTTCAAATATGTACGGTTTCTGGTACAACCTGGTGACCGCCATACTTATAATAGTCTTCACATACTTCTACACCGCAGTTACAATCAACCCGGTGCAGATGGCTGAAGACATGAAGAAAAACGGTGGTTTTATTCCAGGCATCAAACCCGGACGCAAGACCGTCGAGTTTATTGACACAATCATGTCGCGAATTACCCTGCCGGGATCGATATTCCTGGCAATAATAGCGATCATGCCAGCCTTTGCCGTTAACTTCAGTGTGAGCGGTGAATTTGCACAGTTCTTCGGAGGTACTTCGCTGCTTATCCTGGTGGGCGTTGTGCTTGACACCCTGCAGCAGATCGAAAGCCATCTGCTTATGCGCCACTATGACGGTCTTATGAAGTCAGGCCGTGTTAAGGGCAGGACCGGAGCCGCGTCGGCTATTTAACAGGATTACGTTCTTTGATGATTTATATTAAGACGGATGCAGAAGTAGAGTTACTGAGGGCAAGCAATATGCTGGTCTCAAAGACTCTTGCGGAAGTAGCCGGACATATCAGGGCGGGAGTTACCACCCTGGAGCTCGACACCATCGCTGAGACATTCATTCGCGATCACGGTGCGCTGCCCGGTTTTAAGGGTTATGCCGGTTTCCCGAACACTCTCTGCACATCTGTCAATGACGAGGTAGTTCATGGTATTCCCTCAGCATATGTCCTTAAGGATGGCGACATCATTTCGGTCGACTGCGGGGTGATACTCGACGGTTATTACGGTGACAGCGCTTTCACATTCGCTGTGGGCGAGGTCAGGCCTGAGGTCAAGCGGCTACTTGAATACACCAGGGCTTCACTTGATGCCGGGGTGAAAGAAGCCGTTACAGGCAACCGCCTGGGCGACATATCACACGCAGTGCAGTCTAAAGCGGAAAGCGGAGGATATTCCGTAGTACGCACACTGGTGGGGCATGGCATCGGAAAACACCTGCACGAAGGACCTGAAGTGCCTAACTTCGGAAAGAGGGGAACAGGAGCACAACTGGAGAGGAACCTGGTCATCTGCATCGAGCCGATGATCAACATGGGAACAAAACACACAACCGTCCAGAGTGACGGGTGGACGGTCAGGACAGGTGACGGCAAACCGTCAGCACACTTTGAATACGCTGTTGCGGTCAGGGAGGGAAAAGCCGACCTGCTCACAACATTTGAGTTTATAGAAGAAGTATTACAAACGAGGTAAACATATGGCCAAACAACCATCAATAGAGATTGACGGAACGATCATCGAGGCGCTCTCAAACGCGATGTTCAGAGTCAAGCTCGAAAACGGGCATATTATCACCGCTCATATCTCAGGCAAGATGAGAATGCATTATATCAAGATCCTGCCTGGTGATAAAGTGAAGGTCGAAATGTCACCTTATGACCTGTCAAAAGGAAGAATAACATTCAGATTTAAATAGAAAATACTATTGAGATGAAAGTAAGAGCATCAATAAGAAAGCGCTCAGCCGACTGCAAAATTGTGAGGAGGAACGGGCGTCTGTATGTGATAAATAAGAAAAATCCCAAGTTCAAGCAGAGGCAGGGATAAAATTAATTAACTTTGCACTTCAAATTAAAAGAGGTATATGGCACGTATTAATGGCGTAGATCTGCCAAGGAACAAGCAGGGCGAAGTAGCTCTGACTTATATCTATGGTATCGGACGCAGCACGGCACAGAAAGTGCTTGACAGGGCTGGCGTTGATCGGAACATGAAAGTTGAAGAATGGAATGATGATAACATTAACACTATCCGTCAGATCCTCTCTGAAAACTATAAACTTGAAGGTGAGCTTCGTTCGGAGACACAGCTTAATATTAAACGACTGATGGATATTGGCTGCTATCGCGGTATCCGTCACAGGATCGGACTTCCTGTCAGAGGGCAGAGCACGAAGAATAATGCCCGTACCCGTAAAGGTCGTAAGAAGACTGTTGCTAACAAGAAAAAAGCTACTAAATAATTAACATATGGCAAAGAAGACTGGGACGTTAAAGAAGAAGGTCGTTAAGGTGGAACCCGTGGGACAGGCTCACGTTCATTCATCGTTCAATAATATAATTATAAGCCTTACAAACAGCACCGGGCAGGTCATTTCATGGGCATCAGCCGGAAAGATGGGCTTCAAGGGTTCAAAGAAGAACACCCCCTATGCCGCACAGATGGCTGCTGAGGAGTGTACCAAACTGGCCTTTGAGCTTGGCCTCCGTAAGGTAAAGGTTTATGTTAAGGGCCCGGGATCAGGCCGTGAATCAGCTATACGCGCTATCTCCAACAGCGGAGTGGAAGTGACCGAAATTGTTGATGTTACGCCTATGCCGCACAACGGATGCCGCCCGCCATCACGCAGGAGAGTATAACAGGTTCTTAACAGCATTAGTCTATAACGAAAAATATTCAATTCAATGGCAAGATATACAGGACCCAGATCAAGAATAGCCCGTAAATTCGGAGAGCCCATTTTCGGCCCTGACAAATACCTGGACCGTAAAAACTTTCCCCCCGGACAGCATGGTCTGACAAAAAAGAGGAAAAAAACATCTGAATATGGTGTTCAGCTGCGCGAGAAGCAGAAGGTGAAATACCTCTACGGTCTTCTTGAACGCCAGTTCCGCAATTTCTTTGAGAAAGCCTCTTCAGCAAAAGGTGTCACCGGACTGGTGCTGCTCCAGATGCTTGAATCGCGCATTGATAACGTTGTCTATCGTCTTGGCGTGGCTCCTACAAGAGCTGCTGCACGCCAGCTTGTGTCACACCGCCATATAACCGTTAACGGCAACGTGGTGAACGTGCCCTCTTTTATCCTGCGCCCCGGTGATATTATCGGTGTCCGCGAAAAATCCAAATCACTTGAAACCATCGTTGAATGCCTCGGTGCAAACCGCCGTTCAAAACTGGCATGGCTCGAGTGGGATGATACACAGATGGCAGGTAAATACATGAGTGTCCCTGAACGTTCTGAAATACCGGAAGATATAAAGGAACAGCTTATTGTTGAATTATATTCCAAGTAATAAAGTAATACTTTCCATATGGCCATATTAGCATTCCAGAAACCTGACAAAGTAATATTACTTGAAGCGGACGATCAGTACGGAAAGTTTGAATTCCGACCGCTTGAACCCGGTTACGGCATAACCGTTGGTAATGCCCTGAGACGAATTCTCCTCTCATCACTGGAAGGATTTGCCATTACAACCGTCAAAATAGAGGGTGTAGACCATGAATTCTCTACCATCACCGGAGTCATGGAGGATGTCACTGAAGTGATCCTGAACCTGAAACAAATTCGTTTTAAGAGAATGGTTGAGGATGTTGACACTGAAAAGATAGTGGTCAAAATAACCGGCCAGGAAGTTTTCAAAGCAGGCGACCTCAATAATGCCCTTAGCAGCTTTGAGGTTCTTAATCCCGAACTCGTTATCTGCCGGCTGGAACAGGATGTCAAGCTGCAGATGGAGCTCAACATAAGCAAGGGCAGGGGATATGTTCCCGCTGAGGAAAACCAGCCTGCTGAAGCTGAGTTCGGTGTCATAGCAATAAACTCCATCTTCACACCCATAAGGAATGTGAAGTACTCAATAGAGAACTACAGGGTTGAACAGAAGACTGACTACGAGAAACTTATTATTGAGATAAACACTGACGGATCAATTCATCCCAAGGATGCCCTCAAAGAGGCAGCCAAGATACTGATCTACCATTTCATGCTTTTCTCCGAAGATAAGATCACCATCGATTATGAAGACAAGATGGCAAACGAAGAGTTTGACGAGGAGATCCTCCATATGCGTCAGCTTCTTAAGACAAAGCTTGTTGACCTTGACCTTTCCGTCAGAGCCCTCAACTGCCTCAAGGCAGCAGAGGTCGAGTCTCTCGGTGACCTGGTGAAATTCAATAAGAATGACCTCCTCAAGTTCCGCAACTTCGGCAAGAAGTCGCTGACTGAACTTGACGAGCTGCTTGAAACCATGAGTCTCTCATTTGGTATGGATGTGGCAAAGTACAAACTCGACAAAGATTAATAACTGGTAAGGATAAACAGAAATGCGACATTTAAGAACTATAAATCATCTTGGAAGGAAGAGTGCTGACAGGAAGTCATTGATGTCTAATATGGCATCATCACTCATTCTGCACAAGCGTATCACCACCTCTGTAGCCAAGGCACGTGCACTGAGGTCTTATGTTGAGCCCCTCCTGACCAAATCAAAGGAGGATTCAACCGCCTCACGCAGAGTGGTATTCAGTTATCTTGAGAACAAGAGTGCCCTGTCTGAACTGTTCAGGGAAGTAGCTCCGAAGATAGCAAGCCGCCCCGGCGGTTATACCCGCATTCTCAAGCTGGGAAACCGCCTTGGAGACGCTGCCGAAATGTGCCTTATTGAGCTTGTTGATTTCAACGAAAGCATGCAGACCGGTGAAGCTGCCAAGACTAAGACAACACGCCGCCGCCGGGCTCCTAAAAAGAAAGCCGCTGAAGACGTCGCCGCACCCGAGGCAACTGAAAAGACAGCCAGGAAAAAGGCTCCGGAAGCTGACAATGAAACAAACGAATAGCATAAAATGCTGATCGGTTAAGGGGATATTGTCATTCTGGCCATATCCCTTTTTTATATATATTGCAGATTGTTCAAACAAAACATAAAAACCAATGAGTCAAATAGTTAGTGTTCACGCCAGGGAGATCCTTGATTCAAGGGGTAATCCGACAATTGAAGTTGAAGTGGTAACAGCCAGCGGTGCATCAGGCAGGGCAGCAGTGCCTTCAGGAGCGTCAACAGGCGAAAATGAGGCCCTCGAACTGAGAGACGGTGATAAAAACCGCTATCTCGGTAAAGGAGTCCTCAAGGCTGTGTATAATGTTAACAGTGTAATCTCGGAAGAGGTAATGGGTATGGATGTCACCGACCAGATAGGCATCGACCAGAAGATGCTCGATCTCGACGGCACACCGACCAAGAGCACCCTGGGTGCGAACGCCATCCTGGGAGTCTCCCTGGCCTGCGCCAAGGCTGCCGCAGCATTTCACGGACTGCCTCTCTACAGGTATATCGGAGGCGTCAACGCACGCGTATTGCCGGTACCGATGATGAACATCATAAACGGCGGAGCACATTCCGACGCACCTATAGCATTTCAGGAGTTCATGATACGCCCCAAAGGTGCGACAACATTCGCAGAAGGCCTCAGGATGGGAGCGGAGGTATTCCATTCCCTGAAGAAAGTTCTTAAAGGACGCGGCCTCAGCACCGCCGTGGGTGATGAGGGAGGATTTGCTCCTGCACTCAAGGGAACGGAAGATGCCCTCGAAAGCATCATCCAGGCCATCACCGCTGCCGGATATAAACCGGGCGTTGATGTCGCAATCGCACTCGACTGCGCTGCAAGCTCATTCTTTGAGGACGGCCAGTATGACTATACCAAATTCGAAGGAGCTAAAGCAAAGAAGCTTACACCGGCACAGCAGTCGGACTACCTGGCTTCACTGGTTGAGAAATATCCGATTATCGACTCAATAGAAGACGGTATGGCTGAGAACGACTGGGATGGATGGAAACTTCATACAGACAAACTGGGATCGAAGATACAGATCGTTGGCGATGACCTCTTTGTGACTAACGTTAAGTATCTCGAAAAAGGAATCTCACTGGGATGTGCAAACTCAATCCTTATCAAGCTGAACCAGATAGGTACTCTCACTGAAACGCTCAACTGCATTGAGATGGCTCACAGGGCAGGTTATACCACAGTCACGTCACACCGCTCGGGTGAAACGGAAGATACAACGCTTGCTGATGTGGCGGTTGCCACCAATTCAGGCCAGATCAAGACAGGCTCCCTGAGCCGTACGGACCGTATTGCCAAATATAATCAGCTGCTTCGTATTGAAGAAGAGCTGGGCAATAACGGCGTTTACGGCTGCGAATAATTGCAGAAACCCGGCAAGCAGTGTCTCTGTACATAAAAACTCCGCTTCCCGCGGAGTTTTTATTTTTATCTTTGCATAAATCTGCAACTCAATGTCGTTTAACGGCCTGGCTCAGTATGTAAGCTATCTTGAATCGCATGGCGACCTTGACCGTGTAAAATGTCGTGTCGATCCCGTTCTCGAGATAGCGGAGGTTGCTGACCGTAAGGTCAAGAACAGCGGAAAAGCATTGCTATTTGAGGATACCGGCACAGGTTTCCCGCTGCTCATAAATGCTTATGCATCTGACGGGCGTATGGCTGCTGCCATAGGAAGAAAGTCACTTCAGGATGCAGGAGAGGAAATACTTGCCCTGTCAGAATCCATGAGCGGGGCCCGCAGGCTGTCAGCAAAGCTCGCACGCCTGCCACACCTCCTGAGTTATCTTAAGCTTGCTCCGCGTCGGCGGAGAGGCAGGGGTGAATGTCAGGAGGTGATTGTTCCTGTCAATGACCTGAATATTTTGCCTGTGCTCAAGTGCTGGCCTCATGACGGTGGCAGGTACATAACCCTTCCCCTGGTACATACCCGGCATCCGCTGACAGGCAAGGTCAACCTCGGCATGTACCGCATGCAGGTTATGGACAATGATATAACAGGAATGCACTGGCACCGCCACAAGACCGGGGCGCGTCATTTTGAGGCCTGGAAGAAAGAAGGCAAACGCATGCCGGTAACGGTAACCCTCGGAGGTGACCCTGTATATACTTATGCTGCCACAGCCCCTATGCCTGAGGAAATAAATGAGTACCTGCTGGCTGCTTTCCTGCGCCGCACAAGGGTTACCATGGTCAAATGCCTTACGAATGATCTGTGGGTTCCGGATGACTCGGATTTTGTTATTGAAGGGTATGTCGATCCCTCAGAAGAACTGGTTAAGGAAGGTCCCTTCGGAGATCATACAGGCTTTTATTCGCTTGCTGATCTCTACCCCCGCTTTCATGTCACCTGCATAACCCACCGTAAAAATGCCGTCTATCCTGCTACCATAGTAGGAGTACCTCCCATGGAGGACGCGTGGATAAGCAAAGCCACAGAGAAGATTTTCCTTGCACCGGTAAGACTTGCCATCGCTCCCGAGATACGGGACATGCACATGCCCCCTGAAGGTGTGGCACATAACCTTGTCATTATCAGTATCGACAAGACATATCCCGGACAGGGGATGAAGGTACTTAACGCCCTGTTCGGTGCAGGCCAGATGATGTTCAGCAAGTACATCATCGTGGTCAGCAGCCCTACAGCGGCAAATGATTACCGAGGGGTGGCGGAAGCGGTGTTTGGCAATGTCAGGAATAACATCGATCTCCTGCTTACACACGGTCCTCTTGATATCCTTGATCATTCTTCCGACAGGTTCAGTATGGGAGGCAAACTGGGCGTCGACGCCACTGTCAAGCTCCCGGAAGAGCGTTCAGCATCACGAGGATCAGCACCCCAGCTGCTGCTGATTGATGCCGAGATCACAGATGAGGTCATCACCGGCGTGAGGACAATGGCGGAGTGGTCTCTCCCGGTGGTGGTGCTGACAGTAAAAAAGCCCCCGGAAGGTCTTGACATGAAGAGCCTGGTAAAGTCTCTCAAGGCTCCCCTTACCAACCCTGGAACGGTGACCGTAGCTGTTGATCATGGCGCGGATGCTGAAGATACATCGATGGTTATGTGGCTTGTCACCGGAAACAGTGACCCGTCACGTGATTTCTACCGCCTTGAAGGGGGCGCAATATTCATCGATGCCACCTCTAAACCGGGTTCGTTGCCGGCATTCCCGAGGGAATGGCCGAATGTGGTATGCTCTGACAAAAATACCATTGACCTTGTTGACCGGCGGTGGAAAGAATATAATATCGGAGAATTCCTTAAATCTCCTTCACTGAGAGTATTGCCACTGCTCCGGCCGGGGCAGGCCTCCGTTGAACCGGAAAACACCGTCAGGGGTTGAACACTGTCATAACACCGGCATCAGTTCTTTCCATGGCTCAGGGTCTGAGGGATAATCCAGCCGTTAATTATGCAATCGCCGTGTTCATCGTTGCGGCGCTGATCTACCTTGCTGTCCTGCAGTACTGGGTGCTGTTGAGAACAAGGAAGCACCTGAGGGAAATGAAAGCTGCATATGACGAAATAGACTTTCAGAGGGAGGAACTGCAACTGAGGAACAAGGACATCACCGACAGCCTTACATATGCCAGGCGGATACAGACCGCACTGCTCCCTGCCGAACACCATATTAAAAAAGTTATTCCGGACTACTTCATCTATTACCGTCCTCAGCATATTGTCAGCGGAGACTTTTACTGGATCAGTGAAAGAAACGGAAAATATTTCATTGTCGCCGCTGACTGTACCGGCCACGGCGTTCCCGGTGCTCTCATGTCAATGATTGGACTTGAATTGCTGCAGAAAATTATTAATGAGATGAAGGTCGAAGAGAGCGATGGTATTCTGCTTACCCTGAACAGGGAGCTGGAATCAGCCTTTTTCAAGGAAGAGTCCGGCAAAGCCCTGATCAAGGATGGTGTTGAGATGAGTGTCTGTGTCATCGACCGCAAGACGATGCAGATGGAATTCTCAGGGGCGTTTCTCCCGGTTTATATTGTGCGCAACGATAAGCTGATTGAGATAAAGGGAGATAAGCAGAACGTTGTGCAGTCGGTTCCCGGGGCCACATTCAACCGCAGCAGTTTCACGCTTCAGAAGGGTGACATCCTTTATCTCTTTTCAGACGGCTATGCCGATCAGTTCGGGGGCCCCGACAACAAGAAGTTCATGTACCGGAGACTGCGGCATATCCTGCTGACAATAAGCAAATACCCGCTTTGCGACCAGCAGAGGATTCTGGATGAGACCATCGCGACATGGATGGGTGATTTCGATCAGGTAGACGATATGATGATACTTGGAGTCAGACCCTTCTGAGATCAGATGAGGGCATTGATTTTTTCTATGAGCAGTTCGGGATCTATCGGCTTGCTGATATAATCATCCATTCCTACAGCAAGACACTGTTCCATATCGCCCAGCATGGCGTTGGCCGTGATGGCTATAATGGGAACATGAAGCTGTGTGCTCGTCTCCAGACCCCTTATCTTCTCGGCGGCGATCAGCCCGCTCATCACCGGCATCCGTACGTCCATCAGGATAAGATCGTACCGCGAGGTGCCAAACATATCAAGAGCCTCTTTGCCGTTGCGTGCCAGCTCGACGCTCTTGATAAGCGGTTCAAGCATGAGCTGGGTGATACGCTGGTTGATCGGATTATCTTCAACGAGGAGAATATTGAGGTCTTTCAGCTCTTTCTTCTTCTTTTCAGTGGGCAAGCCTTTGATAAGAGTGCTGGCAGCTGCCGGATGCTCAATTTTTACGCCGGGCCGCAGGTTGACAGAGAATACAAAGTATGAGCCTGAGCCGGCAGATGTCTCCTGCCAGCTGCCACCGCTGCTGCGTATAAGCCTGCCTGAAAGAGGATAGGGTTGACGCCCTTCACCGATGAACACCACTGGATTGTTGGACGACAGTGTGAACTCGATTTTCTGCAAGCCGTTGTGAATACCGGCCTCCCTGACCTGTATTTTGATGGTGATCTTGCCACTGGTATCAGAGATGGCAGCGCTCAGAAGATCGATAAGTATCTGTTTGATGATGATCGGGTCGCCGTTGTATTCCTTTTTTCCTTCACCCTTGTCATCATAAACTATCAGGCTCTGAAGGTGCCTCTTGTTGAGTTTCATCAGCTCTATGGTGTCCTGGATAGTCGGTCCGAGTTTGAACCGTATCTCCCCTCTTGGTTCAGAGGTCATGTTACCTGCTGTCTCCATGGTAAGCTCATTGACCACTTCCACCATTGTACCGGTGGAAGCCAGGACGGTATCTATCAGCTCCTGCTGTTTGGGTGATGCGCCCGCCTCACCAAGCATGCTTCCCAGAAGCACGAGGTTGTTCAGCGGTTCCCTGATCTTGTGCGAGAAAGAATTTATGACATCCTCATTCCTCTCAGCAATCGATGAGAGCTCTCTCATGATCGTCCTGTTCTCGGCGATGAGATTCCGTATACCAATAATCGCAAAGATCAGGGGCACAACAGACAGCACCCCTGCTGCCAGGGGGATGTATACCAGACTTGCCACTGCCGTGGTAATGGCAACGATGACCAGAAGCAAGGCAACTGCCACCGGGAGAAGAATATGATCTCTTGTCCGTCGGGTCATCAGATCTGATTGCGGGATGGCCACAGGTTTTGATCTCATTGACATGTTGTATATTGCAGTAGCATATATGGAATTCAAAGATACATGAATTTCAATAAAGATAGAGTCCGGGATGATATCCGTGGTTATAAAAGATTAAATTTGCTTAACGGTATAATTTTTGAGGTAGATAATTAAAAGCGCATAATGAAAAAGGCCGTTGTGACACTGATAGCAGTTCTTCTTGCCTCAGGTATAGCCCGTGCACAGGGAGGCGATACCCTTGTTCAGTATACGCCTGACTTCAAGTTTAAGGACGGTATTTACCTTAACTTTGACATGGTAAAGAACAATAGCCCAATTCCAAAGGCAAGGCTCTTTACCTCAGTTGATTATAACGACAAGGATTTCTTTGACCAGGTGCTCTCCTCAGATAAGATTTATTTTTATGACGGGATGGGCGTCAGGCAGGAGATTGACAAGTCATCAATATGGGGTTTTGCGAGGAATGGTGTTCTCTATATCAAGGTACAGGATAACTACAACAGGATCACCTTCTTCGGATCAATAATCCACTTCGTTGCTGATGTTACCACTACCACGTCGAACTATAACCCGTACGGATATTATAATCCTTATTCACCGTACGGATCATACTATTCGCCATACTCAAGATACAGTCCGTATTCAAACTACTATAGTCCTTATTCTTACGGCGGCTATCCCTACAGCAACAATACGACAAGAACCAATCTTGAGATGTTTATGATCGATTTTGAGACAGGCAAGGAATATGAGTATGACCTTGAAAACCTGGAGTCATTGCTGATGAGGGACCCTGAGTTGTACGAGGAATTTGTCTCATTGCACAATAAGAACCAGAAGAAAATGATGTTCGTTTATCTGCGCAAGTATAACGAAAAGCATCCCGTGTTTATTCCGACAGAAAAATAAAATCATAAATGAGAAAAGCATTTCTCTGCGGCCTGTTTTGCCAGTGTGCCATAATAGCGGATGCCGGTGTGTGAGTGGCTCGGATGAAGATGCAGCATTTCGGACAAGATACCGTCTTTTAGAAAAAAGCTATGGAAGAGATAAAAACATACACACAGTCGGAACGTGACTGGGCCATGTTCTGTCACCTTTCCGCATTGGCTGGTTACTTCTTCCCCTTCGGTGGAATCCTGGGCCCGCTTATCTGCTGGATATCGAGAAAGGACGGGTCGGCCTGGGTTGATGTAAACGGAAAGTCATCACTCAATTTCCAGGCTTCAATGCTGCTATATACAATCCTTGCAGTACCATTGATTTTCATTATAATCGGGATACCCATAGTTTTAATTCTTATTGTACTCAAGATTGTCTGTATCATCGTTGCAAGCATCAGGGCGTCAAAAGGTGAGGTTTTCAAATACCCGCTCTCGATACCGTTCGTACAATAAAAGTCCGGGCTGTGCCGGCCCTGCAGACTGGCTCCTTCGCTAAAATTGCCCACCGGGCAATTTTTTAACGCTCGGCCCCCTGCTGCAATCAGGCTCCTCGCTAAAAAAGCCCACCGGGCTTTTTATTAACGTTCGGCCCCGGGTTTTTTCCTATTTTTGTTGGGAAATTAAATTGCCATGTCCCAGAAACCTTCCATACCGAGGGGTACACGTGACTTCTCTCCGGCAGAGATGCTCCGCCGTAATTTTATCTTCGATACCGTCCGGAGGAACTTCTCCCTTTTCGGTTACCTGCCGCTTGAAACACCTGCCATGGAAAACCTCTCAACCCTGCTGGGCAAGTATGGTGAGGAGGGAGACAGACTTGTATACAGAATACTCAACTCGGGAGACTTTCTTGCTGACATTAATCCCTCGGACATGTCATCAGCCGGCAGCATGGCAATCTCACTGCAGATATCCGAGAAAGGACTCAGATACGATCTTACCGTTCCGTTTGCACGGTACGTTGTTCAGCATCGTGATGAGATCACCTTTCCTTTCAGAAGATACCAGATTCAGCCTGTCTGGAGGGCCGACAAGCCGCAGAAGGGAAGATACAGGGAGTTTTTTCAGTGCGATGTGGATGTCATCGGCAGCAACTCTCTTCTTAACGAGCTGGAGCTTATACAGATCATTGACCGTATTTTCGGTGAACTGAAGATAAGGGTGACAGTCAGGGTCAATAACCGCAAGATACTTGCAGGTATAGCAGAAATGGCGGGAGAAAAAGAGAGGATAACCGATATTACCGTGGCTGTTGACAAGCTTGACAAGATCGGAAAGGAAGGCGTCAGACAGGAACTCCTTCAGCGCGGCATTTCCGCTGAGACCGTTGCAAAGCTGGAGCCGGTGATAAACCTCAGCGGACCAACATCATCAAAGCTGCGGGAACTGAGGAATGTGCTTGCCTCATCGGAAGAAGGACTGAAGGGCATTGCAGAGATGGAGGAGCTCTTCGGCTATCTTGCCATGGAGCCGGTTGCATCAGCAGTGGAGCTGGATCTCTCGTTAGCCCGGGGACTGAATTACTACACCGGGGCAATCATTGAGGTCAGGGCTGATGATGCAGCTATCGGAAGCGTATGCGGCGGCGGGAGATATGACGACTTGACAGGTATCTTCGGCCTGCCTGGTGTCTCCGGCGTGGGCGTCTCTTTCGGAGCAGACAGGATATATGATGTGATGCTCATGCTGAACATTTTCCCGGAACAGACGGGTGCCGCTACAGAAGCACTGGTGGTCAACTTCGGCCGTGAAGAACTGCCGGAGCTGCTGAAGATAATCCGGGCCCTGCGCGAGGCGGGCATTTTTTCGGAGATTTACCCTGACGCCGCAAAACTGAAGAAGCAGTTCTCCTATGCTGATGCACAAAAAATACCGTGGGTGATCATCGCTGGCAGCGATGAGATTGCTGAACGGAAAGCCACGGTAAAAGATATGAGAACGGGAGTACAGACTACCGTATCGCTGTCTGAACTCCCGGCATATATTAAGTCAGGTAAAACAAACTGAATCTACGCTTTCACTTCGCTAAAAAAGCCCACCGGGCTTATTATTAACGCCCGGGCTTTTGCTGTGCCTGCCTGCGCTGATTCAGCTCCCTTAATAGTTGTTGCTTGTATTGGTTCTCAATTTGATAGAGCCTGATAACCTTGGCCGGAGGAAGTACCTCCTTCAGATCTTTGTTGAAAGAGGCAACCAGAGTGGCTTCGTCGGCAAATGTCCCGGCAAGCTTGTCAGCGGTGGAAGAAAGCTCGGCTTCACTCATGTTGGCTTCGTTTTGCGTGGCATAACGTATCATCACAACACGATCAATCTGCAGTTTGCTCTTCCGGGCTGAGTAGTCGTTGTATATTGGCCAGAATTTTTCAGCCTCTGCAGAGGTGAGATCAAGCCGTTGAGTGAAGAATGCGATCTTGTACGCTGTAAGTTTCTCGTTGTCACTCTGTTCCTGTCCTTTAACCACATTGAGAGAGGACAGTATCAGGCAGATCAGAAAGTAGGATACTTTTTTCATGGCGTTTTTATAAAAGTTCATAGATATCAATAAGGTCGATATTCTCCGTCATAAGGTAGTCAATGATTGCATCTGTGGAAATTGCCTTTTCCACTTCCCGTAAACCTGGCACATCTGTGTCGTTCCACTCGCTCTCGATCATGTACGTGTCTATTTCTTCAACCGCCAGGTCCGCATATAATCCTTTGTCTTCGCTCTGCTGCCGGTTGTCCCTGCCGCCGGTGACAAGCCTGACGGTTACTGTCGTTAATAATGCAAAGACCGCAACGGCAGCAGCCAGGGCAAGATAAAATTTGAGTCCCAGCCTGCGGGGAGATACCTGCTCATGCGCTTCCTTCTTCTGGTCTTGTTTAATGGCTGACATTGTTCGTTCTGTAAGAGATTCAAAGTAACCATCCGGGACTTTAAAAGGATTGCTTTTCTTTATTTCTTCATCGGTGTTCATGACAGTTTTTAGATGTCTGCATTATGCAGAGGTTTAATCAGCCTGAATATATTGTTCAATTTTTTTTACCGCATGATGATATGATGCCTTGAGCGCACCTACCGAAGTGCCGAGCACTTGGCTCATCTCTTCATAGCTCATGTCATCGAAGTACTTCATATTAAATACTATACGCTGCTTTTCGGGTAGCTTGAGAATGGCATTCTGCAGTTTAACGGATGCCTCTTCACCGTCAAAATATGTACTGCCTTCAATCGAATTCGAGAAGATGCTGTCAAGATTGTCCAGTGAAACCCCTTTATTCTTCTCCCTCTTTCTGATCAGTGTGAGCGCTTCGTTTGTAGCTATTGACCAGAGCCATGTAAATAATGAACTCTCGTTCCTGAAGGCGCCGAGGTTTTTCCATGCATTGATAAAGGTGTTCTGCAGGGCATCATCAGCGTCATCGTGAATGATGACGAGACGGCGTATGTGCCAGTACAGCTTTGACCCGTACCTGTCAACCAATATACGGAAGGCTTTTTCAGCATCCGTATGCAACAGTTTCTTTATATCGTCCTCAGCAACCTGTGACATCAGCTTCTGCGGCATAGCTATTAATGAGACGCCTTTTCGCGGGAAAGGTTTAATACTCAAATCAAAAATAGCAAAAAGTGATGGCTTTTAACGCTCGCCCGCCCCTACAGACTGGCTGCTCACTAAAATGATCCACCGGATCATTTTTTTACGTTCGCCCCTCTGCTGCCGATTTTTGGTAACTTTGCACCAAAACAGAGCAGACCCATGCCATTGAAATGCGGAATAATAGGGATCACCAGTGTTGGCAAGACAACCATTTTCAATTGTATCTCCAACACCCGTGGTGAAACAAATACTTACGGTACGGGCGTGAAAGCCAACCTGGGCGTGATACAGGTACCCGATCAGCGTCTCTACGAGCTCGGGAAACATCAGGTCACGCAGCGTATAGTGCATACAACCGTTGACATTGTCGACATTCCCGGCCTGGTAAAGGGACAGGGCGACAGCTCCGGCAGCCGGCTGCTCGGCGAGATCAGGAATACGGATGCACTAATACATGTCCTGAGGTGCTTTGACGACGACAAGCTTCCTCATATTGACGGCTCGGTTGACCCTGTCAGGGATCTTGAGAATGTAGAGTTTGAGCTCCAGGTTAAAGATATTGAATCTGTCGGAAAGAAGCTCCAGAGGCTGGAGCGTGCAGCCAAAACAGGCGACAAGGAGGCAAAGCACGGCATTGAAATACTGAACAGGTACAGAGAGCACCTCGAGGGTTTTCAAAACGCAGTCAGCCTGCATCTGAAGCCTGAAGAGAAAAAGTATGTCGATGACATTTTCCTTCTCACCATGAAGCCGGTACTGTATGTATGCAATGTCGATGAAAAGTCGGCTGCAGGCGGCAACAGGTATGTTGAAGCGGTGTCAGCCTTCCTCGCAGGCAGGGGTGCAGTACCCCTGGTCATCGCCGGCGCCCTGGAGGCGGAGATAGTAACCCTCTCTGACCCTGCTGACAGGATGGAATTCCTGGTGGCGGCAGGACTGAATGAACCGGGTGTCAACAAGCTGGTAAGAGCAGCCTACAGCATGCTCAGCCTCATGACTTTCTTTACCGTGGGACCCAAGGAGATAAGAGCCTGGACCATTACCGCCGGCATGACTGCTCCGCAGGCCGCAGGAGTGATCCATTCAGATCTCGAAAGAGGGTTCATAAGGGCTGAGGTAATGAAATATGACGATTTCATAAGCCTCGGGTCAGAGCATGCATGCAGGGATGCCGGCAAACTTCTTATCGAGGGAAAAAACTACGTGGTTGCCGACGGCGACATCCTCAATATAAGATTTAACGTTTAACGTATTACGAAACTGTTGAAACAACTGTTTGCCATATCTGCAGCACTGATGTTTCTGACGTATAGCACAGTATACGGACAGGCTCAGGGCAGGGGTGGCGATATCAGGGAAGCGCTCGACAGGTTTGGCCAGGCTGAAGTACTGGTCGAATATCCCGGGTACGATGCCATGTCAGCGCTGGCCGCACGCTTCTCAGTCTCTTCATGCGACGGCAGGAAGGCGGTGCTGACACTTTCGCCTCTCACAGTTACTGATTTTATCAGTACGGGGATGGATTATAAGATAATACTGCCCCAAGAAACAAAAGGCTTTTTCACCGCTTCTTCCGTCTCTGAAGCGATGCAATGGCATTCATACCCCACCTGGAAGCACTACGATACTATCATGCATAAAATTGCTCAAACCTGGCCTGAGCTCTGCCTGCTTGACACTATCGGATTCAGCGTCATGGGAAGAGCCATTCTGGCACTTAAGATATCCGATAACCCTGCTGCCGATGAAGAGGAGCCTGCGGTCATGCTGAGTGCTTCCATTCACGGCGACGAACTGGCAGGATTTGTTATGCTTATGCGGTTGGCTGAATACCTTGCCTCAGAAAGCAGTAATGGCGGTCTTGCCGCATCACTTACCTCGGGGCTGGAGATATGGATCAACCCCCTGGCAAATCCTGACGGAATGTACAGAGACAATGATACGATAATCTACCCGGTAAGATCCAACAGCAACGGTTATGATCTGAACCGGAATTTCCCTGACCCGTCCGCAAGCTCACCACCTCCCATGCAAAAGGAGACACGTGACATGATATCATTCATGGAGAAAAACCGGTTTGCTCTCTCTGTCAATCTCCATTCGGGAGCCGAGGTGGTAAACTACCCGTGGGACAGATGGACCAGGCTTCATGCTGACGACAGCTGGTTCAATGATATCAGCCGGCGGTATGCAGACACGGTCCACATATACTCTGATCCGGGCTATATGACACTTCTTGATGACGGTGTCACCAGGGGCTCTGTGTGGTATGTCATCACCGGCGGCAGGCAGGATTTCATTACATACAGTCTCGGAGGAAGGGAGGTGACAATCGAAATGGACGAAACAAAACAAACGCCGGGCACTAACCTCGAAACGATGTGGAACTGGAACAGCCGGTCACTGCTGCACTACATCGAAGAAGCCCTGTATGGTATCGGGGGAACTGTCACTGATGCCTCTTCAGACAACCCTCTCAGCGCAAAAGTATTTATTACCGGACATGACTCTGATTCCTCGCATGTCTACTCAGACACCCTTACCGGTGAATTCAGGAGATACCTGGCTCCCGGAACATACAGTCTCACCTTCACCTGTCCGGGCTATAAAGCCTGGTCTGCAGACTATGAAATTATCAGCTGGAATTCCTATGTGTCAGCAGATGTCAGGCTTGAACCGGAGGACCCTGTGATTTATCCCGATCCCCCGGTATCCGGACTGCTGATTTATCCTGTTCCCTCATCCGGAAGATTCATGGTATTGCCTCCTGCATCGGTCGAAGGAGATATCATAGTCACCCTCACAAGTGTATCGGGATCAGTAATTGATACCTACCAGACAACGGTACAGTCCGGCATCCCTGTCCCCTGTGACTACAGCAACCAGCCCCAGGGGGTCTACATCATATCAGTCAGAAAACTCCCTGACGGGCCGCTTTTACGGGGAAAAGTGATAATCCACCGGTTGATATCCGGATGATCCTGGTTGATATCTTTGCTGCAGTCTCTTGCAGGTAAATTCAAAACAGGTATTTTTGGGGCTTGTTTACTATCTGATAGAAGTCACTATGAAAAGGACACTCATAATTATATATTTCATCATTGTTTCTGCCGTTCTCAGCTCACAGTCTGCATACATTCCTCCTGACAAGCCGAAACTTGTCATCGGGATCATTGTCGAGCAGCTGCGGTATGATCAGCTGGAGCGAATAAGAGATATCCTGCCTGACAACGGACTGAAGAGGATGATCAATGAAGGCACTTACTACCGTAATGTATCTCTCGATTATATCTCAACGCAGGCAGCGCCCGGTTTTGCTACCATATCTACCGGCACTGCTCCCGGAGTGCACGGCATCACCTCAGACACATGGTTTCACCCCTTTAATGATCAGATGATATTCTGTGTCCAGGACCCGAACGCCAGTTCCGTGGGAGGCAGTTTTGAGACCGGCCTCTTCTCTCCGGCCAACCTGCTCTCGTCAACCTTCGCTGACGAGCTGCAAATGGCTACATGCGGTGCTTCAAAAATATACGGCATAGGAATCAGGGAGATGGGAGCGATACTCACGGCAGGCCATGCCGCCGACGGAGCGTTCTGGTATGATGACCGGACAGGAACATGGATGAGCAGTACATACTATACTGATAAGCTGCCTGTCTGGCTTATGGATCTCAATGCCATGCTGATGCCAGGCCAGTACCTGAACCAGTCGTGGAATACCCTGATGGATCCTTTGCTTTACCCGGGCTGTCAGCCTGATTCGAACGGACTGGAGCTGGGCCTGGATAAACAGAACTGGTTTCCATATGACCTTAAAGCTCTCTCCACCAAAGGGAAGCTGATGAATGTTTCCAGGGACTATTCCGTTCTGCGTCAGACCCCCTTCGCCGATGACTTTACCACTGAACTCGCCCTCCGCCTTATAGAAAACGAACAGCTGGGTCAGGATGATATTACTGATTATCTTGCAATTACCTATTCTGCAACCGATTATATCGGGCATCGTTTCGGGCCTTCTTCCGTCGAAGCTTCTGATGCACTGGCACGACTTGACAAGAACATCAGCATTCTGCTCGACAGGATAGACAAGACACTGGGCAAGAAAAACGTTCTTGTTTACTTTGTCTCCACACACGGTGTATCAGAGATACCGGCGGTGCTTGAGAAGAGCCGAATACCCTCGGGATACTTCCGGCTTAACCAGTCGCTGCAGCTCCTGCGCAGCTACCTCAATGCCATCTATGGACAGGGCGACTGGGTAAAGGGTTTCTTCGATAACCAGATCTTCCTCAACAGGGGGCTGATTGAAGATGCAAATATCAGCCTTGAAGATATCCAGAAGAAGGTGGCAAGGTTCATGGTTCAGTTCTCCGGTATTGCTACGGCAGTGCCGACATCAGCCTTTGAGATGAGCGATTTTGCCGGGGGACAGCTGGTGAAGATGAACAACAGTTACAGTCCGCAGCGGTCGGGTGACGTGATGATAGCCCTGAACCCGGGATGGGTGGAAAAGACGGATTTCGTCACCGGACATAATTCACCTTATGAATATGACGGTCATGTGCCGCTGATATGGTATGGGTGGACGGCCAGCAAGATATCGGTGACTCGCAGTGTCAGCACCAGGGATATAGCCGGAACACTTTCCGTACTGTGCAAGATCCCACTCCCGAATGCATCCAGCGGAGATCCCTTGCACGAGCTCTTCAGGTAGTACAGGTAAAATAGCAGATCAGGCGCTCAGCACACGCCTGTTGTAAGTGTCACGTATCAGGCATGCATCAACGACAAGCAGTGAATTCTGCTCGCATCCGTTTCCGATAACGATCATGTCTGCCCCTGCAGAGAACGCTTCATCGATCTTTTCCGGGGAATTCAGTCCCCCGCCTGTGATCAGGGGGATTTTTATCTCAGATCTCACTGCCCTTATCATTGCAGGATCAACAGGGGTGGCGGCACCGCTTCCGGCTTCAAGGTAAATAGCCTTCATGCCCAGCATCTCTCCGGCAAGTGCCGTAGCCACTGCAATATCATTCTTGTCACGCGGTACCGGAGAGGTCTGGCTCATATACTCAACAGAGGTACGGCCACCGCAATCGACCAGGATATAACCCACCGCAATGACACTCTCTCTTATATGTTTCAGGAAGGGCGCAGCGATCACATGATTGCCTATGAGCAACTCAGGATTGCGGCCGCTGATCAGTGACAGAAGAAAAACAGCATCTGCAGTATCCGTCAACTGGGTGAGATTGCCCGGGAAAAGGACAACAGGTATGTCCGAGAGCTTCTTTAACCCGGCAATCAGGCGACTGACAGGCGAGCCGGTAAGACTGCCCCCGGCAAGAAAGAAATCAACCTTTACCTCAACTGCCCGGCTCACCGTGGCAATCAGTGTCTCATCACCGTATTTGTCAGGATCAATAAGCTGGGCAACTACCTTCCTCTTCCTGCAGGGTATGTCAATCTTCATGCTTCTTCTTCGTCCAGACTATTGTGTAATTGTCATATTTGGAGTAGTAAAGCGTGAACTGATCATTGATCCTCTCATTCTTCACATACCCTTTTATTTCTCCGTTCTGGTGAACATCAAAAGGTTCGATTGTAATATCCTGAACAATGTTTATTCCTTCCTTGTCGCATATCTTGTATATAGACTCCTTGGCACACCAGTGGATATACAGGTGATATGTGCGGTCAGCCCATCTGCGCGTTATCTTTTCCTTTTTGTTAAGGAATTTCGATGAGAAGGCGTTTATGTTGACGCGCATATATTCCAGGTCAATGCCAACTCTCTCATGCCTGCTGATCAGTATTGCCGTAAGCTTGTTGGAGTGCGTTATGCTGATGAAATGCGAACCGTCCTTGATGAATGGCTTGTTGTTCTTATTATATACTATCCTTGCATCCTTTCCCAGCAGCTCTGCGAGCAGTGCCCTGACGCTCAGGAACTCCAGCTTGCGTGAGGTGCTCCTGAAAATGGAATATCTCTTTCTGTCTTCAGGACTCATCTCCACCATTGACAGGAGGGCAGGCAGATCTTCCTCTATCTTCCATACACCGATAATGGTGTCCTTGTTCAGAAAGTGTCTGGTGATGCAGCCCATACTTATCTCCAGGTGAGTGTCTCCATCAGGTGGATAATGTCATCCCTCAGGAAAGAGATGACAGGCAAAAGAGAGTCTTCATTGGGTTGAGCCATGAAATAAAGTGATCCGCGCAGGTAATGTTGCGTGCTGTCAGTAGCGTAGAACTGCACCGCGGAAGCAGTGTTACCCTTAAGATCATACAGTATTCCATATACGCGGGATGTTTCGTCTGACCATAGCTTCTCTTCGATGGCATCCGCCCGTATGGTATGCTTGTACGCCAGTTCTCTTGACGACTCTGTCAGACTGGCCAGGTCACCGTGAAGATTAAAGTATGTGAGGTGTACCTTTGCCTTCAGCGTGGGAAACTCAATGTCCATCCAGCAGGTGTCTGTGGCTGTTGCCGGCCGGAGATTGATTTTACCGTATGCAGGATATTCTATTGAATATGAGCAGGGGGAATCATAGCGGAGGTACTGCTTCTCCGGCAGATCTATCCTGAAATAGCCTGCCGGTTTTGGCACAGAAGGCTGGCCACAGGCTGTTAAAATAAGCGCTGTAACGAGCAGGGTGATATAGATGGTATGCTTCATAAACCGGATTCTTTTTTTTCTGCCCGGATCTCCCTTATCCGCCGTTTCTCGACCGTCTCAATAGTGAATTTAAATCCTGCTGCTGATATTTCACGGCCTTTTAACGGGATCTCCTCAAGTAGCTCCAGGAGCAGTCCCGCGAGGGTCTCCGAGTCCCCCCTGACATCGGCGAACAGATCACTGTCGCTGCCGGTGATGCGGTAAAAGTCGTTCATCAGTATCTTGCCGTCGAATATCCAGCTCCCCTGTCCGGTCTCCCTGTAGAGAGGGGTCTCTTCGTCTGTCTCATCGGTGATATCACCTACTATCTCTTCAAGGACATCCTCGAGGGTCACTATACCACTGGTACCTCCGTATTCATCAACCACGATGGCCATGTGTATCTTCTTTTCCTGGAACTCCTTCATCAGTTCACTTATCTTCTTTGTCTCGGGGACAACGTAGGGCGGCCTGACGAGGGACTGCCATTTGAAGGTATCGGGCTTGCCCAGATGCGGCAGCAGGTCCTTGATGAACAGTATCCCTTTTACATTGTCAAATGAGCCGGAGTAAACTGGTATCCTGGAGAACCCGCATTCGATCACCTCCGGCATGATTGAGTTGAAACCCCTGCGAATATCCAGCGCTGTCACATCCATACGCGGACACATGACCGCACTGACGTTTATGTTACCGAAACGGACAATTCCCTTGAGTATTTCCTTGTCATCCTTTATCTCCGAGGAGGTCAGCTCGAGAGCGTCTGAGAGATCATTTATGCTGGTATTGCCGTCCCTTTGCTTCGGGTTTTTCCTGACCAGGTGCGATGACACCGACAGCATGGATGCAAAAGGCTTGAACACCCTTGTCGCTACAGCGAGTGAAGGAGCCATTATCAATGTAAACCTTAGCTGGTTTTTGGAAGCGTACACCTTTGGCATCACCTCACAGAAGAGGAGGAGGATGAAAGTAATTACAACCACCTCTATGATAAACGACAGGACCGGATTATTGCCCAGATCGAAAAGCCTTGAGCTGATAAAGGCTGCAAGGATAATGATTGCGATATTGAGCATGTTGTTTGCCACCAGGACGGTGCCAAGGAGTCTGTCAGGCTTTGAGAGCAGATGCAGTGCGGTTGCCGGACGCTTGCCCTTCCTGTGCCGGAGATCTTCCAGATCATTTGGTGTAAGGGAGAAATAAGCAACTTCCGAACCGGAAATAAAAGCAGACGCAATTATCAGGAGTATAAGAATAATAATCTCGGCTATCAGCGCGAAGTCAACTACTGTGACCATCGTCAGTGAAAAAAAACCTGCATGTGAGCATGACAATAGTGTCTCCAAAATAAATATTTTTGGTTAGCTAAAACGGCAGATCATCAGCTGTATCACGCGCGGTGAGATCTTCGCTGATGTTGTTGTCAGACGGTCCTGAAGGCTGTGATGGTGCAGAATAACTCCCTGAATTGTTTTGCGCCTGCTGACCTGAAGCAGCCTGCTGGCCCTGGCTGTCCTGCTTGCGTCCGAGGAGCTGAATTGTATCTGCCTCAATCTCAACAATATATTTTTTGTTGCCATCGCGGTCATCGTATGAACGGTAGCGAATTTTGCCTTCCACAAGTATCTGTGAACCCTTGCGGATATAATTCTCGGCGAGTTCCGCCAGCCGCCTCCATGCCACAACATTGTGCCATTCGGTCTGAGTCACCTTGTCACCTCCCTTGGGGGTATATGTCTCGCTTGTGGCAAGTGAAAACGATGCTTTGATGTTATTCTCGAAACGTCTGATCTCAGGATCTTTACCGACGTTACCTACCAATATTACTTTATTGAATGACATAGCTTAATGAAATTTGTTGTTACATGAAGAATGTAAAGTTACAAAAAAATCTGTTGAGAGCATTAAAGCCGCTTGACGCGGCTGGTGTCGCCGGCTCAGACCCGGGGCAAAAACATGCTGTTTACCTGCGTATTTTCTATAGTTGTCAAAAAATCAGAGTATTCGGAGTGAAAAAAAATATATTTCAATCATAATTGAGAAATAATATTTTATATTTGCACAACTGAAAAAACAGAACATAAAATAATTTGTTGAATTTAAAATTCTTGCAAAATGACAAAAGCAGACATTGTTAACGAAATTGCCAAGAACACTGGAATTGAGAAAGTGACTGTTCAGAAAACCGTTGAGGCATTTATGGAATCAGTAAAAGACTCTATGGTTTCCGGCAATAATGTTTATCTCAGAGGTTTTGGCAGCTTCATTGTGAAGAAACGCGCAAAGAAGACAGCCAGGAATATCTCCAAGAATACCACCATTATTATTCCTGCACACAACATCCCAGCCTTCAAACCGGCCAAGACTTTCATAACCAAGGTTAAATCTCACGTTAAGAAGTAACAGTATGCCAAGCGGAAAAAAGAGAAAACGGCATAAGATGGCTACCCACAAACGCAAGAAGCGTTTGCGGAAAGACAGGCATAAGAAGAAGAAATAGCAATTAATGCATAGTCCATACTTTTTAAATCTAACCTAAAGACCCGTCGTCTTTAGGTTAGTGCATTTTTAAAGGGCTATACGCAAATAAACAAATTTCAGAATGTGAGTAAGGATCTTATAATCAGCGTAAGTGATGCTGAGATATCCATCGCACTTCTTGAGGATAAGCAGCTTGTCGAGTTAAATAAGGAAAAACGCAATATTCAGTTCTCTGTCGGCGACATTTACCTGGGGAAGGTAAAGAAGATTATGCCGGGGCTGAATGCAGCATTTATCAATGTAGGTTTCGAAAAGGATGCTTTCCTGCACTATCTTGACCTGGGCGCTCAGTTCAGGACTCTTCACAAGTATTATGGCCAGGCGACACTGAACAGGGGCAAGATGCCACCTGTGTCAAAGTTCAAGCCTGAGCCTGACATCGACAAGGAGGGTAAGATATCTGATGTCCTGACATCAGGGCAGACAGTGATAGTGCAGATAACCAAGGAGCCCATTTCAACCAAAGGCCCGAGGCTGGCGTCAGAAGTAAGTATAGCAGGTCGTAACCTGGTACTGATGCCGTTTGCAGACAAGGTCTCTGTCTCTTCAAAGATAGAGAACAATGATGAACGAAACCGTCTCAAGCTGCTCATACAGAGCATTAAACCCAAGAATTACGGTGTGATAGTTCGCACTGTCGCCGAAGGAAAAAAGGTTGCCGCCCTTGACACAGAGCTCAAGGAACTTGTGAGCAGATGGGAGACAGCGCTTTATTCAATTCACAAGGATGTGAAATCGCCGCGGCTGTTGTTGGGGGAGATGAACCGTACAACGACCATCCTCAGGGATATTCTCAGTGCCGACTTCAACAGCGTCATCGTGGATGATGAAGTCATAGCCGGCGAAGTAAAAAGCTACATCAGGGAGATAGCCCCTGAAAAAGAAAAGATAGTTAAGGTTTATAAGGAGCAGTTCCCGATCTTTGACCACTTTCAGATAAGCAGGCAGGTCAAGGGGCTCTTCGGCCGCACCATCTCGTTCAAGGGCGGTTCATACCTTATAATCGAACATACGGAAGCCCTCCACGTGGTAGACGTGAACAGCGGCAACAGGTCAAAAACAGGCAGCGACCAGGAATCAAATGCTCTTTCCGTTAATCTTGAGGCGGCAAGAGAGATCGCACGTCAACTCCGCCTGAGAGATATGGGCGGGATAATTGTGATCGATTTCATCGATTTGCAGTCGAATGAAAACCGGCAGGCTCTCTTTGACAAGATGAAGGACCTGATGAGCGAGGACAGGGCCAAGCATAATATATTACCGCTGAGTAAGTTCGGACTTATGCAGATAACCCGGCAGAGGGTAAGACCCGAGATGACCATCGTCACTGATGAGAAATGCCCCGTTTGCAGGGGAGGGGGTAAAACGGCATCAACCATTCTCCTCACTGATGAGATAGAACGTACTCTTGTATCTATTCTTGAAAAAGTGAAGACCCGCAAACTGATACTGCGTACACATCCGTTCGTTGCAGCTTACCTCAGGGAAGGACTCTTTACCCTGATAGGGAAGATCAACAAGAAGCACGACGTCAGCATTAAAGTTCAGGCTGTACCTTCCTACCACTTCCTGCAATATGAATTCTTTGACAGGGATGGAAATGAAATAGATCTGGCATAAAAAACAGAGGCGCCCGGAAGCGCCTCTGTTTCTTTCAGAACTTGCCAAATTTGAATGACATTCCAAAAACGAAACCCTTCACTGTCTGCGGACTGACCTCCGGCACCTCGGGTGTAGTATTGTATAATTCAATTGGGAATCTGTAAGAAGCACCAAGCCCCATCCTGAAGAAACGTGTCACGTTTAACTCAATCTCCGCTCCTGGCTGTATAAGCATAAAGAATTGTGAGGGCGGCATATAATTCTCCCACTGATCCCAGTTATCCCAATCATCCCAGTCAGTTTTTATACTGGATACCGCACCTCCGCCAATAAGGATAGGAAATGCAACATGAACCGGCTCCAGCGGAATGAAAATCGGTTCAATGATAAAACCGCCATATCCCCCTGTGAGAAAATTATCCGTGCCGTCACCGGCATCGTAAACAGGCTGGGTCATAAAGCCTGACCCTCCAATACCCATGGCAATTGTGTGGTTCATGATCCACATGCCACGGAAACCGAATTCAAATGAGCTTTTGCTGTCAATGACAGAGTAACCCATAGTGAAAGCACCATAACCACCTGAAGAGGTTTCAGACCCTGCAAGCGTCTTCATTTCACCGGGCTCTGTCTGTGCTGACCCTGTGTAGACTGATACAACAAGGATCACAATCGCAGTAATTAAAAGTCTTTTCATAATCGATACTGTTTTCTGATTATCTGGAAATTATTCATAATTAATATTAGTACTTGCAGGTTTTCACTTCTGCAGAATTCTGATTTCACCCCTTGTGGCATCTATCCTGATCTTCGAAGAATCGGGAGAACTGCCGTACCTGCCGGAGGTGATGTATATCCTGTCTTCTTCATTAACGGTTGTACGCTCAGGCTCAGGGGTTATTCCTGAGAGAGAGACAAATGCGTTGGTTTGATGGATCTCCAGGTCATAGCTTGCCTTTTCCGGCAGGGAAAGATCAACATCCGTGTATGAAGAGCGGATATCAATAAGTGAAAACCTCTCATCAACCTTCTCGCATGACAGGTTGCCGTATTTCATCATAAGGCTCATCTCCTTCGTTATATTTCCGGCATTAATGTCACTGAAGTGTGTTGTACCTGTGATGACAGCAACGCTGCCAAGGTTAATATCATCACTCTTCGAATCAATATCCACTTTGCCACTGCTGTCGATCCACACCTTTGACGATACCGAGGTGAGCTTGATATCCTCTGTCTCTTTCGTTCTTAATTCACTGAACGACAAAGTGATTTTGCCTTTCCTGATGCTTCTTACATTGGCTTTACAGAAAGTGAGATCAATCTGCCCGGCATTGTTAATCACTCCTGCATCGAGCGAACCGTTAGACAGCTTCAGCGTCAGTTCAGGGGTCTCGTCACCGACATAAACGTCCCCGTAGCTGTTGGTCAGCCGCAGGATGGTTGATGAAGGACATTCGATGAAGTAATCGATCTTCAGCCTTGATCCGTAGTTAATGATGTTCCTGGTGAGACCCTTGAAACTTTCAAGCAGCGGGGTGACGCCTTTGTTAAAGATGGTTTGTGCCCGGACGGTCTCATTGGTCATCATTATGCTAATATCAACATCAGACATCATCGAACTGAGTTTACTTCCATTATCTGATGAGGCGGTCACCTCAACCCTGACAGAGATCGAATCGGCCCTGCCGTGACTGATATGAATATTGCCGTATTTATTGGTCACCTCGACCACAGCATCATTCCCGGCTCTGAATGACTTCATGAAGGTCTTGCTGTCAGTCATCTGCTGTCCCTGTAATGTAATGGTACCCAGCGACAGCATCAACGCAACCAGGTGGTTTCTATAATTCATGATCTGAAGAATTTTTATTTCCTGCCTCTTTCTTTTTCATCAGCACCAGCATATCTTCCAGCAGCTCAATCCTGAGCCTGTAATTCCGAATAAGGGCCTCCACCACCTCTTCGTTGGCGATGTTGTCATTTAGATCCTTCCTTATCTCCACTGACAGGCTGTCAAGCTCTCCCATGCTCTTATCCAGCTCCATGCTGATATCAGGATTGTCCGTCAGGAGCGGTCCGGCCTCCTGATAAAGTGAGCTGATCTGGCTGTTGTAATACAGATAGGTCTCCCTGACGGCAGTGATGCGCGGGTCATCATTACTCTCCGGTGTAATTATAGTCCTGAGAATTACAGTAAGGCCGGCTCCTGCAACTATCAGGATAACTGCTGCCTTCCATAGATAGCTTCCTATACGCCTCTCATGACGGGGCAGATCCGCTTCAATCCTGCTCCATAAGCCGGGGTCAGGATTATGAATATCCATCCCTTCCCTGCCGTTCCTGATATGTTTCTCGAACTCATCCATCTTTCTGCATGTTTATGAGGATTTTCTTAAGTTTGTTCTTTGCCCTTAAGTACTGGGTCTTCGACGTTGATTCAGAGATATTCATGATCTGTGAAATCTCAGCATGATCATATCCTTCAAGAAGATAAAGGCTGAATACTACCCTGTATCCGTCAGGCAGTTTTTCTGCCGCTTTTGCAATTACAGAGGTGTCAGGCCAGATCACTTCCGGCTCTTCTTCCCCGGGTCTTTCAACGGGGCTGTAGTCATCCACATATACCAGCTCCGCCTCTCTCTTTCTCAGCCTGTTGATGCATTTGTTGATGACTATTGTCTTCAGCCAGGCGCCGAAGGTCGATTCAGATCTGTATGACCCTATGCTCCTGAAGCAGTCGGTAAAAGCTTCCTGGAGCATGTCCTCTGCTTCTTCCCTGTTGTTGACAATGCGGTATGCAGCGTTGAACATGGCTTTGGAATAGAGTTCATAGAGCCTGAACTGGGCTTTCCGGCTGCCCCTGCGGCACTCCTCAATGAGTGTATCATGAATATGCACATCAGGTATAGCCAAGCTCAGATCATTATTAATCAATGACACTGCAAAGTTACGGAAGTTGCATGATCACAGCATTTTTATCTTAATCTCTCTTTTTTTCTGGTCGCGTCCCATTGAAAATTGTCAATTCTTTTGATCAGAAAAGCAATTTTTATTATCTTTGGTATTGCTTTTTACTGTCCAAAAGCAATTTTTCCATTCTTTTCATGGCTGCCCCGCTTTTTCGGCGGGGCTTTTTTTTGTCTCAGGTCTGAAGGTCTTGCCTTGTTGAAAAGTTGATGGGCTGAAAGGTTGAAAAGTTTTTATTGCTTTGCTCTCAGTCAGCAGGCAATTATCAATTAATACTCCATTTTTTCACTACTGCCCATTGCCTAATACCTATTGCCCATTTTAACCTTTTTTATATTTTCTTCCCTGTAATGGAGTGATAACCAGCTCGTGATATCCTTATCTTAGCGCCTGCAATAAACCTGACTTCGATGAAATTCACATACTCAGTCCTGATCGCTTTGTTCCTGCTCACCGGATGTGCCTCAGAGGAAGAAAGGGTAAGCCGTAAGGCTGACAAGATGCACCAGAACATGCTGACTGTAGACACCCACTGCGACACCCCTATGCGTCTTGCCAGGTCAGGTTTTGACCTTGGCAGCAAAAATGAAAAGGGTTGTGTCGATTTCCCGAGGATGAAGGAGGGAGGCCTTGATGCTGAGTTCTTCGCCATCTTCATCGGCCAGGGGCCCAGGGATCCTGAGACATTTGACCAGAAACACCTGGTCACACTTGCCATTTTCGACTCTATCCACCGAAGTGTGGCGCGGTATCCTGAGATGGCAGGCCTGGCACTCACACCTGATGATGCGTACAAGCTTAAAGCTGAGGGTAAGGTTGTTGTGTTCATCGGAATAGAAAACGGCTATGCCATAGGCAAAGACCTGTCGCGGGTAAAAGAATATTACGACCTGGGAGCTCGCTATATAACGCTCTGCCATTCAGCTAATAACGATATATGTGATTCTTCGACCGATCCGCTGGGACCGGAGCATAACGGCCTTTCTGCTTTCGGTGAAGAGGTGGTGAAGGAGATGAACAGGCTGGGGATGATTATTGATGTATCGCACCTGTCTGACAAAGCTTTTTATGATGTACTCCTGGAATCAAAGGCGCCGGTGATTGCCTCGCATTCATCATGCAGGGCATTATGCGAGAATCCCAGGAACCTTAACGACGACATGCTCCAGGCATTAAAGAAAAACGGAGGGGTGATACAGATCTGCCTGCTGAGCGAATATCTTAAACAGCCTGAGCCGAACCCTGAATTTGACAGGCTGGAGAAAGAACTGCGTCAGCGGATGAAAGCCCTTGGTCCTGATGCAACAGACGATCAGAAGGAGCAGATATGGGATGAGTACCAGGCACTGAGGAACAAATATGAGAAACTTGCAACTGTCGCCGATGCCGTAAACCATATACAACATGTCGTTGATATCGTCGGGATCGATCATGTTGGGATAGGCTCCGATTTCGACGGGGGAGGTGAGCTGGACGATTGCCGCAACGTCTCTCAGATGAAGAATATCACCAGGGAGCTTATCAGGCGCGGATACAACAGCGAGGAAATAGCAAAGATCTGGGGAAAGAACTCCATGCGCGTCCTGCGTGAAGTAAAGGCACTGGCGGAGTAATTGCGATTTGCGATTTGCGATTGACGATTGTCGATTTGCGGTCAGGGTATTTCAGGCACCGACAACTTTAGACTATAGACTTTCAACTTCCGGCTTTCGATTCCGGGTTTTTGACCCTTGAGAACCTCAGCATCCTGATCATCCATAGGGGCAGAGGTTTACTGGGATCCCTCTTTCTCATGTTAAGATACCACCCCAGTGACTTAATAACAGGCACTTTGTGCGTTTCGACAAACTCGATGAGCGTTCCGTCAGGGTCTTCGATGTATGCGAAGTGACCTGCTGCTTCACCCATGTCAAAGCTATTACCGGCATGGCTCTTCATGCTGTCAACACTGAACGGAAATCCGGCGTTGTCACAGTATTTCCTGAGATTGTCCATGCCGCTGATATCATAACATAAATGTATGAAGCCGGGATCACCCCATAATCTTCCTTCATAGATCTTCGTGCCTTTTTTGTCAAGCGACTGTATCAGTTCGATGGTGCTCTGTCCGAAAAGAGGGCTAAAGCCACCGTGAAAAGGCCTTGAGGGAGACAACAGGACACGCCGGAAGGTGCCGCTGCCCCCCGGGAGAGGAGAGAGGTCATCAAATGTACCGGTGATGTCATATACTGCCTTGTCATATCCCAGTATGCCGGAATAAACTTTAAGCGCCCGGTCAATATCGGTGACACCTATTACCGCTCCGTACGACCCGCCTGCTACTTTCTTCAGGTTCATGAACCAATCGCTGGCTTCCACAATATGAAAGATATTTCCAAACGGGTCCCTGACATAAAAGCTCTTTTGGCCTGAGGGATCGACAGCGGGTAATCCCAGTACATCAACATCTGCATCAGTGAAGTGTTTCAAGGCTTTTTCTGCATTCCTGACCTTCATTTTACATGCAAAAATGCCTGTGTCTCCGAGCTTTGTCTCGCGGTCACGGTCCACAGGCTTTCTTCCCTTGTACTGCCATACCTCGAAACCTCCGCCACTCTGCAGGTTGATCGCAAGCACCGCATGCCGGCTGCGTGGCTGGCCGCCGGTATAAGGCAGCATCAGCTTTGCCTCGGCCTCTTCCTCAAAGATGCGGCAGTCCATTCCGAACACCCTTATGTACCATTCCCACGCTTCTTTCAGGTCATGCACGCCTATGCCTACCTGCTGTATTCCGCTTACTATATACCCTTTCATATATGTTTTGTTGTCACATTGGTTTAATCCTGCCGGCAATCCTGAAGAAAAGAGCAGGCATGTATTTTCTTATTTTGAGCATCATCAGTTCGCTGCTGCCAACGAGTATCTCCCTTTTGTTCCTTCTGAGACCTTTTATGATTTGCCTGGTTGCTTTTTCGGTGGTGATGCCGGAGGCCAGCCCTTCATCCAGTTTACCGTGCTCCTTGCCTGATGATGTCAGGGCATGAAGCGATATATTTGTTCTTACCCTTCCGGGTATAAGCACTGACACCCTGATATTGTCACCTTTGTGTTCCAGCAGGAGTGTTTCAAAGAAACCGTGCAGGGCTTGTTTTGATGCTGAATATGCCGATCTGAGAGGGAATCCAAAGCGTCCCGATATGGAACTGGTTGCCACGATATGCCCGCCGCCGTTACTGATCATGTAAGGCAGTACAGCCTTCGTCAGTGCAATGGTCCCGAAATAGTTTATCTCCATGATCCTGCGGTCGAGCCAAAGGGGGGTATCTTTTATCAGCGCCCTCTGGCTGATCCCTCCTATATTGAGCAGCATATCTATCCTGCCCTCTTTTTTTATTATGTCAGCTACTGTCTCTTCAATGCCTGTCGTCTCCGACAGATCAAACGGAACGGTGGTGATACTTCCCTTCATCGCAGAGCAGCTCTCAGCCACTCTCCTCAGACCGGCTTCATCATTTGATGAGGCAATTACCCTGCTTCCTCCCTGAGTGAATGCATTAACCAGCGCCTCGCCGATACCTGAGGAGGCTCCTGTTATCCAGACTGTCTTACCAGCGAAGAAATCCTTCATGGTTAAAGTCCTGAAACGGTCGCAATGAGATTGTTATAAGTATCCCGCAACCTGATAAAGACGGGGTTCTTTGCTCTGATAAGTCTTCTGATCCTGAAACCTCCCACCGTTCTTTTGAAAAGCAGAGACCAGTTCCAGGCAAGAATACCCAGCACCGGAACGAAAAGGAAAGCGGCTATGGCCAGCCACCATGGTTTGATCAGGATCAGTGCAACCACCAGGTACACAGGTGCCAGTATCAGGCCCAGCCCTAAAAAGAATCCATATCTTGCCGTGCTGATGAAACCCGGGTCTTTTATTTTTAACGACTGAATTTCAGAAACTTTAAAGATAATAATGTTCAGCAATGCTCCCGCCACAAAGACCGGCAGGGTGACAAGGAGAAAGAGCCATGACAGCAGGAGCCACCCAAGGGGATGCTTTTTCTTTCCAAGATGGCGGTAAGTCAGCTTCAGTTCTTTAGCCAGGTCCCTGACTGCAAGACTGTCAGTGCATAACCGTGCATATGCATCCGGGTCATTATGATGCAGCCCGTTAACCTTGCTGATCAGCCTGTTGTCACGGAACAGCTTGGGATATTTTATACGGTCGCTGTATTTCTCGTTGATGATGCTTCTCAGCTCGTTAATGGCTTCATAGTCCTGCTCTTCTTCTATGTGCACCATTACCTTCTTCATGTCAGATGAGAGCCTGTCGCGCAGTTCAACTATTGCCCTGTTCGGGTTCTGCCTGTAAGAATCGTAATATTCTGAGACATTAATGGGGTGGCCATAGACAACGGTAAGCACCTGCCTGAATCGCCAGTAGTGTGAATACTCAAGGCCAACCGGAACGATATTGATCTCTTTCTTAAAGTCAGAGGCTTCCGCTGTCTGGAACGCGATGCGGCATATGCCTTTTTTCAGCTGGCGGAGTTTTCTGTGAACGTCATGGCTTCCTTCGGGAAGAATAACAACTCCGTTGCGGTGTTCCATGACCCTCAGGGTGTCGTGGAAGGTATCATCATTCTGTTTCAGGTTTTCATAACCGTCCCTGAGTCTGTATACCGGAAGTATTTTCAGGCGGTAGAGTATGCTTGCGACAAGTTTCTTTTTGAAAATGTCAGCCCTGGCAAGAAAAACCAGCTGCCTGTCGAGGGTGCAGATGATCGCCAGGGCATCCATGAGCGCATTCTGATGATTGGGTGCCAGGATGGTGGGGACCGAAAAATCAAGATGGTCCTTGCCATATGCGATCACCCTTCGGTAAAAGATGTTATTGTGCCAGAATTCGGCATATTTTTTCAGAAGCAGATAGAACAAATCATACTTCTCAATATTTTCCTTGCCCATAGCTGAAAAGCCTGTAATCTAAAATCTTAATATCCGGGAAACTAAATTATTACGCTGCTCTAAGTTAAAGAAAGATTTTCCCCTGTGAATTCAATATCAGGGATTATTGACGGAAACCGGATACTTTTAGGTATTTATACCACCCTCATGAGGGCAGGCTAAAAATTCATTCCAGGAAGTTTTCAATATCGCGCCTTTCTCTTTTTGTGGGCCGGCCGGTACCGTGTGGCCTGTAGCCGAAGAACTTTCCGCTCTCAGGTTTGATCCTGTTTTTTTCCTCTTCGGGAGTGAGATCGGTGATGTATTCACTGACAAGTTTGGCGCCCACCCTGCCTGAGGGAAGGGCAATGACAAGATAAGTATATGTAACGGGTGGTTTTCTGACGAGTATGGTTGTTCCCTTGCTGACCATGTGAGCCGGTTTGACAGGCTGGCCGGCCACTGTGACCCTCCCTTTGCGGCATTCCTCAGTAGCAGTGCTGCGTGATTTATACAGCCTGACTGACCAGAGGAATTTATCGATCCTTTCCCCCTGTGGTGATGTCATCAGCCGAAAATTTGCCTGCTTTGTTAAAAGCCGTCATTGTGAGCTCGCAACCGGCGGTGACGAATGAACGGATAATATCAACCGAGAGGGCCAGTCTTTTATTAATGACTGCCAGCTCCTCTTCCGTCCATTCACCAAGAACATAATCTATTTGTCCGCCCCTGCGGAAATTATTCCCGATACCGATGCGCAATCTGGCGTATTCATTTGTCCCGAGGATCTCGCTGATGCTTGCAAGGCCATTGTGCCCGCCGTCACCTCCCTTTGCCCGGATACGCATGCTGCCGGTGGGGATGGCTATATCATCGGTTATGACAAGCAGGTTCTCGGGTGGTATATTTTCCTTCTGCATCCAGTAACGCACCGCGTTGCCGCTCCGGTTCATCAGTGTAGACGGTTTGAGCAGGATCACGGAAGCGTTTTTATGTCTCATTTCTGAAATAAAACCGTAACGGCGGTCCGTAAAAGAGATATTGGATGCAGCTGCGGCCGCATCCAATACCATAAACCCGACATTATGCCGTGTATTTTTATACTCTTCGCCTATGTTGCCAAGACCGGCGATAAGGTATTTCAAGACTTTAACTATTTGTGAGCGGCTTCCTTATGCCCGGCATCCTTATGCCCGGCATCCTTCTTGCCTGCCTCTTCCTTCTCGGTACCGGCAGCTTCAGCAACCGGAGCTTCAGCCCCTTCAACCGGAGCAGCTTCCTCTTCCTTGAGGACCACACGTGATATGGCAACGCCAACTATCATTGCCTTCTTGTTGTCAATGATCTCCAGCTTATCGTATGCAAGATCACCAACCTTGATCGACTGTCCGATCTCAATGTTTGTAATGTCAATTGTAATATGTTCAGGCAGATCATTTGTCATTCCCTTTATCTTGAGGGTCCTGCGTTTGAGGTTGAGTCTGCCGCCAGCTTTTACGCCAACAGATTCGCCGGTGATCCTGATCGGCATGTCAACGATAACAGGCTTGTCTTCAGTTACCTGTATGAAATCAATATGCAGCAGCTTATCAGTTACCGGATGGAACTGCAGGTCTTTCATGATTGCCTTATATTCATTCCCGTCAACAGAAAGGTTAACAAGGAAAACATCAGGAGTATAAACCAGTCCGCGGAATACGTTTTCATGTGCGGAGAAATGCAGGTTTTCTTTTCCGCCGTACATTACGCATGGTACATTATTTTCAGCGCGCAGCGCGTTTGAGCTCTTTTTTCCGAAATGTTCGCGCGAGACGGCTTTGATCTCAATAGTCTTCATCAGTATTTAATTTGTTGTGCTACTCAAGATTGCTTGCCGGGCAATCTCCCATTGCACGTTGGACGTTTTTAAAAATTTGGCCTGCAAATATAGCGAAAAAGGTTAAAATACAAAACCTGTGCTGATTGAACTGTTGGTGTAGACAGCTTTTATTGCCTCGCCGAATATTTCGCCAACGGATATAATCTTTATTTTTGGCGAATACCTCGTCAGTGGTATGCTGTCGGTGATCACCAGTTCCTCGAGTGGCGAGCTGTCTATCTTTTCAATGGCGTCTCCTGAAAGTACGGGGTGAGTGGCAACAGCCCTGACGCTGAGAGCTCCGCGGTCTTTCATCATCGTGGCGGCAAAACTCAGGGTGCCGGCCGTGTCAACCATATCATCAATGATGACCACGTGACGCCCCTCAACCTCACCCAGGATGGATATCTCCTCCACTATATTGGGTTTTTTCCTCAGTTTATAACAGAGAACCATCTCACATTGGAGATAACGAGCATAGGCGTTGGCACGTTTTGACCCGCCCATGTCAGGAGCTGAAACGGTCAGGTTAGGCAGCCTCAGGTTCTTTATGAAGGGTGCGAAGAGCGCCGAGCCGAACAGGTGATCAACGGGAACATCGAAGAATCCCTGTATCTGATCAGCGTGAAGGTCCATCGTAATGATGCGGTCAACGCCTGCCTTTGTAAGCAGGTCGGCAGTGAGCTTGGCACCCAGCGAGACACGCGGCCTGTCCTTGCGGTCCTGCCTGGCATAACCGTAATAGGGGATCACCGCATTGACCTTGTACGCCGAGGCCCTCTTGGCTGCATCGATCATCAGGAGAAGCTCCATCAGGTTCTCCGCAGGCGGGTTGGTCGACTGTATAATGAACACATGGCAACCTCTGACAGATTCATCAAAGCATGTCTGAAACTCGCCGTCACTGAAGCTCAGCAGCGAGCTCTTGCCCAGCTCTATGCCAAGATGATCTGCAATTTTTTCTGCAATGCTTAATGACGATGTACACGAAAAGATCTTAAAAGGAGCTCTGCCGATCATAGGGGAGGTGTTAGATGGTTTTCACTGAACGCTGATGCAAAAATAATATTAATGGTCCAATCATTTTTTCCTTTCATAAAATATCATGGTCTCTTTGATGTAATCAAGCACCTCGTCCCTGCCGCTACCTTTTACTGCTGAAGTGACGAATGTCGGGGGAAGGCTCTCCCAGCTCTCAAGCATCGTTTTGTCATGGAGGACCTTAATTCTTTCTGCCACGCGCGGGCCAACCTTATCAGTCTTTGTGAATACCCTTGCGAAGGGCACTCCGTTGAGAGCCAGCCTTTCCATCAGGGCCATGTCAGAAGGCATGGGTTCATGCCGCGCATCTATCAGGACAAACAGGGAGATCAGGTTCTCGCGAAGGGTGATATATGACTTGAACAGCCTGTCCCACTGTTCCCTCATTTTCTGAGATCGGCGGGCATAACCGTAACCCGGGAGATCGACAAGGTACCAGCTCTCATTGATAAGAAAGTGATTGATGGTTTGGGTCTTCCCCGGATTGACAGAAATTTTGGCCAGACCCTTCTTTCCCACCAGCATGTTAATAAGAGACGACTTGCCTACGTTTGACCTCCCGATAAAAGCATACTCAGGCAGGTCAGGCGGGGGCAACTGGCTGATCTTTGCGCTGCTGGTGACATAAGAAGCAGATCTGATGATCATTACTTCTTTATTTTGGCCATGAACTTTTCGTTCTCAATAATGAATCTTTCATGCTGGCCTTCTCCTATCTTTCCGTCGTCGTCGCTCGCTTCGACATGAAACAGAAGTCTTTTGCCATTCACCTCTTTCAGGGTGGCGGTGCATGTCACGCTTTTACCCACCTTGGTGGCTTTGATGTGTTTTACGCTGATCTCAGTCCCTACGGTGCCTTCCCCGTCGTCGAGACAGGCCTCCACGGCTTTCATTGCTGTCTGCTCCATGAGAGCTATCATTGCCGGTGTCGAAAGCACGTCAAGGAGACCTGAACCATAAACGGATGCGGTGTCACCTTCACCGACCGTTTTGGTAATTGAAAGCTTGATACCAGGTACAAGTATCTGTGACATAGCCTTGTTAATTTAAATCTTTATACGGTAAAGGTATTGCCAGCCGGTAATACAGTCTGTTGCCAAAGCCGGTAAGGTAAGCGGCAACGACAGTGACGGAATCTGCATTGTGTTCCGTTGTCTTTTTCAAATCGAGATAACCTGTTGTGGCGGTCTGCAGCAGAGGTGTCATGACGGTAAGGTCTACCAGGCCGTCAACAAAATCGCCTCTGTAATACTTGACATTCTCAGCCATGTCAGACATCTCGATGAATATCTTGCAGACACCCTTTGCTTTGTACTGATCCTCTATTCTGTACTGTGGAGTCGGGTACCCGGTTATTTTTGACCCGTCCATATTGAACTCCTCAAGTCCCGGTAAGCGCCTGCCGTCGGCATAATCAAGCCTGGCCTTTACACGGCCGCTCTTATAGTATTGTATCTGTGATCCGCTGATGGTATCATTGACATATGGTGTGACCCTGAAAAGCTTGCCGTCAGGGTAGTACCATTTTGCCTCTCCGTTTTTCTTGCCGTCGACGTATATGATCTCCTGTTCGAGAATGCCTGATTTGCTGAATGAGCGCGACAGTCCCTGCCTGATGCCATTCTCAAATGCAACCTCCTTAACCTTTACGTCATCCTTGAAATAGCTCTTTACACCGGAATAGCCGGTGTCAGCCTCATGTTTTCCTTTTTTCTTTGCCCCTCCGGTATCGCCGGTGCCGCTGCCGCATGAGACAGCGATAAGGAATGTCAGTGTCAGTAAGAAAGGTGCAAATTGTTTCATTTCAATTGGGTTTTTGTGGTATATAAACTTCAAGTAATCTGGCCGTTCCCCGGGGAATGAGAGTCACGCTGTCGGCAGCGGCAGGTATGAGAATTGTCTCGCCGGCTCTCAGCTCTTCACTGTGATCGAAACAGTCAACAACAACCATGCTCTCTGTACAAATATATATAATAAAAGAGTCAATCATGCTGCAGTCCTTGATCACAGGCCTGTCAAGCTGAAGCAGGCTTGTATGGAAATAATCGCATGTGGCAAGCATTACCGGCCGGTTTGTCTCGGCGGCTTTTCTAATCAGGTTAGGCTGGTCAAGGTCGAAGTTGATTGCATCAACGGCAAGCCCGGCATGCATCTCGCGTGCCTTGCCCTTGCTGTCCACCCTGTCCCAGTCATAGATCCGGTAGGTGATATCGGATGCCTGCTGAATTTCTGTCAGGAGAACGCCTGCACCGATGGAATGTACCATGCCTGCCGGTATGAAGAATGTGTCACCGGGTGATACCGGTGTTGCATTGATGAGGCTGGCAAGTTCTTTCCTGTCAACATATCCGAGATACTCTTCCCTGGTGGTCTTTTTTATGAACCCGGTGTAAACCACTGCTCCAGGTGCTGCGTCAATGACATGCCACATCTCAGTCTTTCCCCAGGCATGGTGCCTCTCCGATGCAAGCTTGTCACCGGGGTGGACCTGGATGGAAAGGGTATCCCTGGCATCGATGAACTTGATGAGCAGGGGGAATTCACTGCCGAACTTTTCAAAGACGGAATCGCCAACGAGATCTCCCATATATATTTCGGTCACCTCCTCCAGGGTGTTTCCCTTCAGAAAGCCGTTGGCTATCCTGGAGCTAACCCCTGTCATGCCGTTAATCTCCCAGCTCTCTCCTATGTTTGCCCCTCCTTTGCCCTCCTTGCCAAAACGCTCCCGGAGAGCACTGCCCCCCCAGATCGTCTCCCTGAGTACAGGTCTGAACTTAATCGGATAGAGTGAATTCATGATCAGATCACATAATCAATGACAATCTTGGCTTTCTTTATTACAGAGCACACCGAAACAGCCTGCCTGTGATGGTCGCTCGACTGGTACCGCCGAAGATCTTCAGGGGAGGCAAAAATCGAATCGATGACAAAGTCGCCGGCATGATCCGCCTCCAGTATATTAATGCCGGTCCTGTATTCAATGATATAGTCAAATTTATTCCCAAGCGGCCCGTAGATCTCTTTCAGTTTCCTGATCGATTGCTCTTTCTCCTCCTGCGTATAAGGGGCCGAAAGCTTGAAAATGACGATGTGCTTTATCATGGAGTTTTTTGCTACATTTGATACAAAAATAAACATTTTATGCTTACTGTCGGGATTGCCGGGGGAACAGGTTCAGGAAAGACAACCGTTGTCCGTAAACTGATTGAGATGCTTCCCCGTGATGAGGTCGTGATACTTCCTCAGGACAGCTACTATAAAGATAACAGTCATCTTCCAATAGAAGAAAGGCAGAAAATAAACTTTGACCATCCCGATTCGGTCGAATGGCCGCTGCTGATGGCACACCTGGCCGAGCTGAAGGCCGGACGACCGATAAAAATGCCAATATATTCATACCTAACATGCATCAGGGCGGCGGAGACCATCCCGGTAAGCCCTGCTGACGTGGTGGTCGTGGAAGGAATCATGGTGCTTGTCGACCCCGGGCTGCGATCGATGCTTGACATCAAGGTTTTTGTCGATGCTGATGCTGACGACAGGCTGGGAAGGGTTATTCAGCGCGATATAGTCGAACGCGGCCGTTCGGTGCTAAAGGTGCTGGAACGATATAACGAAACGGTGAAGCCATCGCACCTCCAGTTCATTGAGCCGTCAAAAAGATATGCAGATATTATTGTTCCGGGAGGAGGGGAGAACCTAGTGGCAATAGAGGTGCTTAAGACAATTATTGAAAAGCACCTGAAATAGGTATCAGCTTCGTCTGAGCTCGCGCAGGTACATCTGTATGGTGTTCTCGAGCCCGAAATACAGTGCATCAGCAATAAGTGCGTGCCCTATGGACACTTCAAGCAGCCATGGTATTCTGCTGTGCAGCCATGCAAGGTTAGCAAGATCCAGATCATGCCCTGCATTCAGGCCCAGCCCCAGGTCACGTGCCGTCTCTGCTGCCTTTACAAACGGCGCAACAGCCGCCTCCCTGTCCGCCGGAAACATTGCAGCGTATGGTTCGGTGTAAAGTTCAACACGGTCAGTACCGCTCCTGGCAGCGTATTCAAGCATCACCGGATCAGTGCCGGTAAAAATCGAAGTACGAATTCCTTTTTCCCTGAAGCCTGCTATAACATCAGTAAGAAACGCGAGGTTGGCTTTTGTGTCCCACCCGGCATTGGAGGTCACTGCGTCATGAGCATCAGGAACAAGTGTGACCTGTTCAGGTACGATATCGTGCACGAGCCTGATGAATTCTTTTCCCGGATTGCCTTCGATATTGAATTCCGTTGTGACTACATCCTTCAATATATAGACATCACTGTACCTGATATGCCTTTCGTCAGGTCTGGGATGCACGGTGATGCCCTCGGCACCAAAACCCTGGCATTTCACAGCCGCAAGTCTTACATCGGGAACATTGCCGCCGCGGGCATTCCGCAGAGTGGCAATTTTGTTGATATTTACGCTTAATCTCGTCATGTCTCACTGACCGTTCTACAGTGCAAAGTTATAACGATCCATAGTTTTTTGTACTTTTATCATGAAATGAATGACTGAATGCTTGCCAAAGAGATGATATCCGATGTGGTGCCGGCGGTGAAAACATCCGACACAGGACAGACGGCCCTGAACTGGATGGAGATTTTCCGCGTATCGCACCTTCCTATAGTTAATGACCATGACTATCTGGGTCTTATCTCCGACAGTGATATCTATGACCTCAACCAGCCTGAAGAAGCAATAGGCAATCACTCCCTCTCCCTGCCAAGACCTTATGTGACAAGCAACAAGCATATATACGAAGTGCTTGCACTTGCCGCCAGGCACAAGCTCACCGTGGTTCCCGTACTCGATGAAGAGAATCACTTCAGGGGCGTGATCACCTATAACGAGATTATCAGCGGCATAGCATCCTTTTCATCTGTCGACCAGCCGGGGGGACTGATCGTACTGAAGGTCCTGTCACATGATTACTCAATGAGCCGCATCTCACAGATAGTGGAAAGCAACGATGCAAGAATACTCAGCATGTATATCACGTCTAACCCTGAGTCCACAAGCCTGGAGATAACATTAAAGGTGAATACCACGGATCTGACCTCTATCATCAGGACCTTTGAAAGGTATTCATACGAGGTCACCACCTGGGTAACTGACAATGATGATCTTGACCGTTTCTATACCGACAGGTATAACCTGTTGATGAAATACCTCAACATGTAACTGTCCGATGCATGTCAAAAAAAATTGCTTTATACAGTAAGGGTCTGACAGAGAAGACCATGGATGGGCTGTTGCGCCTCATTGATGCGCTTTATTCCAACGGTGCGGCCATTTATCTTCATGTAATGGAATCGGGCAGCACCCAGTTTGCATCCGATACCAGGGTTATTCTGTTTGAGGGTGTCTCCGAACTGCCTGCGGATATTGACCTGATAATGAGCGTGGGCGGTGACGGTACCTTTCTTGAAACAGCCATGCGGGTACGCGAAACAGGTATCCCTGTCGCTGGTATAAATACCGGCCGTCTGGGCTTCCTGGCGAATATACCTGATGACGATATCGGGAAAGCCATTGAAATGCTGCTTTCCGGAGACTATAATGTAGTCAGCAGGTCTATGCTTGAGGTCGTTTCTCCCGAAGGCCTCTTTGGAGAGAAAAGTTCCCTGGCACTGAATGAAGTGACTATTCAGAAGACTGACCAGAGTATGATTACCTTCACTGTCAGGGTCAATGGAATCTTCCTGAACACCTACAGGGCCGACGGACTTATAATCTCAACAGCCACAGGTTCAACGGCATATAACCTCAGTGTTGGCGGGCCAATACTCTCTCCTTCGGATGAGAGCATTATCATAGCTCCCATGTCACCGCATAATCTGACCATAAGGCCTATTATCGTCACCGGAGGCAGCACGATCTCGATGGAGACCGGGGGAAGGAGCGATGAGTGCATGATCACATGCGATTCGAAAGCCGTCAGGGCACCCATGGGCATAAGCATTGAAATAAGACAGGCAAAGCTTAAACTGCATACTGTAACCACCCGTGGGAACGACTTTTTCAGCACGCTGAGGAACAAGCTGATGTGGGGCGCAGACCGCCGTAACTGACAATAATTAAGGAATTTTTAAGTTTTTAATATTATACAATACCTTATATTTGTACACATAACTACTGGTTAACTTTTCATGAGACGCTTTATTCTCTTCAGCCTGGTGATCTTTTTGTGTGCACCATATTCCGGAGCACAACTCTGGAAAATGAAGAGATATGAAGTCACTGCAGGAATAGGTACTTCCCAGTTTTACGGTGATGTAGGAGGGTTTACCATCGGTGAGAATGCCTGGGGACTGAAAGACCTCACGCTCAAACAGACACGATTTAACGTCAACGGCGCATTCAGGTATTTCTTCACTGATAATCTTGGAGCACGGCTCAATCTGTCTTATCTCATGCTCCATGCCACCGACGGTAGAGGCTCTAACGAGGACCGCGCATATGAATCTGTTGCGTCGATCTTCGAACCGTCTCTCATCGGCGAGTATTATTTTGTCAGGAACCGTGAACGCAACAGCTTTCTGTTCCAGACATTCAGAGGAAGGTCGAGAAACAGGGTGAAAGACTTTTTCAGAAGCATTGATGTTTATGCTCTTACAGGGTTTGGAGGTGCCTGGTTCATCGTTAATCCCAATGATGCCCTTGAGGCGCGGGGTCTTCCAGACAGAGGATTTGCCGCCATCGTACCTTTAGGACTGGGGGCCAAACTTGCCTTTGACCCGAATATTCTTTTTGGCGTAGAGCTGACGGGACGCTATTCCTTTTCTGATTACCTCGACGGGTATACATCTCAATGGTCTTCCAGGAATGATGTCTATCATACATTAAGCGTAACCTTTAATTACAGGATCAAAACAGCCCGGAACGGCTTACCGTCGTTCAGATAATGTTCAAACGACCCACGGAATGAAAAGGATAATAATACTGATGATTTTGGTTATTCTGGCTTTACCCTCGGAGGCACAGCGAAGTGCAGACTATGGTTTCTCGCTGGGTGCTACCAATTACATTGGCGATATCAACCCTGTTAATGTCATCAGCGGCCCCGGTCCGGCAGCACAGTTTTTCTACAGGTATAATTTCAATCCCAGACAGGCTGTCAGGGCAAATTTACTCGGCGGCTCCCTGCGTTTTAGCAATTCCAGTGAATTGTTGACTACCTTTGTGAGTGAACTGGGAGCTACTTATGAATATAATTTCTTTCCTTATTCTACGATGAGAAGCAGACGCATTGACTACACACCTTACCTTGCACTGGGCGCTGCCTTTTCAACAGTATATAACCCGGAAGCCGCTAAAAGCTTCAACCCTTTTTTATCCATACCATTCTCTGCCGGGTTCAAGGTAAATATTGCAAATAATATCGGCCTTGAACTCGAATATGGATTTCGTAAGACTTTTAATGATAAATTTGACGGCCAAACTGATGAGGAAAATACAGGCAGTCAGACATGGACACACAACAACGACTGGTACAGCTTCATGGGTGTTTCAGTAACCTGGAAAATGTACAACAAACTTGCTGGATGTCCGGCGTTTGCAGAAATGGGTAAGGAGAAAAAAAGAAAGAAGTAAAATTGGCTTATAAGGATCAAATAAATATAAACAGACTACCTGTACATGTTGCTGTAATTATGGACGGCAACGGACGCTGGGCGCACAGAAGAGGACAGGAGAGAATTTTTGGCCACCATCAGGGTGTCAAAGCTGTGCGCAAAATCATTGAAGCTGCGGCAGAACTGGGCATAAAATACCTTACCCTCTATGCTTTCTCTACCGAAAACTGGAACAGGCCTGATTATGAAGTATCCGCTCTAATGGATATCATGGTCGAATCGTTGAACAACGAGACAGAGACCCTTCTTAAAAATGATATATCTCTTAAGGTAATAGGTGATCTCAGCCGCCTCTCTGAGGAAGTAAGGACAAGGCTCCGTGATACCATCAGGCTGACCGAGAACGGAAAACGTTTGAAACTTGTGGTAGCTCTGAGTTACTCCTCAAGGTGGGAAATATCGGAAGCATGCCGCAAAATTGCCGGTTCGGTGAAGGAGGGCTTGCTGAACCCTGACAGTATAACTGAGGATACCGTTATTGAAAACCTCGAGACCTCTGGTATTCCTGACCCTGAACTGATGATACGAACGAGCGGAGAAAAGCGGATTAGCAACTTCCTGCTCTGGCAAATTGCTTATACTGAACTGTATTTTACGGAAAAACTTTGGCCCGATTTTGGCAAGGAGGATTTCTACAAGGCTATTGCAGATTTCCAGAAAAGGGAAAGAAGATATGGGAAGACCAGTGAGCAGATTGCTGAAAACAACTGAGATGATGAAAGAACAATTCAGGCGGATACTTTTCCTTTTCATTCTATTGGTGCCGGGCGCTATTGCCTCATCACAAACTGAAGATAAATATGCCAGCTACCTTTACCCTGAGGATTATACCATTGCCGGCATAACCGTTTCCGGGGTCAAATTTCTTCAGCCAAATGCACTCATAGGTATTTCAGGATTGCGGATAGGGCAGAAGGTGACAATACCCGGTGAACAGATCACAGCTTCGGTTAAGAAACTCTGGGACCAGGGTCTTTTCTCAGATGTCAGGATCACAATAGTAAACAAGGATGAAGAAAATGTCTGGCTCGACATCTATCTTCAGGAAAGACCCAGGCTCTCATCAGTGAAATTCGAAGGCATCAAAAAATCGGAAGAAGCAGATCTCCTCGAGAAACTCAGTCTTCCTACCGGATCACAGGTAACCGCTCACCTGCTCAACAGGGCTGAGAGAACCATCGCTGACCATTATGTTGAAAAAGGTTTCCTCAACACCAGGGTAACTATCGTTCAGAAAGATGATCCTGATATGCCTAACAATGTGATTCTTGTTTTTAACGTCGACAAGAGTGAAAAGGTCAAGATTGATCAGATTGAGTTCGAAGGCAATGAGTTCTTCTCAGATAAACAGCTGCGCAGACAGCTGAAAGACACCAAGCAAAAAGACCTTAATCCTTTCAAAGGATCAAAATTCATTGAAGATAAGTACAAGGCAGACCGGGAGAACCTTATTAAATTCTATAATGAAAATGGCTTCCGTGATTTCAGGATAATTAAGGATTCGTCATATACAGTAACTGACGATAAAGGCAAACTGAAGCTGGTGGTCAGGGTAAATGAAGGCAACCAGTATTACCTCCGGAACGTAGACTGGGTAGGTAACAGTATTTATACAAAGGATCAGCTTAACAGGGTTTTTAACTTCCCCAGCGGTGATGTCTATAACCAGACAATGATCAACAAGAGACTCATCGAGGATGAAGATGCCGTAAACTCATTGTATCTTAATTACGGATATCTCTTCTCCAGGCTCACTCCCGTGGAAAAGAACGTTGAAGGCGATTCGATTGACCTTGAAGTACGTATTTTCGAGGGTGATCCTGCCAATCTCAACAATATCATGATCACCGGCAACACCCGTACCAATGAGCATGTGGCACGGCGTGAGCTTTATACACTCCCGGGAGATCTGTTCAGCAAAGAGAATATCATCCGCTCTGTAAGACAGGTGGCTGTGCTTGGTCATTTTGACCCTGAAAAAATAAACCCGCTGCCTCTTCCTGACCAGGTTAACGGTACCGTTGACCTGCTTTACGAGCTTGAGGAAAAAGCCAATGACCAGTTTGAAATATCAGGAGGATGGGGTGCCGGCATGCTCGTCGGAACTGTCGGAGTGAGATTCAACAACTTCGCCATGCGAAACTTCTTCAAATGGAAAGAATGGAGACCGTACCCTTCAGGCGACGGTCAGTCGGTACAGATAAGATTTCAGACCAACGGCCGTGTTTACCAGTCATATAATATCTCATTCATCGAACCGTGGCTCGGTGGCAAGAAACCAAATACGCTGTCACTGTCTTACTACCGCTCGCTCATGACCAACGGTATGACCATGAATTCAGACGGAAGACAGCACATGATCATTGACGGCGCCTCGGTGGGCTTCGGAAAAAGACTTGAATGGCCTGACGACTATTTCTCGATCTACTACGAAGGCAGCTACCAGAGGTACAACATGCACAATTATACACAGTACCGGTTCCTTTTCGATAACGGAATCGCCAACCTCGGTTCAATCACGGCCAGGCTGACAAGATTTTCTGCCGGACCTAATACCATATATCCACGCGGTGGCTCGACATTCTCCCTCTCACTGCAGGCGACACCACCTTATTCTTTGATGGGCAACAAGGATTTTTCACAGATAACCAGCGACCAGGAGATTTACAAATGGATTGAGTTCTATAAAGTTGTATTTAAGGCCGATTACTATGTTCCGCTCTCGTCGAATGACAAGCTTATCCTGAACGCCAAAGCAGCATTCGGCTATCTCGGCTTTTACAATCCTGATATCGGCCCTTCACCGTTCGAGAACTTTTATGTCGGGGGAGACGGCATGACAGGATACAGCTTCTACGGCCGCGAGGTTATTGCCCTGAGAGGTTATACCAACGGGTCACTGACACCGACAGTTGTAAAGGACGGTATCCTGGTTGAGGCGGGTAACGTCTACTCCAAGCTGACCCTCGAGCTCAGGTACCCGATATCTCTTAATCCTCAGGCAACTATTTATGCTCTTACGTTCCTTGAAGCCGGAAGAGCGTGGTACAGCCTGGAAGAATATAACCCGTTCAAAATGAACCGCTCGGCAGGCTTCGGCCTGAGAGCCAACCTGCCTATGTTCGGCCTTCTCGGCATAGACTGGGGTTACGGATTTGATCCTGTCCCCGGAAACCCGGATGCCAACGGCAGCCAGTTCCATTTTGTAATAGGTCAGCAGTTTTAAAAGATAACAAACAAACAAGAATGCTATGAAGAAGATTATTGCTTTAACAGTGTTGGCGCTCGCAGCTACATTTAGCGGTACAGCCCAGAAATTCGCTTTTGTCGACAGCGAGTATATAAGAAATAATATCCCTGCCTTTACCGCTGCCCAGCAGCAGCTCGACAAGCTGTCAGAAGGATGGGAGAAAGAAGTTGCTGACGGCTATGCTGCCGTTGAACAGATGTATAAGGATTACCAGGCAGAAGTTGTGCTTCTGTCACAGGACCAGAAGAAGAAAAGAGAGGAAGCAATCATTGCCAGGGAAAAGGAAATAAAAGACCTGCAAAACACATATTTCGGCATGGAGGGTGAACTCTACAAGAAACGTGAAGAATTGGTTAAACCAATTCAGGATGAGATCCTTAAAGCAATCAAGGAGATCTCGGTCGAAGGCAGTTACGCGGTCATATTTGATACTTCGGCCGGCTCAAATATCCTCTTTGCCAACCCGAGATATGATCTCTCGGACCAGGTATTACAGAAACTCGGTTATAAAAATTAAATAATTACATTTGCACGATTAATTTGAAAACAAGAACAATGAAAAAAGTATTTGGATTACTCCTGACCGCTGTACTTATATTTACAGCACAGGATGGTATTGCACAGTCATTCAAGACAGGTCACATAAACAGGGATGATATCATCATGGCGATGCCTGACTACGATACGGCAATGAAAGCTTATAATGCATATGGACAGGAGCTGACCAACGCTTTGGAACTGATGCAGGTTGAGTATAATAACAAGCTTGACCAGTATGTAAAGGACAGCAAAACCCTTACTGACCTGGTGAAGACCAATAAGGAACAGGAGCTTGCAGATATGCAAACCCGTATCGCTAATTTCCAGCAGCAGGCTCAGGTGCAGCTTCAGGATAAACAGGCGGCCCTGCTTAATCCTATAATAGAAAAGGTAACCGCCGCAATCAATGATGTTGCTAAAGCCCAGGGCTTCGTATATGTATATGATGTCCGTACCCTTATCTATTTTGATGCAACAAAAAGCACTGATGTTGCTCCGCTGGTAAAGGCCAAGCTTGGACTTAAATAAGATATCCTAATATTTGGAAGGCTGTCCGCCAACCGGCAGACAGCCTTTCTTTTAAAGACATTATGGAAACAGGAAATCGCCCGATAGGTGTCTTTGATTCAGGTGTTGGCGGACTGACAGTGGCACATGCCATCAGACAGACCCTGCCGGGAGAAAGAATCATATACTTTGGCGACACGGCCCATCTTCCTTACGGAGATAAATCTGAGGAGGCAATACGTAACTACTCGAGGCGTATAACTGAATTCCTCCTTGGCTATGATGCCAAACTGGTACTCATTGCCTGTAATTCGGCCTCCGCTTCAGCTTATGAGAACCTCCTCCGGGAATATGGCGACCGGACCCTTGTCCTCGATGTCATCAATCCGGTTGTTGAACATGTGTCTGCCGGCAATTACAATAAGCTTGGTGTCATCGGCACCAAGAGAACAGTCAGCTCAGGCACCTACGAAAAGAAGATCCGTGAAGCATCACCTTCCACCACCGTCTTCTCTCTCGCCACACCCCTGCTTGTCCCGATGATTGAAGAAGGCTTCATCTTTGATGACATAAGCAATGCCATCATACGTACATATCTCTCTGACAAAGGCCTGAGTGATATTGATGCCCTGATACTCGGATGCACACATTACCCGATAATACGCAACCAGATAACCAAGTTCTTCAATTTCAAGGTCGAGGTCATCGATTCAGCCAGGATAGTTGCAGCCAGGCTGAGAGAAGTACTTGAAAAACATAACCTTCTCAACAGCGGCAGGGCAGGGGAAGACCTCTTTTTTGTTTCTGATTTTACCGATTATTTCGAAAAGATCGCCCGGATGTTTTTCGAAAGCAATATCAATCTGCAGAAGGCCGACATATGGTCGTGAATCGGCTCTGAGGCCCTTTTCCCGTATCATTTTCTTTATCATTATCTGTCTGCTGTCAAATTAGTTATACCGTCATGTCAAACATGATCAAAATCATACTCATATAAGAGTGTTATACTGAACTTAGCTTCGTTTAAATGGTTACTTTTATAACCGTTTTATTGTTACAAAAACCAGAGAATTATCATGTCAAAAAGATTAAAGGTCATAGAAAAGGATGCTGTGGTTATCAAGTTTTCAGGCGACTCGGGTGACGGAATGCAGCTTACTGGCACGCTCTTCTCGAACACATCGGCACTGTTCGGGAATGACATCTCCACCTTTCCTGATTACCCTGCTGAGATAAGGGCCCCCCAGGGAACAGTGGGAGGTGTCTCCGGCTTCCAGGTACATATAGGACGCAGACATATTAATACACCCGGAGATTTTGCAGATGTTCTGGTGGCAATGAACCCTGCAGCTATACGTGCCAATGTCAGCTGCCTCACCAAGGATTTAACAATTATATATGATAGTGATAACTTTACTGAGAAATCCATACAGCGTGCCGGCTATATTGCAGACCCTTTTGCTGAAGACAAGCTTGATACACTGAACCTGATTCCTGCTCCCATAACCACCCTGGTCAAGGAAGCTCTCAAGGACATGGAAATCGATCCCAAGACTGTTCTGAGGACCAAGAACATGTTTGCACTGGGGATGGTCTACTGGCTGTTTGACAGCAAGCTTAATTACACTGAAGAATTCATTGAAGATAAATTTGGCAAGAAGCCTCTCATTGCAGAAGCAAACAGCAAAGTTCTCAGGGCCGGGTATTATTATGCCGAGACCATCGAGGCCCTCACACCCTCTTACCATGTAAATCCTGCCCCTATAGAGAAAGGCACATACCGTAATATCAACGGTAACCAGGCAACTGCATGGGGGCTCCTCGCTGCTGCCGAGAAAGCAGGCCTCAAACTGTTTATAGGCTCATACCCCATTACGCCTGCGACTGGTATACTTGAAGAACTGGCGCTTCGCAAGGACCTTGGCGCCAAGAGCCTTCAGGCAGAAGATGAGATAGCCGGAATATGCACCGCTATCGGGGCAAGCTACACAGGCCGCCTGGCAGTGACAAGCACCTCAGGCCCGGGCCTGGCTCTGAAGTCAGAAGCCATCAACCTGGCTGTCATGACTGAATTGCCGCTGGTGATAGTTGACGTCCAAAGAGCGGGCCCTTCTACCGGCCTGCCTACCAAGACTGAACAGGCTGATCTGTGGCAGGCTTTGTACGGCCGCAATGGCGAGAGCCCCGTGGTGGTCATTGCCGCCGGAACACCTTCCGACTGCTTCAAATATGCTTTTGAGGCCGGAAAGATAGCCCTTGAACACATGACTCCGGTGGTACTGCTGACTGACAGTTACCTCGCTAACGGATCAGAACCATGGAAGATACCGGCAATGAAAGATTTGCCGGACATCAAGGTACCGTGGGCTGTCAAAACAGATAAAGATTACCTTCCCTACGAGAGAGATCCTGAGACACTGGCACGCCGTTGGGCTGTACCCGGTACGCCGGGCATGGAACACCGCATCGGCGGCCTCGAGAAGACAATAAAGGGAAGCGTATCTTATACCCCCGAAAACCATGAGGCCATGGTAAGGATGAGAGATGAGAAGGTCGAACGCGTCGTTGCAGACGTTCCTGATCTGGAGATCACCGGAAATAAGAGCGGAGACCTCCTTCTGATCGGATGGGGCAGTACATACGGGCACCTGGTCAGCGCCGTCACCGAACTGCACGAAGAAGGCTATAAGGTCTCGGCAGTCAACTTCAACTATATCAGGCCCCTGCCCGCAAACACCGCAAAAGTATTTGCAGGTTTTAAGAAACTGGTTGTATGTGAACTTAATGCCGGACAGTTTGCCAACTTCCTCAGGATGAAATACCAGAAGTTCACCTATCATCAGTATAATAAGATTCAGGGACTGCCATTCACTGTTAAGGAAATCAAGGACTATTGTATAAAATTACTGGAGGGTAAATAACATGGCTGACACAAATACATCGCAGTACACTGCAAAAGATTTTAAAAGTGATCAGGAAGTAAGGTGGTGTCCGGGATGCGGAGATCACGGGATCCTTGCCTCACTGCAGAAAACCCTTGCTGAAATGGGCGTCGCTAAGGAGAAATATGTGTTCGTCTCAGGCATAGGTTGCTCTTCACGGCTGCCCTACTATATGAATACATACGGCTTCCACGGCATTCACGGAAGGGCTGCAGCAATAGCCACCGGTATTAAAATCGCCAACCCTGACCTCATGGTCTGGGAGATGACCGGTGACGGTGATGCTCTTGCCATCGGTGGAAATCATTTTATTCATGCAATAAGACGTAATATAGACATCAAGATCCTCCTGTTTAATAATGAAATTTACGGTCTGACCAAAGGACAGTATTCCCCGACTTCATCAAAGGGGCTGGTGACAAAGACCTCCCCCTATGGAACAATCGAGGAACCTTTCATAATAGGACAGCTGGTCATAGGTGCCCATGGCCGTTTCTTTGCACGTACGGTTGATTATAACCTCCAGCTCTCAGCCGAGGTATATAAGGCAACCGCCCTCTTCCATGGCACAGCTGTTGTTGAAGCCATACAAAACTGCGTCATCTTTGCTGACGGAGTGCATGACAATATAACCAACAAGGAGACCAGGGATGACAGGACTATTTTGCTGCATCATGGCCAGCCGATGATATTCGGAAAGGAACGTGACAAAGGCCTTATCCTTGACGGTCTTAAGCTGAAAGTGGTGAAGATCGGCGAAGGCGGCATTACGGAAAAGGATCTTCTTGTTCATAACGCAGAGGAGGCAGACCCGGGTATCCATTACATGCTTGCAGGCATGGATTACCCTGAGTACCCTGTGGCCCTCGGAGTAATCAGAGCGGTAAAATCACAGACGTATGACGGTGCCATGCTTGAACAGCATGTCAGGGTTAACTCCACATCAAAGATAAAGTGTATGGATGACCTTCTGAACAGCGGCTCGACATGGAAGGTGAAGTAACCGTTCTATCCTGAGAATATTCAACTCTGTCTTAATCTATTTTACTAATTTTGGCATCTGATTTCATTGATGCCTTTATGGAGCAGCAGCCCAAAGATGACGCGGGGTATATCCGCTTCATACATGAACAGCAGGAGCGCCTGAAAGAACTGTCCTGCATAAACCGTGCAACACAGATCCTTAAGGAAAGGAAACCTGTTGATGAAACGCTCATGCACCTTGTGCTGACCCTCCCTGCCGCATGGCAGTATCCTGATTATACGGCCGCCCGCATAAAATTCCGCGACAAATCCTTTGAAACACCGGGCATGAAAGAGACTGCCTGGAAAATGATACAGGATTTTACTACAGTTGACGGCGACGGATCTGTCGAGGTTTACTATACACGTGAATTCCTGGAAGAATATGAAGGCCCGTTCCTGAAAGAGGAACGCGACCTGATAAGAAATATCTCAGGACTGATAGCCGGCTATATCAACAGCCTTAAAGTCAGGGATTTGATGATTTCACCGAACGATGACGACAGCGAATATGATAATATAGCCGGGCTCTCGAGCAGGAAGCTGCTGCAGAAGTTCCTCGACCGTCATAATGCCGAAAGAGATGTCTTTCATGATCTTATGCCTTTCATGGTCAGGGAGATACTGCTTGTCGCCAGCCTCTATGACGCGTATTCCATAGAAGGTGAAGGACGCTTCTCGGATCACATGCTGGGCGAATATTATCAGATGAGCCTTACATCTATACCCAGGATCACAGGCGTCTCAGGAGAGGATGAGGCTTTTATCCGCCTCGAGGCAAGACACTATGACATGATCATCATCATGGTAGGCGTTGACAAAAGAAACCCGATGACACTCTGCCGGAAGATCAAGGAAAAATATCCCTATATCCCCACCTTTCTGCTTCTGAATAATCCGGGAGATATACCTTTTGTCCAGAACCAGAAAAAACTCGAAGTGCCTTTTGACAACTATTTTATATGGACCGGTGAATCGAGGGTTTTCTTTGCTATGGCCAAACTGCTTGAGGATAAGGTGAATGTTGAGAACGATACGAAAAAAGGGCTTACCGGGGTCATACTCCTGATTGAGGATGCGGCAGACTATTATTCCGAATATGTGCCGATGCTGTATACCCTGATCCTTGAACAGACACGCAGTCTTATAGAGGATGTCTCCTCTGATGAACTCTATAAGGTGCTTAAACTAAGGGCAAGGCCTAAGATTCTCCTGGCAACTACATGGGAAGAGGCAATGTCAGTTTACACCATGTACAAAGACAGCCTCCTGGGAATTATATCCGATATGCGCTTTCCCAAGGATGGCGTACTATATGACATGGCAGGCTACGAACTTATAAGGCACATCAGACACGAACAGCCCAACCTGCCTACCGTGCTTCAGTCCTCTGACCCTGAAAATGCCAGCTATGCAACCGAACTCAGGGCCAGCTTCATCAACAAGACCTCCGAGACCCTGCTGCAGGATCTTAAATCGTTCATCACCTATTACCTCGGGTTTGGCCATTTTGTCTATCGCGACACAAGTGGCAAGCAGATAGCTGTCGCCAGGTCAATGAAGGAGTTTGAGGCTTATCTTCAGACTGTGCCGGAAGATTCCCTGGTCTATCACGGGATGAAGAACCATTTCTCACTATGGCTTATGGCAAGGGGCGAGGTGAAGATCGCAAAAATGATCAACCCCGTTAAACTGTCTGACTTCGACAGCCTGAAAGACCTGAGAGAGTTTCTGATTGATATCATCAGGAAGAGAAGGATTGAAATGAACAAGGGCAAGGTGGTCAATTTTGACGAGTCGCTGGTCATCGATGAGTCAAATGTTGTCAGCCTGGCCAGCGGCTCGCTGGGAGGCAAGGGCCGGGGCCTCGCATTCATCAATACCCTGATATACAGCTTTGAGCTGGGTCGCCTGCTGCCTGGCATCAACATTAAGACACCCGTGACTGCTATCATCGGCACGGATGAGTTTGACCGTTTCATGGAGAGCAACCACCTGTGGAAGGAGGTGAACAGTGACAAGCACTTCATTGACCTTCAGAAACTGTTCCTTGCCGGAAGCCTCAGCAGCAGTCTCGAAAAAAAGCTCCGGGCCTACATCAGCCGCATCACCGGACCACTTGCAGTAAGGTCATCAAGCCTGTTTGAAGATTCTCTCAGCCAGCCTTTCTCGGGAATTTTCGGGACTTATATTTTACCGAATAATCATCCTGATCCGGAAGTCAGACTCAGACAGCTGCTTGGTGCTGTCAAGCTGGTCTTTTCCTCTATTTACTCGGACAACTCGCGCATTTATTTTGAAGCTGTAAACTTCAAGGTGGAACAGGAGAAAATGGCTGTGGTGATACAGTCGGTTGTGGGTAACAGGTACGGCGATATATTCTATCCTCATATAAGCGGGACCGCCCAGTCGTTTAACTTCTACCCCGTTGCAAACATGACACCCCATGATGGTTTCGCTGTCGTGGCGGTAGGTCTCGGCCAGTATGTTCTCGACGGTGAGAGAGCTTTCAGGTTCTCCCCTTCTTTCCCTTCTCTTGATATTGTGTCAATTGATGACCTTGCGAGCCATTCGCAGCTTGATTTCTATGCACTTGACATGGCGCAGAGCGATGTAGATCTGCTGCAGGGCGAGAGTGCAAGCCTTGTTAAGCTCGATATCAGCCGGGCAGAGGCAGACGGCACCTTGAAACACTCGGCATCAGTGCTCAGCGCCGATAATGATACCCTTACACCAGGGCTTTATAACCCCGGACCCAGGGTGGTCAATTTTGCAGATATACTTAAATATGATTACATACCTCTGGCTTCAACATTGAGAAAAGTACTTGAAGTGACCAGGGAAGCCTTTGGTGCACCGGTGGAGATTGAGTTTGCTGTGGACCTCACCAAAGATGATAATGATAAAGCATCATTCTATCTTCTTCAGGTCAAACCCCTTGTAGGTAGCGGTGCAGGATATTCGATCGACCCTGAGAGTGTCTCTTCCGGTGACATGATCCTTGTCTCACAAAAGAGCATGGGCAACGGACTTGTCGAAGACATTACCGACGTCATTTATGTTGAACCTGATAAATTTGACAATCTGAAAACTGCCGAGATGGCTGATGAGATCGATGCCATCAACAGGAAGATGATGCTCGAAAGCAGGAGGTATGTGCTCATCGGCCCGGGAAGATGGGGTACTAAAGACAGATTCCTTGGTATTCCCGTGGTATGGCCGCAGATATCCAATGCAAGGGTCATCGTTGAGGTAGGACTTCCCAACTTCCGCCTTGATGCATCACAGGGTTCCCATTTCTTCCATAACGTCACATCAATGAATATCGGCTATCTCTCGATCAACGAGGATGCCGGCGAGGGAGTTATTAGGTGGGAAAGGCTCAGGGAGCAGAAAGTCATCAGCAGAGGCAGGTTCTTCAGTCATATACGGTTTGAGAAACCGCTCGTTATCCGCATGGACGGAAAACTGGGGATGACAGTAATATCTTCACCAGCTGACAGCAGCAGCTGAAGTTGCCACATCCTTATTTATCTTTTTAATAAGACCCTGGAGAACATTTCCCGGGCCTGCTTCTGCAAATGATACAGCACCGTCAGCGATCATCCTCGTTATGGTCTGCGTCCACCTGACGGGTGATGTCAGCTGCGCAACAAGGTTATCCATGATCTGACCTGGGTGGGTGACCGGCATGCCAGTAACATTCTGATACACGGGGCATGACGGGCTGCGGAAGTGAGCTGCCCTGATAGCATCCTCAAGCTCCAGGCGTGCCGGCTCCATGCAGGGTGAGTGAAAAGCACCGCTGACGGAGAGAGGCAGTATCCTCTTTCCTCCCCGCTTCTTCAGCTCTTCCGTGGCTTTGCTTACACCGTCTGTCGTGCCCGAGATAACTATCTGACCAGGACAATTGTAGTTGGCCGGTACAACGATCTCAGATATTGAATTGCAGACCTCTTCAACCACTGCATCGTCCATGCCCAGAACAGCAGCCATCGTTGAGGGCGTGAGGGCGCATGCCTTCTGCATGGCCCCGGCCCTGCCGGCAACCAGTTTCAGCCCGTCATCGAATGAGAGAGCTCCGGTAGCCACAAGAGCCGAAAACTCACCCAGCGAATGACCGGCAACCATTGCAGGGTCAAAATCCTTTCCCATCACTGCCGTCAGGATCACTGAGTGAAGGAAGATGGCCGGTTGCGTCACCTTCGTCTGCCGCAGCTCCTCTTCTGTTCCTGCAAACATTATATCTGTTATCCTGAACCCAAGGATATCATTGGCTTTCTCAAACATGTCGCGTGCTGCCGGGAAGTTATCGTACAGATCCTTTCCCATACCGGGGAATTGGGCTCCCTGTCCGGGGAATACAAATGCTTTCATAGACTGGAGATAAAACTGTTTTGACCCTGTTTTTTTCAGTGGAGCCTGCTGCCGATGAGATGAATAAACTCCTCACGGGTGTTGAGGTTTGAGAGAAAACATCCGGTGAAGGCCGATGTTGTGGTAACGGAGTTTTGCTTCTGAACACCCCTGATCTGCATGCACATGTGCTGTGCCTCGATGACAACAGCCACCCCCAGGGGCTTGAGGTTATCCTGTATGCAGTTACGTATCTGTGTCGTGAGCCTCTCCTGTACCTGCAGCCTCGCTGCATAGCTCTCCACCACACGTGCTATCTTGCTCAGTCCGGTGATTGTTCCGTCAGGGATGTACGCTACGTGAGCCTTGCCGAAGAAGGGCAGCATATGATGCTCGCACATCGAATAGATATCAATGTCTTTTACAATGACCATCTGCCGGTACTCCTCCCTGAAGATTGCACTTCGGAGGAGCTCTTCAGGATCCTGCTCGTATCCCCGTGTAAGGAAACTCAGGGCCTTGGCAACCCTCTCAGGCGTCTTGAGCAGACCCTCCCTTTCCGGATCCTCACCCAGTAACTTCAGTATCCTGTAGTAATATTCCGAAATTTCTCTGATGACTTCGGGATTCCATCTCTCGATCTTGTTGTAGCTGTCTGACAGCTTTCCGCTGCCATCGTTAAGTTTTTCCATATTAACCGTAGTATTCGATAGAATTATTTTCTGTCTCTTCCACCCTGATACAGTGCAACAGCGCACCCTCAGCCTCCAGTGGAGCCCTGAGTTCATCCCAGATGGCAATCGCCAGATTCTCTGTGGTGGCTACCTTACCTGCCATGAAGTCAGTCTCGGCATTCATGTTTTTGTGATCAAGCTTTTCTATCACCTTCTCATTGATGATCTCTTTCAACCGGGTGGCATTCATGAAGTAACCCACTTCAGGGTCAGGCTCACCCTTGACTGTCACCTTCAGGACGTAGTTATGGCCGTGCCACTGAGGGTTCGAACATTTGCCGTAGACCTTCATGTTCTCCTCATCACTGAGACCCTGCCGGAACATTCGGTGGGCAGAGCTGAACCGCTCTCTTCTTGTCAGGTAGATCATATACGCTGAGTTAAATGATTAACTTTAATGAGGGGTTTATGGTTCAAAAATAATATATTTATCAGTTTAATAGCTACAATAGTGGAGAACAGGCGGGGAGAAATACTGATTGCTGTTGCTCATGCTTCTGAGGCTGAGGCGGTGCAGAAAGCCGTCACCGGCTCAGGGTGCGATTGTGAGATACTGGTCGCAGGTGTCGGCGGAGCATCAATGTCATGGTCTTTGCAGAAGAGGTTTACATCAGGCACCCTTCCTTCCCTGGTGATCAATCCCGGCATCGCCGGCAGTTACACCGCCTCTCTTGCGCCCGGTGACGTGGTAATACCGCGTTCCGACTGTTTTGCCGATATGGGAGTGGATGATAACGGTACTTTCCTTTCCCTTTTCAGCGCCAACATGGCTGACCCCGACAGATGGCCATTCAGCGATGGCAGGATACACTGCACGGGCAAATCGTTCGATCTCCTTGCAAAAGATTACCATGTGGTCACAGCCGCAACGGTGAACATGGTATCCGGATCAAAGCAGGTCATCGATCGTATCAGGGATGCTTGGAATCCGGATATAGAAACGATGGAAGGAGCATGGCTGGCATATGCCTGCGCGGTCATGCACATCAAATGGCTTTCAGTAAGGGCAGTGTCGAACATGGTTGAACCGCGCAACCTGAAGAACTGGAACATACCGCTTGCACTCAGCAGGCTTGAGAAGGAAATGACAGGGATACTGAGAATAATCAGGACAGCATGAAACTATCGCTCGGTTTTTCACCCTGCCCCAATGACACATTTATCTTTGAGGCTCTGGTGCACGGAAGGGTCGACACGGAAGGTGTCAGCTTCGACTGGTTCCTTGCCGATGTCGAGGAACTGAACCGCCGGGCCATGGAGGGCAGCGTCGATGTCACCAAGATGAGCTTTCACGCCTATGCCCAGGCTGCAGCTGACTATCTTATACTTGATTCCGGCAGCGCCCTCGGACACAGCAACGGGCCCCTGGTAGTCAGCCGCCGCAAGATCTACCCTGATGAACTGGAGAATGCCCTCATCGCTATACCCGGAAAATATACCACAGCCAACCTTCTGTTCAGCATCTTCTGGCCGGGAGCCTCACGAAAACGCGAGTACCTCTTCTCCGATATCCCCGAAGCTGTCATGTCGGGTGAGGTCGATGCCGGCCTTATCATCCACGAAACGCGGTTCACTTACCAGTCGCTCGGATTAAGGAAGGTTGCTGATACCGGCGAATACTGGGAGAAGATGACCGGCATGCCCGTCCCGCTTGGCGGTATAGTTGTGCACCGCAGCGTGAATGAGGATATCGCCGCCAAAGTCAGCAGGTCAATAAGACGCAGTATCAGGTACGCCTGGGACGACCCTTCAGCATCAGTCGATTTTATCAGAAGGAATGCCAGGGAGATTGATTCAATTGTGACAAAGGAGCACATCAGCCTTTTTGTAAACGATTTCAGTCTCTCACTGGGTCAGGAAGGGAAAGCAGCAATAGAACGTCTATACTCGGTTGCACGGGAACGAAAAGTGATTGAAGATATGCCTGAAAGGATATTTCTGCTGTGACTATTTTTTTCACTGCAGTCAATTTAGTATATTTACGTATTAATCAAACTAAATGATCAGGTCATGAAATTTGAACTTCCGCCACTTAATTACAGCCCTGATGCCCTTTCGCCTCAGATTAGTCCGGAGACCATTGAGTATCATCATGGCAAGCATCACCTCGCCTATGTAAATAATCTTAACAACCTCATACCGGGAACACCGTATGAGGAGGCCTCACTTGAGACGATGATCAAGAAAGCCGAGGGAGGCATTTTCAACAATGCAGCCCAGATATGGAATCACACCTTTTACTTTGCCACCTTCTCACCCTCGGGTAAGAAGGAGCCGCACGGAACACTTGCCCGGGCTATCGAATCTGAGTTCGGGTCTTTCGCCGGTTTTACAGAAGCGTTTACCAAAGCTGCCACCACACTCTTTGGCTCAGGGTGGGCATGGCTCTGCATGAAGCCTGACGGCAGACTTACCATTACCCAGGAACCTAATGCCGGTAACCCCATGCGCTCAGGCATGGTGCCGCTGATGACTTGTGATGTGTGGGAACATGCCTATTATATCGACTACAGGAACAAGCGTCCTGACTATATTAAGAATTTCCTGGAACTGCTTGACTGGAAAGTCATTGGAGACAGATATGACGAGGCGCTGAAGCGGTAATCTCTGCATAAAATCCTGTAAATAAAACAGCTGGGTGGTTTATTTAACTTTGTTTACCACCCTCGTTTTTTTATGTATCTTTGGCCAAAATTTCAGAGCATGAATATCAGACAGCTTATAGAGAAAACGAGAACATACCGCAGATTTGATGAGAAATACGCGATAGACACAGACACACTGGTCTCATTGGTTGATTTGGCCCGCCTGTCAGCTTCCGGTGCCAACCGTCAGCCACTGAAGTATATCCTCGTCAATAATCCTGACCAGCGTGCTTCTGTTTATTCCTGTCTTGCATGGGCCGGCTACCTGACAACATGGGAAGGCCCTGACCCCGGCGAGAGACCTTCAGCCTACATAATCATGCTCGGCGATAAGGAAATATCTGATTCTTTCGGCATAGATCACGGCGTCGCAGCACAGAGCATAATGCTCGGAGCTACTGAAAAAGGTCTCGGAGGATGCATCATTGCTTCCGTCAAGAAGGAAAAGCTCAGGGCTGCCATGAATATTTCCAACGGATATGAAGTGCTCCTTGTCCTTGCTCTCGGCAAGCCGGTTGAGAAGGTGGTCCTCGAGACCATTCAGAATAACGATGTGAAATACTGGAGAGATGATGCACGCGTTCATCACGTGCCAAAAAGAACACTCGACGAAATCATCCTGCGCAAATAGTAACGGCAGATCCTGCCTCACTTTTCTCTTTATACTTGTGGCTTCGTCACTGCTGGGATTATCAGCCCAGCAGGTTACACCCATATTGTTTCACGGACTTGTCCTTGACACTGAAACACATCAGCCCCTGAAGGGAGCCCATTACATTATAAGAGACAAGACCGCTGGCGCTGCTGACGACCACGGCATGATATCATTTTATGCCCGGCACCATGATACGGTCAGGTTCTCATGCGTCGGTTACAAGGATTTTCATCTGGTCATCGGCGATTCACTGCTGGCACAGGAGTATGTTCTGGGTATTTACCTCACAAGTGACACACTTATGATTCCTGCCGTGGTGGTGATGCCCAGACTTGTCAATATGAGGGCTGAAATAATGGCTGTGAAACCCGGCGTTGATGATGCAACCATTAACGCGACTAACAATCTTAAGATATCAACTTACCAGGGACTTACAGCTGCCACCAGGCTTGGTGATCCGGCGGCCAATTATGAGGTCATCAGGCATATGCAGGCTAAAGAAGCAGGAGAGAAAGGCGGCATCCCCTCTGACCAGATGGTCGCATTCAATCCCTTCATTATAATTCCTATTGTGTATATCCTTGCCAAAGGCCTTCCTGAAGATCCTCCCGCACCTGTACCGTATATCTCTGCCAGAGAGATGAACCGCCTCAGGGCCCTGCATGATTCACTCATCTACAAAACACCCCGGCATTAGGATCAGGGAGTTTGCGATTTGCAATTTGCGAATTAGCTGATTATCAAATTCTTAATTCTTAATTCTTAATTCTTAATTCCGCCCTGCTGCAGACTGCCTTTTATCCCTTAAGGAAGATCGCCTTGATAATGTGCGAGGCCATCTTCGGATTCTCCTTCAGCCTGCGCGTTGAATAACCGAACCACTTTTTCCCGAAAGGCACATATACCCTCATTGCGTGACCGGCATCGACGATGCTCTGCCTCAGTTTCGGAGTCACTCCGTAGAGCATCTGGAACTCATACATATTCTTTGGCACATCATACTTCCTGATAAGCTCGTATGCACCCTCGATAAGAGGCTTGTCATGAGTTGCTATACCGACAAATATCTTGTTCCTGAACATGAACTCCAGGTCTTCAAGATAATGCTGATTGATCTCCTCATATTTCTTGTACGAGATGGCTGCCGGTTCGACGTAGATACCTTTGCAGAGTCTGTAGTTCGTGGGAATTCCCGGAGTGTTCATATCAAGCATCTTCTCAAGATCACTGTGGGTTCTCCTGAGATAAGCCTGCACCACAAGGCCGACATTCTTCGGGAATTCTTCATGGAGACGCCTGTAGAGTGCAATCTCCATATCAGTGCAGGGTGAGTCTTCCATATCTATCCTGCAGAAGCTGTTGTATCCTGCCGCTTTCGCGACGATCTCCCTCATAAGCTTGTAGCACACCTCCTGATCTATCAGGAGACCGAAGCTCGTTGGCTTAAGAGAGAAATTACCGTTGATGCCGCTCCGCTGTATCTCCTCTATAAGTTCAAGGTATTCCCTTTTATTTTCTTCGGCTTCATCAAGTGTCTTGATGAATTCACCCAGCACATCAAGGGTTACCCTGATGCCCTTCGTGTTCAGATCCTTCAATTCCCGGATGGCATCTGCCATCAATTCTCCGGCTATATAAGAACGTGAAAAGATCCATATGAACTTCTTTGGAAAATATGGAAGGATTGAAGCTATGAATTTGTTGAACATCTTACAGTCTTTTTTTATGCTCCCAAAGATAAACCTCAATAATACGGCTATAAATGACGTTTATCATTTGTAATACCTGATTTAACACATTTTTAAGTCATTTTGACAAAAACCATAATGACAGTGCAACCATTTAAAAACACTACTTGTCTTGATATTGTGTCCGGCTGATGATGAGCGACCAAAATATAATTGACGGCTGCATCAGGCATAACAGGAAGGCACAGCAGATGCTCTGGAAACAGTATTCCGGATATCTGTTGGGAGTTTGTTTGAGATATGCAACTGACAGGCCTGAAGCTGAAGATATGTTGCAGGAAGCCTTCCTCAGAATATTTTTCAATCTGGGGGAATATTCCGGAACGGGTTCTTTTAAAGGATGGTTGAGAAAAGTGACAGTGAACACGGCAATCACATACTATCATAGGAATTTGCGTCATAAACATCATACCGACATAGATGATTATGTGAATGCCGAGACCGGCAGCAGCGGGTTTGAGGAGGATTTCTATACCGCAGAAGATCTTTACAGGGTGTTAAATGAACTTTCTCCCGGTTACAGGATGGTTTTTAACCTTTATACAATAGATGGTTATAAACACCAGGAAATAGCAGATATGCTTGGCATTGATGTAAACACTTCAAAATCACAATATAGCAGGGCCAGGGCAATACTCAGGAAGAAACTTGAGGACCTGGCAAAACTTAAAGGAACATATACCTGAAAAGGGAATGACTGAAGAGGAAAAAGATACAGACCTCGGGAATCTCTTCCGCAATAAGCTGGAAGAGAATGAGATGGTGGCAGAGAGCGACCTGACAGGACGTTTTATGCGCCGTCTTGACCGGAAGGAGTTCCTCAGGTTCAATCCCGCCCGTTTCAATATCTGGTATCTTGCCGCTGCTGCTGCAGGCCTTACAATAGCAGGTCTGCTGATCTTTACTTCTCCCCGTAACGGGACAGTGGTACCGGGAAATCAGACACCGCAGCCGGAAATGCCAGTAGTCGCTGTGAACACAGATGAGACGGATTCCCGGCAGGCTGAAAATATTACTCCCGGGGTGACAGAAACAAAAACCGCTTCAGGTGCAGTAAAGGCTGAGGCTGCACCTGGCGGTATCACCGACAGGCCAGGTGTAATCAGTACCCCGACCGGAGCGGCAGTTAATGAAATTGCAGTTAAGGGTTTCGGACAGAATGATCCATCTGAAGTACTGACTTCAGCACCCATGGCCGTCATCAAAGCCTCGGTTAAAAGCGGCTGCGTGCCTCTGCATGTAAGATTCGCAAGTCCTGGCACTGAAGGCTACGCAACAGCGTGGAACTTTGGAGATGGGGGGTTGTCTTCAGTGAACAACCCTGATTATATTTATGACCTTCCCGGAATATATGATGTTACCCTCACTGTCACTGACACCAGAGGGCGCGTGAGCACGGCAACCACCACAATAGAAGCATGGGCACGACCGAGGGCATCATTTGAGATAAGTCAGAACAACCAGTTTTCCGATGACGATAAAGTACTTTTCACCAACCTCTCTGCCGGCGCTGTTCAGTTCCTGTGGAACTTCGGTGACGGAACTTTTTCAACCATGTCTGATCCATCATATAAGTACGCGCGACCCGGCCGCTATGACGTGACACTGGTGGCGTATTCAGAGAACGGATGTGCAGACTCACTTACCATCAATGACGCCTTCACCGACAAGGGCTCGTTCATCAGGTTCCCCAACGCCTTCATGCCTAATACAGGCGGACCCACCGGAGGATATTACAACCAGCTTACTGACATGGATAACCAGGTGTTCCACCCGGTGGTATCAGGAATCGCTGCCTACAATCTAAAAATTTACAGCAAGGTTGGCCTGATGGTGTTCGAAAGCAGCGATACAGAGGTGGGATGGGACGGATACTATAAAGGACAGTTATGCAGCCCGGGAGTATATGTCTGGAAGGTGAGAGCCACATATCGCAATGGCCAGCAGATTGTCATGGCCGGCGATGTTCTCCTATTAAATTATTGATATTTAGTTACTTGCACGGCAATTGTTGATATCTTGTCCACCAAATGGGCTGATTGTTAATATTATTAGATGTAACCTTCCTTGAGTTTAGCCGTATAATTAGCAACTTTCGTATATAAATTAAATGGAACCGAATTGCTAGCAAGGACTAAATATTTAATCGGTTTGCTGTTGTTCATTTCAGTTTTTGCAAAAGGTCAGGACCCGCAGTTCTCTCAGTTTTATGCAAATCAACTTTACCTGGCTCCATCGTTTGCAGGTGCTACGGAAGATTATCGTGTTGCCATGAACTGGCGCGACCAGTGGCCTTCAATACCCCACGTTTATCAGACTTACAGCTTCTCGTTCGATAAAGCCGTTCCCAATTTCAACTCAGGAATAGGCATACTTGCCACTTACGATGTGGCAGGCTCAGGCGACCTGAGCACAACAAACATAGGAATACTCTATTCATACGACATTCAGATCAATGACGACTGGCATATCAGACCGGGCGTCAGCTTTAAGTTTTACTACCTCGGACTGGATCTGAACAAACTGTTGTGGAACAGTCAGATCACCACCGGAGGAACACTTCCTCCAATCGTACCGCCGCCGTTTGACAATGTGGCGGATATCGATTTTAACACTTCAGCCCTTGTCTATAACGAAAAAATATGGGCAGGGTTCACCGTCGATCACCTCCTCAGACCAAAGACATCGTTCTGGGGCGACGAAACATCCATACCAATCAAGCTTGATTTCTATGGAGGCTTCCAGTTAATCAGTCGCGGCAGGCTGAAAAAGAAACTGACCGAGGTGATGTCCGTGGCAGCCAACTTTGTGTACCAGGGCAAGTATTATCAGTCTGACATGGGACTTTACTATTATAAGCACCCGCTGGTCTTCGGCGTGTGGTACAGGGGCATACCCTTTATCACCTCTCAGCCCGGTGATGCCATTATAGGCATGATTGGAATAAAAACCGACCAGCTCAATATCGGCTTCAGTTATGACTTTACGATCTCAAACCTGATAACATCTTCAGGCGGGGCTTACGAGCTGTCACTTATCTATTCATTTACCTCAGCACAGGTAAAGCGCGGAGCAAAGATACACGCAATACCCTGTCCCGAGTTCTGATTGTCAGCCGCACCCCTTACTTCACTCAGGCGACATTTTCCCCTTTGTCATATTTAAAATTTGTGTATGTTTGTGCAACATTTTGTTAAACCGTAATCTTATTCCTGAAAATGAATAAATCATCCGTTGTAAAAAACACTCTCATAGCAGTTGTCATTGCTGTCACCGGCATCGTAGCATTCACCAGCTGCGGGAAAAACCAGGGAGCCGCAGCAGAGGTTGTAAAGACTGCTGACAAGGGCATCGCTTATATCGAGCTTGACTCCGTCATTGCCAGATTTGATATGGCAACAGACATGACCTCGGAACTTGAGCAGAAGTCCAAAAACTCCGAAGCAGAACTGACAGCAAAGTCACAGGCTTTTGACCGTGATGTAAGGGATTATCAGAACAAGGCACAGAAAGGCCTTATAACCAGGGCTACCGCTGCCGAAATGGAGCAGACACTTGCACAGCAGCAGCAGCAACTACTCGCTCTGCGTGACCAGATGGCCTATAACCTTAATGAGGAAGGCACCGTGGCACAGAGACAGATACTTGAATATATAAACCTGTACCTTGCTGAATTCAACGCTGATGGCAGATATCAGTATATCCTTGCAAAACAGTTTCCCGGTCCGATTCTCTACAGTGATTCAACGCTTGACATCACAGCTGCGGTTGTCACCGGACTGAATACAAAATACAAAGCTGAGAAAGAGAAAAAGTAGATTCAGCGTTTAGAATTTTCCGGAGCCTGCTTCTCAGCGGGCTTCGCTGTTTTTGATACCTTCCGGTCACGCCTGATCTTGCGCTCTTCGCCAGGTGTGACAATTATAAACAGATCCTCATCCGGCCTTTTCATCCTGTATTGCTCACGGGCATACTTCTCGAGATTCTCGTTGCTGGTACGCAACTCGTTGAGCTTTCTCCGGTCCTCGTCTATACGCCCCATATAATACTCCTTTTCCCTGAGGAGCCTGTTACGTGTGCGTGCCTCCCGCACCCGCGAGATCATGTTGTTGGGGTCAAGCAGTATGATCCAGAGAAGAAATGCAAGCACGGTGAGTACATACCTGTTCTTCATCCATGCCGGCATTTTCTCAAGCAGGCTTTTATAACTGAATCGTTGCCAGAAATCTGGTTTCAAATCTTTCTCAATTAATTTTTCTTCTCAGGTCAGCCACCGCTCATCAGATAGATCACCTGCACATTGTCTTTGTTGCTGACCACCTCGTCCTCATAGCTGTCACGACTGATCAGCCGTCCGTTTATCTTTACAATCCTGAGCCTGAATGTGTACTTCTTAAGCTCGAGCAGCCTGGCTACGGTAATGCTTTCACCTTCAAGGGTCAGTGGCTCATTATTAAGTGTGATTTCCATCTTTGCAATGCTGATGTCATGATATTCGGCAGGCAAATATACAGACAAAGTAACGGAATTTGCGATTTGCGATTTGCGATTTGCGATTTTTGACAAGCGATTTTCTTCCCCTTGCTCTTTGCACTGTGCTGCAAGCTCCATGCTCTCACGCTTCGCAGGACTGCCTCTCCGGCATCCGGCGGATCGCCAGCATGCTCCCTTCTCCGTGCTGCATGCCCTCCCGCTTCGCGGGATTGTCTCTCCGCCATCCGGCGGATCGCCAGCGTTCTAACACCACAACCCGTCATGTAATAAAATACATATTGACTATTATCATTTGAATGTGCACCTTTATGTATTAATTTTGTAATACGCACCACGAATCACTATTACCACAGAGAATATGAATATCAGCGAGATCAGGTCAAAGCACAAGCTTCTGAAAAGATGGGATTACACATGGATCCCTCTTTCAAAAGGCTATACCGACAAGACACTCTATGTCAATGTAGGCACCCTTGAGATTAAAGAGAAGGATGTACCCCTGGTGATGAAGGAGAAATTTATCGGCGGCAAAGGATACGGGCTGCGTTACCTGTGGGATGCCACCACCCCGCAGACAAAATGGAATGACCCGGAAAATGAGATAGTCATCTCATCAGGCCCCATAGGAGGTATAACACAGTATTCGGGTACCGGCAAGTCGCTGGTCGTCACTGTATCACCTCAGACAGACTCCATCATGGACAGCAACGTCGGAGGCTTCTTCGGTCCCTTCCTGAAATTCTCGGGTTTTGACGCCCTCGAGCTCCAGGGTAAATCGAAGGAGGATGTCATCGTTTTCATCAACGGCGTCGATCATTATATTGAGATCTTTGAGGCTCCGGCTGAGGCAATGGACAGCCATGTCATGGTTGAACAACTCACCGAAATGTTCGCAAACGATGATGCCGATAAGAGGAATATCGGAGTAGTCTCTTCAGGATCTGCTGCAGAACACTCTCTCATTGGCATGCTCAACTTCAGCTTCTATGACCCCAAGCGCAAGAAGGTAAGGATGAAGCAGGCAGGCCGCGGTGGCATAGGCACTGTCTTCCGCGATAAAAAGATTAAAGCCCTCGTATGCAAGATACCCGGCGTGAAAGGTAACCTTAACAACGTTGTCGATCTCGAGGCGATCACGGAGAGAGGACGCCGCTTCAATAAGGAGATGCGCGAGCTTGACGACAAACAGTGCAAGATGCGCCAGATAGGCACGGCTCACCTCATGGAGATCATGGACGACCATGATCTGCTGCCCACACATAACTATAAGTTCGGCTCACATAAAGACTCCCCTAAGATCGACTCCGGTGTCTGGAAATCGTTCTTTACCCAGGGAATCCCTGACGGCTGCTGGATAGGCTGTAACATGGCATGCTCGAAGGCTGTTGACGACTTTGTCCTCAGCACCGGGCCATACAAAGGGCAGTCAGTCATGGTCGATGGCCCAGAGTATGAGAACGCTGCCGGTCTCGGCTCCAACGGCGGTTTCTTTGACCCCCGTTATATCATCGAAGCTAACTTCTATTGCGACACATACGGTATATGCACCATCACCTGGGGTACCAGCGTCGCCTTTATTATGGAATGTTATGAGAAAGGAATCCTCAATAAGGAACGCACCGGCGGACTTGAGATGACATGGGGCAACATACCTGATGCGCTCGAGCTCCTGCACCGTGTTGCCCGGGGAGAAGGTTTTGGACTCATTGCCGGACAGGGCATACGCCGCATGAAGAAGATATTTGCTGAAAAAGGATGGGGAGACCTTGGTTTGATGAACGATATCGGCATGGAGAACAAGGGACTTGAATATTCGCAGTATATGTCAAAGGAGTCGCTGGCACAGCAGGGCGGATACGCACTCACCAACAAAGGTCCGCAACATGATGAGGCATGGCTCATTTTCATGGATATGGTGAACAACCATATTCCCACCTTCGAGAACAAGGCGGAAGCACTTCACTATTTCCCGATGTTCCGTACCTGGTTCGGCTTGGTGGGGTTATGCAAGCTACCCTGGAACGATGTGGAACCGGAGACCAACGCTCAGACCGATGAACCGGCAAAAGTGCCCGAGCATGTCGATAACTATGTGACCATCTATAAGGCTGTCACGGGAAGGCCTTTCGATAAGCACCGTTTGATAGAAGACTCGGAACGCGTCTATAATTTCCAGAGAGTGTTTAATATACGCCGTGGCTTCGGACGGCGTACGGATGACGATCAGCCTTACCGCGCCTGCGGCCCGGTCACCGTTGAGGAATATGAATCAAGGGCGGAGAGGTATGACAAACAGCTTAAGGAAAAAATAGGCATTGATCCTGCCGGCAAGTCCACAGAGGAGAAGATGAAACTGACACGGGTATATCGTGAGGACCAGTATAACAAGCTCCGTGACGCAGTCTATAAACGACGGGGATGGAACAACAACGGCATACCTACCATCGAACACCTCAAAAGAATCGGCATGGATTTTCCGGAGGTGATTGAAGTCGTAAGGCCATTGCAATGATCGTATCGACGTCCTGTCAGGGCGTCGATTTTACTAAAATCGAGGATTATCAATATGGAAAAACGTTTTGTACTTATTCAGGCAATGTTTATGGCAGCCAGCCTGCCTCTGTTCTCCCAGCAGCCGGACAGCGCTGCTCTCTCAGCAGGGGTGAATTTGATTCACACAAAGACCTATACCGTTGAGGAAGATGCACAGATCCTCGAACTCTTCAAAGACCTCCGCGTTGCCGATGTGTCTGACGGCATGGACATGGTCGGTTTGCCGGGCACAGGCCTGGTTGACCCCGCCATTCATCCCGACTGGGTTGATCTGAAGGATTTTACACATATTTTCAGGGGTATTGCAGTGACAGTGCGGTATGTTCCGACCCAGAGACCTGCTCTTCCTGCACCCGGTGAAGTCTTCGCGGAGTGGGAGGGTAACTTTTACAGCACCTACTCGACCGAAGCTTTCACACCTCTCATTAAACAAGGCACAGCCGTTGTCATTGATGATGTCGAGGACCGTGATATCGGCTCCATAGGTTCGAACAACATACTTAACTGGTACAGGCTGGGTGCTGTTGGTGTCGTTACTGACGCCGGCGCACGTGACACTGATGAGGTGGGCCTCGAGAAGGTGCCACTGTACCTCAGACAGAAAGGTCGCGGCATCCGACCCGGACGCAACGAGATTGAATCTGTCAACCGACCCGTCTCAATTGGCGGCGTGCTGGTATGTCCGGGTGATGTGGTTGTTGCTGACGGCGACGGCGTCATTGTCGTGCCCCGTGCCGTGGCAGAGCAGGTGGCGAAATATGCTGCAGATATCCTCACCAAAGACAAAACCGGACGCCGTGGTCTCTATGAGAGCCTGGGCAGGCCGCTGGATAAAACCGTGAAGTAGGAGGGATGAACATGACAACAAATCGAATTACATTTATAATCATATTTGCAGTACTGATCTCCCAGATTGTCAGACCGCAGACAACGCACCCCGAACCGCAGACCCTTACCCCTGGCTCGAAGGCCCCCGACTTCAGTCTTCCAGGTGTCGACGGAAAGACATATACCCTGAAGAGCTTTGAAAAGGCTAAGGCACTGGTGATCATATTCAGCTGCAATCACTGTCCCACCGCACAGGCTTATGAGGATCGCATCATTGCACTTGCAAACGACTACAGGCCCAAAGGCGTCGAGGTAGTGATGATCTCTCCCAACGCAATCGATGCGCTGAATTATTCCGAACTGGGATATTCCGACATGGGTGACAGCTTTGACGACATGAAACAGAGGGCAAAGGACAAGGCCTTTCCCTTTCCTTATCTGTATGACGGCGATGATCAGAAGACAGCTCTTGCATATGGTCCTGTCGCAACACCACACTGCTTCGTTCTTGACAGTGACCGTATAATCAGTTATGCAGGCCGTATAGACGGGTCGGAGAAACCCGGCACCGGCAGGGGAGAGGATATCAGGAAAGCCCTTGATGAAGTACTGTCAGGTCAGCCGGTAACAACCCCTGTAACAAAAGTGTTCGGGTGTTCTGTCAAATGGTCGTGGAAAAATGAATACACGCAAAAACTCTATAAGGAATGGGCCGGATTGCCGGTCACACTTGAGGAAATCGATGCTGACGGCGTCAGGGCACTGATACGGAACAACACCGGCAAGGTGAGGCTGATAAATATCTGGGCTTCATGGTGCGGGCCATGCCTCGCCGAGATGCCTGACATTGTCATCATAGACCGTATGTACCGGAACCGGCCGTTTGAGCTTATAACCATCAGCGCAGACAAGATGGACAGGAAGGCGGAAGCCCTGCGTATCCTTAAAGAGAACCAGGCCTCAAACATGAACTACATCTTCAGCAAGGACAATGTTTATGAGCTCATCGAAGCTGTCGACCCGGAATGGCAGGGGGCGCTTCCATATACTATGCTGATAGAACCGGGAGGTAAAATAATCTACAGGAAGCAGGATACTATCGATCCTCTTCAGATAAAGAAACTGATAGTGGGAAGCAAATACCTGGGCAGATACTACTAAGGCTCTTCGTTAAATCTCCTTGCTGCCATCTAACCTTCCCTGCATCTCCTTCAATTCGTCCCACCTGCCCTCGTGCAGAAGCAGCGCCTGGTGCGGCCAGGTCTCGGGATTATGAATGCGGTAACGCTCGCCACCGTCCTTCAGCAGTATCTCCGCTATAGTAGCAGGTGACGTCTCAGACAACGCCTTCCACGTGGTGATACCGCGGTTCATAAGTAACCTTGCTATCTTCGGCCCAATGCCGATGACAACTTTCAGGTCATCAGCCACCACTTTTGCATGAGGTACCTCCACTGCCTTGAGAGCCGCCTGCTCTGCCAGCAGCCTGGCCTCTTTCTCGAGTTTTTCAATTGTAAGCTTCAGCGTTGCGATCTCGTCGTCCATCCTGCGGACATCTGATTGCAGAGTTTGCTTCTCTTCATCCAGCCTGCGGATATCTGACTGAAGAGTTTGTTTCTCTTCTTCCAGCTTGCGGATCTTTGCCTTTAGCGAAGCTATTTCTTCTCCAAGGATATCGCATTTTTTCTTACACCGGCCTTTTTCAAGGTAGTAGCCAATGAGGAAACCTAACAATGCTGCAATAAGCAGCACGATGATGATAAACAGCAGGTCTGCTGTGAAACGTTCTGCCATAGCTTTTAAATTATTACTTTGATTTCTGTTCTTCTGTTTGCGGCCCGTCCTTCACTTGTGCTGTTCGTCTCTGCCGGCTCACCGGAGCCTTTCGATGCTGTCACTATCTGATCCGCATTGATCCCTGCATTTACAAGGTATGATCTGACAAACTCAGCCCTTTGAAGCCCCAGTTTATTATTGAACCAGTCTGTGCCCGTTTTGTCAGTATGACCCGTCACCTCAATTTTTGCCGACGGATTGTTTTCCATAACCAGCTTCAGGTTTTTGATGTATTCATCGGAAACGGAGCTCATATCGCCAACGGCTTTCGAGCTCTCAAAGAAGCCTTTCTGGGTGCCTGCCCCGGTTAGGAATGTCTTAGCCTCACCAACGGCTGCCATAAGAGCCTGTTCTGCTGTCTGGGTTTCAACAACACTGGTATCCCGGACCAGCGCAGGCGCCTCAGTTGTTGTCTTGCAGTCGCATCTGATTTTGCAGACATACCACCAGGAGGAACCGGCTATCCAGAATACCAGCATAACAGACAGGAAAAATACCAGCTGTCTCATGTTGATGTCGTTTACCTGCGGCGGGTCAACCCTCCGAGCAGTGATCCAAGAATTCCTTTGCCTCTTGTCGTTCCTGTTGCTGAACCACCCTTCATCAGGTAGCCGGCAACGTCATCAAGGATGCTGCCGTCACCGTCAGCATCGAGGAGAGAACCGATACCTTTTATTCCGGCACCGCCTGTATCACGCTTCCTCGACAACGCACCAAGCAGCAGTGGCGCCAGTGCCGGGATCATTTTCATTATCGTTGAGGCATCAATGTTGAGACTTTTAGCCAGCGTCTGCGCTGCCTGAAGACCACCGTTGGCTCCGAGCAGGCCACCCAGGTTGGGATCAACCGCAGAGGCCTGTGATTTTGATGAGATAAGGTCATTGATGTTGTTAAGAACAGAAGCATCACCGTATTTATTCAGAATGTGATCCACTCTCTCATCACCTCCCATTGTATCTTTCTGCACTTTCAATCCCGAAAGGATCAGCGGTGCCAGGGTCGGGATAAGTTTTTGAACTGCGTTCTGGTCAACATTGAAGTTCGATGACAATTGTTTTGTCACTTCAGGACCATAACTTTTCATGAATTCGTCAATAAATCCTGCCATTGTAGTTGTTTTTAGTTAGTATATGGTTGAATAAAATCAGTTACCCGATCAGGGGCAAGCATATAAAGTTACACTTCACGCAATTAATAACAAAATTTATTATGTGTTTAAATTCAGGTTCGCTCAGTCCGCAGTCAGCAATCGCAAATCGCAAATCCTCGTCCCTCACCTGAGGAGTGCGGCTGCGCACCACAGCATGGGCGCCTGGCCGTGAGGATCACCCGTGTTGCGACGCCTGTTCATGTAATGGTCACGATTGTTGCTGGTGCCTGTTCCTTCACACACCTCCGTGATGTTGTCCTCATCATTGATGTAAGTTATTAACGACAGCCACGCCTTACGTGCCGCACTGCCGTATGTCTTGCTGTCAAGCCAGCCTTCTTTCACTCCGGTGATCATGGCATATGTGAACATCGCCGTCGAGGATGTCTCCTTCCAGAAACCTTCGTCATCGATCACCTGCCGCCACATGCCGTCATCAGCCTGGTATTTCAGCAGAGCGGCCATCATCGCCCTGTAACCTTCCATAATGCGCGGCCTGTCAGGATTATCGGCAGGTAACGCACGCAGTATCTCTGCCATCCCTGCTGCCATCCACCCGTTGCCGCGGCCCCAGCAGAAGTGCGCATCAGGCGAGTGGTAAAAGAGGCCGTTATCAAGCTGCAGCCTGTCGAGATATAGTACCATCTCATGTGCTGCACGGTCAATATACCTGCGGTCACCAGTTGCCCTGTAAGCCTGAGCCTGCACCGCAGTTATCATGAACATGTCATCTATCCACAGCCTCGTCTGCCATGTGTAACCCTGATCATGCCATGCTTTCTCATTGTCGCTGGCATTGAGCGGCAGGATCCATTGTGTTTCGGCATAGTTTGTCCCCAGCTCAAGATACCTCTCTTCTTTTGTCTGCATGAAGAGCTCAAGCGGAACCGCACCGAACACGTTATTATCTACATGGTTTGGAGGAGGCAAAAGACTCATGTCAGTATCGAAAAGCGGATCAAACCGTTGCTTCAGCCTGGCCAGCAGGGCAGCGTTGTCTGTGACACCGGCAAACCACAATCCGCCCAGCCAGGTGCATGCTTCAGAATATGTTATCTGCGTGGGAGTGACTGAATACTGTAAATAGCCGAACTGTGAATGAGGAGTACTGAGAAATTTTTTTGCTATGCGTGCCCCGATCTCCTGCGGTGAAGCTCCCACAGGCCAATGCTTCAGATCATCACTCTCCGTGACTGTAAACGAAAGCCGGGAGATGACACCATCCATAGAACTGCATACCAGCGAGTTATCACCCAATGGTAAAATATGGTTGATAAGGCATGATGAGATACGGTGTTCCCACAGCAGCCTCCCGTCTTCCCTGGCAATGGCATAGATAAATCCGTCGTCAGTCGGGACAAAAACCACCCCCTCTTTCTCGGTTATTACCCCCGGTGCTATGTCATATCCGATGTTGACGTTGGCCTTAGTCTCAACGATTCCCTCCGGACTGTCAACCCTGACACTTATGACCTTCCCGTCCATCGTCTTGGCATAGACAAGGGTGCTGTCAGCAGAGATGCCCATCAACTCCCTGACGGTGTTACCACCGAGGTCCGACTGCCAGATCACTTGTCCTGTCAACGCATCAAGACAGGTCATTTTCCTGTCCGGAGCGACCACGAACACCCTGTTATTCGTGACGACCGGAACGCATGCGGCAGGCGAAAGCATGCGGTTGCTGTAACCGTTGTTCCAGTCCCATTTTATCTTACCCGTTTCAGTATCAATTGCATACAGATGGTTGTTCCATGTGCCGAAGATCAGCATGCCCTTATAAACTGCAGGTATTGTCTCAACAAAACCGTTGATCTGATCATTGCTCCATATCACCGTGCCGTTGCCCAGCCTGACTGCATAGCATTTGCCTGATGACCCGGTGATGTATACTCTGTCACCGTGAATGACCGGTGATGCCACCATCGGCTGCTGCGAGTTGAAGCTCCATATCTTTTTCCCTGATCTGGGCTTCAGGGCATATACCCTGCCGTCGGTGGCAGCAACGATCACACTCTTGGTGCCGGCTGACGGTGTGCTGTATATCTTGGCTCCTGTGGCAAACCGCCACTTCTCCTTACCGGTTTCGATATCCAGGGCCCTGACGAACCCATCGGTACCTGTTATTATAAGAAGCCTGCCAGCCTTTACCGTCCCCGTGCCAATGTCACTCTGCTCCTGCACACGCCATAACTCCTGTACGTCAGGGTATTTCTGGTTCACGGAGAAATCGGGACGAGGGTAGGAGGTTGTATCATTGCTGTAGTCATGCCTGGCAATCTTCATCGAAGTCCATAAGGGCAATGTCATTACTCCGGGCAGTCTCACTGCTGCTGTCAGCAGCGTGTCTCCCCGGAAGCGAATGATGTTATACCCTCCCACGGTATCTTTGGCATGCAGGTTCGAGCGCGCCATCAGAGCTGGTATCCCCTCAAAATCCAGCACCCTGTTTGAGTGGCCATGACCGCATAACGCCAACCGCACGTCTCCCTTCTTAAGCCGGTCGGTGAGCTCGTACCAGTTATTGAGGCTGTTGTCAAGAGGATAATGGTTTATGGATATGATCTTCATCGCCTTATTCTCCGGAACACTGAGCACAGAATCAAGCCAAACGATATTCTCACGGGGCAGCTGTCCGGGCCCCATTCTCATGTTGGGACCGGAGTTGGTTCCGATGAAGAGATACCCGTTGTGACGGAATGCGAAGGCCTCCGATCCGAAGACCCTGCGGAAGCTGTTTCCGCCGCTCTCTGACCATTTCGTGTCGTGGTTGCCCGGAACGATATACCAGGGCTTGTTCAACCCGGCAAGTATCTTTTTTGCCAGTAACAGCTCCGTGTCTGAGCCGAACTCAGTAACATCACCCGATATTATTACAAAGGCCAGCGAATCATTGGCATTAATGTCGTTGACAGTTCGCTGTAAATCAGCATCAGCGCCCTCCCCGCCGATATGCGTATCGGACACCAGTGCAAACTGAAAATTACCATCCGGTTGTTGGGCTGCGACAGGGATCATGCATATGATCAGTGCCAGGAGGAGAAACTGCTTCTTCATAACTTATTCTTGTTTCTGAAAGCAAGATACTAATGTGAAAAGGAATATCGGACAAGGATCAGCTATTTTTGGACCGGGAAGTTGAAGATTCAACAGGCCATGGTGATGTTACAGATAACAGATAACTCCTGACAGGCTGCTTACTTCAGGGGCCTGATGACCGTATTACCGCATGACCACATGACAAGTGCCTGCTGCCTGTTGAAAATTTTGTACCTTGCCTAAAAATAATACTGCCATGATACTCTCTGCCTGTGGACTTAAATGTGACGAATGCGAATTCTTTAACAAATCATGCACCGGGTGCCATATGGTTAAAGGCTCCACTACCTGGGCTGTTGAAATGATGCCGGCAAAGGTCTGTCCTCTCTACGATTGCTCGGTCAACCAGAGGGGGTACAAGGACTGCGGCCAGTGTGCCGAACTGCCATGCGCCAACTTCCTGCAGATGAAAGATCCGAATATCAGCGACGAAGAGCATCAGCGAATGATTGGCGTCAGGGTGGCACTGCTGAGGTCTAACTAGTCCTGCAGTCTTGCGGTCTGAAGTCATACTTCTTAGATCAAAAATCAATGTTCCTTGTTCATATTCAACTCGCTCCATCGCCTTTTCGCATGTCGCCGCCTCCCGCCTCGCTCTATAACTCCTTCTCCATGTTATACAGAATCCTCGATATCTTCTTCGTGGTCTTCCACACCTCCCTGACACTCTTCAACCTCTTCGGGTGGATATGGAAGAAGACCAGGCTGGCTAACATGATAACACTGGCGCTGACAGGCGCTTCATGGCTCTTTCTTGGACTGATAGTAGGGATGCCTGGCTACTGCCCGCTGACAGACTGGCACTTCAATATTCTGTATAAACTTGGCAAAACCGACCTGCCAACATCCTATATAAAATACCTGGCTGACAAACTCACGGGACTGGATCTTGACCAGACCCTTATCGATAATGTTACTCTTTATGGCTTCATCATTGCATTCATAATCTCCTTATTGCTCAATACAAGGGACTTCAGGAAGAGATGGCTGGAAAAACAGCCCTGAAACTGCCACCTGGGTTTGGCTGCAATGAATGATCACCCGGACCTGCATGGCTCCTTTATCCTGGAGAGCCAGACTGCACCTGTCCTCAGCCGCCTCTGCATGCAGTAATTCGCATTGGTAATAAAAATTTCATAGTTTTGAAGGTTGTAGCTCATGATAAATACGCTGTGAAGAGATTTTCAGTTCAGATCAAGATCAGTTTCCTGATGATACTCGCAGTAGCCCTGCTCGCTGCAGCAGGGTACCTGGCCTATCTTAACCTCTCATCTGTCGTGGCTTCAATAAGCGTTGATGTGGGTCCCGACCAGAAACTGCTGACCATCCGCGAGATCTCCATGGATCTCCAGAAAGCGGAAAGCAGCATCCGGATGTATTCTGTTACGGACAATGAAAAGGACCTTGAACCATATTACTCAGTCATTTCTGACATAGACGGGAAAGTCAACAGGCTAAGATCCGAGTGCGTTGGTAACCCTCTTTTGCTGACGCAGACAGATACCATAAGCAAACTCATAGAAGAAAACATATATATCTGGAATGAGCTTTTATACCTTAACCAGAACCATCGCGTGATCGAATATCTCATGCAGCTGCATGAACGACTGAATGTCACGGCAGAGGGGGATCAGAAATCAGAGAAGGGTATTCTTAAGCGTGTTTTCAGCCGTTCTGAAAAGAACCGGCTTGATGAAGAGGCCCTGATCACCGGCCTGAACGAGATAGAAAAACAGGACCAGGCCGCCAAGGAAAAACTGAGGTTGCAGGAATTGAACCTGGCAAGCACAAGCACCAGGATAAAGGAGCAGTTTTACGACCTGACCGCCAAGATGGAAACTGAAGTCACAGAAATCCTTAAGGCAAAAGCATACGAGGCTGACCTTCTTGCAGGAAAAACTTATCGCTGGCTTGCCATGTTCATGATCTCCATGGTACTCCTCGCGATACTCGTCGTATTCATCATAACCAGGTATGTACGCAAAACAAACGCTTACCAGGTAGCCCTGCAGGCCTCGAAGGATGAAGCTGAAAACCTGGCAAGAACAAAAGAGCAATTCATGGCCAACATGAGTCATGAGATACGCACACCTGTAACCGCTATTTCAGGGTTTACAGAACAGATGTTGCTGGATCCTCCCGATGAGAAAACAGCCCGGACACTGAAGATAATCTGGTCATCATCGCTTCACCTGGAAAGGATTATCAACGATATCCTTGATTTTTCAAAATTACAGGATGGCAAAATGGTGCTGGAACAGATACATTTCAGTTTAAGGCAGATCCTTGAAGATGTCTTCGCCATGTTTGACGACCAGGCACGGAAAAACAACACGGTTCTGAGCTTTTCCATTGACCCTGATACGCCCCTGGTATTATTGGGCGATCCCTACCGGCTGAAACAGATAATGATAAACCTGGTCAGCAATTCGGTAAAATTTACTAGTGAAGGAACGGTTCATTATTCGGTCAGGAGCATTCAACAAAAGCCACCGGAGATCATCCTTGCAATGGAGTTCGTTGACACTGGCATTGGAATAGATGAGGACAAGATCGACACCATATTTGAAGATTTCACCCAGGAGGAGATGAGCACCACGAGAAGGTATGGTGGCACGGGGCTGGGTCTGTCCATCGTAAGGAAACTGGTCGATCTGCAGAACGGCACGATAGAATGTAAAAGCCGGAAAAACCACGGCACTACTATTAAATGCGAGATCCCGTTCCTGGTAGGCAACAGTGAGCTGATAACCAGGGAGGCTGAGGTCCGGCTGACAATACCCCCGGAGGTCAGGAAGCTCAACCTGCTGGTTGTTGACGATGAGGAGTATAACCGTATGCTCTTCCAGTCAATCTTCGGAAGATGGGGCGTCAGATTTGCAATGGCATTGAACGGCATGGAAGCACTGGAGATGATCAAAGCGGAGCGGTTCGACCTGCTGTTAATGGATATGCGGATGCCGGGAATTGATGGAGCAAGAACCACAGAGTTCATCCGTAATGAGTTGGGGATAGATGATTCGGCAATGCCGGTGATCTGCGTGACCGCAGCTTTTCTGGATGATGACATGCAGAAATACCGTAATGCGGGGATGAATGCTTTCCTTCAGAAGCCTTTTACGGAAAGGACTTTGCTCAGCACGATCCTCTCCGTGACCGGGCATAGCCAGGCAGTGCCGGATGATGTTGAGACCCCGGCAGAAAAAACTCAGGAGAGCGCTGCTGGTAAGGTTGATCTGGGGAACCTTTACCGCCTTTCCGGGGGCGATGAACAATTTGTGAAAGAAATGCTTGATACTTTTATTAAAAGCAGCGAAAAGGGCCTGGAGGAGATGGTTGAGAATTTAGAAACCGGCGAGGAGGGAAAAATCGCGGACCTCGCCCATAAACTTCTCCCTCCGTGCCGGCATCTCGGCGCCGCGGACCTCACCGCCATCCTGACGGAGATCGAAAAGACAAGCAGGGTGGGAGGTGATATCAGGCAGGTTGAAAGACTTATTGGTGAATTTCAGGAAGCATTTCTTGAGATCCGCATGGAAATTGAAGACAATATTTCGAAAATCCACTGAGAATCCGGGTCTCTTGCTGTGAAATCCTTAATTTGCAGGCAGAAGGAAAGACCGCTGTCAACAGGAGCAACATATGGCTGAAACTTCTCTTAAGATCTTCGTCGTTGAAGACAACGAATGGTATAACAAGCTGCTGGTCCATACCCTGAGCCTGAATGTCGATTATGAAATACATAGCTTTCATAACGCCGGCGATTTTCTGAAATGCCTGCATGAATCACCTGATATAGTCACCCTCGATTACAGGTTGCCTGACATGAACGGGCTCGACCTCCTGAAAAAAATAAGGGAGGAGAACAGTGAAGTGCAGGTCATTCTTATTTCCGAACAGAATGATATTGAGACTGTTGTCACTTTGCTGAAGCACGGGGTATATGACTATATTGTCAAGACGAATGACATCAGGGAGCGGCTGCTTCTGACTGTCCAGAACATCAGGAACGGGATAGGCCTGAAGAGGGAGATATCTTCACTTCGCAGGGAGGTGCAGAAGAAGTACATGTTCCGGAACACCATCATGGGTGAGAGCCCTGCGATCAAAGCCGTCTATGGGCTTATCGAGAAAGCCCTGGGCACGAACATCACGGTGATCATCATGGGTGAGACCGGAACCGGGAAGGAACTGGTAGCCAAAGCAATTCATTACAACTCGAGGCGAAGAGACAAACCCTTTGTGCCCGTCAACATTGCAGCCATACCGTCTGAACTGATCGAGAGTGAACTGTTCGGTCATGAAAAGGGAGCTTTTACGGGAGCCACATTCCGCCGGATAGGAAAGTTTGAAGAGGCTGACGGAGGGACACTCTTTCTTGATGAAATAGGAGAGATGGACCCTGGCCTGCAGTCAAAGCTCTTAAGGGCGTTGCAGGAGAAGGAGATAGTGCGCGTAGGCAGCAACAAGGCTGTAAAAACAGACTGCCGGATAATTGTTGCGACAAACAGGAACCTCCTTGAAGAGGTAAAAAAGGGAAATTTCCGGGAAGATCTCTATTACAGGCTCCGGGGCCTGCCCGTGGAACTCCCGCCTCTGCGGGACAGGGGTAATGACATACTTATCCTGGCTACCCATTTTGTTGAGAGATTCTGTGCCGAGAATGAGATCGCGCTGAAAAAACTGACACACCACGCTCAGCAGAAGCTCCTGGGCTACCCTTTCCCCGGGAATGTACGTGAACTTAAATCGGTCGTAGAACTCGCGGTAACACTTTCAGAAACGAAAATGATCGGGCCTGAAGACATTATTCTTGATCCGGGGAATCCTCTTTCTGACGTCATGGATGACGACCTGACACTCAGGCAGTATGAGGTCAAGATCATAAAAGCCTCCCTCAGGAAGCATAACAATGATATTAAGACCGTAGCCAGGAAACTTGATATAGGGATCTCCACCATCTACAGGCTGCTTAAGGAAGAGAAGCAACCCTGATCCCATTTCCTCCATTTTTCTCAATTTGAGAATTATTTTCAGATTGAACAATTCCGGCATTCTCTTAAAATTCCTAAATAGTTATTTAACAATGCCTTATGTTCAGGTGCCATTCGGGGCATACCCTTTGCTCATGATGTAGTCAGTAAAAATCAGTTAAAGAGGAAAAATCATGAACGACGAAGAAAAAACCAACAATGCTTACCCTGGAGGTGACTCCTCAGGGATCACTTATGCGGAAAATGCCCGCAAGGACGGAATTGCAAAAGGAACCAGGATCACTGCCATCATTAGCCTGGTAATACTGGTGGTCGCCGGGACCGTTGCCTGGCTGTTGTACAACAGGCATCAGGATGAACAGGTTGCACTGATGGACAGCGAGAGGAGCTCTTTCAATGAGCAGCTGACCGTACGCGACTCAACATTAAACGACTGGCTTCAGACGTTCACGCAGATTGAGAATGACCTGAACGCTCTCAAACAGAAGGAAAACCTGATCACCTTCAGTAATGAGGGGAATGTGGAATTCACCACTGCCAGGAGAGAGCAGATACTGCAGGACATAAAAAGCATCAGCATGCTGCTTGACGAAAACAGAAAAAAGCTTGCATCGCTGAGCACTCAGCTCAGGAATTCAGGCAGGGAGATTAAAGGTCTTCAGGAGATGATTGCCGGGCTTGAGACAAAAATTCAGGGGCACGAGACCGAGATAGCTGCCCTGACAAGGACTATTGGCGAAAAGGAAATTCAGATCGGAGACCTGAATATGCTTGCGTCAGAACTGAGGACAACGGTCACCGAAAAAGAGGAGGTTATCAACAGCCAGACGGCAGAGATGAACAAGGCATACCTGGCCTCCGGCAGCTACAAGGACCTGAGAGATATGGGTATTGTTTCCAAAGACGGTGGCTTTCTTGGCCTGGGCAGGACGGAATCGCTTGTGAACAACATCACTGACAGCCTGTTTGCACAGATTGACATTACCGAACTCAAGGTAATACCGGTGAATTCAAGGGAAGCAAAGCTCATAACTGAACATCCCACAGATTCTTACACGTTCGTCCGTGAAAATGACGACATTATCGCCTACATCGAGATCAAAGACCCGGAGGAGTTCTGGAAAATATCGAGGTATGCCGTTGTCGAACTTAAAAAGTAAAACCGTAAGGTCAGTCTTGATGCACTGACTTTCCTCAATTATCTATATATACTCCGGATCAACAGAACCGCAAAACATCAGGGATGGGTCAACTGCTGACAATTCATGACTTCTGAAACTGATAGGGGGGTTGATCCGGACCTGCAAAGGCGCTTAACGGCGCCTTTTCTTTTGCATTGACACTACTGCCTATTGCCTGAATAATATTTCATGTCACAAATTCTTCTTAACTTTTAGGAAAATATCCGGATTATGATGAAAATTCCTTGCAGAACATTATTTGCGGGACTTCTGATCATCACAGCTACTCTGACCTCCGCGTTCAATTCCCCGCCTGACAAAACCGGCAGGTCATCCCCTCAGTATGAGGGAATAATTGTCATTCCCGGCCTCACCGACAGTGTCACGGTATACAGGGATGAGAGAGGCATGCCTCATATATATGCAACCTGCGAACACGATCTGTACCTCGCCACAGGCTACATCACCGCTCAGGAGAGACTCTGGCAGATGGACCTGGTCAGACGCAGCTCCACCGGTCGTATGGCTGAGATTTTTGGCAAGTCGTTTGTCCAGACCGACATCCTTACCAGGTGTCTCCGGATAAAGGAAATATCGATACTTATGCTGAGGGACGAGGATCCCGCAATTGTTGCATGCCTGCAGGCCTATGCCGATGGCGTAAATGCATTTATCAACACTCCCGGCAGGAAACTGCCTTTCGAATACAGGGTGCTCTCCTATGAACCTGATCCGTGGACTCCTGAGGATATAGTCTGCATATTAGGATTGCTTGGATGGAACCTGAGCACCAAAAACCTGGCCGATGAGATCTTTAACTATAGCGTTGTTGAGAAGGCAGGAGCTGAAAAGGCGTCTGAACTGATACCCGACTGGGATGTGCCAAATGATTTTACATATCCTGATTTTCACCTCAGCGACAGCCTGATCAGGTCATTCAGTTTACTTATGGCCTCGGCCGATATGGTCAGGGATCTTGGAGTCAGCGCCTCCTCTGCAAGCAATAACTGGGCTGTATCAGGCAACAGATCCGTGACAGGCCGGCCTATCCTGTCAAACGACATGCACCTGACACTTACCAATCCGGGTATCTGGATGCAGATGCACCAGGTAATCCCGGGATTACTCAATGTCACGGGCGTCATGATACCCGGAGAACCGTTCATCGTGGCAGGGCATAATGAGAGAATCGCCTGGGGCATGACCAACCTCCTGTCTGATGATATTGATATCTATGCAGAGAAAATAAATCCTGATAACCCGGGCCAGTATCTTTTTAACGGCGAGTGGAAGGATATGACCGAAAAATCCGAGATAATTGCCATTAAAGGCGGGAAGAAGGATACCGTTGTAATCAGGTCCACCCACAGGGGCCCGTTACTCTCAGGCTTGCTCAGACCTGCCGATCCTTCACAGAAGGTAGACTGGACTGGTTACGAATATCTTCATGGTTTTCATCATGTAGACACTATTGCTTTAAGCATGAGATGGGTAGGATACGACAGGAGCGACGAGGTCAGGTCTGTCTATCTGCTGAACAGGGCAGGCGGATGGGACGACTTCAGGTCGGCACTGAGCACTTTCAGGCTGGTGAGCCAGAATGTCGTGTATGCGGATACGGACGGAAATATAGGACTGAATGCTGCCGGAGGTATCCCCATTAGAAAAGGTAACGGTATTATGATACGCAGCGGGAAGACAGACGAATATGACTGGAAGGGATATGTCCCCTTCGAACAGCTCCCCTTTAGTTTTAACCCTCCGAACGGATCTGTCTCATCAGCAAATAATAAAACCGTGGACAGCGATTATCCGTATTTCATCAGTCAGGACTATTTCCTGCCCTACAGGATACACAGGATAAGACAGATGCTTGATGAAAAGACAGTTTTTAGCGCAGAGGATTTTAAAAGCATGGTAAACGACCAGCATTCTTACCTTGCTGCGTTGCTGACTCCCTGTATTCTGAGACTGAAAGACCGGACTTCTGAGCTGTCTCCTGCAGAGATCACGGCCCTGGAAGCCCTGACAGCCTGGGATTACGATATGGATCCAGCCCTGATAGCTCCGTCAGTTCTTGAGTTCTTCAGGATCAGCTTTAAGAGGAATCTCCTCGCAGACGAACTGGGAGACCTGTATGAGCACCTGAACTATCTGACTGGCGAATATTTCATTTACAGGATTATCACTGACAGACCACATTCATGGATCGATAATGTAAACACTGACAGGGTGGAGACAATGGATGACATCGTGTTGCAGAGTTTCAGGGACGGTATAGGATCATTGATAAAAGAGCATGGTAAAAATCCGGCTGACTGGAGATGGGGTAAGATCCATACCCTCACTTTTGTCCATCCGCTGGGTACAGTAAAAATATTGAATTTACTCTTTAACCTGAATTCTGATGAATATGCAGTAGGAGGGGGTGATCATACCGTCTGCCCGTTTGGTTCTCTTAAGCCCGGATTTGAGGTGAATGTGGGAGCGTCAGTCAGAAATATCTACAACACAGCCGACTGGGATGAGTCATATTCCGTGATACCCGGCGGTGCCTCAGGTGTTCCCGGCAGCGAGTTCTACCTCTCACAGGCAGATACCTATATCAGTGGCAAATTCTATAAAGATCATTATTCTGATCCCGCGGTCATGGGGGCCGCAAAATATACCCTGATCCTAAAACCCGGAAATTAGGCTGGCATCGACAGCCTTGCCGGTTAATGCATCTTTCAGTACTTGAATACTGTTTTCTGACATAATTGTAATAATTTAATTAAGCATATTGTCAAAAGTAAAAACGCTAAATTTAGGGGAGATGAGGGAGAGTAAAAGCACATCAGTTATCACGGGAATAGGAATTTATTTTAATGATTTATAATATATTTATAATTAGTGCTTTAAGATTTTCAGCGAATTTGCAGGGAATGATATAATGATAAAAATAGGGTGGTGGAAAAAGTGGACCTTCATTCAGCAGAATTCAGGAACTAAAAATTGAATTTTTTTCGTAAATTTGCCGCATGACAGACACTGAAAAGTGGCTATTAAAATTATGGAAAAATGAAAAAAGCAGAAGCTAAGACAGGAAGCAAAGTAAAGAAAACAACAAGCGCCGTAAAAGCAGTAAAGAGCAGTAAAGAGACAAGAGGTACAGCAGTCAGGACCACCAGGAAGACAACGGCCACAGCGGTGAAGAGCAGGAAAGTTAAAGCAGTAAAGCCGGAACCGACTATTGAAGAGATCAGCATGAAGGCTTATGAGATATACAACCAGCGTATTAGCCGTGGCGAAAAAGGCAGTCAGACAGACGACTGGCATAAGGCAGTTGAGCTCCTGAAGAAAGGTTGAGCGGTTCTGAAATCATTCTTCGTACAATCGAAGCCTGTTCTTCAGCATTGCAATCTCATGCTCCATATCTTCCATGCGATGCAAGAGATTGATGACAGTATCGATACCCTCAATATTAATATCCAGGTCATAATATAAGCGTACAATCTTTTCAAGGTCATTCAGCTGACTTTCCAGGATATATGGCGTTTCTTCGATTGTTGTAACTTCTATCAGACCTGTCTCCTTAAGAGAATCGATAAATGAGATCTCAATATGGTGGTATTCGCAGAACTCGCCGGCAGATATCATATTTTCGTTCTTCATGGCCTTCTATTTATGAGATTTTGACAATTCGGTAAACAGCTCTCTTTGTCTGTCAGTCAGATCAACAGGTATCTTAACCATATATGTTATGTAGAGGTCTCCGTATTCGCCATTACTCTTGTATACAGGAAATCCTTTTCCTTTTAATTTGATTTTACTCCCGTTTTGTGTTTCAGGCTTTACCTTCAGTTTCACTTTCCCGTTAAGGGTATCAAGGGTGATCTCTCCGCCAAGTACGGCAGTGTAGAGGTCAAGGTCAACCGTTGTATGGAGATCATTCCCGGCACGTCTGAATTTCGGGTGTCCGGCTATCTTGAACGTAATGTACAGGTCACCGTTCGGCCCACCGTTCCTGCCCTTTCCTCCGTGCCCGGTAATCTTGATAGTCTGGTCGTTCTCAATGCCGGCAGGAATCGTGATCCTTATTTTGTCACCGTGTAACGTCAGGGTCCTCTGATGTTTCTCGAAGGCATCTGTCAGATCAAGATGCAGCTCTGCGGAATAATCTTCTCCTCTGTATCTGATCTGTCTGCCTCTTCCCGCTCCTCCCACGCTGCCGAACAATGACTCAAAGAAATCGGAGAACTCTCCTTCGCCCTGGCTCCACGTGAAAGTCTGTCGGCCTGCATCTGAGGCCTGACCCTGGTACTGACCTGTATTCTGATACTGTCCGGCATTCTGATACTCTTCAGCATGTTTCCAGTTCTCCCCATACTGATCGTATTTCTTTCTCTTTTCGGGATCGCTCAACACCTCATTGGCTTCGTTGATCTCCTGGAATTTCTGCTTTGCATCTTTATCATGGGGATTCAGATCGGGGTGCAGTTTCCTTGCCAGCTTCCGGTAGGCGCTCCTGATCTCCTGCACCGTCGCCTTCTTGTCAACTCCAAGTACCTTGTAATAGTCGATGAACATTGTACAGATATTTCCATAAAAGTACAAAACTTGAGTAAAACACTATTTACCGGGCTCACTCTCCTGTTTCTTAGGTTGCTTAGCCAGTTCCATTGTTAATGCTGTTGTCCCCACAAGACCACCTAACTGCATGGTCTCAAGAGCTGAGCTGGGTACTATAACTATTGTCGAGTTGGTCTTCAGGCCTTCATAAAGCATGTTCATTGCCCTCAGATGAAGTGCAACAGGGTCGTCATGGTATGTTTTGGCAGCTTCCCCGAACTTCTCTGCCACCTGTCGTTCAGAATCACCCAGTATCACCCTTGCCTGGCGTTCCCTCTCCGCCTGGGCCTGCATTGACATGGCATCCTGCAGAGCAGAAGGGATGTTGACATCTTTGACCTCCACCGATATTACATTTATTCCCCAGGGTTCGGTACGTTCATCAATAATCTTCTGCAGTATATGACTCATTTTGTCTCTGCCTTCCAGCATCTCTGAGAGCATCGTCTTGCCTATTACATCACGCAGGGCTGTTTGTGAGGCCCAGTTTATAGCGCTTTTATATTCAGCAATTTCAAGAGCTGCTTTCTTTGCATCAATAACTTTCCAGAACAGTACTGCATCCACGTCAACAGGAACAGTGTCTTTTGTCAGAGTTTTTTCCGCCGTGAAAGTTGTATTTATAACCCGCAGGTCAATCCAGTACGCTACGGTATCTACTATGGGTATAATGAAAAACAATCCCGGACCCCTGAGAGAATGGAATTTACCTAACCGTAACACCACTGCCTTCTCCCACTGATCTGCAATTTTTATTGCAGCGGAAACAATGAGGGCAACCACAAAGGTGATCACTCCGATCCATATGGCTCCTGTCAAGTTCTGCGCATTATAACTGAGATATGTAAATACTGCGCCAATGACAATGATGACAAAAAAGATCAATCCTGAAAAGGAACTTCTTGTTTTCATAGTAATAGCCTCCTGTTATACTTTTTAGATATGATTGATTCTGCTACCGGAATATCAGGCCGATGGGCAGTTCTTTCCCTGCTCAGGCAGATCAAATTTACGAAGAATATCACCCTGAGTCAAGCAATAGCAGTGAATCTCTCCTCCGTTCACAGGATGAGTACCCCGACGCTTCTGACGCTCCGGCAGCACCGCAGGACCACAGTCCTCAGTTTCCTGAAGTAACCTTGATTATCCTTGTTACAGCGGATGGAAAATCATTGAGTCTTACCTGGCATATATAGAGCCCGTCGGGAACATCTGACATATTGATTTCAATACGCTGTCCTCCGGGTTCGATATCCCTGTCGGCAAGTGTTCTGATGTACTTTCCGGTCACGTCAAAAAGCCTGATCTCACACCTGCCTCCCTCTTCAGCGGTGAACTGAAGATAACCTCTGTCGCTTACCGGATTGGGAAAGCAGGCTGCCTTATTGGAGATGCTGATGTCGTTAAACCCTGTCAGGCCCGTCTCAAAGCACCCCAGGTCAGGTGCAGTACCCATGTATGCCAGACCCACATCCACACCTGCATCGATAAGATCACTGCCTGCTGCGAGGTGCATATATTCAATATGGGGCAGACTGCCGTCTGCTTTACGCGGACCGGCGGCACCGGTGGCGTCAGTGCTTCTGAAGTCCCCGTAGGTGACCACAAAGGGCGACAACCAGCTGTTTTTCTCCTGCTCCGCAAACGCACCTATCTCAACACTGTCACCCAGCTCGGCACAGTTCTTCACCACCAGAACCTTCCCGGCTGCAAGCTCCGTCTTTATCCTGTAATTTGCAACGTGGTTGCCATGGCCCGTACAGTTGTAGAGGATCATTGATCCCTTATTGCTGTTCTGGTCAAACCCTTTTGCTTTATTCCTGAAGGCAAGACAGTTTTTCAGGGTAAAGTTATGCTTCAGCAACTTGTCATCACTGCCTCCCATCTTGAAGCCGTTGCCGTTGGCATTTACTCCGGCATCACTTCCGTCTTCGAAGTAACCGTTTTCAAATGCCCAGCAGTTCTCCAGCATGGTGCTCGGATCATCGGCGCCCCTCATATATCCGTCCCAGCCGTCGTCACAGTTCCTCCAGGCCCTGCAGCCGTAGAAGTAGTTTCCGCTGCCAACCGTCAGCTTCGGTGCGAATCCGTCAGCATCGCCGTAGTCGACAGGATCGGCATTGAAATACGAATCGCAGTTGCGCACAGTATTGTTGGCAGCGCCGTTGTCAAGCTGCAGACCGCTGTCCCTGTTCCTGTAAAAATTGCATAGTTCGATGATGTTGTTGCTGCCACCCTCAATCTTCATTCCGTTGTCACCTGCCCCTGTAATGTCTATTCCCCTGATATGCCAGTAGCTTCCAGTCAGCTTTATACCTGCACTGCCAAAAGCCTGCCCTGAAAAGTTGAGCACAGGACGTTCGTCCTGAAAAGCAAAGAGTGAAATGACGGAGTTAGGCGCTCCGCTTTTAGCTATCGCAATGGTTGCAGTCAGGTTATAGGTTCCGCCTCTGACATACACGGTTTGCCCGGACTGAACCAGAGTCACAGCTTTTTCTATTGTTCTGAAGGGACTGCCAAGCGTACCGGCGTTTGAGTCAGAGCCGTTCAGGGCTACATAATATGGCTGGGAAAAAAGGTTGGCCGGAACACTAAAGTATACTATCAGCAGGAGGATAATGTAGGACAGTATCCTTCTCATCTTTAATATACCACATTACATGTTATCCCTGATTTTTTGCATTCATCTGCAATCGCTGTGCTTGTTTTAAGGAAGTATTCTTCTGACAGGGCATTGTCCATCCTGTTTTTCCTGTATATCCAGTCGGCATAGTGATAATTCATCCTGTCGATGATGATATGATCGACTTTGCCGGCCAGGGCTTCGGCCAGTCCCTCAGCTCCGGGAAGCATGGGCGCAATCATCGCGTAGGTTCTTATGCCGTTCAGATGTAACTCTTCCAGCGTATCGAGACGGTCTTCCACTGACGTCGCATAAGGTTCAAACAATCGCCTGACCTTATCGTCAGCAGTGGTAATGGTTAGTCCTGCTTCAAGATCTTTCGCGCCCTTAAGGATATCGAGATCACGAAGCACAAGTGGTGATCGGGTCTGTATCGTCACCGGCCATTCGTTGGCGGCAAGTATCTCAAGGCACTTTCTTGTCAGTTCGTATTTAAGCTCCAGGGGCTGGTACGGATCACACAACCCGCTCATCCATACTCTTCCGCGTCTCTTCTTTGCAATCTCTTTGCGGAGCAGCTCAGGGGCATTGATTCTGACATCGGCAAACAGTCCCCACGGCTCCAGGTGCCCGCTAAATCTTTTAACATAGCGAGCATAACAGTAAGAGCAACCGTGCTGGCATCCCACATACGGATTTATGACATAATCATAAATCTTTGATGCAGAGAGTATTGTCTTCGACTTGATCTCGTTTACGTTCATGGCTTCTTCAACCGGATAAAGTTATAAATAAACAGGCAATAGGCAATAGGCATAGGCAATCGGCAATAGACAGAGAAGCGACCGTAAAGTCCCGGCATGGTATGTCGGGATAGGGAGCTGTCAGATTGCCAGGCTGGTAATAAGCAATAGTGGATACTGACCTTAAGACTTTAGGCCTGCAAACTTTTCTTGCCAGTCTCCCGTGATAATCATAACTTAGATTCAAAATAGCACTTCAGGCACTTAAATCTCAATCCAATGATATCACATGAATTAGATTACAAAATTATTGGCGATGATATACAGTTTGTCGAGATCGAGCTCGACCCCAACGAGACTGTCATAGCCGAGGCAGGCACCATGGTTTACATGGAGCAGGGAATAACCTTCGAAGCCAGGATGGGTGACGGCGCCTCGGCTGAACATGGAGTAATGGGAAAGCTCTTACAGGCCGGATCGCGCGTGCTGACGGGTGAATCTCTTTTCCTGACTCACTTTACAAACAGGGGAAGCGGTAAAAGCAAAGTAGCCTTCGCGGCACCCTATCCCGGAACGATCATACCGGTCAATCTCAGGGAGGTCAGGAACTCCCTTCTTGTGCAGAAGGATGGCTTCCTGTGCGCTGCCTTTGGCACAAAACTGACAGTCACCCTGAACAGGAAGATAGGGTCGGGTTTACTGGGAGGCGAGGGCTTCATCCTCCAGAAGCTCGAGGGAGACGGGAAAGCTTTCATCCACGCCGGTGGTACGGTAATTGAGAAGAATCTTAATAACGAGACACTGCGCATTGACACCGGGTGTGTCGTTGCTTTTGAGCCGTCGCTCGATTTTGATATCGAGACCACCGGCAGCCTTAAATCCATGGTCTTTGGCGGCGAAGGATTATTCCTCGCAACCATGAGAGGCACCGGTAAGGTATGGCTGCAGTCGATGCCCATACGCAAGCTGATCAGAGCCCTGGCACCCATGGGCAGGAACAGGGGCAAGGAGGCCGGCTCGGTGCTCGGTAACCTGTTCCAGTAAGATTTGTTAGCGGACAAGGCCGTCACAAAAGTTTTGCCCCCCGGATTATCCCGCAGCTTGACTTTAATTGTATTAAAGCATAAATTTGATTGATATTCAGAAAGTATGGGAATTTCATTTAACTAGAAAAATATCATGGCAAGCATTATTCCTGGTTATGCATATGACATCTTCATCAGCTACCGCCAGAAAGACAACAAGTACGATGGCTGGGTGACAGAGTTCGTCGACAACCTGAAAAGAGAGATTGATGCGACTTTTAAAGAAGATGTCTCAATCTATTTTGATGAAAACCCCTCCGACGGGCTGCTTGAGATCCATAACGTGGATAAAAGCCTTGAGACAAAGCTTAAATCACTGATTTTTATTCCGGTAATCTCGCAGACTTACTGTGATCCCAAAAGCTTTGCCTGGCAGAATGAGTTTGTCGCTTTCAACAGGCTGGCAGGCGCAGACCAGCTTGGAATGGATGTAAAACTGTCGGGAGGCAACGTCTGCAGCCGGATCATCCCTGTTAAGATCCATGAACTCGATGCTTCAGATACAGAGCTCATTGAAAAAGAACTGGGCGGCAAACTCCGGTCAATTGACTTTATCTACAGTGCCTCCGGAGTGAATCGCCCGCTTACTCCCTCTGACAACCCTGACAAGAACCTGAATAAGACTTTCTATCGCGACCAGATCAACAAGGTTGCAAATACGATCAAGGATATTATCTACAGCGTGCACCCCGATGAAAAGAAGAGGGCAACCAGAACCTATCAGACCAGGGAACAGGCTGATCACACTGCCGTACGTAAACCTTTTGTTCAGCGGAGCCCCGCCGGGGTCAAAACATTTACTTCCCGGGCACGTATCTTATCATTGCTGGCTGTGGCTGCTCTTGCAATTCTGCTTCTCGTCTGGCCCGGATGGCTGAGGAAATCGAAAGCCGGAACCGCCGATGATGGAACGAGAAAAGCAATAGCAATCATGCCGGTCGCCAACCTCACCGGCAATCCTGATCTTAACTGGATCCCCCAGACAATTCAGGACGACATAATTGGTCCATTAAATACCGTAAGCGGGCTGATCGTAAGACCTAAACAGTCAACCATGCAGTTCAGGAACAGTGAAGAATCCCTGCAGCAGATAGCCAAAAAACTCAGTGTCAACCATATCGTCGAATCATCGGTCAGGGGCACTGAAAATAACCTCCGTGTTGAAGTACGGCTTGTTGAAGCTTTTCCCGAGGAAAAGTATATCTGGAGCTCTTCATTCAGCCTGCCGTGGAAGGAACTGGCAGGCATGTATCCCGAAATATTAAACCGTATCCTCGATGGCATAAAGGTCAAACTCACTCCCCGTGAAGAGAGCTTGATCACAGGGAAAAAGTTCGTGGACCCCGAGCTCCTGAAAGCCTGTGCCCGCGGCGAATATTATATGAGCCAGCTGACACCTGAAGGATTTCAGATGGGTGTTAAGTATCTTAATGATGCCATAGCCATTGACCCGGCTAACCCACTGCCTTATCTTAAGCTTGCCATCGGATACACCGAAGGCGGTCACGCGGCAGGTATAGGTGTGGAAGCTGCCAACAGGGCTAAAGCTTATGCCCTTAAAGCCCTTGAGCTCGATTCAACACTGGCTGATGCCCATGTCGTTCTTGCTACAAGGTATCTCTACACTGAATGGGATTTCGCAAAAGCCGGATATCACTTGAAACGTGCTATGGAACTGAATCCCAACAGCTCGACAGCCTTTACCCATTATGGATGGTTCCTTACTCTCTCAGGCAAAAATGATGAAGCCGTAAAAGCTATGAGGACGGCGATTGAGATTGACCCTGCCGATCCGTTGATGCAGGGTTATCTCAGCTGGCTCTATTTATGGATGGGCCGCGATGAGGAAGCGATTATCGAAGCTGATAAGACCCTTCAGATAGATCCGAACTACGTTATGGCTTACTATGTGAAAGGGTCAGCATATGCTGAGTTGGGAAGGTATGCCGAAGCTATTGAAATTCATAAAAAGGGACTTGCAATTGCTCCGGCATTTAATGTAGGACTGGGAGTTGCATATGCTAAGGCAGGGCAGAAGGAGAATGCCCTGGAGGTTGCATCTGAGATGGAGAAAAACCTTGATTCCTGGAATGCATGGGGACTAGCTGAGGTTTATGCTGCGCTGGAAGACAAGGATAAGGCAATGTATTTCCTGGAGGAAGCTTACAGGATGCATCAGGATTTTATTCCATGGATAAGATCTTCCAGCAGTCTGAAAATACTTAGAGACGATCCCCGGTTTAAGGCCATAGTCAGCCGACTCAACCTGCCTGAATGACAGAAACAAAAACCGACCAGCATGATAAGTTCCCGGAACTGGAACGGTCTGTATATGCCGCGCTGGAGACATATGCCAACGTTCACCGTGGCAGCGGACACAACTCGATTGTCTCCACCCATTTATACGAACAGGCACGGGAGATAGTCCTCGATTATCTGGGCCTGCCTGACCGCAGGTACGCTGTCATCTTTTGCACACCCTCGAGGGAAGCTGCCCTGAAGGCGCTTCTCAAGCAAAAGGATTATCTCAGCGTCTCAAGCCGCGACACAGGTCTGCCGCTGGGTGTCAGGGCGTTGGCTGTTAAGCGAAAAGCACTGCCAAAAGGCACTCCTTTTCAGTCCGGTGGAGGGACGACGCGTATTATCTCTCCTGACTGGGTCGTCTGGGCCGATACACCTGACAGGTTCGAGGCCGGCACGCCGGCCATCGTCAGTGTCATCGCGTTTGCCAGGGCACTGCAGCTGACACGGCAATATGGCAATGAAGTATTTATGAACTGCACCGGCGAAAGGCTTACCGCACGCCAGATAATTTACAGTGATGAGCTTGAAAAATACTCCGGCCATGAGTTGCTGGATAAGCTCCGACAGACTTTAATCGGACGCGGCATACAGGTCCCGACAACGGAAGGAGCAAAGCCGTTCATCAACCTCGACAACAGCGCAAGCACCCCCACATTCATGCCGGTATGGGACGCGGTGCGCCATACATGGCACCAGCCCATTGAGGTACAGCAGGAAATTGTCAGTGAGGTCAGGTCAGTCTGCTCCGCCTTCCTGGGTGCCCCGCAGGCTTCCTATGACGTGATATTTACATCCAACACCACCGAAGCCATCAACCTGGCAGCTGAAAGCCTCCGCCGTGAGACCGGGAAGGATACGGAACCCGTTGTGCTGAACACACTCCTCGAGCATTCGTCCAACGACCTGCCGTGGCGAAAGGTATCCCGTCAGCCTCTGATCCGTCTGGCCATTGACCCTGCCGGTTTTATCGACCTGATCCAGCTTGAAACTATACTGCGCTCATACAACAGGGAAGGTGACCATGGGAAGAAGAGGATCATTCTGGTAGCCGTGAGCGGCGCTTCGAATGTACTTGGCACGGTTAACGATCTCATGGAGATCAGCCGCATAGTTCACATGTACGGGGCACGAATCCTTGTCGATGCGGCACAGCTGGCCGCTCACCGCAGGGTGGAGACGGAAGGGTGGGGGATCGATTATCTCGCTTTCTCCGGCCATAAGGTCTACGCGCCGTTCGGCTGCGGAGCGCTGGTGGTCAAAAAGGGAATTTTAAAATTTACGCCGGCGGAGATGGACCTGATCCGCATATCAGGCGAAGAGAATACCGGGGGAATAGCCGCACTGGGCAAAGCTCTTGTTCTCCTGCAACGGATTGGCATGGAAGTGATCCGGAAGGAAGAGCGGGCACTTACTGCCCGTGCACTTCGCGGGCTGGAGCATATTGGCGGTATAAAGATTCACGGGATTAAAGATCCGGACTCGCCCGCCTTTGCCCGAAAGCTTGGGGTAATCGCGTTTGAGGTTAAGGGTATGCTGTCGGGCAGGGTGGCAAATGCATTGGCGGAGAGGGGTGCTATCGGCGTACGCTACGGTTGTCATTGCGCTCATATTCTGATCAAGCACCTCGTAGGTGTTCCTCCTTCCCTGGAATGGATACAGCGCCTCATGGCAATACTCGCCCCCCGGTTAAGGTTTCCGGGCCTCGTACGGGTGAGCCTGGGAATAGAAAACTGCGAGGAGGATATTGATATATTTTTAAACGTACTCGGCATATATGCCCACCCGCGCCGGACTCCGGGTCAGAGCCCCTCCTCACCGAAGGCGGTAATTAAACATCAGATAGACGATTTCGTGAAGGCCTCAGCCGCGAGGGTCTACTCAGAAGGTTAAAGGCATAAGTCTAAAGTCTGACTTCTGACTGATTACAGTATATACCTGACCCTGATCTTTATGCTCTTCTTCTGCCCCTTGTCCAGGGTGAAACTGAACGAGTCGAACCTGGGCTTTTTCAATCCTTTTTCGTAATAATCTGAGAACCCGAACCCTTCCTTCGGCATCCCCAGGAAATTATACTCCATCAGGTCGTCACTGTTCTCGTCGTCAAGCAGGGCTATGCCGTAAGTGCCTGGAGGGAGGGTGAACCGGACTTTCATCTCGCCGTTGCTGATATCTTTTTTCGCGAACGCCAGCTCGAGGTATGCCTTTTCTTTCTTAAAGCTCTCATTGTCCCTGAACACACCTATCCCTATCTGGCCCCTGGTATTCCTGATACCGGTGATAGTAACCTCCACATCCTGTGCATTAATGGTAACGGCAGGCAACAACAGCAGCAGGTATATCTTTATAATGAGGGCCTTCATAGTCATTGTTGAATTTGCTTCATAAAAGTAGGGTAAATCCTATTTTATATTACCTTGGCAGAAGAATTCTTATTCAACATTCATAGGAAAGATCTTAAGAAATGCATGCATATGGTTCGCTCATGATTGAGCATCGCCTTATTGAGCGGATGCTTCTCGTGATAAAAGCTGCTTTATCCAAAATCGAATTCAAACATGAGATAGACCCGGTATTTGTAGATGTCGCTGTTGATTTCATCAGAGTATACGCCGACCGGACACATCACGGCAAGGAGGAAGATATCCTTATGCGGGAATTGAAAAAAAAACCATTATCCCCCAAAGATCGGGTGGTCATGGATGATTTGATAAAGGATCATATGTTGGTGCGCCAGACGACCGCATTGATAAGTAGCGCCAATGACCGGTACCGTGGTGGTGATCATATTGCCCTGATCGTTATCTCAAACAACCTCAAAACCCTTATTGAATTTTTTCCTAAACACATTGAAAAGGAAGATAAGAATTTCTACCCTGCATCCAGGGCATATTTCACCGATGAAGAAGACCAGGCTATGCTTGCAGAATTCGGAGAATTAGACAGGAAGATGGTTTACGAGAAATACAAAGCAGTTGTCGAAAAACTGGAAAATCAATAATGTTTGCAGGTAAACGATGCTTGCTGTTGACTTTTAACTGCCGGCTGGAGACTGCTGCATGTCTGTTTCAGAAATCGGCCGACGCATTCCCGCGTATCCGGAAATTATATGTCAGCAGAAAAATGGGCTTGCCGAAAATCGACATCTGGTAACCATTGACCTTTCCATCCTCAACCTTGAAGTATATTGAGTACGGATTCTTCCTCCCAAACACATTGTAACAGGTAAATGTCAGTGAGGAATGATTTAACTTCTTAGCCTTGAGATTACCGTTCAGTGTGGCTGAAAAATCGAGCCTGAGATAATCAGGGATACGGAATTCATTCCTCTCTGAATAAAAGACCCTCGTCACATTGTAAAAGCTGTAGAAGGAGACAGGATAGGTGATGGGACGGCCTGTGCTGTAAATCAGGTTTGAAGTCAGGTTCAGCCGCCTGATCAGCCTGAGATTACCGACAACCTTCAGATCATGTGGCTTATCAAAATTAGCAGGGAAATATTCCCCTCCGTTGATCTTTTCTTCTTCAAACTCACCGTCAACCTTTATGAACGACCTGGAATAAGTATAGCTGATCCATCCCGTCAGTATGCCCGACTGTTTCTTGAGCATCAGCTCAACACCGTAAGCCTTTCCGATGCCGCTCAGAATTTCCGTCTCAAGATGTTCATTCATCAGCAAGGTCGCCCCGCCTTTATAATCCATGATATTCTTCAGCCTCTTATAATAGACCTCGATGGATGATTCAATAGCTTTCCTCCTGAAATCCTTATATATCCCGAAAGAGACCTGATCTCCCCGCTGAGGTTCTATATACCTGCCGCTTAATTTCCATATATCCGTAGGTGACATCGACGTGGTGTTGGATATCATATTCAGATACTGGAAATTACGCTGAATGCCGGCTTTGACCGAAAGATCAGGCGCAACAATATACCTTGCTGAAAACCTGAATTCAGGACCTGGATATGTTTTTAATATCTGCCCTTGACTGTAATACACCGTGTCGGTAATACTGCTGACGGATCTGGGAACGCCGGGGGCATATATGAATCTTGTCTCAGGGCCAAGCGAAGTGAACAGCGTAAACCTGAACCCGCCGGAAAGAAGCAGCCTTGGCGAGACTTCATATTCATCGCTTATATATACGGCAGGTTCAACAGCCTGTTCCTTTTCAAGCGATTTCGGTGTGGTTTCAGATGCTAATCCCAGAGGATACAGGGACCCCGGAGCCAGTGAATAATATGTCGCATCAAGTCCGAATTCCACCTTGTGGTTCTTATACGGCAGCCAGGTGAAATCGGTTCTCAGTTTCCGCTGGCTGAGCTCGTAATTCATGGAGCTTGATGTCTCCGGAATTTGTTTTGAATCAACCGAATAATCGTAGTTGCTTAATATACCAGCAACCTGTGAGAAAAGCCTGGAGCTGTATTTGTGGTTCCATTTTATCGAGCTTGTAAGGTTCGAATAGCTTATGGCGCTTTCTTCATAGTAATCGAACCTGTCATTGCTCAGGTATCCCGAAATGGAAAAATCATCCTTTTCGCCAGCGGCAAATGTTAGTAGTCCCTGGATATCATTGAACCCCGCGCTGCTATTCTGCAGCTGAACATCATCGAGCAATTTGAGTGCCCAGTCCGAGTAGGTTGTCCTCCCGCTCAGGACGATTGAGCTCTTCTTCTTCTGCAGGGGCACTTCTACCATAAGTTTTCCCGTAAAGAGACTTATCCCGCCGCTGATGTTGACTTTCTCTGTTGAGCCTTCTTTCAGCTTAATATCCATTACTGATGATACCCGTCCCCCGTATTTAGCCGGGATGCCGCTCTTATACAGAACAACATCCTGAATGATATCGGGATTGAAGGCAGAGAAGAAACCAAAAAAATGAGAAGGATTGATGACAGGTGCACCGTCAAACAGGATCAGGTTCTGATCGACGTTACCTCCGCGTATGTTAAACCCGGCTGACGCTTCTCCTGCAGAGTTTACGCCAGGCAAGAGAAGAGAGGTCTTCATCAGGTCGGCTTCACCCATACCCATCGGGATCTGTTTCAGCATCTTCATGTTGATCTTTTCAATCCCCATCTCAATCTCGCGTACATTGCTCTCCCTGCTTGCAGAAACGGTGACCTCACCCAGCTGGTTCGTGCTTTGCGCCAGCGTGACATCCAGCATGCCGTCAGAATAAATTATCACGTTCCGTTTTGCCGTCTTCATCCCCACCATCCTGTATTCAACCACGAACTGGCCCTTGGGCAGCTCAAGCGAATAGTAACCGGCATTATTCGTAACCACACCTGCCTTCAGCTTTTCAACATATACTATCGACCCGGCAAAAGGCTCGCCGGTTTCAACATCTTTTATCGTCCCCGATAAAAAGGCTGTCTCTGATTTCTTCAATGCAGAAGGGCTCCCAATCCTGAAGATCTTATACTCATCATTTATGGCCGCCTCCTCGTCAGGTGAGGAAGGCTGATCATACCTGACAGTATCAGGCACGGTCACTCTCTTCCTGAGATAATTCTGCAGCTCCCTGCTGAAATTTGTCTTAATGCGGCTTCCCTTTGAAAGGATCAGCTTATTGTCATCAGTGATAAAAAATGAAAATCCGGTATTCAGAAGGGATTTGTCAAACAAACCGCTGAGCGATTCTCCTCTTGAATTTACATCAAGATAAAGCGTGTCAACCCATTTATCTGAATAATAGATCTTTACGGGAACTGTCTTTTCAACGGTATCCGCCAGGTCCCTGAAAAGGATATTACTGAACTGAAGAGATAAAACATTGTCCTGGGCTGTCAGGACAGCTGAAAGGAAAACAAGAAGAATGATGATCCTGAGCCTCTTCATTGCATTCCGGCATTTAATTTTTTGAGTGAATCATAATAAGACAGGACTCTGATCATATCATTTTTGTCAGCCGTCCTGAATTTGATCCTTGATTCCTTCATGTATGCCTTTACCTCCCCGGACTTTTCCCCGAGAAGTTCAAGAAAGGCACTGCTGTTCTTTATTTCATGAAATTTTCCGCCTGACAGGATGTATCTCACAGGTGAATACTCGTATTCCTTTACGGCGTCATAAATGTATTGTGAGGACTTATGTCTGATAATGAACCTTGTATCTCCGTTATATGCGATTTCAAAAAAACCGTCGTCAATCTCCTTTCCCGGAAAAGTTAAATACCTGAATATCATACTGTCACCACGGAAAAAGACCTCAAATCCTTCAACTATATCTTTGTTGAGCGCAATCTGGGGATAAGCATTGTCGACCATTCGGGAGGTGTCAGTATAAATAACATCATCAAGATATGTATCATACTGAAGCTTTGTATTCCTGTATTCCCTGCCGTTGATCTTCAGGGTCGCTTTTGGTACCTCGCCTTCAAACAGCATCGGATTATGCTTACTGTATAAAAAATAAGGAAGATATTCCTTGCCGTTAATAAGTTCATTCGGCACAGAAACTAACTCATAGTACAGGCCGTACAGATGGTTTTTCTGAAGATTGATGTCCTGAGATCGTTCTGCTTTGTTCTGAGGAGCCTGTCCCTTGACTACGGCTGATAATACCAGGAATAGAAGAATAAAAAACTGCCTGTTCATTAACGGCATCCCAATTTTAAGATGCCGAAATAACAAATTTTTTCTCTTCCGGCAATGACAAAGACCTCCATAAATTATGGGGAAATGAAAATAAATATTATCCTGAATTGTCCGATGATTGAAAAAAGTAAATGATATGTGTTACTTTTGCTTTCCTTTAAAAAGAAATCCCGGCGTGGTAGAAATTTATTTAACTGGCTCATGCTGAAACAGTTACAAAAAACATTTGTATTGCTGATTCTGACATGGGCATTGAGTACCTGTATTGATCCTTATACTCCCGTTCTTGAGGGTTATGAATCTCTTCTGGTTATTGAAGGTGTGCTGACTGACGAAGCAGTTCCTTATGAAGTCAGACTTACCCGCAGTGTTCAAAATGAAGATTCAGTTCCTGAAAGAGTAACAGACGCCACAGTTTACATTTCAGATGAATCTGGGAATAAGGCATATCTCGCCCTGAGCGGGAGCGGATCGTTTGTGACAAATCCCGCAGAATTCACAGGTATTGCTGGCAATACATATACTTTGCATGTCAAAACTGCGGACGGCAGGGAATATGCGTCAGATCCCGCCGTAATGCTTCCCGTCCCGGGAATTAAAGATATTTATTATGAGGAAGACAACGAGTACAGCAGCGACCGCAGCGAACTCCTGGAGGGCATAAGAATTTATGTCGATACAGAACAGGGTTCCGGCGAAAATCAGTATTTACGCTGGGAGTACGAAGAGACCTGGAAATTCAAACTGGCTGATTATAAGCGTTTTATTTTTATCAGTGATTCCGTCATCCTACCGATTAATGAAGTAAAAGACATCTGCTGGAAAACGGTGAAATCGTCAGCAATCATAGAAGGTTCGATAGTGCCGGGCAATAACGATTTCATCAAAAGGGCACCCGTCTGCTTTATCGCTCCAACGAAGTCCGACCGGCTGACATTGCAGTATAGCATCCTGGTAAAGCAATATTCACTCTCCAAGGAAGCATATGAATTCTGGAATAATCTTCAACAGGTGAATGAAGCAGGAGGTTCAATCTTCGACGAACAGCCTTACCCGGTAATAAGCAATATCACCTGTCTGAATGATCCCCATGAAAAAGTGCTGGGTTATTTCCAGGTCTCAGCTGTAAAACAGGTAAGAAAATATATAACCGCCAGTGAGCTGAACGAACTCAGCCTCCCGTGGTTTAATTATGATTGCATAAGATATGTGGTTAACCCATTGGATTATCATGTGCCGGGGTCAATGACTCCAGTAATGTCCTGGGGCGAATTATATAGTATGTTTGTCGATGCAGGTGAGTTTGCATTTGTTGAACCTATATATAATGCGGACACCAATGAATTGGAAGACCTTGCTTTTGTGTCGACCATATGTTCCGATTGCGAACTGACTGGATCTTTGACAAAACCGGACTGGTGGGTTGATCTGAATTAAGGGGGAATGCAATGAAAATCAATAAAATATCCTTACTGCTCCTCCTTTTGCATACAGCTCCCTTTCTGAGCATGGCATTATCGGGGCAAAGCGCGGGAATGACTGTTGATCCGTCAGATGTCTACCGGGAAAAACTTTTTATTACAACCGACAGGGATATTTACATCACCGGAGAACAGATCCGGGTCAAGGTGTATGAAATGGATGAACTCTCATGCCTGCCTGTAGGTTTCAGCAAGATCGTCTATCTTGAAATGCTGAATGCCGGTAATAATCCTGTCAGGCAGGCCAAAATCAGGGTAGAAGGGACTTCCGGCTCAGCGGTATTCAGGCTTTCGGATACACTCAGCTCAGGAAATTATCTTATCAGGGCATACACAGCCTGGATGGAGAATTTCACGGAAGACCTCTTCTCCTACACGACGATCACAGTGATCAATCCGTTTAAGGAAATCAGTGACTTTGCAGTGCCAAACCAGGGTCAGACAAGCGGCATTGGTCTTTCTTATGTTCCGGGTAATGAATTGACCTGCAACGAAACAACTGCCGGACAGCTTAAAATAACTGTACAACCTGACCGGCAGAAATACGCGACAAGAGACAGGGTAAGAATAGATATTTCTGTCACCGGTGCTGATGGCAGGCCTGTTGAAGCAAATCTGTCAGTGTCTGTCGTGAAAGCCTGTCTCGCAGGGACTGACCGGAAATATCTTGTTTCCGGACCGGCAAAAGCAAACTCATTAAATGATCCCTCAGGGTCAGTGTCTCATCTGCCTGAACTGGAGGGGGAGCTGATCAGGGGAGTGATCTTTAACAGGCTTACCAACCAACCGTTAAGGGGGACTGATATCTCTCTTTCCTTTGTCGGTAAAACGGCACGATGCCAGTTTACCAGGACAAATGAAAAAGGGGAGTTCATTTTTGTGGTCAAGGACCAGGACGGACTGGCTGAAATTGTCATTCAGCCTCTTATCCCTGATGTTTCAGGAAGCTATGTTGAGCTTCCCCAGCCGTTCTGCAATACATATAACGACTTCAGCCCTCCTGCTTTTGAGCCCGACAGCAGCCTCATTGCGAAGCTGAACAATGCCGTGATAGCCATGCAGGTCAGCAATAATTACGAGCAGGTCAGGGAAAAAAGCATTGCTTCTCCTGCTTTTAAAACGCGTGATTTTTTTGGCGGCTCCGACCGCGTCGTTGATATGTCATATTATATTGAGCTGACAAACATCCGCGAGGTGGTGAAAGAAATACTTCCCGAAGTGACATTATTCACAAAGGACAAAAAGGCTGCACTCAAGGTTGTCAGCAGCAATCCGTACCAGATATTCAATAATCCGGCGCTGGTGCTTTTTGACGGGGTTCCGGTATTTGATATTGAAGAACTGATGAAGGTAAACGCAAAAGAGCTCGAGAGGATAGAGATCATCAATACCAGATACTTTTATTCCGATTATGTTTTTGAGGGAATAATAAGCTTTATCTCAAAAGAGGGTATGTTAAATTCGATAGAATCAAGCAGTTCTGTTTTCAGGCAGGTATATGAGGGGTGCCTCAAGGATGAGATTTTTTATTCACCTGACTACAGCGTTGACGCCGGGAGGTTAAGCCGGATCCCGGACTTCCGAAACACTCTTTACTGGAACCCCGATGTCGCCACTTCAGCAGACGGCTCGACTGCCGTGGAGTTTTACACTTCGGATGAGAAGACGGAATATACGATCATCATTGAAGGATTTACTTCAGAGGGGATCAGTCTGCATTACACCGCTCCCCTGCAGGTTAATTAAGTCCAAAGTCTGTAAAGACCTTAAAGGCTGAAAGCAGACAACGTAAGATACAAAACCGTATTTTTAACATCAGTTAAAAATCACATCAATTCCTTGAAAAAGATCATTCATTTATCAGATTTGCATGTCGGACACGAAGACTGCGGCGACAAATTCCGTGCTCTGATAGATAACATCACCTTCCTGAAACAACCGGCAGATAATTACACAATTGTGATTACCGGCGACATTGTTGACAATGGCACGAAGAGTGAACAGACCGATGATGCTGTTGCAGGCATCAGGCAGCTTGAAGAAAGCGGGTACGGGGTGCTGGTCGTTCCCGGCAACCACGACTATGGCACCGGCACCAGGGGGTATGCCAATTCTGTCAATTCGTTTAAAGAGAGATATTTCGGGTCGAAAAGGATCTCTTATCCAAAGGTGGATATCATTGGTAAAATTGCTTTTATCGGGCTTGACTCAAATGCCGACGAGCTGCACTGGCGCGACCGTTTCCTCTCCGAGGGTGAGATAGGAGTGGCACAGTTAAGGCGTTTGAAGAGGATACTGAACAGGACGGAGGTTATCAGCCGTAAGAAAGTGGTCTACCTGCACCATCACCCGTTCGACTTTAAGCTCGGGATGCAGCTGAAGGACAGCAGCGACCTGAAGATGATTATCGAAAATAAAGTCGATATGCTCCTGTTCGGACATTATCATGTCAATCCTGTCACTGCCGGCAAAATTTATAACGGCGTCTGGGGCATCCCGCGTTGCTACAATGCCGGATCATCGACACATAAGAATGGCAATACCGGTTATCAAAGGGTCATCGATCTGTCCAATGCCGATCCCCGTATGGACTACGACGGCAATTTCATTTAGTATATGCCAGTAGTTAATTTATAGGCCTGTCAATGAAGACCGTCACAGTCAAAGAGCTAAGCCAGGAGTTAACGTACCGTACGCCCAAGGAACTGCGCGATCTCTGCCTCCGCCTTTCAAGATTCAAAAAGGAGAACAAGGAGCTGCTGACTTACCTTTTGTTCGAATCATCTGATGAATTGTCATATATAGCCGGAGTGAAGAAGGAGATGGATGAGGAATTTGAACAGATCAACAAGACGACCTATTACTATATTAAGAAAAGTGTCAGGAAGATTCTGAAAAACACCAGGAAGTACATCAGGTATTCGCAGAAGAAGCAGACAGAAGTCGAATTGCTCCTCTATTTCTGCACAAAGCTGAAAATGCTCTCGCCGTCGATACAACGGAACACTTCACTCATGAACCTTTACAACAGGCAAATCGCTGCGATCATAAAGAAAATTCCCCTTCTGCATGAAGATCTGCAGTACGACTACGGTCTCGAGCTGGGCGAATTAAACAAGTGACCGGCCTGTCCGCTGCCTGCCGGATTAATTAAGGCACTCAGGTTCTATAATAATTACTTAAATTGCATATGATACATAATTTACATCATCAGAATCCGTAAACGCCTCATAAAATGAAGATCAGGGTGATACCGTTTTTTCTGTGTTTCATGTTGCTCCTTCCCGGAAAAGGACTGTCACAAAACCGGACGGAATCAAAAAACGACTGGAAGTTGGTCTGGCAGGATGAGTTTGAAGGAAAACACCTCGATACATGCAAATGGAATGTCCTGATACGGGAGACCAGCAAGCACGGTGAACTTCAATATTATGTCCCTGATGAGGTGTACATCGAAAACGGACTGCTCCGCATAAGAAGCCGCGAACGTAAATACGGATCCAAAGATTATACAAGCGGAAGGCTCGACACAGATGGCAAATTCGCACCAACATACGGCCGTTTTGAGATTCGCGCCAGGCTGCCGAAAGGACAGGGCCTGTGGCCGGCTCACTGGCTTTATCCTCAGAACCGCGACTGGCTGATGGAAAAGACTATGGAAGACGCTGTCGCCAACGGCAAAGAACGACTGATCCCCGAGGAGCGGCCCTGGTATACCGAGATCGATATTATGGAATTCCTTGGCCATGAGCCGAATATCCTCTATGGAACTCTTCATTACTGCTCATTCGATGGTACAAGGAAATCAAGCTCCGGAAAATGGATTGACACGGTTGACTATTCTGAGAACTTCCATGTTTATGCTCTGGAATGGGAGCCTGATTCTATACGCTGGTATATCGACGGGCACCTGCTCTACTCTACCACTGACGGCATCCCGCATACGCCGCATTATCTGATCCTTAATACCGCTGTCGGAGGAAGCTGGCCCGGTAATCCTGATTCAACCACAACCTTCCCCCAGTACCACGACATTGATTATGTCCGGATATTTCAGAAGAAACCTTACTTCGAATAGATTATTTTGCAGCCTGCAAAGGTCATGATGCGTTACTGAGGCGGGCATGCAGATCCTTGAGAAACTCCAGGTTTTTTGATTGTTGCTTGTGGATTTTACCGACTGCAATATATGCAACAATCAAACCTATCGGAGCTCCTATGATAAGGCTTATTATCGATTCTTCCGTTCCAAGTACCTCCAGGAATGGCTTGTTTTCAAAATACACATGTATCGATAATATTGTCAGTGCATAAATGACTGGCAGAATAAATACATACAGTCTGTTTGATTTCCCCTTTACTGATTTGGTAAGGTAGTTAATCCTTACTGTCAGCCAATCCCTCAGAGGCTGATTGTACTCCTTGTTCTGAAGTTTATACCATGACATCAGCCCGGAAACAAGAGAAATCAAAGCAATTAATCCCAGGGTTATATTATTGATAAGATAAATCGTATCATCCTGCCTTCTCAGTGAGGTCACAGTCAGGAAAATTATCAGTCCCATGGCACAAAGAATACCAAAACCGAGGATAATCAGAAATTTATTGATCGTCTGTCTCGTTACGGCAGTAAGAAGCAGGTTCAGCTCATCCCTGGATTTCTGATGGATTTCCAGGTCAGTATTCTTCCAGATTTTCTGTAATTCATTATTTTCCATCTTTCATGATATTTAGGTTTTGTTTCAATAATTCTTTGGCCCTGTTGATACGCACGCCTACATTCGATTTTGAAATGCCGATGATCTCTGAAATTTCATCATAGCTCTTTTCCTCCAGGTACAGGAGCATGATCGACTTATCGATCTCATTGAGATTATAGATTGCCTGTAACAGCATCCTGTAACTTTCACTTAATGATAATTCTTCTGCGATATCAGTTTTATCCATCGATTCGGGCATCTTTTCACGGTACTCAATACGAGATTCCTTCTTGATTTTTGAGATTGAAGTATTTATTGAAACAGCATAGATCCACGAACCGATACTGTCCCTGTTCTGCAGGCTGGGGAACGACTTCCACAACTGATAGACAATTTCCTGAAAATTATCCTCCCTGTCTGCGTGGTTGCGGAAATAGATTAGACTGACCTTGTGCAGGATGCCCTGGTAAGCGGATAATATTTCAAGAAACTCCTCCTTCAACGATTTCATCTCAATTGTTTCCCATAAAGTAATACATGTGAAGGATTTATTACAGAAATAGTCAAAAAAATGTAAAATAAATCTATGGCAGGATAACGCTTAACGCCTGTCCCTCTACTGTCGTATTGTCCTGATGCCTGCTGCCAGCTAAAATAAACTTGACTTCGATAAAAATCCGGTTTAAATTTGCTATAGTTTGATAGTTAGTAGGTTTGAATTAGTTTCTTATTGTCAATCTGCAGACGCATTCCTTGTTTGAATTGTATAATTGATGATAAAGCTTAAACCTATGAAAACAGCAATGAAGCTCAGAATTTGCCAGTTTACGCTTCTTGGCATATTTTTATTGGTTTTCAGCAGTTGCCGCAAAGACCCCGGAGGCCCGAATATAGGCTCAACCACTGTTAAAGATATTAATGGCAACGAATATGGTGCCATGATAATAGGCGATCAGACCTGGCTGACCAGTAACCTTCGCGTAGCAAGCTTCAACGACGGTACTCCTCTGCTGACGTGGTTATATGAGGGATATGAATGGGCCAGCGCAAATGCCGCTTTTTGCATTTATCACCCTTCATACATCGATGGTCTTGACAGTGAAGAAGAAGTGGCAGATGCCTACGGACACCTGTACAACTGGGCTGCAGTGACCAGCAGCAAAGGTCTGTGCCCTACAGGCTTCCGTGTGCCCACCGAAGAGGATTGGGATGAGCTGATTGCTTTCCTCGGAGGGGAGGATATTGCCGGCGGCAAACTGAAAAGCATGCGAACCGCTCCTAATAGCCACCCCTACTGGGAAAGCCCCAATACAGGCGCCACCGATAATTTTGGTTTTGGGGCTGTTCCAGCCGGCTACCGAAGCTCCCTTGGTCAGTACGATTATATAGGCTACTATGCCGAATGGTGGACCAGTATCGAGTACAATGCTGATCTCGCCCACACGTATTATGCTTCCTACGATGATGCGGTTCTGTCGCCCGGTTACGGCAGAAAAAAGGCCGGTTACTCAGTCCGTTGCATGCACTGAAGATCCTTCTTTAATAGCAAAGCGCAACCCGGGAATCGCAAATCCTGGCGGATCCTAATTCTTAATTTTCATTTGCCTGATACTGCCCTACGCTGGAAGCAGATCAGACAACTCGCGTTCAAGTTCGACGTGCACAGCATCGGGCCCGGCTCCCAGCGCGTCAAATGTTTTGCTGGCAAAACTGCGCATTGTTGCAGTCAGTGTAATATCGAGAATTTCGACGTCCTCGAGATCCATCGCACGCAACACATCTATATCTGACCGGGTTATCTCACTGGCATCCCGGATAATCTTCCGGGCAAACTCCATCATAGCGACCTCAACAGGCTCCAGTCCAGCCTCTCTGAAATTCGTAAGTATCTTTCGCAACTGATCAGGACTAATCCCGTTCTTCAGAAGTATTGCTCCGTGAGCGAGAACACAATACCTGCATTTCAGTGCCATCGCAGCCCCCAGTGTCACCAGCTCATAGCGCCTCAGCCGCAGGTTTTTACGGATACTCCCCTGAAAGGCGCGCCAGGCTTCCAGCACGTCGGGACGAAGACTGAAGACCTTGGCGTGGTTGGGCACATAACCCATACTCTGAATGTCTCCTTCATAGATCGTGCGGAGCTTGCCCTCGGCTTCTGCTTCCGACCTGGTCTGAATGAACATAAGATTTTCCATGTTATCTGTTTATCATTTACTTAAACAAACTGCCACGGTAAATGTTTGTCGTGTTCTATTCATCTTTTCTGAGGCCTCAATTTGTGTCCTCAAATTAAAAGGACTGGTCTGAGAGAATTTCCGCACTTATCGAGTAAAGTAGCACTTCACCTTCAAGTTCTGACAACCTTTCATACCATCAACTTAGTATCTGTTTTTCTATTGTATATTTGTAAAAAATAATGCCATGGATCTTCAAACTCGGAAACTCAAAGCAATTAAATATATAGCTGAGCTTCAGGACGAAAGCATCTTCAACAAGATTGAATTAGCTATTCTTGAAAACAAAGTTCGGAACGAGCGGAAGATTAAGCCGTTTACACAAAAGCAAATACTAAGTCGCGCAGAAGAATCGAATAAAGATTATAAGGCAGGAAAATACAAAACCCAGGAAGCCATGGAAAAAGAATTTGAATCCTGGTAGGAACATGAAGATAATCTGGACCGACTTTGCCTCTGATTCTCTCTTTGAAATCTATAAATACTACAAAGAGGCTGCAAGTAAGGATGTTGCGCAAAAAATTATTCACTAATTTCTTATAAATTAGACTTTTAATCATTGAAATTTAAACCAGATACTGCCTTCCTGCGGGCACGTCAAACACCAGTAATCTAAGAATATGAAGGATATAGTTAAGATATTACTGAGAATAATATTGTTGCTGCTGATCCTTTTCCTTGTAACCAGGATATTTAAAAGAGCTGACGGGCAAAAAATCTTATCTCCGGCAACAGCTGCTTTTTCAAAAGGAAATGCGCCCGACAGCACGAGAAGGCAGATAATTGATCAGTTAAATAAATTTCAGGACGGATACTCCGGGCGTGATACCAGCCAGATTGACGCTTTTATGGAATCACTATATTCCAGGGACAATATACTGATACTGGGAACAATGCCCGGTGAAGTTTTCAGCGGTTATGACAGGGCAACCTATCTGGTGCAGTCTGACTGGGAATCCTGGGGCGATTGTAAATTCAATGTCGACAGTGCAAATATTTCATCCGCAGGAGACGTGGCATGGTTCTCGTCAAAAGGCTATGTGAAATTTGACCTCACAAAGCTCCTGGTCATACCGTTGCGTCTGACGGGAATAATGGTAAAGGAGGACCAGGTTTGGAAATTCCAACAGCAACAGTTTCAGTTTGATATCGATTTCAGTTTTACCCTGCTGGCAACTGTGATACTGGCTGTCTGGATTCTCGTCAGTTTAGTTACCCTTGCGGTCGTAACCGTCAGGGTCATAAAAGCCCGGAAATCATCTTAAGCAAGCAGGTGGCCCGCTACCTGCCCTCCAGTCTGCTATTACCTATTGCCTAATACCTGAAAATATTCTTCAATCAAAAACATTAACTTAGGCCACCGGATTTCCGGCTGAAACAGAGAGATGAATAGTATAAACGTTAAATAAAAATCATTTGAAAACACTGAAAACCATCATGGCCATTATGGCTTCCGCGGCGACAATAATGACAGTTGCCTGCTCAACCACCCCAACCACCCCCACTGATCTTTCAAAAGCGAACATCATCCCGAAACCGGTATCAATAACACCGGCAGGAGGATCATTTACTCTTACAAACCGCTCTGACATATACGTCAGGGGGGACTCGCCAGAACTACTTCAGATCGGACAATACCTTGCCGGCAAACTGAATCCTTCCACCGGCTTTGGCCTTGAAGTAAAAACGACTGAAAAAGATCTTGTCCGGGGGAAAATACTCCTTGCACTTTCAGATAACGATCCGGAGCTCGGCGATGAAGGCTACGAACTGGTTATCGATGTAAAATCGGTCAGGCTGACTGCCAATAAGCCGGCAGGACTGTTCTACGGGGTTCAGACCCTGAGACAGCTGTTACCTGCAAAGGTTGAACTGGCCACAGTGCAGGAAGGCCCATGGGAGCTGGCAACAGGAACGATCCGCGATTATCCCTCTTACGGCTACCGCGGTGCCATGCGCGATGTTGCCCGCCATTTCTTCGGAGTGGAGGATATTAAAATATTCATCGATCAGCTGGCAGCATATAAGATGAACGTGCTGCACCTGCACCTGTCTGACGACCAGGGCTGGAGGATCGAAATAAAATCGTGGCCCAACCTGACCGCCCATGCCGGCAAGTCCGAGGTGGGAGGGGGCGAAGGCGGATTCTATACCCAGGAGCAATATTCCGAAATAGTTAAATATGCTCAGGAGAGGTTTATCACAGTTGTCCCCGAGATCGATATGCCGGGTCATACCAATGCCGCCCTGGCTTCGTACCCGGAACTGAACGCCGACGGTAAGGCAAGAGAGCTCTACACAGGCACAGATGTCGGTTTCAGTTCACTGGCCACAAAGAAGGAAATCACCTACAAATTCATCGGCGATGTCGTCCGTGAGATCTCTGCCCTGACACCCGGTCCATGGTTTCACATCGGTGGCGACGAGTCACACTCGACTAAACTTGAAGATTATATTCCTTTTGTCAACAGGGTTCAGGATACCGTGGCTGCTTACGGCAAGCAGGTGCTGGGCTGGGATGAGATTGCCCTGGCAACCCTGAGGCCAAACTCCGCAGTTCAGTACTGGGCCAAAGCAGCAAATGCCGTCAAAGGCGTGGCACAGGGAGCCAAAGTACTGATGTCACCGTCTGCTCATGCTTATATCGACATGCAGTACGACTCGACCAGCATCTTCGGATTGCACTGGGCTGCTTATATCGAAGTCGATGATGCTTACAACTGGGACCCTGCCAGCCTCGTTCCCGAAATAAAAAAGGAAAACATCTTAGGGATAGAGGCTCCTCTATGGGCTGAGACTATTGCTGTCCGCGCCGAAGCCGAATACCTTCTCTTCCCACGGCTTCCAGGATATGCTGAAATAGGGTGGACACCCAAGGAATTACGCAGCTGGGATGAGTACAAAGTTCGACTCGCAAATCATGGCGAACGGATGAAGGCAATGGGAATCAGTTTCTACCCCTCAACACGGGTGGACTGGGTGAAATAGAACGAAAAAGCGCCTGACGGGAAACAAGCGTCTGACGCGCGCCTGACCTTATTTAAGAAACTCCCTGAACCAGAAACCGGAGTCTTTGATGTACCGTTCGAGGGTTTTGAAGTCCACGTAGACCAGTCCGAAACGCGGGTTGTATCCTTTGTCCCACTCGAAGTTATCGGTCGGCGACCAAACATAATAGCCGTTTACATTCACTCCTTCCTTTTTAGCCTTTAAAACGGCAGCGAGGTGGCTTTTAAAATAGGCTATTCTCTCCTTATCATGAACCTGTCCGTTTTCAAGCTTATCAGGAACACAGGTACCGTTCTCGGTTACAATCAGGTTTCTGATACCCTTGTACATGCTGAACTTTTTGAGGATCTGATATAGTCCTTCAGGATATATTTCTCCTCCCATTTCATTTACAGGCACGCCACGTTCCGATGCCATTATCTCTTTGGCCCTCATCCCGGGGATAATCGATTTTTTGGCGATAGTCCTGTAGTAATACTGGATACCGATGAAATCAAAATCGAAGATCATCTTTTCCTCATCACCTTCCTCATAGTTTGATTTCAGCCTCTTTAACATTGGAACAGTATCCACGGGGTACCCCAGCCCCAGGGCCGGTTCAATGAACAGGCGGTTCATTATTGCATCCATCCTGGCGGCGGCCTGTTTGTTCTTTTCATCCTGGTCGACAGGCTCCACCCAGGTGTTTGCCAGGGTAAAACCAATATTTGCTCCGGGAACATTTTTCCGGATGATCCGTCCTCCTTCCGCATTTGCGATCACTGCATGATGAACAGCTTTCATGAAGCCACCCAGGCTTTTTTTACCGGGAGCGAATACACCGTTCATGTAACCGTTTCCGGTGAAGGCAAGCTGTTCATTCATTACCATCCAGTTCTTTACCTTACCGCCGTATTCCTTTGATAAAACATCGACGTATTCTGAAAACCAATCAATTATTTTACGGTTGGTCCATCCGCCCTGTGCTTCCAGGACCTGCGGCATATCCCAGTGGTATACTGTGACCCACGGTTCAACGCCAACAGACAGGCACTTGTCGATCACCCTGTGATAAAAATCTATGCCATTGGCGTTTACAACGCCTGTTCCTGCCGGAAGGACGCGCGACCATGAGACAGAGAACCTGAATATATCGAAGTTCATGGCTTTGATAAGGTCAATATCCTCAGAATACCTGTGATAGAAATCGGCTGCAACGTCGGCATTTTCGCCGTTTGCTATTTTACCGGGGATACGTGAAAAGTAGTCCCAGTTGGATTCGCTTTTCCCGTCGATGTTCCAGGCGCCTTCTGTCTGGTATGCAGCAGCAGCCACGCCCCATTTGAAATCAGGACCGAAATCTGCCTTTGTAAAATCACCGGCAGGCATATACCTGAAAAGATCAGACGCATTCAGATACCTGCTGAGCATCAGCCCTGTACCGGCCATTCCTGTTTTAATTAACCAGTCTCTCCTGTCCATATGATTTCAATTGAATGTTTTATACCTCAGTTCGTCGCATGTGTTATACAAATGTATTAGAAAAACAAGTAGTAATACTGCCTGGTAGCCTCCTTTGGTCCGTCTGGGTTTAAAATCACTTTTGCCTTCAACTTATCGAACATTTTGAGGAGAAATCAATTGGAGATTGGCTTGATTTTTATTAAATTTACTTGTTACTGACCTTCCAGGTCTCGCTGTATTAATTGTAACTAAAACTATTATCGGTATGGTAAGAAAAAGAACTATTTCTGTGAAAGGATCCGTCATCAATATAATTGATTATCAGGATTCTGATTATATTTCACTAACTGACATGGTGAAAAGTTTCGGTGATGAAAACATTATTACCAACTGGCTTAGAAACAGGAATACTATAGAATTTATTGGTATTTGGGAGCAAATAAATAATCCGGATTTTAACACCCTCGAATTCGAGGGGTTTAAAAAACAGGCAGGACTTAATAGATTCTGGATATCCCCAAAGAAGTGGATTGATACTACAAGAGCTATAGGTATGATCTCCAAGGCCGGGAGATATGGTGGAGGAACATATGCACATAAGGATATAGCATTCGAATTTGGATCATGGTTAAGTCCTGAATTCAAGCTTTACCTGATCAGGGAATTTCAGAGGCTAAAAGACGATGAGAATAATCGGCTGAAACTTGAGTGGAATCTGCAAAGGACGCTTGCTAAAATAAATTACCGAATCCACACTGATGCTATCAGGGAAAACCTTATTCCTCCGGAAGTAACGAGAAAGCAGATGAACCTGACATATGCCAGTGAGGCTGATTTATTAAATGTCGCACTTTTCGGTCTCACTGCTGCAGAATGGAGATCAGCCTATCCTGAAGCACAAGGCAATGTCCGTGATAATGCCACTCTTGTGCAACTGGTTGTTTTATCCAACCTTGAGAGTATTAATGCAGTTATGATACATCAGGCTTTAAACCAGGGTGACCGATTGCGCCAACTCAACGCAATTGCAATCACACAGATGAAGTCCCTTTTGGGATATAATGCACTGAAGAGACTCAAATGAAGCCGCTCTATGCTCAATGATCCCTGCGCCTTGTTAGCATTATTGCCGTATAAATCGACAACGCAAATAATTTTTAACTCTTAATTTCCTTATAACCAGCTCGTTTCACTCTGGCAGCCAGGTCTTCGATATCATTTTTTCTTGCAAGCGTATCAATCCATTCTTCCGGTATGGACTTGTATCCGTAAAGCAGGCCCGCCAGGCCACCCGTTACCGCACCTGTCGTATCAGTATCCTCTCCGAGGTTCACTGCCTTCAGGACGGCTTCCCTGTAGCTCTCCGTCGTCATCAGGCACCAGATCGAAGCCTCGAGGGTATCCAGTACATACCCGGTGCTGTTTATCTTATCCTCCGGCAGATCCTGGATATTTCCCTTCAGAAGTCTCTCAAACAACCTGCGTTCATCCCTGGGGACATTGAGCGAGGCAAGATGGCCTGCGGTGACGACACGGACCGATTTATACGCATCTGTCTTTTTCATGCCTATGCTGAGGTACCGTGCAAGTTCCAGGTAAAGGAAACACGCTGTCACTGACCGTACATGCCGGTGGGTCAATGACGATACCTGTTCAGTGATGCGGTAACGTTCTCCGGCTGGTTTTTCGGAGATATAAAACAGCAGCGGGAGTATCCTCATCAGAGAACCGTTGCCGTTGGAATTTTCATCGTTATCTCCTGCCGTCTCAGGCTTCACTCCGGCAGCCAGCCGGGTTATCGCCCGCGCTGTTGTGCCACCGATGTCAAATACCCTTCCCCGGGCAGTCCAGAACCCCTCCTGGCGCCATCTGACAAAATTCTGCCCGATGACTTTAAGGTCAAACCCCTGTGTCAGCGCCTCCGCCAGACAGAAGGTGAGTGAACTGTCGTCAGACCAGGTGCCCGGAGGCTGGCCATGCCTGCCGTAGCCCGCCATACCGGTGACCGGGTGTTCACGAAGCACCTCCCTGTCGTTGAACTCGACAGCCACTCCCAGGGCATCACCGGTTGCCACGCCAAAGAGTACGTCCTTAATGATGTTCAGGTTCATAACTTCAAATATAAAAATTTTCCGTGAAGCTTTTAGTGAGAATTGCTTTGAGCCCTGTGAAGGGCTTTCAGGTCTTAAGGTAATTTCCGGATGAAGATTAACTGCCAGCTGATTATTGCTGTCAAGTGACAGCTTCGGTACGATAGGATTCCAACATCAAAATATATAAATTGAACTGTTTATGAGAAAGATACTACAAAGACAAACGGATGCTAAATTATATCAGCAAAATTATTTTGAAACAAACTTGTTACAAACAAAAATGTTTCATAAATTTGTATCATAAAATGAACTTATTATGGAAACGCCTTTTGTTTTCGGCAGAATAGCGAAGGACGAAAATTTTACCGACAGGGAGAAGGAGACAGGTCAGCTTGCTGCCAACTTCAGCTCCCTGATCAATACTATTATCATTTCACCACGCAGGTGGGGCAAAAGTTCTCTGGTGGAAAAGGCCGCAGGCATTGCCATCAGAAAAAATAAAAAACTCAGGGTCTGCATGATCGACCTCTTCAGCATCCGTCGAGAGGAAGAGTTTTATGATGCCCTTGCAATGAGTGTGCTGAAAGCATCCTCTTCAAAATGGCAGGAAGCAGTGGACTCGGCAAAAAAATTCTTCAGGCAAATCGTCCCCAGGATAGTTCTGAATGCCGACCCGGGAAACGAATTTTCCCTTAGTTTCGACTGGAATGAGATCAGGAAGGATCCGGATGAGATCCTTGATCTCGCGGAGAAGATAGCAACTGAAAAGGACATGAGAATAGTGGTCTGCATTGATGAATTTCAGAATATTGCAGAATTTAGTGACCCGTTATTTTTTCAGAAACGCCTGAGATCTCGCTGGCAGAAGCATCAGAATGTTTCATATTGCCTGTATGGGAGCAAGCGACACATGATGCTGGATGTCTTTACCAATGCATCAATGCCATTTTATAAATTTGGCGATATTCTTTTCCTTGATAAGATCGACACCGGCTCATGGATCACTTTTGTTACAGAAAGGTTTTCATCAACAGGAAAATATATTTCCGGGGTGGAGGCAGAGATGATAGTTAAGCTGGCTGACAACCATCCCTATTATGTTCAGCAACTCTCACAACAAGTATGGTTGAGGACCTCGCGCAAATGCAACGAGATCATTGTGCAGCAGGCTCATATTTCACTTACCGGTCAGCTCAGTCTGCTTTTTGCTACCATTACCGAGGCGCTTACGGCTTCTCAGATCAATTTTCTGAGGGCTATGATATCAGGAGAGACTGCCCTTTCATCGGCCGATGTACTTACAAGGTATCGTTTGACCTCTTCAGCCAATGTTTCCCGCTCACGCAAGGCACTGATAGAAAAGGATATTCTGGACGACAGGGCAGGTATGATCTCATTTCAGGATCCCATTTATCGTTTTTGGCTGGAACGGTATTTCTTCGCCGTCAGCACCTGACATAACAAAATCATTTATTTTAAATGGAAATCACAATTTGTGATATCCAATTTTCCGGCTTTAAGTTTTTTAAAAAACTACCCTTAGATATTTGGGGGGAGAGAGACAGTGACGGAGGTCAGCTAAAAAGGAGGGCCGAGGAGCATTACAGTCTGATCCCGAAGGGGACAATACTATCGGATTCCTGTGTCAATATCTATATTAAGGACTGTCTTTTCCTGTGAAGTAATTGTCACCTCGACAGGCAGATTGCTGCTGCCGATACGGTTACTGGCGGTTCCAAGTATTACCAGGTAAGCTCCCGGGTTCAGTTCAGTTTTGTATGAGCCGTCCAACGCAGGATTTATCTGTGTAATTTTCCTTCTGGCGTTAGCAGTCCAGATACTGACAGGATAAGCTTTATATGTCTCGGCAGTCGGCAGGCAGCCCGGATCGGGAGGATCTGTCTCGGCAGGGCAGATTGGTCCGATTGAAATTACCCCTTCAAGGAATCCGGCCTCCTGGCTAATTTGGTCCTCACAACCTGAAAAAAACAAACTGAGCAGGAGAGCTGTGCCAATGATAATTGTATAACTGCGTCTGATCATGGTACCGGGTATTGCAATAAATCGCACAATAACTATGCCAAATACCCCCTGCTCTATGCTCTCCGTTCTTAGTCTCGGCCTATACAAAACCATCATTTATCAAGAAAAAAGACATGCATACATTACAAAAAGTAATTAATACTTGCATAATTGTAATCTATACATTACATTTGCATCGTTAACTAATATAGAAGACAATGAAAACGAAGCTGCTTTTACCAAATCATTTTAAGAGGGTGGGATGGATCCTTCTGGTTCCTTCGGCTCTTTTGGGACTATTCATAATTATCTCCGATTATGAATTTAGATTCCTCGATATGAAAGTATTTACTATTTATTCCGGATCCGGAGTTTTTCAGGATCCTGTTTTTTTTGGACTGATCAAGGCTAACATGACAGGTACTTTGGTTGGTATTTTGTTTCTGACCGGAGCGATCTTTGTCGCATTCTCAAAAGAGAAGCGTGAGGATGAGTTCATCGCAAAAATCAGGCTGGAATTGTTGCTCTGGGCGACATACATAAATTACGGTGTACTTGTATTCTGTTTTCTGTTCTTTTATGAGTTTGAATTTTTATATGTTATGATATTCAACATGTTCACCATTCTCATATTTTTCATCATCCGTTACTATTATATGCTTTACAGGGCCAATAAATCGCTTAGTCATGAAAAATAATCTGAAGGTTGAGAGAGCCATCAGGGACATAACCCAGGAGGAGCTGGCAAAACAGATAGGGGTGACAAGGCAGGCTATCAATTCTATCGAGCTTGGTAAGTATGTACCATCAACCATCCTGGCGTTAAAACTCTCCAGGTACTTTAACAAATCTGTCAACGAGATCTTCTTCATTGAGGAGGATGATTAGTATCAACCATCCTCAGGCCTGAGCAATTCAGGATCATCCAGATCATCCCCAGGGTCTCCAAATAAATTGATGGCTCAAAAAAAGGCCCCTTGCGGAGCCTTTAAACTACTCATTTCTTATTCTCACCAATTACTTCTTGTCATAAACCATCGTAGCTTTTACTTCACCACTCTGACCTTGTCTTGTAAGTACAATCGAAAGAGTTTTTGCATCAATCAAACTCCAGACCGAAGTTGAGGTCATTTCATTCCCGTTGTAAGTTGCCTTGGTAGCGATTGTCATTGTTTTGCCATCAGCTGACCACTTTGCAGTGGATTTGCTTTCACCGCCACGGGTTGTATTTACGCTCTCTTTCCCATCAAGAGTATATTTGGTGACCCTGGTCGTACCATCCTGACCGGTTCGTGTTTGAGTCAGAAGATTAGCATCCTGTGTAACAGTGAAATTAGTACCACCCATTCTCGGGCCACCGCCATCTTGTGGCATGATACTTTTCTCTTCATTCAAAGTCCAGGTACCTGTGAAGTCAGCTTTACCAGCCTGAGCATCTACCATTGCTGGTGCAACAAGAATTAGCACAATTGTCAACGCTAAAAACTGCTTTAAATTCGATAATTTCTTTTTCATATTCCTTAAGTTTTGTAATTTGAGAATATATTAATATTGGACAACTAATCAAAGATAAGTATTATATAGGGATAAAAAATATAGTAAGTAAAGGACTGAAAAAAATGCAGCTGAAGCGCAAGGCTGACCGGAGATTACGAGGGTAAGGAGCATGTCGTGCAGGAAGGCCAGAGCCTCTTCGTGAAACCGGGCGACCTCCACCAGTTCAGGAACCCGTATGACAGCGACTTCGAATTTCTCTGCATCATCCCCAACCCGGCTAAACTATGATCATCTGATAGCATACCAAATCGACTGCTACCTGATGCCGGTATGTCGCTGCGCTGCGTCATCTGAAAAAATATTTGACTTGCCTTCACAGATGTCATAACTTTATCATAACTAAATCCTTAAATTAAATGTTATGAAAAAGACTCCTTTACTGATTTTGGTTGTTGTGATGTTAATGACATCCTGCCAGCAAAAACCCGCGACTGTAGCTGTCGATCCCGAAGCCGTAAAAGCTGAACTGGCAACTTTTATGGATGAGTTTTATACGGCTTATATGGCGATGGATATCAACAAAATAACTGCATCATGCAACGACAATGCAATGTTTCTTGGAACTGATCCGTCAGAGTTCTGGAACAAGCAGCAGATTACTGATCTTTTCCTGGCACAGGCTGGTGACAGTACCATGAAAATGGAGTTTAAGCTCGACAAACGTGAAATAATGGTTGCAGCCGATGGGAAATCTGCGATCGTTGTGGAGCAGTATTTTGTACCCTTTATAAGTGCAAAAATGCAAGTTAGGTGCATAGATAAAGTAGTAAAGGTTAATGATAAATGGATGTTCGATCTCGTCAGCTGGAATATTGTTGTGAAAAATGAGGATATCCCTAAACTCAACGCGGCGCTTGAGTAAGTATTAATGCGATTTTAACTGCCGTCCCTGACATGCAGTGCGTCGGGATCGGTAGCTCCCTGTATGTGCTGGCATCTGAATATATCGTTGCAAAGAGAGTGTTGAACATTTTTTTGAGGTCGCAATTTGCGACCTCAAACTTTAAATGGCAATGAGAATATTATATCCGACTGACTGAGGGGCAGATGCACTTTTGAGTTTTTCGGCATCTGCGAACAATTAAATAATCAGGGGTTTAATAAGATCTTACCATGAAGCAACTTACTTAAATGCAACTTACCGATCAGTAAGTTCCTGACTGCTGAACTCCCCGCTCATACTTTCAGATACTTTCTGTACTCTTCTATCTTCGCGGCCAGTCTCTCCTCCAGAAATTTATTGCCGCCTCTCAGAGCTTCCAGTATCTGTATCGAGTCGTCAAGGTATTCTCTGATATGATCCCGGCTCCATTTTGCCGGAGGAGGCTGCAGGTTAGTGATCCGGTCGGCCAGCTTGACAGCCCATACCTCTTTTCTGCATTGGCGGACCTTTGCCAGGCTGTCGGTAAGCCTGTAATCAACGAGCATTTTGGGATCTTTGGTCAGTGCCCATACCGCATCGGCAATATCGATGCCGAATGTTGTCTCCAGTCCGGTGCGGGTGATGCGAGTATCCTCGATAGTGTCGTGGAGGAGCGCCACCTGCACTGCAAACGGCAGGTCAAAACCAGGGGAGTGGGGTGCAGCTGCGAACAGTTCCATTGCCACGTTGCTGAGGTGCACCACATAAGGATTCCTGGTACCCTTGACCTTCTGCCTGCCGTGTTTCTCCGCAGCAAATTTTATCGCCTTCTGGTAGAGTGTCTGTAAATCAGTCATATATTCGTTTGTTCAAAACGTTCCCAAACACTTTCTCTCCCTGGTTCCCTGGCAGGGCCGCTTCCTTGTTCCCCTCTGTTGTCCGCTCAAATCTCAAATCTCACTTCTTCATGCCCTGTGCCCCCTGTTTCATACTATACAGGAACAGTCTGATAGAATTTCCAAATGAAGCAAATTATTTATTGCATACTGCAATTTTCAAGACCTTTAATATTTACCTGATATTTTTCCGGATAAGAGACAGCGATGAAGATAATTCAGAAAATCCTTTGCGGGAAGGGCTCTCAGGCAGATGCCATGCCGCCGTTCGGCGAAACATGCTTCGCAGGATCAAATAATTCGTAGATTTGCCTTCCTTAATGAAACAACTCGTAATGAAAACAGCAGTTGTCACCGGAGGCACCAGAGGGATCGGCGCCGCACTCGTCAGAGCATTCCTCCACGAGGGATGGAACGTGGCATATTCCGGAACATCACAGGAGACAATAGATAAATCGCTCAGCGGCCTTCAGGGGCAGTTCGATCAAAGCCGCTATGCAGCCTTCCGGTGCGATGTGGCTGTTGAAGATGATCTTACCGGGCTCTGGGACGGAGCTGCAGCTGCCTTCGGCACGATTGACATCTGGGTTAACAATGCCGGCACCTCCAGTGACCAGACCCCTTTTCATAAACTCCCGACAGGGGTCTTCACCAGGATCATTGACACTAACGTGAAGGGGTTGATGCTTGCCACGCATATTGCTTATAACAGGATGCTGCACCAGGGCTCCGGCGCCGTTTACAACATGGAGGGACTGGGTAGCGATGGGCGGCGGATAACAGGACTGACGCCCTACGGCAGCTCGAAAAGGGCTGTCAGGTATTTCACCGATGCCTTTGCGGCTGAAGTCAGGGTAGGTCCCGTTATTGTCGGCACAATCAGTCCCGGCATGGTACTGACCGACCTGACAATGGGGCAGATCAGGAAGGATCCTGAGCACTCCGGGCAACTGATCAGGATTTATAACATCCTGGCTAACGAGGCCGACACCGTGGCTCCCTTTCTGGTGCGCAGGATGATTGACAACACAAAGCACGGAGCGAAGATCTCGTGGCTCACGAACTGGAAGGTCATGAAGCGGTTTCTCTCCGCCCCCTTCTCCCGCCGTGATATAGTCAGCAGGTATCTTTGACAAACAGACATGCATGAATACCCGACCCCTGCCAGCTGGCGGAGACGAGTTGCATTGCGTGGGCAGACAATAAAAAATGAGCCCGGAAATTATCTTAAGCCTTGACTTTTCTTTACTTACTTTCAATCTGGCATATCGTATCCCACTCCTGAAGTTAATGATTTAAGGAAAGAATAAAGCCATACCCGAACTGTGCGCATAAATTCGATCCAAACATTTATTACTCAATAGATGTTTCTTATTTACCTTTGAAAGACTGTTAATACAAAACTATCATGAAAATAAATCTCAATTCAGAAATCCCTTCACCCCTGGTGCAGATGGAAGGCGCCTATAACGTCAGGATGAAAATCCTCATCGGCCCTGAAGACGGCTCGGGAAATATTATCATGCGTCATTTCTTTGTTGCCCCCGGTGGCAACACACCGTACCACCAACATAACTATGAGCATGTCATAAAGATCGAACACGGCCGCGGCGTGGCCGTAGATTACCAGGGTAAAGAGCATGTCGTGCACGAAGGCCAGAGCCTCTTCGTGAAACCGGGCGACCTCCACCAGTTCAGGAACCCGTATGACAGCGACTTCGAATTTCTCTGCATCATCCCCAACCCGGCTAATCTGTAATCTTATAATATCACACGAAATCGACTACTGCCTGCTACCTGCTGCACTGAATGGCCTGCAGGTCCTGTTATGGCAAATACTCTCCGGATCCCCTCTTTTCTGAAGCGAGTTGACCTGGATGGCACTCCACGGCATAGGCTCCTTCGTAGTGTACAGGTGGAATAGATCACCGGTCAGCAGGACGTTGATGTTGTAGAAATCGGACTGGTATGGCCTGCGGTAGACAGCCTGGGCCACATCTCCCCCGGTGAGCAGAGCCACACGGGTCAGAGCCATCTCTGCCAGGCTCACAGCTGAAGGAACAGGATGATCAAACCATGAGGCATACACAATCCTGAAATCATCAGCCCTCGACTCAACCCACTTACCGTCTTCCCGGAATGTTTTCACATAGCCGGCCATTGTGGTCATGATCTCTCCCCACGACTCATCAGTCTCGTAAAGCATAGTGATTACCAGCAGCAGGGCTGCTGCATCGGACAGGAAGCCTTGTCTCTGAAGCACCCCGTCAAAATATGAATGGGCCAGCGACGATCCGTCCCAAAAATCCTCGAGGAGTCGCCACGCCAGTGTCACCGCCCCGGCCTCCAGGTCAGGGCGACTGAGATGCCTTCCCGCCTGGGTCAGCGCCACGGCTGTCAGGGCGTTGAGGCCGCTCAGGATCTTGTCATCGCGTGAGGGCTGGCTTCGCTTCAGCCTGGCTGCCAGCAGCTTCTCTTCGATATCGTCAATGCGGTCATTGTTCTTCCTGATGAGATGGTTGAGCCCCTCGAAGTTTCCCTCTCTGCTTATCTCGTAAACCTCCCTGAACCTGGTGTACTCCTCCGGCGTCAGCAGAGCGGCAAGCTCATCCTCGCTCCAGAGGTAAGTGGCTCCCTCCTTATGGTCAGTGTCGGCATTGAAGGCCGAGACGTACATCCCGTCATGCAGGAAGGTCTCGTCAAGACATTTCACGATCTTTTCCGCCATTGTCCTGTAGTGTTCCCTGCCCGTAACCCTGTACGCCAGAGAGTAGCTCCACAGCGCCATAGCCTGGTCATAGAGCATCTTCTCGAAATGGGGTATAGTCCATTCACGGTCGACGCAGTACCGGAAAATGCCTCCCTGGAGGTGGTCATTTAATCCCCGCATCATCATGGCGTCAAGCGTTGTGGTGACCATTGTGGCAAGCGATTCATCAGGCGCGTCGGCGAACTTATACAGCATGAAGAGGAGGGTGGTGTGGGGAGGGAACTTCTGACCTGAGCCGAAACCCCCGGATTTACTGTCATAGAATTCTGACAGGCTCTCTGTAAGCTTATCTTCATCAACGTACGGAGCCTCCTCTTCCATTACGGTGAAGGGCCTGATGCTGTTACCGTTGGATTGCATATAATTAACTACAGCATTCGCAGTGCCAAGAAAGGAGGTCCTGCCGCCGGCACTCTTCGCTGGTGCATAGGTCAGTGCATGGACCGGCCTGAGGTCAGCTGTAAGGAATACATTAAGCGGCCAGCCTCCGCTCCCGGTCTGCGCCTGGATGAATTGCATCATGTACTGATCTATATCGGGACGCTGTTCACGGTCGACTTTAATGCTGATGAAATTATCATTCAGGTAACTGGCGGTCTCAGCATCCGAGAATGCCCCGGCGGCCATGACGTGACACCAGTGGCATGTGGCGTATCCCACCGAGACCAGCAGCGGCTTGCTCTCAGCAACGGCATGGCCAAGGGTCTCCCTGTTCCATTCCTGCCACCATATCGGGTTTCCGGCATGCTGCCTCAGATAAGGCGACGATGACCTGTCAAGGTTGTTCCTTTGCCAGTTTCTCTTAGCGTCCATACAATCAATTATTTACCAAAACGGAAGTAGGAAAAAATCGCAAATCGCAAATCGCAAATCTCATTATTTTTATTCCTTCCATTCAACATTCACGATAATCTCAATTCTTCGGCCGAATACCGATTATATTTGGCAGCGGCAACTCCGGGCCCGGATCTTCGCAAAGCATTAACTCAGTCCCGCCGGTCTTAAGGTACAGCTGTGCCGGAGAGTTGCCATCAAGATGCTGGGCCGCCACAATCTCCATGTCTGATGAGAGCAGTATCTGGTTGAAGTCGTGCATGGTGACCGGCGTTTCGCACAGGAGGAAGATGATCCTGCCCTGTTTGTCTTCTGCCAGGGCGGCTTCGCTCCAGATATCTGTTTGATGGCTCCAGACGTTGATGCCGGGTCTTTTGATCAGCCGCAGGTTCTGTATCACAGTGCCGTAAACCTTTTGTATGCTGTCAATTGATATTCCCGGCTGGTCAAGGTCGAAGATCCTGACCGGTGGCACGGTTTTACCGGGTTTCGGGTTGAATGCCAGTAGCGATTTATAGCTGTTTCTGTGTCTGCTGTTCAGATGATCACCGTCACGGAGGTATCCGGTATGGATTCGGTAGTCGCTGTTGTACATGCCTGCGTTAATGGCTGCGGTGAGGTCATATTCTTCGCACCATTCCTTCGGAGTTTTCACCTGCTCCTCCTTCTCCTGGCTTATACCCCGGAACACCAGCTCCCATTTCCGGGGGTCGATTCTTACTGCATTGATTTCTATGGGATAGTCGTAATCAGGATGTGTCACTGACAACACCCGGTGTTCAAGGCCGGGGGCAAGTGTTTTCCATGTTGTCTGGTACAAACAAGTACCAAGTAATAATATAAGCCCCGCGATGATATTCATTTTAACTTCATAATCTCAGTCCTGTTTCAGCGTCACATCCAGGTAAACCGAGTGACGCCCGTAGGTGTCATAAAAAGGCTTGAAAACAACACCGTCAATAATAAATTGCAGTTGCTCAGGATCTCCTGATATCGATTTACTTATATCTCTTGCATTTAATGTAATCTTGCGCCATTCCTTAAGTGGGCCGGACTCCTGGGCTGCCAGTAAAACCGGTCCGTAAAACAGACTGGCAATATTCTGCTGATCCATAACCGGCTCCAGGTAAAACCGGAACGGCATGCGCAACTCAACCCTGTCCCCGTCCTTCCATTTACGTTTCAGGGTAAGATAGCTTCCCGGCACAGCCTTGACTTTTTCCTTCCTGCCATTTATCTTCACAAAGAATCCTCCGGTTGCCCAATGTGGTACTCGCACCTTAAGGTCAAACTCGCCGTTACCATCAATGGTTAATAGCGTAAAGTCTTCCTTTGGATAGGCTGTTGTTTGCGTTACAGTTATATTCTTTTCGGTCCATTTCAATGTCGAGGGCACATAAAGGTTCACATACAGGGAATGGTTGTCTGCACTTCTGAAATAGATTGAACTTTGAAACTTCGTGTTACTCTCAAGAGCCGTACCGTTACAACAGGTAAAACCTTTCATATCAGGATTACCAAACTCTTTTTCAGAACCTGGTCTCAGGGGCACGTGATAGGTATTTGCAGGGGTGTGCTCTGCAACAGAAGCGAGAATGTGATTGTAGAGTGCTCGCTCGTAATAATCCATTAACTCCGCACGCTGATCAAAGAGGAACAGGTCCCTGGTTAATTTGAGCATATTATAGGTAGCACAGGTCTCGTTCTGTCCGCCATCTGAGAAACCGTTTTCAAAAAGTGTTGCCGGCTGGGCGGTGAAGCATTCCGGATTATCAGGATTACTTGCACCTGCAACTCCTCCGATACTGTACATGTAATCATTAGTGACCATATCCCAGAAATTATCAGCTATATGATAATATTCCGGAGCATCTGAATCACGATAAATTTCAAGTGCCCCGATAATCTGGGGTATGTGCTGGTTGGCATGCAAACCACGGAACAGATCTACATTTTTAGCCAGTCCGTGAGAATGTTCGGCATCACCGTAAAATACTTTTATGTTATCAAATAATTGTGCGGCCTCCAGGTAGCGAGGCTCGTTGGTTATCCGGTACAGTCTTGCCATGGCTTCGTTCATGCCCCCGAACTCTCCGGCGATGTACCTGTTCCACATGCTTATGAGCGTCTCCTGCGGCAGCTGGCTCAGACGGGCATATACCCAGTCGCCCATACCCTTGACAATTTCCAGCGCCTTCTCATTTCCGCTGACCTCATAAACATCCATCAACCCGGCCAGGATTTTATGCAGGGTATAGTATGGTGCCCATATCTGGGCATTCGAGCCGCCGTATGTGGCTCCCTTCTCCAGCATGATGAACTGATCGGGCGGATAGGCGCTGATAAATCCTTTGCCCCAGTTCTGGTAATCGGACCTGATGCCTTCCATGCTCAGATCTGAATTAAAGTCTGTTTTACCCGGGCCCGGTGGCACAGCTGTCGGGTCTGACACATGTTCTCCTCCGGCAGTTTTTGGTTGTCCGGACAACCGCGACAGATCATAGAGTGTGTTTACCATATACTCCATTTTGTCCGCAAAGTTGGCCTGCAGCGATGCATCATAACCGGTGCTTGCATATGCCTGGGCTAATGCGCTCAGGTAATGCCCTGTAGCATGACCTCGCAGTTTGGTTTGCTGACTGTCCCACACCCCCATTGGTTCGGCTCCCTCAGGCTGTTCCTGCCCGAAGGCATTTCGAAACATATAGAGAAAATTGTCCGGATTGGTACCGGCAAGACCTGTTATAAATTTATCACGGTTCTCGATGAATTTCGTTTTATGATCGTGAATGTCAGTGTTTAGTGTAACCTGGTCAAGATCTAAAAGCTTCCAGTGTACGATCCGGTGTAGCAGGCTCTTCAGCTTCTCTGACTGTGACAATCGCCTTTGGTTGTAGGTCTGTTCCGGCAACCCTTCCTGTTACTGTGTATGTGCCGGGCGTAAGCACCTGGCTGTTATCCACAGGTGCCGGCCAGAGCACTCTTACATCCGGACCTTTGATTTTATTGCTGTATACGCCCTTTACAATAGCGCGGTAATCCTGGAAGATATCCCACCACGGTCTCCACCTGGATATCCTGAACACTGGTCAGGTATGCATTATACAACCCCCTCTGCGGACTGCTTATTATAATCCCTGTTTTGCCTGTAGTCTGTGACAGGGCGTTGCCGCTGGCCAGGACGAGGAGTACAACCAGGAGTGATGCAGGTCTGGTTTTCATGACCGGAGAGCTTTTATGGATTTATTTTTTGTGAATGCAACGATAAAGATAACCACAATTATCTTCCAGGGCACCGCCTGTATTCCTCCTCTGGGACCTGGAGTCAAACAGAGGAAAGCAGGAGGAATAAAAAAAAGTATAAAAATATTTGGTTAATAGAATTAACTACTTTATATTTGTACCAATTTAAATTAATTAACTATTGCGATATGGAGAAAAATAACTTAACACCGGAAGAGAGCTTTGTAATAATAAACAAAGCAATTGCTGACTTCAAAATGAATTATAGGGAGAATGCGCAGGTTTTTCTCCTTTGGGGTTGGATATTAACACTGGCCAGTATTTCTAATTTCATCATCTTAAAGATGTTAAACAGCTTGGAAGCATGGGAACATAAGGGATTCCTTGTTCTTGGAAATTGGATTGTGTTTCTTTTAATTGGATTCATAATCATGTATTTTATGGTCCGCAAAATGAATAAGGATAAGAAAGTATATAGCCATATAGATAAATTTGTAAATAATTTATGGTGGGTAACTGCTCCTTCATTTGTTATTGCAACAATACTATGTTTCAGATTGGGAATAGAACCACCACCATTAATGTTGTTAATCGGAGGCATAGCGACCACAACCACCGGGCTGGCTATTAAGTTCAGACCCTTAATTATTGGAGGAATGTCATTTTTTATATTCAGCCTTGCTTCAACATTTGTCACAAATGAGTACTTGGCTTTAGTTGTTAGCGCAGCCATAATTTGCGGTTATCTGATACCCGGATATTTATTGAAAGCGGCAAAAGAATAACACCATGTATAACGACTTAGATCCTCTTTTACACTCGCAACTGCGGTTGGCAATTATTTCGATGCTGGTGGCTTCCGAAAAGGTGGAGTTTACGCATATACAGAGCGAAACTAAAGCTGCTGCAGGCAATATTAGTATCCAGATAAAAAAACTGGAGGATGCCGGGTACATTAAAGTTGAAAAAACATTTAAGAATAATTACCCGAACACGATGCTGTCAATCACAGACAAAGGAGTAAAGGCATTTGAATCCTATGTAAAGGACCTTAAAAAATATCTTAGCCCGAAGAAGTAATTGTCGTTTTTATTGCAGGTAACTGTACCTATATCCGAGTAATATCTGTTGTAATAAATGTTCTATTAACTTCAAATGTTCTATTGTTCAATTCGCCCCATGCTCTTGGAACCCTGAAACACTGGCAAATGCCTGATCATTTGAATATCGAACTCTTATGATCCAGTCTTATCATATCTTCATCAGAAAGCCTGAATGACATCGCACCGACGTTCTCCTTGACATGAATTTCTTTTGTTGCCCCCGGGATTGCGAGGACCGTATCGCCATGATAATTAATTAACCAGCTGAGGGCCACTTGTGAGGGTGTCACATTATACTTAAGGGCAAGCTCCTTTACCAGCATTATCACCGGCCGGCTTTTCTCCAGTGCTTCGGGTTTGAATTGTGGACTAAATTTTCTAAATCCGATGTTTTTAAGCAGTCCGGGATTATCGTGAAACTTGCCGGTAACCAGGCCCTGTGCAAGTGGCGAATATGCAATGATGGAAATGCCGAGTTTTTTTGCCAGGTCCATCACGCCATTAGATTCTATTTTGCGGTCCAACAGGTTATACCTGACCTGGTTTGATGCCAGTGGTATTCCTGCTTTATTGAGGGTCTCCCAGGCGTTTTGCATCCTCAGTGCGGTGAAGTTGCTAACCCCTATACTTTTGATCAGTTTTCTGTCAAGCAGTTCAGCCATAGCGGTCATTTCGCTCTTTTCATTTGAAAAGCTCCATGGCTGGTGTACCTGATAGAGATCAATGGGATAAGGCATCAGTGCATTGATCCGCTTGTCAATAGTCCCGGTGATGTTCGAGGCGAAGCGAAAGAAGGGCCACCATTTAGTGGCAATAATGACCTCACCGGGCTTCTTCCCAATCGCCAGAAGGGCTTTTGACAGGGCTTTTTCTGACGTGCCGTTACCATATGCTTCGGCTGTATCAAACCAGTTAATTCCTCCTTCAATGGAAAGGGAGACAATCCTTTTGATAAGGTCATCTTCAAGTTCAGGCCAGAATCTCCCTGACATGTTTTTTTGTTTGCTGAACTGCCAGCAACCAAGGCCTATTGGGGTCACCTGAATACCTGTATGTCCCAGGCTACGTAAGTATTTCATATTTTCCTTTTTATTATTTTTTGTATCATATTATCAATTAATTATCAAGTCTGTTTGCGACTGTCTTTTCAGGAAGTAAGCAATAGACAGTTTTCGTTCACTTTTCCTCCGTGTTCCATTCGACATTTACGATAATCTCGTTTCTTCGGCCGAATGGCTGGAAGGGTGGGTTATATCCGAGGTACCTGAAATTTCCGTACCAGTTGATTCCTTTAGCCTCCAGGAGTGACTTCAGCCTCTCCGAGTAATTTCTTATGTCCTTGTCTGACGCATATCCTCCAAACCGTATTGCTGCAACGAATACATCATCCGTCCGTTCGATCTTTACACCGGGATCATCGGGTTTCGGCAGGTTCTCTTCACTGAACGACGATGGCATCACGAAGCTCATGGAGGCGGTGTTCATATCCATGTGCACCGGCGATGTCATTGAGATCTTTGCTTCAGACTGGTTGCCGCCGAAAATATACCCGGCAAGCTTCCTGAATCCCGGGTACGCCAGCTCCTTGTATGTTTTCGCATCTGAATATACTGTTGCGAGGAGGGCGGAAGGGTAGAACCTTATCTCAAACTCCTTTTCGGAGGACACTACGTTATATTTTTGTTTTTCCGTTTTTGCCATTATGGTGGATGTTACTGATTCAATGATTAATATGGTAAGTATTGCTACAAATGTTTTCCTTAATATCTCCATAGGTATTCGACATTTTGTTACTGAATAGTTAAACAAACCAGTTGGGAAAATGTTTGATGAAACGCTACGTACCGGCCTAAGAGAATTTCCGGGTAAAGCGATTTTTTTATTGTTTGCTGCGGGGGCCTATAGTAAGCAATACTGTTTGAGGATCCGCCACTGGCAGAGACGAGTTGTATTGCGTGTGCAAATAATAAAAAATGAGCCCGGAAATTATCTTAAGCCTTGATTTTCTTTGTTACTTTCTTGCATCAAGGCAAGAAAGTAAGAATAAACCCTTGATTTTCTTTGTCTACTGTCTTACTATAAGGCAAGAACTGATCCGCCAGCTTGCCAGGACCTTCTGATTACATCGAAAATCAGCTTTTTATGTAGATCTCAGTATCGCACTCCAGACATTTCCAGACCGGGTCATCACCGGTGAGTTCGCACCCGCCCAGGACAATCTTTCCTGAATCCAGATCTGCCTGGAGCTGATCTGAAAACATCGGCATGCCGTAGAGGTACCTGGCGATGCGTTTTGAACCGCAATCTGGGCATTTTTCAGGTTTGCCCCCTGATTCATATCTCTCTGTCATCACTACTCTTTAGGTTTTTTTTCTTCATCCGGACCGTAAAAGTTGTCATCCGTACTTTTATTATCCCTTATATTCCGGCTGTACATAGCCCTGGCATTCTTCTCTTTCCGGAACATGTCTCTGACGCCGCTTAGGTCTTTTTTGAACGCCAGCACATTGGTTATCGAAATGTTCGTTGCGAATTTCTCGATGTCGTGGTCGGTGCCGATATAGGTGAAGGTCCAGCCCGACTGTTTCATCTCCTCCACCATTTTTTTGATGGCATCACCGTTGTACTCCTTCGAGGCATTCTCTTCGCCGTCGGTAAGGATCGTCACCAGGACGTTGTAGTCTGTCTGTTTCTCAAGCGCCTGCCTCAGGCTTGTGATTAAATCACCCATGGCATCGTAGAGAGGTGTTGAAGAGTTGGGCTGGTATTTCCTGCTGTCAATCGTCTCCAGTTTAGCAGCGGGTTCAGTAAAGTGTATCACTTTTCTCCCCCTGCCGTTGAAAGTAGCGAGGGTGATGAAGTGTTCCTGTTCGGGGAAGTCCTTTTCAATGCCCTTTATTGTCTGGACCAGTTCATTGAAACCGCTGATTATCGGTTCCTTGATTGACTCCATCGAGCCGCTTTCGTCGAGGATGATGAGATTGTGTACCTGGTGTTTTTTTTCCATGATTGTCTGTTGTTAAGTGGGACCTGTGTTATCTGCATATAGGTATTTAGTGCATCGGTAACAGTTAATAACTGCAAATCTACACCCTCACTTTGCAGCCTATCTGCAATGTGAAATATTTAAATGTAATTTCTCATGTTGGCCTGGTCGGCACTAGAAATTGCATAGACTTAATGTCATGAATGCTTTCAGGAAGGTCATTAATTTGAACAAAAATGCTTATTTTTAAGACTTTCCGCAACTATATCGTAGATAACAATGATTCATGTGAAATTAAACCACCTATAGTTAAGATTAATAATTTTACTCCTAACGGTACTAGTATAGCTTAATTACATGCGAGAAGAGATCTTTAGAAACATTAGCAAGGTCATAGAGAGAGATAGTAAGGTAACAACCTATAAATTTGCTTTGCTTAGAGGTCTTATAGATATCATCCAGGAGAATTCCCCATATATTTTCTTTTCAGGTGGCAGGGCACATTTTCCGACTGGACTCCTGATCGAAAAGTGGATTCTATTTTATTATCCTATCCTTGAATCTCCCAAGGAGATACCTCAGATAAATGGTAATGTGAATATTGCATTTATGAAACAACTGAGGGCAGTTACTTTGTTTTACAGAGAGAAGGGAGGTTTTTCGACATTCTACAATGATTTAAAGACCAAGGGAATTCCGAAAGATCTCACTCAAGACTTCTTAAAATTGACACAAAAGTTGCATAACACTATCACGATGATGCCGATGAAGCATATTGGCTTTTCTATCTATAAAAGGCACTATTCAATTTTCAATTTTCAATCACCAAAATCCAGACTAAGAACTACCTCATTAGTTGATCTACAATTTCTTATAAATAGCCTTGGCTCTTTTTCCATACCAATAGACTATTACGATGCTTTTAAGGTTATAGGTAGTTTCATCGGTGGCCAGGACTCAATACTTTTTAAATGGGCCGAGTTTTCTGTAAAAGCATCTGGAAGAAGTCTTTCAATAGAGAGTGTGGTTAATGAAGTTTTAAAGAGTCCAATTACTGAAAGGGACATGGCCGAATCCAGAAAGATCTATAATTCAATATTGAAGAAGGAGAATAGAGTTTATTGTGTTTGGACTGGTAAGGCAATATCTAAATATGATGTTGACCATATGATTCCTTTTTCAGTTTGGAAGAACAATGACTTATGGAATCTTCTGCCTTCACAAGTAACTATCAATAATCAGAAGCGTGACAAGATCCCTTCGCCTGAATTAATTGAGCGTAGAATGGATTTGATTCTTTATTACTGGAAATTGATCAACCAATACCAGACCGATCGATTCCAAAAAGAGATGCAGATAGCGTTGTTGGGTAATCAACCCTTCTCGGATTGGCAGTATAAAGCTATTTTGCAGCTTCAGAATAATTGCACATACTTAATTTCGAACAGAGGATTTGATGAATGGAACATCAGATAGTAAAATATGATTGACCAGCTTTCATACTGCCCTTTTTGTCAGCCCGATGCAGACAGAGCTATAATATCAGAAAATGCATTAGCCTTTGCCACCTTCGATAAATTTCCGGTTAGTGATGGTCATATACTTGTCATCCCCAGGAGGCATTGCAGCAATTATTTTGACCTGTCTAGTGAAGAGCAATCTGCTTGTTGGAATTTAGTTAATGAACTAAAAGGGTACTTGGTGAATGCCTATCATCCAGATGGCTTCAATATTGGAATCAATATAAATGAGGCAGCGGGGCAGACAATTTCACATGTGCATATTCATTTAATACCTAGATATCAGGGAGATGTGAGTGAACCTAAAGGAGGTGTTAGAGGTGTTATTCCCGATAGAATGAAATACCCATTTATAAAATAGTCTTGGGCTGTTGATTGCTTAATTGCAAACACATCATTACTTGTTTTGGCTTTTCCCAGGACAATCATAATGGCTAATTTCTTCAAATAATTTCAAAGCCAATTGAAATGAGATATTCAAAAGTGGGATCATAAAATGTAGGGTTACGAGTTGGATCGGTCAAATCACCATGGGGCACAACTATTACCATTCCCTGCCTGGCTCTAGTAAGGAGAACACGATATGCATTCTTAAGGTATCGTTGGCGCTCTTCTTTGTTAATATTAAACCATCTATCTCCTTTAAAAGATCGATGAATCCAGCCGTCTGGTGAGTATCTAAAATCAGCATCCCAAGTGATACAACACCAGTCAAGTTCCAATCCCTGAATGGAAAATTCTGTGGCGACATCCTCAAGATAATACGATGACCGTACATCTTCTTTGCCATTAAGGAACCATTGAATGGGATCCATTGGAGATCTGACATCAATTGCATGCGGCTTCAATCTTTCGGCCTGAGATGAAACCACAATTCCATATCTTTCAGACCCTCTTGCATGGTCTTTTAACCATTGTTTAGCCTTTTTAAGGTCTCGGGAGATTACTATAGGATATTTTTCCTTAATTTTTTCCAATGTTGCTCTTGCTTTTTGTACATCTTGATCAAGAATCTGCTTCACCAAAAGAGAAACATGTTCAGCTCTAAATGATCTCATGGATACGGCAAGGTGAAGGTCAGGGTTATAGTTTACATTTTTTCGATCAGATAAAGTTTCCAGTTTTTCACCTGCACTGTATTCGCTATCTGTAAGCTTTGGCGAAATGTAGATATCCCAATGAAGAAAAGACCGGTTCAGTGATTCGATCCATTCTCCTATTCCTGCTTCTCCAGTGTTTATCTCTTGGCCTCCACCGACGAGACAGACAATTACAGCCCAATCTGGGTGACGATCAAGACAAGATATCAAGAACTCAGGTTCAGATTTATTGAAGTCAGGCATTTTCCTTTTTGTGTGCATAAAATTCGAGATCTGTTTAATATCCCATGCCCGCTGGGCTTCATCAAACAAAGCTACGTGGTCAACTGGTGGTGACGAAGAATGAAGAAGATATTCATCGCGGAAATGATAAATATTTTGGATCATTGATTTTACTTCACTCATTGCGTCACCTTTTCTTACTTTCTTACCTGATTGTTTTGCACGGAGCACTTTATTTCTTGCTAAAGCTTCACGTAAGATATTAACAAGGGGGCCATTGCCAGAAAGGAATACACTAATGACCTTCTCAGCTTTATCGAAATTAGCTGTTACTACATTAAGCCCAACAAGAGTTTTGCCAGCACCAGGTACTCCTGTAACAAAGCATATTGATTTTCGCCTATTTTCCTTTGAAAAATTAATGATAGTCTGCAGTGTATCTGAGGTCCTGGTTAGGTTAATTGCTCCTGCATCACTTCGTGAAATATCAGAAACTGAGTGGTGATTATAGAGGGCCATTGCAGCTTCAATTATGGTGGGCGTGGGGGAATATCTCCCTTGCTCCCAAGTTGAAATATTAATAGGTGGTCCATCAATATATTCAAGGGCGCCCTTTATTACTTCGGATAGAAGTTTGACATTGCATTTTACGGGTTCAAAAACCCTATCATTCTGAGGGGATGTTGTCAGTGTTGTGCTTTGGTCTTTTGCATTTGTTGCGATCAAAATTGGAACAATATATTTATCGTGACTTGTTTCATGGAAATTTTTAAGATCAAGAGCATAATCCCAAACCTGATCAATTGCATAGATTGGATAATCTTGTTCGCCTACTTTAAATTCAAGTACAAAAATAATCTGATCTATTATCAATAACACATCTATTCTTTGCCCCATACGCGGGATGGAATATTCAAAATATATTGAGCCTTCAAATTTTAATAATACGTTTTGTAAAATCCTGATTTCTGCCAACCATGCATCCTTTTGTTGGGGTTCATCAGAATTTTTGCTGGCCAAAGCCATCGTACCAACAATAGCCTCAACTTGCATTAGGTTGAAATTTCTGATAGTATCGGAAAAGTATGCTCGATTCATAAAGGTTAGATTTACATTATTTGAATCATTTTGCTTGTGCTATTGGTAGGTATAATCTTATTGCGCTTAGAGGAGTAGTTTAAATTGAAGTTAATGAAACTTGTTTCAAATAAACGAGTCCGGGGGACACGAGTCCAGGGCATTTATCCGGCATAGTTTCTTTCAAAAAATAATTCTGGCAGAATAATCTTTGCATCCTGTCCGGTTTCTTCTTTCATCCAGTGAATTATGAAATTCACTTTTGCGCTTTTAAGTTCGTAGTCTTTTTCTTTCATTTCTTCAATCTGCTTTAAAAGCAGCTGTGAGAATTTTAAAACAGATTGCCCTCCTGAGTTAAAACACTCTTCCCCATTAAGGGTCAGAGCGTCACCGCTTGTCAGTTGAGATATCAAATGCTGTCTGGTAATGAAGTAGTCGAGCCATACATCTCTTAATCCCGGGTGCATAACAATTTCTGCTGCAAGCAAATGAACCTCCCTGTCGTTAACCCTTTCCATATTTTCAGCTGACAGTGTATCAAGGAAATCTGAATTGAGATGAATAGTCAGGTTCCGCTTTGCTCTTGTCATGGCAACGTACAGTAGTCGATTGGCTTCGTCAGTTGCTGGATTAAAGTCTTCAAGCATCATAAAAACATTGTCAAACTCCTTCCCTTTTGCTTTGTGAATGGTGGAAACGATTATTGTTTCTCCATTCTCACCATAGAAATCTTCCAGTTTCGATTCCCGGATGAAGACCTCTAGATCTGACTTGTACTTCATCTTTGGGTTAGCAGCCTCAAAATCCCTGATGAGATTCTTGCACAATCCATATTTCGAGCTGCGGTGATACCTGTTTGCCAGTGCACGCTTTGCATTTTCCCAGGCTTCATCGCTGACGTTAACGATGTTGCCAGCCAAGCCCGGTTGGTTCACAAAGAACCTGATCTCCGCGAGATTAAACAGATTGAATCCGTCGTTGCTCTGAATCAATTTTGCCGACATCCCGTTTCTTAAGAACAAGCCAGTTATCTGCAATGCTTCATCATTGGTTCTGGTGAGTACACCAGTAGTGCCTGCGAGTTCGGTTGCGCGTATACTCTGCACAAACGGAACGATAAGATTTTCATTTTGATAACGAACCAGTTTTATTTTTCCATGGTCGTTTTGTCTGGCAATAATAGGAGTGTTTTTTAACCTATGACTGATCCGCTTCACGAACTGATTGGTAAAATCAACAAGGTTGCTTTTACTCCTGAAGTTCTCAATCATCTCATGCCTGGCTGCCTGGTTCACCCTGATAAACTGCTCAAGGTAATTTGAACTGGCCCCTCTGAATTCAAATATGTTCTGGTCGTCATCACCAACGGCAATCACCCTCATCTCTTCATTATTCTCCATCAAGGCCGTTATCAGGCCGAACTCGTCCTCGTTCATGTCCTGTGCTTCGTCTATAACCAGGACTGTCTTTGTGATCCGGCTCGCCTCAACCTCCTTACTTTTAATCTTATCAACAGTTTTCTTCAGTATATCATCGGACTTTTCAATGTTGCCAACCTTCCCCAGAAGATCAAAACAGTATGAGTGAAAAGTTTTTATCTCAATGAAGTTGGCTGCGTTGCCTACGAGACTGATAAGACGCTTCTTGAATTCCGTGGCCGCCGCCCTTGAGAAAGTAAGCATCAGCAGCTGTTCATGCTTAACATCTTCCATTAGCAGGAGGGAGGCAAGCTTGTGAACCAGCACCCTGGTTTTACCACTGCCGGGTCCCGCTGCAACAACGATATGTTGCGCTTCAGTGTCGCTGATGATTTTCAACTGGGCAGGAGAGAGCTCTCCAAACAGCTGGCGAAACTTGCCCGGCGTCAGGTTACGTTTGATCTCGCTCTGCCGGCTTCCTTTGAAATATTTGTGAATGAACGAATTGTAATTCAACCGGAAATAGTCTTCAACAAACTGCAGAGCATCCCTGTAATCACTTAACATCTTTCTGGCGTACTCTCCGACTATATGAATCTGCTGGACCTTGTTCTCGTAGAACTGATTCAGTTTTTTATAATCTTCAAGTTTGTATTTCTTTTTGTTGTCACTTTCAAGTCTTTCAACAGTCAGACTGTTATAAACTACCAAAAAGCCTCCTTCAATTTTTATTGCGTCAATTCTTGATAGCCAGAACAGAGCGTCTTCAATGTCTTCAAGCGATACCTCAGTCTGAAAAAGTCCCTGCTGCTTCTCGTATTCCGCTTTCAGGTCCAGGACCGAAAACTCAACCAGCACCTCCTCCTTCCCGGCATCCTCTTCAGCAAGTTCGCGGTTGCTCTTTTCATAGAGAAATTCAACAATGAACCTTGCCAGGTCAGAGCGCTTCCTTAATCGCTCTTTCAGCAGTTCCCGCGGATGAAGGCTGATAATTGAAACATGGTTTTTTGAATACTCCAGGTTCTTACGCTTGATCCAGTTTTTTATTGCCCAGAAGTTGATGACGGTCTTGATTCTGCTGACATTTGATCCTTCACAACCCTGTACTTCTATCTCCTCGTTCAACTCCTTGATTTGGAACGTCTTCTCCTGTTCGTTAAAAGCCTCAACCAGGCATTGTTCAATCTTGCTGAATAATTCGACGATGCTCAGCGACCGGTTTTTGTTTTCCCCTCTCCTTATGAATGCTGTCAGATCCTTCGCATCAGCCAGTATATTCTCTTCGCGAAGGAGGTTAACAATATTTATCACCTCCTCTTTTACTATACCGAGATGATCACTGATGTAATCGACCCTTGATTCGGCAGCTTCCCCAGTAGCATGCTTCCTGCTTTTGCTCGAAAAGAGTTTTCGGATAATACGGACTCCGTGTTCCTTTTGTCTCTCATTGAACCTTGCCGATGCATATATTTTGTCAATGGCTTCCTGTGCATTCCGGGAGAGGATACTATTGGCAAAGATACGCGGCATGTTCTGTCCCCGTTTCAGATAGCCGGCATCTTCCAGCGCGGCGATAGCGGTTTTAACTCTTGTCTCAATCTCATAGACACTATCGTCCCAGCCTGCCTTCCTCGCAATCTCCAGGGCAGAGTTGGAGACAGTTGAACGGAACCTTGTGATCTCCTTTATCGCTTTCCAAACCTGCTGTATCTCCTTGATGGAGAGCTTAGTCTGATTCAGCAGGATGAAGTGCTTGTTCAGGTCTTCCTCGTTATAAAGGACGAAGCAATCAGCAATGATATTTTCATTACGGCCCGCCCTGCCAGCTTCCTGGATGTAGTTCTCAAGAGAATCTGATATGTCAAAGTGTATGACCATCCCTACATCCTTTTTGTCAACCCCCATTCCGAAGGCAGAGGTTGCAACCATGACTGACACTTCACCCGATGTGAATGCCTCCTGGTTCGCCGTTTTTTCCTTCACATCCATTCTGCCGTGGTACGGTTTAGCGTTGAAACCATCTTTGGTCAGCCTCTCTGCCAGCTGATATGCCTTGTGCGTCCTTGAAACATAGATGATGACCGGACAATTTCTTTCTTCAATCAGATCTCTTAATGCCTGATACTTATCATCTTCGTTTCCCTTTTCAAAAACCTTGTAGTGCAGATTTGTTCTTGAGACCTTGGAGGCGAAGGTTTCGAGTTCAAGCGAGAGTTTTTCTCTGAAGTATTTACTGATATCCTCAATTACCTGAGGCTTTGCCGTTGCAGTAAAGCATGAGACAGGAATGCCTTCCGTGAGGTTTTTCTTTTCCTGTATTGACCTTATAAAATCAGCGATGTAGAGGTAATCAACCCTGAAATCCTGTCCCCATGCAGATAGGCAGTGCGCCTCATCAATAACAAAGCGGACGATCTTTCTTCCAAGGAGCAGTCGTTCAATCGTTCGGGAGCGCAACGATTCAGGTGCGATGTAGAGAAGAGAAGCTGAACCATCCTCAACCCTCTCAAACGATTTTGCCCTTTCAATTGGGTCGAGCAAACCGTTTATCGTAACTGCCCGGGTGATCCCTGCTTTCTCTAGATTGTCGACCTGATCCTTCATCAGCGATTGCAGTGGCGAGATAACTACTGTCAGTCCCTGTGCATTATCGCCGCTCATCAGGGCAGGTACCTGGAAGGCAAGCGACTTCCCACCTCCGGTAGGGAAAACCGCGAGAAGTGACTTATTGTCAAGGGCAGCCTTTACGGCCTTCTCCTGCAGTGGTTCACCCCCAAAAGTTTTATATGAGTCAAAACCGAACAGTTTTTTCAGTCCCCTGTGTAAATCCAGGGCGTTGTCGCAATAGCTGCAACCGCTTACGCAGGGCCTGTTTCGCAGGCGGAACATTATCTGTTCAACTTCTGGATAGTTTTTCAGGACCCATGGCGGGGTGACGGATCTTAGTTCCGGGTGATGGATGAAAGAGTCAATCAGGGAGAGGCAGTAAGCAAGTTCAACAGGTTGTACTGATATTACTTTTGTGAGGTTTACCTGTTCGCATATTTCTTTAGCAAATTTCTTTCGAATCTGTTGTTCAGGATCTTTTTCTTCACAGGCGTATCCTATAAATCGAAAGAAGGCTTGAAATTCTGGAATATCTTTTAACAGGAAGTAGAAGATCTGTTTAAGGTTTTCATCAGCCTGTTTGAAAGTGATCATTTCGTCATTGAACAGATCTTGGGCCTTAATGGAATCATTCAGGGGATTATTGGTGTCATCCGATTGCAGCTTGTCGTCCTTAAGAAGGGCATGATACGGCTTTGATGGGAAGAGTAAAGGGGAGAGGAACAGAGTGTCGATGATGTTCGAAGAGTCAATTCCAGCTTCGGTTAGTGCCTTGCCGATATATTTTATGTCGTGTTTGAGAATGTTATGCCCGCATACGAACTTTGTTCCGGTAAGAAAACTTATGAACTCGGTAACAGAGGTTTTATGAAAGACGCCGCCATTGTCTCTGACACTTCCGATGTCGAGAATCCTGTGGCTTTTAGGATCAATTTCCGTGTCAACGAATGCGATTGAATTCATTTTTTGAGGCAGTGGATATTTTTTATAACATTATGAAAGATACGGATGTGGAGTTATATATGCAAACCCTCCAGTTCGCATGTTTATTTTATAACGGTAGCCGGTTTGTGTAGTTGCCCAACTTGAGAAATTAAGTAGAGAATACATGAATTTATTTCAGTACCAGATCCCTGGATGCCTTAATACTGGTTTTATGATTAAGATCAATTATGTCTGTAAAAAAGTCATCGGCATCCTTGGCAGATATTCCAAACCTGGCTAAGTATTCCTTGGGGAAGTGATTCAGGTTGTTGGTAACAATCAGGTTTGCATTTGCTTTTATTGCCGCGGCAAGGACATGTCTGTCCTTGATATCAGGAAGTGAGAGAGACTTTATCAGAGGTTCATAGTTTTTAACAAGGGCATCCGGAAAAGCGGCATTGGCGATTGAGGTTCTCCTTATTGCCTCCTCACGGGACACTCCTTTGCGGAGCATTGCATCAAACCATTCATCAAAAATGTGGTTACTCCATTTTGGAGTATACAGATCATGGTAGGCAAACCAAAGTAACAAATCGCGTATTCATAAGGGATAGAAGACATCAGCATCCAGGACGCATATAAAACGAACGCTATGAATCATATAATCCTGACTTTTCATCCAATTTCATCAGTTCCTGTATCTTCTTCCTTTGCCTCTCCTTCGTTTCCTTTTTAAATGAAATTAAATCCTCATATTTAATTCTTCTGTGCTTCCCCACTTTAGTGTAAGGCATTTTTCCTTCTTCGAGGAGCTGTACAATGTGTGGTCTGGAACAGCCAAGAAGATCTGCTGCTGCCTGAGTTGTGATTTCAGTTGCAACCGGAACAATGGAAACGGGGTTTCCATGACTAATCTCTTTCAGGATTTTCGCAAGTAGCTTCAGCGCACTTATAGGGATCCTTATCTTCTCCTCTGTTTCTTCAATCTCAATTTCAGGCAATTTGGTTCGCAATAAATCAATAGATGAAACGAGGGTCTCATATGACTCTCGTGCAGCCATCTGCTCTTTCTTAGTTGGCTTCCTGATGTCAAGTAGTTCCATATCTACGTGGTTATGTTATCTTTCCTGCAAATTTATACGAAATAATCGAAACAAACAAAATAAACGAAAGAAACATTGATTTTTCTTAAGTGAAAATAATTGCAGCCGTCATGTCATAGGAGAGGATTATGGTGCAAGGTACATGGCCCGAGGTGCAGAGGTAGAAGTTATTATTGTTCGCCTTGCACCATGCACCCTGGCCATTATGATTTAAAATGATCCAACCTGATATTTCTGTTCGTAGTATTTGAGCTGTTTCGCAAAATACTCATGTGATTTAAGCAAACCTTTCAGAAGAACAGTAAAGGTTTTGGCACCTGGGATTGTGTTCAGGTAGAAACTCATTTCCTCACTTTCTGTAAGAAAAGTCGCATCCTGAATCATGATCCTGTCAAGACCATTGAGACTTATCAATCCCCTTACATGGAACAGCTTCACGGTATCATAAACAAAAGCCAGTGGAACAACATATTCTGCCACAAATGCCATATGCCAATAATTGGTGCCGTTATCCCTTGTTATAATCAAAC
>CAWGRY010000008.1:0-164988 GCA_963825165.1 uncultured Bacteroidales bacterium | reverse complement strand
GGATCACGAATATCTCATCAGCCAGGTCGATCTTGCGCAGGTGCATGTCGTCAAGCATGGCCTTGTTGCTTTTTTCAATACCTCAGGATCTCCCGAGTTGCCAAATAATCCTACACTTATCACTATATTTCCTTCGAGTGTCAGGTGCTTCTGCGCCCCGATGTACTGCTCCTTAAACCGGTACTGCCACAGAGAGTGATGATCTTATACTTGCCAATCACGTGATGTGGGGTTTGTTGGTGCAATTTAGGGAAATTAATTATGGTGCAAGATGCAGGTAAGAAGTGAACAAACGAACAATAGAAGTCATAAAGGCAATAGGCAGCAGGCAATAGTGAGAGCTATAGATTATGGTGCAAGGTACATGGCCCGAGGTGCAGAGGTAGAAGTTATTATTGTTCGCCTTGCACCATGCACCCTGGCCATTATGATTTAAAATGATCCAACCTGATATTTCTGTTCGTAGTTTTTGAGCTGTTTCGCAAAATACTCATGTGATTTAAGCAAACCTTTCAGAAGAACAGTAAAGGTTTTGGCACCTGGGATTGTGTTCAGGTAGAAACTCATTTCCTCACTTTCTGTAAGAAAAGTCGCATCCTGAATCATGATCCTGTCAAGACCATTGAGACTTATCAATCCCCTTACATGGAACAGCTTCACGGTATCATAAACAAAAGCCAGTGGAACAACATATTCTGCCACAAATGCCATATGCCAATAATTGGTGCCGTTATCCCTTGTTATAATCAAACTTGTCTCGTAGAAATCGTGCATCTTAAGGTTGAGACTTGTCTCAGGATCATGATATTCAAGCATTCCTTGAATCGTTTTCAGGTGCTTCTGGCTGTCGTTACCGGAGCTAATCAGAAGCCTTATGGCCAGCAGCTTACCGGCAGGGGAGTATGCAATACTTTTATCCCCTTTACTGAACGAGGGCAAAGGAGCCAGCCAGACAGGACCGAACTTGAGCAACTCTTCCCCCAGTAACTGTACCAATTTGTTTTTCTCGTCAATGGAGTACAGCATATGCTGACATATTGCCCTGTCAAGAGCTGAATTGCATGTGAGCATCGTTTCTTTCCCCTCAGGTGAGAACTCTCTGAGGGTCCAGACGCCCTTCTTAACTGTCATAGCTCAGTTCGTGCACCTTGATGCCGAACATCTCATAGACAGCAGTGATGCCGTCAGCAGTTTCAGTTAGCTGTCCGGACTGCCGTTTGCCGAAACAGCAGTAATCCGGGAATTTGATTTCGTTTTCCATTACATTGATTATTAAGTTAATACTTCAATGCATCAGGAAATCCGCAAATGGAAATGGAGAAACTGAAGATCTGTTAACCGTTTTTAGCTTCAGCAAGCCCGCATTGTTTTGCCACCGTGGCGGTTAAACTCGGTTGGCATCCATTAAAGGATTCGTAATGCTTTTATAAAGATAATAAAAATTGAACAAACGAACAAAAGAACAAAAGAACAAACGTGTCAGAACTGACTGATATCGTTCCGGAGACCAAAAACGCAGAACCGTTCAATGAACTGACCATGTAATGCTTAACTTTGAAATGAAAACGCTAAGGCTATGATTTTCTCTCTTAATACACTCTTTTACCAGCTGGCCATCGATCCACTCCTTTCAGGACTCCGGGGGAGAGTGACGGAACATGCGGAGACGTCAGACCGGGTGCTTGACGTAGCCTGCGGCACAGGCGCGCTGGCGATGACACTTGCAAAAAAAGCTGCACACATCACCGGAATAGATCTCTCTGAGGATAATATCGCTGCCGCAAGACGCACAGCCCGACGCAAAGGAATCGCCAACACCCTGTTCGAGGTGCATGATGCGTCAGACCTGTCGTGCTACCTTGACCATGAGTTTGATATTGCCGTCATTTCTATGGCCATACACCAGTTCAATGCTGAACTTGCAGTAAAGATACTGTCAGAGATGAATCGCATAGCCCTGAAGGTTATTATTGCCGATTATAACTGCCCGATGAAGATGGGATTGCCAAAGGCAGTAGCATATGGCATGGAGCAAGCAGCAGGGGGCGACCATCTGCGTAATTTCAGGGTTTATATGAAAAGGGGCGGCACCCGGTACTTTGCCAGTGAGGCAGGCTTGAAGGTGATGGCAGAAAAGATCGCCGGAGGAGGAGTATTCGTGGTGACGGAGTGCAAATAGTTACTGGTGGGGAGAATGGGATAAAGGGAGAATCAGCGGGAGGGCTGGATGGCTAAATGGCTGGATGGCGAATCTGCGACCTGGCGAGGGTCAGATAAATAAAGCTCAGCCTGCCATAATCCATTTCTTCCGGTTTATGTCAAATTCTCGTACAAAACAATGAAACATGTCCAATATTTTAATATTTATGGACATGTATGTCAATCATGTTCAATTTTTTTCAGCGCTTGAAATAAATATCAGTCCTGCTTTGCAAAGAGTGCATTGTGGATCAGCTCTGCGTTGTGCATGAGACTGAACCCTACCAGCCGGTCGTTTTCGACCATATGAAGCGTTCCGGCACCGGGGTAGGCCTCTTCGGTCTTGCGCCCGGCATCATTGAACTCGTCAAGGACTTCCAGCGTCTTATAGTATGCTTCATGGATGTCAGTCTGCTTACTTTTTGTGCCAGGGAAGGAGAGGGTGAAGGCAGCATCCCTGAGCATCGGGAAATAATACCTGTACGACTCTTCATTCCCGAAGAGGTCGGCCGAAATGACCTTCCCGTCAATAAGAACGGCCAGCCCGTTGCAACCTTTTTCGGGATGGCATTCCGGAAAAGCTTTCTCTGTCTTTGCCAGCCTGTGCTGAACCAGCTCGGCATAGCTCTCCGTCTGGCTGCTGAACCCCTCGCACGCCAGTTTTGCGCTGACATGATCCCAGACCTCGCCCTGGGTGCTGCGGAAATCCATCTCGTGCTCAGGTTTCCTCCGGGAGAAGGTCCCCGCCTTCCTGCTCCGCAGGCTGGGGTCAGCCACTGATCCGGGTGTGTTGAACGATGTCGACCTGTAGGTCCAGCGGAGCCGTTCGACGCACGAGACTTCAATAACGGTCTTGCCCGAGGGAGCCAGCAGCACCGACCGGTTGACAATCCTGTTCTGTTTGGCTCCCGTGAGAACATCGGCATCGGTGAGAAGGAGGTAATCAGCTGTCTTGTTAAGTGCGGTGAGCTGACCGACGGATCCCATGGCCGTCACCTCGGAGATGACGAGCCCGCCGCTCCTGATGGCCGGTCCGGCAGGTAAGAAAGGGAACAATGTGAGTGGCTCGCTGCTGACCTGCACGAGCGCGGCGTTGCCGAAAGCCGTGAAATGCATTGCTTTTGTTTGCATGGTTTTTTACTCGTTTTTAATTATTAATTTTAGACTGTGACACAAAGAAAAACCACAACAATGCACCCTATTTGCATTTAAAAAAGAATTATCATGCCGGCCAACCTGAATGCACTGATAAGATACAAGACCATCAACTCATGCCTCTACGGAGGGAGACGCAGGTGGTCGATAGACGAGCTGAGGGAGAGGTGCTCGGAGGCGCTGGCTGAGAACCGCGGAAGGAACACCGGTGTCTCGGAGAGGACCATCAGGGATGACATACGCGTGATGCGCAGCGACATCCTGGGGTTCAATGCACCGATCAGGCAGGAGGGAGGTCTCTATTTCTATTCTGACCCGGGGTACTCGATACTGAGCCTGCGCATCACCGATGCCGGGCTGGCGGAACAGATATACTGGCTGTTGATGAAGATGAGGGAAGGAATAAGTCATCCGGAGCTGGAGATTATCCTGCAAAGGCTATGCGGGCTTTTAGATAAGGAGTATGTACCTGTGACGGTGAGCAAGGAAAGGATAGCCTTTAAAAAGAAGGCGATCCACAGGGATGTGCTCCACAAGAATGTGCTCAACAAGGATGTGTTCCACGAGGAAATGTTACAGCACTTCGAGGCAGATGCAAGTTATAATATAGAGTTGCCATCCAGGGGAACGGCGTCAAGGAGTTCGAGAGCGGCTCAGCTAAGCAGGCGGATGTACGAGTTGCTGTGGGGTGATGTTCTGGGAGCTCTTGCCCTGAGGCATGAGGCGTGAGGGGTGAGGCAAGTAAGATAAAAGACAGAAGACAAAAGGCGACAGACGTCAGGCGGCTGATGTTTGCGCTTTCTCCTGATATTATATAAAAGTTATTTCAATTGCCGGTAAAACGTTTAACCGGTTATTGTACAGTAACAAATTGTATTACCCAGGAGTTGCCACTGACACTTTTACATAAAACTGCAATTTCTGTTCCTTCCTTGTTGGCAAAAACAAAATTTGCAGCTATGTCAAGAGGGGTGGCCTGCGCATCGGGATAGTAGAATAAGTCGTAATCGTACTTTTTTACAGGCGTATAGTCATTGTCTTCAACCTGGTAAATGCTGGTTGATGAACCGTATGGATATGTGTCATTTTGTAACACCCACAGGTAGTTATTATTGTGATAAACGTATTGCAGCCCATAGTAGTTCTGAGCTCCTGTATTGATTTTACCAATTGCGCTGATGTCTGCATCGAAGGTATCAGTTGATCCTGTTGAACTGGTTGTCCTGTAGATATTTGAGTTCATGGCAAAAATATAGTCGCCATCTTCCGAAAACCAGAAATTGGTTAAGTCCATATGCGAATAGCTTTTTTTGCTTTTTGTGGCAATATCATAAGCAAAAAAGCCACTTGGCGAAGTGCCGTTTCGTGTAGCTATGAGATAGGGCTGACCTGGTACTTTCTTGATTATTGAATTGCCATCCAGGCTATAGCCGTCCGGGTCATCGTATATGGTGCCATCGGCCATATTAATCCAGTGGAGACAGGTGAAGTTAGTACCAACCTGCGTGAAACAGTACCAGTCGTTTTCAGCCCATGTAATATCATTTACCGAATAATTCAGCGTGTAGACTGCTGTCACGGTATTGGCTGAAAGATCGATGGCGCTCATGTACCCGTTGTGCCCCACGGCAGCCCTGCCCCAATCTTCGGAGATGGCAAAACTGGTTGGAGCTTTGCTTAATGATATTTCATTCAACACCGTTCTTCCGGTTACATCATAAGCAACAAACCTGTTGGGTGAACTGGTCACATAGTACAAAGTGTTTGTGTTTTTATTGAAGACGGCATCTGTAATGTTTCCGTCAACAGCACGTATGTTCTCAGTGTTTCCGGGCGCATTGGCCATTACTCTGATGCTGTACGATGGCTGGCTGCTGTCATTGGTATTCAGAATTACAGTAGCTGAATTCTGTCCCGGCGATAGTTTTGTCCGATCGCAGCTGAAAATTATGTTATCACCGTATGAATAAGGACCATACATTCCACTTGACGGCGTTATGGTAAGCCATTCAGGAATGCCTGTAAATTCCCAGACAAGCCTTCCGTTTCCGGTATTGCCGAAAGTAAATGGTTTTGACGTTTCCGTAAATGAAAAATTAACTGCATTTGTATTTATAAGCAAATGAGGTGTCCCCAGGTCAGCTGTTACATTGATAGTAACAATCGGATGCTCCTTATCGTTTGTGGAGAGAACAACCGTACCTGTCAAACTCCCTGAAATGACTTCACCCGGATTTTGGAGAAAAGGTATGTCATAAGTACTGTATGGAGGAATAAAAATGCCACTTGATCCAAGCCGGCCTGTATCAAGAACCAACCAATCAGGTATGCTTATGATTTCCCAGATTAAAATGCCTGACCCTGTATTCTGAACCGGCAGACTTGTACGACCATCAGTACTGTAGGAAAGTGTCATGGTACTCTGTGCCTGTATGGTGGGATTTCCCTCTGTTATATAGGCAACAGGAACTTTAAAATCCTTCCCGTCTGCTTTCACTGTCATAAAATCCATGTAAATACCCACCGCATCGAAATCGGGATTCTTTGTGGCAGAACATTCGACAACTGCAGTATAGTCAGACAAATGCCCGTCCCTTGAATCTATTTTGAGCCATGATGGTTTTGACGCAATTTCATAATCAGCTTCCTGAACTGACGGAAGCATAAAAGCATAATCGGAACTTTCCCAACCGGGTGAAATATAAATGTTTGATAAGCCCATGGGTAAAGTATCCGGCGTAAGATTTTCATCCAGAAAATCATTGGAACAACCTGTCAGCAGGCAAAATGACGTAAATACTATGATGTTTTTAATATGTTGCATAGGTGAATTATTTTCAGTGGATTAAAAACAAAAGCGTAAAACAAGGGAATAATCGATTCGGGATACTTTCAAAGGTTCGGAAAGCTCCTCTTTATCGCTTGAATAGCTATCATTATCTGATCCTCTTGATTCAAAGCTCGCTTTTTTCAATGAACACCATATGAAATCGCCACCTAATCCAAGCGAAACAAATTCAAATAATTTGTATTCGGCACTAAGACCAACTTTCGCGCTAAAAGAATTCCCGGTAAGCAGCAAATTGTCTGACATATCGCTGTAACCCGACATGCTGACATCGGGATAAGTACTTTGATCTTCAAGACGAAGGAATAAAACCCCGGCCGAGAGAGATTCACTGACCGTAAACTTTTTCCGTGCATCAGGATGTTGCTGAAAAAGGACCGATCCTCCCAGGTAATGGATATACTGGCGGCATTCTTCAGACTGCATTAAAAATACCGAAGAGAAGTATTCTATTGGCATGCTTCCGCTTGCATCCGTTTTGAAAAACGAATATTCTGCGCCCAAACCCAGAAAACTCCTGATCATATAATGCGCGCCGGCATTTATATGAAATCCTGATTTCAGCTTGTCATAATAATCAGGCATCTCAGATGATAACTGAAGATTGTCGAGGTACCAGGGCATAGTTGAATAACCTGCGTCCAGCCGCAAAGAGAACCGGTTTTCAGGAATGAATTTACTTTTTGGTTCTTCCGGTTTATCCGTATATGAATTTGTTTCCGGCTGATGCAATTTCAGATATTCTGCCACCTGCGATAATGGCATGGATTTGCCGGTTATTGATCCGTCATTGTTTTTTTGTTCGTAAAAGATACGTTCATTGCTTATTGATACTATTCTGCAATGGATTGTATCCTGGTTAATACTGATGATTTTATCCTGCGCTTTCGCGTTGATAAACAAGAGTAAAAAAAGGGGGAGCAATGTAAATCTGTTCATAGCTTGTGTTTATGGTTGCAGATACCTGACTAAACAAAAATATAAAAAAACTTTCGACTAATAGTCAGAGGTTTCATGTAATATTTTAGAAAAATTCTGGCTATCATATATGTTTGCGTTTGTCTGAACCTGATGGCGGGTCCGGCAGGAAGGAAAGGGAAAGACGAGAGGGGCTCGCTGCTGGCGGTTTCCGTCACAGTATCGGCACAAAAGGTCTTCAGCGTCCAGTATGAGAACCAGGCCGGTTGGAGGAATAAGGAAAAGATTCACCTGATGTACTAAAAGGATTGTTACATACATAAGGACTGAGCTCCTGGAAATATGCCCGTTACCTTAAAGCGATAAAATAATAACCATGAATGATAACCGCTTTTCCGGAATTGATTTAGTTTTGTGATACTGGTTGGAAAAGAGCCCTGAGATATGGAAACAGAAATGATATTTGAGCGGTTCTGGAATCGCTTCTCTACCGAGAATCCCCATGCAAAACGGATCTTTGATCTTTTTACAGCCCGGGGCGAGAGGGTTGTTCATGACCATATTGCCCTGAGAACATTCGATGACCCCAGGATGAATATTGATGTGATTTCGGGGTTATTTACCGAAAACGGCTATGAACCAAGGGGGAACTACGAATTTAAGGCCAAAAAGCTGAGAGGGATGCATTTTGAGCATAAGAGTGACCCGAAAGCACCTAAGGCTTTTATCAGTGAGTTGCTGACAGATCAGTTCAGTGATTATCTGCAGACAACCATCCGGGATTACCTGAACAGGCTGGGCGACAGCGTCTATGATGACCCGGCCCTGGTTTACGGAGGCAGCATATGGGGTAAGATACCGTTTGCCACCTACAACCGGCTGCGCGAGGAATCAGAGTATGCAGCATGGCTCCTTGTGTACGGTTACCGCGCCAACCATTTTGCCGTCAAGGTCAATGAGCTGAAACAGTTCTCAACTTTACAGGAGGTCAATGAATTTGTGAAGGGAAACGGCTACCGCATGACTACTGTCGGCGGAGAGATATACGGGACACCGGAAGAGCTGCTGGAGCAGTCGGCAACAATGGCTGAGATTCAGCCTGTCAAATTTACCGACGGGGTGTACGAGATACCATCGTGCTTTTATGAGTTTACCCTTCGGTATGACCAGCCTGACGGAAGACAGTATTCAGGCTTCATTGCTGCCAACGCCGACAAGATATTCGAAAGCACTAACTTTTATAACATTTAGGCTTCGGGGGCATTATATCAGTGGAGAAGACGGCACACCAGGCATCAGGGCAGGCCAGGGGACAAACGAACAATGAACAATAGAAGATTCTTCCTTTCAGTCATCCAAGGCCTGGTATACAAGGACTTTGAATTTGTCCTTGATTTCAGGATGGCTAAACGGGAATTCCTGGGTGAACAACAGGCAAACAAGGCGTTCCCGGGGATCAGCCCAGTAAGTAGTACCAAAAAAGCCGCCCCATGCAAATGATCCTTCAGAAACACCAAGTAAAGCCTGTCCTTCTTTTGAAGTGATCTGAAATCCAAGGCCAAACTTGTCCTTCCCCAAACTCAGATCGCCGATCTGGTTGGTTGTCATTAATTCAACGGTTCTTCGTGAGAGAAGCCTTTTGCCATTATATTCCCCTTTGTTCAGTAACATCTGCAAAAACGTGGCGTAATCTTTTGTTGTGGAACTTAATCCGGCGCCTCCTGAGAACCAGGTGCCTTCAACCTTTGGATAATTCACATCCACACCAACCAACGTCCGATCTGTCCATTTTATGAGATGATGCCTGTCATCTTCGGTATAAGCGGTGACCAGCCTTTCAAATTTTGACGGCGGCAAATAAAAATAGGTATCGGTCATACCCAGCGGTTCGAAGATATGTGTCTGAAAATAATGATCGAGACTCTCGCCGGATATTTTCTCAACAAGATAGCCAAGGACATCCACATTCAATCCGTAAGTGAATTTTTCACCTGGCTGGTGCGCAAGAGGTAATTTGCCCAGTACCTTGATTTTGTCACCCAGAATTACTTTGTCGCTGCCAAATACGGCGGGAATACCTGATTTTGCATAGATAGCTCTCATATTCTCTGACCCGATACCTGCATAATCAATCCCGGAAGTGTGGGTTAAAAGATCTCTTATTGTTATTTCACGGTTTGCGGGGATAGAAGTATAAGTAGTATCCTTTTCATTAAACTGGTCAAGAACGCGGGGATCAGCAAATTCAGGGATATATTTTGATACCGGATCATCGAGGAGAAATTTTCCTTCCTCAAACAGCATCATCACTGCAACGCTGGTAATAGCTTTTGTCTGTGAAGCGATACGGAAAATATCATCTGTCCGCATTGGTGATTTTGTATCAATATCGTCTACACCAAAGGCTTTGTTATAAACAATTTTCCCGTCACGTGCAATAAAGCCAACAGCGCCGGTGATCCATCCGCTGTCGATGCTCTCCTGCAGCATTTTATCGATACGGATCAACCGTTCTTCAGAAACCTTTACTGAACGCGGGGATGCCTCCTTCAGTTCAGTAGTCCGGGAGCAGGACGCTGTGATTACTAAAATAAGAACAGCAACTGGTAAATACTTCATTTTTTGCATGTTAACATCAATTTTTTGTGACTGCTATGAGTTTGGTATACAAAGGTAATGAACAAAATCAGGAGTTTATTTTCATGCTGTGCGGAAGGGAATGCCGTCTTCCCTGCAGATCGCCTTCACAAGCCGGCGGCCTGACATGACCGACGTGGGGAGGCCGCCACCCGGCTCGACCCACTGTCCGCACATATAGAAATTCCTCAGTAAGGGCAGTGTCTGCCGCATGGGTTTCATCAGCACACCTGCGTTGTCAGGAGTGATGAGCCAACCCTCGAATGATCCCTTCCAGTTGCCGGTGTACCGCTCAAGGGTCAGCGGAGTGGCTACATCGATCACCTCGACCAGCGGTGTGATACCCGGAAAGCGCTGTTCAAGGAGGCTGACGACAGTTTCCCCGATCTCCGTCTTCTTCCTTTTATAGGCAGCCGGATCATCGCCGAGCTTCTTCCAGTATTCATAGTCAGTGTCGAGCATGACGTTAAGCATAGTTTTTCCTTCAGGTGCCAGGGTGGGATCCTGATTGTATATATGCACGGGAAGCCTGCTGCGCAGCTTTTCTGCGATCATAACCTGCTCTTTAAGGGCAAAGGAGAATCCGGAGACAGTAACGGAGACATCATCAAACTTCCGGTTCACTCCCATTGAGATAAATAATATCGGATGAAAGACCGGCCATTTATCATATGGTTCGCGTGTCTGTGCATCGACATATTTTTCATCGAGCATCGAGAACAGCGTAGAGTATCCGTCAGCTGCGGATATGACCCTTCCGGCCATGTGTTCGGTGCCGTCGTCAAGCCTGATGCCTGTTGCCCTGCCGTCAGAGGTCAGTATCCTGCTTACCCTGCTGTTATAAAACAATTCCCCGCCGAGCTCCCTGTACCTGTTTTCGAGGGCTTCAGACATAGGCTTCGATCCGCCGATGGGATAGCCGGCGTTCTTTTGATGCAGGTAGGCAAAGGTAAAGAGCATGAAGAGCATTGAGAACTCAGGTATCCATATCTCCATGAAAGCATCCCTGAGCAAAGGATCGGTAAAGTTTTTGGCGAAAGCCTTGCCTGTCATCTTTCCCCACATGTCAAACTTCCGTTTGTTTTTAATAAAGGCAAGAGCAGTGGACACCTGTTTTCTCATCTTTACTCCGAACGCGTCTGCCGGTGACGGAAAATCAAAGCTTAGGCACATGCGGATGCCGCCTGTAAACTCCCTGATCGTTTTTTCGTCGCGGGGGGACAGTTCAAGCAGGTGTTTTTCAAGTGTATCGACATTGGCGTGAAAAACGACGGTACGTCCGTCAGCCCCTTCAAAGCGTGCGTATTCTTCAGGGTAAACGAACTCTCTTCCCTGCGCTATGCCTGTTTCGTTCCATATATGATTAAGTCCGCTCTTAGGCCTGGATCCAACGAGCCAGTGGATGCATCCGTCGAAGGTAAAGCCATTTCTTTTCCATGAAGCGCACAGTCCGCCAGGCTGGTTATGCATTTCAAAGATCCGGGTGCTGTAGCCGTTCATCCGCCCGTATATTCCGGCTGCCAGTCCGGCGAACCCGGCACCGATAATGATGATCGAATTATCGTGTTGTTTCATGACTGATGATTTATGAAGGAAAGTAAAGTTAGGGTATTTTCAGGACCTCCGGCACATGCAAATTATTCTACGCATAAAATGCGGTAAATAGTTATCCTAATCTCCGCGCGGTCGGTCTTACGCATTTACCGATGTAAATCTAGGGGGCAACTTTAGTCGAACCGATTAAGTTTGCACCAAGGGAAGTATTCCAGATATCGTGATTCGCAAGCTGTATACAACGCTTGTTAGTGCTGGTTTCTTTAGGATCATTGATCTTTAAGAAAATATCATAGTCACCGGGAGGCACCTTACCAAATGCGATCATATCAACAGAGAATTTCAAATCACGCCATGCAGCTGTATTGTCAGCCCTGCTGTCCGGGTCAGGCCGCCAATCTCTGGCGTCAAGGTCCGTAAGTGCCACGTAAGTGTCAGAACCATTTTTGGCCTTCAGAATTACCGACACATTTTTCTTGTTTACTACATTACCAAAGCCGACATTCTGGATCTTCCCTTCGAACACAAGGTTACCATTCTGCTTTACCCATTCACTTGCCTTAGCCTCGCGCAACACCAACCGGTAGCCCAGTCTGTCACGGATATATTCCATTCCGTTTCTGCCGTCATATACCGGGTCAAAGATTGCCGTCCGGGTCACTCCATCGTGTGGAGGCGTAAATGGTCTGGTGACATTTTCTTTATTATATACAAAATCTCCCCAGAGTTTATAAGTGCGTGGGCTGTAACCTGCATTCAAATGAGTTGTCTGAGCATAAGCGGCTTCATAAAGAACGTTCGGAAGCCTCGGATAGATATTATCGTCAGAACCGGGTCCGACTGTTTCACCGCCATAGAAGTTATTTTGATTTCTGATCCAGGTCAAAACACGGTTACGATCAAAATCACGCAGATCACCGGTTCCAATTAATGGATACCCTTCGGAAAGCGAGCCATTGTCATCAGGCACGTCGCCGCCCGAACCGGCCGAATAACTATCGTTGAACATGCCGAAACGCTGCGCCGGTGTTCCGCGTGCAGGGGCCGGCATTATATTGGTAAAGCTATAATCGGTCCCATACTCAATATTATGCCATGCCATGACTCCGCCTGCATGTACTAAAATTGAGCGCGAAGCGGGAACATAGCCCAGCAATGCTTTCAAAAGCCAGTGGTAACCCTCCCGGGTTCTGGCATATGATGACGAGTGCATTTCGCCCCATGGGCCAAAGACACCCCCTTTAACAGCCATTATGCAATCTTCGAATTCACCAAAAACATCTCCAAGCTGCCAAAGATGATATTGTACCCAGTTTTTGTCCTCATGACCGGGGATGCCACACGAATCAGATTTATTAATAACTCCGGTTTCATACCAAACCCGGCCTTTTGGCGCCCCGGGTTCGCAATCATGAATGATCTGATCAAAACTTTCATTATCAACATATGTATGGCCCCGGCCGTCATAATTAAATTTCACAATGGCAACAGCTTCGCTTTCTCTTACTTGTTGAAGCGCTGCCCTTACATAATTAAGTGCAGCGGGTGTTAAAGGCTGAGTTGTTCCATAATCCGGCGGAGGAGTACCAACCGCACTCCATGGTCCTATGGGCTTTCCATTGAGTGGGGCATTCGACGAAAAGTTTCTCAGGTCAAATTCCATATAAATGATGCCGGCATCAACAAAGACCGTAGTACCTCTTATGCTGGTTCTTAAGTCAGGGAGACCCGGGGTTCCACTGTCGACAGGAACTAAATATTCTCCGGCTATGTAAAAGCCTCGGTCCGGATTCCGGATATCGACAGGATTCTCAGTATAGTCAAGCGTCTGTAACACAAGCGGGGCTGTTTCTCTGTTATGCGCACCATTCAATACAATCTGGTTTCCGGGGGCCTTCACCGCACATCCGATACACAATAAGCCTGTCAACACCAGGCCAACGATTACCCTGATTTCATTTGCTCTAAATATTTTTTTCATAACCTGACCTCCAACTTAAAATAATAAATGTACAAAACAGATTCGTCAGCAAAAGATTTTATGATTGTTGTTGACTTTCAATAGTGATTGAGCGACAGAAGAACGATTCCGGGCATGACACCGTACGGGATATCAAAGAGGTTTTATTTCAGAACCTACTTGTCCTCGTAAACAAAAGAAGCTTTGAGAATGTTTGAATCTATTGATTCGATGTCCAGCTTGTAATTGATTGCGCCTCCCCAATATCCCACGAATATTTGAATCAGGGTATCATTCAATATCGTCCATGTTCCTGGATAATCTGCGTATGAAATTGGCGGAGTACCGCACCACCCTGAATTCTTCCTTTCGGTCATTGTTCCGTCACCGTTAAACTTAAAACAGGGATTGTCAACAAAATCATTACCACGGGTGTAGACGGAGGCATTGTCACTGAATTCGGAATAATTCCACACGCCAATTAATAGGTTGTCCGGATCAATCTGAATACTCTCTTTTGAACATCCGGCTATGATGATCAGGAGAGAGGCTATTACTATCACTTTCTTCATCAGGTGGTTTTCATCACTGGCACAAATTTTATACCAAATTTACAAGATTGATCAGATTTATAATGTCCAGAAGCGGGGTTATTCGCAAAGAGGATCAGATATCAGAGAGATGAACAAAGAGCTGATCTTACGACCTGGCAAATTCCACCAACGGCTTTATATTGCCATTGTCCGCCTCATGTATGGCTGAGATGTATATTTTTCGGGTTTCACTGTGTTCAGTAAGATTGGATAGTCCCCAGGTGAAAAGCGGCTCGTGGAAGATATGGGCAATAATCACATCCGCCATTAATCGTGAATGCCGTCCGTTGCCATTTGCAAAACAATGAATGCTGACAATTTGATGACATGCTCTTATGGCGATGTCATCATTCGGATAAATTGAATGCTTAATCCAATACCTGACATTTTCAAGAAGTTGATTCAATGATACTGCTATCTGGGTTTTATCAACTCCTATATTTTTATTGCTTTTTCTGAATGTGCCGGCCCAGCCCCAGACGTCATTAAACATTCTTCTATGGAGTTCTCTCACAAACCACTCTGATAGTACATAATCAATGTCAAATTTTCTTGAGAGAGTCCATTCAACAGCTTGAGTTATATTGAACTGCTCGAACTCATCCAGTTCTCTACGAGTTGTTATCGAAGAAATTAACAATTCCTCTTTTTCTTCTTCTTCGAGAGGAGTCTGACCTGGTATATATTCAAGATTTAATCCCATAGACTTTTAGGCATTAAAGTTATGATCTTGTCAGCCTGCATGTTAATTGCTTTTTTTACATGAGCTTTTGATGTTCCCTGATCCTCCAGTCTCATATTATGAGAAGTACGCAGGACAATCTGAGATGCAACTTCTTTTGCACGCTTATCTATCGATTTCCTGATACTTCGGTCCATTGGTACAAAACCGTATACGAGCCTCATATTTAGTGCTCTGCCGGCTTCTTTCAGAGTGTTAAGAGTGATTGTTCCGTTTGCCTCACGTTCTTCTATCTCTCTGACACTGGGTGCAGTGATGCCAAGTCTTTTACCCATTTGACTGAGAGACATTTTCATAGCATTCCGGATTGTATTTATCCAGCCTCTGGGAGGAATTATAACTTGTCCTGCCGCATTAAATGGCTTTAGTTTTCTGTCTGTCTGATCAATTATCAGCGATTGCTTTGTTGTATTCATAAGGGTATAGCCTTTGTTTATTCATGCAAATATAAGGATATAACCTTAAATATTCAAAAATATTATTAGGTTTTAACCTTATTTATTTTAAAAGGAGACATGCACTTTTGTTAAGATTACATTTTGTGATGACCAATTTCAATGCACAGGGAGCCATTGGTTAAAGGGGGAAGGGGCAAGGGTCCGCCAGCACTACAACCTTCGCCAGGCTTAAGGTTATCAAAGAAAGCAACGGCGGAATAAATGATGAGCCTTGCCTGTGTAAGCTGTGGATTTCATTTTTTAAACGATTTAATGAATTCTCCAGCCGTCATGACAGGGATTTTGCTTTCCTTAAAATCAGGTTGATTTCTGGTTATGATTAAGTCCTGATCATTCTCAATTGCAGTAAAATATTGTATTGCATCTTCGAAGTCCCTGAATTCCGAATTCAATGCAAGGTCAGTTATCTTATCATCCAATGGGAGAACAGTCACAAGTACTTTGAATTTCCTTAAGATTTTTCTTACCTCCATTTCAGGAATTTGTTTTGATAAGATATAATTGATATTGGCCAGACAGAGTGCTGAAACAGAAACTACTATTTTTTTCTTGTCAGCTAATGAAAACAATTTCGCGGCTTCAGTATAAAATGGCATCCTGTGGGCAAGAAGGTCCAGCACAATGTTGGTGTCAGGGAATATGCTTTTCATCTTATGAGTACTTTTTGACCAGGTAATCAGTCCTCTCTTTTTTATAATCAAAATCTTCCGGCACTTTGATAACGCCACTAAGACTTTTTACAAGCGGCGTGATCTCAATATCATCAGCTTCATTTTGTGTCACTGAGTCCAAAAATGATTCAATCATCCTTGAGAGACTGGTTCTTCGATGCTTAGCATATCTCTTTGCACGGGATATTACATCATTGTCAAGCTTTATGGTCAATTTTGTATCCATTGAATTATGATTTATCCGTACAAAGATATTAATATTATACGTATAAAACAAATCCGGAGGTCAAAAAGTTTGCAGCTAACGTGTTTATATATCAACTACTGGCACAATGTATCTCACCTCTTTTCCGGTTTTTTGGGCGTATTCAATCTCCCTGCGGGTGGAGGAACCGATATACCCTCCAGGATTGACTACGAAAATCTCATCGGCGAGGTCGATCTTGCGGAGATGCATGTCGTCAAGCATGGGCTTGATATTCTCAGACCATACCTCCTCATCTCCTGAATGGCCGAAGAGACCTACACTGATTACTATGTTGCCTTCCAGCGTGAGACGCTTCTGCGCCTCCAGGAATTCATCCTTGAATCTTGTGCTGCCACAGAGGGTGATGATTTTATATTTACCTGGCATGAAATTGAGAGTTGATGGTGCAAATTAGCAAAAAAAAATCACGGTACAAGGTTCAGGGTACAGTGCACCAGAGTGCAGAGGTAAAAGCAAAAAGTGTGACAACTTCCCGTTTCACGGGATAAGTAGTCCCGCAAGACGGGATACAACTTGCCTTAATTGTCCGTATCAGTGGTTCGTATTTATTTTAATACATCCATTTTGCATCATTCTCTCTTACATCTTTGATTCGATATTGTGCAATTTTTTGTATAAGCTTACGTGGAAGTGGCTTGTCATAGGGAATTTGAATAGTATCCTTACCTGTAGTAAACTCAGATAATTCTTTGACAAAAGGTATCATAGCCGGACCAGTAGGCATGAAGTTTATATGCGTTTTAAAAGCCGAATAGGAAAACAGAATTCTATTTTCAAAAAATACAGGGTTACCCCATTTGAGCATCTCGGTGGCATTGGGAGCAACTTTTCTTAAAATAGAGCGGATTTCTCTTAGCTTTTCCCGGGCAACAAGGGGGGCTGCTTCTATATACTCGTCGACATTAGAAGGTTTTATCTTTGGCATCAGGCTTATGTTGCTTATGTATTTAACAGAAACAATTTACACTTGATATTGTTGGGTCCCTGACTGTGTAGATCTGATCACACCTACTTTAGGATGTTAACAACGTGATACCGGTCAAATCTGCTTTCCCGTTTTTCAGGAATGCATAGGTCAGCCGATCGGCCTGACAGTCAATAAACCGGATCCGTTTCAGAGTTTTGTTATTAAAAAAAGTGTTAATAAGCTTTGAATTCCGGAATGTCACCCTGGCAAATGAGCAGTTTTCAAAAGAGCAGTCCTCCATTGTGCCATCGAAGACTATATCGGCAATCTGTGTAGCAATAAAAGAGGTGCGATTCCACACTGCATCAGCATTTGTATTTTTCACGAAGGCACTGGATTTAATCGATACTCCGGTAAAATCGGTGCCGGAGAAATCACAGCCGTTGATATGGCTTCCTGAAAATTCAGTTTCTTTAAGTGAACAGTCCTTAAATAGATTTTTAGCCAGGTTGGAGTACTGAATATGGCTGCTGCTCAGGTCGGAATTTGAGAAGTCACAGTTATCAACATGATTGCTTTTCAGAAGAAGTCCCGAAAGATCTGAACCAATAAAAAGGCAGCGCTGCATGTTGGAGGAACTGAATTTTTTATTCAGATTTTTCAATCCGGAAAAGTCAGCGTCCACCCAGTTCCCGCGTGACATATCCCAGCTAAGCTTTTTCTTCTGCTCTCCTGACTGCAATTCAACTGATTGCTTAACCAAAGACTCAACTGGCGCCATTTCAGTAGCCACAGATTGGAAGCTTTCTGAAAAATAGTTGAGGTCAACACCCAGAATTTCCGCAAGACGGTTAAAAGTAGTGATGTCCGGCATTGATTCTCCGCGTTCCCATTTTCCAACTGCCTGTGAACTGATGAAAAGACGTTGCGCAAGTTTCGCTTGAGAAATATTTATTTTCTTCCGTGCTTCGGCAATTTTGTTGCCAATCTTCATAGTTTCCAAATGTGCCATCTTTTTTTCATTTTTTCGACACTACGAAGATATGCAGGTTCATTTCCAGAATCAAATAAATACAAAAACATTTAGTTGTAATTAAATTACTTAATGTTGTTATCTAACAACTATCAGTTGTATATGTCAGGATAGGGAGCTGTCAGGCAGCAGGGCTGGTAAAATCAGAACCGACACTGACAACTAAATTGCCTTCCTGCGTGAGATGCTTCTGCACCGCCAGGAATTCATCCCTGAAACGGGTGCTGCCACAAAGGGTAATTATTTTGTACTTGCCAATCATCGGATGGAAATTTATGAGATAAATCTACAATGGACCGATAATCGGGGCTGCAGGCGCTACTCGATCTTCCTGATAAACATTCCGTTCATGCTGAAACCGGTGACTTTCCCTTCAGCATCAGTGACAAACTTCATGTCGCCATTAAACTCCCTGACAAAAAAGTCAGTATCGGACGTGAAATAGACATTTACCCAGAAATCAGGATAAGGACTTACCAACAGGTTCCTGCCTTCCATTCTGATATTAGTTACCTGCCCTTCAGCTTCATACTTTCCGACATACCTGTTGAGAACCGCTTCATCAACGTCAATAACGGTCTTCAGTACCGGCTGGTAAAAGTCTTTCCATCCGTAGACTGTAGCAACGCTGTTGGCCACCTCGGAGGAGAGAGAGCCGTTGTCTGAGTTGGTCATGATCACCATCCCGTTGCCGCTGATGACATCGCCGACATAATAACATGTAAAGCCTTCATTGGCTCCACCGTGGGAGAAATAGAAACTTGAATCCTTCCTTTCGACAAACACCCCGGCTGCTGCATCCTGCATGACAGGCGTAAGCCTCAGCTTTGTAAACTCAGGTGTAAGAACCCTGTCGGACTTCCCGTTGTATGACAAAACGGTCTCAATAATGTACTTGCCCAGGTCGGCGGGATTGGTCCACAATCCTGCCGCTGCCTGTTCAGGATAAATATGATATTTGCCTTTTACCGGCGTTCCGTCTGCCTTATATCCCGTGGCCAGCAGGCTGCTGTCTGATCTGGCAGGAGGCTGCGTAAAGAAACTGCCTTTCATGCCCATGGGGTCGAGGACATTCTTCTGCATGAACATGTCGTAAGGCTGTTTTGCAACATCCATAACTATAAGCTGCGAGATTGTGATACCCCCGCCTGAATAAGTCACATTGGCACCTGGCTCTGTGAACGAACGCACTGCTTCCGTATTGGCCGGCTTCTGTCCGTCGAGTATCTGCGGAACGGTAGGAATACTGTCACCCCTGGTATAGCCCGGGAAACCATGTATTGTCAGTCCGGCGGTGTGACTCAACAGTGCGGCAACAGTTATTGGTTTATTTTTTGAAACAGTGTCATACGGAAATTTCCACGATGTGAGGTACTGATTGATATCTTTATTCAGGTCTATCTTACCGTCCTGTACCAGCTTCATCACACCCACACCGTTCAGGGACTTGCTTATGGATGCTGCCTGGAACAGTGTTTTCTCTGTCACCGGTCGTTTCTCCGACACATCAGCCCAGCCGTATCCTCTTGCCCATTCGATCTTGAAATCATGCACGACAGCAATGCTGACACCCATTATGTGGTGGTGTTTCATCCTCTCTTCAAGATTCCAGGTGGTATCATTCTGAGTGCGTACCCAGTCTCCAAGGTTGTTCTCGACCTGCCTTATCCGTTCCTCTGTCTCACTGGAATATTGCGATTGTGCTGTGTTCTGACAGCCCATGATGAGGAGGACCAGGGAAAGTGCTGATATTGTGTAAAGGAAATGGTGTTTCATGGAGATATTATTTAAATACTTCTGGTTTCACTCTGCTTGCTTTCTCAAGCATCTCATCCATATAGTCTTGTGTAAAGACATAGTAAATTACAGGAGCAGTTGTCGAATTGGGCAACGCAGAAACATTTGATTTTTTTATCGAATTATCTGATCCGGTTGAACTTTTTGGATATCCGAAATCAAAATATACCCTGTAGTTTCCCCTCTCCCAGAAATAAATCTTATCCATTGCCCATCTTCCTTTCGGACCCGGGGAATAAACACCTGATATTTTTTTTGACAACAGGTCATATTGTTCGCCCTGGCCAAGTAAGATGGGGTCTCCGTATTTTTCTTTGTATAATTCAAATAGTTTGTTAAGCTGATTCAGGTCACAAACAAGTGAAAATCTTTGTTCTCCTGTGTCTGACCTGCTGCATAGAGTTAACTGAATACTGGTTAACCTTGAATCAACCATAAGAGCTCCTTTGAGATTAACTTTTGCGTAAAGAGCAGGACTTATTCCTGAGAAATCATGGTATAAGTCTTTCTGTTTATTCCCAAGTATATCTGTAGTCTCAAAATATTGTAATTCACCATTGTCAAGCAAAGAATCTGTTACGCTTTTTACTTTTGAATAGTCCATATCAAGATAAAAACCCAGGAAACCGGTTTTCCCGAATTGTTTGTTTGAATCGTTTGAACTTGTATTACAGGAAGTTAAGAAATATACCTGCATGACAATCAAGGCACAAGGAAGGAAGCTGTATTTGTAGCGGATCAGTTTCATATGCAAGAGGTTATCTGACTAATTTGCCGGGAAAAGTTAATCAATAAATGCCGCATATACAAAAATGTCACAGTTTAAACAATCAGGAGGGCTCCAGGCAGAAAATTACATCTTCCCGGCTTCAAAGGCTTACCTGGAAATTCATCCGATCCGGAATGAATTTTTGAATGAACATAAGTCCCGGGATATTTGTTTTATACAACGATCAGGTTACAGTGGTATTACAATAAAAACTAATAATTGGAAAGGAGCTGTAAAATGGAAAGGTATCTTATCGAAGTTCCTCATGAAGCAACAAAATCTGCGTGTAATAATGCAGTGCGGATCTTTTTACAGTCCGGTTCACATTTTCTGAAGCAAGCTGATTGGGGCTGCCATGACGGTGAACATAAAGCATGGTTAATAGTGGAGGTAGAAAACAAGGATCAGGCCCGTCTGATTATACCTTCATTTTTCAGGTCTGAAGCCCGGGTCATTAAGCTCCATACATTCACAAGGGAGGAGATGGAGAATATTGAAGAATTCCATTCGGTATAATATTACTCCGGGCGATGACACATTTTGGTAAGCTTCAGGAAATTTAAGCTGAAGGGAGTGACGGCTTTGGCTTATATTGACGGTTAAAATGCTTCTGCGGGGTGATCATTGAAAATTCCGCTTTCTCTGCCTTGCATCAGGTTCTTAAGGTACCATCACCCCGGAATTTGATCTTTTCGTAAATTTAAATTAATCTTGATTAAATTGTAATTGACAGAAATCACCAAAATTCAGAAATGGAAAAATGTACTCGAAAGCTATAGTCCGCAGACCAGGCAGGAATTTCACCAATGGAATAACAACATCAGGCCTGGGGAAACCCGATTATGAAAAAGCACTTGATCAGCATTTCGCATATTGTAATGCGCTGGAAAAATGCGGAGTGGAACTTATAATCCTCGAAGCGGATGAAAGATATCCGGATGGCTGCTTTGTCGAGGATACTGCTGTTGTCAACAGTAAGTTAGCAGTCATTACAAACCCGGGAGCTGTCGCCAGGAGGGGAGAAGAGGTTGAGATCTCACGGGTCCTGTCCGGCTTCAGGTCATTGGAGAAAATTGAATTTCCCGGCACCCTGGAAGGCGGGGATATTTTAAAGGCGGAGAATCATTACTATATAGGACACTCCGGAAGAACAAACCAGGAAGGTGCTGATCAGCTGGCCGCAATCCTCTCAAAATACGGATTTACTTCCTCGGAGATTAAGGTGGAGGCCGGTCTCCACCTGAAATCGGACATCGCATACCTTCGTAAGGGGAATTTTATTTCGACTCAGGCATTTTCGAAAATTGCTCAATCAGGAAATTACATCATACTGGATCAGGATGAGAGCTATTCAGCCAATTGTCTTCTTGTCAATGATATGCTGCTGATCCCCAAAGGATTTCCAAAGTCAAAAACGAAGATCGCAGATCTCGGATACAACATTATTGAGCTTGAGATGTCGGAATTCAGAAAGATGGACGGAGGGCTTACCTGTTTATCGCTGTTATTCTGACGAAGCCCGTGGTTTCTGTGCCTTTCATACAGGAAGGTCCTGGATAAGCCATTTGATATTCACACTTTCATCTGTAAATATAATTGCACGATATTTGACACCTGAACAATAGTTACGTACAAACAGACATGCAATTTTATAAGCCAGACAGCCATGAAAAAAGTGACAATTTCCTTTCTGCTGTTGCTGTTTGCCGTCTCCGTCACGGCACCGGCACAGAAGGTCTTCAGCGTCCAGTATGAGAACCAGGCAGATGTCAGAGTATTTGTTGTAAAATACGAAAATCAGGCCGACCTGAAGGTTTACAAGGTGAAATATGAAAACCAGGCTGGGGAGAACAACGGAAAATGGTTCTTTACCGAATATGCAAACCAGGCAAAGAAAAAGATTTATTTCGTGGAGTATGAAAATCAGGCCGACCTTAAGATCTACTTTGTCGAATATGAAAACCAGGCAGGGTGGAGGAACAAGGAAAAGATCCCCCTGATGTACTAGGAAGACGGTAAAGGACTGGAAAGATCAGGTTGAATTATAAGCCGGCTTTTTTGTTTTTATATTTCAATGACAGGAGAATGCTTCCTGTGATTATTACGGCGATAAACACAAGTGACCATTCGATGGGTATTTTGTAAAAATCGGCCAGGATCATTTTGATACCAACAAAAATCAGGACTATAGCCAGGCCATAGCTCAGCAGCCAGAAGCGGTGCACAACCCCGGCCAGGGCAAAGTACAATGAACGAAGCCCGAGAATCGCAAAAACGTTTGACGTGTATACAATGAACTGGTCCTGAGTGATTGCAAGGATCGCCGGTATGCTGTCAACGGCAAAAATCAGGTCGGAGGAACTCGATGAGAATCAGTACTAAAAACAAGGGTGTTGCGTATCGCCTGCCATCCAGTTTTGTGAAGAACCTGTCTTCGTGCAGGTCAGGTGTGACAGGCACAAACTTTTTAAAGAACCTGATAACCGGATTTTTGTCAGGATCGATTTTCGCATCATTATGAAAGAACATCTTGTACCCGGTATAAATCAGCAGTGCGCCAAACACGTAAATTGTGAAATGAAACTTTTCAATCAGGGCAACACCGGCAAAAATAAAGATGACACGCATGATCAGTGCCCCGATTATACCCCAGAAAAGCACTTTGTGATGATATCTGGAAGGTATCCGGAAATAAGTGAAGATCATTATAAAGACAAAAATATTGTCAATACTTAAGGCTTTCTCGACCAGATACCCGGTAAAGAATTCCAATGCCTGTTCCTTGCCTCTCCAGTAGTAAATTATAGTGTTAAAGACCAGGGCAAGAAAGATCCAGATAAAAGTCCAGGTCAGGGCCTCTTTTAGTTTTACTTCATGAATTTTACGGTGGAATACGCCTAAGTCGAGGGCCAGCATGACGAGAACAAAGACATTAAAGATTATCCAGAATATGATTGGTGTATCCATAGGTCAGTTTAGAAGCTAAAACAATAAGTATCGTGAAAATGTTGGCGGATTTAATAAAAATATCCGACAACAAAGTTAATGTTTTTGCTGCATGTATTTTCAGGGTCTTAGGTCTGAGGGTCCGGCGAATTTGCGATTTTCGATTTACGACTTGCGGATCTGATTCGTAATGGCCAGGAGATAATATGCTGATTACTCTTTTCTGAACCTGACTTTCGTTACTTCACTTATCCAGCTTCCGACACTGTAGGCGATACCCTGGTCAGTAATACCCCTGTAATAACACTCTTCTTTAGTGGGAAAAAGCTTTGAGTAGGTCCTGATCTTTTCATCAGCTAATTCTTTGAGGGAGGGATCAACGGCTTTGGCGAACATAAGGTAGTCAACTGCCACCCAGTATGCTGAGTGATTATCAAAAGCATCTCCTATTTTACTGCCCGCATAAGCTTCAGCGATGATCATAAGCGCCTTTCCGTTCTTCTTGTTCAGCTGCCAGGCATGCTCACCGCGATCCCTTGCTTCCTGCCTTTTCCCTTCTGCCAGCTCCATTACGGCAATCCTGGTCACAACTTCAGACCGGACTATTCTGCTTGTGTCAGTCTTGTAGGCTTCAGTGAAATACGACACGGCCTTATCCCTGTTTTTACGGGCAATATTCAACTCGGCCAGCCTGACCGCATTCTCAGCAGAGCGATTATTTGCATACAGTCTGACAGCCATCCTGTAATAGAAATCGGAACGGGTGCAATCCTTCTCCGTGAGCAGGTTGAAGACCTTGTTAATCAACACAGTATCATGGATATTCTGATCAATCTTCCGGGAGTATATTGCTTCGATACTGCTGCATGTCTTCGGGCCTTCCAGCAGGAATATTGAATCGATTTTATTCGCAGCTGCGAGATAACGGGAATCACCAGGATGAAATTCAAGTTGTGTTTCAACTGCTCCGATAGCATTTTGATAAGCTACCAATACTTCCGTTGTATCAATCAGATTTATCGAAAATGATCTGATGGCGGCAGCCATCAGGAGCACGGAATAGGTATAGTCAATATAGTCAGGAAAGCTGTCGGCTACTTCAATTATAAGGTTGTAGCATTGTTCCGTGTACATTGTATCGTTTCCGCCAAGCTCAAAAAGAAAAAGTGATTTATGAAGATCATTTGACGGTTTATTATTGAAATACAAAGTGCGTTGCGACAGGATCATAAGTACAGAATCAATATATGCCTTTTCACCTGTGCTTCTGTAAAGCTCTGTATAAAAGGCCTCTCCGGTTATATAAAGATCCTCTGTTGAATCAGGACGTTCCGCAAGCACATGTCGCCAATCGTTCAGTACAGGCGCTCCAGGTTCAATTTCTTCCTGTGCTGAAAGGCTGAGCGTCCAGGTTGTCAGGAAGATTGCAGAAACAATCAGGGAAGCTCTTCTTTTCATTCTTTTAGTTATTTGTATAATGCCCTTCAGTCTGCCTCAGGGCTTTCTTTCCAGAGTCCTTTTTTATGCTTACGGGCCTTGCCGGCCAGTTCGACAAAGGTGTCTGAATATTTTACATTGGGAGGGGTGGTCATGACAGTGGCGTAGCCGTTTCTTACCAGGTCAGCATTTACAAAGGTGCCATCGTCAAGATAAACATAAGCGAGAGTGCGGCCATACTGGTCGAAACGGCCGGCATCATACTCAAGCCTTACTCTTTTTCCTCCTACCAGCCGGGTCAGGTAATCAGACGACTCGGTACCGAAATAGCCCTTCAGCTTCTTCCCGTTGTTACGTGGCTCGGGAGCATCGACGCCGATAAGCCGTATCTTGAGTCCTTTCTCACTGCCATCGTCAATCCAGAAGGTGTCGCCGTCTACAACACGGGTCACCGGTCGACAACTCTTTTCACCGGGTAATACACAGGCGTCTCTTCGGTATTGCCAGAGGACTGTGCGCAGAGCTCAGGGCTTAGTGACCAGAGCAGCAGTGCGGTGAAAAGAAGAGGTCTCATAAACGACATTTGGGCTTATAAGAATTAACGGGGAAATGCAGGAAATAATTGCACTCATCCTGGAGCAAGGCTCAGAGTTCAGTGTGCAGAGGGCAAGGGGCATGCCGGTGAACGCAGTAAGGCAGTCCCGTATAGCGGGAGGGAATGGGAATGGGGAGGCGCTGCAATTACTGTCAGAGTACAAAATCTATATGTCACTGATATTCAACTACATTTATTACTACATTTCCTTTTTTATGTCCCTGGTCGACATACCTGTGGGCTTCGGCGGTTTGTTCAAATGGATAGCTTCTGTCTATGACCGGCTTTAGTTTTCCGGCCTCGATAAGTCCGGTGAGGAAGACGAGATTCTCTTTCAGTTCAGTTGCTACACCGCCTATTACTTTCCTGCTGTCTGTCATTGATGTCCAAAGTCCTCTGACATTTGAAGATATTGACATATGGACAGCTCTGAGATAGATTCCATTTTGTGTCAATGATTTTACACAACCTGAAAACGGGCTTTTACCAGTCGTGTCAAAAATAATATCATAGTTCCCGCCACTTTTTGTAAAATCCTCTTTAGTATAATCAATCACCTTACCGGCTCCCAGGGACTTTACTAATTCAATATTTGCAGTGCTGCATACTCCGGTTACTTCCGTCCCAAAGTATCTGGCAAGTTGTACGGCAGCAGTACCCAGGCTGCCGGAGGCACCATAGATAAGTACTTTTTGTCCACTCCGGATATCCGCCTTTCTGAGAAAATGCAATGCTGTATTTCCACCGAAGGGAATTGTGGCTGCTTCCTCATGGGTTAGATTTGCAGGTTTTATTGCAATTGTCCCATTTTCAGGCAGGCATATGTACTCAGCATTAGCGCCGAGACCGATTCCTGTCTGACCAAATACCTGGTCGCCTTTTCTGAACAGTTTTACATCTTTGCCCACTTCTTCAATTACTCCGGAAAATTCATTTCCAGGGACAGTTGTTTTTTTTGGCCTCGTGAGGCCATTAAAGAATCTGATGGCAAAAGGATCTGCTTTTCGCATGCGACAGTCTCCCGACGTTACTGATGTCGCGTAAATTTTTATCAGGACATCCTTATCTCCTGGGGCAGGTTTAACCACCTCCCGGAGCTGAAGAACTTCAGGTGATCCGTATTTTGTAAAGACAATTGCTTTCATGGGCATTTATTCAGATTCTCCTCCAGGATTACGCCATTTCCAGGCAAACAGGACAATCAGCGCAGTGCTTGTAATCTCTATAACCGTGAAAAATACGTAGTAAATAGTTGGTTCTGCAACAAACAGCGTCACGGGCAGAACGACAGTCATTATCGTTCCAGCAATGATGCTGGTCCATCGATTTGCCCGATACTTTAATATACGCGACAGGAGGACCATTGTAATCGGAATCATCATGAATATGGAGCCTCCTAAAAGGAATCCTTCAGTCATTTGAATAGATCCGTGTTTAACAGGATCCATTAATGTTACGACATCGCCGTAGGTATAAGTAAGTATTGCAAACAGCCATAGAGCAGAAAGTCTTACTTTCATGTCCGGCTTTTGAGCTGTCTTGTTGCTGGTATTCATGTTATATATTTTTTGATTATCAGTGTGGATATTTAAATTATTCTCATCCAGAAATTTACACTGTGTATGATAAACATTCCCGGCCGGATTAAGTTCATAAACTAAACTTAATCACTCTGGCGACAACCATCAGACCTCTGACCAGACTTAACCAAGGCAATGACTATTACTGTTTCTTTCATATCTTGCATATGATTGAATATCTCTAAAGCCTGACCGATGAAAAACAGGAAAAAAACTCCGGCAAAAAACTATCAGGGTTTCACAAGGCGTAACTTTATCTCATCATGCACTGCCTGCGCTGCCTGTATGGCACTTGCTCCTGCAGCGCTGCTAAGCAACTCATGCTCAACAGGGGTGGGCCGGAGGAAGTTGAGGATACGCATCCTCTATTCACTTCACGCACCGGTGCAGGAGCGTCCTGACTGGCCCAATCTTGGATTTGATTTCAGGCTGCCGATGGAAAAGATAAACAATGCCCTGACAAATCATTTTAAGGGCTGGGAGTTTCTGCCTTCTCTTGCCGCGGGTCCTGAAGAGGCGCAGAAGATTGTTGAACAGGATAAGACAGATACAATTGACGGCTACATCGTTTACCAGATGAACTGCTGGAACCAGGTGGCAGAGACCGTGGCAAAGACAGGCAAACCTGTTCTGTATGCTGACTTCCAGTTTGGCGGAAGCGGAGGCTTCCTTGTATATAATTCCGGATTCATGGTAGCACCCGGCCGCAATGTCGGATTCGTGGCCTCGTCAAGGATGGAAGACCTTCTGGCAGCAGTTACCTGTTTCACCATTACAGCGAAGGGCGGGACAGTGGATGAATTCGTGGCTGCAACTGACAAGGTGCGGCTGATGCTGACGCCCGCAGAAAAAAAGTACCAGCCTCAGCAGAATGATATCGATTTTCTGTCGCCGGATGAATGCGTTAAACGGTTCGGCAGCTCAAAGATACTTGCCGTCAATGACCAGAATGCAATGATTGCGGCGCCTGTGATGGGCATACCGCTTGAATATATTTCGTTTTCAGAGGTGAATGAAGCATGGAGCTCAGCCGACAGCGATGAGGCAAAAGCCGTGGCGGAGCGCTGGCAGGGAAACGCTCTGGAGGTTGTGGATGTGTCTTTTGAAACGCTTCTGACATCTGCAGCGATGTACCTGGGGATGAAATCAGTACTGAAGAAACATGACGCCAACGCCATCACGGTAAATTGCCTGGGCGGATTCTACGGTGGACATATACATGCCTATCCCTGCCTCGGTTTTCACGAGTTATGCAATGAAGGCCTTGTTGGAGGCTGTGAATGTGACACAAATTCAACAGCAACCATGCTGGCATTTGCGACAATGACAAACGGCAGGCCGGGCTTCATTTCCGATCCGGTCATCGATACCTCAAAACGCCAGATAATCTACACCCATTGTGTGGCACCAAACAGGATCTTCGGGCCAGCCGGGGAGAAGAACCCCTACAGGATCATGACCCATTCTGAAGACCGTGCCGGTGCGTCTGTACAGTCGATATTGCCCCTGAATTACCTGACTACCACTCTTGAGATCAACGATGAGAGAAAGGAGATACTTTTTCACCAGGCAGTCGCTGTCGATAACGACCCTGACGACAGGGCTTGCAGGACGAAGTTGTGTGCCGATCCGGTCGGGGATATTGAAAAGCTCTTTACGCAGTGGAACAGTTGGGGTTGGCACAGGGTGACCTTTTACGGGGACCTGAAGGAACCGGTATATGCTCTTGCTGACGCTATGGGTTGGGCGGTAACGGAAGAGGCATGAATAAACGGTTGCCTTCGCCGGTCAAAGAAGACTCAGGCAGCCGAAACCGATAATCATAGGAAGTTCCCGCCGAACCCAGACAAGATCATTTCGGAATTCTAATATAATTTTGTATTATAAGGAAATAAATATGGTTATTATCCTTATGAAAAGGAAAGAATTAATAAAAGAAATCATTGCAGGTAACCAGCTACTGGATCTGAGCCATGTCCTACAAAGTTGCGCGGAAGAGGTCAGAATATAGAACTGTTCCCACTCTCGTTCAGTGAGTACCTGAGATTTAGCGGACCGGAGCAGGATGTCTATTCCACGAAGGGCAAGGCTGCTGTAATAAATGCCCTTCGAAAATATATAGTATGGGGAGGGTTTCCGGAGTTGCTTGAAACTGACAATCCCCAGTCAATCCTTCAGGACTATTTTTATGTGATGCTTTATAAGGATATTATAGAAAGATACAGCATAACAAATACATCCGCACTTAAATACTACCTGAACCGTCTCGTCATAAATACCGGCAGACCCATTTCAGTTCATAAGATCTATAATGAACTTAAGTCGGCAGGCTTCAGGATATCGAAGGATAGTATCTATCGTTTTGCAGATCATGCTGAAGAGGCATGGTTCTCATTCAGGCTGAGCAGATTCGATTATTCATTCATCAACAGGGAGCAGACGGAAAAGAAAGTTTACATAATTGACAACGGATTTCTTAATTCCCTGACCTGGAATTTCTCAGGGAACTGGGGAACCCTTCTTGAAAATGCGGTCTTTCTCCACCTGCGACGCAAGCACGGGAAGGAGCTGTTTTTCTACAAAGCTGATAATGAATGCGATTTTGTCATATTTGACAGGGACAAACCTGTTGATATCATCCAGGTGGCTTATGATATCGGTAACAGGGAAACGCTTGAACGTGAATTGTCAGGACTCATGGATGCGGCAGGTTATTTCGGACTGAAAAGCGGAAAGATAATTACGTTCGACACAGAGCGGGAGCCACTGGTTATCCCGCGAGGAGTAACAGCCGAAATAGTTCCTGCATACAAATGGTTTCTGTCTTATTCGTAACTATGAAACGGCATCTGTTTCCGGTGATATCAAATGAGAGCCAGAAGAAGTGTCATTTCTTAGCGTCAGCAACCTTTAGTACGTCGTTCCAGACGCGGAGGAAGTTTTCAGAGAGGATCTTTCCGCTTGTTTGTTCCTTCATGTGGGGAGCAAAACAATAAGCGGAACTGACACGATCCAGAGGAACGGAATAAGCCTGTATTTCACTTTATTCATGTAGTCAGTATAACCTTTCAGTCCGGAAATAAGTACTTTTTCTTCGTTCATGATCCTGATTATTAAAAGCACAGGTACAAATACTGCCGTTATAAATGCATACCACGATCCGAGCACCAGTGGCGCAGACACATATAGTATTGTTGCGCCAAGATACATAGGGTGCCTTACGAGTGAGTACAAGCCAGTATCAATAAGCTTTTGACCTTCCTGGATCTCGATCACTCTTGATGCATAGGTATTCTGTCTCATTACAGCAAAGAATATCACGTATCCTGCCATCATTATGACGGTTGAGACAAGGACGACCGGAACAGGTACATCAGACCAGTGAAATCTGTAATCGAGGCCAGGAATGACAAAAGTGAAAAGAAGAACAATCATTGAAAGGACCAGGTACACTTTCTGAGGTTTCTCCTTTTCTTTTGTCTTCAGTCTTTTGGCAAGCAGGCCAGGATCTTTTACCAGGAGCCAGATCAGTACAATTATCATTGCAGTGAACAACACGCCTATGAATAACCATCCATTCCGGAATTTTAATGAGCCGGCCGGGAGGAAGATCAGCAAAACCACGAAGAGCAAGGAGAGAAGATACATTACCAATGCCCTGATAATTAACAAGCTTCTGTTTTCTGTCATTATGTATTCCGGGATTAAGTCTGCAGGAACAAGTCAATGATTAGTTCATTAAAATTACGACAGGAAAAGGGGAAAGTCAAATTTTTGTCAGAAGGCAGGGCGTTAGGCCCGAAATTCACCCGGGTTAAAGCCCCGGCAAACAAAAAAACTACGGTCGTAAATGGAGGCTGCTGCCGGTGCATCCCGCAGTCACATTCTAAACCTTAAGAAACGGGTCAATCCTGGTCTTCAGAAGCTCAACCAGCTCAGGCTCCATATAATAATAAAAATCGGGGATACCCAGGATGATGAGTTTCTTCTTTACATCGATTTGCGGGAAATTCTCAAGAATAAAAGCCTCATGCATTTTTTCCATTACAAAGATCCTGTCGGCCCAGCGGAGGAGCTCAGCAGTGACCTGCTGTGTTGCAGCAGGAGCTGTGCCTGCAGACCTGACTTTGTAATCAGGATAAGAAGCATAGATGGTCTCTGCCGTACAGCTGCGCATCCTGTTGACAGTGCAGACGAAGAGGATTTTCATAGTGTCGGATTTCTACTGGCATTGTAAAGATAGGCGATTTTGCAGGATTTAATATCTGTCGTTTGCCTGTTGTCTGCGGCCGTGGCGGGAGGGCCTGGTCAGGGATTGAATTCCAATTCTTAAAAATCAGAATACACAGTAATTATTCAAACACCCTCGTCCCGAAAATATACCTTTCGTTCCACCAGGGATCATCCAGTGAGGTGACGGTTACGCCATCGCTGGAAGAAGTATGAATAAACTTGTTATCCCCCAGATAAATGCCTGAATGAGTTATGAAATGACTTGTTTTGTATGACCGGATAAAAAAGACCATGTCCCCTTTTCTGAGGTCTTCGATTCTGGTTATTACCCTTCCATACCTGGCTTGCTCTTCCGAATTATGTGGCAGTTGAATGCCGTGACCGGCAAACACCGCTACCAGTAACCCGGAACAATCCATGCACTTCATTGTTGTGCCGCCCATGCAATGCGGAACTCCAAGATATTGCCGGGCAGTTGCAATGACTTCATCAGGTGTGGCATCCTTAGTATCAATGGCTTTTTCAATGCCCGCCCTTATAAAATCATCCATTTTTTGCTTTTCAGCCGGGGTATTAATATTCTTAAAGGATTCCTCAGGATATACTTTCCTGGAACAGTCGGTAACAAACGGCTGACAGACAACAATTAACAGAACAAGTAATTTTCTTTTGGATATGGAAGATATTCTGTTCATGCGGGATTCCTCAGTTGACGAAGCAAGGCCGGGAGTGCCGGTCTTAAAGATTAACGGCCGGGAGAGAGGAAAATTATATAAAAAATCCCGCAGACCGGGGGCCTGCGGGATTAATTATCTGTCGTCTGACTTATTGTTTGCGGTCGGGGCGGGAGGGACCGTTAGCTGAGCTGTTGTTGCCTGAGCTTCTCCTGGCTTCGGCAGATTTTCCTTCTTTCTCTCTGCTTTCAGCAGATTTTCTTTCTGTTTCCCTTGCCTCTGCGGCTCTTGCTTCAGCGGCTCTGCTCTGTGCTTCCCTTGCCTCTGCGGCTCTTGCTTCAGATGCTCTGCTCTGAGCTTCCCTTGCCTCTGCGGCTCTTGCTTCAGCGGCTCTGCTCTGTGCTTCCCTTGCCTCTGCGGCTCTTGCTTCAGCAGCCCTGCCCTGAGCTTCCCTTGCCTCTGCAGCTCTTGCTTCAGCTGCTCTGCCCTGTGCTTCCCTTGCCTCTGCGGCTCTTGCTTCAGCGGCTCTGCCCTGAGCTTCCCTTGCCTCTGCGGCTCTTGCTTCAGCTGCTCTGCCCTGTGCTTCCCTTGCCTCTGCGGCTCTTGCTTCAGCGGCTCTGCCCTGTGCTTCTCTTGCCTCTGCGGCTCTTGCTTCAGCAGCCTTTGCCTCGGCCGCTCTGCCTTCAACAACCCTTCTTTCAGCATCCCTGGCTTCGACAGTCCTGTTTTCAGCAGCTTTTGCTTCTGCAGCTTTTGCTTCGACATCCCTTGTCTCAGCGGCTCTGCTAACTGAAGTCCTTCTTTCGACATCCTTGCTCTCTGCGGCCATTCTCTCGACATCCCTGCTCTCAGCGGCGGCAGGTCTTCCGGTGCTTGCGGATGCTGAGCTTCTCCTTGTTTCAGTATTCTCTGCTGCTGAAGGAGTAGCTGCAGTCCTGTTGTTTACTGTGGCGCCAGCCCTGCGGCTTTCGCTGTTCCTGTTTTCATGAGTGGTGGTGTAGAGTTCTGCTCCTGCTCTCCTCAGTTCGGGACGCGAGTAGGTATCTGTATAGTTGCCTTCAGCGATCCGGTGATGTACCTGCTCCGACTGCTGGCGGATGCCGTGGTAGTAGAAGTCGTTGTAGCGATCGTACCTGTTATGGTCCCTGTGATGGTAGTAAGTATCGTAGTGATGGTTCCAGCATGATTGGTACCCGTAGTAGTAGTCCCAGTAGTATGGTCTCCAGGGATCCCAGTAGGCTGGGTAGTAACCCCAGTACCATGACGAGTGCCATCCGTGGTAATGCGGGCGGTAGATGTACACTATCATCGGCCACTCGTAAGTGTCATAGTAGTAATTGTTGATGATGGTTGCATTGTCAGCATACACCGGGTTCCCATAGTAACCGTATCTGAATTTTTTTGAATATACAGGTTCGATGATATAATTTCTTCCGTAGAGAGCCTCATCGCCGATGAGCTGTATCATCACCTTCTTTCTTCCTACTTTCTGCACGGTGAAGACAGCGACGTCCTGGTATTCTTTGCGGCCGAGCACGGCGCGCAACACTATCGTATGGACTTTCCTGTCTATGTAATCCGAGACGGTGATGTAGTCAACATAATTATCACGGTTGAGGTCGAGGTTGTTGATCCTTGACTTCGGGTCGTTGAGACTTCTCTCAAAGCCTTCGAGTGTTTTGGAGTTACGGAACAGGTCCATAACTGCGTAGAGGTTAAGGTTGTCACCCGGGAGACCCAGGTATTCCTCAGGATAGTCCTGTGCCCTGACTGTCGTCGCTGAAGCTATCAGGACTGCGAGGATCGATGTGATAATTAAGTTTTTCATCTCTTTAAGTTTTATGAAGATCTGGCTCTTCACAGGTATCAATGCAAAGGGTATGCCAAAACCCTCTCAAAGCCCCATAAATTGGGGCTGAGCGAATGTTTGTTGTAAGATGTATGATATGTTACTGAAATGCAGGAAAGAAAGTAAAACCCTCAGGACTGAAGGGCTGCCCGACTTGTTTACACCGTGACGATGATCTTCCCCCGCGGCTTCCCTTTCTCCGCGAGCTCAAAAGCCTCAGCGGCCCTTTCCAGAGGAAATACGTTTTCTAAAAGTGGCCTCAGCTTACCCTCGGCGAAAAGACTCTCTATTTCCTTCCAGTCTTCGGGTCGCCTCCTCATATTTGCTGATTTCAGTTTTTTGCCAAAGATCAGCCGGACAAGCATCATTGATAAATAAGGAGGTGGTATGAATAATGTTGAGGTATAAGTTCCTTTCCGTTTCAGCAGATGACAGACATGTCTGAACTCCATTTTTCCGTATGCATCCATGACCGCATCGTACTTTTTGTCTGAGGCCGCAAGCTCCTCCGGGCTGTAGCCCATGGCATCATCCGCTCCCACCTTTATGGCGAGCTCTCTGTTTTCTTCCCTGCAGGTTGCAGTGGCGATTGCACCGCGGGCTCTGGCTATCTGTACGGCAAAATGGCCCACCCCGCCTGTGCCTCCGTTGATCAGCACACGTGAGCCTGCTTTGACACCGCACTTTCTCAGTCCGTTAAGAGCTGTGAGAGCCGCAATGGGAAGTGCAGCCGCCTCGCTGAATGACATTCCTTCAGGGATCAGTCTCACATTTTTCTGATCTACGGCCCGCAGCTGAGCCATTGCGCCGTGTCTGTCAAAGATCACCGACCTGGATCCGTAGACCCTGTCGCCTGGTTTGAAACCGGTCACTCTACTGCCTGCTTCACGTACGATACCGGCAAAGTCGGCACCGTATATACGCGGGAACCTGGACCCTGAGATGAACTTCACATCGCCTTTCCTTATTTTCCAGTCGACAGGATTTATTGAAGCTGCTTTCACCTCAATAAGAAGCTGGTTAACGCCCGGAAAAGGATCAGGCAAATCGCCGTATACTGATACCTCAGATCCTCCGTAAGCGATTGAATAATGTGCTTTCATGACAGTTCATTTGCGTCCAAGATACAAATATAAACGAGGCGTAAAGAGATTGTTCCGGGCAGGAGAGGCAGCACAGAGACATCCGGGAATAAGTTCCGGGGCTTTTTTGATTCAATAAGAGAACAAAGGCTATTCTTCCCGGTAAACCTTCTGTTTAAACCGACCTTATATCCTCATAAGTTGAATATTTATATTGTCCTTATATGTGAATTATATAACTTATTTCGGAAATTTTGTAATTGTTCTGTCAATTAAGAGCTGTACCTTTACGGGCAACTCGATTTACCAATGCAATCAGTTGTAACAAACAGTAGTATAATATTATACATACAATTATGAAAAAGATCTTAATTTTTACAATAGCTATTTTCTGTATGAGCTATTCAATAAATGCTCAGGTGAATCCGCATGCCATAGGTATACGCGTTGGCGGTAACGGTGATATTAACGGAGTAGAACTATCTTATCAACATGGTTTTAACGACGTAAACAGGCTGGAACTGGATCTGGGTTTTGGTGGCAATCCTCATCACAACAGATTTTTTCTGGCTGGTATTTATCATTGGGATTGGAATATAACCGAGGGTTTAAACTGGTATATCGGACCGGGAGCAGGTATTGGAATTGATTCTTACGAAGACTCTAATGCCTACTTTAATGTTGCCCTGGGTGGTCAGATTGGTTTGGAATACGATTTTAACACTCTGGATGCTCCGATTTTAGTAAGTCTTGATGTTCGTCCAATGTGGGATTTTATTGGTGATCATTCGGGATTTGGATGGGGAGTAGCATTAGGTGTACGTTATACCTGGTAGCACCCGGTTACCAGCTTCGGGACTTTGCATATAAAAAGTCATGTCAGCCAGCCATAGTTTCCGGTAACGGCTGGCAAAGCTGTAAGCCGTTAATAATTTTGACTTTAGATTTTCAGACCCTGAACTTTCAGACCCCTATTTCTTAAAGTTGACGATTTCTTCCTGCGGCTTCCTGGCTGAAGCGCCTGAGACGGCGTCGACACTCTTGTCAATATTACCCACACGCAGGATGATTATGACCTTATAGCCGGCCGGCACCTGCAGAGCCTCACGCTTTGTGTTGGCAGCGGCTGTTGGTCCCCCGTAGATCCTTGCACCCAGGCCGAGTGAAGAGGCTGCAATGAACATATTCTGGGTGGCCAGCCCGCAGTCGAAATCAGGCGTGCCACGTTCCTGGGTCTCAGGTCCTGAAACAAGTATCAGAGCGTTACCCGCAACGACATTGCCGATGATATCCTTCATGGAAGGCTCATCACGCACGACGGTGAACCTCCAGGGCTGAAGGTTCCTTCCGCTTGGCGCCTTGATACCGCATTTAAGAATTAGATCAAGCTGCTGATCGGTTACCGGTTCAGCGGTGAAGTTCCTTGGCGAATAAGCAGAGAGCAGCATATCTGTGACGGCGTTTCCAGCCGACTGACCTCTCGTCAGCTGAACAGAGAAGATAACCAGCACAATAATCAGGAGGGAGGTTTTAGTTTTCATATTAATCGGTTTAATTGTTACAAATCAATAAGGCATTGAAGTTAACAAAAAAACAGAAATCCAATACTGCAAATGCTTTTCGACTTTACAGATTTTACAGACGTTAATGACTTTTGACTTTAAGACCTCAGATACTATAACTCTTAAAAAAGATCTCAAAATGCAGAAATATCGCTTGCGATATAAATAATAGTTGTATACTTGTATCGCGAAAGATTAAATCACAAACGATAAAATAATATTTGAATACTATGGAAACATCATTCTATGATTTTAAAGCAAAAACCCTGGGGGGGAAAGAAATCAGCATGGAGGAGTATAAGGGTAAGACAGTGCTGGTGGTCAATACAGCCAGCAAATGCGGATTTACACCGCAGTTCGGGGGACTTGAAGAACTGTACAGGAAATACCGTGACAAAGGACTGGTTATACTTGGTTTTCCGTGCAACCAGTTCGGAAACCAGGAGCCGGGCGATGAGAAATCGATCGCGGAAGGCTGCCTCCTGAACTATGGTGTGACATTTCCGATGTTCTCGAAGATCGATGTCAACGGTGCTGATGCCCACCCCCTCTACACATACCTTAAAAGTGCATTGCCGGGCTTTTTTGGCAACAGGATCAAGTGGAATTTCACCAAGTTCCTGATTGATACCGAAGGGAAACCGGTTAAACGCTTTGCATCGTCTACCGAACCGGACAAAATAGATGCCTATCTGCAAGAAAAAATGTTTAATTGAACAGCGGAATCATGATCAGGGAACAGTTAAAACTGGAAAACCAGCTGTGCTTTCCGGTTTATGCAGCCTCAAGGCTCATAACAAGGATCTACCAGCCTTACCTCGACGAGATCGGGATCACCTACCCGCAGTACCTCGTGTTACTTGTGTTATGGGAGAATGATGAGGAGACCGTCAATGAGATATCCCGTAAGCTTATGCTCAATACCAACACCACGACGCCACTGCTTAAGCGGCTGGAGGCACAGGGCCTCGTTACCAGGCGGCGTTCGGGCGAGGACGAGAGAAAGGTGTTCATTGCCCTTACCGCAAAAGGGAAGAAACTGCAGTCGAGGGCAGCCGGCATACCAGGCAAACTGAGTCAGGGACTTACTGCAGGATCAATGAGCATCAATGAACTCGTCGATCTGAAAGGCAAACTTTATAAAATAATTGACTATTTGTCGGAGAAAGCCGATTGATTACCGCCAATCCCTTCAACCCTTCAACCCTTCAACTCTTCAGCCCCTAAGGCCGAAGATAATCACTTCGAGTACTGATCTATCACACTGGAAATGTTCCGCCGGCAGACTTCGCAGAAAATCTGGTGCCGGGTGTACATTATACAGTCGAGCTGTGACCGGTACATGCCCTTCTGGCAATAGTTAGCCCCTTCGAATGCGCCGACCGCATCCCTGTATTTTTCAGCTGCGAAGAACACATCCTCAGCCCTCTCCTGGCGTACGAACAGGTCTTCCATGACCGTCTCCGGCAGAAGGTTCTTCCTGATGCTGTCACGTTCTTCCTGGATCTTATATCCGAAGGCGTCAAACTCTTCCTTGTTCCATGGAGTTGGGATGGGCGTTCCTTCTGCTACCAGATCCTTCCATTTAAGGTTGTCCTTATCGAGGAGGGCTGTGACGTTGGTCTCCCACGGTTCAACAGTTATCGGAGGCATCTCATATGATACCGATGACGTATAGTATTCATCTGCCAGGCCGGCCATGTGATGGCCCATCTCATGAATCATTATGTAATCGGAGTATTTGTTGTCGGCAGCAACGGTCGTGTAGAGATTGTAGATACCTCCGCCTCCGTATGTTCTTTCATTCAGGAGGATAACCATGAACTCGTAAGGCACGGCCGAGGCGACATCCCTTACCGTTTTATTATCGTATGTCAGGGCATAGCGCTCCGAATCGAAGGCGCTGTAGCTGACTGACAACGGGGTGTGTCTGAAAACGCCGTGATGGGGCTTGTTCACACCCGATTGTTCGGCAGGAGTCTCCACAGACCTGATGTTGATATCCCTGCTGCGGCTTTTAAACGGTTCAGCGCCAAGCAGCACACCTGACATTCGTCTGGCATCGCTGCGGAACTTCTCCATCTCCCCTGATGAGTATCCGTCGCCGAGGATTACTATATCGAGCTTCTCCTGTGCAGGGCCGTTTTCCGCAATGATGTTTACCCTGTATGGGTTAATCCTGCCGGCAGGATTGACCTGGCGGGAAGATGGATCGATATCTGTGGTCCATATCCGGGTGAATTTATTTTCCGCATTGCGTTTCTTCACTATCACCGTAACAGGTTTCGATGGCCACGGAAAACGAAGCGACTCGTGAAATGTTCCCCAGCCGGCTTCGGCCTCGGGGGTGAGTTGCCATTCGCCGAATATGTTTGCAAAACCGCGGGAGTAAAGCAACACTTTGCTGTCCCTGTCAATCACTTCGAAGAAGTAAGCACCCAGTTCCGTCTTATCGATCAGGATGTTTTTGCTGCCGCCCCACGGGCCGTCGGAAAGGACCTTGTCAACGGCAAACATTTCCTCTTTGGAATTCCCAGTGTGGAAAAAATCCAGGCGCATTGTCTTATCCGCGAAGTAGCTGCCAAATGATACATCGCCGTTGTTCACCGCAACAATTTCAGCTGCTGCGGCCGGGGTTGATGAGGCACTGATATTTTCAACCTTCTGCTTGTTCGACTGGCAAGAAAACAAAAATGCCGTAACAAGTAAAACAGGAGCTATTGATTTCATATTAAAGCGCCTGCTAATCGAGGGCGCCGACAACGATGGCAGAAGTAAAATTCAGGTGTACGGTAAAACTCATTGCTCCGCTGGCAGTTCCGGTAGTGGTCACTGTGATTTCCTGATTCGCCAGGAGATCTGCTTCAGCCTTACTGTAGACGGATGCATTCACCGCCGGAGTAAAGGAGTTACTGGCAGAGGAAATATTCGTTTGTGTCCCAAGTTCACCACTGCCGGTAACAGCCACTGTAATGGTGTTAATAGTCTGACCGGCGCTTAATCCGTTTACAGTTATCACAACGGATTTCAGGTCAATCTCCTTGATCTTTTCGAGATAATCGGCAAGATCAGGATTACCTGCGAGTGATAGGGTTGAAGTTCCGGAAAAATTTACTGCCGTTGCTTCTGACACAAGATCAGCCGCCTTTTCGGGTGCAACAATAACAGGGATATCTGTCGTCAGGTTTGTTGTAATGGTCAACTCTGCAGCCTTTTTAAACAGATCGCATCCTGTAAGCAGCATGACTGCTGCGAGGAATAATGTGATTTTCGTTTTCATAGGGTTTGATTTTTAATGGTTCATAAAGAAGAACAGATAAATTCGATATTTGTTTATTAATAAGTAACTTAAGATCAAAAATACTCAAAATTTGAGATACAGGCAAATTTTTGCCAGGTGATTAGTTCTTCCTGCGTCTGAAGCCGCCCTTGTGAGATCTGTCCGAGGATGGATGGCGGGAGGGAGTCTTGTCATGTACTTCAGCAATGAATGCCGGCAGCGGCGCCTTAAAAACCTCGTAACCGATCAGTTTTTCTATCCGTTGCATCTTGGGTATATCCATCCTGTTGACAAGCGTTATTGCCACGCCGGTGGCTTCGGCACGTGCCGTACGGCCAATGCGGTGCACATAATCCTCAGCGTCTGACGGGGTGTCAAAATTGATTACCAGGTTGATATCCTTGATATCGATCCCGCGACTCAGAACATCGGTAGCCACCAGCACCCTGGTCTTGCGCGACCGGAACCGCTGCAGCGTATTCTCCCTCTCTTTCTGCTCGAGATCGGAGGAGATGCCTTCGACATTATAATTCTTCGAACGCAGTCCGCGTACAATCTCACTCACCTTCTTCTTGGTAGAGCTGAATATCAGGATGCTATTATAGTCGGGATTGTCTGCCAGGAGGCTGTTTATAAGCGGTATCTTCTGACTGTCGCCGCACATGTAGACAGCCTGTATGACGCCCTCGACGGGTTTCGACATCTCAAGGGCTATCTCGACCGGGTTGTGCATAATGTGCTTCGAGAGCGTCCGTATGTCAGGCGGCATGGTGGCACTGAACATAAGTGTCTGACGCTTTTTGGGCACGTAAGAAATAATGTGTACTATATCGTCATAGAACCCTATATCCAGCATCCGGTCGGCTTCGTCAAGGACAAGGACCTCTATTTTATCAAATTTCACATATCCGAGGTTAAGATGGGAGATAAGCCTGCCCGGGGTGGCGACGATGATATCGGCTCCCTTCGATAGGGCTTCCCTCTCCTGGTCCCAGCTCTTGCCGTCGCCGCCGCCGTAGACAGCCAGCGATGTGATGTTCAGCGTGTAAGCCAGCCCCTGTATCTGCTGGTCGATCTGAATGGCCAGCTCGCGCGTGGGAACGAGGACGAGCGTGTGCGTATGGCTTGGGCGGTAATCAATGATGCTGTTCATAATAGGCAGGAGATAGGCTGCCGTCTTCCCTGTGCCTGTCTGTGCGCATCCGATGAGGTCGTGGCCTTCAAGGATGACCGGGATCGCCTTTTCCTGGATTGGGGTGGTCTCTGTGAACCCCATGTAATTAATTGAATCCAGCAGTTCCGGATCCAGATCCAAATCGTCAAATATCATTTATGTACGGTGAAATTTAATAGTCATTAAGAAGACGCAAAAGTAATACAAATTAGGCAATAGAGAAGCGACCGTCTGATCATCAGCTCAGAAACATCGCAGCGGGAATTGCAAGGGTATTATCAGTTATCATCCTCACCACCGGATCGGGATTTCATATAATGGCGTAATATGTGTAATGATATGTACAGATATACGTATTCTATTTATTTTTATTATGAAAGAAGAAAACACTTACAAGTCAGGCAATAGAGAAGCAACCGTAAAGTCCCGACATATTATGCCGGGATTAGGAACTGTCATACCGCAGGGCAGGCAGCAGTGAGGAATTAAGAATTAAGAATTAAAAATTTGAGAATCAGCTAATTCGAAATCGCAAATCGCAAATCGCAAGTCGCAAATTCCCCAGACCTTCAGGCCTCAGACCAGATCAAAGCACCCCCATCTCCTTCAGGAGGAAACCGGCGTTACCGAATTTTTCAGTGACGAATAATACGTACCTGAAATCGACCGCAATGCATCTCTGCATCGCATAGTCATACTGCCAGTCGCTTGTCATGGCTTCCCAATTGCCGTCGAAGGCAATGCCAATAATCTCACCCTTTGCATTCATCACAGGACTGCCGCTGTTGCCTCCGGTGATATCACACTGGTTCAGGAAAGCAACAGGCACATCTGTCAACTCGGGGTCAGACCACCGGCCATAATCTTTCACCTCCTCGAGCTTCACCAGGCCTGCCGGAGCATCAAAGGGCTCCACGCCGGTGTTCTTGTTGACTACACCCTTCAGCGTAGTGAACGGCTCGTACCAGACAGCATCAGCAGGCTTGTAACCCTTTATTGGTCCCCAGGTAAACCTGATCGTGCCGCTGGCATCGGGATAAAGAGCTGATCCCTTCCATTCGTACAGGGCTTCTATATACTCTTTTCTTAATGCAGTGACATTGGCGCCAAAGGCCCGGGATATCTTCGAAGACTCTTCCGAAGCATCATAAATTCCGGCTGCGATCCCGATAAAAGGATCTTCAAGTTTGACAAGCTCGGATGATGGCTTTCCGATGAGGCTCTTTGCAAACTCAATATCTTTCAGCTTTGAAGTGCTGTAAGCCTTTTCAACCCATTGTTCAGGGGTCATTCCTGAACCGGTAAAAATGTACTCCAGCCCGGCTATGCGCTGGTCTGCCGGAAGCGCCTCTGCCATCTTCAGAACCCTCAGCAGCATCGCCTTGTCAACAGGCTCATAGTAGTCGTTATATGTATAAGTCAATCCCTCGGCAAATTCATTAAGAGCCTCCTGCGTCAGTCCGGGCTGTCTCTCTTCCTCAGGCTTCTCAAGTTCCATGGCAAGGCCATAAACCTGCGCCGCCACACCAGAAAGGGTACCGGAAAGACCCTGCAGAATACCAATGACATTATCCTTGTCTCTTGTCTTTTCGAGGATGTCATATTGTGCTTTTTCCTTTGCTAGGATATCAGCATATTTAGCTTTTCTCTCAGGAGTACTGTTTGCCCAGGTCAGGAACTCTTTTTCAAAGTCGAGCTTTTTCTGCAGGAAACCGGTTTTTGTCATGCCTTCGATGTTACCCTGGTAGTTCTTCATTGCATTTGCAAGTCCCTTCTCAAGACTTGCGACCTTAAGCTTGCCGGCAGGATCATCTTTTGTGAGTCCTTCGCAGAGATCAATTATCTCTTTGAAATTGCTGACAGAGGAAGGATAGTTCTTTTGCAGGTTCCAGGCGACAGAGTTAGATGAACGGTATCGGGTTGTTTGACCAGGATACCCAATAATAAAATTGAAGTCTCCCTCGTCAAGGTCTCCCTTTGAGACCTTCAGCCATACCTCCGGTTTGTAAGGAACATTCCCTGCGCTGTATTCCGTGCCTTCGCCTTCAGGACTGACATACACTCTCATGAATGAGAAGTCGCCGGTATGTCTGGGCCACATCCAGTTATCGATCTCGCCCCCGTAGTTTCCAATGGATAATGGAGGAGCATAAACAATACGTATGTCTTTGAAAACCTTATATGTATGCATTATATATTGTCTGCCTTCAAAAAGTGAGACGACGTCAGCCTCGTGATCACTTTCCTTTTCTTTCACTGCTTCAGTCATGGCAGCGATCTTCTCATTTATCTTCTTGTCTTTTTCGACAGGGTCAGTGATACCTTTTGCTGCCGCGAGGACCTCGTCGGTCACATCTTTCATTTTAAGCATGATCAAGGCCTGGTATCCCGGGGCGCTTATTTCAGCAGAGCGTTCTTTAGCCAGAAAGCCATTGGCAAGGTAATCGCTGCTGACGCTTGATGCCCGCTGAAGCGCTGTAAAGGCTACATGGTGATTGGTGACGACAAGTCCTTCAGACGACACAAATGAAGCAGAGCCTCCTCCAAGCTGGAGAATGGCATTTGCAAGACAGGGTTTGTCAGGACTGTAGATTTTTTCCACAGGGATCTGTAGTCCTTTCTTAGCAAGATCAAGCTGCCCCAGCTGAGACAGCAGCCACATTCCCTCCTGAGCAACAGCAGAGAGGGCTGTCATAGTACAAAAAACAGAAATAATAAAAAGCTTTTTCATGACATCAAGATTTAATTGTAAGGACTACAATTTAGGCATTATTGATGCATAGAACAATTATTTTGTTTAGGCATCAGGCAATAAGCAATAGGGTCCGATAACGGTTAACAGATAACCGATAACCGAAAACAGACAACCGTCCAAAGACCTCAGACCTATCAGAGGCCAGCCCTGATGAGCTTCAGATCCGTCTCCAGTCCGTCAAGAAAGATGAGAGACCAAACTTGGGGAGTAATTACAAACTTATCCTTAGTCCATGCGAGGGGATCATCAGTTGCTTCTCTAAAGTCAAAGATGCCAGGGACAACTTCCGCCAGCCTGCCATTCTCATCATTGTTTCCAAGTTGATTGATTAGATCGGCCAGTGAGGACTGCAGCCTGTAATCCAGTGTCGGATCCTTTCCTTCTATTATCAATGCCCGGGAAGAGACATCGTGTGCTTGCGGGATCCGCAAGGTCCACGGGTCATTGTTCCATTGTTCCTCTGACATCCGGTCGGCAGCGAAGATCCTCGACTGATAATCATCGACAATCTTCAGAATCTCATCAATTTTCAGGGCCACAGGCGTCTGAAAGGCAGAATAGGGGATCTCATCAAGCACAGCCTCAAGCCTGTTGTAGTTGCGCGACAGTCCCATGCTGTCGTCAATCTTTTCCTTCGAGACATTCAGCGCCAGCAGCGCGGAGAAGACCGAGATACCGGCCAGCAGGAACAATATATAAACCGTATTATAAATACTGAAGCTCTTATCCTTCGCTGTAACGGCAAGGAAGACCGGAAGGAAAACAACATACGGGAACGGAAGTGCTATCATCAGGGCCATGCCAGCTCCCGGCCAGTGCATAATCTTGAAAAGCATCCCGCCGAATACCACGAAGCACGTCAGCCACGTCACTATATATAGTGCCAGATTCTTACTGTTCCCTTCAGTCCTGTAATGATTTCTGAGGGCAAGCGGGAGAAAAGCAAGAACAAGGATAGCTATTCCGAGAATTAGCAGCTGACCTCCGCCGGGCCAGTGATTTATCTTGAGAAGTGCACCAACAATAACTATTGCTGTTGTGATCAGGCCTAAAATATATATCTTCTGTTTCATGATCTTCTGTATTACTGGTTGTTATGTTTCGCGACAACTGAAAGAGCATAGGACTCTGCAGTAAGGATGCCGTTTTTCATAAGCTCCAGCATATGAAGGCCGGTCATTAAGGATACCCTGTCAGTTTCAGGATTAAACTCCGGCAGGTAAGCAGAAGGATCAAGGAGCTTTGCATAACTGTTAAAATCACTTCCCGGGGTCAGTCCGGATAAGTAATCAGAGTATTCTTTCAGGGCTGCGTTAAGTTCGGTGCGGGAAACGGATCCGTTCGTGAGAAACTCCCTGAAGGGCACATTGTGAAACAGATTGTGCAGGAGGTTAAACTGTATCTTCGGTCCGCTTTCAGTACCTTTGATCTGGTACGTAAGGACGGCTGGTACCCCTGGTTTTCCCTCAGCCATGGCGATCATCTTTGCTTCAGTGTCATTAATAAGCTTCAAAAGACCATTGGTTTTACCGTTGATATCAGCCAGTACAGGCGATGCAACCGAATCTTTACAATTACTGATAAATGACACGTTTTGGGTGAATTTATATTCAAACAAGGCCTGTTGTTCCTTCTGTTGGCTGTAGTAGCCTGCATCGTAGTTTCTCTGGAGGCTGAGGTTGAGAAGTACACCGGGGAGCACAAGAGCCAGTGAGCCCGCAACCATCACGATGAATTTTGCGCTGACATTTTTGTCCTCCTTCCAGGTGATCCATGTGTACCAGGGAAAAACCACCAGGAAAATAATTACCATTCCGCACATTATTAACAGGGTTGCTCCGGGCCAGTGCTGTATCTTGCAGAGGAGCGCCAATGTATAGAAGATCAAGCCTGCCGCTCCAAGGATATACACTGGTTTTTTGGACCTGTTTTCCTGGTCTTTAAGCTTGCTGGCAAGCAATGCCGGAATAAAGGCAAAGATCCCGGATAGCGATGCAACCATCAGGATCAGGGCTGCCAGGGGCCAGTGCTGAACCTTGGACACCACTCCGATGATAAACAGCATCGCTGTGACGAAAGCCGAGATGTAAAGAAAGAGCCTTTTACCGCTGTGGGTCTCTTTCCAGAGAACGGTCAGCGCCGAAGGCATGAAAACAAAGGCGAGGGTAAAGGCGCCGAGTGTCAGCAGGATGGCTGCTCCCGGCCAGTGCATTACTTTAAATAATGCCGCAAAGCCAAGCATGACAGTGCCAGCTATGGCTGAGATTTTCATTAAGCTTTTCATTTGTCTGTATTTTGTATCAACTGCATAAAGTGTTTCTTCCTGTATCTCCTTCAGCCTCCTGTGACCAATTTTCTCCTTTACTGCCACATAGGCTTCATGGAAGCTCAATCCATTCTGCATCTCATTTTCAACATCACAGCATAGATGATCTATAAGCTCATCCGCAAGATGCGGGAAGGTGATCTCCTGCTTCCTGATGTCAGTGCTTATCTGATCAATATTCCGTAAACTCAGCTCAGGCATGGCTCAGTCCGGGTTGAGGATTAACTATACTCTGCAACGATTCGATGAACATTTTCAACTCGCTGATCTTTTCTGCAACCACCGAGTGACCTTTCTCGGTAAGGCTGTAATAGATACGGATACGGTTATTGAAGTTCTCCGTTTCGGTGACCAGTACCCCCTCGTTCTCAAGCTTATGCAGTACGGGGTAGAGTGCACCGTATGTAAGCCTGATTTTGCCCTCTGTGAGGGTCTCAACCTTACGTGTAATCTCGTAGCCGTACATGCGGCCATTCTCCTCGAGCAGCTTAAGAACGATCGTCTTCAGTGAACCTTTGATGAGATCTGATGGTATCATTTCGTATATTTAAGTAACTTATATATTACAAATATATTATATTATTAATTACAAATACAATTTAATTTGTAATTTTTTTTAAAGGCTCACAAATTCATTCAGGAGATTGCCGTTTTCAACTCTCAACAGCATATAATTCGGATCTTCGTCCTCATCGCTTATTGCACCGACAATGACATATTCAGTTATTCCGAATAATTCTTCGCTGGGTATATGGTCGTGACCTGCTATCAGCATGTCGACATGATATCTGGTAAATAAGTCAATAAGTACGGTCAGTTCCTCAACCGGTGGATTGCTTATCATAGAATGTCTGACACGAAGGAAATCGTTATGGGTAAAGATGACACAACGACGGCAACCTGACCTCTGGTTCTGAAGGATGTCTTCAAGCCATTCAAGCTGGTTGCTGCCTAAAGAGCCGGTTCCTGAATCGATTGAGATAAACATGTCAACTGCGACGGGTGTTCTGACGGTGAAATAATAGCTGGAAGGGCCAAACAGTTCGAAGTAAGTCTTCCAACCTTCGTCAGACCACAGGTCGTGATTACCCGGTGTCAGAAATGTCGGAATCTCCTTTTTATCAGGAATCGACTGTTCAAATACCGGGAAATCATTTAAATCACCCTGTGTCAGATCACCGGCTATACAGACTGCTGAAGCGTTTGTTGATTTTGCAATGCTGAATACGCTGTCAAGATTGTGAGAGGTTCCCACATGGCTGTCAGCCATAAAAATAACGGAGTAATCATCAGACTGGACTGTAATCTCATCTGAGGATTTTTTTGCACTCCAGGTTCTTGATTCTTCAAACCTCTGATCGGCCGGTACAGGAACGGTAAAATCCACACCCGGCTCACAGGAAGCCACTACCATTGATATTGCTGTCAGCAGCAACAATCTTTCTTTTACTAGAAGTTCCATGATATACCAGTTTTAAGGGTGAAACCAAAATGATTCATCGATAAATTGAGAAGTCCTGCAGGCAGATACCAGGCTTCTGTATAGAGAGACAGATGCGGCCCCGGTCTGTATAAACCACGGAGGCGTAAGGCAGGGTTGACTCCCTGTTCTATAATAAAAGTGTCGAAGTTTGTAATTGCCAATCCGGCATTCCACACTTCATCTGTTGGTTTTATGGAATATCCTATTGAGTACATCATATTAAAGTTTTCGTGAAACTTCGAGGCATCTCTTTTTATTCTGTATTCACTGATTGCACCGGACTTGAATGAATAGGTTCTGAAATTAGTTCCGATGGCCATTTCAAAACGTTTGTGTCTCATGTCAAGCAAAGCACCCCAGTTTGTTTCACCTAATATCTCAGAGTAGTTTGTCCGGGTATAAAATCCCTGCAGATGGAACAGGTAGCTCTTGAAAAAATGCTCTCTTGAGGCATTAACATTATATCCTGAAAAATGCGAATGATTGTTATTCTTTATGTCGATCTGAAAACCTGTTTCGATCCTGTTCTTCCCGAACTCATAGTTAGCCAGGGCTGCTGATTTTATAAAGAGGCCGTCTGATACATTGTTTTTGCCTGCATCAGCATAAATTATTAGTCCTGGCTGTGCCATCAGATCAGAACTGACGATCAGGAAAAGAAAAGTGAAGGTCATTCTGAAATCCCTGACTGAACAGGTGAAGTGGTTGGTTTCAGGTTCGTTTTTAGTTTTATGTCCCGAAGCGTTTTTCATTGTCTTGTTTTTTTAGACAATGGAATTCAATCTCCGGGCCAATCTTTATAATAATAAGTTAATCAGATACTTATAAAAATAGATAAAATAAGGTTAAATAAAATTTGTAGCAATTCGCTACAATGCATTGACCTGTAACGATACACTTCCTATCTTTACTCATATTTAGATGTTGTCAGTCGAGGATCATTAATTTAAGTTTAATGAAATCAGGCAGTTCAGGTAAAATCCTGGTAGTTGACGATGACAGGGATGTCTTATTTACAGCAAAGCTTGTGATGAAGGGACTTTATGACAAAGTCGACACCCTGGAACGTCCCGGACTGATACCTGAATTTCTGAAGCTCTGTAAATACGATGCGATCATACTTGACATGAACTTTTCAAGAGGTGACACCTCCGGGAAGGAAGGTCTGGCATGGCTTGAAAGAATACTCCACCTTGATCCTGAAGCCCGTGTACTTGCAACCACTGCGTACGGTGAAATCAATCTTGCCGTTCAGGCCATGAAGATGGGGGCTTCGGATTTTATTGTCAAACCGTGGAACAGAGAGCATCTCATCGCTTCGGTGGAGAACGTGATTCACCTTAAAGCTCTGAAGAACACAGATAAGACCAGAGGCCCCGGCACTGAGCCTGATAATACCAGGAAGGGCAAACATCCTGAAATGATCAGCCGGTCGGTGGTGATGGCGCAGATCCTTGAGACAATAAAAACCGTTGCTCCCACGGATGCCAATATCCTGATCATGGGTGAGAACGGGACGGGCAAGGAACTGGCAGCCCTGGCTCTGCACAGGGAATCTCTGAGGAATAACATGCCTTTCGTTCATGTCGATCTGGGTTCTATACCTGAGACACTTTTTGAAGCTGAATTATTCGGTCATACCCGCGGGGCCTTTACTGATGCAAAGGAAGAGAGAGCCGGAAGATTTGAGACTGCATCAGGAGGAACGCTCTTCCTTGATGAGATAGGAAACCTGAACCTTCCTCTCCAGGCTAAGATCCTCACTGCAATTCAGAACAAACAGGTTACACGGATCGGCAGCAATCACCCTGTTACAACAGATGTCAGGCTGATCTCAGCCACCAACATGCCGCTGTACAGGATGGCTGACGCATTCGAGTTCAGGCAGGATCTTCTTTACCGGATTAATACGGTAGAGATAATGCTTCCGCCGTTAAGAGAAAGAAGAGAAGACATCAGCCTTATTACTGAGTATTATCTGAAACATTTTTCGGAACACTATGGAAAGGAGGGGATAAAGATCAGGGAAGGAACGATAGCAAAGCTCGAAGAATATCACTGGCCGGGTAATATAAGGGAGCTGGCACATAATATTGAACGGGCGGTAATCCTTTGTAAAAGCGGGGTCATTACCCCTGATGACTTTATATTCAGAGTCAAACCATCTGCAGCAGTGGCTGATGAGACGACCTTCCGTCTTGAGGATTATGATAAGAAAGCTGTCTCCGGTGCATTGAGCAGGCACAATGGAAACCTTTCGAAAGCGGCGGAAGAGCTGGGAATTGCAAGGAGCACATTGTACAGGAAGATCTCGCGTTTCGGGATCTGAAGGCGGGCGCCACAAACAATAATGTGGCAGGTAAAATTATACTGTTGATCAGTCAGACTGAAAACATTTAAAACATAAGGTATCATGCCGAATATCTGGAAATATATTTCCAACCTGGGAATAAAAGAAAAAACCGGAGACCTGAGTCAGAAAAGCATTGTTATGACTAATCAGCTCAACTTCGTGATACTCATCATAATGGGTCTGCTATTCCTGACGACCTTCATTACGCTTCAGTTTATGCATGAGGACATGTCGTACGGAACTCTGCGGATACCTGTTCTTCTGGCTGTGTGCTTCCTGAATCTTGTTGCAGCACGTTTCGGGCTGACAAAGCTCAGCATCTTATCCCTTATTTTTCTTCCTGCAATAGTCTTTCTGCTTGGTCCTACTTTGATAGGATATGTGGAAGAGGAAAGCTATACTTATTATCCTTATTTCGTGATAGCTGCATCGATAATTCCTCAGATGCTGTTGAGTCCCCGCGATGAAAAATACCTTTACTGGAGTTCAGTTGGGTATTATTTCCTTCTTACACTGTTTATTGATAAGATCATGGTCTCGTTCGGGACGACACATTTCCCCATTATCGACAGGATAAATACTTTCTACACTTTTTACAAAATTGCCCAGATTGCGCTGTTCCTTTTTATTAATTCCAGCATATATTATCTGCGGACGCTTAATTTCCGTTTTGAGGAGGAACTGAACAGGAAGAACAGGGAGCTTGACCAGCAGAACAGGGAACTGAAAGAACAAAAAGAAAAGATTGAGCAGCAGGAAGATGAGCTGGTAAGCAAAGAAATAAGCACCTGGCAGAAGCTGGTTAATATAATATCTCATGAGATATTAAATTCAGCCATTCCGATTACCAATCTTGCAGGGATTACAGGCCAGATGCTGGAGGATGAAACAGGTGCAGTAATGAAGGCTGACAAGATAGGAGAGGAGACTACCGCAGACATTCATCACAGCCTGAAAGTTATTGAATCACGGACACAGGCGTTGATCAATTTTGTCAAGGCCACCAAAAGTCTTACACAGATCCCTAAGCCAAATATCAGAAAGATCTCTGTCAGGGAGCTTTTTGACCGGGTCACTGTTCTTTACCAGGCGAAGTTTAAAGAAGCGGGTGTGCATTTTGCAAAAGACATTATCCCGGCAGGCCTTTCAGTCGATGCTGACCTTGAACTGGTTGAGCAAGTGATTATTAACCTCATCCAGAATGCCCTTGAAGCCCTTCAGGATATTCCTGAACCTAAGCTGTCTGTCAGCGCAAGTAAAAGCGATTCCGGCCAGGTTCAGATATCTGTCACTGACAACGGGGCAGGCATCAGTGATGAGATAATTGAAAAGATTTTCCTTCCGTATTATTCAACCAAAACCGATAAGTCGGGTATTGGCCTGAGCCTGTCGCAGCAGATCATGATGCTCCATCACGGGCGACTTGAGGTGACTGCCGGAAAGAAGGACGGGGCCACTTTTGTGCTGGTATTCTGAATAATAAGCGATGATCCGGGCGAAAAAAAAAGTCCGCGTCTGATCGCGGACCCTTTTAATTAACCCTAAACTAACCTAACCTATGAAAAAAAACAAACTCTACTTCTACAGGACAAAGTTAAGTCCTATAACCACTGTTGTCAATAGTTATCAATGGGTATTTTTTAAAAATCTTCCTGATCTCCGGTTAATTCAAACTGTCACCGCAAAAAATGCCGGGAATATCTCACCATGATTATTCCTCTGCTTCGATGTAGATATACTTTGCATGAGGATACAGGGCGGTGATGTCGGACTTGACATGCGAAGTGATGTTCTCAATGGCTGATGCATCTGTGTTATCCTCAACATCGACAGAAACCAGAAGGATGAAGTTGTTGTTGCCGATATACATCGAACGGATATTGTTGATGTGCCTGATGACTTTATGCCGGATGATTATCGCCTTGATCTCGTTTCTCATCTCACGGGAGATGCTCTCGCCCACTATCAGCTTGCGCAATTCATTGGCAAGAAGGTAGGACATGGTGATCAGGAGGCACCCAACGAGTATGGTGCCGATGACATCAAATATCGGGTTGATAAACGACAGGAGACTTGAGATCAGCACGATGGTCAATCCTGCCAGTGCTGCAAAATCCTCAATAAGGATCACGAAGATATTTGTGTCTGTTGAATTTATAACTGCCCTGAATATCTTTTCAGATGTGGTCTTCCGGAATTCTTTCAGCGCAACACGGAACGACTTCAGCTCGATGGCGATGGATAATGCCAGGACAATGAAAATATAAATGTAATTGTCGAGCGGCTCAGGATGCTGAAACTTATTGATCCCTTCGTAGATCGAGTAGCATCCGCCCAGGAAGAACAGCAGGACAGCGACGAGGAAGCCCCAGAAGTACTCTTCTTTGCCGTAACCGAATGCATGGGTTTCATCAGCACTCTTCCCGGACCGTTTTCTGCCTATCAGAAGGAAGACCTGGTTGGTTGTGTCAGCCAGCGAATGGATGGCTTCTGCAAGCATGGCCGAGCTTCCGGAGAGGACAGAAACGATATATTTAATTACTGCAATTATAAAATTGCCAACCAGGGCGAATAATACTGCACGAAGTGAGTTGCTCTTCTCTTTCATCTGTTTCAGATACCGAAGACAGGGGCAAATTTAGTAAAATAAAAAAGCGCAGGGTTTTTTCCCTGCGCTCTTTTATATGTGCTTTAGGCTGTTTATCTGGGCGACGATCTGTCGTTGTCAGATCCGTGAGAGCTGCTGCTCCTCTGAGATGGAGCGCTGCTTCTGCCCTGGCTGCTTCTGCCCTGGCTGCTGCTGCCTGATCTCTGAGAAGAAGCGCTGCTTCTGCTCTGGTTACTGCTGTGGCCTGATGACCTGGCTTCAGGGGCTGATGGCCTTGAGGGCTGCGACTTCTGCACTGAAGCCTGCTGTCTCGAAGCTGAGGGCTGCGACCTCTGCACTGAAGCCTGCTGTCTCGAAGCCGAGGGCTGCGACCTCTGTGCTGAAGCCTGCTGTCTCGAAGCCGAGGGCTGCGACTTCTGCACTGAAGCCTGCTGTCTCGAAGCCGAGGGCTGCGACCTCTGCACTGAAGCCTGCTGTCTCGAAGCCGAGGGCTGCGACTTCTGTACTGAAGCCTGCCTTGAAGGCTCTGACCTTTGAGCTGTTGCCGATCCTGAAGAGGATGACCTGTGGGTTGCGGCAGCAGGTGATCTCCGTTCCGAAGGAGCACTCTGTGCTGAAGATGACCGCTGGACTGTTGATCCCCTTGAGTCCATCCTGTCGGAGGCTGCAGCAGACGACCTGCGTCCGTCATTACTGCGATTTGCCTGAGTCCTGGCATACATTGCCTCACCGTCTTTCCTCTGCTCGGGGTGCGAATAGGTGCTTGTATAGTTACCGGCGCTTACCCTGTGTGCTACCTCGGATGAATACTGACGGTTGCTATGATAGTAGTGATCGTCGTAGTAATGGTACCTGTTGTAGTCACAGTGGCGGTAGTGTGCGTAGTAGTCATTATGCCAGTTGTAATGGTATCCGTAGTAGTAGTGCCAGTAGTAAGGTCTCCATGGGTTCCAGTAGACCGGGTAATAACCCCAGTACCATGACGAGTGCCAGCTTACGTAGTACGGGTTGTATATGAACCTGATCACCGGCCAGGCAGCGACCTCATAATACGTGGTAGTTACCACTTTGACATTGTCTGAGTAGACTGTCGTGCCTTTGTAGCCGGGATTAGGTGTTTCTGCATAAATGGGTTCGACGATATAGTTCTTCCCGTACAGCATCTCGTCACCGACGAGCTGTATCTGTACCGATCCGTCCTTGAACTGTTGTACGGTAAACACTGCTACGTCCTGCGCTTCCTTGCTGTTAAGCGCGGTACGCAATACTATTGTGTGTGCATTTCCGTCGACATAGTCGGTTACGGTTATGTAATCAACCAGGTTGTCACCGTTAAGGTCGAGGTTGTTGATCTTTGATTTTTCATCGTTAAGGTCTCTCTCGAAAGCCTCAAGTGTTTCAGATTCCTGGAACAGTTTCATGGTGGCGTAGAGGTTCAGGTTATCCCCCGGCAGACCGAGGTACTCCTCAGGATAGTTCCCGGCGCTGACTGCTGTCAGTGATGCTATCAGGACTGTGAGGATCGATGTGCAGATGAACTTTTTCATTTCTTTAAGTTTTATGAAGATTTGCTCTTCAAAAAGAGTATATGCAAAGGGTGTGCCAAACCCGGGAGTGCTGCAAATTACAAACCCGGAATTCACCAGGATTTGCTAATTGCGAATTGCGATTTATCTTTATGCAGGCTAAAGCACAAGTATGAAAACGTTAATCTGTTTATTCATCTTTCTTGTATCAGGGATCTTTTTGTCACCAGGCTGTGAAGACAAACCTCAGGCTGATAACACTGAAGACCAGGGATCTGTAAAACCAGCTTATATTGAACCTGATGCCACTGGTATGCGCCCGGAGTTAAACGCCATTGATTTTTCAAAGCTTATGGGAATTGGCTGGAACCTCGGCAACTCCCTCGAAGCAATCAAATATAGCAACGGTGTTTATTCCGGAGACGAGACTTCGTGGGGTAACCCGGCCACTACGAAGCAGCTGATCGAACTCGGTGAAAAAAGCAGGCTTCAATGCCGTAAGGATACCTGTTGCGTATTCACATATGCTGGAAAACCAGACCAGCTGGAAAATCAAGTGGTCATGGAAAAGGAGGATTGAGGAAGTTGTCAACTATGTGCTTGACAACGACATGTACGCCATTATCAATATACACTGGGACGGCGGTTGGATGAATGATCCTGTCTACAGCCGGCAGACAGCAATAAATTCGAAGATCGATTCGCTATGGAAACAGATTGCAGTTTATTTCCGCGATTATGACGATCATTTATTGTTTGCAGGAACGAATGAAATCCATGTCGAAGGCAATTATAATCCCCCCACTGCTGAAAACATAGCTGTTCAGAACTCCTTTAACCGGACTTTCGTAAATACTGTCCGGGCTACCGGAGGAAGAAATACCTACCGTTACCTTGTGGTTCAGGGGTACGTTACAAATATTGATTACACCAGGAACTATATGGTGATGCCGGCAGATGCCACGCATGACAGGCTGATGGCCGAAGTGCACTATTACGATCCCTGGGAATTTTGCCTGAAAGAAGATATTCCATATGTGACTGTCTGGAGCGATGCTTCATGGGGGAAAGAAGACTGGGTTAATACCGCTTTCGGCTATATGAAAACTGCATTTGCAGATAAAGGCATACCGGTCATTCTGGGCGAATACGGACTGTTATACCGTTCATCGTTAACCGGGCAGGCTCTGGCTGATCATATCTCTTCGCGGAACTACTATCTTAACTATGTTACCGGCAAAGCACTTGAATATGGGATGGTTCCATGCTACTGGGATAATGGCTATCCTGACAGCTTTGGACTGTTCAGCAGAGCAGACGGGTCGCGCCTGCGGAAAGATGCTATACAAGCGATTATCAGCGCCGGAAAGTAGCAGATTTGCGATTGGTACAAATTTTGTATACATTTGCCGCGATTTAAGCATAAGTTAGATCTGTTTAGTCAGCTCTTCTCTCCCAAAATCACATTTGAAGAGATCCTTTCTACAACCACTAGTTTACGCTGAACATTTTTTCGCCAAAGGAGCATTACCACTTTGAACAGATATATGGTTAATGAGATTTTCAGCGGCATTAACCAATCATTTTATAAATGGAATATTACAAAAACTCCCGGCACAGGGAAAAAAAGAACTTCAATCAACAAAACACGGTAAGAACAAGAACACCAAACAGGAAGAAGAACAACAACGCCCACAGTCTCAGTCCCGGGCACTTTATCAGCAAGGCATCATCAGTCCATGCTGAAGCTTATACATCTGACAGGTTCATTGATGATCTTCCCGTTGATCTTGCCATAATCCGCAATCTGCAGAAAAAAGGCTACGAAAAGCCTACCGAGATACAGGACAAAACCATCGAGGCTATACTTAACGGACGCAACCTGATGGGGCTGGCACAGACTGGCACCGGCAAGACAGGAGCGTTTCTTATACCTATCATACATAACCTGCTCCGCAAGGATGCCATGAAACAGGTGCTGGTAGTCTCACCAACACGCGAGCTGGCATTGCAGATAGACAGTGAATTCAGGAGCATCGCCCATGGACTGAAGCTTTACAGCACATGTCTTATCGGAGGCACCAGCGTGAGACGCGATGTTGATAACCTTCGCAGACCCGGTCAGATCGTGATAGGCACACCGGGCCGGCTCAATGATATGATGCGTCAGGGAGCCCTGAACCTTACAAGGTTCAATATACTGGTGCTCGACGAGTTTGACAGGCTGCTTGACATGGGGTTTGCCCCTGATATCAAAAGGCTCGTCGAAAGCATGAACAACCGCACTCAGACGATTCTTTTCTCGGCTACCGAGGACAAGAGTCAGAAAGCGATCATCAGCAAGCTCATGTCTGATCCTTACGAGGTGAGGGTCAGGGATAAAAATGTCTCCGCCGATAACATCGACCAGGATATCATCAGCGTGAAGGAGGGAGAGAATAAGATCAGCATCCTCCTTAATATGGTGCGCGATAAATCGTTCGAGAAGGTTTTGGTGTTTGCAGACACCAAACGCGGAGTAAGCCGTATCTGCCGCGACCTGCGTAAAGGCGGTATTACCGTTGATGAGATACACGGCGACAAATCGCAGAATTACCGTATCAAAGCCCTGGAGTCATTCAGGAACCGCAAGATACAGGTGCTGGTAGCTACCGATGTTGCAGCGAGAGGACTGGATATCACCAATGTCTCGCATGTAATTAACTTCCAGGCTCCCAAGGACATAGAGAGCTATATACATCGCATTGGGCGGACAGGCAGGGCAGGTGCCAGCGGTAAGGCGCTGACATTCATTAACTAAAAACCGAAAGAATATGGCGGGACCGAACAACAGTTACATCAAGAAGCAAAAGACCGAGAAGCGTCTGAAGAAGAGAAAAGACAAGGAGCAGAAGAAGCAGCTGCGCAAGGAAAACTCATCCGGTGGAGAATTTGAAAACATGATCGCCTATGTCGACAAATTCGGTAATATTACTAAGGATCGGCCGGCTGAGGAGACTGGTGACCGGACAAGCGAGTAAGCGACCCGGGCAAAATTATTTCAGCATGATCTCCCGTCTTGGGGGATTGCCTCATTTCGCTCGTCAGCGTGCCCTTTACTTTGACATTCTCTCAGTCGCCTCAATGCACCACAGCAGTTCAGCTGTGAATGAAGCCGCACGTTTTTCTGCAGCAGCAACGTCGGCCGGAACCCCTGATTCATCAAACGTTTTGATTACGGATGGTACCGGGTACATCGCCGGGACGGTCCATGCGCGTATCTTCCACAGTGAAAACTGCAGCGAGATGATCACCTGTGTTCCTCCAAACACCCCGTCGGAGACAGTCGAGATAGCCACAGGTTTTCTCCTCCAGTCGTCGGTAAGCAGGTCGATGACGTTCTTAAGGCTGGCAGGGTAATCGCCGTTGTACTCAGGAGTAACGATAATCACGCCGTCGGCTGACCTTATTTTTTCTGCAAACCGGAGAACTTCCGGTGCAGGGTCAGGCTGATGGCGCAACCGTTCATCGAACAGAGGAAAATTATACTCCTTAAGATCCAGTATCTCCGTCGTGGCCAGTTTATTTTCTTCAAGGTACCGTTTAAAGAAAAGAGCTACCCTGTGGCTGTTCCTGCCGCGCCTGACACTGGACGAGATTATTGCAATGCTCTTCATAGCGGCCGAAGGTACTAAGAAAATTGGCAGGCATGAACATTCAATAATTCATACAGATTCTGCCGCACATTTTGTAAATTCACGTCTTTAAGATGAGATTCTAAAACCTTAATCATGAAAAGAACAAGTATTACCCTGAGCATGGGAAGCCTGATCCTCATGCTTATGTTGACATCACTGTCAATTAATTCTTCAGCCCAGACACTTAACACAAAGCAGCTTACTGCTGAATTCGATAAGATGTTGTCGGAGAAATTCAAGCCGGGTGAAACAGGCTGTGCAGCCCTGGTGGCAAAGAACGGACAGATAATTTATCAAAAGGCTTTCGGCATGGCCAACCTCGAGCTTAACGTGCCAATGCAGCCTGACATGGTCTTCCGCATCGGCTCGATCACCAAGCAGTTCACGGCAGTGGCGATACTGCAGCTGATGGAGCAGGGCAAGCTGTCACTGCAGGACGATATTACTAAATTCATCCCCGATTATCCGACACAGGCGTATACTATAACAATCGAGCACCTGCTCACTCATACCTCCGGGATCAAGAGCTACACTGGTGTTCCGGATATTATGAAAAATATAAGGATGGATATGAAGCCGGAGGAGCTTATCGCACAGTTTAAGAATCAGCCTATGGAATTCGCTCCCGGCACAAAATGGAACTATAACAATTCGGGCTTTTTCCTGCTTGGTTATATAATAGAGAAAGTAACAGGCAAGTCCTATGCGGAGTATATACAGGAGAATTTTTTCACTCCCCTGGGTATGACATCATCATGCTACGGCAGTGACACCAAAATCATAAAGAACCGTGCATATGGGTACCAGCCAGGCGATGACGGTGTACGGAATTCGGATTACTGCAGTATGACGCAGCCCTATTCCGCCGGTTCCATTATGTCGACTGTCGGGGATCTCTTCAAGTGGCATCAGGCAGTACATTCTTACAAGCTGGTAAAAAAGGAAACGATTGACAGAGCCTTTACCGAATATAAGCTGGCGAACGGCGATGGTACAGGTTACGGTTACGGGTGGTTCCTCTCCCAACTCCAGGGTAGCCCTACAATAGAGCACGGCGGGGGAATCTTCGGTTATCTTACAAGCTCGATATATCTTCCTGAAGAGGATGTTTTTGTAGCTCTCTTTTCAAACAGTAACGGGAAGTCACCCGACTTTACTTCATTCAAGATGGCTGCCCTTGCGATAGGCAAGCCGCTGCAGACTGCTGAGATAAAGCTCGATGAGGCAACACTCGATCAGTATGTCGGGATTTACACCAACGATAAGAAACGTGAAGTTACCATTACAAGAGAAGGAACTCAGCTCTCAGCAATGCTATCGGGTGCAGGATCAAGAAAAATGTTCGCGATTGAAAAAGATAAGTTTATCCTGGAGGATGCTTTCATGTACGCGACTTTTAGCAGGGATGGCAAGGGCAAGGTAGTCTCCTTCGTCAGTGACGACAGGGGCAAACTGGATACCTGGAATCTGACTGAGAAGAAGATCGAGGAAAAGAAAAGCATTTCCGTTGATGAGGTAATCCTGGAAAAGTATGTGGGCCAGTATGAACTGCAACCCGGTTTCATCATAACCTTTACACGGGAGGGAAACCGCCTTTATACGCAGGCCACCGGGCAGCCGAAGTTCGAGGTCTTCGCCGAGAGCGAGACGAAGTTTTTCCTGAAGGTTGTCGATGCTAAGGTTGAGTTCGTACCTGATGCGGACGGCAAGGTCAACAAGATGATCCTTAACCAGGGAGGACAGACGATGGAGGCGAAGAGGATTAAGTAGCAAGGTGAATGTCGAACAAGGAACATCGATTTTTGAAGTCTGAACCAAAGCTGAACGAGGAACCAGAAACCAGAAAAGAAAAACACATATCTTTATCCGACCACAAATTAAAACCTATGAAAAGACTGTTTGTATTTCTGCTTCTGCTGGCAGGAGCCGGCATGACAGGAGATATCTGGTCATGCACCACATTTATTATTTCCGGTAAAAATACCCCGGACGGGAAGCCGATACTGTACAAGAACCGTGACACGGGGACACTCGATAACGCCATTGTCTTTTTCAGCGATGGCAAGTATCAGTATATAGGTATTGTCGACTCCAGGGAATCTTGGAAGAAAGAGGTGTGGGGCGGATTTAACTCAGCCGGCTTTGCCATCATGAACTCGGCTGCCTATAACAATAACACAGGCGACACCACGAAATTTGCCGATCAGGAAGGGATTGTAATGAAGCTCGCACTGGCATCATGTGCCACGCTGGCCGATTTTGAAAAGATGCTTACCGACCTGCCCAAGCCTCTTGGCGTCGATGCCAACTTCGGCGTCATTGATGCGTCTGGCGGCGCCGCCTATTACGAGACCGGACACTACGGCTTTAAAAAAATAGATGCCAATGATCCCGCCCTGGCGCCGTACGGCTATCTCATACGTACCAACCACTCGTTCACAGGCACTGTAGATGCAGGAGGAGGGTACATCAGATATGCTGCTGCCAGCGAGGCTCTCAACATGGCCGCTGCACAGAAAAACTTTGAGCCTCAATACCTCCTTAACAATATATCCCGAAACCTGGAACACTCGCTCACAAAAGTGAACCTGAGGGCAGACCTGCCCCGTGACAACAGGAGTGCCGAATTCAGAAACTTCGAAGACTTCATCCCACGCTTTTCAACCGCATCTGTTATCATGGTTGTCGGTGCAGCAAAGGATGAAGACCCCTCGGCGGCGATGGCATGGATGGTTGCAGGCTTCCCATTGACTGCCGTAGCCGTCCCTGTCTGGGTCAGCGCCGGTAAGAACATTCCATGGGTGGTGAATATGAAGGACGACATGCATGCACCTCTGTGCGATGCCGCGATGAAGCTCAAGGGTCAGCTCTTTCCCATCAGCCGGGGCAACGGGAGTAAATACATCAATGTGGCAGCCCTCATCAATGCTGATAACACTGGTATCCTGCAGCGCCTTGAGCTGGCAGAGAATGAAATTTTCAGAAAGACAGCAGAGCTGATGGCATCAATGCCTGCGGGCAAGGCGAAGAATGAAAAGATCCGGGCCCATTATGACTGGCTTGACGCCTATATAAGTCAGTCGTACAGGGGATTATTCGCAATTGAACTAAAATAGAAGGCAGTCGGTAAAGAGGCTTAGGATTTGCGATTTGCGATATGCGATATGCGATTGAACATTACTTCTTTCTGGTCACTTCTGATTTCTTTTTCTTAACCGGGGCCTTGAACTTTTCAGTGACCAGCTCCGGCCACTGGAGGTCGAGCTCCTTCAGTGTCTTCAGCACTACTCCGGCAACAGCATAGAGTTTCTGCCAGTTCTTGTCGGCGGGAACCACTGTCCACGGGATCTCGTTGCACCTGGTGAGTATACTTTGGTATACTTTCATGTACTCATCAAACTTCTCGCGTGTATCCCAGTCGCCGTCCTTGTGCTTCCATTGCTTCTCCTTAAGTTCGATGCGCTCCATCAACCTCTCCTTTTGTGTCTCCTTTGAGACATTGAGAAAGAACTTCAGCACCTTCGTACCGTTCGCTTCAAGGAGCTTTTCAAAGGTGTTGATCATCTCATAACGCTTTTCGATCACCTCCGCGGGGATGAATTTTTCCACCGACGGTACAAGAATATCTTCATAGTGTGATCTTATGAAGACCTGCATGATTCCATTTGCCGGGCATACCTGGTGGATTCTCCAGAGAAAATCGTGGGCATACTCAAGATCAGTCGGTTTTTTAAAGCTGTGGACTTCAAGGCCAATAGGGTTGCAGTATCTCAGCAGCCCCTTGGTCAGGCCGTCCTTTCCGGAGGCATCGGTACCCTGCAACACGACTATTATGCTATACTTGTTCTGGGCATACATCTTATACTGCAGCTCGCCGATCTCTTTCAGTATCTTCTTTGTCTTCTTCTCAGTCTCGTCTTTGTTCCATTCCTTGTTGAATGTCGGGAAGTCTGTTATTTTCATCGGTTTCAGTTTTATGATGGTTAGGTAAAATTAAGAATTATGATTAAGAATTAAGGGGATTTTGCCGCTTGTTTTAATTATTGCAGAAATGCATCTGTTAGATGAGTGATAACCCGTGGCGAGATACGCGGTTCCTTCAATAAGTTGCGTTATGAGTTCGCAGGTAATTTCAGGCAGCCAATAATAAGGTAGTGCACTCTTATTTGTCAAAGTAAACCCTGACAGAAGCGGAGCCCAGGCGTGTTGAGAGCCACTTCTCAATCTGCTCCTGCTCCCTTACATCCAGGCTTCTGCCCTTGGTTGAAATGGTGACCAGTGTAAGCGTGTCGGGGGTAGCTTTCCCCTGGATATATTTCAGGGTCTCGGAGTAAGAGACTTCCGACACCTGCGGGTAGAGAATAACCAGTTCCGCCAGAAGCTTCCCGCCACGTTCGGGCTTCGTTTCAAAGCCTGAGAGCCTGGCGTTCCTATCCTTAATGATCATGCCCAGACGGTTGATCTCAGCCTTAAGAGTTTCAACCTCACCGCTCTTTATGGCATTATCAGCATAGGAGAATCCCTGCTGTATATCAATGACAATATCATTCAGGTCGAAGTTTGCCGCCATGGTAGTAATTTCTTCTTTCTGTTCCTGAGTGAGTGATGTACCACCGTAAACAAGTTGTATGGTACGTCTCCTGGGGTCTATCTCATTCTTCAGGAGATAATTGCCTTCCACCACATTGATGTTGTCGACATACCTTTCGGCACGTACCGTGAACTTCTCCTTCTGCACCAGGTTGTAGCCGAAATAGATGCTGGGGATCAGCACCAACGCAAGAACTAATGAGATCATCTGGTTTATCCTCTTCTTCTGGGCTTCAGCGATCGTACCCCTTATCGGCAGCTTCAGGATCTGCGAAATAAGAAGGGCCGAAAGTGCAATGAACACCGTATTAATCGTTAAGAGATAGAGTGCACCAAAGAAATAGGTGAACTGGCCTGTTGCCAGCCCGTAACCTGCCGTGCAGAGCGGTGGCATGAGGGCAGTGGCAATGGCCACTCCGGGGATGACATTGCCTTTTTTCTTGCTGGTGATAGCCACGATTCCTGCCATACCGCCGAAGAAGGCGATGAGAACATCATAGATTGTAGGGCTGGTGCGCGCCAATAACTCTGAGTGTGCTGTAGAGATGGGGCTCATGGCAAAATAGGCGGTGGAGGCTATCAAACCCGCTAACACCGCAAAGCCGAAGTTCTTTACGGCCTGTTTGAAAAGGGGGAAGTCATAGGTAGCAATACTATACCCGATGCCGTTGATGGGCCCCATGAGGGGTGAGATGAGCATGGCACCTATGACCACGGCTGTGGAGTTCATGTTCAAACCCACCGAGGCGACAAGAATCGCAAAGACCAGGATCCAAAGGTTCGTCCCCTTGAAGACAAGCTCCTTCTCTATAGTGTCATGAATATTTGCGAAACTGTCAAGGTCGCTATCAAGGTCGATAAGCTGCAGTATCCTGCGGAGGTTTCGGTTGTCCTTCATAGATAGGAAGATAATGAAATGCAAATATATAAAAAAGCCGTCAATCGTCAGCCCGCAGTCTGCAGCCGGCAGAAGGAGGGTTTGCAAGCGTGAAAATTATTATGCCCAAAAGCGTTTTTCGATAAAATATGCGAATGATGTAACTTTTTTTTAAAGTCGTGTAACACTCATCCCGCTCCTTAGGCTTAACTTTAGCTCCTTCATATTGCATTAATGCATATTGAGAGAAAAGACAAGAGTACGAATGTGCCAGGCCTGCAACTCAAAACAACAGGCAAAACAGCAATTATGGAAGTAAGTACAGATGCAGGAAAACCAGCCAAACCAGAGATGCTGGTTAATGTACCCAAGCTCGTCACAGCATATTTTACAGAAGTTCCTGATCCATCAGTAACAGAGCAACAGGTTCTGTTCGGTACATCAGGACATCGTGGCTCATCCTTTAAAAATTCTTTTAACGAAAATCATATTCTGGCAATTACACAGGCAATCTGTCTGTACCGTCTTCAACAGAAGATAACCGGTCCCCTGTTTCTGGGCATGGATACTCATGCCCTTTCTGTCGCGGCTTTTAGCACTGCCCTGGAAGTACTGGCGTCGAATGGAATAGATGTTATGATTGCCGGAAAGGAGGAATATACGCCAACCCCTGTTATTTCGCATGCTATTATCACGCACAACCGCGGTCGCAAGAAAGGACTTGCCGATGGAATAGTGATAACACCTTCGCATAATCCGCCTCACGATGGAGGTTTTAAATATAATCCTCCCAACGGTGGACCAGCGGAATCCTCAATAACCAGCTGGATTGAAGCAAAGGCAAATGAATTCCTGAAGAATAACCTTATGGGCGTAAAAAGGATTTCATTTGAAAAGGCTCTGAAAGCATCCACTACACATCGGCATGATTATTTAAATAATTACATCTCTGATCTTTCCAATGTTATTGATATGGATGTGATTAGAAATTCAAAAATCAAACTTGGTGTTGATCCTTTGGGGGGGGCCGGGGTTCATTATTGGGAACCTGTTGCAGAGCGATATAAACTAAATCTTACTGTCGTAAATAAAGCAGTGGATCCGACTTTCAGCTTCATGACAGTTGACTGGGATGGTCAAATCCGGATGGATCCGTCTTCTCCTTATGCGATGCAAGGTTTAATAAAATTAAAAGATCAATATGACATTGCCTTCGCTTGTGATACCGATCACGACAGGCATGGGATTGTCTCAAAAAGCAAGGGTTTATTGCCTCCAAATCATTATTTGTCTGTCGCAATCCATTATTTATTTCAGCACCGGCCTGAATGGAGCCGTGAAGCAGCCATAGGCAAGACATTGGTAAGCAGTCAGATGATTGACCGTGTCGCTTCTCAGCTTGGTCGTAAGCTTTATGAGGTACCTGTTGGATTCAAATGGTTTGCGGAGGGGCTATTTAATGGTTCTCTTGGCTTTGGAGGAGAGGAGAGTGCCGGAGCCTCCTTCTTACGTTTTGACGGCACCGTTTGGACTACCGATAAAGATGGAATTATCCTGGCCTTGCTTGCAGCAGAAATTACAGCTAAAATGAATTGAGATCCCGGAGATATTTATAGTGACCTTACCAATACACTGGGTGATCCTGTCTATGACCGTATAGAAGCGCCGGCCACACCTAAGCAAAAGGAAATGTTAGGAAAACTTTCACCTCAACAGATTCACCTTAAAAGCCTGGCCGGGGAAAAGATAAATGCCGTTCTCACAAACGCACCCGGAAATGGAGCCTCAATCGGCGGTTTAAAGGTGTCGGGAGAAAGCGGATGGTTTGCAGCTCGTCCGTCAGGGACAGAAAATATTTACAAAATATACGCCGAGAGTTTTAAGGGAAATGAACATCTGCAGAAAATACTTGAAGAAGCACAAACTATTGTTACAAATGCTGTAACATAGAAGTCTTTATATAAAGAAATCTGACAATATCATCATGAAAGATAAGACAGACATAAGAAAACCCGTTTACAGTTTCCTGTCATCGGATCTTGAAGGGGTGGATTCTCTTGCAGCACTTGCTCTCGATTTGCGATGGTCATGGAATCATGCAGCCGATGAAGTCTGGCGGCAACTTGATCCTGCACTCTGGGACCTCACACATAACCCATGGGTAGTTCTGCAAACAGTTTCAAGAGATCAGTTTCAGACCGTAATGTCCGACCCGGTCTTTCGTAAGAAAGTAGATGCTCTCAATCAATCACAAGAAAATGTGAATACATCTCCAGCCTGGTTCCAACAAAGCTATCCGGAGGCTTCGCTTACATGTGTAGCATATTTTAGCATGGAATTCATGCTAAGTGAAGCTCTTCCAATTTATTCAGGCGGTCTGGGCAATGTGGCCGGTGATCAGCTTAAGGCCGCAAGTGATTTGGGTGTGCCCGTAATCGGCATCGGGCTTTTATATCAGCAAGGTTATTTTCGTCAGGAAATCGACAAAAACGGTGAGCAGCAGGCTCTTTTCCCATATAACGATCCGGGACAATTGCCAGTTACTCCGCTGCGTCAACCCAATGGAGAATGGTTAAGATTGGAAATAGAGTTACCCGGTTATTCTGTCTGGTTACGTGCATGGCAGGTACAGGTTGGCAGGATAAAACTTTATCTGTTAGACAGTAACGATGCAGCAAATTTTCCTGCTCATCGTGGAATAACAAGTGAATTATACGGAGGAGGACCTGAGCTTAGGATTAAACAGGAACTGGTTCTTGGAATTGGAGGATGGCGTCTGCTTAATGCTCTTGGTATTCAGCCCCAGGTATGCCATCTTAATGAGGGGCATGCAGCATTTGCGATATTGGAACGTGCTTTTAGTTTTATGAAGAATACAGGGCAACCATTTGATGTTGCAATGGCTGCTACACGAGGGGGCAATCTCTTTACCACGCATACAGCTGTTGCAGCCGGTTTCGATCGTTTCTCACCAACGCTTATTGGTCAGTACCTCGGTGAATACGCTGAGCAGAAACTTGGTATTACACTTCACCAATTGTTAGCGTTAGGCAGGGAGGATCCGGGTAATGAATCGGAGAAATTCAATATGGCATACCTGGCAATCAGGGGAAGCGGAGCAGTAAATGGGGTAAGTCATCTCCACGGAGAAGTCAGCCGTCATATATTTGAACCACTATTCCTGAAATGGCCGGGAAATGAGGTGCCTGTCGGGTATATAACAAATGGCGTACATATGCCATCATGGGACTCCAAAGAAGCAGACGAAATCTGGACTGAAGCTTGCGGAAAAGATCGCTGGTTAGGCACAATGGAAAACCTTGGGCAGGATATCCGGAAAATCAGTGAGGAAAGGCTGTGGCAGATGCGCACAAACTCACGCGCAGCTCTCATTGAATATGCCCGGGAACGATTATCCCGCCAGTTGGTGGCTTCAGGGGAATCCTCCGGGGAAGCTGAATATGTGAAACATTTGTTTGACCCAAATACATTGACTTTAGGTTTTGCGCGTCGGTTTGCAACCTATAAAAGACCAGATATGTTGTTGTATGACCCTCAGCGTCTCATTCGTCTGGTCTCTGATCCCCAACACCCTGTGCAGCTTATCCTTGCGGGCAAGGCACATCCGGCTGATCAGGCAGGTCAGGACCTGATCACTAAATGGATTCATTTCATCCGGCAACCCCAGGTACGTCCTCATGTAATATTTTTAAGTGACTACGACATGCTCATGACAGAGCGACTTGTCGAGGGAGTGGATGTATGGATTAATACGCCACGGCGCCCATGGGAGGCGAGCGGTACAAGCGGTATGAAAGTGCTTGTAAATGGAGGTGTTAACTTATCCGAGCTTGATGGCTGGTGGGCTGAAGCCTATACATCTGAGGTGGGATGGGCTTTAGGTGATGGGAAGGAACATGGTGAGGATCCTGCATGGGATGCTAACGAAGCCAATACCCTTTATGACATTCTCGAACAGCAGGTTGTCCCTGAATTTTATAATCGGGACAAAAATGGCATCCCAGGTGCCTGGATAGAGCGAATAAGAAAAAGCATGTCACAATTGACACCGCGTTTTTCTGCTAATCGAACAGTGCGGGAATATACAGAAAAATATTACCTCCCGCTGGCTGCAAATTATCAGGCTCGTGCTACCGACAAGGGAAAAACAGGTAAGGAGATTATTGAGTGGCAGAATGCTTTACAGCAAAAGTGGAGCACACTTCAATTTGGAGAGGTAAAAGTTAAAACGGAAGGAGATAATCACATATATGACGTTCAGGTCTATCTGAATGACCTCGACCCGAAAGCAGTGATAATAGAGCTTTATGCTGAGGGAATTGATGGTGATTCTCCAATAAGACAGGAGTTGAAGCTGATTCAAAAGCAGACTGAATCTGTTAAACCGCATCTATATCGGGCAACGGTGTCTGCATCACGTCCCGCGACGGATTATACTCCCCGGGTGGTTCCAAACTTCCCTGGCGTTGCAGTCCCTCTTGAAACTGCCTTGATTCTTTGGCAACATTAATATTTATATTATGGAAAATAAGAATTTAATACAACGATATGAAATTGGAATGGTGGGCTTAGGTGTCATGGGACGCAATCTTTTGTTAAACATGGCCGATCATGGTTTCTCCGTGGCTGGTTACGACAATGACCCGACCAAAGTGAAAGCCCTGCGAAAGGAAGCAGAGAAAAGAGATATCCATTGCACGGGTGACCTTCAGGATTTTATCTCAAGCCTTCGTTTACCACGTGCAGTAATATTACTTGTTCCTGCAGGAGCTCCGGTAGATTCAGTTATAAATGAATTGTCACCTTATCTTCTGAAAGACGATCTTATAATAGATTCAGGCAATTCATATTTTAAAGACACCGATCTGCGTACCCTCCGGTTAAAAGACAAAGGAATACTCTTTATGGGAATGGGAATATCCGGAGGAGAGGAAGGCGCCAGGCATGGTGCCAGTATTATGCCCGGGGGGCTGAATGAAGCTTATGAGAGGGTAAAACCGGTTCTTGAGGCTGTTGCTGCAAAGGTTAATGGTGAGCCTTGTGTAACCTGGTTGGGTCCATTATCAGCCGGCCATTTTGTAAAGATGGTGCATAATGGCATTGAATATGGAGTGATGCAGTTAATCGCTGAGACATATGCGATTATGAAACTGGCTCTGGGTTTTTCCGACGATGAACTTAAAAAAACATATGGTGAATGGAATAATGATGAGATGAATGGTTACCTCCTGGAAATTACAGGTGATATATTTGGCATGACTGATAAGAAAGCAGGAGGACGATTGATAGACCAGATACTTGATGTGGCCCGGCAAAAAGGCACCGGTATGTGGACCTCGCAGAGTGCCATGGAATTACAGGTACCTCTCCCGACTATTGATATTGCAGTCAGTATGCGTGATCTGTCGGTATTTGAGAAAGAGCGTGAAATGGCATCCAGGATCTTTGATACTGCGGCCATCAATTTCAGTGGCGACAGAAATCAGTTTCTTATTCAATTACGCAAAGCATTTTATGTGTCAATGCTCACAACATATGCCCAGGGATTTGCTCTTCTTGCAACAGCATCAGAAAAGTACGGATATCATCTTAAACTTGAAGCTGTTGCCCGTATCTGGAGAGGTGGCTGTATAATTCGGGCAGCTTTACTTGAAGATATCAGGACAGCTTTTCAGACCAGACATGATCTTTTAAATTTGCTGCTCGATCCTGCCTTCTCAAATAAGATCAAGGAAAATCTGGAAGATCTGCGCCAGATAGTATGCCAGGTCAGTTCCATGGGTATTCCCATTCCTGGTATTATGGCCTCTCTTGGCTATATTGACGCTTATCGCAGTGTGTGGTTACCGGCTAATCTTATCCAGGCACAACGCGACTATTTTGGTGCTCATACATATGAACGTATTGATGCAAAAGGAACATATCACACTGAATGGCTGAAAGGATCAAAATGAAAACAAATGTAAAGCTCCAACCAACTGTATTTGCCATTTTTGGAGGATCAGGAGATCTTACCTGGCGAAAACTGGCGCCCTCTCTTTTTGATCTGTTTCAGGATTTGAGTATGCCAGCCTATTTTTCCATAGTTGCTTTAGATCGTATAGAACTCAACGATAAGGATTTACGTCACCGTCTCCGGGACGGAATTGAAAAGTTTTCACGAAAGGGTAAGGTCAACAATGAAGTTTGGTCTAAGTTTTCCAAACATATTTATTACATTAAAGGAGATTTTACAAAACCAGAAATTTATTCCATATTAAAAGAGAAATGCGCTTATCTGGAAAAAGAGTGGAAAACCAAAGCTCAGCTTATCTTTTACATGGCTACACCACCGGTCATGTTTGGCGAAATCCCAAAACATCTTAAGGAAGCAGGTCTGGCAAATGACCGGGAACTGGCACGCATTGTGGTTGAAAAACCAATTGGTCATGACCTGGCATCAGCTCTGAAGCTAAATCAGATACTTACTGATAATTTCAATGAATCTCAGATTTTCAGGATTGACCATTACCTGGGTAAAGAAACCGTGCAGAATATTCTTGCGTTCCGTTTTGCCAATCCGCTCTTTGAACCCATTTGGAATCGACGATATGTGGATTATGTAACTATTACCGTTGCTGAAGATTTGGGTGTAGAGCATCGTGGAGAGTATTACGAGAAGGCAGGAGCATTAAGAGATATGGTACAAAATCACCTTATGCAATTGTTGTGCCTTGTAGCTATGGAACCCATGGTCTCCTTTAACGCTGATGAAATCCGCAACAAGAAAGTGGATGTTCTTCATGCAATCCGGCCAATTTCGAAAGATAAGGTAGATCAGACCATTGTTCGTGGACAGTATGGCAAGGGTTCAATTGCTGGCAAAAAAGTATGCGGATATCGTAAAGAAACCGGGGTTTCACCTGATTCACCGTCTGAGACATTTGTTGCACTAAAGCTGTTCGTTGATAACTGGAGGTGGCAGGATGTGCCTTTTTATCTTCGTACAGGGAAACGTCTTCCAAGACAAACTTCGGAAGTTACGATACAATTTCGGACAGTTCCGCATAAGTCGTTTCCACCGGAAGCCACGCTCGACTGGCAGTCATCCAGTCTAATTATTTCTATTCAGCCCCAGGAAGGTATAGTGCTGCGCTTTCAGGCAAAGCAACCGGGAACGAAGCTATTGTTAAAACCAGTGACTATGAGGTTCAATTACCAGGAAAGCTTTTCATTACCTATACCCGACGCTTATGAAACCTTACTCTGGGATGTGATGAACAACGATGCCACTCTCTTTATGCGTGCTGATCAGGTTGAAGCAGCCTGGAAAATAATAATGCCGATCATTGACAAGTGGTCGCGAAAACCTCCGCTCGATTTTCCGAATTATGCTGCGGGTACCTGGGGGCCGGAAGAAGCTAATGTGTTATTCAATCGCGGGCATCATTGGCCCTTGCCAACTGAATTAACTTAACATCTGCAGAATTAGTCACAATGGGACTAAGAATCGGGTAAAACAATGAGGACTCATCCATGAATAAGGATCATGCTTGTATATTAACTATTAATGCAGGTTCGTCCTCAATAAAGTTTGCGCTTTTTAAGGCTGGCAAAATCCTGACGCGTTCACTTCAAGGAAAAATAGACAGGATGGGCCTGAAAGATTCAGAAGTAATCTTCTATGACGGAAAAGGCAATCAGAAAGATGCCCCGATTATATCAAAAGAGAATGAGAGTGTTGCTGTACAAGTCATTCACACTGATGAGGAATGGATGATAGCTAAAACAGTTAGCCAGATTTTAAATATTACTAAGAAATGATATTGATAAACACGGCGAGGATCTGCCGGAAATTCGTAACTGGAAATGGAATCAGAACAAAAAAAAGAAAAAGAAAACGCTGAAAGCGGAATAGGAATAAAGCACATTGGTATAGCAGCGGACCATGGTGGGTTTGAATTGAAAGTTCAGCTGATTGTGGCACTTAAAGAAGCCTGTTATGAGGTAGAAGACTTCGGAGCCGATGAGCTGGTTATTGATGATGATTATCCCGACTTTGTAGTACCTCTTGCCAGAGCGGTGGCACGGGGTGAAGTCGAACGAGGTTTGGCTATCTGTGGAAGCGGAGTAGGGGCTTGTGTTGCAGCGAACAAAGTAGATGGTGTGCGTGCTGCATTAATCACTGATTCCTTCTCGGCTCATCAGGGAGTGGAGGATGACGATATGAACGTAATATGTCTGGGAGGACAAGTCACCGGATATTCCCTGTCATGGGATTTAATACGGACGTTTCTGAACGCTCATTTCAAGGGAGAAGAAAGATTCATTAGACGTCTTTCAAAAGTGGCGGCTTTGGAAAAAGAGATAAAGAGATAGAGAATTTCTTCACTTATCTTCTGACGGACACCAACGGATGCACAGTGTTTGGAAACGTGTGAATGGTGTAACTTATTTCAAAAATTATGTAAATAGCGGGTTAAATTGACCTAATTTTGTAACTTGGCTAGTAATTAAGAATACCTGTTTTCCTCATGATTAGTTCAGGTAGAGTCTAAAATATTTTTAATTAAAAAAATCATACACCATGAATACCGCTGTAGGGGAATATGCTACCCATGAACAAGCAATCGAAGCTGTCCAGGAACTAAACCGTGCCGGATATCCCGTTCAACAGGTTTCCCTTATCGGGAAGGCTGTGATCATAGATGACCTCATTCATACAAAGCATAAACCGATTGAGAATGTACCGGCAATCATCGGTGCTATTGTCGGACCCATTCTCGGAATGCTCACCGGGATGAAAATATTTGCAATTCCCGGGTTGGGATTTCTTTTCGGAATAGGTGCAATGATAGGTGCAATGGCCGGTTTTTCCATTGGTATTCTTAGCGGGGGTGTCATTTCTCTGATTGCTGTCCTCATAATAAGAAGCCGCACTGTTGTAAAATACCATGAGCATCTTGAGGAGAAAGGGTATCAGATAATTGTTCATGGAAATGAAAATGATGTCAACAAGGCTAAAGAATTACTTGATAGACATAGGGAATCTATGAAGTAAATAGTCATTGAAATGTTCTAACCATAATCAATATGCATCTCACTTCTTTTCTTCGTTCAGACCTTAGTAATGACCTTGACAAATCTGCAACAGATAACCCGGGGGCAGTTGCCACCGTTATGCAAAAAGTGTAAATTTGACCGGCAGTAAGGACAACAACGACCATGGCCGGACACAAAGGGCAACCCTATTACGATATCTTCCTTAATTATGATTTATGGCTTGAGACGCTCAGCAAGACCAAGGTGCTCGACGGAGAGGGCTTCGCCCTGCTGCTGGAGATAGAAAAGACCGGCTCATTGACAGCTTCTGCCCGCAATCTTGGCATGAGCTACCGCAAGGCATGGGGCAAACTGCGCGGTGTGGAACAGATTCTGGGCTTCAATCTTGTTGATAAAAGACGCGGTGGCGCTGCCGGCGGACGAACGAACCTGTCGCGCGAGGGCCGGCAGCTGGTGAGGGCCTATAACAGCCTGCACCACGACACCGATATCGCCATGAAAAGCATAGCCAGAATATTTTTTAACCGTATCAACGAAATAAACGGCAGGCAATGAGGATCACCATTTCACTGTGGTTAATGACCCTCTTGCTGATTACGGGATGTAATGCGGGCAGGGAGAAAAACATTATTATATTCCATGCAGGCAGTCTCTCGGTTCCGGTGAAGAAGATCAGCGAAGCTTTCGAGAAAGCCAATCCCGGCGTCAGGGTGCTGTCCGAAGCCGCCGGGAGCCTTCAGTGCGCCAGGAAGATCACCGAGCTGCACAAGCCTTGTGACATAATGCTATCAGCCGACTATTCTGTGATCGATAACCTGCTCATCCCCTCGTACGCCTCATGGAATATCAGGTTCGCAACGAATGAGATAGTGATAGCCTACAGGCCCGAATCGGCATACTCTTCAATCTTCAGGGAGGATAACTGGGCTGACATCCTGCTGAAGGACGATGTCATCATCGGCCGGGCTGATCCCGATGCCGATCCCTGCGGATACCGCACAGTCTTCGCCGCCAGGCTGGCTGAAGCATATTACGGCAGGCATGGACTGGCTGATTCACTGCTGAGCAAAAACACAGATTATATAAGGCCCAAGGAGGTTGACCTTGTGGCACTTACAGAGACAGGGGTCATAGACTATATGTTTCAGTATAAGTCGGTTGCCATCCAGCACGGTTTCAGGTACCTTGAGCTTCCTGACGCGATTAACCTTTCATCCCCGGAGATGAAGGATCAATACAGCAGCGTATCCTGCCTGATTCCCGGAGAAACGCCAGCGGAGCGCTCGGAGATACGGGGCGATTATATAAGCTATTCCGGTACGATAACTGACGGTGCGCAGCAGAAGGCGCTGGCGGTTAAATTTTTCAGCTTCCTGCTCAGTGAAGAGGGAAAGAAGATATTCAGAGAATCTGGGCAGGAGCCTCTTATCCCTGTCGTCACAGGTGACACTGCTGCCGTGCCTGCAGCCCTGCAGTCATATATTTACGACACCCCGGGTCAGTAAGAAGATGATGAAAGGTCAGTCGCTCTTCAACTGGATATTTACTAGTTCTTGCCTCCCTGGTGCTGTTGTTCATCATTGCACCCCTGGCAGGCATGTTCCTTAAATCGTCATTCAGCGAGGTAGGAAAGACGGCGGCTGACCCTGAGGTGCAGCGCAGCGTATGGTATACACTGTTGATAGCTTTTTCGGCTACGATCATCTTTGCAGTGGGTGCGGTACCTCTTGCCTGGATCATGGCACGCAAGGAGTTCCCGCTCAAGAAGGTGGTGCAGGGCATTATTGACCTGCCGGTGGTGTTGCCGCATACGGCAGCGGGTATAGCCCTGCTGGGTTTCATCTCACGCGACGGTTTGCTTGGCGGTGTGGCACAGAAGGCCGGGATACTGCTCGTCAACAACGGCGCCGGCATAGCTCTCGCCATGGCTTTTGTCAGCCTCCCTTTTCTCATCAATGCGGCACGCGACGGCTTTGCAGCGGTGCCAGAAAGAACAGAGAAGGCAGCCCTGACCCTGGGCGCCTCACCGTCATGTATCTTCTTCACCATCTCGTTGCCTCAGGCCTGGCGGTCTGTCGTTTCAGGCTTCATCATGATGTTCGCACGCGGCATGAGCGAGTTCGGCGCAGTGGTCATAATAGCCTATCACCCAATGATAGCCCCGGTGCTGATATATGACCGCTTCAACACCTACGGCATCACCTCGGCAAGGCCGGCATCTATAATCTTTATCCTTGTGGCCCTGTTTTTCTTCGTGCTGTTCAGGACACTCGCCACGGAAAGACATACAATATTCAGGAGGGAGGACGATGCTGCGGACTGAGAGATTAAACAAACAGCTCGGCGGATTTTCGCTGAGAGAGATATCCCTGGAGGTATCCCCTGGAGACTATTACGTCCTGCTGGGGCGGTCAGGAGCCGGCAAAACTCAGCTGCTGGAACTGATATGCGGGCTGACCACACCCGACAGCGGACATATATTCCTTGACGGGGAAGAAATAACCTCAACGAAGGTGCAGCAGAGAGGGATAGGCCTTGTCTTCCAGGATTTTGCTCTCTTCCCACATTATTCCGTCCGTGAAAATATTGCGTATCCATTGAAAGTAAGGCGTTTACCAAAGGAAGATGTTGACCTCAGAGTCAAACATGCAGCTGAGGAAATGAATATAACGCATCTTCTTTCCCGCAAGCCGTATAATCTTTCCGGAGGGGAGAAGCAGCGGGTGGCGCTGGCCCGCACGCTGGTCACTGACCCGAAGATACTTCTCCTCGACGAACCCATGGCCTCCGTCGATGCCAGTCTCAAGGACAGCATCAGGCGGCTGCTGCGTCGCCTTAACCGCAAAGGACAGACAATCATACACGTCACCCACGACTTCGGCGAAGCCATCAGCCTAGCAAACAGGGTCGGGGTGATGCACAACGGTAAGATCATCCAGGAGGGAACGCCGCTCGAGGTGTTTAATCACCCTGTCAACAGGTTCGTGGCAAGATATGCCGGTATAAAGAACTTCTTCAGGGTCACCTTTGTTACTTCGTATAAAAACTGTTCGGGCATAACGGAGAAAACGACAAAATTCAGGCTGCCTAAGGCTGATTACCCTGCATCCGGACTGCTTATCATTGGCAGCAGTGAGGTCCTCCTGTCGCGCCAGGGTGCGCCGGGGATACAGATGAACAACATTCACGGCATAATTGACGATGTTGTGCCGTCAGCCACCGGATATGAGATAACGGTCAATGCCGGGGACTATTTTTACGTGGATATTACTCACCGTGAGATGGAGGAGAATAATTTCATCACCGGTGAAAAAGTTTTGGTTTCATTCCCTCCGGAAGCCCTGCGAATTCTGGGAGAGCCGGAAGGGAAAAAAGATAATTAAGGTCATGATGATAACATTCGAAGAAGCATACAAAATCGTGACAGGCATGGTCTTCCGTACAGGGAAGGAAATTGTCAGGTTTAATGATTCGCTGGGCAGGGTGCTTGCTGTACCGGTGAAGAGCGATATGGACATGCCTCCGTGGGATAAAAGCACTGTCGATGGCTTTGCCTGCCGGCATGACGATCTTGGCAAAGAACTTACTGTTATTGAGACTGTCGCTGCAGGTGTCATGCCTGCCATGGAGGTTACACCCGGTTCATGCTCACGCATCATGACCGGGGCGGCTGTACCCCGCGGTGCGGACTATATATTCATGCTCGAGGAGTCCGAAGAAAAGGAGGGAGGAAAGGTACGTTTCACCGGAAAGGCAGGGAAGTCCAACATCGCAAAGACCGCTGAGGACCTCTACAAAGGACAGACAGTGCTGAAGGCGGGACGAATAATCAAACCGCAGGACATAGCTGTAATGGCAGCGGTGGGAGCAACGGAAGTGACTGTGAGTAACAGGGTACATGTGGGAATTATCAGCACAGGCAATGAGCTGGTCGAGCCGGAGTACGTACCTGCTGAGGCACAGATACGAAACAGCAATGGTTCCCAGCTCATGTCGCAGGTGACGCGGGCAGGGGCCATCGGCAAATATTACGGCATAGCTGCTGATGACGAGGCCTCGACTGCCAGGCTGCTCAGGGCGGCTGTCGACGAAAACGAGGTTGTGCTTATCTCAGGAGGCGTATCGTTCGGCGATTTCGATTTTGTCCCTGCTGTGATGCGATCGATGGGGCTCACGATCCATTTTGACCAGGTGGCGATGCAACCCGGCAAACCGCTGACGTTCTGCACGGGAGAGAGAAAAGCTGTATTTGGTCTGCCAGGCAATCCCGTCTCGACATTCGTGCAGTTCGAGGTGATGGTAAGGCCTTTCCTGAATAAGATGACGGGCGTGACGGCTGAGGAACCCGGGCTGATGATGCCCCTGGCAGCTGACTACTCGAGAAAGAGAGCTGACCGTATGATATGGATACCTTTTATCATTACCGGTGAGTGCGAGGCACTGCCACTCGAGTACCACGGCTCAGCTCATATAACAGCCCTTCCCGATGCCTGGGGTTTAATAAACATACCACGCGGACAGAGCTGGATACAAAAAGGGGAGATGGTAAAGGTCAGAAAGATTTAACCGCAATGTCATACTCAACAGAAAAGATAAATGAAATTACCTGAAAAATTCAAGGTGCTTGTAATCACTCTCAGTGACAGGGTGCATAATGGCGTTTATAAAGACCTCAGCGGTCCGGCTGTGGTAAAGTACATTAAGTACGCGATGATTTCTGCAGAATGGGACTGTGAGATCAACACCGTGGTCCTGCCTGACGATGCTGCAAGCCTGCGCAATACAATGGCGTCGTCGACAGATATGGATCTCATCATCACTACCGGCGGAACAGGTCTTGGTCCGCGTGACATGACGACAGATGTAATCAAACCGTTGCTGACAAAAGAAATACCCGGTGTCATGGAGCTGATCAGGGTTAAGTACGGGCTGAAGAATCCGAATGCAGTGCTGAGCCGCTCACTGGCGGGTGTGACAGGCAAGACACTGATCTATACCCTTCCGGGGTCAGTGAAAGCTGTGCATGAATACATGGCGGAGATAGTTAAGACCATGGAGCATACTTTCTATATGCTTTACGGGATAGATAAACACAAGCAATAAGGATTTGCGATTTGCGATTTGCGATTTGCGAATGACTACTGCCTGCCACGGGTGTTTGCCACGGTGACGCCTGTCAGGCGGTCGTACCTCTCCCTCGGGTCATGGAAGTAGGTGAGGATAAGATAATCATTCTCAGTTTCATAATGATCTCCTTCAAAATGAGCCCCTTCAGAGATCTGTGATCCCTCAGGCACAAAGGCATACTCATAGTTATACCATCCCTGCTTCAGCAGGAGAGAAGCCTCATAGCATCCCCTTGCAGCGCTCCAGGTCATCCTGTTCTCAGGGCTGTATGACCAGTCAGTGAATGCACCGGTGACATAGACCGACCCGCCCTGTATCTCCGCATAAAGCGGCAGCGTAAAATAAACCCATACATAATCCGCGTCACTGTCGGGCGTGTCGCTCTCCTCCATGGCAACTATGTATTTCCCGTTAATATCCTCATTAAAGAAGTGCTGTTTGAACTCCCTGTCTTCAGAAGGAAGAAGAAGTGCATGGTAAAGCCCGTCGACGAACTCCAGGGCCCGTACGTTCTGTCTTGTCTGCCTGGTGGTCTTAATATCGAAATATCTGAATTCATTCCCGCCCGGGAAAAGCGTGTTGTCAGAGAGAGCGTTGAATTCAAGCTTGTTGTTACCGACGAAATCGGGCTTCAGGCTGCTTCTTGTCTTATCCCACCTGCCATTCTGCATGACGGTTATTGTCACCTGTGTGTAAGGATCAGTGACCGCGAGCCTTGCTGTCGACACGGTTATCTCAGGTTGCTGATGTGTCTCCGTAGTGCCTGGTTTCATGGGCCTCCTGAACATAACACTGGCAACGGTCGTTCCTTCAGTTACAAAGAACCTCTTCTTCAGCAAGGGCTTGTCAGGCTCTCCCGGAGCCCAGACAGTGATTAAATAGTTGCCTGAAATCTTTAGCCTTATATCATCATTCGGGAGTCCGAGCGAATAGTGGGTGTATCCCGGCCTGGTATTGAATGACGGCAGGTAATCCCTTATCTGGTTCTCTTCAAAACCCTCGAGGAAGTCGCTGGTGAAAAGATCGCTGATGTTCCAGTCGCGGTCGCAGTGCTCAAGGCGGTACCATAATGATTCGCCCTTCCCGTCAATTATATCAAAGTGAAGTATGATCCGTTCAGGGCTGTTAATCTGCACGAAAGGGTATGCAAGCCTCCAGCCGTCCTTCTCAAAAAAGATGCTTTTTACTTTTCCTGCCGCATATTCTTCAGAGGTATTTTCCTGTGTAACAGAATAGAAGGTTGTAAAAAGGAAACAGGGTATTAATAAACTTAATATTTTTATCCTCGCTATATTTGCGGACATAAATAATTATTTCCGGCTAAAGTACAAATATCCTGCCGTATTGAATTGCACCGTTCAGAAAAACAGATTTGTGATTAATGTCATACTGGACTGTTAATGAAATAACAATGTATTAATATTGCATAATTTTTAGGAATCAAGTTGAAATCAATATATGTCAGCACTGATCAGATTACGTAAAGGACTAAACATCAAACTTGCCGGCAAGGCCGAGAAAATTCTTCTTCCGGAAGTTGCTGTGACCCGTTTCGGGGTGAGATTTGAAGACTTCCCCGGCCTTTCTGCCAGGCTTGAGGTTAAGGAAGGGAGTCCTGTGAAAGCCGGTACCGTACTTTTTCACGACAAGGCCTTCCCTGAAATAAAATATGTCTCACCTGTAAGCGGAGAGGTGAAGGAGGTAGTCCGTGGAGACAAGCGGCTGCTGACCGAAATAGTGATAGAGCAGCAGGGCAATGACAGGATTGATTTTGGTGTGGCTGACCCGCTGAAGCTTTCCAGGGAGGAAGTCACAGCGAAGATCATGGAATCGGGCTTGTGGCCTGTTCTGCGGCAGAGACCTTATCATATCGTCTCGCGTCCCGGAAGAGTGCCCAGGGCGATCTTTATCTCAGGCTTCGACACTGCCCCGCTGGCACCTGATCTTGATTTTGTCATGGCTAACACACATGGTAACTTTATGCAGGCAGGAATCAATGCGCTGTCACGCCTCACCGACGGGAAGATCCATTTGTCTTTTGAATCTGGAGGGCCAGGGGCCGGAGAGCTGAAAAGCCTTAAAGGTGTTGACCAGCACTATTTCAAAGGACCACATCCGGCAGGCAACGTCGGAGTGCAGATCCATCATATTGACCCCGTATCAAAGGGCGAGGTAGTCTGGACCATCGATATTCAGGATGTAGTGGCTCTCGGCAGACTGTTTAACACAGGCTTTCATGACCGCGAGCGTATCATCGCACTGGCAGGAACGGGCGTGTTGCACGGAAAATATCACCGTATCAGGCCAGGAGCTTCCGTCAGCGGGATACTTAAATCAAACCTTAAGGATGAACATCACCGGGTCATCAGCGGGAATGTCCTTACAGGTAAAAAGATTACTCCCGATGGGTCGTTCGGCTTCTATGACAATATGGTGACCGTGCTTCCCGAGGGTGATCACAGTGAATTTTTCGGATGGGCCTCTCCCGGCTTCACAAAGTTCAGCTACTGGAGAACATTCTTTTCGGGGCTTCTTCCGAAGAGAGAATATGACCTTGACACAAATATACACGGAGGCCAGCGGGCATTCGTTGTCACGGGTCATTATGAGAACGTACTTCCGATGGATATTTATCCGGTGCTGCTTATCAAGGCGATACTCGCTCAGGAGATTGAGCTGATGGAAAACCTCGGCATCTATGAAGTGGCTGAGGAAGACTTTGCACTGTGCGAATATATTGATCCTTCAAAGAGCGAGATTCAGGAGATAATACGTCAGGGGATCAATCTCATGATAAAAGAGATGAATTAATTTAAGGAAGAGCTTAAAATGAATTTCCTACTGAAAAAAATAAAGGAGCTGGAGCCCCGGTTTGAAAAGGGCGGGCGTTTTGAGAAGTTACATTCTGTCTTCAACGGTTTTTCGACTTTCCTGTACGTGCCTGACAAGGTAACCGCAAAGGGCTCCCATGTAAGAGACTATATGGATATGAAGCGCACCATGACCGTTGTCATCATAGCGCTCCTTCCCGCACTGCTGTTCGGGAGCTACAACATAGGACTGCAGCACACAAGAGCATTCGGCATCGGTGAATGGACCGTCATGCATATGTTCTGGTTCGGTTTCCTGAAGGTGCTGCCTCTCATAATAGTAAGCTATGGGGTCGGCCTGGGCATCGAGTTCATAGTCGCGCAGCTGAGGGGACATGAGATCAATGAAGGCTTTCTTGTTACGGGCATGCTTATCCCCCTGATCATGCCTGTCGATGTACCTCTCTGGATGCTGGCCGTTTCTGTTGCTTTCGCTGTCATCATCGGCAAGGAGGTCTTTGGCGGCACCGGCATGAACATCCTCAATCCCGCGCTCACCGCACGTGCTTTTCTCTTCTTCAGCTACCCGGGATGGATGACGGGCGACAAGGTATGGATAGAGGGCCTGGTGAAAGGCGGCGCCCTGGACGGTTTTTCCGGATCGACGCCTCTTGCACTGGCCAAGCTCGATGAGTTTGAGAAGATGCCATCGGCTATGAATATGTTCGTGGGCACCATCCCCGGCTCGGTGGGAGAGACATCGGTGATTGCCATTCTGATCGGAGCATTCATCCTTCTCATCACCGGCGTAGGAAGCTGGCGCATTATGTTCAGTATGGTTCTCGGAGCGCTGGGAATGGGATTGCTTCTCAACGCCTCCGGAGGCAACGAGTACACTCAGATACCTGCATACTATCACCTTATCATGGGCGGCTTTGCCTTCGGCACGGTCTTCATGGCCACCGACCCGGTGACAGCAGCGCAGACAAATACGGGTAAATATATCTACGGAGCATTGACCGGTGTAATGGTAGTAATAATCAGGGTCTTCAATCCGGCATACCCAGAAGGGACAATGCTTGCAATACTGCTGATGAACGTCTTTGCCCCGCTCATTGATCATTTCGTGGTGAATGCGAATGTTAAACGAAGGTTAAAAAGAGTAAAGACAACTTAATAAAGCGTGAGATGAAAGATTTCAGCAACAAATATATTTTCATTTTCTCTTCCGTGATGGTTGTCTCCGTCGCCATCCTGCTGTCACTGACGGCACTGCTCCTTCAACCCCGGCAGGCAAAGAATGTTGAAGTGGAGAAGAAAATGAATATTCTTTCTTCTATTAATGTACCATCGACAAAGGAAACCGCGGAAATGCTTTATGACAAGCATGTCAGGGAGCTTTTTGTAATCAATACCGAGGGAAAGCATATCGATGGTGTTGATGCCTTCACTGTTTCCCTGCGCGCTGAACAGAAAAAACCTCTTGCCGAACAGTCGCTGCCTGTTTTCATTGCGATCGCAGACAACGGAGACACGCTTCAGATATTTCCGCTCGAGGGAAAGGGTCTGTGGGGTCCTATATGGGGTTATGTCTCCCTGAAAGATGATATGGCGACGATAGCAGGTGTCACCTTTGACCATAAGGGTGAGACACCAGGACTGGGCGCCGAGATCAACACCACACCCTTTGAAAGCCAGTTCCTTAACAAGAGTCTTTTTGAGAACGGCAGCTTCGTCTCAGTTCAGGTGGTCAAGGGCGGCGCTGATCCCGGCAGCAGCCACGAAGTGGATGCCATCTCCGGGGGAACCATCACAAGCAAGGGCTTAGAAGCGATGGTGCACGACGGGTTAATTAAATATGAGAAATACCTCAGCCAAAACAGGAAATAGATATGGAAAACAAGGAAAAGGAGCCGCTGTTATCGGCAAAAAACATAAAACTGTTAAAAAATCCCCTGGGTCAGGATAATCCCATCACCGTGCAGGTGTTGGGTATTTGTTCAGCACTCGCGGTAACAGTGAAGATGAAACCGGCGCTTGTGATGGCAGTCTCCGTCATGATTGTCGTGGCCTTGTCGAACCTGATCATCGCCGCCATGCGCAAACACATTCCCGGGCGCATCAGGATCATTGTTCAGCTGGTCGTTATTGCTGCACTTGTGATCATTGTCGACCAGTTCCTGAAAGCCTTCGCATTTGATGTGAGCAAGCAGCTTTCTGTCTTTGTGGGACTGATCATTACGAACTGTATCCTGATGGGCCGTCTCGAGGCTTTTGCCATGGCAAATGACCCCTGGCCTTCGTTCCTCGATGGCATCGGTAACGGCGCCGGATACGGGCTGATACTGGTTATTGTTTCCTTCTTCCGTGAGCTGCTCGGAAGCGGGTCAATTATGGGTTACCCTCTCTTCGAAAAGATAGGCCTCTACAAGATCGGATATGAAAACAACGGCATGATGATAGTCCCGCCGATGGCCCTTATTACTGTGGGCATTATAATTTGGGTACACCGGAGCCGGAACAAGAATCTACAGGAAACCAGATAAAGAAACTCATTATGGAAAACCTGCTGAATATATTTGTAAAGTCGATCTTCATCGACAATATGATCTTTGCCTTCTTCCTGGGTATGTGTTCTTACCTGGCAGTGTCAAAGACGGTAAAAACAGCTATGGGACTGGGGGTAGCCGTCATCTTTGTGCTACTGATCACTGTTCCTGTCAACTTCCTGCTTGAAAAATATGTGCTTAAGGCAGGTGCGCTTGTATGGCTGAATGACAGCTTTGCGACGCTTGACCTGAGCTTCCTTTCATTCATTATGTTCATTGCTGTAATCGCTTCGATTGTACAGCTTGTCGAAATGGTGATTGAAAAATCCAGCCCTGCTCTTTACAACTCTCTCGGTATATTTCTTCCGCTGATAGCCGTGAACTGTGCCATTCTCGGGGCTGCGCTCTTCATGCAGGAGAGAGAGTATGACACTATAGCTGAGGCGACTGTGTTCGGTTTTGGATCCGGAATAGGATGGGCGCTGGCCATTATTTCACTTGCAGCAATAAGGGAGAAGATGCGCTATTCGAACGTGCCTGCTCCGCTGAAAGGACTGGGGATAACCTTTATCCTCACGGGCCTGATGGCCATTGCCTTCATGAGCTTCCTCGGTATTAAACTTTAAAGAAATATAAACTGAAATGGTATTAATGATTTTAGGCTTATCCATTCCGGGCACTGTTCTGGTCAGCATTGCTGCATTTTTGATGGTGATGACGCTTCTGGTTGTTCTTTTGCTCTATGCCAAAGCGAAGCTGACGCCTCAGGGAGATGTGACACTGAAGGTCAACGACCGTGAAATGGTTGTCGAACCGGGGTCGAGCGTTCTCACGACACTGTCAGGCAACGGCATTTTTCTGCCGTCAGCATGCGGAGGCGGAGGCACCTGCGGTCTCTGCAAATGCCAGGTGACTGAGGGAGGCGGATCAATACTTCCTACTGAGACAGGGTATTTCACTCGTCGCGAACAGCATGACAACTGGCGTCTTGGTTGCCAGGTGAAAGTGCGCCAGAGCATGACAATACACGTGCCTGAGGCTGTCATGGGAATCAAAAAATGGGAATGCACGGTGGTGTCAAACAAAAATGTCGCGACATATATAAAGGAGTTTGTGGTGAAGCTGCCTGAAGGCGAAGACCTCACCTTCAAGTCAGGTGAATATATCCAGATAGATGTACCCACATACGAGATAGATTACAGCAAGGATATCGATATTGAAAAAGAGTACAGGCCCGACTGGGACAAGTACGACATGTGGAGTCTGAAGGCCAGGAACAAGGAGGCAACCTTCAGAGCTTACTCTATGGCCAACTACCCGGCTGAGAAGAACCTTATCATCCTTAACATCAGGATCGCCACACCTCCGATGGATAAAACGAGGAAATTCATGAATGTGCCTCCGGGCATATGCTCATCATATCTTTTTTCGCTGAAGCCGGGTGACAAGGTCACGGTCTCAGGTCCTTTCGGCGATTTCCACATCAAGGATACACAGAATGAAATGGTATATATCGGCGGTGGTGCAGGTATGGCTCCGCTGAGATCGCATATCTTTCATCTCATGAAGACACTGAAGACCGGACGCAAAGTGTCATACTGGTACGGAGCCAGGTCAAGGAGGGAGATCTTCTACGAAAGCGAGTTCAGGGACCTTGAAAAGAAATTCCCCAACTTTAAATTCATAATAGCATTGTCAGAGCCTTTTCCGGAGGATAACTGGAAGGGCGCTACTGGTTTCATACACAAGGTATTGCTCGACAGTTACCTGGGCAGTCATGAGGAGCCTGAGGAGGTCGAATATTATCTCTGCGGTCCTCCGGTGATGAACGCCGCCGTGCTGAAGATGCTTGACGACCTGGGCGTCCCCGGTGAGAATATCGCGTTCGATGACTTCGGGGGATGATGGCAAGGAGCAACGACGATTTGCAATTTGCGACCTGCATTGGCAATTGAGGTTCGAGGAGACAGAGTGAAAGGGGATTTTGATCTATGTTTCCCCCCGACAGGGAAGAGGTGCCCATAAAGGCTTGGAGCGGGGTAATCGGAAAAATGAAAAGAATAATAATACCATTAATAATTGTTCTGCTTCTGCATGGTTGCAGACCGGCGGTTGAGTACGCCGAGATCAACGGCCTGACCCAGGGCACTACCTATCACATTGTTGTTGAAGCCACTCCGGGAATGAATACCGGTGATCTCCGCCTGAAGGTTGAGACTCTCCTGAGCGAGGTCGACCACTCGCTTTCAATATACAACAACTCTTCTGTCATATCTCTCATTAACAGTAATATAAGCGATAAGACGGACACCCTGTTCCGTGAGGTGTTCAGGACTTCAGCGCTGATATCTGAGCAGTGCAACGGCCTTTTTGACATCACCGTGGGGCCGCTGGTGAAAGCCTGGGGCTTCGGTCCTGACGCCCTTAAAAGGTTTGACGAAACAAAGCTTGATTCGCTGTTGGTCCTGGTAGGAATGGATAAGGTAAGGCTCGAGGGCGACCGGATCGTTAAGGCCGATCCGGATATGTTCATTGACGTCAATGCCATCGCCCAGGGTTACACCGTCGACCTCCTTATTGACATGCTGGCCGGGGAGGGCATCAGGGAGTGTCTTGTGGAAGTGGGAGGTGAGGTACGCACCACGGGAGACAAGAACGGCAAAGGATGGCATGTGGGCATTGACAGACCCGTTGACGGCAACTATATTCCCGGTGCTGAGCTGCAGGCAGCAGTAAGGCTTGATAACAGCGCCCTGGCTACCTCAGGCAACTATCGCAAGTTCTATATCGACAACGGAGTCAAATATTCACATACCATTGATCCCCGGACAGGCTACCCTTCAAGACATACGATTCTCAGCGCTACCATAGTTGCCCCGAAGTGTGCAGTGGCAGACGCATGGGCTACCGCATGCATGGTTGCCGGGAAGGACACGGCGATAACCTTCATTGAAAAATACGATTTCCTTGAAGGTTACCTGATATTTTCCGATGAAAAGGGAGATATCCGCAGCTGGATGTCGGAAGGGTTGCGAAAGAGGATCGAAGAACGATGAAAGGATTTGTCAGTTGTCGTTATCCGTTATCGGTTGCAGGCAACTGGTTAACAAAATATATTCCTGTTTGTTATAGTCTTGAATGTTGTCTGTGATTAATTTTGCAGACCTGAGGTAAAGGTTATGTTCATAAAATTGCTTATCATATCAGTCATTCTTGTCGCACTCGCACTTGCAGGGCTGGCTGTCAGCATGCTCATCAAACCCCGCGGGAGTTTTCCTGAGACGCACATCAGCCGTAACAGGGAGATGCAAAAGAGAGGTATCAGGTGTGCCCAGGATACAGACCTTGGATGTAAACCTGGCGAAGGAGCAGACGGCTGTGCAGGTTGCTCTGACCGATAACCGAAAACCCCTGTTTTAAGCCAATTTTTATTTTTTTCTTGATTTTGACCTGAAAAGTCATTATTTTTCCTGTGCATAACAGACAGATGAGTGACTATCCTGACATATTCAGCATCAACCCCGAGGATAAAATTCCCGGAAAGGGGCGTGTACTCATTTCTGAACCCTTTCTCACCGACCGTTTTTTTAACCGCACCATAGTATTCCTGACAGAACACAATGCCCAGGGTTCAGTTGGCTTCATCCTCAACCGTGTCGTTGACCTGATGGTAAGCAGTGCCGTGGAGGGGTTCGACGGATGGGATGAGCATCTCTCTGTCGGCGGACCTGTGGCGCCTGATACGCTGCATTACCTCCATACTCTTGGCAGGAAGGTGCCTGGCAGCGTGCCTGTCATTCCGGGTATTTGGTGGGGAGGAGAGATCGATGCCCTTCGTAATCTTATTGCAACCGGTACCGTCGGCCGTGACCAGATTCGCTTCTTCCTCGGTTATTCCGGATGGGAAAAAGGCCAGCTCAGAAGAGAGCTGAATGAGAATTCATGGGTCATTGCAAAGGTTCCTGCCGAGGTGATCATGAAGAGCCGCGGCAATATATGGCGCGAAGTGCTGCGCTCGCTGAACAATAAATACCGTATCTGGGCCGAGTTCCCCGAATCACCTGAGATGAACTGACAGGCTGTCAGTGCATTATCCTGAAGACCATCTCGCGCAGCAGGTCACCCTCGTCAGTGCCCGCCTCGCCAAATCCTTTGGCTTTAAGATCATAAGTACGTATCAGGCTGATGATATTCATGCATGCTCCCACGTTATATACCGCTGACGCAGTCCTGAAATCACGCACATAACCGGGATAGGTCTTCAGCATAGCCACCACATTGCCGTCTGTCTTGTCTTTCAGGCTGTGGTAAATAAGAACACGGCTGAAGTTGGAGAAGAGCACTGAAAAGAGCGGTATGACCTCCTTCTTTGAGTGCGCGGCGTAATAATTTACCACCCTTGCAGCCTTGAGAGGATCACGGTAAATGATCGCCTTCCACAGTTCGGTGGGTGTATAATCCTTGCTGATACCTATGCTCTTTTCTATCAGCGCCGTGTCTATGCGCGGATTCTTCTCAGGGAGAGAAATGATCAGCTTCTCAAGCTCGTTGGATATCTTCCCGAGATCGGAGCCAAGAAACTCAGCAAGAAGCCGCGATGCGTCAGTGTCGGCCATAATCCCGCGGTCAGTAAGGTACCTGTCAATCCATCCGGGTATCAGGTATTCCGGCACCTTGTTAGACTCAAAATACCATCCTTTCTTAAAAAGCGACTTATAGAGCGATTTCCTCCTGTCAAGATCCTCGTACTTGTAGGCAATGACCAGGATGGTCGAATTAAGCGGATTATCGATATAAACCAGGAGGTCGTCGATCTTTTTCATTTTCTGCGCCTCGCGCACTATGACCACCTGCTGGTTCGACATCATCGGGAAGCGGCGGCAGGTCTCGATGACCTGTGTCACGCTTACATCGAGGCCGTAGAGAACAGTCTGGTTAAAGTCTTTCTCTGATTCGTCAAGTACGTTATCCTCAATGAAATCCGTTATGAGATCAATAAAATACGGCTCTTTTCCGGCGAGAAAATAGACCGGCTTGAAGATCTTGTTCTTCAGATCCCTGATTATTTCTTTGTAGTCGGATGCCATCAGAAACGCAAGTGCTTTACGGATATGCCGTTGTCTTTTATCTCTGTCAGGCCCTCGATGCCTATCCGGAGGTGTATCTCGGTAAACTGCCTTGTCACTTTGCGGTCGGAGGCTTCCGTTTTAATTCCTGTTGATATCATAGGCTGATCGGAGACGAGAAGAAGGGCGCCGGTGGGTATCTCATTGGCGAATCCGACGGTAAAAATGGTTGCTGTCTCCATGTCTATGGCCATGGCCCTGGTCTTTACGAGGTATTTCTTAAACCTGTCGTCGTATTCCCATACCCTCCTGTTCGTCGTATAGACCGTTCCCGTATAGTACTCGAGGTTATTCCGTGTGATAGCCGCCGAGACAGCGCTTTGCAGCTTGAAGGCCGGCAGGGCAGGAATTTCCAGGGGCAGGTAGTCATTTGAGGTACCGTCACTCCTTATGGCAGCAATGGGCAGTATCATATCGCCAAGCTTGTTCTTTTTCTTCAGCCCACCGCACTTGCCAAGGAAGAGCACCGCCTTTGGCTGTACGGCGCTGAGGAGGTCCATTATAGTGGCCGCGTTGGGGCTCCCCATGCCGAAGTTGATGATGGTGATGCCGTTGGCTGTTGCATTGGGACAGTTCTTGTCTCTTCCCTCAACGGGCACATCGTTCCATTCTGCAAAGAGCTCCACATAGTGCGTGAAGTTTGTCAGCAGGATAAAGCTGCCGAATGTTTCGAGAGCCTTGCCAGTATACCGGGGCAGCCAGTTGTTCACTATATCTTCTTTTGTTCTCATGACCTTCGGTGCTGATTATTTATATTTGCTGTGCTTTACGGCTACCAAAAATACAAATTAAGTTGAAACCACTGAAACTGCCGCCATGTTCATTGCGTATCAAAGAGGGTCCGGGAGGAAAACTCATCTTTGACCGGCTGAGACAGAAGTATGTGGCACTGACACCGGAGGAGTGGGTCAGACAACATTTCGTCAACTATCTCACTGAACACCTGCACTACCCGTCCGGACTGATACAAGTGGAGGCGTCTCTCAGACTCAATACCATGAAGCGCAGGGCAGATATACTTATTCATGACCGCAGCGGCCAGCCGGTCATGGTCGTGGAATGCAAAGCCCCGGATGTGAAACTCAGTCAGGCGGTTCTTGACCAGGTGATCAACTATAACTATAATTATGGTGTCACGTTCATTATCGTGACTAATGGTATCACCCATCTTACGGCGAAGATCAACCCAATCGCCCGCACCTTTGTGCAGCTTGAGCAGGTACCTGATTATGAAACTGTTATCAGTCCTGAACCATGATCGATGTAACCTGTGCGATCATACGCAACGATGAAGGGCTGGTACTGGCTGTACGACGCGGACCGGCGATGGACAACGCCGGCAAATGGGAGTTTCCGGGGGGAAAGACAAAACCCGGGGAGGAACATGAGGACTGTATAATCAGGGAGATAGATGAGGAGTTGGGTATCTGCATTATCATAAACGGTAAGCTTGATAATTCAGAGTACGACTACGGTGATAAGCACATAAGGCTGATACCCTTCCTGTGTGAGACGCTTTCATCAAAACCGGTGTTAAGAGAGCACGATAATTTCAGGTGGATGAGACCCGGTGAACTGCTTAACCTTGACCTGACCGCTGCCGATATCCCCGTGGCGCAGCAGTATGTTTCGCAGTACAAGACACCTGTCAGCGAGGAGACGGATGAAACTTTTAACATCATCACTGCTGAAGCAGGGGAGGAGATGGCCAGGATGCTTGGGCGGATCACAAGCACGTACGAGATAACGATGGTGGCTCATTCAGCCGTCAGCGACACGGTGCTGCTCTCGCAACTGGTTACTTTATCGTCAAGTCCTGAAAAGAGGGTCGGTTTCATGGCTTCGTGGGCACTCTCGAAGGTGGCGGATATGAATACGGAAGTTCTGTCACCTTATCTTGCCCTGATGATCGATGCCCTGCCCGGCGTTCCCAATGAGAGTGTCCAGCGGTCATTCATGAGGGTGATAATGAAGAGCGATACAGGCAATATACCAAAGTCGCATCATGCAAAGCTGATTGAATACTGCCTGGGTATTATGCATACAGCCAACACTCCTGTGGCGCCGAAGGCCTACGGTATGGAGATACTGGCTTCGTTCTGCAGCTTATATCCTGATATGATAAACGAGGTCGCTGTTGCAGTACAGATGGCCATCAGTGATGCTTCCGGCGGCATGAAAGCGGCCGGGCGCAAGGTTATTGCCAGGTTAAAGGTGAAATGAGGTAAAAGGCATTAGGCAATAGGCAGTAGTGGGAAATTAAGAATTAAGAATTAAGAATTTGATTATCAGATAATTCGCAAATCGCAAATCGCAACCTCAATTTGCAAATCGCAAATCGCAAATCGCAAATCGCAAATGATAAGTACTACTTCACTTTCACCGTCTTCTTAATCCAGTTTGTAATAATCTCCAGTGCCTCCGGCGAGAAGGTTTCCTCAATTGTGATATACTCTGCCGGTGCGCCGGTGGTGCAGTGCTGGAACAGGTGATTGTGACCGGGCAGAATTATGGTTTTAATCTTTTTATTACCTCCTGAACTGACTGCTGCTTTAATAGCAGGCAGGTTCTGCTCATAGTTCACCTGCAGGTCCTTGTCACCGTTGAGAGCCAGCACAGGGCATTTAACCTGTTTCCAGAAAACTGCGGGGTCAGTGGAGAGAAAGTACCTCATCCATGGATTGTTCACCTGCCCGATTCCCTGTGCAAAGGCTGCCATCTTGTCCCTGCGTTCATCAGCTGACAGACCCTTGCTGTCAAGATCTTTGCTGTACCACTCCATGGCCTCTTTTGCAGCCTTTCGCTGGTCAGGCTCGGCCATGATTATTTTAAACAGACTGCTGTTTGCTGCCCATGCCTCTTCGATCTCCTTTTCGGAACTGCCTGAAGCGGCGAGAACATCACGTGTCTGCTTCGACAGGATGTCGTAGCCGCTTACCCCGGGACCCGCCAGTGAAACGATGAAGGCAACGCTTTCGTTCTTCGACGCCACGATGGGAGCTATCAGTCCGCCCTCGCTGTGGCCTGCCAGGCCGATCTTTTTCGGATTGATCTCCGGTCGTCCGAGAAGATATGTCACTGCGGCAGCAGCATCATCGGCAAAGGAAAGCGATGTGGCGTTGGCAACATTGCCTTTCGATCCGCCAACTCCCCTGTCGTCATATCGCAGCACCGCGATACCGTTTCGTGTGAGGTAGTCGGCTATCACAAGGAAAGGCTTATGTGCAAAGACTGTCTCGTTACGGTCCTCCTGTCCTGAACCGGTGATCATCACCACAGCCGCAAAGGGACCCGGGCCATCAGGTAGTGTCAGTGTGCCTGCAAGGTCAAAATTCTGAACATTGTTTTTGAATGTGACCTCCTCCTCTTTGTAAGGGTATGGCTTTACCGGCTCCTGCGGACGGTTGTATGTAACCGGTGCAGCGTTCTTCTTCAGATCAAGCGGGTACTTCTTTCCAAGTTGAATCCAGGTGCCTGTCAGGGTCGAGTCATCCGAAAAAATGCCACGGTACTGACCCTTGATCATAGGAGCATCAACGGTGAGAGTGTCACCAGCAAAAGTGACTCTGCCAAGCGGCAGGTTCAACGCACTCTGGGCGGGAACATCCAGCGTGGCTTTGACAGTATCGGCTTCGGTCATGGTGAATTTAAAAATCATGCTCAGCTCAGCACCGCCTTCCTTGAGCGTGCCTGTCCATGGGCCTTCAATATCTTTAACTGATCTCTGACACATTACAGTGCCGGCAGTAATGAATAAAAACAATGTTATCAGGGCTATTCTGTCTCTTTTCATGGTTTTGAATTTCTGCTGTCCTTCAAAAGTACCCATTTCTGTCTATATTTGAAGGTTAAAAATCAATAAATGAAGATCGTTGATACGCGCGGGCTTACGTGTCCGGCTCCGCTGATAAAGACCAGGCAGGGACTGACAGAAGCCGCAGCTGACGAGGCTGTACAGGTGATCATTGACAACAGGACTTCTCTTGGCAACGTCAAACGGTACCTGGCAGACAACAAGCTCACCTTCACGGTCAGGGAAGAGGGTGACCTGGCTTATATTACTGTCAACCCGGGTGAGAAGACTGAGATGAGTACGAATGAGGAAGAATACTGTGCTCCTGAAGTGACTTCGCAGCAGCGCAGGCGCAACACGGTTGTCGCAGTGACATCTGATAAAATGGGCAGCGGCGACGACGTGCTGGGAGCAAAGCTGATGGTCACATTTTTCAGGACACTGGTGATGGTCGAACCTGCCCCGGACTCAGTTGTGTTTTATAACTCGGGGGTAAAGCTTGGCATGGATGATTCACCCGTGCTGGACTTTATAAAAGAGCTTATGGCAAAGGGTACCAGCATTTATCTCTGCACCACATGCATTAACCACTTCGACATTAAGGACCGTCTGCCGGCGGGCAGCTTCAGTGATATGTACCAGATCCTGAATATACTTAAAGATGCTGATCACATAATCCGTCCCTGACCAGAATGGCTTTCGATCTTCTTACAACGGTTGAAACGGGTGGGTGCTCGTCCAAGATCCCTCCCCGGCAGCTTGAAGAGCTGCTCGCGGCGTTGCCTTTGCCTGTTGATCCGAGTATTCTGGTTGACATCGCCACACATGACGACGCAGGTGTTTATAAGATCAGTGATGATCTTGCCCTGGTATTCACTACGGATTTCTTTCCCCCGCTGGTCAGTGACGGTTATGAGTTTGGTCTGATTGCCGCAACAAATTCAATAAGTGATATTTATGCCATGGGAGGCACACCGTTGCTTGCCCTGAACATCATGATGTTCCCGTCATCACGCATTCCCCTGGAGGTCTACTCTGAAATCCTCCGGGGCGGATATGACAAGGCAAAGGAAGCCGGGGTGAGCATCATAGGCGGGCATAGTATTGATGATTATCCGCCCAAATACGGTCTCGCCGTAATAGGTACCGTTCATCCCGGGAAGATCATCACTAATGCCGGAGCTAAGGAGGGAGACCTGCTTATCCTCACGAAGCCCCTTGGCACCGGGATCATTCTTGCGGGGCACAGGATGCAGATGACCACCGGTGACCAGCTTGATGCGGCAAAACGGCTGATGATGAGGCTGAACAATGACGGTGGGCGGCTGATGCAGAAGCATGGTGTCACAGGCGCTACGGACATCACCGGCTTCGGTCTCGCCGGTCATGCGTTGAAGATGGCGCGGGGGTCAGGGGTTTCGATACGGTTAAACATGAGCAGGGTGCCGCTTCTGGACGGTACGTACACATTGGCGGAGCAGGGGTGCCTACCGGGTGCGGCCTTTCGCAACCTGGATTATACAGAGAGAGATTCACTGTTCGAAGAGGGGCTCGATTACAACCTGAAGATGATCGCACATGACGCCCAGACATCGGGTGGCCTTCTGATGGCAGTGCCGGCTGCGCAATCCGGTGCCCTGTTGTCCGACCTGCACCGGTCAGGCCACCCGGAGGCAGCAATAATAGGGATGGTGAAGAAAAAAGGGGAGACGTCGCTGGTAATTGCAGACTGAAACAGAGCCTCACCGAATGCCTACTTCGGCAGGGAGAAGATAAATTCCGTGCCACCACCCGGAGGTGTTCTGAGTGAAATCTCACCTTTATGCAACAAGATGGCGTTCTTAACAATGGCTAATCCCAGTCCTGTGCCTCCGCTCTTTCGCGAGCGGCCGTCTTCGATCCGGTAAAACCTTTCAAAGATACGTGTCTGATGTTCCTCGGGGATACCTATACCGTTATCAGCAAATGAGAAACGCCGGAAACCCGGATCTCCCGGGAGGCTTCGGACAGTTATTCTGATATGTTCGCCTGCATACGTGACGGCATTTTCCATAAGATTCTGAAATACGGAGACTACAAGAGACCTGTTGGCAGTGATCCTGGTTTCAGGATCGATATCAATGTCCACCGTGATCTTTTTCTTGTTTATCGATGTTATCAGGTTGTCACGCACCTCTTTCACGATACCTGCGACATCCACTTCCTCAAACGGGAAGCTGCTGCCTGTCTCATCAAGCTTATTCAGTGTGACGATATCATTGATCAGGGCGGTGAGCCGCGTCGACTGCGCAAGTGCCTTGTCAAGGAAATAATGTTTTTTCTCTTCATCGAGGTCCTTGTTCACCATCAGCGTCTCAAGATACCCCCTGACCGAGGCGATAGGTGTTTTCAACTCATGGGCGATATTTGACGTCATCTGCTGACGCATCGCCTTGGTCTGCTCGGTACGGGTAATGTCGGTTATAACTATCTCGAAGCTGTCATCATGAAAAAGAATGCAGCGAATGCCGAAAAACTTTCCGGCTTTTTCGATATGGAATTCTGTTGAAGGGGTCTCGGCATTCTTTGCGTTTGCGTGCTGATGATTATTAAGGAATGACTTCACTCCTGCAAATAGCGGATTGTCAATAAATCCTTCAGGAGTTAATGAATGTTCCCCGGTCAGTGTATTAAGGAATACCGTGAATAGATTGTTCGACATTGTTACTTTACGGTCGGCTGACAGGAAGGCTACTCCTTCGTTAAGCGCGTGCAGGTGTCTGAAAAGTTTTTCCTTCTGAAGGTTCAGCTCCTCAGTGTTTTTGGCAAGATTATTATATATCCTTATAATTTCCTTGCCTGTCTCCCCGATCTCATTTTGCGGGAAAATCACTGAGGGGTCATTTCCTTCACCGCGCCTGACCCTGGCTGCAAAATCGCGAAGCATGGTAATGCCTTTCCCCATTTGCCTGGTCACCAGTGCAAGTAAAGCCCATATAACCAGGAATGTGACAGCAATAAAGAGCAGAAAGATATGCTCCCGTCTGAGAAATCCTTTTATGTTAATGTTATACTCTTCAGCCAGCCTGACGTAATAAGTGCTGAAGTATCTTGAGAAATAATAGTATTCCTTTCCGGTAGAAGCTGATTTGCGGATTGCTGTTCCGTACGGAGAGAAAAGTGATTTGCCCACTTCGGGTCTGGCAAGGTGGTTCTCCAATGTGTTCCAATCTTCCACTGAGCTGTCATACAGCACTTTGCCATCAATAGCAATAACGGTGATACGCAGGTCAGGAACCGGTATGAGGTTGTATATTGAGTCAATCAGTTTATAATTACCACTTTCTGGCAGCGAGTTTGTCCGGATATATTTGTCAACGAGACCAGACATATCGTTAAGCCTGTTGTCAAGGGCAGCTATCCTGATCTTCTTTTCGCGGCTGTACTGGAAGATCATCATGAGTACAGTGAAAAGGAAGAAGACGCTGAAGTAGTACAGAAACAGTCTTCGGTTATAGCTTTGTCTGCCTTTCATAGGTTCTTTTTTCAATCGCCGAAATAATACCCGTATCCTGATTTGTTTTTTATCATGCCGCCCTTTATCCCCAGTTTTCTTCTGATACGGGCAATGGTAACGTCCACAGTGCGGTCTGTAACGATCACATCATTGCCCCAGATACGGGTAAGTATCTCTGTCCGGGGAAATATTTTGCCTTTGTTCCGGAGAAACAGATCGAGTATATCGTATTCCTTTCTTGTCAGTTCGAGCGCTTTGCCGTCAGATACGATCTGTTTGTTATCTGCATCAATTATAAAATCGCCTGAAGTTGTTTCCGTCTTAATCTGTGATGGCGATGATCTGCGCATGATGGCTCTGACCCTGGCCATCAGCTCTCTGACAGAAAAGGGTTTAGCCATGTAGTCGTCAGCTCCAAGGTTGAAGCCTGTTATCTTGTCATTATCAGTGTCTCTGGCAGTGAGGAAGATAACAGGAGTTGTCAGGTTAAGCTCCTTCCTTATTTTTTCTGCGAGGCGGAATCCTGACATAGCTCCCATCATCACATCAAGAATAAAGAGGTCATAGGAGAAGAGATTTTTGCGCATGGCTTCTTCGGCAGAGGTGGCAGTGTCGACAACATAACCCTCACCGGCAAGGTTGAACGAGAGTATTTCGAGGATGTCTTCCTCGTCGTCTACTGCCAGTATTTTCTTATTCACAACCATCTGTCTTTGCCGGGTCTGCACCTATGCGTCCTTCCCAATGCCCGTATGGCGTATATCCGTACCCTTCATCGAATAAATAGAAGCTTCCGCAATATTGGTGGCATGATCTGCAATCCTTTCAATATTGGATATCATATCCTTTAATTCGACATATCTCATCACTGTCTGCCTCGTTTCATCATCAAGCGATGAATTGTTAATATAGCTGACAAGCAGTTTGTAGTTCATTTCGTCAACGACCGAGTCATTCTTGATTGTCCAAATTGCAAAATCAGGGTCGGCATTTATAAATGAAAGCAGCGCCTTTTCGACCATTATAGTTCCTGAGGTGAGCATGTTATTCACGAGTGAGCAGATGGAGGGATATTCATTGCTCTTTCTGATTGTTTCAATTATCCTTATCAGGTTCATTATACGGTCACCTATTCGTTCGAGGTTGACGGTCATACGATAGCAGGCCACTATCCGGCGCACATCTGAGGCCACCGGCTGGTAAAGTACGATTGTATTGGTGAACTGCTCACCGATAACTACCTCGTAGTTGTCGAGAAGGTTTTCCGCCTCCCTCATTTGTCCCGCCAGCATTTTAAAATCCTGGTCATCGGAAGTGGTCATCAGTTTTTCAAGGCTGGTAAGCTGTTTCAGCACCAGGTTGGCCATTTCCCTGAAGCTGTTCGTTATCTCATTTAATGCCTGTTCCTTTTTTCCGCTCATTATCAGGTATTTTAACAAATGTAAGAAATAAGTATTTTAATCAACCGAATTTGCCTGTGAGATATGCCTCTGTGCGTGCATCCTTCGGGTTGGTAAAGAGTGTTCCTGTCGGGCCTGCTTCCACCATTTCGCCCAGGTACATGAACATTGATTCATCCGAGATTCTGGCTGCCTGTGACATGTTATGTGTAACAAGCACCAGTGTGTATTGTTTCTTCAACTCAACGAGCAGGTCTTCGATTTTTGATGTAGCAACAGGGTCAAGCGCTGAAGTAGGCTCATCAAGGAGCAGGACTTCAGGGTTGAAGGCAATTGCGCGTGCCACGCAAAGGCGCTGCTGTTGACCTCCTGAGAGAAAGGTGCCCTTCCGGTACAGGAATTCTTTCACCTCATCCCACAGGGTGACATTCCTGAGGGCGTTCTCGACGATATCGTCGCGCTGGCTCTTTTTAAGCCTGATGTCGTTCAGGCTGAAGCCGGCGATGACGTTTTCATATATCGTCATGTTGGGAAAGGGGTTAGGACGCTGGAACACCATCCCCACCTTACGGCGCAGCTCGATGACGGACATAGAAAAGATGCTCTGTCCGTTAAGCAGTATTTCGCCTTTTGTCTCAATGTTGGGATAGAGCTCATGCATACGGTTCAGGCCACGCAACAGGGTGCTCTTTCCGCATCCTGAAGGACCCATGATGGCAGTGATACTGTGGCGGCTAATGGCTGCAGATACATCGCTGACAGCATAGCGGCCAGGCTCGTAGGCTATCGAGAGGTTTTCTATCTTTATTACAGGATCACTGTTTTGAGTGTCACTCATCACTGTCAGATATATTTACGTTTTGAGGCAATTCTTCGGGATAACAGGTTCATTGATAGTACGAAGACCATGAGGAACAGGGAGGCACTCCATACGAGGTCGACCATATTCGGGTCGTTATAGAAGTCCCATATCAGCAGCGGCACGGCACTGACAGGTTTTGTGATGTCAAAACTGATGGCGGGGCTTCCCAATGCTGTAAGCATCAGCGGTGCTGTCTCGCCCAGTACCCTTGACAGTGCGAGCAGCACACCTGTAGCCAGGCCGCTGAAACTGACGGGGATGAGGATCTTGTAGATCATCTTGTAATAGGGCACACCAAGGGCAAATGCCGCCTCTCTGATAGCGGTGGGGATCATCATCATTGTCTCTTCCGTTGATCTTATTATGAGCGGCAACATCATTATGGTCAGGGCCACGCTGCCTGCAAGGGCTGAATACCCCCGCGTGATATTCTTCACTACCCAGAGGTAGGCGATTATCCCGAGGATGACCGAAGGTACACCCTGAAGGATCTCAGTGAGGCTTCTGATGATGCCGGCATACCGTTTAGTCCTGTTTTCATAAAGATATATACCTGTCATCATTCCCAGGGGGACAGCAATAAGAGATGCTGCGAGAGCCATCAGCAATGACCCTGTCAGACCATTGGCTATTCCTCCGGGGATGACCTCGCCTGATGCGGAAGCCATCATTGCCTGGAAGGTATCTGGTGCCGTCTCGGTGAAGAAAGCAACGTTGATCTGACGGAATCCTTTGACAGCCAGGTTGCCGACAATAAGAAATATAGGTATGATAGTGATGACTGCGCCTGCAATGACCAGGTACCTGAAACGGCCATTGGTACGGTTACGGTTCTTTATGTTATCCTTGAGTACAATCTCCATGGCCATTCTATGCGAACCGTTTGATTACGAATTTGCCTGCGGCATTCACAAGTGCGGTGATGACAAAGAGTAATAATCCAATCGCTATCAGGGCGCTCATCTTAAGCCCGTCAGCCTCACCGAACTGGTTAGCGATGACGGATGCCATAGTATTGCCGGGAGAGAACAGTCCTTTCGGAATCACATTGGCATTGCCGATAAGCATTGTAACAGCCATTGTCTCACCGAGAGCTCTGCCGAGTGCCAGGATGAAGCTGGCGACGATTCCTGAGCGGGCTGAGGGAATGACTACGTTGAAGATGACCTCACGACGGGTGGCACCCAGAGAATAAGCTGCCTCCCTGAGTTCTGCAGGTACCATGGATACGATCTCAATGCTCAGTGAGGTTGCGTAGGGTACTATCATGATAGCCAGTACCAGTGAGGCAGTGAAGACGCCAAACCCCTGATCGGTAAGCCCCGTGGATATCAGCAGGGGTCGCAGGGCATAGAATCCCCAGAAGCCATAGACGATGGAAGGAATCCCTGCCAGCAAATCGACCAGACTCCGCAGGATGCCGGCCGTGCGGGTTCCGTTGTAATATTCGGCTATGAAGAGCGTGGTCGAGAAGGCCATGGGGATGCAGATGATCAGGGCAAGGATTGAGGTAATGACGGTTCCTGCAATGAAAGGCATCGCTCCATACTCCTCGCTGCCCGATGTGGGGTTCCAGACGGTAGAGGTGATGAACCCCAGACCATATTCCTTAAACGCAGGAATAGCCCCTCCGACGAGGGAGAGGACTATTCCGGCACTCAATAAAAGTATTATCAGTGACGAAACAAACAGTAAGGCCTTTGTGACCCTGTCACCGTACATCAGTCTTATTTCAGGATTGGTTTGTCTCCGTAGGTAATGCTCTTAAGGATCCTGGCAGCCTGCTCAGAGGCTTTCTGTGGCAGTGGACCGTAGTGAACGCTCGTTGCTATAGCCTGGGCGTTACTGCCCGTGAGCCATGCGACTGCATTCACTGTTGCTTCGGCAGTTGCCAGGGTGCGATCGGCATAAGCCTGCTCCTTGTACATTATTATCCATGTGAAGCTTGTAATAGGATAGGCATCAGGGCTGGATGAGTTCGTTATCATGATCCTTGTGTCAGCCGGTATCTCAGTGTCTGCCGCAGCTGTGAATGACCCCAGCGCGGGTTCAATGAAATTTCCGGCGCTGTTCATTATCTGCGCCATTGCTATCTTTTGTGCAAAGGCATATTCAAACCCGATATAACCTATTGTTCCCTCGCTCTGGCTGATGGTTCCTGATACACCGGGATTACCTTTGGCACCAATGCCGGCAGGCCAGTTAAGGGCCTTTCCTGTACCGAGTGTTTCATTCCAAACCTGGCTTACCTTCGACATGTAATCGCTGAAGATATATGTGGTGCCACTGCCATCAGACCGGTACACGACCGTAATGTTCATATCCGGAAGGGTGACTCCCGCATTGACCCCGGTAATCTTTTTATCATTCCATTTAGTTATTTTACCAAGGAAGATGCCTTCAAGTAGTTCAGGTGTAAGCTTTAGTCCTGTCACTCCGGGAAGGTTATAAGCTATGACCACTGCACCGATGCAAGTAGGGATATGAACCACCTCTGCGGGCATTTCAGCCAGTTCAGTGTCAGACAGATATGCATCTGTCGCACCGAAGTCGACCACCCTGTCGCGCAGGCTCTTGATGCCTCCGCCCGAGCCTATTCCGCCGTAATTGATGACGGGTCCGCCCTCTTCGTTGTACTTTTTAAAGGCGAGGTTATAAAAAGGCTGTGGGAATGTAGCACCTGCAGCGGAGAGTGTTAGCTGTTTTTCCTTGCCGGCTTTCTGTCCGCCGCCGCCACATGAGGTGGCTATTGCTGCCACTATTACAATTAATAAGAAGATTTGTTTTTTCATTGTCAATTTTTGTTATCCGTTAAATTCTTAACTCTTAATTCTTAATTTTTAATTGTGCCTAAAACCTCGCCTCCACATTCAATCCGACGGTTCCCACAAAATCAGCAGCTTCATCATCCGGGGTGAACCCAGTGAAGTTCGGTGAAATTCTTATATTCTTTACCGGAGAGTAGTCAAAGCCTATGAACAGGTTTGTTCCGTCCTTGCTCAAATTCCATGGATCTGTTTCACCTTCCGGTGTTACAGATCCTATGTTATCATATCTCGCAAAGACTGAAAATTTCTCTGCGACTCTTACCGCTGAAAAGATGCTTATACCTGAGTAGTCTTCACCCACTTCGGTCAGGTGATTATACTGCCTGAAATATTCGGCTCCGAGAGAGAATACAGGTCCCAGATAAGCTCCGGTAAGGCTGAATGTCATCTGCCTTTCGCCGCCCGGGCCCATGGCATCATAATATCCGCGGAATAAAAAATTCTCAGCAGGTTTTACCGTTATGCCGGTTATTAATTTCAGGGTTGTATCGGGTGCGACATCCTTGTATCCCCTTCCGTTCAGCAACCCTATATCAATTGCGACTGCCTCAGCAACCTGGTATTTTGCCATAAGGCCAAGGTCAGCAGAAAATACCATTGAAGAGTAGTCAATCGGAGGCCTGGTGACATACCTGTAATTCCAGAATTTGTCAGCCATTGATATCTGTTCAACCCCTATCAGACCGCCGCGAACCATGAGCTTACCATTATCATATTGAAGGAATGCGTTACGCAGGTATGCCGTAGATATAATTTTTCCGTTGATGGTCTGAGTCATTCCGTCATACATTACCCGGCTCATAAGCGTTTTGGAAAAATTAAAGTCAAAGCCGAGATAAGAACGGGTGATCTCAAATACGGAAACATTCTCGCCTCCTGAAAATGTAGTGTGATAATCAGCAAACAGCAACCCGAATATTTTTCCGGAGGGTTTAAACTGATCATTTTCCTGTGCATGAACGGGCATCAGAAAGGTTACTGACAACAATAAAATAATGAGAGTTTTCTGCATCAGAATTTTTTTAATGGGTTGACGTTACAAAATACGAGCTTTTTTGTTACAGATATGTTATACAAAAGTTACAAAGTTGTTACAAACGTATATATGCAGATATCATTAACTTTACAGTCGGGAGAATAAATGAGATTGAGAGAGATGAAACATGCTTCTTTTATAATAATAATTTTGTTGTTCTGTATTAAGGGTTTATCGCAGAGCGTATTGAACCCTAACTACGGTCTGAAGGCACCGCAAACTGCAGAGATCGTAAGGGTTGATTTTAACAGTGATGCCACCGTGGTATGGCTGACGATAATGAGTGATATCAATAATGCCTGGTTCTGCATAGACAGAAATACATTCCTTATAAAGCCTGACGGCGTGAAAGTAAGGCTCAAAAGTCTGAAAGGCCTGCCCTTTTGCCCCGCAACTTATCGCTTTAAAAAACCCGGAGAGAAAGTGTCAGTCTCCCTGACATTTCCGGGTACAGGACTCTTACCATGGTTTTCAGTTGTGGAGGAATGTGCCGGCGGATGTCTTGCTTTCAGGGGTGTAGTGACTGACGGGGTGCTGAACAACAGGCTGAGCGAAGCTTACGCTCTTTCAGATAAAGGGGATGAGATGGCTGCTTACCGTCTCTTTGAGGAGATAATAAATAAGACTGACTCCCTTGATCTCGGCATCGAAGGATCGATCTATACCAATCTTATTCTCATTGACAAAAAGAACGGGAGACAACAGACGGCCAGGGGATGGTATGACAGGATGATGACATCTGACACTCCCGATCTGGGGCTCTACCTGGAAAGCCTCCGGAGGGAGGGGATAGATTTTTAAAAAATAAGCCCTGCTCGAACCAGGGCAGGGCTTTCACTAATTATAGGTTAGTTTTAGAAATGAAGATCCACTCCAATTCCGACGACCCATGTGTCTGTGTCATATGTCTCGGTTATGTCTGGTACGCCTGCAATGCCTGAAGGAGAAATCTTTTCACCATCCTTATACATAGCGTACATACCTCCGAGGTTGATGTCGATCATAGGTGAGAGGGTCAGCCCGATACCGCCGCCAACGGTGGAGGTATTAAGACTGTACCGCTGGTCACTCTGAAATTTGTCATTAACACCCGTCATTGTACCGGCGTAACCTGCACTGATTTTGAACATTTTAGACAGTGCATATTCAATGCCTACTGTATAATCAACGAAGTTCTTGTCAATCATATCGACCTCGAGATCGTGGCTGCCGTCATAGTCATTGTTCTTGTCGAAGAAGTAGTTTATCCCTGCTGCCAGGTAGAGTTTATTTGTCGGCCGCACTCCAACTCCGGCAGAAAATAGGGCTGGCATATCTGCAACTACTATTCCGCCGTCCTCAAACATTCCTCCTGCATCTTTACCATCAATAACTGTGGTTGTCAGATCGAGAGTAGTCTTGAACTCATACTTGAGCGCGATATTGAACATCTCGTTCGGTGTGATATTAACGCTTATGATCGGCGTGAATCCGCTTCCTTCTTCAACGACATCAGCTTCTACATTGGTCATACCGTCGAGTGCTGCAGCCGTACCGTTCAGAGTAGTAGCCTGTGAGGCACCGTACGGTGTCAGGGCAATGGCTCTCAGGTAGTCGCCCGGAGTGCCGTTAAACGGAGCAGGCACACTCCCTGGTAATGCTGCCGGTGAAGCTGTTATAGTCACATCATTTATATAGCCCGAATAAGTATTTTTTGCTGTAACATACCTGCCGCCCACAGCTACAGAGATATAATCATTTATATCATATGATATATTTGCCTGGTATCCGAAGTAGATTGAGCTGCCTTCGAAAAATATGGCACCGTCATAAGCAGTGACATTGTTGAAATTCGGGTCAGCACCTATTGCATCAAATACGCCCTGGTCAAGTGTCGCCAGCTGGGTCTGCAGCCCGGGAACCAGGTTCGCAATCTGCTTTTCGAAGGAAGGAAGACCTGTGGCATATTCAGCGCCGCCGCCACCGCCAACCGGATTGAACCCTGCGGAAAAGGCGAATTTACCTGTCTTGTAAACAGCGTATACACCAGGGAATATCGGAGCACTGACTGTTCCAATATATGTAGTCGGCTTTTCTGTCAGGAAATAATAATCATTGGTGATAGTCTTTGTCTGGCCGATTATCTGGTTATTAAGGGAGAAGTGAAATCCGTCTTCCAGTTTCGTCAGACCTGCGGGATTGTAATAAACCGCATCAACGCTGGTTGAAGCATTGCGGCTTAGCATACGGACCATATAGGCGCTGTGGTTCGTATTTGTTACAAGTCCGCCGGCAAAGAGAGAACCGGTAATTACCAGTGAAGAGATAACAGTTAGGATTTTTTTCATGAGTTTCAGTTTTAATTACACATTTTGTTAGTCATTGTGCATATTTCCAAAAGCGGGGTAAAAGTAGGAAAAAAATTGAGATATGGTAATTTTGATCAACAAAATCATGGTCAGAGAGGTATAATAGGCCCGTTATTTCCTGAATTCCTGCATGATCTGCTCTGATTGCCTGCGGTTTTCCAGGATTTTATTGACAACATCGAGGTTGTAAGAGGCTTTTTTTACTATGCCCTGGTCTGATGAATTCACCAGGTCCTTCAGTGGCCCCACAGCCTCCTCGGGGTGACCAGCAATTATCAATTCGTTTATTTTATTTAACGGTCCGCCTTTATAAAGTGTCTCAGTGTAGTTCTCAGTGAAAGGATAGAATTTCCCGATGCAGTCTTTTGCCGCATCATGAGAAAGCAATCTGACTGTCTCGCGTGCCTTTGCAATGGTGGGCCCGCCTAACATCCCGAAAATGGTATATTTCGATTTGACAAAGGTTGATTTTTCCCCGGCACAACGGTCGATGACCTCACCCTCTGAAGTGTACAGTGTCATGTAGTGGTTTGCATAGAGATAGAAATCCTTTACCAGCATATTCCCTCCTTCATCATCTTCCTCGAGGTTGATGTCCCAGTCGATCCATAAGTTTATTGAATCAAGGGCTATGAGCAGGTCAGCACCGTGCGCGGCACAGATATCCTTTATGGTGTCGGTGAATTCAGGAAGCTGCATTGAGCTGACACTGAAGCCACCTTTCAGAGTATCACCGATGGCAAAACTTTCCCTGGGATCCATTAAAATATTCTCACCCAGTCCGTCAATATAACCTCTGACTGCAACCGCATAGGCAATTTCATACTTATCCTTGATTGACTCGGGAATCCTGTAGTCGTAAAAGTTTACAAATACGTATTTCCCGGAGTTTGCCGGACGCTCTCTCTCGGGCGGGTATGTCTTCTGCATCTGTATGACAGTGGTGCATGAAGATGCCAGAATGATCAGAGTGATAAAAGGCACTACACGGAATATCCTTTTCATTTTATTGATCTTTTGGTTTTCAAACTTTGTCAATAAACTTCCCCATTACGGCCTGTTCATGGACTGGTGGTGAAGGGCAAGGTATAAAAACCTGAGTAAATATATAATACCTTTCTGTGAGTATTGTCTTTTGCCCCGGTTTAATATATTTGCAGTACAGCTCAAACGATAAAATAATGTCCAAGAAAACCCTCCTGATAACCGTCACAGCTTTGATACTGACGGTCGTTACCTCATGTGTCTCCACCAGGCCTGCTGTAAAAGGCGATCCTTTTGGGCGCACACCCTCCGCCGAGCGTGAATTCCGCGCTGCATGGGTTGCCACCGTTGATAATATAAACTGGCCGAGCAAACCGGGCCTGCCTGTTGAAGAGCAGAAGGAAGAAGCTATTAAACTGCTTGACCTCCTGTATAAGAATAATTTCAACGCTGTCGTATTCCAGGTCAGGCCCCAGGGCGATGCACTGTACCGCAGTGACCTTGAACCGTGGTCATATTATCTCACCGGGGAGCAGGGTAAGGCCCCTGAACCGTATTACGACCCTCTTGAGTTCTGGATCGAAGAGGCTCACAAGAGGGGTATGGAGCTCCACGCATGGCTGAATCCTTACCGGGCACACCATCCTGCCGGAGGAGAGGTGACAGATGCTTCCATAGTCAGGAAGCGTCCGGACCTTGTAGTCAAGCTCGGGGTGGAGGGCTACTGGTGGATGGATCCTGCAATGAAGGGAACGCAGGATCATTCGTATAATGTGGTAATGGACCTGGTAAGCAGGTACGACCTCGACGGGATCCATTTCGACGACTATTTCTATCCGTACCCCGATTATAACAACTTTAAGGACTTCCCTGACGACGAAAGCTGGCAGGCATACCAGCAAAGCGGCGGCAAACTGTCGCGTGGCGACTGGCGAAGGGATGCTGTCAACACCTTTATCGAAAGACTTTATAAGGGGATCAAGGCTGAGAAACCGTACGTAAAATTCGGCCTCAGCCCGTTCGGCCTCTGGCAGCCTTATAACCCTCCTGCCATCGGAGGAGGGTTCAATCAGCACGAGACACTCTACGCTGATGCTAAACTGTGGCTTAACAAAGGATGGATCGATTACTACTCGCCGCAGCTCTACTGGCCTATAAACCAGCTAAACCTGAGCTACCCGGTGCTGCTTGGCTGGTGGAAGGACCAGAACCTGAAGGGACGGCACCTGTGGCCCGGCATAAACCTGAGCAACCAGGCGGCGGGAGGGGCAGCCGACGAAACCGTGAACAAGATAATGGTCACCCGCGGTATGCTGCCTGAAAGCCCCGGCGTCATACACTGGAGCATAGGACCGCTGGTCAATTCCCCTGACCTGGTAAAAGCCATCGCCGAGGGACCTTATAAAAACAGGGCACTGGTTCCTGCCTCGCCCTGGCTCTGGAATAAAGCGCCGGCTCCCCCGGCAGTCACACTGTCAAAAGAAAAAGATACCATGAAGGTATCATGGAGTGCGCTGACATCAGGGGATGTCTCAAGGTGGGTTGCTTACTTCAAATACGGTCCGCAGTGGAAGCACGATATCTACGGCCCTGCAACCGGATCAGACAAAATTCCCGGTTTCATAGTCAACCATGCCTACCTTGACCGGACGGATCCGCAGACAATAAAAAAAGTCGATGACGTCCTGTTTAAGCTTGACACCGTTGCTGTCACAGCCGTTGACCGTTTTGGAAATGAAAGCGCCGTGACACGAGTGGCAGTCACTGATCTCACTTTTGCCGATGCCCCGCCGCTGGCAGAGGTTCTTGCCGCATATGCTGCAAAGGAACAGGTACCGGTACTTAAGCCATCTGTTGTCAAACCTGGAATAGATGTTCTGATCGAAGATCATCTCGATCTGATAAAGGGCAAAAGGGTGGGACTGATCACCAATCCTTCAGCAGTAGGTTCTGATATGAGAAGTACCATCGACATACTGGCCGGCACGCCGGAAGTAAACCTTGTGGCGTTGTTTGGCGCAGAACACGGTGTGAGAGGTGCACAGCAGGGAAGGATATTCAGTGACGGTGAACCGGATCCGTCAACGGGCATACCTGTCTACAGCCTGTACGGTGATTCCTATGCTCCGAAAAAAGAATGGCTTGACAGCATCGATGTGATGCTGTTCGACATCCAGGGCGTGGGATCGGCATGGTACACATTCAAGTTCTCGATGTCATGGGCCATGGAGGCCTGTGCAAAGGCAGGCGTACCGTTTATCGTCCTTGACAGGCCTAACCCGCTGGGAGGCCGCGTGGTTGAAGGCCCCATGCAGGATACAATAAATATATACCGCCACCGGCTGCCGCTGCGTCACGGAATGACCTACGGCGAGCTGGCGACAATGTGGAATGAAACAGAGGGCTACGGCGCCGACCTGACTGTAATCAGGATGAAGGGGTGGCGGCGCAGCATGATGTGGGACGAGACCGGACTGATGTGGGTAATGCCGTCACCCAACATAGACACCTGGGAGACGTCGGTCGTTTATCCCGGCCAGTGTCTGTTCGAAAGAACGAACATGTCGGAAGGAAGAGGCACAACAAAGCCATTCATCCTTACGGGAGCGCCATGGGTCAATGCTGAAAAAGCAGCAGAAGATCTGAACAGCAGGGGGATCAGGGGAGCATACTTCAGGCCTGTCTATTTCATTCCACGGTCTTCAGGTACACGGTCAAACCGTTCCACAAAACCATGGGATGAGATGTGCGGCGGTGTTGAGATAATGGTGACCGATCCTCAGGCTTTCAGGTCAGTAGAAGCATCACTGCACATTATTGATGCCTACCGGAAGACCAGTCCTGATTCTCTTGTCTGGTCACCCCCCGCCCTGATGAGGAGGCTGGATGAGCCCGGAGTAACCGTCGGGGAAGTAGTTAAAGCCTGCCAGGAGGACGTCAGCGGGTTCATGGAACTCAGGAAGAAATATCTGTTGTACAGATGAACAGGATCATAATTACATTATTCCTGGCAGCTGCAATGCTGGCAGGATGCAGTACTGCCAGAAAGGCTCAGCAAACCATGGCGACGGAAACCGATGCTCCTGCCAGGGCAGACAAAGTTGTAAAACCCGATAGCATTAAAGAGCGAATATCGCCGTGGGTTGAGTTCCTCAGGACACCGGAGGCAGTTACCTATCAACCTCAGTTTGATTTCCTGTGTATGAGTGAATATCCTGCTACCGTAAGCATAAACGGAGTAGAACTGAAACAGTATAAGACGGGAATATTCTTCACCACAGTTAAATTCAATGAGGGAGTTAACAGGGTAAGGGCTGAAGCAATATATCCTGATGGCCGTACAGCCTTCTGTGAAAAGGAGTTTATCTATGAGAAGAGAGACATGACCCGGAAGACTTTCCCGCTGTGGATAGAAGAACGGTCAGTGGAACCTTCCACTGAACTTGAACTTCTTCCTGAAGACATTGTCAGGGTCAGTTTCCGGGGCTCACTGGGCCAGGATGGCTATGCCCGTGTGATCCCCGGCAAGACTACCGTAAAATGTTCGCGCCAGGATTTCACCGATTACAGTCTTTACCGCGCTGAGCTACCCCTTGACAAACTTAAGGCAGGGAAGCCGTACAAACTCAGTCTTAAGCTGGTAGCGACTGCAGATGGAACAGGTGAAAAGACCTTTGAATTGCCTGTTGAAAGAACGGTCATCGTGAAGAACGCGGAGGATTTTCCCATGGTAAAAGTCCGCAATGAGAATTCAAGACTGACTTATAACCTTGGTGCCCCGAGGCTCGGAGGCCCGATAAGATCGGAACTGGGACCGGGTGTAGTGATGAAGACCAGCGGTAAGGCGGGTAAAAACTACAGGATACGTCTCAGCGCCACGGAGAACGGCTATATAAATGAGGATGATGTCGAAGTGATGCCTGCAGGAACGGTGCAGCCGGCATACTACATTACCAGCATGTCTTGCGGTCCGGCAGCTAATGCTGATGTTCTTACCATCCCTTATCCTGAACCGGTAGCTTATGAGGTGTACCCTGATCCTGAGCAGAACAGGCTGGTCATCACCCTTTTTGGAGTTGAAACCAGCAGCACCTGGGTTACACACCGGGCGGGACGGAAGATTATAGATAAGATTACCTGGGATCAGCCCGCTCCCCAGACATACAAGGTTTATGTGAACCTCAATACAGACAAGATCTGGGGGTATGATCTGAAACCCGAGGGCAGAAGCCTTGTTCTTCGGATTAAATATCCACCTGTGTATGATCTGGAGAATCCTCTGCCTCTGACCGGATTAAAGATAGCCATTGAAGCCGGGCACGGCGGGTCAGGCATGGGAGCAATAGGTCTGTCAGGACTGGTTGAGAAGGAAATTAACCTTGACCTTTCGTTCAGACTGGGCGACCTTTTAAAATCGATGGGAGCGGAGGTGATCCAGGCGCGTGACTCGGACAAGGACATGACCCTGATTGAAAAGCGTGATACTGCAATTTCTTCAGGGGCCGATATGCTTATCAGCATCCATGCCAATGCAGGAGGCAGAGGTTATCTTTCAACCGGCGGTACAAGTACATACTGGCATAATCCTTTCTGGGCACCGCTGGCTGAAAGCATCTACAACCGTTTGTTGGAGACTGGCCTCCCTGAGTTCGGAGTTGTCGGTTCCTTCAACTATACGGTGACCAGAACCTCACAGATGCCCGCTATCCTCGTTGAGCAGGCGTTCATGACAAACGCGGAAGACGAGGAGAAGCTGGCTGACCCGCTCTTCCGGCAGCTGATGGCAGAGAAGATCTGTGAAGGAATCACGGATTATTTAAGGCAGATGAGCCATTAACGGATTTCCTGTGATCAGGAATCTATTCTTTTTATCCTGGCACCGAGGCTATTTAACCGCTTATCCAGGTATTGATACCCCCGGTCTATTTGTTCGATATTGTGTATGAGGCTTTTTCCTTCAGCGCTTAATGAGGCAATCAGCAACGCTACACCTGCCCTGATATCCGGACTGTTCATGGTAATCCCTCTCAGCATCTGCCGTCGTTCCAGACCTATAACTGTGGCCCGGTGCGGATCGCAAAGGATAATTCTCGCACCCATGTCTATCAGCTTGTCGACAAAGAACAGACGGCTTTCAAACATCTTCTGATGTATGAGCACACTGCCTTTGGCCTGAATGGCAACTACCAGGAATATGCTTATTAAATCAGGGGTCAGTCCGGGCCATGGGTGATCATAGATAGTTAATATCGATCCATCCAGATTATTCTGAATTTCATAAATGCCTTGCTCCGGAACCACGATATCATCTTCCTCTGTCTGAAGCTGTATCCCCATCTGTCTGAATTTCTCCGGGATGATGCCCAGATGCGCAATACCTGCATTTTTAATTCTTATTGAAGACCCGGTCATTGCCGCCATCCCTATGAATGATCCTACCTCAATCATATCAGGCAGAATTCGATGATGGCATCCTTTAAGAACCTTAACCCCTTTTATTCTAAGGAAATTTGATTTGATGCCACTGATTTCTGCACCCATACTGTTAAGCATCGTACACAACTGCTGTATGTAGGGTTCGCAGGCTGCGTTATAGATGGTGGTTTCGCCGTCTGCCATTACCGCTGCGAAGATCAGGTTAGCTGTTCCGGTCACGGAAGGCTCATCGAGCAGTATATCGGTTCCTGTCAGTGACCTGGCAGACAGTCTGAAGTAACCTTCATCCTCGTCATACTCCGCCACGGCCCCCAGTTTCTCAAACCCGATGATATGCGTATCCATCCTCCTCCGGCCAATTTTATCACCGCCGGGCCTGGGCAGAACGGACCTTTTAAACCTCGACAGCAAAGGCCCTGCAATCATCACCGACCCTCTCAGCCTGTTCGCCTTCCGGTGAAAATCAGGGTCGTACAGCCTGTCTATAATAGTATGTGCAGCTTTGAAGCTGCAAGTGTCCTCACTGATCTTTTTCACCTCCACTCCCATATCAGAGAGGATTTCAATCAGTAATCTGACATCGACAATGTCAGGGATATTCGAAATGACCACCTCTTCGGAAGTAAGCAGAACGGCGCATATAACCTGCAGAGCTTCATTCTTCGCTCCCTGCGGAATAATATCCCCGCTTAGTTTTGAACCACCAATTACCTCGAATGATTTCATAGATTAAATTTTTGGTATTTGTTCCTTGCCTCTTACAAAACTAAGAAGATCTTCATTAAGAGGATTTATTTTTATAATATTGTTGGTATGATTTCTTATCAGAAAAACATCAGCTTATTGCCTTATAACACTTTTGGCATTGATGTAAAAGCTGCCCATTTATTTCGTCTTAAAAATCCGGAAGAAATAACAGAAATCACTGATCTTTCTGATTTCATTGAAATGTCACATAATATGACTGATTTACTGATACTTGGACAGGGCAGTAACGTTTTATTTACGCATGATTTCAAGGGGGTGATTATCAGGAACGAAATCAGGGGCATCAGAATATTGGAGGAAACCGGGGAATTTGTATTAATAGAAGCAGGTGCAGGTGAAAAGTGGGAGGATCTTGTCGATTACACTGTCGGAAAAAACCTGGGAGGAATGGAAAACCTGACACTGATACCGGGGACTGTGGGAGCAGCTCCTGTGCAAAACATTGGTGCCTACGGTGTTGAAGCCGCAGATGTAATTGTAAGTATTCTGGCTTTTCATCTGGAGAAAAAAGAATGGATGACGCTTGACAACCAGGCATGCGGGTTCGGTTACAGGGACAGCATATTTAAGAGGGAGCTGAAGAACAAAACAGTAATCTGTTCGGTTGTTTTCCGGTTATCGAAGACCCCGAAGCTGAGACTTGACTACGGCGACATCAGAAAGGAGCTGGCTGCAAGGAAGATTGCAGATCCGTCTGTCAGGGATATCTCCGGGATTATTGCCGGCATAAGGCAATCAAAACTGCCTGATCCGGCAAAGACAGGCAACGCCGGAAGTTTTTTCAAGAATCCTGTCATCAGCGAATCTGAATTTCAGCTTCTTTCATCGTCTTATCCGCATATAAAATCATTCATCCAGGGAGGTCTTTTCAAGATCTCCGCAGGATGGCTGATTGAGCAGGCAGGCTGGAAAGGCTACAGGCTTGGCGACGCCGGGTGTTATGATAAGCAGGCTCTGATCCTGGTCAATTATGGTAAGGCACAGGTGAAGACATTCTTGCACTTTCGGAAAAGATAGCAACAATCCGTTTTTGACAAGTTCGGTATCACTCTCGAGCGCGAGGTCAACCTGATCTCATGAAGTTTCACCCCATCATGTTTAATCTTAGCGGCAGGGGAGATACCAGCAGAATAAACCTCATCCATGCTTTCCATCTCATCAAACGCGGTTTTGATTTATTTATCAATCATCGCCTGTAATTTTTCAATGGGAAAATATTCATTCACAGCCTGGCATACATCCTGCTGTGGCTTCCAATCGCCACATGACCACACCATCACCATAAACTGAGGAATATATTCAGGCAGATCTTTGCGTATATAAGCCGGATTTTCTGTTACCAGCATATGGCCTCCGGTTTCTTCTGTGCTGAAAATGGGATTATTGCCGAGAGCGAATAGGTTTAACGGAATGACCGCCGGTGAGTCAAGCAGCTTTGCTTTTGTTGTGGCCTCCAACTCATCCTTATAATGCTTTAGCTGATCTTCTTTTTGTTTTTGAGAATTTTTTACCAACTCATCTCTTTGCTGCTTATCAGGTATCAGTTCGAGGCTTTCTAAATTTGGTTCATAAAATTTTGGAATGTAATCAATGCAGAGTTCAAGGTACTGTTTCCTGGTAACAGGGATATAGGGCAACATGCCATCACGGTGTAACAGGACGATATTGGCCACGCTGCCAAATTCAGGAGAATATAGCGGATAGCCCTTCCATGTTCCTTTTATCGTAGGCATCATTCTTATTGGCCTTCCGTCTATACGCATGACCTCCCCTATATCTCCTCCTAAGTCCGTAAGGGAAAAAAAATTATTCAGGTTATTGGTATATACAAATAAATGGGTTGTAGTTTCACCGGGCCAACCCGTCCTTATTTCGTATGGATTGCTCCCGCAGCTATACCCAAAGAAACCACATGCATAAGAAGAATAACCAACGGGGATGCTGTTTACAAAATCATATTTTGAATCGCCGCTGGAGGTTTTCGAAAATTTTAACTGGGAGGCGAATAATTCTTCACTAACCTGCGAACGCCAGGTTGCATCCACTCCAATTGGGGTTGGATAGGTTTTTAATGCTAATTCCTGAATTTGATTTAGTCGCTTCAGCATTTCCTGTATCTGCGTTTTATTCAGATTGGGGGCATATACATTATCCTTATCCTTGATCCACCGACCGGATATTTTTTGCATTAATGCATCATTGCAGGGAACTGTTGATTTAATAAAGTTTTGACTCCATACAAACATGCATTTAAACACAAGAAAACAGATGATGATTTGCTTTTTCATTCTCAATTACAATTATTTATATGTCATTTTTACTTAAGAAGTAAGGTAATCAAACGATTTCAAAAGCAATTACAGAATGTCGGCCTTCTTTTTTTTTCGTACATTTCTATTTGATGCTGATACCCTCTAATGCACCGCTGCCCGTAATCGATCCTTTCCCCGCAATAAAGCCATAACGGCCTGTAGCTCCGCTTACCTCTACCGGTCCTGCCTCGATTTCAGCAGTCCCTTCTACATAAACATCCTGGATACCCTGCTCGGTAAATTCAACGCCGACCTTACCCGCCAATTCTGCTCCGGCCTCAAGAGGGCCCAGTTTTATCTCGTCTTTACCAAAACTTTGTTCAAGCTCAGCTTTCCCTTTGTATTTACCTGTTGCAAGATTCTCTTCAAGAGAGCCTTTGAAAGGACCTACTTCAATGTCCGTTGTCATTTTGTTACACTCAACGTTGATTTTGGTAAAGTACATGTTCAGGTCTGTCTTGTACTGACAGTTTGTTTCATCAAAATCAGGCAGTAACTTCCCTGAATGTTGATTCTGGGTCGGGGTGGGTAAGCATCCCACTTCAAATTCACAACCCAGATTGCCCAGGTAACCCAAAAAATTTTCTTTGATATTTGCCATCTCCAGTTCATATAATGACCGGTCGGTATTTGCATATAATGACAGTTTCGCCTCAGCATTGAGCATCTCTTTCTGAAAAGTCATTAGCTCAGAATTCCGTTGCTGCCACAGTGTATTTGCTTTCGTGAGAAAAGAAGTAGCTAAGCCTTTTCTTGCTCCGCAATCACTTATATTTTGAATTGATTTATTATATTCTTCTTTCCACTTGCTTACTGAATCTCCTGCCTCCATAATTTTTGTATCGATCTCCAACGCCTTGTAAGTGGCCCATTCGATCAATAGCGTACGTTTACGACTGGCAGTTATATATATAGGATTATTATATGGTTTTAAAAGAAGCGGATTGGCGATTAAACGCTGGTTGTATGCATCAACCCTTGCTTTTATTTGCTTCTTTTCCTCTTTTATCTTTTCCTGAGCAGCAAAAACATTTTCTCTAAAGCCCTGCCATTCCATTCTGCTTATCTCTGCTGAAACACCCCCTTCAAACGGATAGCCAGGTATGATAAACATGAATTTTTCAATGCCGAGCACATCAGCTTTGCCGGGTGGATATTTGAAAGTGATATCTTCATATTCCAGTTTACCTCCAAGTTCAGTGAGCCGGGCTTCTTTTTCCGGGGTATAATTTTCCTTGATGGACCGTTTTAGCGATTTGATGGATTCCTGTGTTTTTCCTTCAGAATTCTCTATTTCGCTTTTAGTTTCATTTGCCTCAGCATGCATGTTGTAGATATGAATCGTGCTGTCGAGATATTGATTGGCATAGTTCATTTCTCCCAGGCCATACCATGCCTGTCCAAGATTGTTCAGTATGGTACTGTTCGAGGGAAATTTTTTGTGCAGGTTTTCAAGTATAGGAATGGCAGCGTGCTCACCTCCTTTCATGGTAAGAAAAGCGGCATAATTATTAAGATTATCGGTATTCGAAATGTCTTCGATGCAAGCCTTACCCATCAGGTAGAGGCCCATTGAACCAGCTCCGGCCAACCAGCATTCTGCAGCCAGGTTAGCCGAAACATATGGTGACTTATCTTTTGTTTTTAATTCATTCAAAAGCTGTTGTGCTTTCGTTTTTTCGGCGGCTGATATTGTCTTTTCTACCTCGGTGTGTACCTTTTTTACAAACAGGACAAGCTCATCATCGGAAAGAACTTTCTTTGGGAGAGAGTTTATCCTTACAGTATCTCTCATTGGGATTTCTCCTCTCACACTATAATTATCGGCATTCAATTGTGCATCGGTAATTTTAATCCTGGACATACTTTTGTTGACTCCTTCAATCATATTAAGCTGCTGCTTAAGTTGTGAAAGTTCATTCTCAAGGTCAGCAACTGAATCAGGGTCACTCTTTTTTGCAGCAACAATTTGTTTTTCCAGATCAGTAATTTGATTTTTCAGATCATCCACCATGCGGGCCATTTCCTTCTGTATCTCTTGCTGTGATTGTGCCCGTGTTATTACAGGTACTGCTGAAAAGAAAAAGAACAATACCAAAAATATAAAGCTGCGCATAACGTAAGATTTTGAATTTTATATTTTTACAAACTCAACTCTCCGGTTATTGGCTTTACCAGCAGGAGTATCATTTTTATCGATCGGTTCGCTTTCGCCCTTGCCGTCGGTTTCCATACGGTTTTCATCAATACTGAATTCTTTTGCAAGCGATGCTTTTACGGACGCGGCCCTGCGTATGGAAAGTTCCATGTTCTTAGTATCATCACCATCTGAATCTGTATGACCAACTATCTTAACCTTCAAATCCGCGTTTTCTTTCAGCACATTTGCCATTTCTTTCAATGTGCCATAAGATTCGGGTTTAATATTGTCACTGTTGACGTCAAACAGAATTCCATGAGTGACCCATTTGTTCTGTGTCAGCATTTTGTTGCGGGTGTCCGGCGCACCAACAGCCAGCCGAAGGTTGCCGATATAATGCTGGATTTCAGGATCAGCATACAACACAGTAAAAAGGATTGCATTTAACCTGGCATCCGGTGCTATTGCTTTAGGAATGTCCCAGATTTTTTCCTGGTTTATGTATAATCTTACTCTTTCTTTCTGGCGCCAGACGGATACATGAATGGGATTGTATTTATCACTCAGTATATCAGTATAAATCTGGTTGCTTTGTTGACTTCCTGAATTCTTTCTTATTTCGGTAGAAGCTGTCCCCTCAACCGCATCAGAATTGGCTGTGTACAAACCTGCTGTAAACCGGTTGGAAGACAAAGACCAGTTTTGTGGCTCCTGAATATCCGGGAGTTCAGCTAGGACAAATTGGAATTGGGCCGCCCTTATCGGTACGCCATGGAGCAAGTCAAATTCAAATGTAAAATCTTCGGGATACTCGTCAGTAAATTCAGGAACAAATACACCGGGTTTGGTAATCATGAGCCATCGTCCGGGTTTGCCCTCTATTGTTACAATTTCTGCAGAAGCATTTGTATTCCACCCCGCGGGGAAGTCACCGATATTTCCGGTCGTAAAATCTTCAAACCCGATAATTTTTTCTCCGGGCACAAAGTCATATTTGCTGTAAGCTTTTATTGATACCTGATCTGCAGTTACTGATGATTGAGCAGACTGACCAGCACCAGGTTCCTGCCCTGCGTCATTTTTATCTTCACTTGTCCCTGCATTTTTATCCGCGGATTTGTTCCTTATCTCAGAATCAATCTTTGTAGCGGCCTCTCTTTCAATCTTATTCCTCGCTTTGCCGAGCACCCCTCCGATTTGTGCCTGAGCAAAAATACCGGGGAGGATTAACAGTGCAATTAAAACCAGCTTTTTCATACTCTTAAGATTAGAACTAAAAGACACATCTCTAAAAATCAAAATATGAGTCACTGAATAATATTATTCCTCAATCTTAAGCAAGTAACAAATAACAATATGTAATTGTTTGCTATGGAATTAAAAGAAATTATTAACCATTACCTTAGTAACATGAAATAGCATTCAAGACAAGATTTTTCATATAGTTTTAATTCCGACTTCCTCAGGTTTTTGATTTAAGGCTTCCAGCACTTTTCCATCATTCTGATAGACATCGTTCCGGAACTGAACGTGGTTATTTCCGTCAATCCAGGCTGTAAGGTAAATCACCTCCACATCAACCGGTGTTTTCAGAAATACCGTCTGTTGCTTAGTCTGTTCCATAGCATTACGAATATTGTCAGGGGACCATTCGGGTGCATCAGACAACAGTGACACAGCCAGATCAAACGGGTCTTCCACTCTGATACAGCCGGAACTGAAAGCTCTTGCGTCACGGGCAAAAAAACTTTTTGACGGGGTATCGTGTATATATACATCGTAAGCGTTCGGAAACATGAACTTGATCTTGCCCAGCGCATTTCCAGGCCCCGGATCCTGTCGGACCGTATAGGGAAATCTTCTTTCTGAAATTGTCGACCAGTCGACATCATTGTAAGCTAATTCTGATCCGTCATTCCTGATCAGCTTCAAGTTCTTTTTAGTGAGGTATCCGGGACCCTTCATCAGTTCGGGGATCACATCCTCCTGCAATATCGTATTGGGAACTGTCCAGGTGGGGTTAAATACCAGGTAAGTCATTCTCCCATTGAAAACGGGTGTCTTGCGTGCTTCCTTGCCTACAACTGCCTTCATTGAAACAAGGGTATCTGTTCCGGCAATCAGGTCGAGCCTGTAATTGGCAATATTTACGACAATATGTTTTTCGACTGCCGGAGACGGGAGCCACCTGAACCTTTCCATATTCACCTTCAATTGATCAATAAGCCGGGAGGGCGTGTAATTCAGGCATTCAAGGGTTCCTTTCCCGATCACCCCGTCGGTGTTTAAACCCCAGTCATTCTGAAACATCTTGACCTGCTTTTCCAAGTCCACATCATATATCATTGAAATACTGTCATATAATGTATATCTCAGCTTATTTAGCCTTTCCCTGATCTTCGGTATAACCTGACTCGAATCTCCCGGCTTAATTACTCTTTCTGAAAGAATTGCCGGCCACGGTTGCTCACTCAGATCACGGAAAAACCCAAGCTCCTTTTTCATCATCCAATAGGAACGGTGTGCAGGTGCCAGCATATTAAGTCTTTGGACTACTTCATTTTCGGTCAGTGCCTCTTCAAGCAGCAGATCCAGCCGTAAATCCGGATCCTTACGCTGTAATTCCCAATTGACCCCCGCCTTTTCCGGATCCACTTTGCCATAATACAGATGTGATCCCAGCAACATGAAAGCATCGGTGAGCAATACATCCAGTAACATGAGATCATTCTCATCCACTGGTATGGAGGAGTATATTTTATCAAGGTAATCCTCGATCATTTGCAGGTGATAGTCCTCGGGTTGGAGTCCCTGCCGGTCCACATTCCTGATATAATCAAGCAGATCAAAGGCATTGTTTCCCGGGGCAATCTGATTGACCCATGCAGGATCATAAAATCTGTTCACATAAAACGACTGAAGCATCTGGCCGCACAGGAGATTTTCATTGTTAATCTCATAGCTGATACTTTCTGACCTGTCACCAACGAACTGCTTCAGGGATTTGGAAATTGTGCCAAAACCGGTTAAGAAAATGGCAAACAACAATGTTCCGGTAACAGCAATTCTTTTCATCTATTGTCATTTGATGCACATGTAATCCTTAATAACAAAAAATATGGTTTAGAGTTCACAGGGAGCTGGAGGGGGTGCCTCGCTTCGCCCGGCCCTCCCTTAGCTTCAGTTCTGCAAATACAAAACAACCAGTTAGGGTCTTTTTGTTACCCCAACGCAGCGCAGGTATTCTGAGCGTTTCCGCTACTTAATGTAACGCAAGCGTGCATATACTGAGCAAACGCAATAACGCACCTGCGCAACACGCTCGATTTCAACACTTACACTAGTCGCAATACTTTTGCAACCGTCCCCCGACCCCTTAAAAAAACAGGTAATAAAATTCGCTCCACAGACATCCCTTTAATATATTTTACCATGCCAAATCAATAATCGAACACCTTTGATTTGAGTGCTAAGATGTTACCTTTCTCAGTTTCTCAGATGTACGTTAATCCATGAACTAGTTTTAAAATTATGCTATCTTTGCAGACATGGGCAAAATGACAAAATCAATAATTTTTCCTGCATTAGCAGTTACATTTATATTGTTAATGGCTGATTTTGTTTCGTTTAATGTTATTTCACAAAACAATATTTTTCTGCATTGTGAGTGTCCTGATTTTTCAAAGCACTCTGGACATTCAAATATTCATACATTTGGTGATGAAGTATTCTGCAATGATTCACATTCAAACCAATATAGACCTGCAGTTTCCAAAGACTCCTTGCTAGGTAATAATCTTCTTTTCACAGACAATTATTTTTCAAAAATCTGGCAACCGCCAAAAATTTCCTAACCACTACTCATTGTTTATTTTAGGTTTAATTGTTTAATTTTTTTCTTATGATAAAGGAGAAGAAAAGGGTTGCTCTCATATCGGTATTTGCTGCAATTTTTTTGACAGGTTTTAAATTAGTCATTGGTATTCTGACTGGCAGTTTGGGAATACTTTCCGAAGCATTACATTCGGGACTCGATTTGGTTGCAGCAGTAATTACATTCTTTTCAGTCAGGGTTTCTGATAAACCAGCAGACAGAGAACATAATTTCGGACATGGTAAAATCGAGAACTTCTCTGCATTTATCGAGACCATTTTATTGGTTATTACCTGTATATGGATTATTTACGAAGCCGTTGGAAGACTTGCCTCTGGTAAAACCCATATAGAAGTAACTGTTTGGAGTTATATAGTTGTAATTAGTTCAATTTTAATTGATATAACACGCTCACGGGCACTATCTAAAGTAGCAAAGAAGTACAACAGTCAGGCTCTTGAAGCGGATGCGCTTCATTTTTCGACAGATATCTGGAGTTCGGCTGTTGTTCTCCTGGGTCTTATCTGTGCTAATTTTGGTTTTTTCTTTGCTGATTCGGTAGCCGCTTTATTTGTTGCCTTAATTGTATTGTTTATTTCATATAAACTTGGAAAAAGAGCAACAGAGGTTCTTCTTGACAAAGCACCACAGGAAACAATTAACAGAGTAGAAAAAATATTGGAGACCTATTATGAAGTAATGCAATTTCATAGTCTCAAAATCAGAACTGCGGGAGCGGATACATTTATAAAATTTAACATTCACCTAAGTCCAGCCTCAAATCTCACAGATGCGCATGCATTATGCGATAGAATTGAAAAAGATTTAAGTGAAGCAATCCCCAGAAGTGAAATATACATTCATGCTGAACCTCAGGATAGTAGTCACCTTCAATCGGAAGGAGATAAGCAAGCAAATGTTATTTCATAATAAATATAATTAACAAGAACATGACCATCAGCATATGCAAGATGGTTATTTCCAGACATTAACAATCATAATTTTTATTTAATGAAGTATCAATATTTAAAAAAATGGCAAAACAATCCCAAAGTCAAGGTATTGCTTATTGTTGCAGTTGTAATAAAATTAATTATAGTAGTAATGGTAGCAACACTTTAATTACATGTAATAACAATAACATCAATAGATTTCCCTAAAAAGTTGGAAGACTTTGGCAATAAGGTGGTCAAGTAGTGGGAATCGGTAATAATTATTAAACGTTTTGCTGAATAATAAGTTCAAATATGAAATCTATCAAAAGAATAATACAAAAATGGTCAATAGCATTAAAAATATTGCCATTAATTATTTTTGTGACCGCATTAAAGTTTGGCACACATAAACTTGGTTTTGAAGTGATGGAGTTAAATGCACTGTTTTCAAGTTTAGTAGCGGGCACAATTTTCCTTATTGGATTTTTAATCTCAGGTGTCCTTACTGATTATAAGGAGAGCGAAAAGTTACCAACCGAACTTGCCGCAGTGTTACGAAATCTTTATGATGATACTTTGACTATTCATAAAGGGAAAGACTCAGTAGCAGCCAACGAATTTATTTTATTTCAAAGGGATTTTATCAGTTCTCTGAAGGATTGGTTCTATAAAAAGGCGAAAATTAAAGTTCTCTTGGACAAACTCAGTTCAATGAATGATTATTTTATTGCACTGGAAAAAGAAGGTATACAGGCGAATTACATTATTAAAATGAAGAATGAGCAAAATAATATCCGCAGAATGATTATGAGAATCGATACTATAAGAGATACTGAGTTTGTTGGTTCTGCATATGCAATTGTTGAAGCAATGGGATTCCTTACTGTATTTGGTCTTCTTATTATTAAAATTGAACCATATTATGCTTCGCTCTTTCTTACTTTGCTTATAACTTTCTTAATATCATATATGTTTCTTTTAATAAAAGACCTTGATAATCCCTTTGATTATGCAGGCAATGGAGAAACAAGTACGGAAATATCATTAAAACCAATTCATGATTTTGAAAAAATAATTCTTGGTTGAAATTGAGTGTTGAATGGTGAAAAGGACAATCATATTGACTTTTGTATTTATTTCTGTTCTACTATTGAGTCATGCTGCAATGAATATAGGGAATTTACATCCATCTATTAATATTGAGTTCTTAGTTGACTCTGCTATTCATGTGGCTGAAGACTATCACGAAGAAGATAATCTGTCAATTGAAATTGGCAAAGACAATAATCCAGCGTTAAAGCAAAATCTTTCCAGAATTTTATGCCTTTGTACTATATTAGGAATTTCCAAATCCATATGGCAACCCCCTGAATAGTCAGGGTCTATTTATACAGAGGACGGTTCGTACATCCGAGTTTTCTTTAATTATTTCAAATTCATTTAAAAGGAATTAATATGAAAAAGAAATTTGTTTTGTTATTGGCATTAATGTTATCATTAACCATTATCAGTTGCGACAGAGATGAATGTCCTGTATGTCACGAGTGTGAATGTGTTTGTCCGACATGACATTTCTAAAATATGGCAGTATTAAATTGGTATCACTGAAGGTTAAAAGTTGATATCTATAGTCAACTACAATTCATTTCACCAACTTTAATACTGCCAATTAAAACCTGATTAATTATTACCTAAACCTTTCATTCTTAATAACAAATCTTGATGTGCATTGGACATTTTGTTTTTGTCTGCATCATTTTCCTGCTGTTTCATTGATGACAATTTATCTTTCAATTCCTTCACGTTGCGTAGCATTAATTCATCTATTATCGTTCCGTATGAATCCAAAGTCACTTTTATTGAATTATGCCCAAGTATTTTTGACAATACCCCAATGTTCATCCCGTTTGTCAATGCAATTGTAGTTGAAAAGGGCTTTCGTGCCAAATGCGTCACAAGAGGCTTATTCTTGGGTATTCCAGCGATGTCACCAATCTCCTTGAGGTAGGCGTTGTATTTGACATTTGACGGCACTGCCAGACATTTCCCTTTTTTTATGCATAGTGGGTGGTCTTTATATTTGTCAAGTATTTCCAGTGCTATTGGTAGCAGAGGGACATGGTAATCTTTCCTGGTCTTTTTCCGATGGATGTTCAGCCATAACTCACCATCCATTCCTTTGGATATATTTTCAGGCGAGAGTGACTCCACTTCAGCATAAGCCAATCCAGTGTATATCGAGAAGATGAAGATATCACGGATAATGTTCAACCTCTCTACTTTGAAATTGGTACGGTCAATATGGTCTATTTCATCCTGCGTGAGGTAGAGTATTTTGATACGTGGCAATTTAATTTTGTAATTTTCAAACGGGTACTTATCGATATATCCTTTGTGCATGGCATTATGTATTACACGAGTGAACCTCTGGTAATGTTTATAGCAGGTGGTAGTCGAATTATTGAACTTTTGTTTCAGGTATGCCTCAAATCCGCTCATGAATTGGTAGTTTAATTCATACAGGTAGATATCGCTTCGGTGATACTTATATCTTATGTACTGCTTTAGCCTGAGTTGGGTGTTTTTGTATTTGATGATGGTGGCAGGGGCGAAGTCCTTTCCCTTTAGTTTCTTCATTTCCGTTAATTGTTCTTCATATACCTTCAAAATGGTGAGTTGGATAATTCCATTACCTTCAAGTGTTTTCTGGATTGTGTGAATGTTATAAGGCTTACCACTCAAATTTAGTTGATTAACTATTTGAAGTATTTTTACCTTAAGTGAGTCAAGAGTAGCATTGGCTGTATCAACTTCAGGTGCTACGCCCCTGATTCTCATTGCTTTCTTGTCCCAATCACCTGCAGGTATTTGTACACCTGTGGCTTTGTTGAAAAAGTCGTAGTTCTGTGTAACCCGCATGTAAACAGGTACAAGATTTTTTGAATTCTTCTTGACTCTATTGAGCCAGAACGTGATTTTGATGTTGTTTTCCATGGTAAAAATGTTTAAAATTTAACAAAGTCGATAAACAAGATTCCATGCGGTTTTGCGAACATCAAATTCACCAATTCTTACACCAAAATGGGTGGTAAATAAAATAGGTGTAACAATTGGTGAATTTTATTTACCGATTTTCAGGCTTTTCGGGGGGCGGTTGCAAAAATATTGCGACCAGTGTAAGTGTTGAATATTAGCGTGTTGCGCAGGTACTTTATTGCGTTTGCTCAGTATATGCACGCTTGCGTTGCATTGAGTAGCGGAAACGCCTTAAAAACCTGCGCTGCGAGAGGGCAACAAAAAGACCCTAACTGCTTGGGTTAGAGTCCTTTGTGGAGCTGGCGGGAGTCGAACCCGCGTCCAGGCAAGGCGACCATACGCTTTCTACATGCTTATCCTGCCTTGATTGTCGGAAGTGACCAGGTGGCAGACAGCCGAACCACTCCTTATCTCCTTTATTTTCACCGTCAGGCCGGAGAGACCATCAGGCTATCCCTGAATTGCGTGCGCCTCCTTATCGGGTTGGTACAGGGCGTCACCGCCCGGGAAGCGTCTCGTCCCGGCACCTTGTGCCAGGATTAAGCATAACCTACTTGGTTCGGTTACGCAGCAAGAGCGTAGTTATTCTCGCCAGTTATTGTTGTGAGACACAAGTTATAGAGATGCGTCACCCTACTCTGCATGCTTACATACCACCGCGGCTTGCTGTCAAAACCAGGTCAGCCCCATTTTGTATGTACTACGCCGCTAAGTTACACATAATAGCGCAGTAGTGATAAAAGTCATCACAAAAATCAGGCCGAATTATTATCTTCACAGCAGTACTCAAACAAGCTGATATGGACAAGAAAGTGAAGGTCGGTATCGTCCGCGAGACAAAGATCCCGCCTGACAGGAGGGTACCCCTTACCCCGGCACAGATAGTAGAACTGAGAGATAAATACCCCTTCGTGGAGTTCTGGGTGCAGCCTTCCGACATAAGGTGCTATACCGATGATGAGTATAAATATCTCAAGATACCAATTCATGAAGATCTGAGCCATTGCGATATCCTCATGGGCGTCAAGGAGGTCGACAAGAGAGTATTCGTACCCGGCAAGACCTATCTATTCTTTGCGCATGTAGCCAAAAAGCAATCGCATAACCTGGAAATGCTCCGCGAAATACTCAGACAAAAGGTCAGACTGGTAGATTATGAATACCTGACCACCGACAAGGGACAGAGGGTGGTGGCGTTCGGGCGGTGGGCCGGCATCGTTGGAGCTTATAACGCCCTGAGAGCAAGGGGAATAAAGACCAACAGGTTCAAACTCAAGCCTGCCTTCCAGTGCCGCGATCTCGATGAGATGTGGGCAGGATTGCGTCTTATTCAACTCAAGCCGGGACTGAAGATCCTTGTTACGGGCGAAGGCAGGGTAGCTTCCGGAGCCATGGAGACACTGTCAGTATGCAATAACCTGCTTAAGGTGTCTCCTGAGGATTTCCTGACGAAGGAATATGAAGTACCGGTGGTATGTCAGATAGGACCACAGAATTATGTAAAGCACCTTGACGGCCGGCCTTTCGACTTTAACAACTTTGTCTATCATCCCGAGGACTACGTTTCAGATTTCAAGAAATATACGAAGGTGACTGATGTTCTGATCGCAGCCCACTTCTGGGATCCGAAATCGCCAGTTTTCTTCACCCGTGAAGAAGTTGAGAAGCCCGATTTCCGTATATCCGTGATAGCAGATATAAGCTGTGACATAGGCGGGCCCATTCCCACTACCCTGAGGGCAACCAGCATTGCGGATCCCTTTTACAGCTATAACAAAACGAAGCACTGTGAGGAAGAGCCTTTCAACCATCCCGAGAACATCGCGGTGATGTCAATAGACAACCTCCCCGGTGAGCTGCCGCGGGATGCCTCAAGCGACTTCGGCAGACAGCTGATTGAACATGTCCTGCCAGATCTGTTCCACGGCAACCAGTCGTCGATGATTCAGCGTGCCACCATCACTGCCGGGGGCAGGCTGGAGCCGCAGTATCACTACCTGAGTGACTGGGCAACACCTCATGAGCCAACCCTATGATGCGCATTGTCATCTGCGGTCCAGCCCACCCTTACAGGGGAGGCATTGCAGCATATAATGAAAGGCTGGCACAGCAATTCCTTCGTGAAGGTGATGCTGCTGCCATCTATACTTTCAAGCTGCAGTATCCCTTTTTTCTGTTTCCGGGCACGACACAGTTTGACGAAGGGTACGCTCCTGAGGGTGTGACCATTACCCGCGCTATCAACTCGGTGAACCCGATAAACTGGTTTAACATCGGCTTGCGGCTCAGACGCACGAGACCTGATATGATCATACTGCGTTACTGGCTGCCTTTTCTGGCGCCGGCGCTGGGCATCATAGCACGAATCGTCAGAAGCAACAGGCATACGAGGGTCATTACGATTTTCGATAATATTGTTCCTCATGAAAAGAGAATAGGAGATAAGGCGCTTACCCGGTTTTTCATAAACAGCATTCATGGGGCCCTGGTGATGACGCGAGCTGTCGAGAATGACCTCCGGCAGCTCAACAAAAAGATGCCATGCGTTGTCTCACCGCACCCGCTCTTCGACACCTACAGCGCCCCGGTACCTCGTGCCGAGGCGATCATACGGCTGAAACTGTGTCCTGCTGACAAATTCATCCTCTTCTTCGGCTTTATAAGAGAATACAAAGGTCTTGACCTTCTCCTGAAGGCCATGGCTGAGCCAGCTGTACAAAGCCTGGGAGTTAAACTGATTGTTGCCGGTGAGTTTTACGAGGATGAAAAGCCTTACTTTGATCTTATCCGTACACTCGGTATCGGTCAGAGAGTTTTACTTCACACTCACTTTATCAGTAATGAGGATGTCAGGTATTATTTCTCCGCTGCATCACTGGTGGTTCAGCCATACCGCTCTGCCACTCAGAGCGGTGTGACGCAGGTGGCTTATTACTTCAACAGACCCATGGTTGTCACCGATGTGGGAGGCCTGGCCGAGATAGTCCCTGAAGGCAAATGCGGATATGTGGTACAGCCGGAACCGGGAGCAATAGCAAACGCGATAACAGAATTCTTCAGTGGGGATGAGGAGAGGTTCCTGCCGGGGATAGAGGAGCAGAAAAAGCTTTATACCTGGGACAAGCTCACCGAAGCGCTGCGTGGACTGGTGAGGATGACGCAGCGGCGCGGGAGAGATTAATTAAGAATTAAGAATTTTGAGGATTGCACGACCATCTGCCCCACAGACTATTTATTCAGACATTAAGTTTTTCTCTTATCAGGTACTGGTTCCGGTCAGGTGACCGCCTGTTGACCAGCTCTGCAAGAAACCCCGTAAGAAAAAGAAAAGACCCGATTATCATTACTGACAGTGCGATATAGAAATACGGACTGTCTGTTACAAGCGGCACTCTTAGTCCCTGATGTACAAACACCAGCTTGCGTATCCCCAGGTATGCTGCCATGACAAATCCTGTCAGGAACATCAGCGAGCCCAGTGTCCCGAACAGATGCATGGGACTCTTGCCGAAGCGGGTAATGAAGCTGATGGTCAGCATGTCAAGATAGCCCTTCACGAACCTGTCGAGACCGTATTTAGTGATACCGTATTTGCGTGGCCTGTGCTGTACAATTTTCTCGCCGATATTTCTGAAACCCGCTTCCTTGGCCAGCAGGGGTATGTACCTGTGCATCTCTCCGTAGACCTCTATGCTCCTTACCACTTCCCCGTCATAGGCTTTGAGGCCGCAATTGAAGTCGTGCAGTTTGATGCCTGAGAATTTCCGCGCAGTGAAGTTGTAAAGCCTGGAGGTGTTTCTTTTTATAAAAGGATCATACCTCTTTTTCTTCCATCCCGATACTATATTATAGCCATCCTCCCTGATCATCTTAACCAGGCCGGGTATCTCATCAGGACTATCCTGCAGATCGGCATCCATTGTTATAACCACGTCGCCGGTCGATGTTTCAAAGCCTGTCTGCAGCGCTGCAGCCTTGCCGTAGTTTCGGCGGAACCTTATGGCTTTGACCTTGCTGTTCATGGCAGTAAGAAGCCTCAGCACCTCCCATGTGTCGTCGGTGCTGCCGTCATCGATAACAATCAACTCGTAATCAATAGACGATGAGGTACATACCTTAGCAATCCACTCCGCCAGCTCGGGGAGGGATTCAGCTTCGTTATAAGCCGGGACTACAACAGAGAGATCCATTACTGTTTTGGCTCTTCCTCAGCTTCGTCAAGCAGAGGATTGCCCTTTTTCATTATAAACAGCGAGACAATCAGGGATACCAGCAACCCAAAAAAGACGCTATAAAAGACCGACGAGACTGCCTGTATCCATGGTTTCATCATCTTGGCCTGCATGGCAGTGGCTCCATCAAGTGCTTCTTCGGGCATTCCTTTTGCAATCATCTTTTCCTGCGCGAAAGCCAGTGATTTCTCGACGAGTCCCGGATCAATAAATTTATACAGGACATAAATATATATTGCAGTGATAATACCAGCGTAAAGATTGATTATCACACCTGCGCCCACGGATTTGCCGAAAGTAATGTACCCGTTATTGTAATGATCACGGTATGCACGAAGCAAAAAATAAAGAACTCCAAGACTGATGACCAGGCTCGGCACCATGATCCATGGCTTAAAGGTGAGATCAAACATATACGTTAGCACTGAGAAGCCGACAGAGACGAGTCCTAATATAATACCGTAGTTCAGGGTCTCATTCCAGATTGATCTTTTTTCTTCCATTTTATGGGAGTTTTTGGTTATGAAAACAAATATAGTGTATTTACGGAAATGTGCGCAGCACAGAAGGTAAGAACTAATATTTGGAGCGCGACGGAAAAATTTGTATTTTTGTGCGGGGTAAGTCTCATACGACCAGCTCCCTTTGAACTCCCCCAGGGTCGGAAGGCAGCAAGGGTAGAAGGTTGTAGCGGTGCGATGTGAGTAGCTTACCCTCTTTTTTTTATCCCTGCTGAATATTACTTCCTATCTTTGCCGTCGTTTACTTTCAAAAATGATAATTAAGCTCTATCCCGAAAATCCAAATCCCGATCACATCCGCAAGGTAACATGGGTGCTTGAGGAGGGCGGCATTGTCATTTATCCTACTGATACCATCTATGCAATGGGCTGCGATATCAAGTCGAACAAGGCAATAGAGAAGATTGCGCGCTTCAAGGGACTGAACCCCGGCAATCCTGACATGTCAATGATCTTTTCATCCATGAGTCAGCTTTCGGAATATACTGTCATTCACGATAATAACCTGTTCAAGCTGCTGAAGCGTAACCTGCCGGGACCTTTTACTTTTATCGTTCATGCAAACAACCAGATACCTGCCCTGTTCAAGCACAGGAAGAAAACGCTGGGAATTCGTATTCCTGACAATAATATAACACTTGAGCTCGTGCGCGATCTGGGAAGGCCTCTCATGACCACTTCGATACATGATAATGATGAGATCACGGAATATATCACTGATCCTGAACTCATTCATGAGAAGTACTATGATTTTGCTGATCTTGTCATTGACGGCGGGATGGGGGGAGATGAGCCTTCAACCGTCGTTGACTGCACCGGCACCGAACCAATCGTTCTCAGGCAGGGGAAGGGAATACTGGAGTTCTAAATTTGCGATTTGCGATTTTCGAATTGGTGATTTATAAATCGCATATCGAGAATTGAGAATCGCAAATTTCAAACCTTATTTTCTGTCGCTTGTAAAAAACCTGTTCAGCTTGTCAAACGCCGAAGGCAGGGCGAACACCACAACCTTATCGCGATACTGAATATGAGTGTCACCTGTTGCTATGAAAGGCTTGTCATCACGTATTCCTCCGCCGACGATGGCATCCTTGGGAAAGTCAATCAGCCTCAAAGGCCCTTCAGTGATACGCGCACTCTCAGACACAAAAAACTCTATCATCTCGGCATCGGTACCCGTCATCATCTTTACCTGCGTGACATTGGGGTTCATCGTGTGCCGGAAGATACGGCTGGCCGTTGCGATCTTCTTGTTGATGATGGTATCTATCCCGGAGTTTTCAGCCAGGTTGATGTACTCCATGTTCTCCACCTCGGCGATGGTCTTCATCACACCTATCTTCTTTGCAAGGAGGCATGAAAGTATATTGGTCTCCGAATTACCTGTGACTGCTACAAAAGCATCCATATGCGTGAGGCCTTCCTCGGCAAGCAGGTCGCCGTTCCTTCCGTCACCATTTATAATAAGTGTTTCCTCCAGGGTCTCAGCAAGCATCTGGCATTTATCATGATCAATGTCTATCAGCTTCACCTGGCAGTCATGCTGCAGGTTAAGCGCCACGTGTCTGCCAATGCGGCTCCCGCCCAGTATCATTATACTGCGTGCCTCAACATTCCGCTTCCCCGAAAATTTCATCATATCGTTGAGCCCGTCGCGGGTAGAGACAACATATGCCAGATCACCCTCTTTGAACTCCTCCTTACCGCGCGGGATGATGGTACGTTCATTCCTCTTGATAGCTACTGCCCGGTACTGTATTGATCCCAGCGTTGTCGCCACCTCCTCGAGGCTGCGGTTGAGAACAGGAGCTCCCTTTTCCAGTTTCTGAACATAAAGGGAGAGTTTCCCTCCTGCAAAATCCATGAACTCTGTAGTGCCTGTTGTTTTAAGGAGGCTGATCACTTCCCTGGCGGCGATGAGCTCGGGATAGATCAGGTGGTCTATACCCATATCCCTGAAGAATTCCTTGTTGTCATGCTCAAGGTATTCCATGTTATCTATACGGGCTATCACCTTCTTCGCGCCAAGCTTCTTCGCAAGTACGGCAGCAGTTATATTGGTGTCTTCATAGTGGGCAACGGCAATAAAAAGGTCGGTGTTCTTTTTCAGCGCTTCCCTGAGCAGATCAAGAGAAGTGGCGGATCCTTCATAAGTAAGTACATCGATTGAGGCATCGATGGGCTTCAGCCTTTCCCCTTCAGTATCGATGAGTACTATCTCATGCTCACCGTGCGAGAGCATCTTAGCGAGGTGTGTTCCCACTTCACCCGCCCCTGCGATTACTATTCTCATTTGCGCATTGGTAAAATCACGGCAAAGTTATATAAAAGAACATTCACCGGGATTTTATGACCTTAATCTTTAAACCACGCGTGGCTGCATGCTTCTTTACCTCAGCAGGAACATGTCCGTCAGCGGGCGCTACCATAAGCACCCGTCCATCCTGCACTGCACGGAGCTCTTTGCCCTTTATATTGTAGACGATCACTCTCTCCTGCCTGCTCTCTTTCAGGTTTTTCAGGGTACCGCATAAAAGGAGGAGCGAGGCAGCTGCCAGGAAGGGTCTCAGCGTAATCTTCCATATTCGGAGCAGGGAGGCGAACAGAAGCACAATAGCGATTGTCAGCAGTACAGCTCCTGCGGTCGTCAGCCCGATGTTCTCGATCACGCCGTGATCGAAGGAGCTGATCATACCAGTAAAACCAAGTGTAAAACCGGAGAGCTTGCCCAGCAGCATGGCGAAAAAAGCTGCCACGGGGGTTACTGCAGAGAACAGGATGAGAAGAAAAGCAAGGGCCAGGACGGCAAATGAGATCGGGATAACGACAATGTTTGTCACAAGGAAGAACAGCGGGAAAATATTGAACAGCCTCACGGCAAGAGCCAGTGTTCCTGCCTGTGCCACCACCGAGACCGCTGTCATCTGCCAGAAATAATCGGCGACCTTGTTTCTGAACCTGATGGTCTTGTAGAGAGGGTAATAGAACATGATGATAAAAGCAACGGCGAGATAGGAGAGCTGAAACCCTGCTTCAAAGATCACGGCAGGCCTGGCTGCAGTAAGGATAAATGCGGAGGCCAGCAGACTGTTCATGCCCGGAGCGGGACGGTGAATGAGCGAGCCTGCCTGCAGAAAAGTGAACATAATGGTGGCCCTCAGGACCGACGGTGACATGCCGGTAATAAAGGCAAAGCCCCACAGTGCCGTGATAATGATGACGGACTTCATGACCTTTAGTTTTCCGCGCAGGAAAAAGAGCATGAATGAGAGGCCAAGGCTGATCATACCCACATGCAGACCGGAAACAGCCATTATGTGCATAGCCCCAGACCGGGAGAATGTTGTAAGCTGCTCTTTATCAATAAGATCTTTGTCGCCAATTGTAAGTGCTGTCACCAGCCCCAGCTCCTCACCCTCCAGTCCCGCCTTCGCCAAAGCCCGGATCATGCTGTGTGCCGCAACAAGCGATCTTTCCCTTAGGGAGAGACGACCGGCCGGTTGATAATCAATGATATCACCTGCCCTGAAAAAGCCAAGGTACCTGACACCCTGCCCCTCGAGGTAACGGCGGTAATTGAACTCGCACGGATTGCCATTATTCTCAACAGGTTTAGGTGCTATGCGTACCCTCAGCCTGTCGCCGGGCTGCCATCGGGAAGGAAGGGTGTCAGAAATGAAGTAAAGCATAAGGGAACCGTGAGGAGAGTACTGCAGCTCATCCCCGGATGCATTGACGATCTTTGCCCTGAATGAACAGCTGGCACTCTTTTTCTCAGGATACCCCGAGATCCTCACCGTGAGCAATTGCCTTTTCTCACTAAGTGTGCTGAGACGTTCCCTTGCGGTGATATGCATAAGGTAACCGGCTGCGAGGAAGAAGATTACAATGGCTGTCCCGAAAAGAGTGTCAGGGTGATAGTTTTTCCGGATCAATCTCAGGGTTATAAAAAGCAAAGCAGTACCTGCCATGGTCCAGGCAGCGGTCGCGGCGGACGGCGCAGCCTCTGCCACGATCACACCTGCACAGAATGGTGCATAGATTCTCAGGAACGGTATTTCCCTGAAATGCACGGGTCACAGCATAAGACTCACTAAAGATAGTAAAGTTTTTGAAAGAAGTCAACAGCCGCGGTTACCTGCCGGGAGGCAGAACTGTCCGGTAATCAGCTTCGAACTTGCCCTTGCTGATGTCATTCAGCTTTCCTTTGATGAGCCTGCGACGCAAGGGACTGAGCCTGTCCGGAAACAGAATCCCGTCAAGATGATCATATTCATGAAGGATGACCCGGGCTTTATATCCCTCGAAAACTTCATCGTGGAAGTTCCACTCCGTATCGTAATACTGAATGTGTATCTCAAACTCGCGGAGGACCTCCTCGTGTAACCCGGGGAGGCTGAGGCATCCCTCGCTCATTGGTACTTTTTCGCCTTTGCGCTCCACCACCTGCGGGTTGATGAATGCTGCATGGAAGCCCTTCATCTCAGGATGCTCCTTTGCAAGCGGCTCGCCGTCGATGACAAACAGCCTGAGCGATTTACCCACCTGGGGAGCGGCAAGGCCAAGCCCGTCAGAGTTGTACATTGTCTCGAACAAGTCGGCAATGAATGTGTTCAGACCGGGATAGTCCCGGTCTATCTCCTCTGCAATCCTTCGCAGGACCGGATGTCCGTATACATAAATGGGATATGTCATTGTACTCTTTTATCTTTTTTTTTCAATTCTTCCCTGCTAAGCCACGACTGCAGGATAATTGAAGCGCTGATGCGGTCAATCATCGCTTTGTCTCTTCTGCCGCTTTTCTTCACGCCTCCGTCTATCATCGTTCTCATGGCCATCTGAGATGTGAACCGCTCATCAGCGCGGTGCAGGTCTATTCCAGGGAAGAGCTTCCTGAACCGTTCGATGAACGGGTCAATATACTTTACGCTTTCACTGGGCAAATTGTTCACGGTGACAGGGTATCCTATAACTATTTCTGTAACATTTTCACGGGTGATATAATCCTTCAGGAATGCCTCCAGCTGGCCGGTGGGTACTGTGGTCAGGGGAGAGGCGATGATCCTTTGCGGATCTGTCACTGCCAGTCCGCAACGTTTTCTGCCATAGTCTATCGCCAGTACCCTGCTCAATGTTTCGTGCTCCTTTGTTCTCAGAGCGGGCGCAAATTTACCAATTCCGGCAGATAAAAAAAAGAGAGCCGGTCAGCCCGGCTCCCCATTTTATTTTCCAGACAGTTTTATTCTTCCTTTACTTCTGCTGGTTTGACATCAGCGGCAAACTGCATTTCCGAGAGCCGCTTGTAGTTATTGTATCTCCACCTGGCGTTTTCCTCAGCCTTTTTAAAGAGTACCTCAGCTTCGCCGGGGAAGTCTTTAATCAGGGAGGTATAACGCACCTCCGACTTCAGGAAGTCCTGGAACTTGCTCCAGTCGGGTTCCTTGGAATCGAGCTGGAAGGGGTTCTTGCCTGCCTCCTCGAGACGCGGGTCATACCTGAAGAGGTGCCAGTATCCTGCTGTCACGGCATCGCCTGCCTGTGCCTGCGTCTTGCCCATGCCGTCACGGAGGCCGTGGTTGATGCAGGGTGAGTATGCGATGACGAGTGATGGTCCGGGGTACTCCTCGGCTTCACGTATAGTCTTGAAATACTGATTCTGGCTTGAACCCATGGCGACCTGTGCAACATAGACGTAACCGTACGTCATGGCCATCTGACCAAGGTCTTTCTTGCGTATCTTCTTTCCTGAGGCTGCGAATTTTGCAACAGCGCCTGCAGGTGTCGATTTTGATGCCTGGCCGCCGGTATTGGAATAGACCTCGGTATCGAGCACAAGGACATTTATATTATCACCGGAAGCAAGCACGTGATCAAGTCCGCCGTAACCGATGTCATAAGCCCATCCGTCACCGCCGAAGACCCAGTATGATTTCTTGACCAGGTACTGTTTCAGGTCAAGGATCTCCCTGCAAACAGGGGCATTGTCTTTCTCACAGGCGGCAATCACCTTTTCGGAGACAGCCCTGCTGGTCTTTGCATTGTCCTTCCCTGTCAGCCATTCATTAAACGCTGCGGCTGTTTCAGGTGCGAGGCCGTTGGTGAGGCTGGCCTTCATGAGACGTTCAATGCGTTCCCTGATCCTGGATGAGCCCAGTGCCAGTCCGAATCCGTATTCGGCATTATCTTCGAAGAGCGAGTTGGCCCATGCCGGACCGTTGCCGTTTTTGTTAACGGTATAGGGCATTGACGGAGCTGATCCGCCGTAGATGGAAGAGCATCCGGTAGCATTTGAAATAATCATACGGTCGCCGAAGAGCTGTGTGATAGCCTTGATATAAGGTGTCTCGCCGCACCCTGCGCATGCCCCGGAGAACTCGAACAAAGGTTGTGCGAACTGTGAGTTCTTGACGTTGGTATACTTGTCAACGACATTTTCCTTATAACCCACTTTTTCATGCATGTAGGTCCAGATATCAGCCTGGCCCAGCTGTGTCTCAAACGGTTTCATTATGAGAGCCTTTTCTTTTGATGGACATACATCGGCGCAGTTTCCGCAACCGGTGCAGTCGTAAACGCTGACCTGGATCCTGAACTTGTGGCTCTTGGTGTTTCCTATACCCTGTTTAGCTGTTGTTCCTGCAGGGGCTGCAGCCAGTTCCTCATCCGTAAGGAGGAACGGACGTATGACAGCGTGAGGACAAACGAAAGCACACTGGTTGCACTGGATGCACTTATCCATCTGCCACTCAGGAATGTTAACGGCTATGCCGCGCTTCTCATAAGCGGCGGTGCCTGCAGGAAATGTACCGTCCTCACGACCGATGAAGGCGCTTACCGGAAGATCGTCACCACGCATACCGTTGATTACATCTGCAACCTCGCGGATGAATACAGGCCTCATCGGGTCAATCTTTTCAGCAACCACTTTTATGGAAGCCCATTCAGCCGGGATCTCAACTTTTGTCACGTTGCCGCCAAGGTCAATGGCATCATTATTCATTTTTACCACATTCTCACCTTTCCTGCCATACGCTTTGACAACAGCGTGCTTCATCTCGTCAACGGCAAGTTTGTAAGGAATTACCTCAGCAACTTTGAAGAACGCACTCTGCATAATGGTATTGGTCCTTGAACCTAATCCCAGCTCCTCAGCGATGTTTGTGGCATTGATGATATAAAATTCAATCTTGTTCTCTGCCATGTACTTCTTCATGTGGTCAGGCAGTTTAGTCTTCGTTTCTTCTGCATCCCAGATGGAGTTGAGGAGGAAAGTACCTCCCTTCTTCAGGCCTCTGAGCATGTCATACTTGTCAAGATAAGCCGGTACGTGGCATGCCACAAAATCAGGCGTGTTGACAAGGTAAGGCGAACGGATCGGTTTGTCGCCGAAACGGAGGTGTGATGTCGTCACGCCTCCTGATTTCTTGGAGTCATAAGCGAAATAAGCCTGGCAATATTTGTCAGTCGTCTCGCCGATGATCTTGATCGAGTTCTTGTTTGCACCGACAGTACCATCGGAGCCGAGACCGTAAAACTTGGCTGAATATGTTCCCTTATCGCTTACGTTAACCTCTGGCAGAAGCGGCAGTGACCTGAAAGTGACGTCATCTACGATGCCTACGGTAAACTGGTTCACGGGTTTATCTTTCTTCATGTTCTCGAAGACAGATATCATCTGTGCCGGGGTTGTGTCCTTTGAACTGAGACCGTAACGTCCGCCTATGATGAGAGGATGTTTGTCGAGGTCATAGAATACCTCTTTCACATCAAGATAGAGAGGTTCTCCGTTTGCACCAGGTTCTTTTGTGCGGTCAAGAACAGTGATGCGTTTGACAGTCTTTGGAAGTACATTCAAAAGGTATTTTGCCGAGAAGGGCCTGTAGAGATGAACTGAGATAAGACCCAGCTTCTCTCCATTTGTTGCAGCAAGATAATCAATGGTTTCCTGTATCGTCTCGGTAACGGAGCCCATTGCGATAAGGATGTTTTCGGCATCGGGTGCACCGTAATAGGTAAAGGGCTTGTAGTCACGGCCCGTGAGACTGGAAATCTTTTCCATATACTCATTGACGGTGTCATCGAGGTGATCATAGAAAGGATTGGACGCCTCTTTGGCCTGGAAGAAAATATCAGGGTTCTGTGCTGTTCCTCTCATGACAGGACTGTCAGGGTTGAGAGCCTTGTCACGGAATGCCTTCACAGCATTCCAGTCAACAAGTTTCTTCATGTCCTCAATGTCGATCTCTTCAATTTTCTGTATCTCGTGGGAAGAGCGGAAACCGTCAAAGAAATGAAGGAACGGTACCCTCGATTTAATAGCGGAGAGGTGTGCCACTCCTGCAAGGTCCATTATCTCCTGTATACCGCCGCTGGCGAGTAATGCAAATCCGGTCTGACGTGTGGCATAAATGTCTCCGTGGTCACCGAAGATTGAAAGAGCATGTGCCGCAACAGTACGGGCGCTTACATGGAATACACCCGGGAGAAGTTCCCCGGCTATCTTGTACATATTGGGGATCATCAGAAGAAGTCCCTGCGATGCCGTGTATGTTGTTGTCAGAGCACCGGCCTGCAAAGCGCCGTGCACTGCACCGGCAGCACCTGCCTCACTTTGCATCTCAACCACCTTTACCTCTTCGCCGAACATGTTCTTAAGTCCATGTGCTGCCCATTCATCGACATACTCTGCCATGGTTGATGAGGGAGTGATGGGATATATACAGGCTACCTCGCTGAACATATAAGCTATGTGCGAAGCTGCCTGGTTACCGTCACATGTAATGAATTTCTTTGTTGCCATATCTGATTTTAAGCTTTTAATTGTAAAATGAACTGAAAAAAATAAACTGCAAATTTACCAAATTTTTCTGAGATTTTATTCGCTGTTCATTGAAACAAGAAACTCTTCGTTTGATCTTGTCTGCGCTATTCTGTCGCGTAAGAATTCCATAGCCTCTACCGAGTTCATGTCAGTGAGATAATTACGAAGCACCCATACCTTGCTGAGGAATGTTTTATCGAGCAGAAGGTCTTCACGCCTGGTGCTTGATGCGGGTATGTCAATGGATGGGAAAATCCTTCTGTTGGATAGCTTGCGGTCAAGCTGCAATTCCATGTTGCCTGTCCCCTTGAATTCTTCGAAGATGACATCATCCATCTTTGAACCGGTATCAGTAAGAGCAGTGGCGATAATGGTAAGTGAACCGCCGTTCTCTATATTACGGGCTGCCCCGAAGAACCTCTTTGGCTTGTGCAGTGCGTTGGAGTCAACACCGCCGGAAAGCACCTTACCCGATGCCGGCGCGATAGTGTTAAAGGCTCTTGCCAGCCTGGTGATAGAGTCCAGCAGAATGACCACGTCATGTCCGCACTCGACAAGCCTCTTGGCCTTTTCCTGAACTATGGTGGCAATGCGTACGTGTCTTTCGGCAGGTTCGTCGAAGGTTGAGGCGATGACCTCAGCATTGACATTCCGTGCCATTTCGGTCACTTCCTCAGGACGTTCATCGATGAGAAGAATCATCAGATAGACTTCCGGATGGTATTTTGCTATCGCATTGGCTATATCCTGGAGCAGGATCGTCTTACCTGTTTTCGGTTGCGCAACAATAAGACCGCGCTGGCCTTTTCCTATCGGACAGAACATATCAACGATACGCACTGAGAGATTACCCTCTCCCGGTTTGCACAACGTGAATTTCTCATTCGGGAAGAGGGGAGTGAGGTAGTCAAACGGAACACGGTCACGGATAAAATCCGGTGTACGGCCGTTTATCTCCTCAACCTTTATCAGAGGAAAATACTTTTCTCCTTCACGGGGCGGACGGATAGTACCTCTTATTGTATCTCCCGTCTTTAGGCCGAAGAGCTTAATCTGCGACTGTGACACATATATGTCATCAGGCGAGCTCAGGTAATTGTAATCGGGTGAACGCAGGAATCCATAACCGTCGGGCATGATCTCGAGCACTCCCGTGTTTGCTACTATGCCCTCGAAGTCGTAAACTCTTTCCTTTTTCTCTTCCCTGACAGGTTCTGCAACCCCGGTCTGCACATTGAGCTGGCCGTTGGGCACTTCCTGTACCGGAGAAGGAAGGATTACTGTGTTGTCTGGTGTTGATTCCGTTTCTGCCATAATATGATTGTCATTCTCGGGTTCACTGTATCTAAGGAGGTCATTGTCATTACCATTGGCTTGCTCTGTGGCAAACAGCAATTTATCGGACTGCAACGCATCTTTTTCTGCCGGCCTGCCATCCCCGCCAGTGACGGATTCTGAAGCCTGATACTGACGGTTGGGCTGGGTCTGGTTAGGCTGAGGCTGATTGTATTGCTGTGGCTGCTGCTGACGGTCGTTTTCCTGTCTTGGTTGCGCTTGCTGCTGACGGTCGTTTTCCTGTCTTGGCTGCCCTTGCTGCTGACGGTCGTTTTCCTGTCTTGGCTGTCCCTGCTGTCCCTGCTGCCCCTGCTGCTCCCTGTAGGTCCTGGGTCGCTTATTGCGGTTCTGTTGCCACGACTGCTGCCTGGGAGGTCTCTGTTGCTGACCCTGCTGCTGACCTTGTTGCTGGCCCTGTTGCTGACCCTGTTGCTGACCCTGCTGCTGACCCTGCTGCTGGCCCTGTGTCTGCGCCTGAGCCTGCACCTGTGGCTGCTGAACCTGCTGTTGTTGTCCCTGGTGCGATGGCTGCTGCGGTCTCTTCTGCTGTTGCTGCTGAGGATTTTGTGTCTTTTGCTGCGGGTTCTGGTTCTTCTGCTGAGGGTTTGGCATCTTCTGCTGAGGCCTCGGTCCCCTGGGCTGCTGCTTCTGCCTCTCGGGCCGGCTCTCCTTATCCGGGAGTTCTTTATAAGGTTGCTGCCTGTCAGACTGCTGACTTTCAGGTTTGGCTGTCTTGCGGGCTTCAGCCGCATCTATAGCCTGCTGGTCAAGGATCTTATAGATAAGATCCTGCTTTTTGAGGAGTTCTATCCTCTTAATTTTGAGCAGCTTCGCTATTTCCCTCAATTCGGGAACAAGCATTTCGCTCAGTTCAAGAATATCATGCATATTTTAAGAATGTGTAGAAAATAAATAAGATTGATTTCTGGTGAAGTGGGGAATGATAATAGTCCCCGCTGATTGAGTAACCGACTTAGTTCGGAAATCCGGTACAATTTTAAGCATAAAATCATTAATACACAAAAAACCTTGCTAAAATTGATCTCTCAGAGCTAAAAAACTCATGAGGACGGTGGCTAAAGATATATTTTCATTCAAAAGGTCAAAAAGATTGCACAACTATTGTTTATATGAGAAAATTTCTTTATGATTGTAAGCTTTTTTTCAAAAATGTGAAGTGAGTGCAATGTAATTTTTAGTCAATGCGTCAGTTAAAAATAACAAAGCAGGTCACAAACCGTGACACTCCTTCACTCGACAAGTATCTGCAGGAGATAGGTAAGGTCGAGCTGATCTCCCCTGACGAGGAGGTCAGCCTGGCACGGCGGATACGTGCCGGTGATCATGATGCACTGGCGAGGCTGGTAAAAGCGAACCTGCGGTTTGTTGTTTCCGTTGCAAAGCAATATCAGAACCAGGGAATGACCCTTCCTGATCTTATCAATGAAGGTAACCTTGGGCTCATCAAGGCTGCACAGCGTTTTGACGAGACCCGCGGCTTCAAGTTCATCTCATATGCCGTGTGGTGGATCAGGCAGGCTATACTGCAGTCGCTGGCTGAACAGGCCAGGATAGTCAGGTTACCTGTCAACAAGATAGGATCGATAAACAGAATCAACAGGGCTTATTCGAAACTGGAGCAGGAATATGAGCGTGAGCCCTCCCCGCAGGAGATTGCAAACTTGCTTGAGATAGCACCCGAGGATGTTAAGGAGGCAATGAGGACCAACGGCCGTACCCTGAGCATGGATGCCCCTATAAGCTCGGAGGAGGACAACAACATGTATGACGTGATGCTCAATGAGGAGACACCCAGTCCTGACCGCAACCTTATCAATGAATCACTTTCATACGAAATAGAAAAGGCACTCAGCACCCTCTCACCGCGGGAGGCCAGGGTGCTTAAACTGTATTTCGGTATCGGGATGAAACACCCTTTTACGCTCGAGGAGATCGGGGAGGAGCTAAGCCTCACCCGTGAGCGTGTCAGACAGATAAAGGAGAAAGCCATTAAAAGAATACAGTTCACGACGCGGTGCCGCATACTCAAGTCTTACCTGGGGTAAAAATTTAACTGATTTTCTATATGAGCCATCTGGTAGCCCCTTCACTTCTCACCGCTGATTTTGCAAACCTGGCGTCCGAGGTGGAGATGCTGAATGACAGTATGGCCGACTGGCTGCATCTGGATATTATGGACGGAGTGTTCGTGCCAAATATTTCATTCGGCTTTCCTGTCGTGGAGGCCGTCCGCGACCTCACTTCCAAACCGCTCGATGTTCATCTTATGATCATCGACCCGGACAAATACCTTGAGCGCTTCAGGGATGCCGGGGCCTCAAATCTGACAGTACACTATGAGGTTTGCCATAACCTTCACCGTACCGTGACTGAAATACGCAGGCTGGGAATGAAGGCCGGGGTGACGCTGAACCCGCACTCGCCGGTTATGCTCCTGAAGGATATACTTCCTTATATTGATATGGTGCTCCTGATGACGGTGAACCCGGGATACGGAGGACAGACATTTATACCGGGCAGCATCAACAAGATAGGCGAGCTGAGAAGCATGATCGATGAAGGCGGTTACGACGTCCTGATTGAGGTTGACGGAGGCGTGGACCTCCAGAATGCACCGGTACTTGTACATGCAGGCGTCGATGTGCTCGTCGTCGGCAACACCGTTTTCAGTTCATCCGACCCGGCAGAGGTGATAAGGAGGCTCAGAGAGCCTGTTTAATTAACTCCTCAGCTGACCAGCTGACTGTCGGCCCAGGCCATGATCATCTCACTGTTGCCGGCATCAAACCATTTTATTCCCTTGTCCCTGTTCCACCATGTAAGCTGTCTGCGCGCATAGCGCCGGGTGTTCCTCTTTATGAGCGCAATGGCCTGTTCCCTGGTGATCTCACCGTCGAGGCACATGAACATTTCACGGTAACCCACCGTATTAAGAGCATTCAGCTCCCTGAATATCTTCAGTGATGCAACCTCGTCTTCAAGTCCTTTTTCAATCATCCTGTCCACCCTTTTGTCAATCATGCCGAAAAGCTCCCGGCGCTCCCGTGTCAGGCCGGCTTTCAATATCCTGAAGTCGCGCTCTTTCTGTTTCGAGGTAAGAAAGGATGAGTAGGGTTTGCCGGTGCTCTCGCTGATTTCCAGAGCCCTCATTACCCTGCGGGGGTTATGGAGATCGACCCTGGCGTAATGGCCGGGGTCAAGCAGTTTCAGTGCAAGCCGCAGTCCCCCGATGCCTTCCCTGTGATACATATCAATAAACTTCTGCCGCACTCCCGGATCAGTGTCAGGCATGTCATCCAGGCCGTTGCAGACAGCATCCATGTAGAGCATTGAACCGCCGGTCATAATTGCAACCGGACACTTTTTGAAGAGGGAGGGGAGCAGGGCCAGCACATCACGTTCAAAAAGACTGATGCTGTAGTAGTCTCTTACTGAGAGGAAGCCGATGAAGTGGTGCTTCACCAGGGCCAGCTGTTCTTCATCCGGCGCAGCAGTACCTATTGGCATCTCACGGTAGAACTGCCTGGAGTCACATGAAATGATCTCACAACCAAGACGGAGGGCAAGCTCAATGGCAACAGCGGTCTTTCCCACGCCTGTCGGGCCGGGAAGAACAATCAATGTGTTTTTCATGTGTTTGCGTATCTGAGGAGGCTACTCTTCCTCCTCGGCGGTCTCGGTAGTGTCAAATTCCGAAAGCCCTTCCTCATCTTCAGTATCAAAGAAGATTTCATCGTCAATAACCTCCTCATCAATCTCGTCGTCTTCATCATCGGTAACGACCAGGTTATTATACTTCTTGCGTGCGACGCCACCGAAGGAGACCTGTTTGGGAGGAAGCCCCTTTGAGTTGGTGCAGATGGGATATTCCATGTTGTCATCCTCCTTCGCCTCTCCTACATACTCCACAAAGAGCGCACGGTCATTGAAAAAGTCGAAGACATAAAGCAATTTCTGGTTCTTACGGAAGATAACCTCTTCAAGCACGGCATTCTCCATTGTTGAAGAGCCGGCGCCCATGTCAAACAGGGTGAACTCTTCTTCTTTCTCCCATGTCTCAGTAGCCATGTAAAAAGAAGCTATCTGCGACTTGTCGAACTCAAGTTCTTCCTGGATGGTATTGTGAAAATCGAGCAGAGAATGGCTGTCGAGAAACTCAAACTCTCTCACAAATGTTTCATCTTCATCAGTTAATACCACGAACCTGTAAACCATGCGACTGTCTTTTACAACCGGTGCAATTTAATGTTTTTTAATATACGTTCACCTGATGGTATTTATTTTTAGCAGGAAGGAAATTATGTCAATATTATCTGCATAATCCCATAAATCAGGGTGTTGCGAATCGCCGAAAGGAATGTGCCCGTGACCTGCCACGCACTGCAGCTTGTTTTTCAGCCTTTCTGCCTCTTTCTGCGGGACTTCAGGACCGTTATAAAACTCATAGCTGACCACCGCCATAGGAGGTGTCAGTGAAGTGTCATGCCTGAGGATGACAAATCCTGCATCGGTGAAGGGCTCCCGGTTGACTATCATGACTGCCTTGTTGTGGTCATAATTGACGGCATACTTGTAGTGTTCGCGCAGGGTTTCATAGCGTTTCCAGAAGCCTGGCAGAAGGGTGACATCATAACCTTCAGGCATATACAGCTTTGAAACATTGCGGCATCCCAGCCCGAAGTACGTAAAAATATCATCTCCTAGAAGCGTAAGCTCATCCCCGGTCTCGGTACCGTCAAGGATGGCGATGCTGTTGCGGTTACGGCGGATGACTGATGGTATATCCCTGAAGTAGTATTCGAAATACCTGGAAGTGTTATTGCTGCCTGTGGCTATAACGGCGTCAAAACCGGACAGTTTACCGGTTGTGAGCTGAATATAATCTTTAAAGGCAGGTTCCAGCGAGATGAGTGTCTCAACCGCTGCCTTCATCAGGAGTTCATCTTTTGTGCTCAGCTTTGCCTGCAGACAGTTGCCGGTGATCAGCACGCAGAGAAGATCATGGAATCCCACAAGGGGAATGTTCCCGGCCATCACCACACCCACCGTGGCAGGCTGATGTCCGTCGTTCAGTTCAGGGTACGCAGAGAGCCACCTGTGCAGGTTCTCTGCTGTAAGGATGTTGCCGATGGATGAGACGGCACGCCTGACATTGTCAGGAGTGAACCATGGGTTTGAGAGGTGCACGGTATCTATAAGATCACCCAAACCTCCGTCATGGCCACCGGTCACACCGGCAGCAATGTTGCGCATCACTTTGCCCAGCCCCGAGAAGGCATCAATCCTCTTTTCTGCAGAAAAAAAGCCCGTTTTCACACGGGCAAATTTACAAAAATGAATAACAGGGTATATGTCAGTTGAGCCTGAACGCTATGGGGAGTGTAAAATATGTCTTCACAGCTTTGCCGCTCTGCATGCCAGGGCTCCACTGAGGACATTTCGCGACCACATCCAGCGCAGCCTTGTCAAGCAGGGGGTCAACACCACTAACCACCTCCGGGTTGGATACATTGCCATGCTCATCGATAACAAATCTTACTATAACTCTCCCCTGGGTACCATTCTTTTTTGCCTCATCGGGATACTTTACATTGGCACCCACCCACTGCATCAGTGCAGTAAAGGTTGTATCGTTCTGGAATACAGGCATCACTTCAACGACAGTAAAAATTTCTTCGGGTGTTTCGGTTGCAGGTTTGCCGGGTGCAGCCTCTTTCTTTACGCCGCTGTCCTTGCATGCGAACATGAATATCAACGCCATGGCCAGCGGTAGTGCAATGATCATCTTGAGGGAAGCAGTGCTTCCCGTTCTTTTCTTTTTCATCATGATTATACGGTTTTTAAGGAGTGAACTTGCCGAGAACGTATTTGAAAGTACAGGAATACGGGTTCTGAAAACCGACGTAACCAGTAACTCCTGGTATGCGCGGGGATCTTCGCCTTCTGTAATACATTCACTGTCAGCTTCATATTCATGCAAAGCCTGCAGGGACCGTTTCATAAGGTATGCTGCGGGATTGAACCATTGCATTGTTGTGAGGAGCCCTGCCAGCAGAAGATCGGTATGATGGCCAAGCCGGATATGCTTCATCTCGTGGTTGATCATACGTGCTGCCTCGTCATCCTTTATTGAACTGCTGATGAAGACATGGGCAAAGGCTGAAAAGCAGTCGCAGCCGTCAGAGTTAAAGACGATGACCCTGCCATTGGGTTTCCCTGCAAAGATTAATTTCAACAGTACGGCCAAGCCTGCGATCAGAATTGCTCCGGTCAGAATAAGACCTGCAAGGTAGATCCATGGAAGGGCTGCCAGGAATGTGCCGGTGTACTGTGCCGATCCCGAGGGTGATACGGTAACCTCAGGCAGCAGGAACGAAGCCAGTCCTCCCGGAGGCAGAATGGTTCCGGTACCGTCAATCCGTATGTCAAGCAGTGGCACAACAGCTGAGAAGAGCATTGATGCCAGGAGGTAATACCTGTTTCTCGTGTGACGTGTATCCCTTTTCAGTGCTATCTCATGGAAGGCCCAAAGAATGGCAAGGCAGATGCTGCTCTCGACTGCATATATGAAGACACCGCTCATCTCTTCCTTTTTTTCTCCCCAACCTCCTTTTTCATCATCTCCATGATATCCTCCATATCCTTTACGGTTATGGAATCCTCACGCGCAAAAAAACTCACCATCTTCTGGTACGAGTTCGAGAAATAATTCCTCACAAAGCTGCTCATTTGCGTTTTACGGTAATCGTCCTTTGATATGACCGGAAAGTACTGAAATGTCCTGCCATATACCTTGTAATTTACGAAACCTTTTTCCTGAAGGATTCTTATTATGGTGCTTACGGTCGAATATGCGGGCCTGGGTTCGTCAAATTTTTCCAGGATCTCCTTGATAAAGCCTCTTTTCAACCTCCACAGTATCTGCATTACCTCTTCCTCGGCCCTTGTCAGTTCCTTTATCTCCATGTTTCTATCTTTTAACAAATACAAATATATAACTAAAAAAGTAAATATACAACTAAATTATTAAATATTATCAACAGGAGTATCATTTTGTCCCTGCTGTAAACGATAATAAAAAAAGCAGTATCTTGGTTCTTTATTATATCCGGAGGAAGACTATTGAACAGGATCACATTATTTCTTGAAAATGTCAGGGTCGCATTCAAGGCTATCAGGTCAAACAGGGTGAGGGCAGTTCTGACCATGTCAATCATCGCTTTCGGTATTATGGCTCTGGTGGGGATACTGACTGCAATTGACGGTTTAAAAAGCACTCTTACCCAGCAGTTTACGATGATGGGCGCCAACTCGTTCCAGATCACTTCACGTTCAATGCATGTGCAGATGGGAAAGAAGTCGTACCGGACCAAGAACCATTCAAATATCACTTACCGTGAGGCCCTGGAATTCAAGGATAAGTTCAAGGAACCTGCATGGGTGTCTGTGGCATTCAACGCATCAGGGATGCTGGAAGTCAGGTACAGGGATAAAAAAACCAACCCGAATATTTTCATGATGGGGTCTGATGAAAATTATCTTACCATATCGGGTTATGAACTTGAATCCGGACGTAACTTCTCACAGGACGATCTTCTGAACAGCCGTCATGTCGCGATCATCGGGCAGGAGCTTGTGAAGTTCCTGTTTCCCGGCGTTGACCCCCTCGGGAAGGAGATCAGCCTGCCGGGTCTGAAGCTGAGCGTAATAGGCGTTATTAAGGCCAAAGGCAGCAGTTTCGGGGGAGAAGACAGGATAACCATAGTACCCATCACTACAGCAAGACAGTATTATTCACGTCCCAACATCACATACACTATCAACGTTATGCCCTTCAAATCCACAAGCCTGGATATGCTCACAAGCGAAGCAGAAGGCATCTTCCGGATAGTGCGCAACCTGGACCCCAGAGATGAATCGGATTTCAACGTTCAGAAGAGTGACACCATTATAGAGATCCTGATGGAGAACATCAGGTATGTCACCCTTGCAGCGACGATTATCGGACTGATAACCCTTTTCGGTGCTGCGGTAGGACTGATGAACATCATGCTTGTCTCAGTCACGGAGCGTACAAGGGAGATCGGGGTGCGCAAAGCCCTTGGGGCAAGAAAATCTGTAATAAGGCAACAGTTCCTGTATGAGTCTGTGATAATAGGCCAGCTGGGCGGTTTGATGGGTATCATTACAGGAATATTAATGGGCAACCTGGTCTCGCTTGGCATGGGGTCAGAATTCACTGTGCCCTGGGTGTGGGTCATAGGAGGCGTAGTGGCATGCTTCATAGTGGGAATTGCTTCAGGTTACTTCCCGGCAATGAAGGCTTCTGCAGTTGATCCGATAGAGGCACTGCGGTATGAATAAATGAAGTACAATTTTACTTTGATCTGAATAACATAATTTAACATGAGTGTTGAAATAATTCAGACAGGGTCAAAGAACATCCCGCGGATCACTTACGACACCGACGAGGATGTCCTGAACATAACTGGCCGTTCAATAGCTGAAAGGCCTGAAGTTGTTTACCATCCGCTTGAAGAATGGATAAAGGCGCACCTGAGCAGGTTCAACAAACTCAGGATGGTCATTTTCCTGGAATACATCAACAGCGGGTCATCGAAAGCCCTGCGTGACGTTCTCAGGATGGTAAGCAGTTACCAGTCGCCGCATTACAAGATCCGGATCACGTGGCTTTACGAGGAGGATGATGAGGCTATGCGGGAACTGGGCGAGCATTACCGCGACGCTGCCGGTGTATCAATGGATGTGCAGATGGTATTGTAAAAGCGGCTGAACCGAAAATATTTATACAGCAGAGGCCGGTCTCAGACCGGCCTCTGTTTTGTTTAAATATGTGTTACCTTGTTCCTACAGCATTTTTCCCATCATCTCGATAAGGTCAACGCATCTGGCCGAGTAACCCCACTCATTGTCATACCATGCGAGTACCTTGATCATGGTACCGTTAACCATGGTGCTCTGTGAATCGAAGACTGATGAGGCAGGATTATGAATTACGTCAACGGACACGATCTCGTCCTCGGTATATTCAAGGATGCCCTTCATCGGACCTTCAGCGGCTTTCTTCATAGCGGCGTTGATCTCTTCCTTCGTGGCTGCCTTTTTCAGCACTGCCACAAGGTCAACGAGTGATCCTGTCGGGGTCGGGACCCTTACTGAAATGCCGTCCAGTTTGCCCTTAAGCTCCGGAATAACCTTTCCAACAGCTTTTGCTGCACCTGTGGTGGTCGGTATCTGCGACAGGGCTGCTGACCTTGCCCGGCGGAGATCTTTATGCGGGAGGTCGAGTATCCTCTGGTCGTTTGTATATGAGTGTATGGTTGTCATGAACCCGATCTCAATGCCAAAGTTGTCATTCAGGACTTTTGCCACGGGAGCAAGACAGTTTGTCGTACATGAAGCATTGGAAATGCACTGGTGTTCCGGCTTGAGCATGTTGTCATTTACACCCACGACTATCATTGCATCAATGGTATCTTTTGCAGGTACAGTGAGGATCACTTTCTTTGCGCCGTTTTTCAGATGGTCACCGTATCCGCCCTTGGGGCTCTCCTTTGATGTGAAAATACCGGTCGACTCAATTACGATGTCTGGTTTTTCCACCCATGGAATGGCTGCAGGGTTCTTTTCTGCATGTACCCTGATCTTATCACCGTTTACAATGATGTTCTGATCATCATGTGTGACACCGGCGAACTTACCCTGGGTCGAATCATATTTTAAAAGGTGTGCAAGTGTTTTTGTGTCGGTCAGGTCATTGATCCCTATGATCTCAATATCGGGCCTTTCAAATGCAAGTTTGAATACATTGCGGCCTATCCTTCCGAAACCGTTGATAGCTACTTTAATCTTTGCCATTGTTAATGCTTTAAATGGTTAGTGAAATGTACGGCAAAAGTAAAAAATAAAAAGGAGAGACCAAAGAAAGGTGCAGATTATTCTTTCTGTTTCCGCCTGAAGATCATGTCGCTGATCTTTTCAGGATTCAGCGGGTCAAGGATCATCCCGAAACGGTAGCCGACAAAAAGAGCCGGGAATATCTGCCTGTTGTATTCAGTGGCCATTATGGGGATGGTTTTATTAAAGGCATGGACGGAAACGCCGACTTCGATGGTGTGTGTAAGCCTGTCGTTCTTGCTGTATTCAAAGCTGAAACCGCCACGGGCATATAGTCCGGGATAGAATTTTATCTCATCGAATCCCTTGAAGAATGAGGATTTGCCCATGATATCAAGAGGCTGGTGAATGGTCAGGTCAAACTTCTGCTCTTCAATTGTATAGTAATCCTGCCCGACAAGAACAATAATATCATAGTATATGGGTTTGGCAAAAAGCAGCGTTGCCCCCCCTCCGGCGAACCAGCTCACGGATACACCGCCCAGGTCATGCTTCCCGAAGATCTCCTGCTGCCATCCTGCTCCCAGACCGATGGTCCATGTGGAATTGAGCTTTCCGAAGACGAAGGTACCCGGGCTCTGAAAATAATAATTGGAGAGCTTTATCTCTTTCGGGTGCTTAAACCCTTCAACACTTCCTTCAAAAAAATACCTGTTAGAGGGTTTTGTCTGACGCAGCTCGCGGTAAATGACTGACCATCCGTCAGTGTTGAACAGGGCTCCTATAGAGCGTTCATTACGCCAAAACATCCTGTCCTGAGGGTCCAGCTCACCCTGTGCAAGGAGCGGCCCGCAAAACAGTATGAATAATATAACGTGCCACAATCTCATATTCAGGATGCCGCAGATATGAAGACCGGCTGCCGGCGGATAAGGATCGTCAGCCTTCCTGTTCGGTGGAATCAGTACTGTTGCTGCTGTAAGCCGGGCATGTTTCACGGTTGCATGAACTCAGCGCAAGGGCTGCCACAAAAGCAAGAATAACTATTAAACCAAGTTTTTTCATATAGCCTGCCATTAATTCGACACAAAAATAACTTTATTTTAATAACAAAATTTGTGCCGTATTATTATTTTGACTATCAGTTATTTTTAAACCTTGAACGATAATAATTGTTATATGTAAAATTAAACGTGGAATGAAACACTATTTAAGTATCGCAGGAATTATAATGATAGCACTGTTGTCTATGGAAAATAAAACGGCATCGCAGGACAAGTCTGCATACAATGATCTGACGGCGGAAGAGTCGAAGATCATAATTAATAAATCGACCGAATATCCCTTTACGGGACTATATGAAAACTTTAAGGGAAAGGGTACCTATCTCTGCAAGCAGTGCGGTAACGCACTCTATTATTCGGATACGAAGTTTGACGCCCATTGCGGCTGGCCAAGCTTTGACGAGGAGATCGACGGCGCGGTAAAACGTATCCCGGATGCTGACGGTAAAAGGACGGAGATCGTATGCGCGTCGTGCGGCGGTCACCTGGGCCATGTATTTACCGGTGAAGGATTTACACCGAAAGATACGCGTCACTGCGTAAATTCAGTCTCACTTGATTTTGTCCCGGAGCACCTCGAGCCGGGCAAGTATGGTACTGCACTGTTCGCAGGCGGTTGCTTCTGGGGTGTCGAGTACTTCCTGCAGAAGGAACCAGGGGTGGTGTCCGTTGTGTCAGGATATACAGGAGGCAAGGTAAAGAACCCTTCATACCGCGAGGTATGTACGGGTACTACGGGTCATGCTGAGACGGTAAAGATCACATATGACCTGAAGAAGACTTCGTATGAGAAGCTTCTCAAACTCTTTCTTGAGATCCATGACCCAACGCAGGTGGGCCGCCAGGGACCGGACATCGGAGACCAGTACCGATCTGAAATATTCTACAAGAACGAGGAGCAGAAGAAGACCGCTCAGAAACTCCTTGATATTCTCAGAGCCAAGGGATTGAAGATTGCAACCCAGGTCACGAAGGCATCAGAGTTCTATCCTGCCGAGGAAAATCATCAGGATTATTATTTCCGCAACGGCAAGGTGCCGTACTGCCACGCATACACACCACGATTTTAATATAACAGCAGAGGCTGGTCTCAGACCAGCCTCTGCGTACATTGAATAAAAATTATTACAATTTAGGCACGCGCCCTGACGTCCACGGCGCCTTGATCTCATCAAGCTTTGCATTGAGCGCATCAACGGACTTGCCGGCTCTCTGTATCCTTTCAAGCAGAACGGGGAATTCCTTCTTCAGGATCTGGAACTGCTGGTCGGCAATACCTGATATGTCCCCTGAATTTCCGTAGAGTGATCTCGACATCGCCGAGAGACGGGCTGAGAGGGAGACAGGCGAAGGAGGCGTCTCTTCGGTGCTCGCTCCTACAGAGATACCTCTCACAAGATATATTATCTCACCTATCTCATCATTAAGGGCAACAGCCTCGTTCATCAGCATGGCAGGGGCCTCAGGCGTCTGATGGATCACCTGCATGATGCTGTTTATCTTGCCGTCAAGCTCCGTCACATATGATATTGCTCCAAAAGCTGTCTTTGAGAACGCCGTTACCTCTTTGATCCATTTCTCCCTTCCGGCGGGATCAGTAGCGGGCATCGTCACTATATCAAGCGGCTTGCATACAAAAGGCTCGGGACCTGCCAGTTCTTTTACCTCTCCCTTCGCATACATGGCCATTGAGACAAAATATTTACCCGGCATGACTGAAATGCCGCCGCCGCCCCATCTGCCACGTCCCGTGCTTTCTGAGACAGGAGTGAATTTCTCTACATTAACAGGCTGATAACCTGCATAGGTGAAGTTCCATGTCACCCTGTTTACTCCCTTCGAAGCCGATTTGTATATCTTGCGTATTATGTTCCCGTCCTCGTCCGTGATGGTGAAGATAAGGTAGGGCTTGAACTCCCTCTCTTCAAGGCTCAGCTCCCTGGGTGTAGGCTGCGGTATGAATTCACCTTTCTCAAACAGCTTTTTCTCTGCATCTTTCCTGAGATCCTTGTCAGTCTTTGGCACAGTATCCACATAATAGGTTATTGTGGCGCCCAGTGGCGGATTTTTGGCAACATAGTACATCGATCCCTGGTTGTCAAATTCATCATTCTCGATGAACATTCTGGCATCCTTCACGGGAAAGATATAACCCGGTTTTCCAGGGATATCCTTGCTGTAATTGCGCAGCGGCGTAAAATCGTCAAGCACATAAAATCCCCTTCCGAAGGTCGCCAGTATGAGGTCATTCTCGCGTTCCTGGATGGCTATGTCGCGGACAGCTATCGTTGGCAGTCCGTTCTTGAACTCTGTCCAGCTGGCGCCGCCGTCAAAGGAGACAAAAAAGCTGAATTCGGTTCCGAGGAAAAGCAGGTTGGGATTGATGAAGTCCTGTTCTATAGTATGAACCGGACCGGTCTGCGGAAGGTTGGCGCTTACAGAGACCCAGCTCCTGCCTTTATCCGTGCTCTTCAGTACGTATGGTTTGAAATCGTCCCGCTGATGATTGTTGAATGTGGCGTAAACCACGTCAGCATTGAATTTATCAGGCAGGATGTCACTCACATACGTGTATTCAGGTACACCGGGGAACGTTTTAATCATTCTCCAGTTTGCTCCCCCGTCTTCCGAAACAGATATCACTCCGTCGTCACTGCCCGTATAAAGCAGGTCCTTCTTCACCTTTGATTCTGCGAGTGAGACGATGGTGCCCCACAGCGACGTCGACCTGTCCTTTGCTACTGCATCGACAGGCCAGTATTTATCCATTACCTTGAAATTATTCCTGTTCTCGTTCCTTGTCAGGTCAGGTGAAATTTTCGTCCAGTGACTCCCCTGGTCATCGCTGCGGAACAGGAAGTTGGCAGCCATGTAGATACGTTTGTGGTCTGAGGGACTGATAAGTACGGGTGTGTCCCAGTTCCAGCGATAGGTCAGCTCACCCTCGCCGGGGAATGGCTTGATGCTTATGTTCTGGCCGCTCCTGCGGTCAAACCGGGAGGCGTTGCCGTACTGGGATTCGGTATATACAATATTGGGGTCGGTGGGGTCAATTGCCACCCAGAAGCCATCACCGCCCTGCGTGACGAACCAGTCGTCGTTGACAACACCGTTGCTGTTGCTGGCTGACGGTCCGCCCATGGAGTTGTTATCCTGCGTTCCGCCGTAGATATAATAGAACGGGTATGAGTTATCGACGGCAACCCTGTAGAACTGTGTTACAGGCAGGTTTGATTTGAAGATGAAGTTTTTGCCTTCGTCATATGTTTCGTAAATGCCGCCGTCGCCTGCGATATAGAAATGTTTTGTATCATCAGGGTCGATCCACATGGCGTGGTCATCAACATGGCGTCCTTCGTTGCCTATCTCTCTCCATGTCTTGCCTCCGTCATTTGTCACCTGGGAGACTGTCTCCACACTGTAAACGGTATTCACATCCTTAGGATCACAATATATCTTGTTATAGTATTGTCCGCTTTCATTATGCTTGCTCATCTTCTCCCATGATGCTCCTCTGTTGGTTGTTCTGAAGAAGCCACCGCTCTCGCCCTGAGCTTCCATGATCAGGTACAGGAAATCGCTGTTGACAGGTGATATGGCGATGCCCATGCCGCCGATGTCTCCCTTCGGGAGGCCGTTCATTATCTTGTCGAATGACATGCCTCCGTTTGTTGATTTGTACACTGCCGACTCCGGTCCTCCGCTGATCTTCTGTCCCACATGCCTGCGGCGCTGTTCCGAGGTGGCATAGATCACGTCAGGATTTCGGGGGTCAAGCACCACATTATTGATCCCGGTGTTCTCGCTGACGTTCAGTATCTTTTCCCATGAATTGCCGCCGTTGATAGTTTTATACAGCCCGCGGTCGCCTCCAGGGCCCCATACAGAGCCTTCGGCAGCGACATACACAACATCGCTGTTGCGTGGGTCGACAGCTATCTGGCCAATCTGCCTTGATTCTTTAAGCCCCATATTCTTCCAGCTCTCGCCGGCGTCGTCTGAACGGTAAACACCGTCACCCCAGCCGAGGGCCCGCTGATGGTTATTCTCGCCCGTACCGGCCCAGATGACATTGTGATTGTTCGGATCTATGGTCAGGCATCCTATGGCGTAGGCGCCGTACTTGTCGAATACCGGCTGCCATGTGGTGCCGTTGTTGGTGCTCTTCCATATATTGCCTGAAGCCACTCCGGCATAAATCTCCGAATGGTTGCAGGGATTGACGGCCAGGTCAGCAATGCGTCCCGAGGCCCATGCCGGGCCTACTGACCTGAACGAAATACCGCTGTACAGTGACGGAGAGACAGACGGTTTGATCTTGGTTTCGGATTCTTTGGCATCTTTCTTTGCTTCTTTGTTTACTTCTTTCTTCTGTGCCCACAGGCTGACTGAACCTGCCAGTAAAAGAGCAAGTGCAACGGCAATAGTTCTTTTCATGTTATGATGCTTTGGTTTAACAAACGGAAAGCTAAGTTAAGAAAAGGATGTTTGTCAGCTGATTTTTTAACGTTATTTAATTATTTTGCTGCACATTGAAACGATCAGGGATGAACAGTACATACTTTACCCGCAGAACCATAAGGAAGTACGAAGGGAGGGATATCGAAAACGGACTTCTTGAAAAAATACTGACAGCTGGCACCAGGGCCTCAACCACCGGCAACATGCAGGTTTACAGCGTTATAGTCACCAGGGATACTGCGATGAAGGAGCGCCTTGCTCCGGCTCATTTCAACCAGCCGATGGTGACGGCCGCTCCTGTGGTGCTCACTTTCTGTGCCGACTTCAACAGGTTTAACAAGTGGTGCCGGCAGCGTGAGGCTGAGCCCGGATATGATAATTTCCTCTCGTTCATGACCGCTGCCATCGATGCATTGCTGGTTGCGCAGACGGTATGCAATGCAGCCGAGGAGGAGGGATTGGGGATATGTTATCTTGGAACGGCAACTTATAATGCCGGCATGATCATCGACGTGCTTGAGCTGCCAGAAGGGGTTGTGCCTGTGGCAACGGTGACTGTGGGCTGGCCGGCGGAGATACCCGATCAGACTGACAGGCTGCCGCTGGAGGCCGTCGTGCACAGGGAGAGATACACAGACTACACGCCTGATATGATAGATGATATCTACAGGGCGAAGGAAGCCCGGCAGGACAACCTGGGGTTTGTAGCAGAGAACAGTAAGAAGAACCTTGCCCAGGTCTTCACCGAAGTTCGTTATAAGAAGGCTGACAATGAGTTCTTCTCAGAAAAATACCTGGAGGTGCTCAGATGTCAGGGATTCATTCAGTCTCACTTCCTGACGCGTACGGGATAAGGCGGACGCACAGGTTCTTCCGGCGGATTTTTCTCAAGTTCCTCAAGGGCAACTTCAATGGCTTTCTCAAGCTGCGGATCCCTGCCTTTGATCACATCAGCAGGCCACTGTTCGACTTCAATATCAGGAGCCACACCCTGGTTTTCAACAATAAATCCTTCATTGGTCCATATTGCCAGGTTTGGAGCCGTTACACCGCCCCCGTCCATCAGCTCGGGAAAACCAAGTGTTCCGACGAGGCCGCCCCATGTGCGTTTGCCTACAAGAGTACCCACCCTGAATTTCCTGAACATCCATGGCAGCATATCACCTCCTGATCCGGCGGTCTCGTCGATGATCATGACCTTTGGTCCCTGAATGGAGGCACTTGGTGTTTTCAGGTCCTTGCCGTAACGCATGTTCCAGTATGACTGCACCGGCTTCTGAAGAATATCAATGTAATAGTCGGCTATTGATCCGCCTCCGTTGAACCTCTCGTCAATGATGACAGCCTTCCTGTTGGCCTGAGGGAAGAAATACCTTTTAAAATATTCATACCCGGCACCTGATGTATTGGGGACATAAACATAAGCCACCTTACCGCCGGTAGCTTCCGTCACCTTCCTGATATTCCCCTCCACCCAGTCGCGGTTCCTGAGGCTGCTCTCGTTAGCGATGGGGACCACCTTAATCACCCGTGTCGATTTATAATCAGGATAAGGTCCCACCGTAAGCTCGATTAATTTGCCGTCTGTGTTTTCAAGGAAGCTGTAAATATTTTTATCGGCCGTTACATCTTTTCCGTCGATAGCGAGAATATACTCGCCTTCTTTTACATTCAGTCCGGGTTCGGTAAGTGGTGACCTGAGATCAGGGGTCCAGTTCAGTCCGCCGTAGATTTTTTCCAGCTGGTACCTGTTGTCCGACACTCTGAAATCGGCACCCAGCAGTCCGCCTCCGATTCTCTGCGGGGTGCTCAGCCTGTCACCGCCGCCGACCCTGTGGTGGCCTACTGACAGCTCGCTGCACATCCACTGGATCACCCTGTTGAGATCGCTCCTGCATGTGAGATCAGGCAGGAACTTTGAATATTTGACCTTCATGGCGTTCCAGTCGGCACCATGCATTCCAGGGTCGTAGAAATAATCGCGGTTGATCCTCCATGCTTCGTCGAACATCTGGTTCCATTCAGCGGGCGGGTCGATCTTTACGGAAATTTCACCCGTATTCAGTATACCTTTGCCAGGTTCAGGTTTCTTGCCGGCAGGTGATATGCCAAATGTCTGACCTTTTGCATATAACATTTTCTTCCCGTCAGCGGAAACAATATAACTGTCGAGTTCCATCACCTCCTCGTCTTTCCTGTCTTTCATGCTGTATTTATGCATCACTGAGGATCCTGAGCGTTCAGAGGGCCTTACGATGTAGAGTATCGTACCGGCTTCGGCAACACCCAGATCCGAGTAATTGCCGGCACTCACCGGTATACTGACGATCCTGTCCTGCAGGCCGTCAGTGTCAATCTTCAGGAATTCATCCTTTGCCTTTTCAGTGTCCGTGCTTTCGTTACCTTTCTTCTTATCTTTTCCGGTGCTCTTTTCTGCAGGCTTATCTGTCGCGGCCTTCTCTTCACTGCCTTTCTCCTCATCGCTTTCTTTTGCAAACGGAGAGATTATGTCTTTTCTCAGGGTGACCAGGTAGATGGAATTGGTCATCCTCATATCCTGGTTCGAAAGGTCAAACCAGGATATAACGGGACCTGCGTCAGTCGAGGCTAAGAAATAAATATATTCTCCTGCCGGATCAAATACCGGGGAGGAGGCGTCGCTTAAGCCGTCGGTCACCGGGAATGATTTTTGCTGATCGACTGAATAGAGGTAAACGACCCTGAAGAATGTTTCCGTCATCCTGGTGTAAACAATCCATTTAGAGTCTGAAGACCAGTCGTCGAACATGTTTCTGAATGCCCCCGGAAAATAAATCTCATCCGTATCGATTTTCTTTATTGTACCGGAAGGAATATCAAGCATATACATATTCCTCCCGTTGTCGCTGAAGCAAATTTTCCTGCTGTCAGGTGACCATTCCGGGTATGCATAGAAACCTGTCCCGGGGAGATTGAATATCCTCGGTTCCGCTTTACCATCCTGCGATTTCAGGTGTAGCGCATACTCCCCTGAAGCATCTGAAAAATATGCAATCGTTTTTCCGTCAGGTGACCAGGACGGATATTTTTCGTGTACGCCTGTCGTGAGTGTGATATTTCTGGGGTCGCCCTTCTCGGCTGGCAATGTTATTATTTCTCCCCTGAAATCAAAAACGGCACGTGATCCGGCAGGGGAGATGTCAGCGCTGCGGATAAAACCGGCGCCCTGCACGTACCTCGGTCTCAGCTCGAGGAGATCAGCCGCAACAGCGACTGTCAGTTTCTTTGCGGAAGCGGTCTTAATATCGAAGGAATGAAGATACCCTCCCTGCTCAAATACAATAGTTCCTGAGCCTGCAGATGCATTCAGTATCGGGAAATCAGAATAATTCGTCAGCTGCTTAACATCGGACGTATTCAGCTCATAGGAAAAGAGATTGAATTCGCCGTTTCTGTCACTGATAAAATATATTTTGTCGCCAATCCACATCGGATCAGAGTCATTGCATCCTGTCTGAGGCTGTGGTACCTTTATTACTGAATGATCAGCAAGGGTATAAATCCAGATACTGGCTATGGTTCCGCCCCTGTAATTTTTCCACTGCTGATAAGCCGGGCTAAGCGGATTATAGGCCATCTTCCTGCCGTCAGGCGAGAATGATGCTGCCCACGCGTTGGGTATATCAAGCTTTTCCGGAAATCCCCCGGTGATGCTCACGGTGTAAAGCTGAAAATAGCGTGCGGTGAATGAAGATCGCTGCGAGGCAAACAATACTTTGCTGCCGTCAGGGGTAAATCCTCTCACCAGGTCATTTCCCGGATGCCATGTCAGCCTCACCGGTAGGCCTCCGCCGACAGGAATGATGAACACGTCGGTGTTGCCGTCATACTGAGCGCTGAAAGCTATCAGTTTTCCATCCGGAGAGAAATAAGGATCCGATTCAATGCCTTCGTCGACCGTCAGTCTCCGCGGGGTTGACCCATCGGCATTCATCACCCACAGATCCTCGGCATAAATAAAGGCTGTGTGCGTGTCATTTGCAGCAGGCTGCGACAGCAGCCTGGTATCACCGGTATCAATACCGGACATGCTCAGGATACATAAGAACAGGAATACCGGAATTAGAAAACTGACAATTGTTCTGCTTTTCATAGTTCTGAATATTAATAATCACTTTTTTCTTACGCTATAGTTCACACCAGCCTGTGCAGTAGGAGTAATGACGAGGTCATTGATGCAGACATGGGCCGGCAGGGAAGCACAGTAAAAAATCACTTCGGCCACATCTTCGGCCTTCAGTGCCTGGATGCCGCTATAAACAGCATCAGCTCTTTCCCTGTCACCCCGGAATCTTACCAGCGAGAATTCAGTCTCCACCATCCCGGGCGCAATATTCGTTACCTTGATGCCATGCTTCAGCAGGTCTATCCTCATCCCTTTCGACAGTGCGTCAACGGCATGCTTTGACGCGCAATAGACACCGCCGTTCTCATAGACCTCCTTGCCGGCAATTGAAGAAATATTGATTATATGACCTGATTGCCTGCTAACCATACCGGGCACAATAGTGCGGGTCACATAAAGCAGTCCCTTGACATTGGTATCTATCATCCGGTCCCAGTCATCCCTGTCTCCCTCGTCGATATGGCCCAATCCTGCAGCCAGGCCCGCATTGTTGACAAGGATGTCAATCTTCTGCCACTCCTCGGGAAGGTTTCCGAGATATTTTTCTACCTGCCTGACCTCCCGCACGTCAAAGCAGAGCGGCAGGACGTCAATCCCGTATTCCTGTACAAGGTGTTCGGTGAGATCGTTGAGCCGGTCTTTCCTGCGGCCTGTTATTATCAGCCGGTATGTTGCCTCGGCAAACTTAATTGCAGTGGCTTCTCCTATTCCTGATGTTGCTCCTGTAATAAGAACAGTCTTTCTCATATTATGCGATTTTACAGAGAGGTAAATTTAATGAATAATGTGGGTATCTTTGGCGGTCAATATGAAAATGATGCATGACATCAATCACAAGGGAAGAGCGCCAAAGGAAAGTGTCGAAACGATGTTCAATTCCATCTCCGGAAGCTATGACAGGCTCAACCTTATCCTTTCATTCGGCACGGACAGGCGATGGAGGAGGCGTGCCATTGATCTTATAGGAAGTCATATCCGGCCTGTGACAATCCTTGACGTTGCCACCGGGACAGGCGATCTCGCAGTGGCTGCGCTGAGGCTTGACCCGGAGAAAATAACCGGCATTGACATCAGTGAAAAGATGCTGGCACTGGGACGTGAAAAAATTGAACAGCTTGGTCATGCAGGGAAAATTGAGCTGCTAAAGGGTGATTCTGAGAATATTATGTTTCCTGACAGGTCATTTGACGTGGTGATGTCAGCTTTCGGGGTTCGTAATTTCGAGGATACATCTGCCGGTTTGAAGGAGATGTACAGGGTTCTCCGACCCGGCGGAATGATTATGGTACTTGAATTTTCAAGACCGGCGAAGTTTCCTATGAAGCAGTTTTACGGTATGTATTTCACGAGGATCCTTCCCTGGATAGGCAGGAAAGTATCCGGTGACCCGGGTGCATATAACTACCTTCCTGAATCGGTGATGTCTTTTCCCGATAATGAAGATTTTATTGAACTGTTACGCAGTGCAGAGTTTATCAATACCGCACAGAAGAAAATGACAGGCGGTATCGCCAGTATCTACTACGGTTTCAGACAATGAATATTTCCGGGTACAATAATTTCCGGTTTTTTCGTTATATCTATTAGACCTTTATCCGAGTGTATAAGAGAATCCTCATATTGCTGATCCTGCTGATCCCGGTAGCGGTCACGGCGCAGAAAGCAAAGCCCAAGAATGATTCGAATTATGATGAGAGGTTGCTGCACTTCGGCTTCAGCATGGGCCTCAACACTATGGATTTCATCCCGAAGATGAATCCCAGTGACACCAACAACTGGACAGCGGAGGTGGTTTCATTAAAACCGGGTATAAACATTCAGATAGTGATGGATTACCGCCCTGCCACCTATTTTGATCTCAGGTTCCTTCCGGGTGTCTCCTTCGGTCAGCGTAACCTGAACTTCTATGATGAAGACGGTGTTCTGATCAATGATAAACAACAGCTCGAATCATCCTTCCTGGAGTTTCCTTTACTGATCAAGACCAAGGGTATGAGACTGAATAATTCCAGACCCTATTTAATCGGTGGAATTAACTTCAGGTATGATCTTGCCGCTAAAAAGGAGTACGATGAACAGAGTGAGGTCTATTTGAGGCTCCGGAAAGCTGACCTTTATTATGAGGTAGGGGCAGGCATTGATTTTTATCTTCCTTATTTCAAGCTGACCATAGAAGCGAAGATGTCAAACGGATTGCGTGACGTGCTGGTGCATGATGAACCACATCCGTTCCACCCTGAATATGTCAACTCAATCGGGTCGCTGAGATCTCAGATCTGGGTTCTTTCCTTCCACTTCGAATAAACCATGGCTGAAGAACTCAGTCTGGTACTGCCACCCGAGACAGCTTTTGATGAAGCTGCGCTGCGCACTTATCTTATCAGGAAGACCGGCAAAAGCGACTTTTGCGTGCGCATTGTGCGACGGTCAGTCGATGCCCGCAGGCCACCTATAAAAGTCAACCTGACAGTACAGCTCATTGATCCCGGTGAAACCGCAAAGGAGATCTCCCCCTTAAAGCTTAAAGATGTTACCAGGGCACGTGAGGTGCTTATCGCAGGTTGCGGACCCGCAGGACTCTTCGCAGCACTGCGGTTGATAGAGGCGGGACTGAGGCCGGTGATTATTGAACGGGGGAAAGAAGTGAGTGAGCGAAAACGCGATGTGGCGGCAATCAGCACAAAGCATATCGTCGAGCCTGATTCAAACTACTGTTTCGGTGAAGGAGGTGCAGGTACCTTCTCTGACGGCAAACTCTACACGAGATCAAAAAAGAGGGGTGACAACAGGAGGGTGCTCGAGCTGCTTGCCCTTAACGGGGCTGACCCGGCAATACTTTATGAAGCCCATCCGCATCTCGGCACGGACAGGCTTCCCGGAATAATCACGGCAGTACGGAAAACAATCGTGGAAGCCGGTGGGATGGTTTTGTTCGGCAACCGTATCACAGGTATAACACTTGAAGGTGGCATATTCCGTGGAGTAACAGTCAACGGTAACGAAGCCATAAGGGCTGATGACCTTGTTCTGGCTACCGGCCATTCGGCACGGGACATCTATCATCTGCTCGCTGAAAACGATGTGAGCATGGAATACAAACCCTTTGCCGCCGGGGTCAGGGTGGAGCATCCGCAGGAGCTCATTGACAGGATACAATATCATGGCAAGACAAGAGGAAAATACCTTCCAGCAGCGGCATATTACCTTGCCACCCAGGTAGCCGGACGCGGCGTTTATTCTTTCTGCATGTGTCCCGGTGGTTTCATGGTCCCTTCGGCCACAGCGCCCGGAGAAGTTGTGGTGAACGGCATGTCGCCATCGCACCGCAACTCCGTATGGGCCAACAGCGGCATTGTCACGGAGGTGAGGGAGGAAGATGTCAGGAAACATGGCGAAGGTCCGCTGGCAGGATTGGCTTACCAGTCTGTTCTTGAAAAGAATGCCTGGAAGGAGGGCGGGATGACACAGTCTGCCCCGGCACAGAGACTGGTTGATTTTGTTGGGGGAAGGCCGTCATCGTCGCTGCCTGAAGGGTCATACTTCCCGGGACTGACACCATCCGCATTGCATGAATGGCTGCCTGAGGAAATATCCATGCGCCTGCGTGAAGGATTGAAAGAATTCGGGAGGAAAATGAAAGGCTTTCTTACAAACGAGGCACTGGTGGCTGCAGTAGAGTCACGCACTTCGTCGCCTGTCCGGATAACACGTGATCCGGAAAAGCTGAATGCGGTAAATATAACAGGACTGTATCCTGCCGGAGAAGGTGCCGGCTATGCGGGAGGAATTGTATCATCGGCTGTAGACGGGATGCTGGTGGCAGAGAAGATAGCGGGAAAGTACTTGTAATTCAGATAATTAAGAATTAAGAATTGCAGGATCAACTAATCTGCAAATCGCAAATTGCACCTTCGCAAAATCGCAACCTCAATTCGCAAACAGCAAATCGCAAATCGCAACTTCGCAAAATCGCAACCTCAATTCGCAAATCGCAAATCGCAAATCGCAACTTCGCAAAATCGCAACCTCAATTCGCAAATCGCAAATCGCAAATCGCAAATCCTCAGACTTTTTTTCTTCTTGCAAACTCAGAACAGATAATCGCAGCAGCCATGCTGACATTCAGCGATTCTATCCCTGCCTGTGGCGTAGCGGGGCCGGGGATGGTGATACGTTCAGTAACATAATCAAGCAGCCTTTCAGAGATACCTTTTGATTCATTCCCCAGGAGTATTAAGCCTTCACTGCCCAGCGGACTTTCGTATACAGATCTTCCGTCAATGGTAGCACCGTAAACATTCAATCCGTGAGCCTGTGCCTTACCCAGGACTGGCCCGAGTGGCTGGTAATAAACCACGGTGTGAATGAATGCACCCATCGATGCCTGTATCACCTTGGAGTTATAAAAGTCGACACAATCGGGTGAGCATATAATGTTCCTTATTCCGAACCAGGCGGCGATACGCACTATTGTTCCAAGATTACCCGGATCCTGAATATATTCAAGCACAAGGGTGAGCCTTCCGTTGAGAATCTCATCCGAAAAGGCTTGTTTTTTCATCGCTGCTACCGCAAGAACATTGTGTGGCGTCTTGAGTGAGCTGATGCTTCTGAGGTCATCATAGCTGACTGTGACAACCTCATCTGCACCCGAGATTACCTTTTCCGGCTCACTGTTTATCCATTCGGGCTTTCCGGCAAGAAGCTTCACCCTGTTGCCTGCCATGATGTACTCCCTCACCAGCTTGTCACCCTCGATGACAAAGAGCGAATCCTCCTCCCTCACCTTCCTTTTCTGCAGTGAGAGTATCATCTTTGCCTGGTGCCGGGTAATCATCCTGTGCATTATTCAGTAATTGAGAATAGAGTATATTATGATATATTTGCTATCATTATTCTTGCCGGAAAATTGACCGATCAGAGAACAAATATAAAAATTACTGTCCCGAAACTGTGTATGCTGCTGTGCATTATTTTAACGGCGGCTTCCTGCAATCCGACAAAATATGTTCCCTCCGGAGATGTGCTGCTGAATAAGAATAACCTGATTATTGAAAAGACCGACGAACCGCTGCCGCCTACTGTGACTAAAGGTGCGATGAAACCTTATATCAAGCAACAGCCTAATAAAAAGATCTTCGGTACAAGGTTCCACCTCGGGCTGTATAATCTTTCAAATACCGAAAAGGAAAAATGGCCTCACGGCTGGCTCAGGAAAATAGGTGAGGAGCCGGTGATCTTTGATCCTGTTTCAGCCACCAGGTCAGCTGAACAGATTAAAAGCTATCTCTGGTCAAAAGGATTCTTCAACGCATCGGTCAACGATACGGTCAGTATCGAAAAAGGTGAGGCCATAGTATATTTCGATGTGGTTCCCGGGAAACCTTATACAATAGCCGATATAAGGTATGACATACAGGATTCCATGGTCTACGGCCGTGTAATCCTGGACACAATAAACTGCATGATTAAGAAGGGAATGATATATGACGTTGACAAACTGCAGAACGAACGTCAGCGCCAGGAAAGAATTATCAGGGATATAGGTTTCTATGGATTTTCAACTGAAGACATTTATTTCAGGGTTGACAGCTCCCTGATGAACCATCAGGTAATCGTATATTATGTAGTATCACGCAAGTCGTCACTTGACAACCAGGGTCGTCTTGTCCATACCAACCATAATATGTACCGTATCAGGGATGTCTACGTCTTCCCTGAGTTCGACCCTAAACTTACCCTCACGGAGGGAGAGGCATATACACGGACATTTGACACCACATATTATAAAGGTATCTATTATGTTGCACCTCCGGGCAGATTCATGATAAAACCGGAGGTCATCAACCAGTCGTTATATGTCTCGCCCGGAGCTCTTTTCAGCCTGACCATGTCCGAGCAGACGCAGGCGCGTCTTTCGGACATGAAGAACCACAGGCTCGTCAATGTTACTTACCGCGATGCGGGGAGAAGTCCCGATGTAAAGCGCAATGAGAGCTTGCTCGACTGTATCATACAGCTCACTCCGATGCAACGGCAGTCGTTCACGGTGGAGCTTGAAGGCACCAGCACGGGAGGTAACCTGGGAGGAGCCCTTAACTTTTTATACCAGAATAAGAGCCTGTTCAGGGGGGCTGAACTCTTTAACATGAAGCTGAAAGGGGCATATGAAAGAGTAAATGTCGAAGGGTTTAAAAATACGTACGAGGCCGGCCTGGAGACCAGCCTCAGACTTCCCAAGCTACTGGTGCCGTTTCCTGTCAGGGAGAGTATCATCCGAAACCGTGACCCTAAGACAATATTGCAGGCTGGCTATAACCGGCAGAGTGTTCCGGTATACACCAGGACGATAGCCAACGTCACCGCAGGATATGCATGGAAAGGAAACATCTGGACAAAGCACAGCTTCAACCCGTTGTCATTTGATGTTGTAAAACTTCCGTTCGTGGACCCTGAATTCCAGGCAATGGTCGATACTACATCATATCTTGCCTATTCATTTCGCCCTGTAATGGTTCTTGGAGGTATGTATGACTTCATTTTCAACAACCAGATGCTTCAGAATTCAAAGGACTACTGGGTAATACGGTGCGGATTTGATGTCGCCGGCAACTTTCTTAGCCTTACGTACAATCTTGCGGGAGCTGAAAAAGAGACGGATGGCACTTATCATTTCCTGGGCCAGCCGTTTGCTCAGTTCGTGAAGGGTGAGATCGATGCCAGTTACCATTATAAACTCAATGAGGCCAGCAACATCGTATACAGGGTTTTTGCCGGCGTGGGATGGCCTTACGGCAATACATGGAAGGCTATGCCCTTTGAAGAGCAGTATTTCGGAGGAGGAGCCAATGATATAAGGGCATGGGTGGTCAGAACACTCGGTCCGGGCTCGTATGTCATTCCCGAAGATGCGTTTATTAACCAGACAGCAGATATTAAGCTTATTGGCAACGTCGAATACAGGTTCAAGCTTTTCTGGATCCTTGAAGGAGCCACATTCCTTGATATTGGCAATATCTGGACTTTCAGGTATGATAAGGATAGGCCTGATGGCCAGTTCAAGTTTAAATCCTTCATCGATGACCTTGCGGTGGGGACAGGGGTCGGTCTGCGGTTTGATATCAAATTCGTGCTGCTCAGGGCTGATTTCGGATTTAAGCTGCGCGACCCCCAGGCTGATACAGGAAGGAAATGGAGACCACTCACAGGAGATTATAATTTCAATGAAGATATGGCAATGGTGATAGGGATCGGATATCCGTTCTGAAGTTTATACCTCCGGCCTATTGACATGTCTGCCTGATTTGTTTATATTGCATTGTCTCGTGCTTTAATAATGTGAAACCTTTCAGGAAGATTTTTACTGAATTGTTCGGATTCGACCGCAGGGAGAGGCGTGGCACCTATGTGCTGGCGGTGATGCTGGCATTGTTGCTGCTTGTCCGGGTTTTCACCCTAAGGCCGGACA
>CAWGRY010000007.1:0-90158 GCA_963825165.1 uncultured Bacteroidales bacterium | reverse complement strand
CCAGTACCGGATCAATAAGGTCAGTAACTGTAATCACCTGTGTCTCGGTATCCGAGTTGCCGCAGTTGTCGGTAGCGACCCAAGTATGAGTAATGGTACCACCGTTGATGCAATTAGGATCAGGCACTAGTGTACCAGGCGTGAATACAATAGTTACGTTAGCGTCGCAGTTATCGGTAGCCGTAACAGTACCGGGATCACCAGGCACAGGCTGTTCGCAGCTAATAGTTGTAGCAGCAGGAATATTAGCGAGTACCGGATCAATAAGGTCAGTAACTGTAATCACCTGTGTCTCGGTATCCGAGTTGCCGCAGTTGTCGGTAGCGACCCAAGTATGAGTAATGGTACCACCGTTGATGCAATTAGGATCAGGCACTAGTGTACCAGGCGTGAATACAATAGTTACGTTAGCGTCGCAGTTATCGGTAGCCGTAACAGTACCGGGATCACCAGGCACAGGCTGTTCGCAGCTAATAGTTGTAGCAGCAGGAATATTAGCGAGTACCGGATCAATAAGGTCAGTAACTGTAATCACCTGTGTCTCGGTATCCGAGTTGCCGCAGTTGTCGGTAGCGACCCAAGTATGAGTAATGGTACCACCGTTGATGCAATTAGGATCAGGCACTAGTGTACCAGGCGTGAATACAATAGTTACGTTAGCGTCGCAGTTATCGGTAGCCGTAACAGTACCGGGATCACCAGGCACAGGCTGTTCGCAGCTAATAGTTGTAGCAGCAGGAATATTAGCGAGTACCGGATCAATAAGGTCAGTAACTGTAATCACCTGTGTCTCGGTATCCGAGTTGCCGCAGTTGTCGGTAGCGACCCAAGTATGAGTAATGGTACCACCGTTGATGCAATTAGGATCAGGCACTAGTGTACCAGGCGTGAATACAATAGTTACGTTAGCGTCGCAGTTATCGGTAGCCGTAACAGTACCGGGATCACCAGGCACAGGCTGTTCGCAGCTAATAGTTGTAGCAGCAGGAATATTAGCGAGTACCGGATCAATAAGGTCAGTAACTGTAATCACCTGTGTCTCGGTATCCGAGTTGCCGCAGTTGTCGGTAGCGACCCAAGTATGAGTAATGGTACCACCGTTGATGCAATTAGGATCAGGCACTAGTGTACCAGGCGTGAATACAATAGTTACGTTAGCGTCGCAGTTATCGGTAGCCGTAACAGTACCGGGATCACCAGGCACAGGCTGTTCGCAGCTAATAGTTGTAGCAGCAGGAATATTAGCGAGTACCGGATCAATAAGGTCAGTAACTGTAATCACCTGTGTCTCGGTATCCGAGTTGCCGCAGTTGTCGGTAGCGACCCAAGTATGAGTAATGGTACCACCGTTGATGCAATTAGGATCAGGCACTAGTGTACCAGGCGTGAATACAATAGTTACGTTAGCGTCGCAGTTATCGGTAGCCGTAACAGTACCGGGATCACCAGGCACAGGCTGTTCGCAGCTAATAGTTGTAGCAGCAGGAATATTAGCGAGTACCGGATCAATAAGGTCAGTAACTGTAATCACCTGTGTCTCGGTATCCGAGTTGCCGCAGTTGTCGGTAGCGACCCAAGTATGAGTAATGGTACCACCGTTGATGCAATTAGGATCAGGCACTAGTGTACCAGGCGTGAATACAATAGTTACGTTAGCGTCGCAGTTATCGGTAGCCGTAACAGTACCGGGATCACCAGGCACAGGCTGTTCGCAGCTAATAGTTGTAGCAGCAGGAATATTAGCGAGTACCGGATCAATAAGGTCAGTAACTGTAATCACCTGTGTCTCGGTATCCGAGTTGCCGCAGTTGTCGGTAGCGACCCAAGTATGAGTAATGGTACCACCGTTGATGCAATTAGGATCAGGCACTAGTGTACCAGGCGTGAATACAATAGTTACGTTAGCGTCGCAGTTATCGGTAGCCGTAACAGTACCGGGATCACCAGGCACAGGCTGTTCGCAGCTAATAGTTGTAGCAGCAGGAATATTAGCGAGTACCGGATCAATAAGGTCAGTAACTGTAATCACCTGTGTCTCGGTATCCGAGTTGCCGCAGTTGTCGGTAGCGACCCAAGTATGAGTAATGGTACCACCGTTGATGCAATTAGGATCAGGCACTAGTGTACCAGGCGTGAATACAATAGTTACGTTAGCGTCGCAGTTATCGGTAGCCGTAACAGTACCGGGATCACCAGGCACAGGCTGTTCGCAGCTAATAGTTGTAGCAGCAGGAATATTAGCGAGTACCGGATCAATAAGGTCAGTAACTGTAATCACCTGTGTCTCGGTATCCGAGTTGCCGCAGTTGTCGGTAGCGACCCAAGTATGAGTAATGGTACCACCGTTGATGCAATTAGGATCAGGCACTAGTGTACCAGGCGTGAATACAATAGTTACGTTAGCGTCGCAGTTATCGGTAGCCGTAACAGTACCGGGATCACCAGGCACAGGCTGTTCGCAGCTAATAGTTGTAGCAGCAGGAATATTAGCGAGTACCGGATCAATAAGGTCAGTAACTGTAATCACCTGTGTCTCGGTATCCGAGTTGCCGCAGTTGTCGGTAGCGACCCAAGTATGAGTAATGGTACCACCGTTGATGCAATTAGGATCAGGCACTAGTGTACCAGGCGTGAATACAATAGTTACGTTAGCGTCGCAGTTATCGGTAGCCGTAACAGTACCGGGATCACCAGGCACAGGCTGTTCGCAGCTAATAGTTGTAGCAGCAGGAATATTAGCGAGTACCGGATCGGTTCTGTCAAGTACAATAATGGTCTGTACAAAATTATTGCTAATGTTTGCGCAGCCATCACTAAAGTTCCATGCGCGCATACGCGCGTAAGCGTTGGGACAGTTGGGATCAGGAGTTGTTACGTCGCTTACCAGATTGATGATCGGAGAAGGAGTACAGTTGTCAGTAGCTGTTGGCACCAGCGCAAGTGCGGCTGCAATACCTGAAGCATTGCTGCATTCAAGTGTAACATCTAATGAACCGGCCAATGTCTGGACCTCCGGAGCTATTTCGTCATCTCTCACCACGAATAAAGTACACCTTGCCCAATTGTTACACGCATCACGGATTTCATAAATCTGAGTAAGCGTTTCTGGACAAAAAAGTCCATTTGGTGTAGAACTTATCAAACTAATATTGCCATCAGGTACAGCACATGGGAAAGTAACATCTCCTCCTATGTTCCGGAATTGCTGAACACTTGTAAGAAGAAAGGTTTGATTTGGACATACATGCTGTTCAGGAGGACATTGGATACAAGTTTGAGTAGTAACTGTCACACTGGTACTTCCCAACGCGCAACCACTGACTGAAGTAGTTACTGTATAAGTGTTGTTTCCAAGGGCAGGAGGTGTGGCAATTACAGTAGGTCCGGAAGTAGTATTCAGGCCTGCCCCTGTCCATTCGTAAGTAACAGGAGGTAAAGGATTGCCTGGGAATGTAGTGATAGAAATGTTATCAATACCCCAGGCACTTACCGCGGAACCGACATAATAAAAACGGATCCTAATATTGGATAATCCCACATACTGCGATAAATCAATAGAATTATGAAGAAAATTATTATACGTGCCCGGTCCTGAGGGAGTGGTGTATGTAATGAGCGGAACAAAGGTTCCTCCGTTGACAGAGATTTGGATACTTGCACTGGCTCCATCAGCTAAATAATATGCCTGATCCAGATTTAATCCTGCACTAATCTGACCAATGAGACTGAAACCAGGAGTTGTAATACTGGATGTGCAGTAGCCGTTTGTGATAGCAAACATCGGATCGGGTGAAATGAAATTTCTTCCACTGCCTGCTGGAAATTCCATATGATTGGTTAAGCCCCATGCGCACGGGGATTGGTTGTCTTTATTAGCATTCCAGTAGTTTTGGGTGCAATAAATGTCATCCAGGCACCATCCATTAAGATCACTACCGGCATTTGAGAAACTCATTGCAGGAATTCCGATGGAAGGAACATTGCTGTTTGCAGTCATAGTAACTGAATTGCCGATACATATAGTTGCTGAAGCGGGTGTTATTGTTGGGGTGTAAGCAGAAATATAACTGATCACAGCTCCCTGGGAAGGAACTTCGCCACAGATTCCGCTTTGGACAATAGCCCTATACAAAGCTGACTGTGCCGAGGGGAGCAGAGTATTTGAGGTATTACTGATAGGTATCCAGTTCCACCCACCGTTGGTTGAATATTCCCACCTGACTATTGTGCCGGTAAAACCGCTTAAAGTCAACTGAGGTAAAGGCTGGTTATGGCAAACAAGTGTTGTTGCTGGTGCAATAGAACCTCCTATTGATGAAGGATAGACAAGAATTGACCCTTCTAATGAAGGATTGACACAAGGACCTACAGTAGTGACTGAATAATTGAATGGACCTCCTGAAACAGCAGGTGAGCCGCGTATGGTCAGGAATCCATTGTCATAGTCAGATAGAATACCTGAGGGCAGACCGGTAACAGTAGCTCCATTAGCCCCTCCACCAATGGAATAGACTATGTTCTCAATAGCGGTATTTATGCATACAGTTTGATTATTAGAGCCTGATGACAAAGAAATTGTTGAATTGGCATTGACAGTTATCGTTCCGCTTAGCGAAGTATTAATACAAGGACCCTCAGTAGTAATTGTATAAGAAAATGGACCTGAAACAGTTGGTGTTCCGCTTATTGTAAACACACCGGCATTATAAGAACCATTAATTCCTGAAGGTAAACCAGTAACAACAGCTCCAGTAGCACCTCCGCCAACGGAATATACTATATTCCCAATAGCATTATTTATGCATACAGTCTGATTATTAGAGCCAGATGATAAAGAAATCGTCGAATTGGCATTGACAGTTATCGTTCCGCTTAACGAAGTATTAATACAAGGACCCTCAGTATTGATTGTATAAGAAAATGGACCTGAAACAGTTGGTGCTCCGCTTATTGTAAACACACCGGCATTATAAGAACCATTAATTCCTGAAGGCAAACCAGTAACAACAGCTCCAGAAGCTCCTCCGCCGACGGAATATACTATATTCCCAATAGCATTATTTATGCATACAGTCTGAATATTAGAGCCAGATGACAAAGAAATCGTTGAATTGGCATTGACAGCTATCGTTCCGCTTAACGATGTATTAATACAAGGACCCTCAGTAGTAATTGTATAAGAAAATGGACCTGAAACAGTTGGTGTTCCGCTTATTGTAAACACGCCGGCATTATAAGAACCATTAACTCCTGCAGGAAGTGCTCCTGCAGAAATATGTGCCCCAGTTCCTCCTCCGCCAATACTATAGGCGATATTTGTAATTGCATTGCCAATGCAAACGGATTGGCCATCAGTTCCGGATGCTGATGACAATGAGATAGTTGAATTGGCATTGACAGTTATTGTTCCGCCTAAAGAGGCGTTAATACAAGGACCATCAGTCGTAATTGTATAAGAGAATGTACCTGAGACGGTTGGTATTCCGCTTATTGTAAATACGCCAGCATTATAAGTACCATTTACTCCTGCAGGTAGGGGTCCTGCTGAAATATGTGCTCCTGTTCCTCCTCCACCAATATTATATATGATATTGACAATGGCATTGTTTATACAAACCGTCTGGCCATCAGTTCCGGATCCTGATGACAAACTAATAGTTGAATTATCATTAACTGTCAATTCTGCCACGGCCGAATAGGCAGATGAACACAAATAACCTAAAGGTCCGCTGATTAAGACATCATAATCTCCATTATCGACCAGGTCTACATTATTAAGTATATAAGTGGTAGTGGTTGCTCCGGGAATGTTTAAGCCGTCTTTTCTCCATTGATAACTTAAAGGATCGTTTGCATTTGCAGCAACAGTGAATGTCACGTCTGAACCAACACAAACTTCCCGTGAAACAGGATCGGTTGTTACTTCTATTTCCTGATCAACATTTAATGTTGCATGATTTGAGTATACAGGATCGCATTCTCCGGCTCCTGTAACCCTGACATAGTATGTTCCGTTGTCTGCCGGTGTTGCCTGGATAAAGTTAAGAGACTGAGTTGTAGCACCCGAAATATTAGCTGAGTTTGCAACCGGTGTTCCACCGGGAGCAATACCGGTAAACCACTGATAAGTCAATATACCGTCTCCTGTAGCAACAATACTAAAGGTTGCAGGCAGACTGCCGCACACACCTATATTTGATGGCTGTGTTGTAATTGCGACAGCTCGCCTTATGGTTATTGAGACTTGGTCACTAATTGGTCCGCAAGGCCCGTCAGGGTCAACGGAAGTAAGTGTCAGTGTAACCGACCGTGCAGCAATCTCTGTTGCACTTGGTGTATAAGTTGCATTTAATGTGGAATTGTTTGGATCAAAGGAGCCAGTACCCCCACTCCATGTCCCGGTTGTGGCGCCTCCGCTAATTGTGCCAGCAAGTGTGACACTATTGTTGGAACAGATAGTCTGATCTATGCCAGCATTTACAATTACACCTGGATTAATATTAATTGTCACCTCATCAGAAACAGCAAGACAAACTCCGGCTGGATTATCTGTTGTAAGGGTTAAATTAACTATCCCAGCAATGACTTCAGTAGCACTAGGCGTATAAACAGCATTTAATGTTGTCGCATTCGGTGAAAATGTTCCTGTGCCTCCGCTCCATGTCCCGATTGTGGCACTTCCACCTATGCTTCCGTTAAGTGTCACTGATGTCCCCGCACATATGGTCTGATCCCCTCCGGCATTTACGGTAGGCTGAATATTAATAGTGATCAAAATCTGATCTGACACAGAAGGGCAAGGCCCGATAGGGTCATCACTAGTTAACGTAAGAAGCACCTGCCCAGCTGTTATATCAGCAGCACCAGGTGTGTAAATAGCATTTAGTAAATTTGGATCAGAAAAAGTTCCGGAACCTCCGCTCCAGGTTGCAGAAGTCGCAATGCCGCCAATCGATCCGGCAAGTGTTGCAGTCGAACCGCCGCAAATCGTCTGATCAATACCAGCATTTACTACTGCCACTGGATTGATTGTGATAGTTACCTGATCACTCACTTCAGTGCACGGGCCGGCAGGGTCATTAGTCGTTAATGTCAGAGTTACCAGACCCGCGGCGATATCGCTTGCACCTGGAGTGTAAACAGCATTTAAAGTAGTGGCATTCGGTGAGAATGAGCCTGTCCCTCCGCTCCATGTTCCTGAATTAGCACTTCCCCCAACTGAGCCAGCAAGTGTTGCAGAAGTTCCTGCACAGATGGTTTGGTCTGGCCCTGCATTGGCTGTGGCGGAGGTATTAATTGTCACTATCATCTGATCTGAAACAGCAGGACAGGGACCGACAGGATCATTTGTCGTTAAGGTCAATGTTACACTTCCTGAAGTCATTTCGGCTGGAGCAGGCGTGTAAACAGCATTAAGCGTTGTATTGTTAGGATTGAAAGTACCTGCGCCGCCACTCCATGTCCCTGTTGTTGCACCTCCGCTAACCGAACCATTAAGGGAAACATTAGGACTTGAGGCGCAAACTGTCTGATCTGTACCCGCATTCGCAACTGCAACAGGATTTACTGTAACTGTAACTGTCTGTGTTAAGGTACGGGAACATGCCGGGGGAGCAGAGTAGGCTACGCTTATCAGACTATAAACAGTCGTTGAGGCTAAATTTCCTGTTAGTAAGATCGCAGAACCAGTTGCATCAATTGGAATTGTTTGATTCGGCCCTCCGCCCACAGTGTACGTTACTGTGGTGTTAGGAGTACCTGTGAAGGTTATCTGTGATGAAGAGCCTGCGCAGATCGGATTATTCCCTGAAACTAAAATGACTGCAGTTGGATTGGGCCTGATAGTGAGAACCATTTCATCGCTCCTAGGACCACAGGAACCCTCTGCCCTGGCCGACATAGTAATGGTAGCGCTTCCACCGTTTATTATCGAAGCAGGTATATGATAAACAACATTTAAATTTCTGTCAGGGTTATTTGGATCCCAATCCAAAGCGTCAGGGACAGCATTCCACGACACATCATTTAAGTTTGTAGCTCCATCAATAGTGCCATTAAGTTGAATGGAGGAAGTTCCGGCACAAACGGTTTGATCAGGACCGGCATTCACATAAGCAAAAGTGCCAACGCTAACCACAAGAGCCGGGCTTGTAACTGATCCACATACATTAGTTGCTGTAACAGTGATATTTTTAATTCCTGTCGTCTGTACTCCAGCTATGACTGTAACCAAGTTAGTACCCTGACCTGCGGTAATAGTCCATCCCGCAGGAAAATTCCATGTATAGGTCGTTACATTCGGATCATTCGTAACCGAATAAACCAGACCTGTAGCCACCGGACAGATTGAATTTGCCTGGCCACTCGCAGGAGACGGCATTGGGGGAATTGCCGGAGCTGCGGCAAAAACATTCATCGTAATTCCTGTACTTGTAGCCGGATTTCCTGTTGTACAAACTTCGCTTGATGTTAGTCGTACTGAAACAACCTGTCCGTTTAATGGAATATATGCGAATGTTGGACCCGTGGCGGTCTGGGGTGTAGTGCCAACAAACCACTGATAGACGGGAGTGGATCCTCCATTAACCGGGGTAGCTGTATAGGTTACCTGAGTACCTGCACACACAGGATTTGCACTAGCAGCAATACTAACACTTACAGGCAAATTTGGATTTACAGTGACAGTTAACGGAACCGGTGTCCCATTGCATCCATTGGCAGCAGGAGTAACATAATAAACAGCAGTGCCAGAACTAATTCCTGTTACTGTCAGGGTTTGGGCTATTGAAGTACCGGATCCGGCAGTAGCTCCGGTCACACCTGTCTGAGTGACCGTCCAGGTAAAAGTAGCGGCTGAAACATTGCTGGAAAGTGCAATTGAAGAAGTACCTCCGGAACAAATTCCTTGCGATATCGGGGTTGCTAATTACACTAGGTACTGGATTGACAGTAATAGTTACATTAATTGGGGTTCCATCACACCCATTTGCCGAAGGTGTAATTGTATAAACGGCAGTACCTGACGTAGTACCAGCATTTGTAAGTGTCTGATTTATTGAAGAGCCGGATCCTGAAGTAGCCCCTGACACTCCGGTCTGAGTGACAGTCCAGGTAAAAGTAGCGCCAGAAACATTACTTGTCAGGGATATCGAAGATGCAGTCACCGAGCATATTGCCTGAGAGGTAGGAGTTGCAATGGCATCCGGTATTGGATTTACTGTAACTGTAACATTAACAGGTGGTCCATTACACCCATTTGCTGATGGAGTAATATTATAAATGGCAGTACCTAGATTATTTCCAGTGGCTGTCAAAGTCTGAGCAATTGTTGAGCCATTCCCGGCCATAGCTCCGCTTACCCCTGTTTGAGTAACGGTCCACGAAAATTCAGCACCTGCCACATTGCTCGTCAGGACGATTGAAGCTGCAGTTCCGGAACATAACGCCTGCGAAGCAGGTGTGGGAGTAACACCTGGTACCGGATTGACAGTAACTGTGACATTTACAGGTGTTCCGTTGCAGCCATTTGCGGAAGGAGTAACAGAATAAACGGCATTACCAGGCGTATTGACCGTATTTGTAAGGATCTGTGAAATACTTGAGCCAGATCCTGCTGTAGCTCCGGTAATTCCGGTTTGAGTTACAGTCCAGGCAAAGGTAGTGCCAGAAACACTTCCGCTCAGGGCGATCGCGGGCGCCGTCCCCGAGCATATTGTCACCTGATCAGGGGTTATCGTAACAGTTGGTTCCGGATGAAGATGAATAGTTATACTATTGCTGTAAGCAGGATTTATTGCACAAACCACGCTGGAGTTCAAAACAACTCTTACATAATCACCATCTGCCAGGGTATTTGTAGTATAAGTGGATCCAGTAGCACCAGGAACATCAAATCCGTTAACCTGCCATTGATAAGTCGGAGAAATACCTCCGTTCAAGATTTCATTAATTGAAAAAGTAACAGATGCCCCATCACAGATCGGATTAGAAGATTCAATGATTGATATTGCGGGAATCACACTCGGATTAACAGTCATTGTAATTGCGCTGCTGGTAGCTGTACCAGGGCAGGTTGCATCCGATGTGACTCTTAAAGAGATGGTATTTCCGTTAGCTAATGTAGAACTACTGTATGTGGTACCATGTTCCGACAACAGTTGTACCGTTTAGCAACCATTCATATATTGGATTTGTCCCTGCATTTCCAACATTGGCATTAAAAGTTACCTCGGTACCTGAGCAGATATTGTTTCCCGGAGTGATTGAGATTGATACAGTTGGGATGGTAAGTGGGGTTACGGTAACATTTTGTGTTGTGGGCGAAGCAGCAGTACAGCCATTGGCATCTGTATAATTTACGCTGATGGATTGTGTCCCGCTCGTTGTCCAGGTAACAGTTGCAGTATAATCAGTTGCTTCCCCTCCGGCAGTGATTGTACCACCAACGATTGTCCAGATATAGTTTGACTGACCTGCCTGTGTTGTGTACACATTGCCAGTTGAGTTCAGGCAGACGGGTGTTGGGCCAGAGATCGTAGCCGTAGGCAACGGGTTGACAATTACTGTTACAGTGAATGTCGGGCCTGAGCAGTCTAGGCTTCCATCCGGGGCTGTGGGTGTAATTGTGTAGGTTGCTGTAACAGGAGCATTTGTAGTGTTGATCAAAGTTCCGTTGATGCTGGTAGGATTGCCGGAGCTTGCTGCTCCCCCTGTAAATCCAGATCCACCTGGTGCAGGCCAGCTGTAAGTTGTTCCAGCCGGTACTATACCGTTCGTGCTATTGACAGGGGTAACAATAAAGGTACTACCGCTGCATATGGTTGCGGACATGTCATTAATGGCAGGTGCGGGGTTAATAGTCACTGTTACAGTGAATGTCGAGCCTGAGCAGCCTACGCTTCCTCCCGGGGCAGTTGGTGTAACATTATAGGTAGCGGTTGTAGGAGTGTTTGAAGTATTAGTGAGAGTTCCGAAGATATTTGGTTGGCTGACACCTGGAGCTCCCCCTGTAAATCTTGATCCGGCGGGTGAAGACCAGCTATAGGTTGTTCCAGCGGGAACAATATTACCTCCGCCATCAGCAGGTGTCACAGTAAAAGAACCTCCGCTGCAGATTGTGGCGGTCATATTAGAGATAGCAGGTCTAGGATCAACAGTAACAGTTACTGTAAAATTAGTACCTGCGCAGGTTCCGGACTGAGGTGTAACAGTATAAGTAGCAGTTTGAGGAGTGTTTGTTGGGTTGGAGAGTGTTCCGTTGATATTTGCTGCGCCGCTGCCAGCTGCACCGCCAGTCATACCTCCGGTCACAGAGGGTGCATCCCAGCTATAAGTTGTTCCAGCCGGCACTAAACCGTTTATGCTATTTACAGGGGTAACAGTAAAAGATCCGCCGCTGCAGATAGTTGCGGACATATTGGTTATGGTGGGTGCGGGGTTAATAGTCACTGTTACTGTGAATGCCAGACCTGAGCAACCTACGCTTCCTCCCGGGGCAGTTGGTGTAACATTATAGGTAGCGGTTGTAGGAGTGTTTGAAGTATTAGTGAGAGTTCCGAAGATATTTGGTTGGCTGACACCTGGAGCTCCCCCTGTAAATCTTGATCCGGCGGGTGAAGACCAGCTATAGGTTGTTCCAGCGGGAACAATATTACCTCCGCCATCAGCAGGTGTCACAGTAAAAGAACCTCCGCTGCAGATTGTGGCGGTCATATTAGAGATAGCAGGTCTAGGATCAACAGTAACAGTTACTGTAAAATTAGTACCTGCGCAGGTTCCGGACTGAGGTGTAACAGTATAAGTAGCAGTTTGAGGAGTGTTTGTTGGGTTGGAGAGTGTTCCGTTGATATTTGCTGCGCCGCTGCCAGCTGCACCGCCAGTCATACCTCCGGTCACAGAGGGTGCATCCCAGCTATAAGTTGTTCCAGCCGGCACTAAACCGTTTATGCTATTTACAGGGGTAACAGTAAAAGATCCGCCGCTGCAGATAGTTGCGGACATATTGGTTATGGTGGGTGCGGGGTTAATAGTCACTGTTACTGTGAATGCCAGACCTGAGCAACCTACGCTTCCTCCCGGGGCAGTTGGTGTAACATTATAGGTAGCGGTTGTAGGAGTGTTTGAAGTATTAGTGAGAGTTCCGAAGATATTTGGTTGGCTGACACCTGGAGCTCCCCCTGTAAATCTTGATCCGGCGGGTGAAGACCAGCTATAGGTTGTTCCAGCGGGAACAATATTACCTCCGCCATCAGCAGGTGTCACAGTAAAAGAACCTCCGCTGCAGATTGTGGCGGTCATATTAGAGATAGCAGGTCTAGGATCAACAGTAACAGTTACTGTAAAATTAGTACCTGCGCAGGTTCCGGACTGAGGTGTAACAGTATAAGTAGCAGTTTGAGGAGTGTTTGTTGGGTTGGAGAGTGTTCCGTTGATATTTGCTGCGCCGCTGCCAGCTGCACCGCCAGTCATACCTCCGGTCACAGAGGGTGCATCCCAGCTATAAGTTGTTCCAGCCGGCACTAAACCGTTTATGCTATTTACAGGGGTAACAGTAAAAGATCCGCCGCTGCAGATAGTTGCGGACATGTCATTAATTGCAGGTGCGGGGTTAATAGTCACTGTTACTGTGAATGCCAGACCTGAGCAACCTACGCTTCCTCCCGGGGCAGTTGGTGTAACATTATAGGTAGCGGTTGTAGGAGTGTTTGAAGTATTAGTGAGAGTTCCGAAGATATTTGGTTGGCTGACACCTGGAGCTCCCCCTGTAAATCTTGATCCGGCGGGTGAAGACCAGCTATAGGTTGTTCCAGCGGGAACAATATTACCTCCGCCATCAGCAGGTGTCACAGTAAAAGAACCTCCGCTGCAGATTGTGGCGGTCATATTAGAGATAGCAGGTCTAGGATCAACAGTAACAGTTACTGTAAAATTAGTACCTGCGCAGGTTCCGGACTGAGGTGTAACAGTATAAGTAGCAGTTTGAGGAGTGTTTGTTGGGTTGGAGAGTGTTCCGTTGATATTTGCTGCGCCGCTGCCAGCTGCACCGCCAGTCATACCTCCGGTCACAGAGGGTGCATCCCAGCTATAAGTTGTTCCAGCCGGCACTAAACCGTTTATGCTATTTACAGGGGTAACAGTAAAAGATCCGCCGCTGCAGATAGTTGCGGACATATTGGTTATGGTGGGTGCGGGGTTAATAGTCACTGTTACTGTGAATGCCAGACCTGAGCAACCTACGCTTCCTCCCGGGGCAGTTGGTGTAACATTATAGGTAGCGGTTGTAGGAGTGTTTGAAGTATTAGTGAGAGTTCCGAAGATATTTGGTTGGCTGACACCTGGAGCTCCCCCTGTAAATCTTGATCCGGCGGGTGAAGACCAGCTATAGGTTGTTCCAGCGGGAACAATATTACCTCCGCCATCAGCAGGTGTCACAGTAAAAGAACCTCCGCTGCAGATTGTGGCGGTCATATTAGAGATAGCAGGTCTAGGATCAACAGTAACAGTTACTGTAAAATTAGTACCTGCGCAGGTTCCGGACTGAGGTGTAACAGTATAAGTAGCAGTTTGAGGAGTGTTTGTTGGGTTGGAGAGTGTTCCGTTGATATTTGCTGCGCCGCTGCCAGCTGCACCGCCAGTCATACCTCCGGTCACAGAGGGTGCATCCCAGCTATAAGTTGTTCCAGCCGGCACTAAACCGTTTATGCTATTTACAGGGGTAACAGTAAAAGATCCGCCGCTGCAGATAGTTGCGGACATATTGGTTATGGTGGGTGCGGGGTTAATAGTCACTGTTACTGTGAATGCCAGACCTGAGCAACCTACGCTTCCTCCCGGGGCAGTTGGTGTAACATTATAGGTAGCGGTTGTAGGAGTGTTTGAAGTATTAGTGAGAGTTCCGAAGATATTTGGTTGGCTGACACCTGGAGCTCCCCCTGTAAATCTTGATCCGGCGGGTGAAGACCAGCTATAGGTTGTTCCAGCGGGAACAATATTACCTCCGCCATCAGCAGGTGTCACAGTAAAAGAACCTCCGCTGCAGATTGTGGCGGTCATATTAGAGATAGCAGGTCTAGGATCAACAGTAACAGTTACTGTAAAATTAGTACCTGCGCAGGTTCCGGACTGAGGTGTAACAGTATAAGTAGCAGTTTGAGGAGTGTTTGTTGGGTTGGAGAGTGTTCCGTTGATATTTGCTGCGCCGCTGCCAGCTGCACCGCCAGTCATACCTCCGGTCACAGAGGGTGCATCCCAGCTATAAGTTGTTCCAGCCGGCACTAAACCGTTTATGCTATTTACAGGGGTAACAGTAAAAGATCCGCCGCTGCAGATAGTTGCGGACATATTGGTTATGGTGGGTGCGGGGTTAATAGTCACTGTTACTGTGAATGCCAGACCTGAGCAACCTACGCTTCCTCCCGGGGCAGTTGGTGTAACATTATAGGTAGCGGTTGTAGGAGTGTTTGAAGTATTAGTGAGAGTTCCGAAGATATTTGGTTGGCTGACACCTGGAGCTCCCCCTGTAAATCTTGATCCGGCGGGTGAAGACCAGCTATAGGTTGTTCCAGCGGGAACAATATTACCTCCGCCATCAGCAGGTGTCACAGTAAAAGAACCTCCGCTGCAGATTGTGGCGGTCATATTAGAGATAGCAGGTCTAGGATCAACGATTATGGCAAACGACTGGCTAGTGCCTAAGCAATCCGCACCGCCGCCAGAATATATAGGAGTGACTGTTATGTTAGCTATTATCGATGAATTACCAGTATTTATTGCAGTAAATGGTGTGATATTACCTGTTCCATCGGCTGCAAGGCCAACAGTTGTATTGTCATTTGTCCAGGAGTATAAGGTGCCAGTTCCAATGAAGTTAACAGTTGTTGTTGATACACCGTTGCAGACAGTTTGGTTGGAAGGTTGGTTGACTATTGGTACTGGATTAATAATAATGGCATAAGTAGCCGTTGCGGAAGCTATACCGCAATTGTTATTACTGGTAACCGTCATTGTTAGAGTGACAGTATTACCTGCATCGCTGGCAGCTGGAGTATAGGTTGGAGTGAGAGTAGTTCCTCCAGCAGTTATCGAACCAGCGCCGTTTTCAGTCCAGAGGATTGTTCCATTGGAGTAGGATGTACCAGATACGGTAGCAGTACCATTAACACAAATTGTCTGACTGCCTCCGGCAGAAGCTGTTGGTAAAGGATCAACACTGACAGCATAAGTAGCCGTTGCGGAAGCTGTACCGCAATTGTTATTACTGGTAACCGTCATTGTTAGAGTGACAGTATTACCTGCATCGCCGGCAGCTGGTGTATAGGTTGGAGTGAGAGTAGTTCCTCCTACGGTTATAGAACCAGCGCCGTTTTCAGTCCAGAGGATTGTTCCATTGGAGTAGGATGTACCAGATACGGTAGCAGTACCATTAACACAAATTGTCTGACTGCCTCCGGCAGAAGCTGTTGGTAAAGGATCAACACTGACAGCATAAGTAGCCGTTGCGGAAGCTGTACCGCAATTGTTATTACTGGTAACCGTCATTGTTAGAGTGACAGTATTACCTGCATCGCCGGCAGCTGGTGTATAGGTTGGAGTGAGAGTTGTCCCTCCAGCAGTTATCGAACCAGCGCCGTTTTCAGTCCAGAGGATTGTTCCATTGGAGGCGGATGCACCAGATACGGTAGCAGTACCATTAACACAAATTGTCTGACTGCCTCCGGCAGAAGCTGTTGGTAAAGGATCAACACTGATTGCATAAGTAGCCGTTGCGGAAGCTGTACCGCAATTGTTATTACTGGTAACCGTCATTGTTAGAGTGATAGTGTTACCTGCATCGCCGGCAGCTGGTGTATAGGTTGGAGTGAGAGTAGTTCCTCCTGCGGTTATCGAACCAGCGCCGTTTTCAGTCCAGAGGATTGTTCCGTTGGAGGCGGATGCACCAGATACGGTAGAAGTACCATTAATACAAATTGTCTGACTGCCTCCGGCAAAAGCTGTTGGCAAAGGATCAACAATGACAGCATAAGTAGCTGTTGCGGAAGTAGTACCGCAATTGTTATTACTGGTAACCGTCATTGTTAGAGTGATAGTGTTACCTGCATCGCCGGCAGCTGGTGTATAGGTTGGAGTGAGAGTAGTTCCTCCTGCGGTTATAGAACCAGCGCCGTTTTCAGTCCAGAGGATTGTTCCATTGGAGTAGGATGTACCAGATACGGTAGCAGTACCATTAACACAAATTGTCTGACTGCCTCCGGCAGAAGCTGTTGGTAAAGGATCAACACTGACAGCATAAGTAGCCGTTGCGGAAGCTGTACCGCAATTATTATTACTGGTAACCGTCATTGTTAGAGTGACAGTATTACCTGCATCGCCAGCAGCTGGTGTATAGGTTGGAGTGAGAGTATTTTCTCCAGCAGTTATCGAACCAGCGCCGTTTTCAGTCCAGAGGATTGTTCCGTTGGAGGCGGATGCACCAGATACGGTAGCAGTACCATTAACACAAATTGTCTGACTGCCGCTGGCAGAAGCAGTCGGGAGGGGATCTACGATTAATTGAACAGCATCCCAAGAATTATTGCAGGCAGCGCCATTAGAAATTAAGCTAACACGGTAATAAAATGTACCGGATGTCGAAGTAGATGGAGAATAGGCTGAACTGATTTCTCCAGTTATCTCGGTCCAAGGCCCTGTTATTGAGGGACCTGAATACCATAAATAGGTATATGTACCGGCACCTCCAACAATGCTTGTTGATAATGTTGGCTGAACATCACCTTGGCAAACATTGCCAATATCTGAAATTGTAATTGTTGGGTCACCTTCGACAGTAATTAATTTGTGAATTGTTTCTGCTGTTTGGTTGCAATCATCTGTAACAATGCAGTAGTATTCATATGAACCGGGAATTGTAAGGTTGCCTGGATCATAACTCGGTTGATCAGTACCCTCAGGAGATAAATTCTCGTACCATTGATAGGAATAGGGTGCTGTACCCTCAGATGGCAATGGACTCAGGCTTAGAGTTGCAGGATCATAATTCTCACATACAATAAGAGAAGTAATATTGTGCGCTCCAGCGTTTAATGGTAAAGGTTGAACAATATCAATTGTTGAAGTGCCAGAACAAGAGCCGTTACTACCGCTAACAGTCACACTATAAACTCCTGCTTCAAGGCCACTTATATCTTCATTTGTACTAGAAAATGAATTAGGTCCGGTCCATGCAAAAGTGTACGGGGCTGTTCCATTTCCAACAGTTATATCAATTAAGCCTGTGGATTGACCATGGCACCTTACATCCGTATGAATTTCGGTGATAGTGCATATCTGCCCCCAAGTAGCACCGGTACCAAAAACAAAAAGTACAGCAACTAACATCAGCCTCCTTATAGCAGGAATTCTTCCTGTATTGGGGAGTGCTTTTGAAAAATGTGCTGCAATATGTCCGGTGACTACTTTCAATCTACGCTATCAGGTTAAGACAAAAAAATTGCTACGGGCTCTATTCTCTTTTTTTTTAAAGCCTGCAACAATTAAAAATTTCCTAACTATCTGTTCCTCTACACTATGTTAGTTCTCGTGGCTATCTGACGTCACTTTTACAGTCGGGCAGATTACCACGATATAAATATATATTTGATTTTATAACCTGAATTTTAATTTTGACAAGTGAGTAAAAAAAATACATAAAGGCTCCTTTTTTAGAAAGCAACATATAAATATAAGGTATAGTGTAAACATTCTTGCCTCTAAATTATTGCAAATTAAGGATATTAATATTTCCAGCCGGGGATGGTTACTAAAGAATTGAATCTTTAAATTTAATCACTGTAAAATATAGTTATTCAATGACATATGTATTGAGCGAATTGCTGAATGGAAAATGCGAATGGGAAGGCAAGAGGCGAGGGGACGATTCTGAGACTTGGCGACTGTCCGGGGATCCGTTTTCACAAAATATTCGATGGTTAACGCATGGAGCCCTCCTTCGCCAAGCTTCAGAAGTTAAAGCGTGGAGCAAGGGGTAGGCGGAAGTCGGAAGTCAACAGTCGACATTTAGCATTCGTCTGGAAACTGAGGATTGAACGAGGCGGCAACTCAACGACTTTGCAAGTGGGCAATTCTGAAATGGTACGATTGGGCAATTTAGCATGGGAGAGGCTTTGCGACCTTGGGATGGAGCAAAATATTAGATATGAGATTGAGGTTTGAATGGAGAAAAAAGCATGGTGTACGGGAAGTGAATATCGAACAAGGAACATCGATTTAGGATTTTAGAAGTGTTTTTACTGCATGACTGCATGACCGCATGACCACAGGATGCATAGCATGGGGCCAGCTTACGCCAAGGCTTCAGCGGACAAAGCATGGGGCATGGGGAAGTTGGCAATCTGCAGTCTGCAGTCGGTGGTCGACAGGAGAGTACCTTGCTTACTATTTTTCGCCGTTACGCAGCTTGCTGTGGCGGATGCCGTAGGTGAAGTAAATGATAAGTCCAATGGCCATCCAACCAATGAGCCTGAGCCAGGTTGGGGTTGGAAGTGAAAACATCTGCACAAGACAAACACTTGCACCAAGGAAGGGAATAAGCGGCACCCACGGTGTCCGGAACGGACGCTCAATATCGGGCTTTTTGTATCTCAGCACGATAATCCCGGTACAGACTATGGCAAACGCCAGAAGTGTGCCAATGGAGACAAGCTCACCAAGGATGTTGATCGGCAGGATACCGCCGAGAACCATCGCGACAGATCCGGTAATGATCGTAGCAGCATAAGGTGTCTTAAACTTCGGATGTACTTTCGAAAAAATCGGAGGCAGCAAACCGTCCCTTGACATCGAATAGAAAATCCTGGGCTGCCCCATCATCATCACCAGTATCACGGAACTCAATCCTGCAATGGCAGCAATCTTTATCACCGGCCTGAGCCAGAAAAGCTTTGCACCCATCGCATTGACGCCAACGGCAATAGGATCAGCAACATTCAGCAGTTTGTAACTTACAATACCGGTAAGCACTATGGCAACGAGGATATACAACAGCGTGGAGATCCCGAGTGAACCCAGGATGCCAATGGGCATGTCGCGCTGCGGGTTCTTCGCTTCCTGCGCCGCCGTGGAGACGGCATCGAACCCGATATAGGCAAAGAAGATAACCGCCGATCCGCGCAAAATACCGCTCCATCCGAAGTGTCCCCAGGTGCCGGTATTCGCCGGAATGAACGGATGCCAGTTTGCCTTATTGACAAAAAAGAACCCTATACCTATAAATAATATGATGACAAACACCTTGACCATAACCATTATATTATTGAATCCGGCAGATTCTTTAATACCGATGACCAGGAGGGTGGTTATGAGAGCGATGATAACCATCGCCGGAATATTTATCACACCGGTGAGGTGAGGAAGTGTGTCAGGATTAATGCCCAGTGTGGACAGATTGGTTACCAGTTGTGAGGTGAGTGTCTGCCAGCCTGTCTCAGGGACATTGACCAGCACCGTACCCCATGCGGCAGTGAGCTGGGCAGGGATATTGACCCCGAAATCCCTCAGGAAACTGACCACATATCCTGACCAGCCGACCGAGACTGTCGATGCAGCAAAGAGATACTCGAGGATGAGATCCCAGCCGATGATCCATGCAATGAACTCGCCCAGTGTGGCATAGGCGTATGTGTAAGCGCTGCCGGAGATGGGTATCATTGAAGCAAACTCGGCGTAACAGAGTCCTGCAAAGAGACATGCGAAGCCGGAGATAATGAATGAGAACACGATAGCCGGACCGGCATACATTGCAGCTGCCTGGCCGGTGAGGACAAATATCCCGGCGCCGATGATTGCACCGATACCCAGTGTAGTAAGGTTTGTTGCGCTGAGCGCTCTTTTCAGTCCCTGGTCCGACTTTGATTCAGATGTCAGCTGGGAAATCGGTTTTGTAACAAAAAGCTTCGACATACGATGGTTAGGTTAGCATCATCAAAAATAATGAAATTGTTTTCCCGACGATGATCATCAGGTGAAAGGTTGTATGTTTTTAAGATTTTTTATAATGCAGCTGTTCCGGCGGGAGAAAAGAGAAGATATTTGTAAAGTATGCAACGATTATATATTTTTGTGCCGCTGCTGAAGCAGAAGGAGCGATGGATAAGAGGCTTTGACTCATCCGCCGGTTGGCGGATAAACTGCCTTGAGAAACCTTGCTTCTGATTAACCTGGAGCGATGGGTGAGAGGCTTAAACCAGCAGTTTGCTAAACTGCCGTACGGGTAACCGTACCGGGGGTTCGAATCCCCCTCTCTCCGCACCGGCACTGCAGGCCGGGCCACCAAAAGGGGGCCCGGCCTTTATTTTTATGCCGACGACGAGCAAGCATGTTTGAGAGGAGAAGGTATAAAAATAAAACAGTATGCGTCTGAGACGCATACCTGCAGTGCCGGTGCTGGATTTCCCATCGGGGATCACCGCAGGTAATCTCTCTCTCTCCGCAACATATGAATGGTCCCGGCCGCCTGCTGACGGTCGGGATATTTATTTTACCGACAGGCTAAAGAATATTGAAATTATGCTGGACATTCAATAACTTTATATCCTAACCAATTAAAACCCGGAGGTCAATCATGTCAACTGAAGAAGTCAACACAAATCAAAATCCAAGTCCGGATTCTGGTCCGAATCCTATGCAACCAGCACAGGCACCGGTTCTTTCAACTCGCCTTGTCAGCCAGATCGCCCGATCTGGCAAAGTACATGCGGTTCGTAGGACTGCTGCAGATGATCGGCGGAGTGATTTATTGCCTGACAATTATCGGCGCAATCATCGGAGTACCTGTGTATATCATGGGCAAGAGATTTAGGGAATCGGCTGATGCTTTTACAAATTACCACTCATCCAATTCCGGCAAGGATCTGGAAATGGCCATCGAAAGACAAACGCGTGCCTTTTTCATCCAATATGTACTGGCTATAATAGGTCTCGTGCTTATGGGAATATATTTTGTGGTAATAATTGGTATGCTGGCTTCGGGAGGATTCAGATAGTTGTTATTTTTAACTGCAGACAACGAAACCCGGAGTGGGCTTCGTAAAATACCTGCTGCCAAGCCCCGCAACTTCCGCATCGCTGCATATTATCCGTCTAACCCCGCAAATCCCGAAGATATTTTTCAACAGAATCAGTGAAACCGTTAATAATTTCTTCAAAAAAAATTTTTCGTAACCAAAAAATAGTTACTTTTGCGAAGTTTTTAAGAACAGAACACAAATATTTTTACACCATAGAATAACAGAACCAAAATTTTAAACACAAATGAAAAACAGATTCTTTTTAGTAGTTGCTACCGTTGCAGCAGTAGCTATCATGACAAGCTGCGCTAAAGTTCCTCAGGAAGCTCTTGATGCTGCTAAAGCTGCCATCGAAACAGCTCAGACAGCTCAGGCTGATGTTTATTTCCCTGCAGAATTTGCTGCACTGAATGATCAATTAACTGTAATCAACCAGGATATTGAGACTCAGAAATCAAAAACCGCAAAGGATTTCAAACTTGTTAAGACAAACGCTGAAGCTATCGCTCTTCAGGCAGGCGAACTCGGAGCAAAAGTTGAAGCCAAGAAAGCAGAAGTGAAAGCAGAAGCCGAAACAATGATGACTGGCGTTACAACCCTTCTCGATGAGGCAAAAGCTCTTCTCCTGAAAGCCCCCAAAGGCAAAGAAGGCAAAGCTGTACTTGATGAGATGAAGAATGAGATCGCAGCTGTTGAAACTTCTTTGGCTGATGCCAAGACAGCATTTGACGGTGGCGCCAACTATGTGCAGGTTGTTGACAAAGTAAAAGCAGCTACCGAAACTCTTAACGGTATCATCGCTGAACTGAAAGCAGCTATCGTAAAAGCTGGTGGTAAAGTCTAATCTTACCTTTAAATTATAAAAGGAGTCCCCGGGATAAGTCCCGGGGATTTTTTTAGCATGACCTACAGGATGCGTCGTTCACTGGTTAAGAAACTGATATACATTTTATTAGCTTCAGTTGCTGTCTACCTGCTTATCTTACTCTTTAAATCGATGGTTCCCGAACCACCGGTCCGGGAAATCGAACAGGCAAGAGTGGCAATAGCAACCGCCAGGAACCACAATTCCGTAATCTATTCACCTAAAATTTTCAGGGAAGCCCGCAGTTACTATGACTCGGCCATGATATCATGGAGAAGCGAAAACGAACGCTTCATCCTTTTTCGTGATTATGAAAAAGCCATAGAATTTGCGGCTATAGCCAATAAAAAAGCCCTCGAGGCTACCAGGGCTACCATCGCCAAATCGAACAGCCTGAAGACCAACCTGGCAAGCGAGATCAAGCGACTGAAAGGCGAGATGGCTTCCTTTGAGACGATCTTCCAGTCGATGCCGATCCCACAGGATGTCAGGAAAAAACATGCCAGGGGAAAACTGCTGCTGAAAGAAGCAGAGATAGATCTTAAAAAGGAAAATTTTGTCAGCGGTAATGTAAAAATTACCGAAGCAAACGAATACATCTCCGACGCCTATTCCCTTGCTCGTAAAAAACTGGAGGAGTACTTCAGGAGTTATCCCGACTGGCAGGATTGGGCAGTCAGTGCCATAACCGACAGCCGGCGCACGGGCTCATATGCTATCCTGGTCGAGAAAATTCCACCCAGGCTGCACCTGTACCAGGGAGGCAAAAAGAAATATACCTTTGATGCAGAGTTTGGCAGTAACTGGATAGGTGACAAGAAAAGCAGGGGAGACATGGCCACTCCCGAAGGAAAATACAAAGTGACCAAGAAACTGTCCAGAGGCTCCACGAAGTACCATAAGGCGCTTATGATCAATTATCCGAACAAGCAGGACGTTGAGGAGTTCAATTCCCGGCTAAAAAACGGACAGATACCTGAAGATTCACGCATAGGAGACCTTATTGAGATACACGGTGATGGCGGCAGAGGCGGGAACTGGACACAGGGGTGTGTGGCACTGAAAAACAGCGACATGGACCTGCTGTTCAAATATGTATCCACCGGTACACCGGTGACAATAATAGGGTCAACCTCAACCCTCGGGGAGTTCCTTTCCTCCAGATAATAAGACAAATGGAAGAGCAAAACAACATTAACATCGATTCTGACTCATCGTCAAAGGGTCAACGCAGGATTTTCTGGGATTACATCGGCTCCCACAAGGGCGCGCGAGTAACACTTATATGTATTGGCATAGCGTTGCTTCTCATCTTTCTTCTGGCAGTACCTCTTTACTTTGCACCTGCCCTTCAACACTCATGGGGTAAGAACAGAGCGGAATGCAAAGCTGATTCAGCGCTACTCGCAGACAAGGCGATTAAGAAACAGATTGCTGTCATCAATACTGAAATCACCAGGCTTGAGCGCAAGCTTGCATCATTCATCCCAACCCAGACCTATATAGTTATAAATACTACTGACAACAGGTTTTCACTTTACCGCAACCGCAAACTCGTCCGTGAAGGCTTTGTTTCATCAGGCAGTTATACTCTCCTGAAAACAGAAGACGGTGAGAAGGAATGGATCTTCAGGACCCCGCGCGGACGGTTTACCATCCAGGGTAAAACCACACATCCTGTCTGGCGCAAGCCTGACTGGGCTTTTGTGGAAGAAGGACTGCCCATCCCGGGTCCCGCTCACCCATCCAGGTATGAGTACGGGGTGCTGGGTGATTATGCTCTCAGCCTCGGCGACGGATATCTTATCCACGGCACTCTTTACCAGAGATTGCTCGGCATGCCGGTAACACACGGCTGTATCAGGCTTAATGATGATGATCTCGAGGCAGTCTACAATGCACTGAGCGTCGGATCGAAAGTCTATATTTACTGAAATACCCACTGAAATGAACTGGTCAAAGTATAAATGGTACATCATCACCGGGGCAGTGCTGCTTGTCTTTATCGTATTGTACCTGGCAAAATCCGTCTCGGCGGTAAACCATGCGGTAGGTACATTTGACAATGCATATTTCGCTTCGCTGGAGCAGAAAGAGGGCGACACGATTGATCATTGCGCAATACCTGGTTACATCGATCTTATCAGGGAAAAGGCCTTTCTCGGTTCACAGGTGAAGCTGGCAGAATCAGATTCGATCGGACTGATTATCAACATGCGCGACAGCGTGATACAGCTCCTGATAAAAGGACTTCCGATAAGAAGTGTAAAAATTAGTGAATATGATATTTCTCCTTTCTTTCAGCGAGCCAATCAGGAAGCCATTTACAGCATGCTATCATCGCCGATGAAGATAACCGGGATGCAGGCTACGTTCATGAAGGATCCCGTGAGTGTTAAGATCGCACCAAAGGACACCTCTATGGCAGTGGTGGATACGAAGCCTGATACGACTGATTTCGAGGCTGTTTTTTTTACTCTGAATACTGATCAGAATGTACGCTTATTCTTTGAGCAGCAGGAAGATACGATCGGAGCAGACAGGCGGGCGCGTTTCTTTTTCGATCTGAAAGACAGGTCAAAGAACGCAAAAGCCACCATGAAGGCTGTTGCTAAATTCAACACGCCGCCCTATGTGCCGTATATAAAGATATGGATACCCAAGGCTGAAGCCAAGATTGTCTACAGGGCTATTCCGCGTGAAGGACTTATTGTGCTCACGGAATAAATACCTGCAGTATTTTCGCGGAAAAGTACTACTTTTGCACAATTATTTTCCGGTCTGTAGCTCAGATGGTAGAGCAGCTGACTCTTAATCAGCGGGTCCAGGGTTCGAGTCCCTGCAGACCGACAGAAAATTAAAAGGAAGCCGCGAGCTTCCTTTTTTAATAAAAGTAGCTCAGATGGCAGAGCATCCCGACCTCTGGTCGGGAGGGTCCAGGGTTCGAGTCCCTGCAGACCGACGGAAAATTAAAGGAAGCCGCGAGCTTCCTTTTTGATATGTGTAGCTCAGTCGGCAGAGCATCCCGACCTCTGGTCGGGAGGGTCCAGGGTTCGAGTCCCTGCAGACCGACGAAAAACTTAAGGAGGCCGCGAGCTTCCTTCCATGTTTACTGCAGTTCTGATGAATTAGCATACCGCTCCGCGGACTGACGAACCGGGAGGATCCATAAATCATTCAACATTTTCCTTTCTGTGGTGTTTTTATAACGGCGTCTGAATAGACCGCCTTTTTATTGCACATGATACCTGTCAAATGTCCACTCTTAATGAGTAACTTTGCCGGGTCATCATGATCATTATTTACCAATAAGATAAATGACGATAACAGCACTTTCACCACTGACTGAGATAGACGGCCGTAACCTGTATTATACTTTTATTGCAGGTGGTAAAAAGGTGATAGCCTCCCAGGCTGAACTTAACAGGATAAACGTATTCCCGGTCAATGACGGCGATACAGGTACCAACCTGGCCACGACTATAATGTCGGTTATCGAGGGCCTTCGTCCCGACAGGAATTATAAAGTCACCGCAGGAAGGATTGCTGAGGCAGCCCTGGTGAATGCAAGGGGTAATTCCGGGATAATCTTCGCTCAGTTTCTCTATGGGCTAAGCCGGGAAACAGACAGTTCTGCCACTGTCAACCTCAGGCAGTTTGCCGAAAGTGTACAACGGGCGGTAAGGTACGTGTATGAGGCTGTGGCAAACCCGGTAGAAGGAACAATGCTTACGGTAATTAAAGAGTGGGCTGAATACCTCAACGCCAGCTGGCATAAGTTCACCGATTTTAATCTCTTCCTGATGAGCTCGATGGAGGTTCTGAGAAAATCACTGTCAGAAACAACATCAAAACTCAGGATATTGGCCACTTCAAAGGTAGTCGATGCAGGGGCCAAGGGATTTGTGCTATTCGTGGAAGGCATAATTGACTATATCAGCTCACGGAATGTGAAGGATCTGTTAAAGTCAAAGCCAGTGGCAACACCGCTCTTCTCTGAAGAACTGGTCATAGCAGAGACAGTAAACTTCAGATACTGCACTGAAGCATTAATAAAAAACTGCACCATCGACCATGAAAGGCTCTCAGAATTGCTGAGCAGGTACGGAGATTCAGCCGTGATAGCAGGTTCAGAGGAATTACGGAGGATACATGTTCATACCAATGACCCTGCTGAACTTTTCGATGAGCTGAGAAAGAACGGATTGCTTACCTTCCAGAAGGCTGATGATATGGTAAGGCAGAGTGAAACCGTACATAACCGTAAATGGAATATTGCCCTGGTGGTTGATTCCACATGTGACATCTCACCTGAGATATTGGATCATTATCAGGTCCATATGTTGCCTATTAATCTCTCTTTCGGGGACAATCATTATCTTGACAAGATTACTATTAAGCCTGATCAGTTTTATACGCTCCTTGCTGAAAGTCCTGATTATCCGAAAACAGCCCAGGTGAATGAAAAAGCATTTGAAAACCTGTATTCACAGCTTGCATCACGTTATGATTCCGTGATCGCCGTGAACGTTTCCGACAAGTTCAGTGGCACTTTCAGCTCAAGTCAGAAGGCTGCATTGAAGGTGTCACGTGAGTTTAATAAACCGATATCAGTCATTAATTCAAAGGGCATCTCCGGAACAATAGGCCTTATTGCATTACGCATTGCAAAGGCCATTGAGGATGGCAACTCTCATGAGCAAATTCTGAAAATGTCAGAGAAATGGGTCAGCGATACAAAGATCTTTGTCAGTGTCAGGACACTCAAATATATGGTGAAGGGAGGAAGAGTATCACATTTCAAGGGGCTTATTGCACATCTGCTGAATATTAATCCAATTGTGTCTGTCGATGCCACAGGAAAGGCATTTGTTTTTGACAAAGCCTTTAACCAGAGGGCAAACATGGAAAAAGTAATGGATCACATAAAAAAACTATCAGGAGGCAGGAAGGTTTGGAATTACATTGTTCTTCATGCACAGAATCCTGATGCTGCTGGCTGGTATGCTGCAAAAATGGAGGCCTTGTTTAACATGAAACCGGTATCGGTGGTGAATATTTCACCGGTGATAGGTGCGCATGCCGGTGTGGGTGCAGCCTCCGTAGCATTTATGTTTGAATAAAGGAGCGAAGATGTCACTGTTGCATATATGGGTGCAGGCTCTGATTGTCATCATGATCATGATGACTTCCCTGTGGGTCATCAGTGTCCTGATAAAAAACGTGAGTATTGTCGACCTGTTCTGGGGACTGGGCTTTGTGATCACCGGGTGGTTTTATTATTTCCATACAGATGGCTATGAGCCCAGGAAGCTGATTCTTATGATTATGGTGACTATCTGGGGCTTGCGTCTCTCAGGATATCTTGCCTGGCGCAATGCGGGAAGGGGAGAGGATTTCAGGTACCAGCAGTTCAGAAAGAATTATGGCGAAAAGCGATACTGGTGGATCAGCTTCTTCCAGACTTTTCTTTTACAGGGTGTGCTCATGTGGCTAATCTCTGTTCCGTTGCTGGGAGCACAGTATCACATCGGCAATAATCACCTTGGAATAGTAGATGTAGCCGGGATAATTCTGTGGATCATCGGGATAACGTTTGAATCCGGCGGTGACTTTCAGCTTGCACGCTTTAAGGCTGATCCGTCAAACAAAGGCAAAGTACTCGATTCAGGCTTCTGGAAATTTACAAGGCATCCGAACTACTTTGGGGATGCTGCCGTATGGTGGGGTTACGGATTGCTCTCGGTTGCAGCCGGAAGCTTCCTGCCCGCGCTTGGATCACTTCTCATGACGGCACTTATCATTAAGGTATCAGGTGTGGTGTTGCTTGAAAAATCGCTGGTGTCCGATAAACCAGGTTATAAGGAATATATTGAAAGGACAAGTGCGTTCATTCCATGGTTCCCCAAGAAAAGGAGCAATTAACTAAACAATAATAACTCAATTCTGTCCCATGAAAAAGATCACTGCAATCTCATTAATGCTGCTGTTTTGCCTTGCAGCTATGTCCCAGAACCCTGCTAAGCTTCCCGTCCGTATGGAAGAGCTGACCTCTCCGCAGTTCGTCAAAGCAGTTGAGCTTTCAAAGGGAGTTTGTGTAATCCCAATGGGAATCATTGAAAAACATGCCACTCAGCTCCCTCTCGGATCTGACCTGTTTGAAGCGCGTGCAGCGGTTGAAGCGGCTGTCGCGAAGGAATATGCCGTAGTCTTTCCTCCCTATTATTTCGGCCAGATTTTTGAAGCCCGGCATCAGCCCGGCACTGTTGCCTACAGCAATGACCTGATCTGGCAAATCCTGCAGGAGACATGTGAAGAGATGGCAAGAAACGGCCTGAAAAAGATCATCCTGTTCAGCGGGCACGGAGGAAACAACGCTTTCCTTCAGTTCTTTTGCCAGTCGCAGCTTGCATCTGAAAAAGACTATATTGTCGTTCTCTTCCAGCCAGGTGAAGACCCGGTAAAGGATAAGGAAATACAGTCTTTAAAGAAGGCTATGAATGACGGTCACGCCGGTGAGGAAGAAACAGCGATGATTGATTTTATAAGGCCTGACCTTGTTGACCTCCCGGCATTAGGCGCCGAGTCCGGTGCAGATCAGGCCCGCCTGACACTCATGAAGAACGGTTATGTTGGCATATGGTGGTATGCAAAATACCCGAACCATTATGCCGGAGACCTTGCACAGCCCAATAAAAGACTGGGTGAGCTCCTGATTGAAAAGGATGCCGGGCAACTTGCCGGACTGATCAGATACCTGAAGGACAATAATGAAATTGAACGTCTGCAAAATGAATTTTATAAAAGGGCTGAAGATCCTTTAAAAAAGAGGTGATATGAAGAGACGAAGTTTTCTTTTCTCAGCAGCCTGCGCCGTGCCTGCCATCACTCTTTTCCCGCCTGACCTGTCGGGCATTGACAGGAAGCAGACACCGGGCAAGCTGGAAAAGAGGTCACTCGGAAAAACGGGAGAGATGCTTTCCATGATCGGCTTCGGCGGGATCGTTGTAATGAATGCAACACCCGAAGAGGCTTCAGCAGCTGTCAGACATGCCATTGACAACGGAGTAAATTATTTCGATGTTGCTCCTTCATACGGCGATGCTGAGATAAAACTCGGTCCCGCCCTGGAACCGTACAGAAAAAATATTTTCCTTGCCTGCAAGACCGGCATGCGAACAAAAGACGATGCGCGCAAGGAGCTGGAGCAGTCGCTGAAAAACCTCCGCACAGACCATTTCGACCTCTATCAGCATCATGCCGTCACAACCCTTGAGGAGGTTGATACCATTCTTAGCCCGGGCGGAGCGATGGAAACTTTTGTTGAAGCCAGGAAGGAAGGTAAGATCCGTTTCATTGGATTTTCTGCCCACTCCGTCGAGGCGGCCATGGCCCTGATGGACAGGTTTGATTTTGACACCATACTATTCCCGTTCAACTATGCCACATGGAATGCAGGCAATTTCGGCCCGCAGGTGATGGCAAAGGCTAAGGAGAAAAACATGGGTATTCTTGCGCTGAAAGCAATGGCAAAAGGACCCTGGCAGGAGGGCGCTGACCGCACCGGGTACCCCAAATGCTGGTACGAGCCGCTTATGTCGCCGGAAGATATTACAATGGGATTACGGTTTACGCTATCTCATCCTGTAACAGCTGCAATACCTCCGGGAGAGGAAAAACTTTTCAGGCAGGCACTCAGCGTCTCAGGCAACCTGAAGCCGCTAAAGAAATCCGAAATTAATGCTATAAAAGAAAAGGCGCTGAAGGGCGTTCCCCTGTTCAGGTTTGACGCCTCCTAATCCTTCTGAACTTCCAGTTCTCCGTGCATTGCTTTTTTGAAGAACTCGCCCTTCGGGGTCAGGTCATACTTCCATGATTTAAGCAGTTGCGGGCCCCAGTGAGGATCGAACACCCAGCACATCCAGCTTATGCCTCTGCCTTCAAGGTAATTGATGATCCGGTTGCCGTAGTCTTCCTCTCCAACCGCCCCCGGATCAGTGAAGAGCCCAAATTCGGTTGCAACGACCGGGTATTTATCCGCAGCAAAGCCGAAATTCTCCTCCCACCTGGGCTCCCACGGCTGGCTCCGCTTGAATGAATAGGGATGCGTCACATAGGCAATTCCTTCGGCATTGATCGGGTCATCACGCAGGGGCGAGAGATCATACGCCCAGTCGAGCCCGGCTACCATCGGAATTGTCTCTGTATCAAATGCCCTGATAAGGCTGATTATATTTTCATTGATCTTTTTCCACTCCGACCATGGCAGAGAGCCCAGCTCACCCCTGTAGATGGTCGGTTCATTGAAGATCTCATAGAAGGCGACGGTGTTGTTGCCCGTGAAATGCTGTGAGATGGTTCTCCAGAACAGGTAAGTTTCAGGCTTGGAGGTATTGTACATCGGGTTCTGGAAGAGCTCCATCCCCAGGTTGCCTATTGAATGCCAGTCGATTATTATATACATGCCCAGGTCAGTGCACCATTCTGCAGCCTCGTCAAGCAGCTCAAGATATTTTTCAGGAGTACGTTCTCTCCATGCCACCGGATGCACCGGTATTCGTACTATCATGGCGCCCATCTCTTTAACCTGTTCAAAGTGAGCCTTGTTCCAGTGACCCTGCCTCTCAATTTTATCGGGATCGGAAATAGACATTCCTCTGAAGAGTATTGTCTTTCCACCTTCAGTAATGAATTTATTGCCCTGGACTTTTATCAGCGGCAGAGCTTTAGCCTTGGGATTTGGTTCGGGCATCCGCGACGGACCATCCTCAAACCAGGGTCTGGCATCCTGTGCTGAAATTTTTGGGAGAAACACCATCGCTGCCAGCAACAATACACTTAATAGTCTTTGTTTTTTCATTGAGATAGCGGTTTAGTCAGGATTATTATTTCTTAAATATTTAATTACTGAATAAGATAAAGCAGATTATGAATATACACATATTTTGTCATACAGGGCACCCCTGTTGCCAGAACAAATAGCCACGGGGTTTGTTATTTTATTAACAAGACTTTATAAAATGGACAAACTGAAAATTGCTTTTTTTGATGCCAAGCCTTATGATATCGAATCGTTCAACGAGATTAATTCGACTTATGGTCACACAATTAAATACTTCAAGTTTCACCTGACACCTGATAATGTTGTCCTGGCGCAGGGCTATGACGCAGTGGTCGTCTTCGTAAATGATACGGTTGATGCAGAAATGATTATGAAGCTAAAGGATTATGGTGTCAAACTCATCGCTCTCCGTTCGGCGGGTTTTAACAATGTCGACCTGCAGGCGGCTCTGAACAATATAAGGGTGGTGCGGGTACCTGCCTATTCGCCCTACGCCGTAGCAGAGCATAACGTGGCTCTCATGCTTACCCTTAACCGCAAGGTGCACAGGGCTTATTTCAGAACCCGCGATACGAACTTCGCGCTTAACGGACTACTCGGATTTGATATGCACGGAAAAACGGCTGGAGTGATAGGTACCGGCAGGATAGGGAAGGTTCTTGTGCGAATACTGAGGGGCTTCGGGATGGAGGTGCTGCTCAACGACAGTTTTCCTGATGCGAAGTTTGCCTCGGAGACAGGGAGTCGTTATGTTTCCCTGGAAGAAATATACAGGAATTCAGATATTATATCGCTTAACTGTCCGCTGACAAAAGAGACGGAGTTTATGATCAATTCATCGTCCATAGCCTTGATGAAAAAAGGCGTGATGCTGATCAACACGGGAAGGGGCAAGCTGATAAAAACCGCGGATCTTATAGATGGGTTGAAGAGCGGGCAGGTAGGTTCTGCCGGCCTCGATGTCTATGAAGAGGAAAGCCAGTTCTTCTTCGAAGACATGTCTGACAGGGTTCTTGCCGATGATGTCCTCGCACGGTTGCTTACATTCAACAATGTAATCATTACTTCCCACCAGGGATTTTTTACGCGTGAAGCAATACATAATATTGCGGAAACAACAATGAAGAATATTGACGATTTCTTTTCAGGCCGCAAGCTTGAGAACGAGGTCTGTTTTAACTGTCCGAATTAATTTCGTTTATCAGAATTAATCCCGCCTCCGCGTAAAAGTACCAGCAAATTAAGCCGGCATCAGTACCACTTGAACATTTTCAGGCCCAGTCCAAACGTCACAAAACCGATAAGGCTCAATATCAATGTCTTATCAAGGACAGCTGCCATGCCGGCGCCCTCATTGATGATACTTCTCATACTGTCTGCAAGCAGTGTAAGCGGCAGGTTCTGTATGAACGGAATGCTCCAATCCGGAAAGTTATGATAGCTGAAAAAGATCCCTGAAAGGATCATCATCGGCATATTCACGAAATTGATGATACCGTTGCCCACCTCGGTGTTTGAGGTACGTGACGATGTGATAATTGCTATGCCCGTGAATGCAATATTCCCTGCTATAAATACCATAATGAGGGCCGGAAGGCTCCCCTGGATGTCGATGTCAAAATAGATCCAGGCAAAAAGCATCAGCAGTGCTGCTTCAACAAAGTTCATGGTGACACGGGCGGTCATCAGTCCAAGGAGGATATTCTGCCGCCGGACGGGTGTCACAATCATCCGCCTGAGCATGTTACCCTTTCTTCGTTCTATGATGGTCCAGCTCATGCCCCACATGCAGGCCATCATTATGTTCATGGCAATAAGGCCCGGAACAAGAAAATCTATGTACCGGGTTCCCTTCACCTCGAGAGTGATGGTGTTTGCGCCTGAAAAGGTATCATCCTCATGTCTTTCGCCAAGCAGGGTTGCCAGTTGCAGTTGCAGCAGCCTTGCTTCAGGATTGGCCGGGTCAAGATAAAATACCGTGCTGTCGCCTTTGTTATCCATCATCAGCTGATAGATACCACGTTTGACACCTAATGTTGCATCAAGCGAATCAAGCGGTTCGAACCTGAATATATTTTTACCGAAGACCGCGTCATTGATTGTAAGCAGGAATCTGCCATCCTTATCTTTTTCAGCATGGTCTTTCAGGAAAAGCGACAGTTTGTTCTCTTCCCGGAAATTAACTATGGCAATATCTTTCTTCGTTTCTTTTTCTCCGGTAAAGGCAATTCCGAGACCCCATGCCATCAGGATAGGGAATCCGATACCCCAGAACAGCACACCCGGTTCACGGAGAAGCTCCTTGAAATGAATGATAATCAACTGCCAGAGTTCGTTCCTTCTCATATTCACTCTGTTTCTTCACTGAGACGTCTGCCTGTCATGGAAAGGAACACATCGTCAAGTGTCGCCTTAATATGTTCGAAGTCAATCAGTCGCAGGTTGTTATCTTCAAGGAAAGCGAAAAGGAGCGGCATATCCGTCGCGACGTTCTTCAGCTCACATCTGCCTTTTCCTTTCTCTTTATCCCACCGGATGGCAATCCCGTTCAGTTTAGTATCAGGATCATCAGGTATGATTCCTTCAACAGTAAAAAGAGCCACATCAGGCATGTTCATTTTGCTTATAAGGCTGTTGAGCGAGCCCTCAGCAAGGAAGCGGCCCTTGTCCATAATGATTATCCTGTCGCACAGATGTGTTGCTTCCTCCATGTAATGGGTTGTCAGGATAAGCGATGTGCCCATATTTTTTTTAAGCTTCAGGAGAATATCCCAGATCTCCCTTCTCGCGGAAGGATCCAGTCCTGTTGTCGGCTCGTCAAGAATAAGTATCTCAGGGTCATTCAGAAGTGAAATGCCCAGGGCCAGCCGCTGCCGCTGTCCGCCTGACAGGTTTTTAGTATAGGCATCTTTCTTGTCCTCGAGGCCGACAAGATGAATGACCTTCCCGATCTTTTCATCCGGCTGTTTATAGAAGCTGGCAAAGAGACGGACTGTCTCCAGCACTGTTATTTTTTCAAGGAAGCGCGTCTCCTGGAATGAGATTCCCAGGATCCCGTACAATGCTGACTTATCTTCATTCAATGAACGACCCCTGACAAGGATTTGTCCCTGATCAGGGGTCCTGATACCTTCTATCATTTCAACGAGGGTCGTTTTTCCTGCCCCGTTTGGTCCGAGCAGTGCTACGTATTCTCCCTTTTCGAGGGTGAAATCAACACCGTCTACAGCCTTTACCTTTTTAAAGTGTTTGTGAAGACCTTTTGCATCTATGAGGTATTCTTTGACCATCTACCTGTTTGAAACAGGATGCAAGGTAGTAAATCAGCAAGAGACTACTTCAAAGCTTCATTATAAAGTTCGGCAACCTTTTTCCAGTTCACAACATTCCAGAATGCAGAAACATACTCAGGTCTGCGGTTCTGATACTTCAGGTAGTAAGCGTGTTCCCATACGTCAAGAGCCAGTATCGGTTTGCCGCGCTTTGCCACAACATCCATAAGGGGATTATCCTGGTTAGGAGTCTGGGAAACAAAGAGCTTGCCGCCAGCGTCAACAGACAGCCATGCCCAGCCGCTTCCGAACTGCGTCTTCGCTGCAGTTTCAAATTCAGCTTTAAACTTGTCAAACGATCCGAAGGTCTTATTTATAGCTTCAAGAAGTTCGCCCTCAGGCTGACCGCCGGCATTCGGGCCCATCACCTGCCAGAAAAGGCCGTGATTGTACAGACCCCCGCCGTTATTGCGTATCACTGCAGGAAATGTACTCACCTTCGAAAAGATATCTTCAAGTGAAAGGTTATCGATCTTGTTCTCTGTTGCTGCCTTGACAAAGTTGTCAAAGTATGCCCTGTGATGCTTTGTATAGTGTATCTCCATCGTCTGGGCGTCAATGTAAGGCTCCAGTGCATTATATGCATACGGGAGCTGTGGAAAAGTGTATCCCTGTGCCATAGTATTTTGGTTTGTTAATGTTAAGCTTAGAATAAAAATTACTGTCAGTAATGCTTTTGTTTTCATCTCTTTCATTTTTTAGTAAAACATAGTGGCGGTGAAATTGTTCACCAGCAAAAGTTTTTAAATTTGGCATGTTTTAATATCTTTCGTTTTTATAACACGGTATACACTAAAAATCAGGAATTATGAAATGGTTGGGACGACGCTGGCAGTGATAATGTCGAAGACCGTAGGGGAATGAGCACAGGAACCAAGGTTGTCGGCGGAGGAGTAGGAACACTTGTAATTGTACTTCTTGTATGGCTCCTTGGAGGCGATCCGTCAAGTATACTTAACCAGACAGGTTCCCAAACAACAAATGGACCGGTTGAGGCCTCAGAAGAGGAGAACCAGATGGCTCAGTTTGTCTCCGTGGTCCTTAAAGATACTGAGGATGTATGGGGTCAGATTTTCGCACAGTCGGGTAAAACATACCGTCAGCCTACACTCGTTTTATTCAGGGATCAGGTAGAGTCGGCATGCGGCTACGCGACTGCCGCCAGCGGTCCTTTTTATTGCCCAAATGATGAAAAAGTCTATATTGACCTGAGCTTCTGCGATGACCTGCAGGCCAAATACGGAGCATACGGCGATTTTGCAGTAGCCTATGTGATTGCTCATGAGATAGGACATCATGTCCAGAACCAGATGGGAATACTCGAGGAGGTGACCAAGGCACGCGCCCAGGTGAGCGAGGTAAGAGGCAATCAGCTCACTGTAAGGCTGGAGCTGCAGGCCGACTTCCTGGCAGGAGTATGGGCTCATTATGCCGACAAGATGCTGGGCTCAATCGAGGCTGGCGATATCGATGAGGCCCTCCGCGCTGCCTCAGCTATCGGTGATGATGTATTGCAGAAGAAATACCAGGGCCGTGTTGTACCTGATGCGTTCACCCATGGCTCGGCAGCACAGCGCTCAAGCTGGCTTCGTAAAGGATGGGAGACAGGCGACATGAACCAGGGCGACACATTCAACAGCGCCATTTAGGATTATGAAAAGAATTAACCTATTGACAATGAGTACTATACTTGTTGTCGTCAGCTTGTTTGCCCCCCGGGCATCAGCCCAGTCCTCAGTCATCACTCCCGAAGAACATTTCGGATTTGTTCCGGGTTCCGATTACATGCTTTTCAATTATGAGGAGCTGATTGATTACTTCATGAAGCTTGATAAAGCATCACCTATGCTGAAGCTGGTAGAGAACGGACAAAGTCCGATGGGTAAAAAAATGTACATAGCATTCATCTCGTCTGAAAAGAATATAAAGAACCTTGACAGGCTGCGCGAAATAAACAAGGTGCTTGCACTTGACCCGGGTCTGTCAGAAAAGGAACAGCTTGAAAACATAACGAATGGCAGGGTCTTCGTTCTTGCCACACTGTCGATGCACTCCACCGAAGTGGCGCCGAGCCAGGCTGCACCGCTGATCGCCTGGAAGCTCATCACCACTGATGACCCTCTCATCAAACGTTACCTTGACGATGTCGTTTATATGATAGTGCCCAACCATAATCCCGACGGGATGGATCTTGTCGTGGAGAACTATAAGAAATACAAGGGCACACAGTATGAGGGCGCCTCACTGCCCGGAGTATATCATAAATACGTGGGGCATGACAATAATCGCGATTTTGTCAGCCTCACACAGGAAGATACCAGGGCGATATCGAGGATATACAGCCTCGACTGGTTTCCGCAGGTAGCTGTCGAGAAGCATCAGATGGGATCAACCGGTATCCGTTACTTTGTGCCGCCGTCCCATGATCCCATCGCTGAAAATGTCGATGCTGAATTATGGGCGTGGATGGGAGTTTTCGGAACAAATATGCTCCGTGACCTGACTAACGAAGGGCTTGCCGGGGTAGGACAGAAACAAATATTTGACGATTACTGGCCGGGAGGAACAACAACATCCAGCTGGAAAAATGTCATTGGCATGCTCACCGAAGCCGCCAGCGTGAAGGAGGCCACCCCAATCTACATTGAGCCGGGAGAACTGGAGGCCAGCGGCAAAGGACTTGCAGAATATGAGAAGAGCGTCAGCTTCCCTCTGCCATGGCCCGGGGGATGGTGGCGCCTGGGTGACATCGTGAAGCTGGAAATCGGATCGACATTTTCAATCATCAAAACAGCATCGCTGCTTAAAAACGATATCCTTAAGTTCAGAAATGACCTGTGCAGGAGGGAGGTGGAGAAAGGCAGGACACAACCTCCGTATTATTATGTTTTTCCGGCAGAACAGGCTGACCAGAGCGAGCTGATAAGCCTGGCAGCCCTAATGACCGAGCATGGGGTCAACTCTTTAAGGTTGTCGAAGAATTATACCCTTGATGGCATCAATCTTAAAGAGGGGGATATCGTCTACCCGCTGGCACAGCCTTTCAGGGCATTTATCAAGGAGGTGATGGAGAAGCAGGAGTTTCCGGTAAGACATTACAGCACCGGTGGCGAGATGATTCGTCCGTATGACATCACAAGCTGGTCGCTGCCTTTGCACAGGGGACTGGTTTCTCACGAGATCAAAACCCGTGACCTTGCCTTCGAAAATTTACTTAAGCCGATGACAGGGACATATTATCCCTTAGCCGGTACATACAAACTGCCGGCACTGTTTCCGGCAACAAGCAACGGAAGCTTCAAGGCAGCTTTTATTGCGATGCAGAACGGGCTGCGGGTGAGCCGGCTCAGCCAGGAGACAAAGATTAACGGGAAGGTCTACGGCAAAGGCAGCTTCGTCATACAGGGAAATGATGAAGCCCTTCTTAACAGGATCGTAAAGGAATCGCTGGCAGAACCGGGATTTGCCGAAGAGCCGTCAAAGCTTACGCTTAAAGATGTCATGATGCCGCGGATAGCCCTGGTGGAGACTTACTTCAGCGACATGGATGCAGGCTGGACACGCTATCTTTTTGATACGTATAAAATACCTTATAAAGTTATACGCCCTGACGAATTTGAAAAGACCGATTTCACAAAAGACTACGATGTCATAATTTTTCCCTCGTCGGGAAAGACAATGCTTATGACAGGCAAACCCGGAACGGAAACCAGGGCCGCCATGAGTAATTATCATCCCGACTACCAGAAGGGTATGGGTAAAAAAGGACTGGAGAAACTTCTGGTCTTCATTAATAACGGAGGGAAGGTAATTTCATGGGGTCAGTCGACGGACCTCTTCACCGGCATGCTTGAGATGACTGAAGGTGAGAAGAAGGAAGAGTTTGTCCTTCCGTTTACCAATAATGCCGAGCAGGCTCAGAAGGACGGACTTGTCATACCGGGCTCATGGGTGCGCATGACCGTAAAGCAGGATCATCCCCTCACCTGGGGCATGCCGGCGGAGACTGGCATATTTTACAGGGGACAACCTCTCTGGACAACCAGTGTGCCGCGGTTTGACATGGACCGCAGGGTAATAGGTGTCTTCCCTGATGACAATCTGATAATAAGTGGTTTTGGCGAAAAAGAAGAGAAGATAGCCGATAAGGCTGCCATGCTCTGGCTTAAGAAAGGCAAAGGGCAGATTGTCCTTTATGCTTTTAATCCGCAGTTCAGGGCATCGACGCCGGCGACATACAAACTTTTATTCAATGCTCTTTTTCTTCCACCGGTAGAATAAGGCCAGGCTTGTCTTAATGAAAATAATCTGGAAGTACCTTAAGCCGTTCAAAGGACTGCTGTTTCTCGCAATGGGTCTGGCTGCCATATCGCAGGTGCTTGACCTGGTTGACCCCATCATCTTCGGAAAGATCATCGATCTGTATGCCGTCAATACCGGTGGCCGGAGTGAGCACGAGCTTATCAGCGGAGCATTGCGACTGCTGGCGCTTGCAGTCGGGGTTGCTATGGTGGCAAGGCTGGCTCGCGCATTCAATGAATATGTCACCCGGATGGTTGTTCAGAAATTCGGACTGTCGGTTTTCGATGAGGGCTTAAGGCATACACTCCGGCTTCCCTACCATGAATTTGAAGAGACCAGCAGCGGGCATGTGCTTTCCGTTCTCCAGAAGGTAAGGCAGGACAATGAGCGGTTCATAAGCTCATTTGTTTCCACTTTGTTCACCTCTGTTGTAGGCATTGCCTTTCTGATCTGGTATGCAATCACCAAGCACTGGGCACTGATACCGGTGTTTTTAATCGGCGTGGTCGTCCTTGGCGGCCTGACCGGCCTGCTCAGCAAGAAAATAAAGACTATCCAGCGTTCTGTTGTCAGGGAAACAAATAAAATGGGCGGTGCCATCACCGAATCACTGAGAAATATTGAGCTGGTGAAGAGCCTGGGACTGACCTACCCGGAGATACGGCGGCTGAAAACCTTCACGCAGAAAATTTATGGCCTTGAGATGGACAAGGTAAAAAGGATCAGGTCACTTACGTTTCTGCAGAGCTCAGTGTTGCTGGTACTGAAAGAATCCATCCTTTTCATTCTTCTGTGGCTCATCTTCAGGAAACTGCTCACTACAGGCGAACTGATCTCGATGCAGTTCATCTCTACCCGTCTGCTGTTCCCCCTGCAGGACCTGGGGTCCATAATTCTTGCCTACCGGGAAGCTGAGGCATCGCTTCAGATCTTTAATGACCTGATGAAAAAAGAGACGGAGTACAGGCCGGAAGACCCGGTTGAGATCGGGGATATTGAACACCTCTTTTTTGACCATGTCAGTTTTCGATATAAAAAGGCTGATACTGATGCAATTGAAGACCTCTCTTTCAGGGTGAAGAGGGGGGATACCATCGCGTTTGTGGGTCCATCAGGCTGTGGCAAATCGACGCTGGTAAAACTTCTTGTCGGATTATATACTCCGACAAAAGGCACTATCTACTATGATGATGTCCCGGCAAGGGAAATCAGGTATAACCAGATGCGCCGGCAGCTGGGATTTGTAACGCAGGACACTCAGCTCTTCTCGGGCACCATAAGGGAGAACATGCAGTTTGTCAAGCCGGAAGCCACGGACGAAGAGATCTATGAGGCATTGAGAAAAGCCTCTGCCATCAGGCTGGTGGAAAGTTCACCGAAAGGTCTGGATACCCTGCTCGGAGAGGGAGGGAAGATGGTTTCCGGGGGAGAAAAGCAAAGGCTGGCCATCGCCCGTGCGCTGATACGCAACCCCAAGCTCCTTATCTTCGATGAGGCCACTTCGGCACTTGATTCCATAACTGAAGAAGAGATCGCCAGAACACTCAGGGAGATATCAGCCGGGAAGCAGCAGATCACCCTTATGATAGCTCACCGGCTGTCGACCATCATGCATGCAGACCGTATCTATGTCCTGGAAAAGGGAAAGATCATAGAGGAGGGAACTCACGATATCCTGCTTAATAAAAAAGGCCTCTATTATGCCATGTGGAGGCAGCAGATCGGGGAGAGGGTAACTGTTCCGCGGGATGGTCGCAAAAAAGAACAGCCTGTCGCTGAGGGCACGGAGAACGGAGAATAGGACACAAGCGGGAACGCGGAAATAATGAGCCTTCGCTAAAGTTTCAGGACCCGAAACAATTCAGCTGTCAGACAGAGATAAATAAATTCAGATGAAATATACTGATCCGGCTGACGTTTTTCTACTTTAGCCTTTGAAAACATTTTAAGCAATGAAGAAAGTTCTGATTCTGATAGTCTTAATCTCGACTTCGATAATTGTAAGCGGAGAGGAGCCCTGGTCCTCGGCGCCATCTCAGCAGGATTATCCGGTTAAAGTCAATAAAAAATACAAACCCAAATCCGGAGCGGCCAGCTTTCCGAGATGGGGCTTACATTCAAATTTGCTGGGATTTGTTCAGTTCGGCCCTGTTGTCAGCCTCGAGTACAATTTTACAAGGCACATCACGCTGAGTGCTCATGTCCGGTTTCCCTCGGTAGGTGCCCTGACTAAAATGATATATGAAGCAGATGTTGACCGTGGCGGCAGGCCTGATAAATTTTCCGGCATCGCCTTTGGCGGAGGACCGTTGTATTTCTTTAATGTGAAGAAAGACAAAGCATACGCAGGCATCCTGTTTGAATATGAAATGGCAGATGCACTTTACCAGGAAGATTATGTCAATGAGTGGACCCAGGATAACAAGAAGATGATACTCATGCTTAACAGCGGCTACAGGTTCAGGTTTGGTCAGAAGATCATCCCCGGTGAGCACAGGCAGTTTGACAAGTTCATCAGGGAAGGGTTATTTGTAAACACCGGGATTTACCTTGGTGCAGAGCGGAATCAATATATATGGAAGTATAACGATCCGGAGGCCGATAATACTGATCCTACGCCACGTGAAGGCACAGAAATAAGACCTTTCGGGATGCTCGAAGTATCCGTTGGCCTTGAATTCTAGTAACGGTTTGGTTACCTGCAGATTTTGGTTTGAGGTATTAAATTTTAATAAATAATTTATTTTTATAGAGCCAGTAACAGAGGTACCACATTGCCGCCCATACAGACAGGCTGGTGATTACTTCCACCGTCAGGTCACCTGCCCATGAAAACAGCATCGTGCTGAACGGAGCGATCATTCTGCCTATAAAATTCGCTCCGCCAAGCGAAAAGAACATATAAATGAAGATGCTGTTCATCCCGACTATTATGAACATTCTGGATCCCCTGGTGAATAATTTTTTTACATCAATCAGCCAGTAACTGAAACAGAGAGCCAGAATGGTCCATCCTCCGCTCGCAAATACAAATGAGGATGTAGCGATCTTCTTTATGATGGGAGTTATATTCAGGAGATCGAGAGAGTAACCAATTATAAGGGCCGATACGCCGGCAATAAGCAAAATCTGAATCTTCTTAGCAGGTGTTTTATCACTCATCAGAAGCTTGCCGCAGAGAACACCCCAGACCGTATGAGCTGTTGTCGAAACAAAATTTAATGTTGCCCATGTGCTGGCCTTATCCACACCTTCAATCTTATTATTGAACCAGGCTCCGAGATTTTCGAAATTTACCCAGGGATGATTAAAACCTTCTACCGGGAAGAACCGGTATGCCAGGTCAATCAACAGCAGGATTACCAGGGTGAAGATCAACTGAAATTTCCAGTTTTTCTTCATTATCAGAAACGCCACCAGATATGTTACTGATAGTTGGGCAAGAACATTCTGAAACTGAAAAACCAATTCCCCTGCTTCGATGACATACAGAGCCCATCCGAAAAACAACAACAGGAATGCTCGTTTAAACGCATGAAGGGTAATTGTTCTGTTGCTGTCCCCTTTCTTTTGCCGGTTAGCTACGGCAAACGGAATGGCTACCCCGACAATAAACATGAAAAAAGGCTGTATCAGATCCCAGAAATGCAGTCCATGCCATTCATGATGACTGAGCTGTGTTCCGAGAAATTGCATAAAACCATTGTCAAATTCAAGGAACCGTTCATAAAGCAATGAAGCTTCACCGGCTAACAGGAACATTGTAAACCCGCGAAAGAAATCCACGGAGGTTACCCTGTCGGCAAAAGGGGAACTTTTTGGCTGAGGAGTTGTGTTCATACTAAATGGTTCAATCTGCTATTTGCTGCTCTTATTCATCATGACAGGGATTTTTTCACTGAAATCCGGCAATGGTGTGACCAGGTTGCCAACGTCAGACCAGTCAGAGTTCATTATACTCATGGAAAATGACATGGCATCGGAATTGATTTTAAAGACTTCCCGTGAAACGCCGAATTCCATTTTTATCGTATTACCTTCCTTGACGATATAGCCGGGTTTAATTGCATTTTCATCATCAAAACCCATAAAGGGCCAGCCCGGGTCTCCATTTACCATATCAACGTAACTCGGGGCCCACCATCCTCCATCGTATAAATTCCCTTCACATCCGTAATCGACACCCATTTCCTTCATTGAGAACCCGGTTGAAACAGAATTGTCAACATCCATATATACACCGAAAATATGATCAATTATGCCGGCATTTTCTGCAATCGAGTCAAATTCAACATATATATAAAGATAGTTGGCATCATAATCGATTTTGGCCGTAGTGATTGCGCCCTTACCTGAAAGCAGGAAATCCGGGTATGTCACTCCATTCCAATCGTCGAAAGTACCATCCTCAAGATCAATTACAGATGCTTTATCAACTCTCAGCACGGTATGAAAAATATATGATGTGCCGCCAAGTGTTCCATTCATGGTAATAACATAATTACCTATCGCATTGTAAGTATGCTCTACTGAATCACCGGGAACAACAGGTGAATTATCTCCAAAATCCCATGAAATATCTGTAGCACCTTCCGTTGCATTGGCGAAAGTCACATTTAATCCATCGTAATATGAACGGAAATCCAGCGGGGGGGTGTCTTCGAGATTGTATTCACCCATTTTGCTGCATGACATTGGTATGATTGCCAGAAATGCAGCAAGAAATATTTGTATTTTTTTGTAGGATTTCATAGCGTTTGAATTATAAGTTAGGTACGCAAAGCTTGTTTGTACTGATCTCACTTGACGGGATCGGGTATATCAGTTCAGGATCATTTGATGGAAAAAACACACCCGGAGCGGCCATGCCAGGCTCACTTCCTGATGGCACACCGTTATAATTGTCAAGATGGAATCCCCAGTAATTACGAACAACGTCCTTCCCGCTCCTCAGAAGGTCAAATATCCGGTGTCCCTCAAATGCCAGCTCAATCCTTCTTTCTTTAAGCACCACATCGACAATTTCTTCACTGGTAATTGATCCTTCATCATACAGGTAATCGTCTATGCTTTCCCCTTCCGGAACAATAAGCCGGTTTTCGAGCAACCAGTTCAGATCTGAAACAGCGCTGGGAACGTCACCTTGTTTAGCATACGCTTCTGCCCTGTTCAGAATGATCTCAGCCAGGCGGAACATGACGGGAGAGCTTAGTGTGGGCGACCCGTCCTGTCCTGAAAATTTGCTGATATAGAACATATTAACTCCATTTTTCACAATAGCTTCATCTGTTACAATATATTTCCATCGCTGATCAATGTCGGTCATGCTTGTTCCAAAGCCCATGTCTTCGAGTATCGAGGAACTTGCTCCTTCCTCGGCCCAGCAATTGTTACCGTTAAATATCATTGATGCTACTGACCCGTTCAGCTGGTCATCGATCAGGTTGAAAGGGATAATCCAGACACTTTCAGATCCTGATTTTGCATCTGCAAAATAGCCCGGATAGCTTTCCGGCGTTTCCAGTTCAAACATTTCCGAATTGATCAGCTTGTCGGAATATAATATGCAACTGTCTAGCTCACCCTTATACAGATAAACGCGTGAGAGCATTGCCCATACTGAATAGATACTGGCAAACCTGTGATTTTCATTATCCCTTTCGGAGGGCATTTCCTCACTCATAACAGATTCTGCAGTTTTCAGGCTGCTGATAATATACCTGTATGTTTCCTCAAGAGTTGCTCTTGCCTCAGGCATATTATCTGCCTTGCTGTCGCGGATAATTACCCCTGGCGCTGATTTATTTGCATCACTGTATGGTTTGGCAAAAAAGCGCACAAGGTTATGGGTAGCAAATGCCCTGAGAAAATAACTCTCTCCCTTCAGCTGATTGGTGAAATCATCATCACCTTTCAGATCGGCCATTGATATTGCAACATTTGCTCCGTAGATAATTTTGTAGGACATTTCCCAGAAATGGTTGATATTTGACTTTTCAGCACTTCTGTCCTTATACCTGAAGCTGTTAATCAGGTCATCTTCTGTTTTGTACGCACAAACAATATCATCGCTGGCAAAATCACTCATCTGATAATACTGGCGGAGATAGCAGTTGTTGCCGCTCGACTCTTTAAAAATGGCATACAGGCCATTAACAAGACTTGACAGTCCGTCTGAGGTGGTAGTGATCTGCTCACTGGTAAGGGCATCCTGAGGTATTACATCCAGATCGCACTGCGTGAGCGTAAATGCAATAAGCAGCAGTCCTGTGTATTTATATATCTTCTTCATGTCTTTATTTTATTAAGGTCAGAAACGAATATTAAGGCTTATCACATACTGCCGGTTATTCGGATATTTGAATTCAGCGTATCCAGGGAGGTTTCCGGAACCGGGATCGATAGAAACTTCAGGATCCTGTCCCCAGAAATTGGTAAAGGTCCAGACATTGTCTCCGGCGAGGGAAACAGTCATGCCACTGAGTTTTAGTTTTGAGATTGCCTGTTGAGGAAGCTCATAGGAGAGAGTGATATTCCTTACTTTCAGGAAGCTGCCATCGTCTATGAAACGCGTTGAGGGATCAAATGAATTTCTTGCGTTCTGGGGCAGTGGTTTTGTTGCTATATCACCGGGTTTCTGCCACAGTCTGTAGTCATCACGAGGCATCATGACATTGAATTGTGTCTCCTGCAAATCGTGGTCGACATACCTCCTGAAATAATTAAATATTTTATTACCCGACAGGTAGGAGAAATTGCCTTTCAGAGAAAATGACCTGTACCTGAGATCGGTTGCAAATCCTCCCTGGAACTTAGGCATGGGTGTTCCATATTCTATCGATCTGGCATCCTGGTATTCATGTGTTGTCTCGCCGTCATTGCCCACCCAGAGCACAGATCCGTCAGCCGGATCAATTCCGTAGAATTCTTTGGCATACCATGAATACAAAGGAGCCCCGTTGTGGTAAATCTGAGTCACTCCATAATAATTGGAAGTAAGGATTGTATCATTTCCAAATCCTGACAATTCGTTCCTGTTATAACTGCCTGACAAGTCCACTGACCATGTGAAATTGCCGCTTTTAACAATAGCTGCAGACACGCTTAACTCGACTCCGGTGTTCAGGTCTTCACCGATGTTTTGCCATTGGGTTCGGAAACCACCTGAAGGAGGCAACGCTCTCTCAACCAGCAGATCTTTCGTCATGTTTCTGTAGAAATCCACTTCAATATCCATTCTTTTGAATAATCCGATCTCAAGTCCGATATTATACTGGTCAGTTTGTTCCCATGTGAGATCGGGATTGGCCATCTGAGTAGGGACAGCTGCCGGCTGGCCATCATACTGGGATGAAAAGCTAAACATTTCCATATACCGGTACGGGCCAATATCCTTCATGCCTGTCTTACCCCAGCTGGCCTTGAGTTTAAGATTTGAGACGGCAGGGGTATTTTTTATAAAATCTTCGTTACTGATCAGCCATGCAGCAGAAACGCTCGGGAACATTGCAGTCCTTTTATTCGGTGCAAACTGTGATGATTGGTCAATACGGTAAGAAGCAGAAAGGAAATACTTCTGGAGGTAATTATAGTTTACCTGTGAAATGATCGATTGCATAACCGACCTGGAAGGTGTACCCTCAATCATGTATTGACCTGATGCAACAGATGGAACTCTCAGCCCTTCGGGGATACCCATTCCTGACCCCATGATATAATCATCATTCCCTCCCTGGGCCTCAAATCCCACCAGGCCGCTGATTGAATTATTTCCCTTGTTGAAATTAAATTTCAGTAAGTCCGTAGTTATTCCGCCATAATTGAAGCCGCTCTGGGAACTTACATAGCCTGTTCCAAAATATGAAAGATTATCAGCTGCTGCTGAATAATAGGTCTGATCCATGTAGGAATAGGCGCTCAGCCTGTTTGAAGAGGAAAATGTTAACCACTTCAGGATATTAATATTCAGGGTAATATCGTAATCAAAACCAAAAGATTTATTGCTCAGTTCAGAATTTTCTGCAGCCTGGATCGGGTTTATCTTGTCTTTTGACCATATGCCTTCAGCGGTTTTGAAACTTCTTGCATTGCCGTCCTCATCATAGGGATCATCCCACGGCATGCTTGTGTATGCATAATAGATATTCATATAATCGGTGCCAAGGTTCTTCGATCCGCTTATATTGATATTGTTGGTCAGAGAAACTCTGTCAGAAAACCTGTAAGTAGTATTCGCCCTGAGATTGGCCCGCTTAAAGTTGGAATTTATGAAAGTGCCGTTTTCATTGTAATAGCTGGCGCCCAGATAATAGGAGAGTTTATCTGCTTTGCCTGAAGCTGAAAGAAAGTAGCTCTGTACCAGCGCTGGCTTAAAGGTCTCAGACAGCCAATCCGTATTCACATCGAGCAGTGATTCGGGCCTTGCCTCCTTGAATTTTCTGTCATCCACGACAAACAGCACCGGATCACGGAAATACTCACGGTGATAAGCGTATAATGTTTTACTGTCCATCATTTTTACATTTCCATGATCGGCTATGCGAAATCCATCGACTGCCTTAAACTCGAACGTAGCCTTTTCTGACCTTGCTTGCTTTGTTGTTACTACTATAACTCCTCCGTTTGCCTGGGAACCGTACATTCCTGTTGCCCCGGCATCTTTAAGCACTGTTATGGTCTCAACGTCATTGGGATCAAAAGAACCGCCTATAATTCCATCCACGACATACAGGGGCCCCTGTGGTGCACTGAATGATGATATTCCCCTGACGCGGATTTCGGAATTTGCCCCCGGTGCGCCGGAGCTGTTGATGACCTGTATGCCTGATACTTTTCCCTGTAGCATGCTTCCGATGTCATTGGTCGTAACATCCATAAATTTATCAGAAGAAAGTGTTGTTACCGCACTGGTAATTTCACTTCGTTTTTTGGAGCTGTATCCCATTACGACCACACTTTCAAGAGTTGTAATATCGGGTTCCAGAACGACGTCAATTGTAGTTCTGTTTTTTACCGCTATTTCCTGGGTGACGAAACCAAGGAAACGAAACACCAGCACATCTTCAGTACTCCTGACAGTGATGTTATAAGTACCGTCAGGGCCTGTTGCAGCACCCTGACCGGTACCCTTGATCAGGACATATACGCCTGGTAAGCCCTGGTTATCCTCAGCAGAGATTACCTTTCCTTTTACAGGGATTTGCCCGTAAGCGGAGGCGCAGGCTGTAATTAAAACTAAAAACAGTCCTGCTTTTCTGATTTGTTGGAAAACGAATTTCATAGGTTAGTTGGTTATTTTCATTAAAGATAATTTTAACTTTTATTCTGTCACCTCAAGTTAAACAAATTTAACAAAACCACCGGGTAAATCTTCTGCTTTGTATTCATAGGATCAGGTCAATCACGTACTTTCCATTCCTGAAAAATCTATCTTTACATTTTACGGACTGATCAACAGGAAAGTTCAGTCGGACGCTAATGAATTGCAGAAATATTAAATTTTATAAAATGAAGGTATTAGCCATAAACGGAAGTCCGGACAAAAAAGGAAACACATTTCATGCATTAAACATGGTTGGCAATGAACTGGAAGCAGATGGGATTGAGTTTGAGATTCTCCACATCGGCCATAAACTGATACACGGTTGCACCGCCTGTCGTAAGTGTGTTAAAAACAAGGATGAAAAGTGTGTCATTAAAACAGATGACCTGAACGAATGGATACAGAAAATCAAGAAGGCTGATGGTATTATACTGGGTTCACCGGTTTATTATTCAGGCGTAGCAGGTACAATGAAAAGTTTTCTGGATCGGTTATTCTATGTCTCAGGTGCAAACGGAAACCTTTTACGCCATAAAGTTGCAGCTGCAGTGGTGGCAGTCAGAAGAACAGGAGGTTCGGCCACCCTGGATAGCCTGAATCATTATCTTGCATATTCTGAAATGATTATTGCGACCTCAAATTACTGGAATGTAATTCATGGTTCAGGTGCCGGCGAGGTTGCCAAAGATCCTGAGGGGAAACAGATTATGAGGGTATTAGGGAAGAATATGGCATGGTTGTTAAAAATGAAAAAAGCTACAGCGAGTAAGATTGTACCGCCAAAAAAAGAAAAGAAAGAATATACCAATTTTATCAGGTAAAGGTGGATAAAACTAAGGCCTGACAACCACCTGCTGTTTGCGGTCAGCCTTTATCTGCCATAAAATCAAAGGCTCCTTTTCTTAAATTAATACCATACTCGAGCCAGGCTTTGAGACAGGCAAGAAAGTTAGCCCAGCCTTCTGTATTTCCTTTTAGCCATTTGATCCCTTCTGCATCATTTTTCATAGCCTTTTCAGTAACAGTCACGAGAGTGGCGCCGGACCCTCTGGGAGAAAGGGTCATTTCAACCAGAAGCTCAGTGTTTTCATGATCCCAGCAATAAGATATGAACCTGTCTTTTTCTATTTTTCCGACCCGGACAGGAAATTCGAGGTCAAATTCAGGAAACTTCCAGACGACCTCCCTGCCTTCTTCCATTCTGCCACTGCTCTTCGAGACAAAATAATTTGACATTTTGACAGGATCAACTATTGCTTCAAATACATCATGGGCAGGTCTCAGGATTTGAAGGGCTGTCTTGATTTCAAGGAATTGATCGTTCATATTTACTTTTTTTTAGGCTTGCTATTTCAGAAGTTGATTTACCGGTGCAAAAGGTAAGAATTAGATCAAAGTTAATTTAATTAGATATTTTTCAGGCAGAAATAATCCGTGGTACGTGAAGGGACAAACCGGGGTCTGAAAACAATTCCATTGGTTATTCTGTTAGTTATATATTTACACAGTCAAATTTGGGGTGATTAAAAAGAAGCCAAAATGAAAAAGATAAATTACGCTAACGATGAAATTACAGTTGTATGGCAGCCTGAATTGTGCCAGCATGCAACATTCTGTTTCAGGCAATTGCCTGAAGTGTTCAACCCGGCTGTCAGAAAGTGGGTTAATCCAAGCGGAGCATCTGCAGGGAGAGTTATCGAGCAGGTGAAAAAGTGTCCCTCGGGTGCACTGTCATTCTTTTATAACGAAAAAGGGAAATAACTTACTGGTGTCTATTGATACCCCGGAAAACCAGAGGGTCTGGCTTTGATCCGGCTACCACCCGCCTGAAGCTCCTCCACCTCCTGATGATCCGCCGCCTCCGGAAAAGCCGCCTCCGGAACTACCGGAGCTCCCTGAACCGCCCGAGCCCCCGGATGTAAACGTAAATCCCCCGATCGAAGCCTTTCCTTTGGTCTTTAAATCAGCCTGTGCTTTCTCATACCAGGGGGTATGTTTTAAATACAGCTTTGCCGCCGGATAAACAATAAGGTAAGTGAAGAAGCAGACCAATGCGCCCTTTGTACCGACAATAACAACCGGGAACATTGCCCAGAAGGGTATGAGGAACAGATACATGAACCATCCAAAGCCGGGCGTTAAAATTCCTAATATGGTGAACAACCCGATAATTCCAAAAATAAAAGCTCCATCCTTGCTGTTTTGCCATCGTTTGTGTTTGGCCTCAACAACAGAGAGGAAAGCTTGATTTTCTCTCCATTCGATTTGCTGGTGATTTCAGGTCTGAATTCATCGAGGGGAGCCTTTCTGAAAAATTGTCCCTTATGCCATATCGAGTAATGGCCGGATTTAGGAATCATCAGGTCTGCTGATTTCTGAGAATATGGCATTTCAAGAATAATTTCACCGCTAAATGATTTCTGCAATAATTTTATTGAAAATATGAGAATCAAAATCCCAAACGGAATCATACTAAAGAATAAAGCCTGCATTTTTTTTGATTTATTCACTTGTTTTCAGGTCAAATAAAATTACTTAATTTTTATAAGAACAGAGAAGCCAAAATCGACAATAATACTTTTAAATCACCTTTAGTTGACATTGAAACGAGCTGAGATTTTTAATCTCATCAAACCTGACTACTACCCTTTGCATTGAAACACCCCTGAGAGACACGGAGCTTTTTCTGTTAAGAAATATTGATTTTGGCACACAGAGAACAATCTTTGGGACGATTAGAACACTGAGTTATCCAAATAAGGCTGAGCTTAGTGGAAGAAAATTCCGGGTGAAAATAAACTTGTCTTTGGTAAAACCTGGAGTTATCATCCTTTAGAATGGTTTCTGAGAGGATTTAATTATCCGGATTTAGTCTGTTTTTATCAGAAATTGTCATTTTACTCAGTCTATAAAAACAAGGTTATGAAATCTCAGGTAAAATTATTCTCGTTGATTTGTTTATTTTTTTTATCAGTTTATCTGACAGTATCTGGTCAGCAGACAGGTCAGTGTCTTGCCATTATTACAGAGCTTAATGGGGAAGTACAATTTAAGAAAGCTGCCGATCCGGAATTCATTAAAGCTTCCTGGGGAACTCAGTTATTTCAGGGAGACCAGGTAAAGACCAGTGCCGGCTCTGAGGTTTCATTATTATTCTCAAACAACAATTTTATCACTCTGGGACCAAATGGTTCGATGATAATTTCAGGCAAGAAGCCCTCTGAAACCAAGTCCACCGGAAATGTCAGGAACATTTCTTCAGCAACTATGATCAATATATCTGGCCTGACATTAAAGAAAGATGATAAAAAAGATGTCGGGGCACTGGCTGGTTTACGGTCAGAGGATACTGAACAGACCATAGAATTGACATCTCCGTTCAACACGCTTATTAAGACAAATCGTCCCTTATTTTCATGGACCGCGAAGGAATCTTTCGATAAATACATTGTAAATCTGTACAATAGCAAAGGTTTGGTCTGGAGCAAAATAGTATCCGGGAGTTCCATGAAATATCCTGAAAATGAGAAGGAACTGGAATTTGGAGAATCTTATTTCTGGAACGTGGAAGGGGAGGCTCTGATTGAGAATGATAAATCAGCTAATCACAAATTCTCAGTACTCTCTCTTGAAAAAACAAAAGAGGTCATGGAACAGGAAGCTTTGATCATTAGTGCTTTCAAGGATGAACCGGAAAGCAGTAATTTACATTCTGTCCTTGGTGCATACTATAATGATCTGGGGTTGCTTCAGGATGCAATAAATGAATTCCGGATAATCTCGGAAATTAATAAAGACGCCACCTTGCCTCATGAAATACTGAGCTCGCTCTACACGGATGTGGGGAATAAAGATAAAGCAATCGAGGAGCTGCAAAAGGCATTGGCACTGGCAAAAAAATAAGGGAAAGTGATTTTCTGAAAATTTCCGTAATGCTTTGCTCTTCAGACTGGCCTGTAATCAAAATGACAGTCATGGGAAAAAAAACCAGCACCAGAAAACATGATAGAATAATATATCTATTCTGGTTTTGTTTGGTAATCCTTTCTCCCTCAATATTTGCATTGAACCAGCAACAGCAACTAACTCAGACCGGGTTCAGTGAGGAGCTTAGAAAAGCATACATTCAAAACGATGACCAACTGGCCGACTCTCTGATCCGGGCTAATAGGTTCCTTGTTAAACCATTCATCAACGACCTTGTAAAAGAGTGCATCAGCACGGAGTTGAATGGAAAAACCGCGGAATCAAAGCAGGTAATGACAATAGCACAAAAAGCGGCATCGAACTTTGAAGAAATCTTTGGTGAGAAGAGCCTTAAGATAGCAGTCAATTATTTAACAATGTGGTCGACCGACCAGAAGAAAACCAAATTTTCGGCAGACAGCATATTTTCTATTGGCATCAAATTCCGGTTAGGGAAAGAATATGAAAAAGCGATGGAGTATTTTCCCCAGGCATTAAACATGTACAAAAACATCGGTGATGAGAGAGGGGAATCCGAAGTACTGGGACACGTTGCAGTGCTGTACTTTGATCAGGCAGATTTCCAGTCTGCAATGGCCTGGTACCGGGAAGCATTAATAAAGAGAGAGAAGGTCGATGACAAACAGCTGACAGGGAACACTCTAAACAGCATAGGATCAGTATACTTAAGAGGATTTAATGACTATCCTCAGGCAATATCCTATTATGAAAAAGCCGGTAAGTTGCGGGAGGAAATAGGAGATACACAGGGTTTGCGCACGACAATGACCTATGAAGCCAATGCTTACCTGAGACAGGCTGACCAGCTTAAAATTTCCGGAAAGTATGTTGAAGCTCTGTCAAGCCTTGATAAATCCGGTGAGATACAATTGAAACTTAATTCCAGGGTCAGTTATGCCGAGGTTCTGTCCAATATGGGATTCGTTTATTCCAGGCTTGGTGATTATACTGTAGCGGTAGAGAAACTGTCAGAGGCATTGAAGATAATGAAAGAAGAAGACGATATTGAAGGGCTGGCAGGTGTGTACAATAATTTAGGCGTTGTTCTGCAGGATGCGGGAAGAGAAGAAAAGGCACTGGAATATTTTAACAATTCCCTCCGGATCTATGAGGAAAAGGGCGATCTGTCACAGGTACTTCCAATGTTAAATAACATAGGTACAGTTTATTTCAACATGGGTGATTTTAATAAAGCCGAAGAGTATCATGAAAGAGGTCTCCGGATAAGCCGTGACCTGAATGAAAAAAATATAGAGGTGGATTTCCTCCTGAACCTGGCAAATGACCAGACTCTGCTCGGAAAACTGGATGACGCAAAGGCCAATTACGTGGCAGGATATGAGGTCGCAAAATCATTAAACAATCCTGAGCTTATCTGGAAAATAACAGCAGGAATGGCTGAGAACTACGAGCTGAGGGGCGAATTTGAAAAGGCCATTGAGTTAAATGATACTGCACTTACAATCCTGGAAGGAATGCGTGAAGTCCTTGGAAAAGAAGAGTTTAAAGCAAATTTCATGGCTAAGGAACGATACGCATTTGAAGACATTATTAACATGTTGCGTATCCTTCATGAAAAAGACATAACGAAGGGAAATGATGTTCTGGCATTCCAGTATGCTGAACGCAGCAAGTCACGCTCTTTACTGGACCTCCTTTCAGAGTCAGACAGTATCACAAATCCTGCTTATGCCGGTATGGCCTCTGCTCATCCGGTTACACTCGAAGAAGCACAGGCTTTATGCGGGGATAAGAATACAGTAATCCTTGAATATATGGTTGGAGACAGCAGCTCATGCCTGTGGGTGATTACCAGTACTGACCATCAGCTTTTTAAGATCCCCCCGCTGAAAGAACTTCAGGAACAGGTTGAAACAATAAGATTCGCATTACAGGATCCTGAACAAACGGAATCAGGCTTTTTAACCACGGCCGGTTATGACCTGTATCAGGAGTTAATTCAGCCTGCTGAATCCTTCCTTACTAAAAAAAGTAACCTTGTCATTATCCCCGATGGAATATTAAATTATCTGCCTTTTGAGGTATTACTGACTGAGAATACCGGAAAAAATCAGGAGATTTCTTATGCGGATCTCCCATATCTGGTAAAGAAATATTCGATAAGCTATGGCCAGTCAGCAAGTGTTCTGAAGAATCTCCTTTCAGAATATGCTGCAGATCAGGAAATTAAGCCGGGAAACAGAAGACTCATTGCTTTTGGCGATCCGGATTATGGTGATACTGGCGGTACAGATCTTTCAGCGGGGAAGCAATACCGGAGACTTGCATACAGCGGAAAGGAAGTCGAGAAAATAGCATCTTATTTCAGGGAAGGATTTTCTGATACCTATCTGAGGGATGCAGCCACAGAAGAAAATGTTAAAAGAAACGGGAAATTAAACGAATACGATTATATACATTTTGCTGCTCACGGATATATTGATGAAGATAGACCTGATCTTAGTTCTCTCGTTCTTGCACAGGGAAATAACTCTGAAGAGGATGGTTTGCTTCAGGCAGCAGAAATCTATAACCTTAAATTAAATGCCGATCTGGTAGTCTTATCAGCTTGCCAGACAGGACTTGGAAAGCTTGTCCGCGGTGAAGGTATTGTTGGTCTGACGCGGGCTTTTATGTATGCCGGGACACCTTCTGTTCTGGTAAGTTTATGGAGTGTTTCAGATATTTCAACAGCTGATCTGATGGGGGAATTCTATGAGAGTCTTATTAAACATAAACTAAGTAAAACAAACGCTCTTCGCAAAGCACAACTGGCTTTATTAAGTGATGACAAATATGCCCATCCGTTTTATTGGGCTTCGTTTGTCCTTTATGGAGACTGGAGGTAAAACTGAACCCTTCAGAGGTCAATTCTTAATTCTTTACTCCTTGTTTAATGGAAGAAACCTTAAACACCTGTCACTAAAACGGTAAAACTTAAAATTATACGATATGAAAACCCTGAAACAAATTTCAATCATCTTTTTCTGGCTGATAACAGGCTATTTGTTATTGCCACAGACAGAGTGCCGTGCACAGGTCATAAAGATGTCGGCAAAGGATCTTACAAAAGAATCCTCAACGGTCCTTTATGGCAAATGCTCAAAGATCAAATGCGAATGGAATGAGAGAAAGGACATAATCTATACTTATGTCACAATTGCTCCCGAAGGATATATAAAAGGAAATCTTGGCTCCGAATCGGTCATTGCCGTTCCTGGCGGACGGGTTGGTAACATCCTTTACGAAGTATCTGAGATGCCATATTTCACGGAGGGTGAAGAGGTAGTTGTTTTTGTATCGAAAGGCAAGACGGGGAGGAACCTGGTAACCGGAGGTTTCCAGGGAAAGATGAGGATAGAAAAGGACGCCAAAACCGGGAAAAGAATGGTTCAGGGATATTATCCTCAGGGCAAAGCTGATGCTGAAACCAAGGGAGCAGGGCAGTCCGGCAAACCTGAAAAGGTTGCGTTGGAAGATTTTGTTTCAGAGCTAAAGGGTTACGTGAATAACTAGAACGGCTGAGATATGAAATCCTCAAACAATCTAAAGATGAAGACCATGAAAAAATATATACTCACTGTAATCACCATAACGGCTTTGTCAATAAGTTTTTCAGGAACTTTGACTGCACAAGATCTACCACTTTATGTAAGTTCTGTGATTGAGAATGCAACTCCAGTAAGACTTGACATTACTTATGATTTAACCCTGGCAAACATTATTCCGCCAACATCTGCTTTTACAGTTAGGGTCAATACTGTAACCAGATCTGTCAATTCTATTGCTATATTAGGGAACAATGTTCAGCTAACAATTTCGACACCTGTTGTTTATGGCGATGTTATTACCTTTTCTTATACCAGGTCTACCAATAATCCACTGCAAACTCCTGAAGGAGGGCAGGCAGCATCACTGACAAGCCAGAATGTGACCAATAATGTTGCTGCTGGCATTTTTTTAATGCCAACTGTTGGAACATCCGTTGTGACAGCAATTGCTTCAACCTCAGCGACCATAACAAGTAATGTAATCTCTGACGGTGGAGCGCCTGTCATAGCCCGTGGTGTTTGTTGGAATACTTCAGGTTCCCCGACAATTTCCGGAAACCACACAAGTGATGGGACAGGAACTGGAAGTTTTACAAGTTTAATGACCGGACTTGTACCCAATACAACCTACTATGTACGGGCTTATGCTACTAATAGCGAAGGAACCGCCTATGGACCAGAGTTGAGTCTTAATACCTGTCCGGCAGCTCCAACTATAGGTACAATAACCCAGCCTTCATGCACGGTCGCTACAGGAAGCGTTGTCTTAACTGGCTTGCCAATAAGGGGAATGTTTCAATGGATAATCACAATATCTCCAGGTGGAACTACTTATACGGGATTTGGCGATAATACGACAATAACAGACCTTGCTAACGGAACATACAGTTTTACTGTTAGCATTGTAGGATGTACGTCACCTGCCTCAGAAAATGTTGTCATCAATCCACAACCTGCAACGCCGACAGCTGAAATCAGTGAACCAATAACAGTATGTAAAGGTGCCTCAAATCCATCAATAACTTTCACAGGAGTTGGAGGCACTCCTCCTTATACTTTTAGCTTTGGTTTCAACGATAGTGGACCCTTCAATGTGACTACTTCCGGAGAGAATAGTAGTGTTGATATCGATGTACCACTGGAAACTGCAGATCTTCTTTATGATTATCGGATTTGGTCTGTAACTGATGCAAATGGTTGCTCCAGGACGGGCCTGAACCTGGGGACTGTTGTTACAGTTGTATCAGCAACGGTATCAACAGATGATGCTACTATAATCACATCTGGAAGTGCTACATTAAACGGGACTGTAAATGCAAATAATTTTAGTGCTGATATTTCATTTGAATATGGTTTAACACCTGCTTACGGAGATTCAATCACTGCTACACCCGGCACTGTTACAGGTACAGATGTTACGACTGTCAGCGGCACTGTTACTGGGCTTGAGGCTAACACTTTATATCACTTCAGAGTTGTGGCATCAATCCAGGGTTGTCGTTCGTATGGTGAAGATTTGACTTTTACAACTCTATGCCCACCAATAACACCAACAATTTCAGTGACCAACGTTTCGTGTTTTGGGCAAGCCACCGGTTCAGTACATCTTTCTGTTGCAGGAGGTCTGGCTCCATACAATTATCTATGGAGTAATGAAGCTACAACAGAGGATCTAAGTCTTTTGTCGGCGGGAACCTATTCCGTTACTGTTACTGATGCAAACGGATGTACTGCGAGTGCATCAGCTGACGTAACACAACCCGCAGCTCCTCTTGGAACCACCTTTGGTGTGCAAGAAGTCCTTTGTTATGGGCAAAGTACAGGTGAGATATTTATGACCGTAACTGGAGGCACACCGCCCTATACTTACATATGGAGTATTGGTGCTACAACTGAGGATATATCAGGACTCGCAGCTGGTACTTACACATTAACTGTAACCGATGATAATGGATGCACAAATGAAACTATAGTAAACGTAACACAACCTGATGTACTTAATGCTATCGTCACCTCATCTCATGTCACTTGCAATGGAGCCAATGACGGAAGTATTATCATTTCAGATGCCTCTGGAGGAACTGGAGGATCTGGTGATAACTACTCATATACAATTGACGGAGGTACAAACTGGCAAACATCAGGTAGTTTTTCTGAATTGAGTCCTGGCAACTACATCGTTCAGATCAGGGATGGAGAGATAACATCATGTATAATTACCCTTGACAGTGACCTTGAGATCACTGAACCTGATGTTCTATATGCGACCGTTGCCCACACTGATGTGAATTGTAATGGTTCCAATGATGGGTCCATTACCATTGAAGACCCGAGTGGTGGGAGCGGAACCTACTTATACAGATACGATGGTGGTGATGCTTGGAGTGAATCAGGCAGCTTTACCAATATACCTCCTGGTACGTATAACGTTGAAATCAGGGATGGGGGTGTTGAAAGTGATTGTATTGTCACTCTTGTCGTAGGACTTGCGATCGGTGAACCTGCTGCCCTTTCCGTCTCAGCTTCTTCAACTAATGTTTTATGTTTTGGTGGTAGCAATGGTGCAATTGATATAACTGTAACTGGTGGTACTACTCCATATACATTCCTTTGGAATAATGATGCCACCACAGAGGATCTGTCTGGTTTAACAGCCGAAACCTACAACGTTACTGTTACAGATGCAAACGGATGTACTGTGAATGCATCAGCTGATGTAACACAACCTAATGAAATAATTGTCAATCACATAATTACAAATGTCAGCTGTAATACCTGCAAAAACGGGTCAATCAATATTTCAGTTACCGGCGGAACAGGTGAATATGCTTTCTCATGGACAGGGCCAGATGGATATACCAGCGCAAGCGAAGACCTTACAAACTTGTTCATGGGAACATATAATCTGTTGGTCACAGATGCAAACAGTTGTGTAAGATCATTTGCTTTTAATGTACTCAATCCAACTGAAGTGACAAATGTTACTGACAATGGATACGGAAGTTTGCGATATGCATTAGTATATGCAAATTCAACTTTGGATGTAAAGGAAACAATCACATTTAACATTCCCGGGACAGGTCCGTTTACCATTAAACCAGAAACAGAATTACCTTCAATAACAGATCCGGTTGTTATTGATGGTTATTCACAGCCGGGAACCTCTGCTGACAATTCGATGTTGCTTATTGAAATTGATGGAACAGACGCAGGCGAAGGGTCAGCCGGGCTAGCGATCAGTGGAGGAAGGAGTACTGTAAAAGGACTAATAATCAATAGATTTAATGGATCAGGGGTTGTTATTACTACTTCGGGAGAAAACCTGATAACCGGGAACTATATTGGAGTAGATTATACCGGAACGAAACCTATGGGAAATGGAGGAAGTGGAATTCAATTAATGAATTTATCCTCAGGAAACATTTTTGGTGGAACCGGCAATGGTGAAAAAAATGTGATTTCCGGGAATGGCAGTAGTGGTATATCTATAGGTACCTATGGGTCTGGTAACATAATCAGCACGAACTCAATCTATGATAATGGTGGAATTGGTATTGATCTTGGAGATGATGGTATAACTGCCAATGATAATGGGGATACTGATACGGGACCGAATGCCCTCCAGAACTTCCCTGTACTTAAATCTCTGAGATTTAGCCAGGGATCTGTTACTATCTCCGGTTCATTGAACAGCGCTGCTGGTACTGATTACTTGCTTCAGTTCTTTGTCAATAAGATTGGAGATGAATCTGGTTACGGTGAAGGACAGAAATACATCGGATCCGCAAAAGTTACAACCGATCCTTCCGGCAACGCAACATTCTCTGAAACTTTCCCGGTATACAGTTCATGGGGAGGGACAATTACTGCAACTGCAACTGATCCCGGCGGAAGTACCTCAGAGTTTTCCAAAGCAATCGGCGGACTGAAGGAACAGATTGTTGCTGCGGCCGACTGGCCATTGCATTATAGCATAAATAAGGATGGCCTGCTGAAGGTACCGGAAACAAGTACTCTTGATATTGACGCAATTAATGCGGCATTCAAAACATGGACTGACATCACGACTTCTACGGTTGAATTCATTGGCGACGGGAAGACAGACCTTAAATATGCAGGTATTGACAGTGTCAACCTGGTGAGCTTTGTTGATGATCGGTTTGACTTTGGTGAAGGAGTTCTCGCAGTTGCGGCAAAAACCACCGAGGTGGACGAAAATGATGTGCAAATCCGTATTATCGATGCTGACATCATATTCAATCCTTATTGGGTAAATAACCCTGAATATAATTTCGGTGTCGGCAATGACGGACAATATGGCGGATATTTTGATATTCAGAGTGTTGCAACTCATGAGATCGGGCATGTCTTCGGATTGATTCACTCCGGAATTCCCGGCTCAACGATGTTCTTCATGCTGGGAACTGGCACCTTTGTCAGGACCCTTGCCAATGATGACATAGCCTGGGCAGGCTACCGGTATCAGGAGTCAAATTACAGCAGTACATTTGGTTCAATTTCAGGCACAATTACTTATGGATATAGCCCTGTAGGTGATCCTCAGCCTGTTGCCGGAGCGCTGATAAAAGCAGTCAATACCGATCCAAATATAAAATACAGCGTACATTCCTACAGTAATGCTGATGGAACTTACCTTGTTCCCGGACTGATCCCGGGTACTTATGAAGTATTCATTGAACCACTTGACGGAGATGTTGGAGGTTTTAATCTGAAACCGCAAAATATAAGCGACTACTTATCAAAACATACCGTCTATTTGGATTATCCGGGAGAATTTTACAATGTTGATGATATAGCTACTGAGGCTGATAATTCCAAAACAAGCATTGCTGTTTCGGCTGGAATAACAACGACCGGGAAAGACCTTATTACCAATCAAGATTTGACTTCCCCGTATGTTGTATCTGTCTCACCTGATGAGACCATAACTGATTTTGACATTGTCAAGGACATTACCATCAGTTTCTCAGAAGCAATAGATATCAACACCCTTACAGACGAAACAATCTATCTGGAATATTCAGATGGAGTAAATACTGTTAAGCACTATGGCGAAATAACTCCAATCGGGAATGGAACCAATATAATTTTGATTAATCCAAATTCGGTTCTTAAATATGGTACTTATTATACTCTCTATGTCACGCAGGGAGTTAAAGACCTGAAAGGGAATAGTCTTGTTGTAATGGCTGACGGAGTACCTGTGGAAGAATCTTTCATGAGCGCTTTCACAACGATGGCTGCCGATGAAAATGTCCCGGGAATAACATACGTAATTCCGTCAGACAATACCAAAAACGTATTTGTTACTGAAAAGATAATACTGGCATTCTCAGAACCTATGGATAAATCTTCAGTCGAAGCCGCTTTCGCTCTTACCTGGAATGAGGGTACACCGGCTGTCGTTCATGAGGTTGATGGTTCCTGGCAATGGGATAACAAGAACATGGTAATGACTTATGCCCCATTGAGAAGTCTGTCAGAAGCTACGGTATATACAGTAACAGTTTCTGAAACGGCTGAAGATCTTGGAGGAAATAACCTGGCTGCAGCACAATCATTTACATTTGAAACTGTTCCTTCTTCACCTCCTCAGATCATCTATCTGGGTCCTGACGATGCAGCGACAGGAGTGACGGTAGAAACGCCGGTGGTTGTCGATTTTTCAGAACCGGTTAATCCTGAGACTGTCAGTTCAGCAACTTTCAGGTTAACACCAGCAGGTGGTATTCAGGTGCCTGGTACATTCGAATTCCTCAATGATAACTCGCGTGTGGTGTTCAGACCAGATGCTAGTTTGAGCTTCAAAACAAGTTATACAATTGAATTAACCTCCGGAATTGAAGATGTGTCTCAACCGGCCATGGGAATGGAGGTTGCTTCAACCACAACGTTCACCACTGCATCGCAGATTACCACGCCCCATATCCAGTATCTGGAGCCATCAGCCGGAACTACAGGTTCGATAGTATTGATTTCAGGCTTCGGCTTTGATCCGGATCCGGCGAAGAACAGGGTGAGCTTCAACGGCATTCAGACATACGTAAAAAATGCAACCCTTACAGAATTAACTACGGTCGTGCCAAATGGTGTTATGTCCGGACCGGTAACTGTTACTGTAAATAGTGTAGTATCTGATAATACAATGCAATTCGATATTATCCCTGAGTCTCTGGATCCATGCAGTGATGTAGTTGCAAACACGTCCACCGAGACTCAGGTAACACATGATGTCGATATAAGGGGTGATTGTGCATATGCTTATGTTACAAATCCTGACGACAATACTGTATCTGTAGTTGATCTGGATCCCGCTAATCCAGAAGTGGTCGCAATTGTTGATGTTGGCAAGACACCTATGAAAATAGACATTGATCCGCAGGGAACAAGAGCCTATGTTACTAATTACAACTCACACGATGTTTCAGTAATTGATATTTCAAATGAAAATGGAGCAATAGCTGAAGTTGTTAATACAATTAAGGTAGGAATTGAGCCATATGGTATTGCAGTGACTCCGGACGGGAAACGGGTTTATGTTGCCAACCATTATTCAGAAAACCTTTCAATAATTGATGTCGATCCGAAAAGCGGAGGATTCGATCATGTGGTAGCAAATGTCAGCACCGGCTCAGGCACGACATCTGTCGCAATTTCAGGTGAATGCGCATTGGCTGTCGTTACAGGAGACTTCGGAGTTAAGATCGTAAATGCTGATCCTGAAGATCCGGGCTATAACAGTGTAATTGCTACAGTGACCGCCGGGACAAAAACCAAGGAAGTTGACATTTCAGGGGAGGCCGGACTGGCAATTGTGACGACAGAAGAGGGCAACCTGCTGGTAATTAACCTGTATCCTGAAGGAGGCGATTATTCAGATGCAGTGGTCGCCAATGTACCTACCGGTACCCAGGTCTCAGATGTTAAAATCAGCGGAGATTGCATGTTTGTCTATGTCACAGACACTCAGAATGGCAATGTACTGGTATATAAATTTACTCAGACCGGAACCGGTATTCCTGATGGATCTTATATTGCCGGGCTTGGTCTAGTGCTCCATAATACAATCGAGGTCGGCACCTCCCCGATTGGATTGGCAATAGATGACAAAGCTGAAAGACTCTTTATTACTGACGGAGATATTGTGGGAAGAAGAGTCACGGAAATAAGGATATGCTGTGGCCCGATCATGCCTGCGACTGAACTCTCAGAATTGATCATGATAATTCAGAATTTGATAACGTACGGCGGCATAAAAGAATCTCAGGGTAACACTTTGATCAAAAAATGCAATTCTGCTTTAGCTAACATTTACGGTGGTAAACCAAAGTCTGCTATAAATAATCTGAATGCTTTCATTAACACTGTTAAGGGTTTTATGGCAGGTGGCAAAATCTCACGAGATCAGGGTAATGAATTAATCGCCAGAGCAGAAGCAATCATTTCCATGCTAAAGGGTACCAAATCAGCGGAAACTGGACTGCTACCCAGTGATTTTGACAAATTAGTAAACAAGGAGGAACTGGTATCAGAATCCGGATTAGGTGTGATCTATCCAAATCCATTCAGCGAATCTGTAGTAATCAATTATGGGGTTGCAGCAGGCGATCCGGGTACAGCTAAGGTACTTATAAGGATCTTTGACATGAGTGGCAGGCTGATCAGAACACTGGTTGACGCCAATATGCAACCTGGCTGTAATACAATACTATGGGATGGTAAGAACAATAACGATGTGCATGTTCCGGATGGGACTTACATTATTCATTTCAGGGCAGGAATTGCGGAAGACGTTAGGGAAATCATACTCATAAAGTAGGTTTATCCTGCAAATCAGATATGAAGGGACGATGAATTGATCGTCCCTTCTTTATTCAATAATCTCCCTGAGGTGGTTTATAGTAATTTCCTTTAAATGCTTCCTGGCCTCGTTAATCTTAATTGTATCGGTTTCCAGCTCAATGTAAGACTGCCACAATTCAATACTCCTGGCTGTCTTTCCGGATGATTCATATGCCCTTGCCAGGAAGAGGTTAGTTTCAGGTTCCGCCGGATTGATCTCCCTGGAAAGCTCAAGATATTTTAAAGCCGAATCATTCATGCTCTGTAACAAATATGCATTCCCGAGGTTTTTATAGATAAGATATATATAATCTGATCCGGGGAATTTCTGTTTAGCCTCGTTCAGAACAATTAGTGCGTCAACAGTCCTGTTCATTTTGTTATACAACCTTCCAAGGGCACTGTATGCATAGACCTGTGTTGAATCTATCACGATGGCTTTCCTGTACCATTCAAGTGCCTGATCATAATCCTGTTTATCCTCAAGTCCATATGCCAGGTTATAAGCTGCCTGCCCATTCTCAGGATCTAATTTTATAGCTTCTATTGTCTCAAGGATTGCCTTGTTCAGATTGCCCTCTTTAACACTCACTGCTGCCATGGTACTCCAGGCGATTGAATATTTCGGATCATCTGTCAGAGCAAGCTCCAACTCAGCTTTGGCGGCCTGGTAATTTTGGTCATCAATCAACTTTACTGCATTCTCAACATGAATTTTTGCTGATTCTCTCTTTGAATTTCCAATACCCGTGATCCTGGCAAGGTTTTCCCAGCTAAAGATTAAGGCGATCAATGGTGCAACAACCAAAAGCGTATAACCAAGCTTCTTTAAATTTGTAAACCCGTAGGTCCCGGATCTGTGTTTTTCATCTTTACCTTTCTTCTGATATTTTTCCGGAAGCGGTAATTCGTTATGAATTGTGACATCCTGATCAATATCCTCATATGTTACATATTCAGTTTCAGGTCCTGATTTCTGCTTCTCAGGCAATACAGTTACTTCCGGCTTAGAATATTGCAGCTTTTTAATGCTGGTAATAATATCATCGATGGCATTGGCTACCTTGTTGATCTGATCCCTGTAATAAGTTTTATTCATGTTATCATGAGGATGATCTTCATTTGTTCTCAGGGGTCTGTTTACCCCTGTGGATTTATAAATAAAATCAACGGATCTTATTTCGCCAATCTTTGTTTCAAACAATCCTATGTCTTCAAGACTTAGGTCATGAATGCGTACAGGCAACACCCTGCTGGCAACGTTGCTTCCGATTAGTTTTATGTTCAGTCCGAGTGCGTCATGATGAGCAATTTCAAGAAAAGGCAGAAATTCAAAGTTCCACGCAAAACTTTTTGAGTCACAATAAGTCCTTGAAAGTATCGGTACAAATATTAAACACTTCAGTTTATCTTCCAGCGACCGGTCCACGGAATGGGTTTCGAGAAGGCCATCCTGCGGATTTGCATCAAAATAAACAGAGATTTTATCCTTGATTGTCGCATCGAGTTCTTTTTTGAGGTTAGCTGCAAATTCAGTCACCCAACCATCATACCTGTTATCATTCTGTCTGTAGCTGATAAAAATATCGTAATTATATCCTTCAATAATGCTTGACATCAGAGGTCTATTTAAGTCATTATCAAATTTAAAGCATAATCAGGCTACTCGCAAAAAATAATTTGGTCATAATTTGTGAAAATACCCAAGTAAAAAGGGGTCAGACATAGTCTAACTTCTTGATGTCCAATTTACGGGGTCGCGTGATTAATCGCCTCAGCCGGGGCGGAGTCTCGTGATCACAGGTGGGGGTGATCATTTTTCTAATGCAGGGTAGTGTGATTACTCTCCCGCGTTGCGGGGTCGTGATCTTGAGTTGGGTTCGATTACAAATAAAAGCCCGTCATTCGCTTCGCTCATGCCAGTCTTTTTTCTTTCCCTTACGCTTTTGAAAGCATGCTTTCAACGCTTCAGTGAAAGAAAAAAGCCTGCCGCATTCTGCGGACAGGCTTTTGCTTTGTCGGGGTAGTGTGATTCGAACACACGACCCTCTGGTCCCAAACCAGATACGCTACCAACTGCGCTATACCCCGTATTGACCTCCGTGGCATTAGCAAAGGAGGTCTTTGACACCATATCTGCCAACCGGCATAGATGGCCGTCAAAGAATGTGCAAAAATAGAAAGATTTTCGTAATTTCACCCCTCGGATACTTTTTATTCACGCCACAGAAACTCTTTGGCACCAGGTTTGTTATTAGGTAACTGATCAAAACTTTAAAAATGAAAAAGAGAGTAATAACCTTCGCCTCAATCATGGCACTCATAATGGCCCCTGTTATGTCGCAGAAGTCCTTCTACGACTTTACGGTCGAGACCATCGACGGCCAGCAGTTCAGCTTCGCTGATCTGAAAGGCAAAAAGGTTATAATCGTCAACACCGCTTCAAAATGCGGCAACACCCCTCAGTATAAGGACCTCGAGCTCCTTTATAAGGCTTATAAGCAGAAGGTGGTTATCATCGGATTCCCTGCAAATAACTTTATGGGTCAGGAACCCGGTACAAATGCTGAGATAAAGGAGTTCTGCGACAATAAATACGGTGTCACCTTCCCGATGATGTCAAAGATATCAGTCAAGGGTGATGACATGCATCCTCTCTATCAGTGGCTGACAAAAAAGTCGGCTAACGGCGTCCTCGATTCGGATGTAGCCTGGAACTTCCAGAAGTATCTCATCGATGAAAACGGCAAACTGGTCGGTTATCTTAAGCCGGGGGTGAAACCTCTGTCAGATGAGGTGGTGATGTGGGTAACGAAGGGACAGTTCACACAGGCGAAATAATTATATATTTCCACCAGGGAGAGCGGCCGGGTAAACTGACCGCTCTCTTTTTTTATCATGTCACAGATCCGCATCCGAGACCTTTGATGAAAAGGTCAGTACCGGCAAGCGAAACCAGTGTGTTTTTTTCGTGAAAGTCCTCCCTGACCAGAAGCTTGTCTGTTCCTCTAAGTATGTTGATGAATATCACAGCACAGTCCTCTTCCGTGGATCCAAAGGGCAGGTTGAACTCCTCCCTGTGCCTCTGGAAAAACGGTGTGAGAACCTCCATTTCCTTCCTGACAAGCCTCTCTTTCAGTTTCTCAATCCTGCTGAGTCCTAGTGCAAAATCCTTCATTAACAGAGGATTGCGCCTGCCAAGATCCTCAAGGAGCTTTATCCTTTCAGCAGTGTAATTTTGCAATACCAGCCCGAATGGTCCATCAGTAGCAGCAATCTCCCTCAGAGGTTTGATAATCCGGTTAAGTTCATCCTCAACCGCAGCTTCATAAATCTCAGCTTTGTTTCTGAAATACATGTAAATGGTACGCCTGCCCCGACCTGCGGCGGCCGCAATGGTCTCCATCGTTGTTCTGCGTAACCCGACTGTTCCAAACAATCCCGCGGCTACACCGATAATCATATCACGTGTGCTTTTCCTTGACATTGCACAAATCAGGAAATATGTGCAAAGTTACTAATCAGAGAGAATTTTTGCATTACATTTAAATCTTAATTCATCCCCGGGAAAGAAATGAGAAACTATTTTATCCTTTTTCTGCTTTGCCTGCCTCCGGCATTGTACGGGCAGATAATTCTTGATAAACCACTGAGTGACAGGGTGACAGGCTATGACATCAAGGCTGTTCTCAAACCGGAAAAGCACACTGTAAACGGGGAGATGACAGCCTGGTGGGTGAACAAATCCACAAAGCCGGTCGGCGATGTCTTGCTTCACATGTACCTGAACGCGTTCAGCAGCAATAAAAGCTCCTTTGCATCGGAAAGGGGATGGTCCGCTGCAGGAGACGATGGCTGGGGATACGTGAAGATACGGTCCGTTGTGGATGATTCGGCAAATGATCTGTCCAAAACCATGCGGTTTGTTTCACCTGACGATGGCAATATTTATGACCGGACCGTCCTGCAGATTAGCCTGCCCGAACCAGTCCTGCCGGGAGACACCTTTCGGTTAAATATGATTTTCGAGTCCAAGCTGCCTTCGCCTATTGTCAGAACAGGCTATAGTGATGATTTTTATTTTGTCGGACAGTGGTTTCCGAAGTTTGGCGTATATGAAACTGCCGGCATGAGGCAGCGGGAGACAGACGGTTGGAACTGTCACCAGTTTCATCCAAATTCGGAGTTCTACTCCGACCACTCTGTGTACAATGTCTCTGTGACGATACCTTCTGAATATGTCGCCGGATCTGGAGGAATACTTATCGAGGAGACCGATAACGGCGACAGTACAAAAACAATAAAATGGAGGGCGGAAGACATTGTCGACTTCGCATGGACAGCCTGGCCGGGTTATAAGGTTGTGGAGAAAAAGTGGAGGGGAGTAGATATAACTTTCCTGACAACTGAAAAGGGATTGAAAATAGCAGATAACCAGTTTACTGCAGTCATAAATGCACTTGAGTATCTCGATGCCAGGGTGGGACCTTACCCCTGGCCACATCTGACTTTCGTTGATCCGCCTGTTTCAGGTTCCGGCGCCGGAGGCATGGAATATACGACCTTATTCACTTCGTCCGGTGCAGGAATGGTTCCTTCGTTCTTTAAGATGGCGGAAATGGTCACCATACATGAGTTCGGCCATGCTTACTTCATGGGAATTCTTGCCAGCAATGAGTTTGAGGAGCCATGGCTCGACGAAGGCGTTAACTCATACTGGGAACAGCGAATAGTAGATGCTTCCTACGGTGATGGCTATGGATTGATTAACCTGCCCTTCATAAAAATGTCTGATACTGACCAGGGAAGGATCAGTTATATATCGAACCCATCCAGGCAGGTGGCGACGAATGACCTGCCATCATGGATGTACCCGCACGGCACCTACGGCATGATGTCGTACAGTAAGACTGCAGTGTGGCTGCATACGCTTGAGGGAATTATAGGCACCGAAACCATGGACAACGTCTTCCGTGAATATTACAGGAGATGGGCTTTCAGGTATCCTTCCGGCCGCGACTTCATTGCCGTCGTAAATGATGTCGTCAAACAGGAACACGGAGATAAGTTCGGGGAAAATATGAACTGGTACTTTGACCAGGTACTCTATGGCAACGAGATATGTGACTACGCGCTTTCAGGAGTTACCAACCGGAAAATCAGGGATTATTCAGGCGTTGTTGACGGTGATACAGTGACATTTACACGCAGCAGCCCGGTCAATGACTCAATTTATTCTTCGCTGGTGGGCATAAGCAGACTGGGCGGAATGACCCTTCCCGTAGAGGTCCTCATCCATTTTGATAACGGCGATGAGGTTCTTGAAGAGTGGGATGGCAAGGCCAGATACAAGGATTTTAAATATACCGGCCCCAGGAAGGTAGACTGGGCAAAGATAGACCCATATGAAAAGATTGACCTTGATGTCGACAGGATCAATAACTCTTCAGCCAAAGAGCAGAAATTCAGTGCTTCACGCCGTATGATGAACAAGTTTGTGTTTCTCATGCAGATAATGATTTCAATTATAACAATTTAATTAACTCACAGGAGATGGATTTTATCAGAACACTGAAAAAGGGAGCCGGTGAAGCGGCATCATCATATAAACTCTTACTGACTGTCTGGGTAATTACCCTGGTGATGATCCTGTTTGTCGCTCTTCCCCTGAGGAGCTCCTTCAAGTCTGTCTTTGGCGACAGCATGGCCATCGAAAAGCTCTCAGACGGATTTGACGTGGGCCTCGTAGGCGACATGGGAAAGGCGTTCGGGCAGCTGATATCATCAGCTACCACAGGGGGACTATTGTTGGTGCTGGCAGGATTTCTCCTGTACACTTTTTTTGCAGGTGGCCTTTTCACCAGGTTTACCACCGCCTGGGGCGGATTAAAAGTGCCGGCATTCATGAAGGCATCTGCACACAATTTTGTGACTTTTCTGGGGATAGCACTGATAATGTGCCTGATCATTGGTGTGTACACGGTTCTGATCATTGGTATCCCGACAGGGGTGATGCTGGCAGTTTCGGAAAACTCACCACGGATGTCAGGCCTCATGACAATCTTTTATGTTTTGTGGGGACTAGGCCTGCCTGTCTGGCTGTTCGTGACTGATTACTCACGCAGGTGGGTAGCTGCCACCGGTTCACGCAAGGTCTTCAGAGCCCTCGGAGAAGGGTTCAGGGCTCTTAAAAAAAGATTCTGGGCATCTTACGCCACGGTACTGGTAATTCTCATACTGAATGTTGCATTCGTATTTGTTTCTATTTGGTTCACGGCATGGTCAATGCCCGAGAAAGGAATAATGATATTCGTGTTCTTTCTATCCACACAACTCCTGTTCCTTGTCAGGCTGTTCCTGAAGGCGTGGCGGTACGCTTCCGTATCCCTGCTGGTGGTACCAGAGGGTTAAAGTCTGAAAGTCAGAAAGCCTGAAGGTGATTTAAAATCCTCTATTGTTCAATTTGTTAACTAAGGTAGTTTATAATAATAGGAGACCAGGCTATAATCAATAGTTGTCTTCACCCAGTGCCAGAGCTCAATATTGGATTTTATTGAATCATTGAACGGGATGGCATCAAGATTTCGGTACCGCATATTCACGCTCATACCCGGGTGATAATTACCGGCACCTGTGGGTTGCGAGATGAAGGGATGTGAGAATGGCTCAGGCCTGCACCAGGCATAGCCAAAGTAATCTTCTGTACCCGTTCCTATTGAGGACGGAAAGACCTCCCCGTCGACAAAGATTTTTTCATCGCCCTCGCCCCACCAGGCATCAGCGGTATTGATTACGACGACACCGTCACCCGCATAAACACCTTTTCCCTGCAGGCTGACAAATGAAATGTCGATATGATTGCCCGTGCCTCCGGTGCCTGTGGCCCCTGCTGTTTCAATATCCATGTATTCATTCCATGAGGCTCCAAAGTACATTGAAGATTTATTCCACACATACGGTGCAGTCCTGACTTCTGCAAAGATGATGACGGAATTGCCCGAACTGTTGAGAATTTCTATTGAGCAGCTATCCCTGAAAGGCATCAGCCTTGAAATTGTCATCAGTCCTGTTGAGTCGACATTGCTGTAATATGTCCTGTAAGGATTAATTGAGTAACCTGTTCCGAAAAAGTTGCCGGCAGGCACATTAACTGTCTCCTTGCCGTCGAATGACATACATATCATCGTCTTCCGGAGTGCTGCGGCAGTATCACCGGCTTCAAGCCTGACGGAGAGGCTGCTTACAGCTTTGCCCGTTTCGTTAAGCCGGAACGAGGAGGAAGTTCCCGGAGCGTATTTCCCTGATGAAAATCTTATGAATTCATTTTTATCAGCAGCGGCTTTTGCCGGAAGCAGGAATGATGCACAATGGCTGATTGCAAGTGTATCTGACAGCAGCATTTCCTTCGTGAGGGAGACCACCCTGGTATCCTTTGCATACAACCTTGCTCCAATATTATAATATATAGACGGAGTGCGCCTCTCCGCCGCAATTATCACAGCTTTATTTTCCAGAGTGATCTTGCAGTTTTTCGCAAAGGGAAGCGGGAGATACAAATTATACCCCCTGGCCTGCAGTTCTGTTGTTGGAGATACTGAGGTGCTCAGGGGATCAGGAGCTAATATCCCGCCACCGACCAGATCAGGTGCCCTGCCTTCCAGCACGGGAGCCGGCTCACCGTCGATATAGACCCTGATGTATGATTCGAGGGCATCAGCATTTCCGAATGTCATCCACCATCTGACGACAGCACCCGGACCGTCAGTCTCAAACATAACAAACTCGCGTCGGCCGTCATTCTCCTCTTCCCTGATGAACTGGGTATAGTCGTCATTGGCAAACCACCCCGAACTGTCGGGGTGAACGCTCTTTCTGTCATATGAGCTCTGCTGCACAAGCTTGTAAGCCGGGTCAGGGAAGCGTGTTATGGCTTCAGGACTGGCCATCTCCTTCAGCAGCGAACGGAAGGTGATGATATTTTCGTTCCTGCATGAGCCAAGGGTTAATGACAAAGCACATAGCATCATCACAGCGGAAGTGGTCGATCGATGTTTCATGGTTTCAAGGTTAAGTTGAAGGTTGAAAGGTTGAAAGGTTGAAAGTCAAAGGATAAAGTTACATCAGATCAGGCAATAGGCAATAGCCAAGAGGCAGTAGTGGGGCAAAAGCATAAGTCTTGGAAGGGCCTTCGTTTTTCACTTTTAATTCTGACTGATAATTAATAAATTCACATTTGTCAAACACTCCAAAACTCACTTATCAAAATGAAACGGATCGCGATAATCTTACTGGCAGCTGCAATGCTTGCATCATGCAGCAAACAAGACAAGAACTTACTACGTGTTGATGGTGTGAACATAGTGAAGGGCGACGGAGAAAATGTCCTGCTCAGGGGTTACGGCCTCGGAGGATGGATGCTTCAGGAGCCGTACATGCTTAAACTATCAGGAGTGGCAGTGGCGCAGTATGACATCAAAAACCGCATCACTGAACTTGTCGGTGAGGAGAGGATGAATGAGTTTTACGATGCCTGGCTTGCCAGCATGGTCACGAAAAGAGATATTGATTCCCTGAAAAAATGGGGCTTTAATTCAGTACGGCTGCCGATGCACTATAACCTTTTCACCCTGCCGGTGGAAAAGGAACCTGTCGCAGGAGAGAATACATGGCTTGTAAAAGGGTTTGAAATGACTGATAGTCTTCTTGCCTGGTGCCGGGAGAATGAGATTTACATCATCCTGGATCTTCACGCTGCCCCGGGCGGACAGGGTAACGACAAACCCATCGCGGACGTGGACACGACAAAGCCCAGGCTGTGGGAGAGTGAGCTGAACCGGCAGAAAACAGTTGCACTATGGAGCAAGCTTGCTGAGAGATATAAGGATGAGGAATGGATAGGAGGATATGATCTGATAAATGAAACCAACTTCCCGCTCGAAGGCAACACAGCCCTTAGAGAACTGTTTCTTGACATTACTGCAGCCATACGGGAGGTAGATACAAACCATATTATCTTCATCGAGGGCAACCAGTTTGCCAATGACTATACAGGCCTGACCCCGCCGTGGGATGACAATATGGCTTACAGTTTTCATAAGTACTGGAACCCAACTACAATAGAGACAATTCAGAAATATCTCGATATCAGGACTGAATTCAACGTCCCGTTCTGGATGGGGGAGTCGGGTGAGAACAAAAACGACTGGTACAGATCGGCAGTGCAGCTCTTCGAGGCCAATAATCTCGGCTGGGCATGGTGGACGATCAAAAAAGTTGATTCCGAAAGCGGGCTGATGAATATTGCTATGCCCGAAGGTTACCAGCAGATCATTGATTACTGGAAAGGGGAGGGGCCGAAGCCTGCCGCCGACGATGCCTATAAAACATTGATGCAGCTCGCCGGGAATGTCAAAATTGAAAACTGCACGGTAAACTATGAGGTTCTGAATGCCTTATTCGGAAGATAGGAGGTCTTAAAGTCTTAGGAGTTGAGGGGTTGAAGGGTTGAAGAGTTGAAGACAAAAGACAAAAGTCACAAGACAAAAGTTTTTAAAGGCATCAAACGCAAAGTAGATTGCAGGCAATACTAAACAGGGAATTATGGATTTAAGTCGAGTTCAATTAATTTCAGAGAATCATTATTGATCGCGAACAGAAATCCATTTTTTCCTGAAGCCAGTTTTATCTTCCTGATTTCCTTTACCTCTCCTTTAACAGCAAGCCCGCTTTCTGACGGCGGAATAACCCGTATTTCACCATTCGCGTCTGACTTCAGTACCAGCCCGATGCTTGCATCATTTCTCGGGGTCTCTACTTCAGAATCGTATAAATTGCCGGCAACAATAAAAGCAGTACTATCCTTATCCTTTATTTCAGCAATAGCATTAATCGAGGATAATTGTGCCCGGTTTGGGAGTATATGCATTTTGAATACTCCATTCCCTTTATTTTCAATCCAATGATGTGCAAAAGTATTTGCCTTGTAATGTAAAGAAGCTTTCAGCATTTGTTCTCCATATATATCCTGAAGTGTTGCCTTTGCAAATTCTTCGTAACCTTTGTATCTAAGTCCGATATACGGAATCTGTCTGGACGAAGCATCAAAACCGGCAACCGGATAATTAACTCCATTCTCACTGTAGCCCAGGACGATGTCTTTCTGGCCGTCTACATCAAAATCATTGGAGTATATTTCAAATATTGAATTTTGGTCGGCTTTGTACTTGTAATTTAATCCAAGATTTCCTGCAAGGTAGTCGTTATCACCATCATTATCTATATCCATACTGGCGATACTATACCACCACCCTACAGTTTCTTTAAATCCTTTTGCATCAGAAACATCAATAAATCCATTTGGAGTATTCTCAAAAAAGTGAATCTTCATCCACTCACCCACAATGATCAGGTCAACATCACCGTCGCTGTCAAAGTCGTCCCAAATTGCATCCGTAACCAGGCCTGAATTTAAAAGCGCAGGGGCAACTTCCGGAGTACAATTTTCAAATTTCAGGTCAGCACCTTTTTTACCATTATTTTTCAGGATATAACTGTTTGCAGCGATGGGATAATTTCCTGGAACAATCCGCCCTCCGACAAATAAATCGAGATCACCATCATTATCGTAATCCGCGGCTTTTATGCACTTGCCACTTTGATTCAGATCGACAGGGAGTGAATTTGTGCTTTTTACAAAGGCTTTCTCTGTGTTGATATATAACCTGTCCTGGTAGAAATCTGCTTTCTTCCTGTAATCATTTCCCCCACTTACAACGTACAGATCCAGCCTTCCATCATTGTCGGCATCAAATAAAAGGGCGCCTGTATCTTCATAAATTGAATCAGATATCCATGGGCCGGGAATTTCCCTGAATGTACTCTTATCAGTCTGCAAATACATTGCACCGGGGAAGCCCTTTCCATTGCCGATAAAAAAATCTTCAAGCCCGTCTCCGTTAACATCCCCTACAGCCAAACCAGGACCCATCCGGGAATTTTTATAGGGAAGCAGCGGTTCAAATTCAAAATCGTCGTAATTATCCTCCCGATGAATAAAGGCTATTCCCGACTTCTGTGTGATATCAGTAAACGCGGATACTTTTTTTGTCTCTTCTTTTTCTGTAAAAACCGCATCCGGATATTTTAATTTTAATGTTTGATCTGCACTTATCTCTTTCATTACCTGTTGTTTCCCATCCGGCCAGGTAATTGTCAGTTCGTCAATGATTTCTGTATTATCCAGTCCGAAATGTATAACCGGTGGTACACTTGACTGGTAGCCCCTTGTAAGTGTCAGTTCCTGATATTGGGTAATATCGCCGGTTTTCACCTTAACCGTGCTTCCCAGGCCGAAAAGATTATTCTCCGGACCGGCCAGTTTAATTTTTACAAAGTGATGATCTTTATTGACTGCTTTGTTTTCATAAACAGATGATGCTTGATTTACCGTACTTATCACTATGTCAAGATCACCATCGTTATCAAAATCTCCGTATGACATTCCGTTTGTCAGGTTAGGCTCATCAAATCCCCATGTGTCTGATTTATCAGTGAAAGTTAAATCTCCATTGTTTTCATAGGCATAGTTTCTTACCGGTGTACTTGGGAAGAGCTCCGGGCGGTATTCCTTCATTTGTCTGAAATACACATTACCGTTAGGATCATCCAGGATATCGCGGTTATTAATGTCCTTCAGAACACCGTTGGCAACAAACAGGTCTTTGTTTCCGTCATTATTCATATCAAGAAAAACACCACCCCAGCTCCAATCGGTATAGGCGACACCTGAAAACAGCGAAATACTGCTAAAAACCGGGATGCTGTCAAAGATCCCATTGTTAAGCTGCAAAGAATTCTGCATGTACTGATAATGCATGCCAAAACCAACACTTAAATCAAACGTTTCCTGGCTCATGGGTATCACATTCACCATTCTGCGAAAATGATCTTCAGGGGTCATATCAATCTGGAACATATCAACCAGTTCATCGTTATTGAAATCTGCGGCATCAAAGCCCATACCAAAAATGGAAGTTTGAAAGGTGGCCTCTTTAAGAATATCTCTAAAAGTGCCATCGCCCTTATTCATGTAGAAACGATCAGGTGGATTGAAATCATTGGATATGTATAAATCTTTCCATCCGTCATTATTAAAATCCATTGCAACCACACCTATTGACATACCAAAATTTCTTACACCGGCTTCATCCGTAACATCCGAAAAAGTTCCATTCCCGTTGTTTTTGTATAAATGACCCGATTCTTCGAATTTGTTCTCAATCATTTTGTTATGATAAAATTCAGCTCCCATGCTTACCAGAATTATGGGGTAGTTGGCAACAAATAAATCCAGAAAACCGTCATTGTTATAATCAAAAAAGGTAGCCTGAACAGATGAGCTTTTATCATTGATACCGTATGCTTTTGCGCTTTCCGTAAACGTATTGTCCTTATTATTGATAAAAAGCAGGTTATCCGATGGTTGGTATTTTCCTGAAACACACACATAAATATCCAGCCAGCCGTCGTTATTCACATCGGCCATGGTTGACCCTGTGAACCACTGGTGATTGCCTGTGATACCTGCTTTTTCAGAGATATCTTCAAACTTCATATTACCCTTGTTAAGGTAGAGCCTATTCGGAACCAGGTTTCCTGTGAAAAAAATGTCATCCAGTCCGTCATTGTTGATGTCGCCCACTGAAACACCTCCGCCCATATACATGTAGGGAAATTTGGTGTAATTCAACGTATCATTTTCTACCAATTCATTGGTGAAATCAATACCTGACCTGGAAGGGGATATTTTTACAAAGGTTTCTTTAGAAAGTTTACTGCATGAAAACAGTGAAAGACTTATCAGTACTAACCAGAAAGGGAGTTTCATAATCTGAATCAAATGATTTGTGGGCCGAAGATATTATAATCACAGGTTTTTCGACAGGAAGCTTTTATAATTCTTATTTTACTCTGAATATCTGAAGCCTGTCATTATTATTCGCAACCAGGATTTGTTTGTCTTTATTATTGATGTGTATCAGCGCCAGGCTTTTTACGTCACCCGGGGCAAGGAATCCCGATGATTCGAAAGGTACAGCCATGAAATGCCCCACTCCGTCTCCTCTCAGGAAAACTCCGATTCCTCCGTCGTTTCTTGGGGTTACCACCTCTACGTTATACAAATTGCCTGCTGCCAGAATATCCGGATACCCATCGCCGTCAAAATCATCGATGATCATATCATTTACAGATGATAATTGGGCCTCATTGGGCAATTTACGCATGACAAACTCACCATTTCCTGTGTTTTCAAAATAACAGCTGGCAAAGGTCTCGGCTTGCAGGTGAAGTGATTCTTTCAGCACTTTCTTTGTATAGACATCCGAAATCGTTGCTTCGGCAAAGCTTTTACAGGTGGGGAATCTCAGGGCCAGTCCCGGATTCTGGGCCAGAAAACATGATCTGCTTCTCACCGGATATTGTTTATTCCCCTGGTAATAGCTCAGGGCAATGTCTGATTTTCCGTCATGGTCAAAATCTGCAGCAAAAACATCAAAGGTCTTGTCGGGACTTGCTTTATACCTGAAGTTTAAGCCAAGGTTACCTGCAACCAGGTCAATGTCGCCGTCTTTATCGAAATCGGCACCTTCAATACTGAACCACCAGCCTTTTGTGCCTTTTATCTCAATCTTACTGAATTTTCCGTGATCGTTATGATAATAGCAAATGGGCATCCATTCTCCTACTACGATTAAGTCGGGCCATGAATCCTTATCGATATCAGCACAGAAAGCATCGGTTACCATGCCTGCTTTGGCCAGATCCGAAGCTACCAGTGTCGTAACATCCTCAAATTTCACAACACCGTTAGCCGATTTGTTTTCGAGTATGTAGCTTTGAGCGGGGAAGGGATATTGTTGTGGCGCCTGTCTTCCACCCACAAACAGATCAAGGTCACCGTCTTTGTCAAAATCAAATGCTTTGACGCATGACCCGCTTGAAGTGGTTACCGGCAAAGCCTTTTCATCTGTCATGTAGTTACCCTTGCCGTCATTAAGGTAAAGCTGGTCCTGGTATTCTTCTGAACCTTCCGGAAACTCATAGCCGCCGCTTACCACGTACAAATCGGGATCCCCATCGTTGTCGGCATCAAAAAGCAACGAGCCCGTTTCCTCAAAACGGTTATCGGTTTCCCAGGGGCCTGGTTGAATTTTAAAACTTCCATCACTGCTCTGAATAAACATCTGACCAGAACTTTGGGACGCGTTGCCGATAAAGAAATCTTCCAGCTTATCGTTGTTGACATCTCCTACTGTAATGCCCGGACCGGTCATTGATAATTTGTAAGGGAGAAGGGGCTGGTAATCGAAGTCGTTAAAGTTGTTTTCTTTGTGAATGAAGCCGGGTTGGAGCTGGTCAGTTTTCTCCCGGAACAGTTTTTCTCTGACAGCCGGAACTGAAGCGGGCATCTTCGCATCAGGGTAACTTAACGTCAGCTTTTGATTGGCGTTTACCTGCGTAAGGTATTGTACCTTTCCGTCGGGCCATGTTACACATAAGGAATCTATCTTCTCATGCCTGGCAAGACCAAAGTAGAGTATTGGCTCTACAGAAGACTGATACCCCCTTGACAAGGTCAGCTCTGCCATTTGCATTTTTCCATCATTCCACAGGGTAACCCTTGAGCCCAAGCCCATCCTGTTTTTCGGAGTTCCTTCAAAATCAATTTTCAGGTAATTGCCCAATTGTTTTTCACGGGCAACATTTCTGTATACCAGAGCTTCCCCGTCAACATTATTAACGATAAGATCGAGGTCGCCATCATTATCCAGATCGGCATATGCAGCACCATTTGAATAACTTTCTTCATTAATACCCCATTCTCTGCTGTATTTTGAGAAAGTGAGATCTCCGTTATTTTTATACAGATAATTTACAAGTGGTTTACAGGGCATATCCTGTACCCATTTTAATAACTGGCTATTGTTTACTTCTTTGTTAAAATAGGTTGATTCGTTCATTGTGTTGAAGTAATCAATGTTATTGATATCCCTGCGGATGCCGTTTGTTATATAGAGATCTTTCCATCCGTCAAGGTCAAAATCGGCAAACAGTGAAGCCCAGCTCCAGTCTGTTGATGTTACTCCTGCAATCCATGCAGTATTGCTGAAGAATGGCAGGCCATTATCCCTGATCCCCCTGTTCAGTTGCAGCGTACTGTACCGGTACTGATGGTGAAGGCCCTGGTTCACCATTTCCTCAAAATCCTCCCGGTTCATGCTGGTCATATTTTCTTTGGCTCTTTGATTATCTTCAGGAGCCATGTCAATTTGCATAACATCAGGCAGGCCGTCATTATTATAGTCTGCAATATCATTCCCCATGCCGTAAAACGATGTTTGGCCAACTACTTCATTTGTCCTGTCGGTAAATGTTCCGTTTCCATTGTTGAAGAAATAGAAGTCAGGGCTCGTGAAATCATTTGAAACGAAAAGGTCTTCATATCCGTCCTGGTTCAGGTCGCAGACCGTAGTGCTTAACGACAAACCAAAAGTCAACAGACCTGCTTCAACCGTGACATTTGTAAAAGTGCCATCTCCGTTATTTCTGTATAAATGTCCCGATTCATCTATTTTTGCATTCTTCATCATTTGACGGTAAAAATAGGGAGGTGCGTTGAACTGGGTGATGGGGTAATTGGCAACGTAAAGGTCTAGATCACCGTCATTGTCATAGTCGAAGAATGTTGTCTGGGAGCTTTTACCGTTGTCATCAATGCCATATATAGCTGCGTCTTCTTTAAACACGGGTATCCCATCGGGATTGTTTCCCAGGTTTACAAACAGCAGGTTTTTGCAATTGCCTTTTGATCCGGAAACACTCACATAAATATCGGGCAATCCATCCTCATTAATATCACAAATAGTTGAACCCAGCATCCAGCGATTATCGCCACCTGTGCCGGAAATTTCGGTAACGTCTTTAAATTTCAGGTTTCCCATATTGAGATACAAGCGGTTGCTGACCATGTTACCAGTGAAATAGATATCCGTCAGTCCGTCGATATTGAAGTCTCCAACTGATACCCCGCCACCCATATACATGTAGGGGTAAAGGAAATAGTTAAAAGTATCGGTCTCTGTCAGCGTGTTCTGAAAGGTAATGTTTGTTTTTCCTGAAGAGAGTTTTTGGAAAACAGGACCTTCCCGGTTTGTTTTCTCATGCTTGCAGGAAAAAAGGATACAAAGTATAATTAGCAACAAAACTTCAGGGTAAAGCCTTTTACGGCACTCAGGATTTAAATGGCTGATCATAAGGGCTGGATAAGTAAGAATGAAGGATAAAAGTACTTCAAATAACTCAAAAAAGAAATGGTCCTGTTTTGCAGGACCATTTCTTTAAATAATAATATTTACTATCCATTAATAACCTGGATTCTGATCTCCAATATTAGGGTTTCTATCAATTTCCTCCTGAGGAATAGGCCAGAGTAAATGTTTGGCTGGATCGAAAGCCAAAGCAGTCTGGTCGGCCTTGGGACAACTGGGTTTAACTTCGGTCAAAAATGCAGCAAGTCTGCCCCATCTTACAAGATCGTTGTAGCGAATCTGTTCACCACATAATTCAACCTTACGTTCATGTTCCAAAGCCACCATGAATTGAGTCAGATTGGAAACAGGGTATGTGGCATTCATTCCGGCTGAGCCATATAATGGCAGATCAACATCTGCTCTTGCCCTTACCTGGTTCATGTAACCGATAGCAGTAGTAAGGCTTCCTCCCGGGCGGTTAGCTTCAGCTTCGGCCATCATCAGCAATACATCGGCATACCTGATCACCTTCATGTTGATACCTGATGTATTATTGGTTTCCTGAGGCTGTTTATAGTAGTTCTGGTATTTTCTCCAGCCTCTTCTTTGATATTGATCAATAGTAACACCGTTTTTATCTTTTACGATCACGGGATCAACTGTAATGGTCAGGGTATTGTTGTTATACAGATCGCCGGTCTGGTAAACGCAGTAGCCGCGTCTCGGGTCGATTTTTACCCCATTGTCGGCGGCAGTTTCAAATTCGTTCCACAGATCTTCTGAAACGAATACGTTGAACCAGTTTAAGCAACCATATTCCTGTCCTCTGAATGTACCTTCGTTTTTACCTTGGTCTGTTCTTTCGGCAGACCATTGATCGGAATAACCGGCAGCGAGGTTAAACTGGACTTCGAAGAGCGATTCCCGACCATTCTCTGTTTCTTCCATGAAATTGTTGAAATAGACAGGTTCGAGTGAATAACCTGTAATTTGATTGAAGGCCTCCAGAGCTCCCGCGTAATTTTTCTGATACAGACGTGCTTTACCCAACAGCGCCCATGCAGCTCCTGAAGTAGCCCTTCCGATTTCTTCACCAGATTTGGGGAGGCATTTTGCTGCAGCATCTGCAGCGTCGGCTTCTATTTGTGCCCAGACAGTTGCTGCAGGAGACCTGGGAAGACCAGCCGTCTCAGCAGCAGGATCAACTCCGAGATAGAGGGGAACATCACCAAACTTGGTAACCAGCCAGAAATAATACAAGGCCCTCATGAATTTTGCCTCGCCAATATACTTGTTTCTCATGGCATCGGACAATATACTGGTGGGGATATTGGTCTTTATTTTTTCCTCATTTGTGATAACAAAATTGGCCCTGTTAATGCCCCCGTAGCAAGAAGCCCAGTAAGAGGTTATCAAAGGATGAGTTGCATCGTGGGTGAAATTCAGCCACTGGCGCTTATCAGCCTCCTGCTGCGAGTTACATGTATTTTCATGACCCATATTTTCATTACCATACCACATACCACGGTTGTACATACCATGTGTTTGCATTTCTCCGTAACAAGCATTTACAGCCGACTGCACCTGAGCCGGAGTTGTAAAATAAGTGTCAGGTGAAAGCTGGTTAGGATTCGTAAGTTCCAGATTATCCGGATTGCAGGAAAAGAGTACTACCAACGCACCGAGAATTAGTGCAGGTGTAAAATAAGTTATAAGTCTTTTCATAATAATTCTGTTTTATAGGTTAGAAGGTAATTTGAAAACCACCAATGACTGATTTGGGTATAGGATAATTACCTCTGTCAACTCCATTCTCAAAGTTGGTAGCTGACGTTTGAGGAGAACCAACTAGTCCCACTCCTTGATTGGCAGCGTATCTGCCGACTTCAGGATCCAAGCCGGAGTATTTAGTTATGCAGATCATGTTTTGTGCACTGACATAAACCCTGAACTTTGTTAATTTGTTCTTCGTAAGATTTCCGGGTATGTTATAACCAAGCGTTATGTTTTTCAATTTGGTATAGGCTCCGTCCTCTATATAACGGGTAGATGCCCGCACATTTGCAGCCACTTCACCGGCCCTGGGAATGGTGTTTGAAGGATTTTCCGTTGTCCATCTGTCAAGAACTTCTACACCTGCGTTAAATAACCTGGGCATACCCTGTAGGTCGTAGATATTGGTGTTATAGAGCTTGTTCCCGTATACTCCGCTTATAAACAAGTTCAGATCAAAGCCTTTGTATGAAGCATTGAGGTCCAGACCAAGAGTCATCTTGGGGAACGGGTTTCCTATATTGGTTCTGTCGGCTGAAGAAATTACGCCATCACCATTGGTATCTTTAATACGGAAATCTCCTGCGGAGCAAGCATTGAGTTTGAATTGCGTACTATCCATATAGGTTTTAGCCTCTGATACTGACTGGAAGATACCGTCGAAAACCCATCCGTAGAAGTAGAAAGCAGGTTGTCCGACCTCACATCTGGTCAGGCTTTCACCTTCAAAACCAGCTCCGGAGATGGAGGCAGCGCCACCCAGGCTTTTAACTTCATTCTTGAAAGTACCAAGATTTAAATTGGCTGACCATTGAAAATCGCCTTCAAAATCATTGTATCCTACCTGAAATTCAAAGCCATTTACATCCATAGACCCTGCATTCTTGCTGATCGAACCCCTGAAATCACCAAGAGATGATGGCAATGGTACCTGCATCAGAAGATCACTGCTCGAGTTTATATAATATTCAGCCGACAAGGTAAATTTGTTTTGAAATAAACCCAGATCCAAACCAATATTGGTCATGGTTGTTTCCTCCCATTTTAGATCGGCATTTGCGGCACCTCCCGGGGTAGTTCCAACAACAGGCAAATCATTAATCACATAATACATATTTGAGGTCAGGGATGCAGAATAGGCATAATCGGGGATCTTGTCATTACCTGCTTTACCCCAGCTTGCTCTGAGTTTTAAGTTGTTGATAGAAGGAACGTTGCTTAAGAAAGCTTCTTTTGCGATATTCCAGCCCACCGATACTGAAGGGAAGGTACCCCATCTGTTGTTGGCACCAAACCTTGACGAAGCATCAGTTCTTAGGGAAGCCGAAAATAAGTACTTCCCGTCATAGTTATAGTTTAATCTGCCCAGGTAGCTAATTCTGTAATAATCAAGTGATTGTGAGCTTAATGCAGCTTCTTGGGAACTCAATTCATGAATCTCGTTAGTAATATCATTGGTTGAACGGGCATTCAGCAAGGTTGAGTGAACATCGCTGTATTCAGTCAGTGCCAACACCTCAAAATTATGCTTATCAGCAAGTGTAAGACCATAATTTAAGCTGTTTGTAAATAACAGTGAAGTAAAGTCAGACGAGTTTTTATCAATTGTGGCCTTCGTTGCCTTGTGAGTACCGGTACCCAGGTTATCATCATTGTATGTGGGTTGGAATGTTTCAAGACGTGAGCCCGAATGCTGGAGACCAATACTGGTTCTGAATTTCAGACCTTTAACAATATCCAGTTCACCGTAGAGATTACCCAGGATGGTCATTGAATTCAAGCTACGGCTGTTCAATTCCATGATTCTGACGGGGTTTTCAGCATCCTGTCCGTCAATTGGAGAGCTCGGACCCTGGTATCCGCCCAGATTGTCCTTATTGTAGACCGGCAGATAAGGGGCCATTTTAATGGCATGTTCCAGCAGGGAACGTCCGCCGTTATCAGCCAGAGGATCCACTAAGCTGGAGGTTAAGCTGAGGTTCTCACCGATTTTCAGAATGCCTTTTTTAAATTCACTATTGGCCCTGAAGCTGTATCTTTCAAGACCGGTATTGATAACAATACCTCTTTGAATTCAAATAACCGGTTGACAATCTGAAAGTGGTGTTCTCATTACCACCAGACAGAGCGAGGTCATAATTTTGCATAGGACCATTCTGGTATATCTCATTCTGCCAATCGGTCTCACCGCCTTCGGGCTGGCTTGGACCTTTACCGGCTAAACGATCTGCATATATAGGATTTGCATAGACCGTAGGTGTCGAAAATGCTCCACCTGTGGCATATTCCCGGTACTGCTCAGCGTTCAGCAAATCATATCTTTTATCTGAATACTGAACTCCGTAATAGCCTTCGAAATCAACTACAACCTTACCGGGTTTACCTTTCTTGGTGGTAACCATTATAACGCCGTTTGATCCGAGTGAACCATAAATAGCAGCTGTGGAAGCGTCCTTTAAAACTTCAATGCGTTCAATGTCTGAAGAATTGAGGTTATTGATGGTGGTTGACACAACACCGTCAACAACAAACAAAGGATTGGCGTCGTTAACCGTACTGATACCCCTTACCCTCAATGTAGCTGCTTGACCCGGAGCACCATTGCTGATAACCACCAAACCTGGTGCACGTCCCTGCAATGCCTGGTCAAAATTTCCCACAGGCACTGCGTTAAGTTTTTCAGATGAAACCGATGAAATAGCACCGGTCACATCGGCCCTTCTTTGAGTACCGTATCCAACAACCACGATTTCACTTAAAGCAAGAGATTCTGTCTGAAGAGTAACATTCAGAACTGAGCTGGTTCCGATAGGTATCTCCTGTGTAACGAATCCAATGAAGCTGATAAGAAGGCTACCTCCGGTCGAGGGAACATTAATGGTAAACTTACCATTGTTATCTGTTAAGGCTCCTACCTGGGTTCCTTTCAAGACAACATTGGCACTAGCAACGGGTTGCTGCTTGTCGTCAAGCACAGTTCCGGTTACAGTTCTCTGTGCATATATACCAGCGGTACTGCAGACAGAGAATAAAAGCAACAGGATGACTTTAAGTAGTTTTTTCATAACTAATTTGGGTTAGATTATAGATTTAAATAAAAATTCTTGAAACTCATGTTCGGTCAGCTCTTAAAATTCTTTCAGGGTTATTTATACCTTATATTAAATGCAATTTACAATACCATATCAATACTTAGTGTAAAAAAGACACTTAAACACAAATATAAACAAATTAAAATAACATTAAAGAAATATTTAATATTTTTTTTAAAAAAATAAAAAATTTTTATTGAGCCTACTCTGTAACTAATTTGAAAACTTACACAACTTGTCCCGATCTGCCGGGAGAGACACATAGAATTAAAAAATCGTATCTCTTTGGATATCAGTAGATCTCAGTGGTTCTCTGTGTATCAAAAGTTATTTTATTGAAGTCCCTATATTTTATAAACGGATGCATGACTTTGCGATTAAAAGCTTGTTAAAAAAAGACCGGAAATTGCTATATTGCCAAAAAGTTAATCCAAATTCATGAAAATCCTGATCGTCGAGGATGAGGCCAAGGTGGCGTCGTTTATAAAAAGAGGCCTTGAAGAGAACCAGTTTGAGGCGGATCTGGCTTACGACAGCGAGTTTGCTGAAAAACTTGCCATTCAGTATAAGTATGGTCTTTTCATCCTCGATGTCATTATTCCCGGCACTGGAGGCCTGAAACTATGCAAGAAGTTTAAGACGGACTATCCGGATATCCCGGTTCTTATGCTTACTGCACTGGGAACCACCGATGACAAGCTGGCCGGTTTTGATGCCGGAGCCAATGATTACCTCGTAAAACCATTTGAATTCAGGGAACTGCTTGCAAGAGTGAAAGTCCTTCTGAAAACATCCGGTCAATCGCGTGAAACATCCGGCTTCCTCAGGTTTGACGACCTTGAACTGGACCTTGACAGGAAAGCGGCGATAAGAGGAACTAAATATATCAGCCTGACAGCCAAGGAGTTTTCCCTTCTCGAATATTTCATGAGAAATGCAGGCAGGGTACTTTCAAGAAATGATATTGCCGAAAAGGTATGGGATGCCAGCTTCGACTTCAGGACAAATGTTGTGGATGTTTATATCAACTTCCTGCGGAAGAAAATTGATAAGGGACATGATAAAAAACTGATCCATACAAAGGTGGGTTTCGGTTATATTTTCGGAGACCTATAGGATTAATATTCAGGCCAAAATGCAGATAAGGACCCGGTTAACGCTTCAGTTCCTCCTGCTGGGAGGATTAATAATGTTAATTGCCTCGCTTGCTATTTATTACTCTTCAGCCAGCTTCAGGAGGACTGATTTTAACAATCTCCTTAAATCGAGGGCCGAAACCGTGGCAAGGCTTGTGCTCGACAGCTATGAATACAATACAAACCTTATCCTGAGGAGTGGTTCCGGAAATCCTGCCAGACTCCAGAATGAAAAATTCCTGATTGTCACATTGGACAAGAATATTCTGTACACGACCGACAAAAACTGGAAACCTGAAGAAATCAATACCATCATCGGACAGGTTATAGCCGGTAAGGATGTGTTTTATAAGAAAAACCCTTACGATATCCTGGGGATGATGCATAATACAGGATCATCCGAATTTGTCGTAATTGGTGCAGCTATCGATAGAGACGGCCATTTGCACATGAAAAAACTGAGGATCGTTCTGATGGTGGTTTGTCTTATCAGCCTTGTCTCATTCTTTTTCGCCGGATGGTTCTTTTCGGGGAAAGCTCTAAAACCAATCTCAGATGTCTTAAAGAAGGTCGAGGATATTTCAATAACCAGCCTGAATTTAAGGGTTCCCGAAGGAAATGGCACTGACGAGATCGGCAGGCTGGCCAAAACTTTCAACAAAATGCTCGAGCGTCTTGAGACATCATTTGGCACGCAGAAGAGTTTTATTGCAAATGCATCCCATGAGCTCAGGACACCTCTTACTTCAATTAACGGACAGATTGAGGTCCTGATGATGAAGGACCGGACAGCGGAAGAATATAAAAATACCCTTGGCTCAGTACTCGAAGACATTAAATCGCTTATTGACCTTTCAAACAGATTGATCCTGATTGCCAGAACCAGTTCGGAAGGTCCGTCGGGTTATAATAATAATATAGGTATAGATGAGATCATCTGGCAGGCCCTGGAAGAAGCGAAAAGATACAATCCCTCCTATAATATTAATATCTCACTTGAAAATTCTGTTGCCGATTTTTTTAAAGCTGACAGTCGCCGGCGATGAATACCTTCTTAAAACTGCAGTTTCCAATCTTATTGAAAATGCATGCAAATATTCTTCAGATCATTCTGTCCTTATCGGGGTCGGACGCGAGGACAAATATGTTAAGGTGATATTTGAAGACAAGGGTATCGGCATACCTGAGGAAGATATACATAAAATCCTTGAACCTTTTTACAGAGGTACAAATACCACGGCAATTCCGGGAACGGGCATTGGCCTGTCGCTTGTAAATCAGATCGTTAAAAACCATAACGGTATAATAAACATCACTTCAAAAGCTTGGCGAGGGTACCCGGATTACCCTCCTGCTTCCGGCGCTTTCATGAAATTAATTCTTTTTTAATTCAATTTTAATTGCGGTTTAATTTCCGCCTGATACATTTAGGAAGGTTAATTTCTTCGGTAAACAGGTTAGACATTATTTGTTTTTGATTTAGGTTGTACGTATCTGATATATCTGGACCCATTTAAACTCAGACCTGTTATGCGAAAAAATTCCTTTTGCACCCTGCTATTCATATTTCTGTTGTTTATCCCCGGCTGCCGTCAGGGGGGCAACCCGGCCTCAGGACCGGGAAAGAAATCCGAAACTGTAATCACTGCCGCAAATGATTATTTCCAGGAGATCGGTAAGGAAATAGGTATTGACTTTGTGCACTCCATTGGCGATGAGGAGCTCACGAATATCGTTGAGTCCAGCTCCGGAGGAGCTGCTTTTCTGGATTATGATAAAGATGGATATATCGATCTTTATGTAACAAGCGGGACATGGAAAGAGGGCCTCAGCAACGGTACCAAACCTGATAAGCTTCCCGGGAATCATCTTTACCATAACATGAAGGATGGCACTTTCGAGGATGTCACAAAAAAAGCAGGGGTCGGAGGTCCATGGTACAGCATGGGAGTAACAATTGGGGATTTCAATAATGACGGCTATCCTGATATCTATATTACCAATTATGGCCCGAATGTTCTCCTGAAGAACAATGGTGACGGGACCTTCAGCGATGTTACCAGGAAAGCGAGGGTGGCAGGCGGCGAAAATGAATTCAGCGTGGGAGCCGCATGGTTTGATTATGACAATGATGGTCTGCTCGATCTCTATGTAGGCAACTATCTGAGCTTCGATCCGCAATATAAATATTTTTATGCTCCCGACGGATTTCCCGGTCCGATGGCTTACGATGCCCAGCCCGATATTCTTTATCACAATCTTGGCAACGGAGCATTTGAAGATGTGACCAAAGCCATGGGAATCACGGATATTGATGGCAGGGCAATGGGAGTGGGATCTGTTGATTATGATGATGACGGCTTTCAGGATGTTTATGTGGCAAATGACCATACACTTAATTACCTCTGGCATAATGATGCCGGGAAAGGATTCACAGACCGTGGAACAATGTCGGGAACCGCATTTGGCCAATCAGGAGAATCAACAGTAAGCATGTCAGTGGATTTCGCTGATTTCAATGAAGACGGGCTGATGGATATCTTTCTTTCCGATGATAAATACTGCTCCCTGTATGAGAATATGGGGAATGGTGTCTTCAGTGACCGGTCATATCCTTCAGGTATTGCAATGCCTGCAGGACAGTTTGTTGGATGGTCCTCCTCATTTATTGATTATAACAATGACGGGAAAGTTGATATTTTCAAGGTAAACGGAGCTCTGAAACATCTGTATGGTCAGGAAGATCAGCTTTTTGAAAATATGGGAGATGGCAAGTTCAGGGATGTATCGACTGAGAGTGGCGAGTACTTCCAAAAAGAACTTGTCGGTCGCGGATCATGCTTTGGCGATTATGACAATGACGGCGATATCGACGGCTATATTGTAAATCTGAACAGCCGGGGAGCATTTTTGAGGAATAATAAGGGCAATCAGAATAACTGGATCTCGCTTAACCTTGTCGGTACAACAAGTAACCGTGATGGGATAGGCGCAAGGGTAAAAGTTACTTCGGGAGGTACCGTGCAGACAGCCCAGAGGAAAAGTGAAACCGGTTACCTGTCCCAAAGTGATCCCCGCATGCATTTCGGGCTGGCAAAAAATGAGTTGGTTGATAAAATTGAGATCAAATGGCCGTCAGGCAAAACACAGGTTGTGGAGAATGTCAAGCCAAATCAGATCCTCGACTGTCAGGTGAGCCTTAAAAGAAATAGTGGAATTAATGAAGAAACCGGGAGATTCAGTTGTCATCCTATTTCTCCTGATAGCTATGGGCGCTTCCTGCATCTGTTTATCGTCATGCAGGGAAGAACCAGGGTGAGGGTGCAGTCATATTTACTCGGATTGAAGGCGGGATTCAGGACAAAGACAGGACTTTATAGAGGGTGGATCATGGCGTTACCTGCGGGGATTACAGGATGAGTCAGGTTTGATCCTGACGAATACGGCAGAAGAAATGAAAGTTCTTACAGCTGACTTTTATTCTGCCAGGTCTCCTGGGAAATCTTCACGAGATGGCAGATATCTGCTTTTTACCGGACAAAAAAACAGAAAAGTGAACAAATGGCAGATCTGGGAAATGAATCTTGGCAGACTCCTCTGGATCAGGCAGGTTACTTCTTCGGCTAGAAAACTGCACAGATCCGGCTTATCTTCCCGGCGGAAAGGGTTGTATTAAACCAAAATACACGGAAAACGATACTGTTAAAAAATCCTATTCTCCTCTTTTTACAGTTGAATCTCGACGGGATCCGGTCTTACCCAGATCACCTTCAGTCCCGGCCTTTGTTTGCTTCTGCGGTGCTGAAAGACGGCCGGATAGTAACCAATCAACCAAACGGACCCTTCCATCGGTAAAGAAAGACGCAGTTCTGACAGTTTTGCGACCTGACGGTACAAAAGCTGAATTGTTCTACAGTGGTCCCGGTAACAGTATACTACTGAGCCGCGCTCAAGAAACTGAAGATGGAAGGATCATATTCGCTGAATCAGACAGTGAAAACCAGTACCAGGTCCAGATTGGTTTCAGTAAGCTATAACAGGCCCTTGCATTCAGGAACTGACCTGACATCATCGATCCCAGGGGATTTTTATAATGTACTTACCGCTCCGGCCTGGCAAATATCTTGTTTCCTACCGTAAATCAGATTCAGAACTGTTTGCGCGCTTTATGAGTTTAATCCTGAAAAGGGATCGCTCGGGCCGGAAGTATTTAATGATCCTGATTATCATATACTTGATATCGTCAGTATCAAACCGTATGAAAGACCAAAAAAACTTCCAAGTGAAGTGGATATGCAGGTGAAAACAGGTTTGCTTTTATGCCAGGATATTAATTTCAACGATCCTTTTCTTCCTGATAATTCCACTGCGATGAGAAAAGCCCTGAAGATTGAGGTGCTGGGCGTTGATACAACCTATGGAGTTGTTGATGTTGAAAAAGACGGTTCATTTCAGCTGAAAGTCATGGCAGATAAGCCTTTCCGTATCAGAACACTTGATAAAGACGGCAATGTTGTCGGCGGTCCGTGTTGCCTGGTTATGGTTGCGTCCGAATGAACGGCGGGGATGTATAGGATGCCACGAAAACCCTGAGCTGGCTCCTGAAAATATAGTATCACTTGCAGTTAAAAAATCACCGGTTATTATACCAGTTCATATAACTGATGTTAAAGAGAAGCTGGTAGAACTTGAATAGTATGGGAAGATTCGTAAGAATAATTATA